>NZ_JBIMCF010000358.1:0-202 GCF_048551975.1 Acinetobacter johnsonii | reverse complement strand
CGGGTTAATCTTATCATAGTACATTGCTTCAAACTCAAAAGGCGATACATAACCCAGTGCACTGTGTACACGCTTTTTATTGAACCAATCTACCCAGTTTAGTGCCGCAAGTTGTACATCTGCTAAACCTTGCCAATCTGCTTTTAAATATTCAATCACCTCTGTTTTGTATAAGCCATTCACCGTTTCAGCCAAAGCATTA
>NZ_JBIMCF010000357.1:0-204 GCF_048551975.1 Acinetobacter johnsonii | reverse complement strand
CCCAAAACCAATTAAACGCTGAATCGCCATTTGAACATAGTCTAAACCATAGCGAAATAAACTCATTGAGAGTCGTCCATGCTTCTTTATTTTTATCACTTTTTTTTGATCATGTTGCCATTCACCTGTTAAATAGCACCAACAGAAACCGATAGCTAGCACTGCTATCAATTTCTTGACTCGTCTAGGGTCTGTTAAACGAGT
>NZ_JBIMCF010000356.1:0-205 GCF_048551975.1 Acinetobacter johnsonii | reverse complement strand
TATTATCAAGCAGAAAAACGTGCTCAAATGACTGCACAAGTAACCGAACAAATACTTGAGTTGGTTATGGAATATCGTTGTCTCATGCCAAGTATCGGAACACGTAACCTGTATTGGCTTATTCAAGGCAAATTGTTGCAGCGTGGTTTAAAGTGTGAACGGGATCAGTTATTTAAAATATTGAAAGAAAATAATTTATTGATTC
>NZ_JBIMCF010000355.1:0-208 GCF_048551975.1 Acinetobacter johnsonii | reverse complement strand
GGCGAATCAATAAATTATTTTCTTTCAATATTTTAAATAACTGATCCCGTCCACACTTTAAACCACGCTGCAACAATTTGCCTTTAATAAGCCAATACAGGTTACGTGTTACGATACTTGGCATGAGACAACGATATTCCATAACCAACTCAAGTATTTGTTCGGTTACTTGTGCAGTCATTTGAGCACGTTTTTCTGCTTGATAATA
>NZ_JBIMCF010000354.1:0-210 GCF_048551975.1 Acinetobacter johnsonii | reverse complement strand
CTGCTCACGTAACTGATCATGCACTGATCACGTGGCTATCATGCACTGATCACGTGGCTATCATGCACTGATCACGTGGCTGAACATTCACTGATCACGTGGCTGATCACACACTGCTCACGTAACTGATCATGCACTGATCACGTGGCTATCATGCACTGATCACGTGGCTATCATGCACTGATCACGTGGCTGAACATTCACTGATCA
>NZ_JBIMCF010000353.1:0-213 GCF_048551975.1 Acinetobacter johnsonii | reverse complement strand
AGTCTTCTTTGGCTTTGCCAATCTTTGAAACGTGCTCGGTATACTTTTTTCCAAGATCAGTCCCACACTCTTTATCAATGTGATAAATCACATCCTGAATAAATTCAGTTTTGAGCTTTGTCTTGTCCTGAAATAGATTGACAGTATTCCACTTCAAACCGAGTTAAGCAATTAGCTCGGTTTTAGTTTGCTCATACGTCTGATTCGGGGTGT
>NZ_JBIMCF010000352.1:0-218 GCF_048551975.1 Acinetobacter johnsonii | reverse complement strand
TTGCTTCGCAAGACGTAGCGAAGCGTAGTGTCCCGATGACAAAATTAAAATATACCCCTGAAATCAGAGAAAGAGCGGTTCAATTATTGATTGAATCTGAAAAAAATTATCCTTCTACTTAGGCTGCAATCACAGCAATTGCGCCTAAGATCGGTTGTACTCCTGAAACACTTCGTGCCTGGCATCAAAAGCATTTAGATCAGCAAAATCCTATTAAA
>NZ_JBIMCF010000351.1:0-219 GCF_048551975.1 Acinetobacter johnsonii | reverse complement strand
AATTCAGCCTAAACAAAGTCATTATGAATCTCTCGAAGTAGATGAATTCTGGACTTTTGGTGGAAATTAAAATAATAAACAATGGCTTATTTACGCCCACCATCGAGAAACAGGTGAGATTGTTGCTTATGTTTGGGGTAAGAGAGATTTAGCTACAGTCCAAAGGTTGAAGACAAAGCTTAAACAATTAGGTATTCACTAGACCCGAATTGCAAGTGA
>NZ_JBIMCF010000350.1:0-219 GCF_048551975.1 Acinetobacter johnsonii | reverse complement strand
AGAATAAACGGTTGGGTGCTGTTCTGAATCATATCCAACAACAGCATGAAGAACTGGAACAACAAAACAAACGCAATCGTTCTCAAAAGATGCCAAGCAGACGTGCACAGAAAATAGCAATCAAAGAACGAAATCTAAATCCTGTGCTTGACTTGGAAATGTCTGTATAGGACATTTCTATTTGGTTATTAGGTAGGACATTTCTACTTGGGAATAACA
>NZ_JBIMCF010000349.1:0-220 GCF_048551975.1 Acinetobacter johnsonii | reverse complement strand
ATGTTTTTATGATTGGCTCAAGAGAGGCGTGAGCAAAAGAACGATTCAACGAAATCAACAGACGATATTGGTGAAAATAGCCCATGAAGAGACAAGGGAGAGCTATGGTTATATTCGATTAACCAAATACTTACAAGCTCAGGGCATAAAAATGAGTATGTACGCTGTACGTCAGATAAAAGCGCTGAACCACCTGTATTGTAAGCGACACAAGCGTTTT
>NZ_JBIMCF010000348.1:0-223 GCF_048551975.1 Acinetobacter johnsonii | reverse complement strand
GACAAAGCTTAAACAATTAGGTATTCACTAGACCCGAATTGCAAGTGATCATTGGGACAGTTTCATCACTGCTTTTAAAAACTGCAAGCAAAGTATTAGTAAGTTGTTTACTGTAGGAATTGAAGATAATAATTGCAAAATAAGGCATCGAATAAGGCGTGGTTTTAGAAGAAGTTGCAATTTCTCCAAAAAGCTTGAAAACCATTTTAAAGCCTTCGACTTA
>NZ_JBIMCF010000347.1:0-224 GCF_048551975.1 Acinetobacter johnsonii | reverse complement strand
TTCGAGTAATTTTTACCATTCAATCAATGAAATATTTTCGATCGATCAATCAGTAAAAATCCACACAAGTTGTTCTTCATAATCTCTTAATGATCTTTCTAACACCTCGTCAGTGCCAGAAACTGGACTCAATATACTTAACAACTCAGCACTTCGTGCTTCGTTCGTTTCCGTCTATCTCGTCGGTATGGGGTGCATTCTAGAGGATTTCTAAAGCTTTGCAA
>NZ_JBIMCF010000346.1:0-227 GCF_048551975.1 Acinetobacter johnsonii | reverse complement strand
TGATTCATCATTCAGACAGAGGCTCACAGTATTGCTCTGAGCTATATCAATCGGCATTGCGCCATTATGGGATATGTCCTTCCATGACAGATGGAGGCCTTGCGAAACAGTGTTTCTCATACCAGAATGAATTAGCAGAGCGGATTAATGGAATATTAAAGCAGGAGTTTTTAACTACACGATGTCAAACCATGAAGGAGTTAGATCACTTAATTACGGAATCTATC
>NZ_JBIMCF010000345.1:0-233 GCF_048551975.1 Acinetobacter johnsonii | reverse complement strand
AACTTAAATGTGGTCTATAACAATTATAAATCATGATAGATTCCGTAATTAAGTGATCTAACTCCTTCATGGTTTGACATCGTGTAGTTAAAAACTCTTGCTTTAATATTCCAGGCGCAATGCCGATTGATATAGTTCAGAGCAATACTGTGAGCCTCTGTCTGAATGATGAATCATCCTTGTCGCTCGATCCGTCACATGCTGCATCGCCATATGTAGAGCCTGCACAACAT
>NZ_JBIMCF010000344.1:0-239 GCF_048551975.1 Acinetobacter johnsonii | reverse complement strand
CTGAAAAAACAGGAGGTTTTAACTTGGTAAACTAAACACACTCATCAGGAGTTTACCATGAGCAAGAAACACAAGACTTACACCACAGAATTTAAAGTTGAAGCCATCAAATTAATTGAAGCCAATCAAGGCAATGTGAACCGTACCGGGTTTGTCGGAGAGTCAATATTCTGAGATGAGAAGCATTGCTTCGCAAGACGTAGCGAAGCGTAGTGTCCCGATGACAAAATTAAAATATA
>NZ_JBIMCF010000343.1:0-240 GCF_048551975.1 Acinetobacter johnsonii | reverse complement strand
TGTCAGTAAATTTAGATGTTTTCATGCAGAATCTCCTGCTCGTATCTTAAGAGAAAATTCTACTTTTAGATCCTATTATTTTTAGGGGGGATTACCGTATCTTTTAAAGACGGTATTCCATTTACCAAAATGAGGAGGTAGACCACGCCATGGACTGCCTGTACGGGCAATCCATAGGACTGCTTCTAAAAATAATCGATTATCTTTTCCACTACGACCTCGATCGGTCACTTTACCTAG
>NZ_JBIMCF010000342.1:0-243 GCF_048551975.1 Acinetobacter johnsonii | reverse complement strand
TCTCTGTACACGACAAATTTCACAGAACCCTTATCCTATCAGGATTCTGCTTTCTTAAAATTGCCAAAATTTCCTTAAACTCTTCTTTTTTCCCAAAACCAATTAAACGCTGAATCGCCATTTGAACATAGTCTAAACCATAGCGGAATAAACTCATTGAGAGTCGTCCATGCTTCTTTATTTTTATCGCTTTTTTTTGATTATGTTGCCATTCACCCGTTAAGTAACACCAACAGAAGCTTA
>NZ_JBIMCF010000341.1:0-246 GCF_048551975.1 Acinetobacter johnsonii | reverse complement strand
ATCCACCCAATCGCAATGGACCCAGGTCTACGTTTTGCGATCCGTGAAGGTGGTCGTACAGTTGGTGCTGGTGTAGTTGCTAAAGTAACTGCATAATCATCTGATTGTGTGAAAAAAGCGCTCCTTTGGGGCGCTTTTTTTATTTATACATCTGTCCCGTCCTGAAATAAGTTTACACCTTAAGAGACTTATTTTATGGAACATGCACGAGAACAACGAGTTAAACGTACACAACGTGATTATAGC
>NZ_JBIMCF010000340.1:0-249 GCF_048551975.1 Acinetobacter johnsonii | reverse complement strand
TCTTGGGTTTAGACCTTCGTGTTTTCGGTGATTTCATTTGGTCCGGGGACCATTTTTTCCTTTATATGGTCCGGCGCCCAGGGGGGGGGTAATTAATATTATTACTAATAAGATTCCAGAAGAGTGGGGAGGATCATTTACTTTAAATCACACATTGCCAACCACGTCTTCTGATCGAGGAAAAACTATTCAATCTGGTTTAGTAGGTTACGGACCTTTGACTAGCCAATTAGGCATGCGAGCTACAGT
>NZ_JBIMCF010000339.1:0-249 GCF_048551975.1 Acinetobacter johnsonii | reverse complement strand
TCGATTCACACCGCAGTCTTTCGCACAGCCCTGTAGAGTATCTTCTTTTACTAACACACGAATTAAAGCATTCTCAGCATTATCAACACTTAACAAGTTGTCAGAACCATTCATTTTTAAGATGGCATTACTTAAACCCTGAACAGTTTCTTCCCCAACAGAACTGTCATAACTTGTTCTGATTGTTAAATCTTTTTTGATCGAGAGATGGGTATTTAGCAAATAGGTTTTATATTTCTCAATCATGAC
>NZ_JBIMCF010000338.1:0-249 GCF_048551975.1 Acinetobacter johnsonii | reverse complement strand
GCTGTGCTATGCCACCGCACATTTACATCCAAACACTAATACAGCGGCCGTGCGCCGCGCCGCTGTGGCTGTGGAGTTGATTCATTGTTATTCCTTGGCACCTGATGATTTGCCGTGTATGGATAATGATCTTTTGCGCCGTGGTCAGCCGACCTGTCCTGTGGCGTATGGTGAAGATACAGCTTTGCTTGCGGGCGATATCTTGCAGTCCATGGCATTTGAAATTTTAGGTAGCCGACTGTTTGATGC
>NZ_JBIMCF010000337.1:0-249 GCF_048551975.1 Acinetobacter johnsonii | reverse complement strand
ACCCAGATCATAAATACCCACTCTTATATTCTTACTTTTTTGGAGATTCATAAATTAATATCAATTTTGCATGTAACATAAACAAGATATATTGCACCATATAATTGCTGTTTTCATTGTGTAGTGCTTGCAGTTAAGCGCTCTTTTGGTACACTCGAATCCCCTTTTAATTTTTAACGCACCGAGGCAAAGTGTCATGAAAGTAGGTCTGGTCGGTTGGCGCGGGATGGTTGGTTCCGTCCTAATGCA
>NZ_JBIMCF010000336.1:0-249 GCF_048551975.1 Acinetobacter johnsonii | reverse complement strand
TACCCGTACCAACAAAGTAACCCTGATCGAAGACCAAGTGGTGGCTTTTGGTAAAACTGCTCAGCCTCTGCCGAATTTACCTGTACATAGTTTAGTGATTGCAGGGCAACAAAAAAGTGATGTCCTTACCCAAGGCGGGCCCCAATTTGTCAGTTTGATTGGCAAACTAGACCCGAAAAATATTCAAGTCACCCGGGAACTAAGTTTCTACTCTGAAAAGAATGATGGCCATTTTACAGGGACACTACC
>NZ_JBIMCF010000335.1:0-249 GCF_048551975.1 Acinetobacter johnsonii | reverse complement strand
CCTAAGCGCGGCCTGGGCTGCGGGGAGCAGCTGCTCGTGCTCAGCCTGGACGATGCGTTCGCGGGCGAGGGCGCGGCCGGCCTTGTAGACCGGGCCGGCCAGGACGCCCACGATGATGAGCGTCAGCCACGTCGTGGGCACCGCGTGGGCGTTGATGTGTGCCTCGTAGGCGATCAGCGGGGCCGCGATCAGCAAGAGGCCGGCGGCCTCGCCGATGTGTGGCGCCCAGGGCCGCGGCATGGTCAGTCC
>NZ_JBIMCF010000334.1:0-249 GCF_048551975.1 Acinetobacter johnsonii | reverse complement strand
ATTTAAAGCAGCTTAAAAAAATTAATCATCAAACCTTAACATCGATTGTTGACCAACTGAACGGTGATGCATCTTTTAAAAATGTACACCAAGTTGAAAATATTATTACCCATAAAAATAAATATAAAAAATATCCTGAGTTTTCCATTAATCATGCCATGAGAATCATTGCTATACGCAATCGGAATTGGATTTATTGGCCTAATTTATTTGAAATGCTTAAACCTGAAGAATATGCCAATTATGAAC
>NZ_JBIMCF010000333.1:0-249 GCF_048551975.1 Acinetobacter johnsonii | reverse complement strand
GCCATAACCTTCAGCAGCAGGAACAGTAACAGTGAATTTTTCACCTACAGTTTTGCCTAGCAATGCATTTTCTAAACCTGGGATGAGGTTACCTGCGCCGTGCAAATATGCAAGTGGTTCACCTTGTGATTGGTCTAGCGTTTCGCCTTCAGCGTTAGTCAAGTTGTAGTTGAAAGAAACCACGTGATCATTTGCGATAGCAGTCATGTTTTTCGTCCATTCATTTAGAATTTAAGGGGGATATCATAA
>NZ_JBIMCF010000332.1:0-250 GCF_048551975.1 Acinetobacter johnsonii | reverse complement strand
ATTCGTGAAAAGTTACCAGCTCGTAAAGTTAAAGCTTCATTGTAAGTTTTATACGAGTAAAAAATGCGCCCAATGGCGCATTTTTTTATGCCTAAATTTTAGAGTCCATGAAGTTTCAAGCGGTTCGCATGTTGACGGTAAACATCAACAGGGTCTGGAGCAAAAATAGAACGTAGACCAACGAACTGGTTAATCACATCTAAATGGTTCCAATTATAGTTATCGCGCACGGTCTTGCCATACTTGGCAC
>NZ_JBIMCF010000331.1:0-250 GCF_048551975.1 Acinetobacter johnsonii | reverse complement strand
TACTTTATCAATATGGTGTTTACACGTTATTACTGACCTCAACACTGTTTTTAGTGGTTTCACTCTTCTTTGCAGAGAGTAAATTCCGCATCGCGGCACCGAGGTTGGCCGCACCGAAATCAGGGCGTGCTTTCTTAGCAGTTGTGCCTTATATCGTGATTATTGTCCTCACGTGGATGTTCTATAAATTATTATTAGACACTGACCTAAATGAATTTACTGCACCCGTGATGATGCCTGTTATTTTATT
>NZ_JBIMCF010000330.1:0-250 GCF_048551975.1 Acinetobacter johnsonii | reverse complement strand
TACCTGCTTCCTTACTGAAACGATCAAACATTTGCTTGAAACGATCATAGGTCCCGATGCCTGGTTTCATCATCATCGACAATGGACCTTTTTCGGTATGTTCAGGCGCAATTTTTAAATAACCACCAACATGATGCTGTACCAATTCTTTGACATAGTCAGGGTTTAACACCGCCAAGTCATAGCGCAAGCCTGAACCAATCAGAATCTTTTTAATGCCTTTAATGGCACGTGCTTTACGATATAGCTG
>NZ_JBIMCF010000329.1:0-250 GCF_048551975.1 Acinetobacter johnsonii | reverse complement strand
GACTTATATATTCGTTATGGCGTGGGTGTCTTAACACCAGTCAATAAACTGACTCTACGCTATCAAATGAACAAACGTATGTACTTAGAATCGAGTCAGTCATTAGAGCGTGCTATCGACGTCTTCTATAACTGGAAGTTCTAAAGCCACTCTTCAGCTGAATAAAGCCTACATCATCTCGGCGTTATTTTTAGCTGCTCACTTAAGTTTAATAAGACATTAGATCAAACTTTATTTGATAGATGAAGAA
>NZ_JBIMCF010000328.1:0-250 GCF_048551975.1 Acinetobacter johnsonii | reverse complement strand
CATTAAAGGGATGCCAATTAAAGCGGTAATGGTCGGTGGAAAACCAAGGCTGACATGACCGGAAAGCCGTGCTGAATGTGCAGCATCTATGGCGAAGTTCACTTGACGCAAAATAAGTTGAGAGTGCTTTAAAAAGGCAAGACCTGCGGGTGTAGGCGTGACGCCAAAAGCATTACGCTGTAATAAGCGAATGCTTAACTCTTGTTCGAGCTTACTAATTTGCTGACTAATTGCCGAAGCACCCACATCG
>NZ_JBIMCF010000327.1:0-250 GCF_048551975.1 Acinetobacter johnsonii | reverse complement strand
CAGTTATGCAAACTGGGGTTTGTCTTTATCTTATTTACCAAAATATTTATCACAGTATTCAAGTGATAGATTGATAAACTCCTGCAATTTATCAATATCATTATACATTCCATGGTTCGATTTTGGAAATTCAACATAATCGTATGGCACACCATTCTCTTTCAATGCATCTATTAAAGGGTATTTAAGTTTAGTCGGCACACAATGGTCGATTAGTCCATACCCCATCAAAGTCGGCACCGAGTTTGCC
>NZ_JBIMCF010000326.1:0-250 GCF_048551975.1 Acinetobacter johnsonii | reverse complement strand
ATCTAGATGTAGCACTTGCATCTGTGTTCGTGCTGCAACTTCGGAAAGAAAAGCACGATGCGTTTTAAGCGATCCTACAAAAAAAGCGCCACCATGAATATGTAGAATCATTTGAGTTGATTGTGCTTGAGGTTTGATCTCTTCTGCTCGAATCCCTGCAATCCGCAAAGGACGTATTTGTACATCTTTACGTTGTGGGAAAACGCGTGCAAGTTGTTCTATCGCAAAGCGCGCTGTAGCAGGAGGAAGA
>NZ_JBIMCF010000325.1:0-250 GCF_048551975.1 Acinetobacter johnsonii | reverse complement strand
ATGCCATCGCGCGCGCACTCTAAAGCCGCAACTTTGGTCAAACCAATCACACCATGCTTAGCACTGTTATAACCGGCCTTTCCAGCAAAGCAAATCAGACCGTTAATCGAAGCCATATTAATCACGCGACCAAACTGCTGCGCTTTCATGATGGGAAATGCGTACTTGATACCATTGAACGACCCCACCAACATGACATTAATCAACTTTTGATAGACTGCGGTTGGAAAGTCCTCAATCACTGCAACAT
>NZ_JBIMCF010000324.1:0-251 GCF_048551975.1 Acinetobacter johnsonii | reverse complement strand
ATATTCACCTGTGATCCCAGCTTCAATGGCTGGTAGCATTTCAGCAACCATTTTCTCAGCAAGCAAGCCGTTATCGAACGGTGCGTTACCTTCAACTTCACAGTACTGTGCCTTACCTTGCGCAGAAGGATGTGACTCCAGTAAAGCGCTCAAATCAAGGTGCGCATGTTTCTCCGTTTCACCAGGAAGCATTTCCAGCAAATCTGTACGACCAATCAAGTCTGTTAAGCTCGAGACACCGAACGCTGCCA
>NZ_JBIMCF010000323.1:0-251 GCF_048551975.1 Acinetobacter johnsonii | reverse complement strand
GGATATAGCACACCATAATAATGCTCCAGATACTAATGAACAGAATCACACACAATTAGCTGGCTAATGTAAAGGCTTCAACCGTGTTTGGTACAAAGTACTGTAGCGCCGCACCTGCCATGATAAAATCACATGAGAAGAATAAGCCTTTCGCTGGTACCGAACGTTTTGATAGACGCGCTAGGCTCTGTGGTGCTTGTCATTCTCTTGCCAAACCAAACAGCAAACGTGATGTAGAGAACAAACCACAA
>NZ_JBIMCF010000322.1:0-251 GCF_048551975.1 Acinetobacter johnsonii | reverse complement strand
ATACAAAAAATAATCAGATTAATTTGCGCTAAGAATAGCAAAAAAGTAAGTGAAAATAGTATCTCGGCGCGTATTTTCACAAAGTTATAACAACCAGCTGAATACATTCCTTGTATTGCTCAACTGTAGTGACTTTTAAGCACTTATTTGCACTTGTAATGCATGCAAAACTTCATAGTTGGTTGCATCCATCTGAATAGGCGTAATAATGACAAAACCATATTCCACATCGAAAAAGTCTTACTCAACCT
>NZ_JBIMCF010000321.1:0-251 GCF_048551975.1 Acinetobacter johnsonii | reverse complement strand
AAACGGTACTTGGCACCCTTGATGCGCCCCCACAAAGTTCCCCGGCATCCCGGTCTCCCTGGAGAGGAACACCGAGGTTTTCCGGCACCACTTCCTCTGAGCCCCTTCTACCCTCCTGATCTCCACAGGAGGGTCGACTCCCCTGCTTTGTCTGGAAGGGGTTCCCGACCTTCCGGTCGCACCTCAGGATGAGGCCGGTCTCACGAGGACATTCCAGACGTGGCCTCGTGGGTGGTTCCACATTCCGTAGG
>NZ_JBIMCF010000320.1:0-251 GCF_048551975.1 Acinetobacter johnsonii | reverse complement strand
GTTTTATTAGTTTTATTAGTTTTATTAGTTTTATTAGTTTTATTAGTTTTATTAGTTTTATTAGTTTTATTAGTTTTATTAGTTTTATTAGTTTTATAATGATTTACTATATATCTCAATTAGACGATTGATTCGTTTATTTTTTATTATTTACCATTCCTTGCATAAAAAAATCCCCCTCAGCGATTAGCGGAGGGGGATTTAGAATTAATGAGCTGGCGATGACTTACTCTCACATGGATAACTCCACA
>NZ_JBIMCF010000319.1:0-252 GCF_048551975.1 Acinetobacter johnsonii | reverse complement strand
GTCTTGTGGGATATTATTATTTCCAATTTTCGGGTTGCTAAACTGGTATTAGGGTCACCGAAAAAATTACATCCTAAATGGTACCGTGTTCCATTAGAAACAGAACATGAGCAAGTAAACTCTTTACTGGCAATGATTATTACCACAACGCCTGGCACGGTCTCTGCCGGTATTGATCAAGAACGTGGCGATATTTTGGTCCACTCTCTTAGCACAGAAAATACTGAAAGTGATGTGCAAGACATCAAACAA
>NZ_JBIMCF010000318.1:0-252 GCF_048551975.1 Acinetobacter johnsonii | reverse complement strand
ACCCACCACTTATCTGTCATTATTTTGGCATTGGCCCTCGGTGGTTTTTGTATTGGGACTACTGAGTTCGTTGCGATGGGACTCATCCAAGAGAGCTCACAAAGTTTCAAGCTAAGTATACCTGTCACAGGGCATTTTATTAGTGCCTATGCTTTAGGTGTCACAAGTGGCGCGCCTGTCATTGCCATTTTGGCTGCAAAAGTGCCACGTAAAACGCTCTTACTTGGTCTCATGCTATTTTATGGTATCGCC
>NZ_JBIMCF010000317.1:0-252 GCF_048551975.1 Acinetobacter johnsonii | reverse complement strand
AATCAACTGATCCAATGCTTTATCATCTAACTTCTCTATTTCACTCAAATCCGTCTTAATTTTCCACTGCGACTCATCATCTACAGGATTCGGCAAACGCGCTTCAAGCCAATCACAAACCACATCTGGAGAAAACTCAGGGTGATTACACTGAATAACCCATGATAAAAAATCTTTTGCTTCACCATTCATGTAAGGTGGTGGAGACACAGGAAAGAATAAAGTAGGTAAACGTTCATTCGTCGACAGGTA
>NZ_JBIMCF010000316.1:0-252 GCF_048551975.1 Acinetobacter johnsonii | reverse complement strand
AACGTGAAAAATCATAAAAAAAGCCCGAACAGGGATGTTCGGGCTATAACCTAGAAACTACAGCATAGATTTATATAGATAATTATAACGCATTTCGTATAAGGTGTATTATGTTAATTGTAGAGATTCTTCAATATACACATACTATGACTAGTCTAAATTGATTCAATCCTAATATTACAATTTTGAATGTCCGTTTGTAGTCTGATGTAATTAATTTTCAATTGATTAATTTCTTTATCATTATCAATC
>NZ_JBIMCF010000315.1:0-252 GCF_048551975.1 Acinetobacter johnsonii | reverse complement strand
TGTCACATCTGTGACAAGGTGAGGACTTAGATTAGAAAATCTTCAAGCTTCGCACCTTTTTCTAACTGAGCCACTAACCAACGTGGGTGCTTACCACGGCCAGTCCATGTCTCAACAGCATTGCCTTTGTTACGGTAACGCGGTTCAACCGACTTACGTGTGCCTTTTTTCCGCTTGGTCGCGCCAAACTCTAAAATTTGTTCAATGCTTAAGCCTACATTTTCCGCAATCGCGTTAATTTGAGTATAAGCA
>NZ_JBIMCF010000314.1:0-252 GCF_048551975.1 Acinetobacter johnsonii | reverse complement strand
TGGCATAGATTCTGCATTTTTGTATTCCATCATGTATACAAGTTGGAATGAAAAAAATGAGTCAGAACAAATGCATTGGCTGGACACTTCAAGAATGGCAAACCGCTTATCTCAACCAAGACATTCATATTGAAGATTTAATCGACTATGTAGCGCAATTACCACAACCTGATCATGCATGGATTTCAATTACTACCACAGAAAAACTTTTCCAACAAATTGAAGCCTTAAAACAAAAAGCAGATCAAGCCA
>NZ_JBIMCF010000313.1:0-253 GCF_048551975.1 Acinetobacter johnsonii | reverse complement strand
GAGTTTAACTGTGGGTTGGCACGACTACACTTTAATTTAATCTGTAGACTTAATTCATTGACCGAGTCTGCATTTCGTAGCGCCTCTTCGTAAGCGATTGCACCTTGATTTTATAAATCAAACAAAGCCTGATCAAAAGTCTGCATGCCTAACTCTCGTGACTTCGACATCACTTCTTTATGTTCGTGGAAATTCCCTTTAAGTATCAAGTGTGAGATAAACGGTGTATTGTGCATGTTTTCTAGTGCTGCTC
>NZ_JBIMCF010000312.1:0-253 GCF_048551975.1 Acinetobacter johnsonii | reverse complement strand
ATATTCAAAGGACTGAAGATTTGACAGGCGCTCAGATAAATCGTTGCCATTTAAAAACACCTGGCGTGTTTCAAGTAGACCATTGTCTTTGGAAAAATAGACATCGCCAAATTGTTTTGAAACTGGCACATATATGCCATCAATATGTTGCCATTCTAAATCGGCAGTTTGAATTGCACGCGACACAACCCCAGCACCCTATTGTTTTCAATAGGGCTTAGCTTACCACTGACGACGGCGTTTGGTATAAACG
>NZ_JBIMCF010000311.1:0-253 GCF_048551975.1 Acinetobacter johnsonii | reverse complement strand
CATCTAATTCTTCGGCTGTTTCAGCGATAGGCCGATGTAGATCCTTGGAATTAAAAGCCATCTTGGCGAATTTACGATTAAATTGCTCAATAAAGCACGGCAGCCACTTATTGGCATCTGCAATTGAACTGATGCCTTCTAGACGCATCTCCTTAATCAGACGATCCTGAAGTGTTCTATTCGCTCGTTCTACACGACCTTTGGCTTGAGGGGAGTTAGCGAAAATGATATCGATATTGAGAGTGCTCAGAAC
>NZ_JBIMCF010000310.1:0-253 GCF_048551975.1 Acinetobacter johnsonii | reverse complement strand
ATTTTCAATCTCGGCATTTTCATCATCGGTGCTGAGGGCGTGAACTAAAATGTCCCCACGATCTTGATCGATGCCTGCTGAAACAGTGCCTGGTATAGTGGTAATAATCATCGCCAGTAAGGTGTTTACTTCCTCATGTTGTGTTTCCAGCGGAACAAGAAACCACTTGGGTTGTAGACGATCAATTGGGCCGAGGACCAATTTAGCCACTTGAATATTCGACATCACAATGTCGTATAACACCACAAAAAAG
>NZ_JBIMCF010000309.1:0-253 GCF_048551975.1 Acinetobacter johnsonii | reverse complement strand
ATTTTCATGCCATTGGCACAAAGCCAAAGCCCATCAGCATCGGCACACAGACCCAGGTCAGGATGAAAACGGAAAAAACGTGCATTTAACTTTTCGGCGACTTCGATGCTGACTTCGACACCACGAGAAAAAAGCACAGCAACATCGTGCTGTGCTTTTTCTAAATGCTCTTGTTCCACATATAAGCGCATTGGGCCTACCATAACTTCCAACCTGTAAAGGCAAACAGCTGTCTCTTATACACATCTGACGC
>NZ_JBIMCF010000308.1:0-254 GCF_048551975.1 Acinetobacter johnsonii | reverse complement strand
TGATTTTCTCGGATTGGGTCTGTCAATGGTTCAGGCGCGTGCCGTTTTAGTCTTCTTCTCGGTTTAATCCGCAGATTTAGTGCCAACTCCCAGTAAATGCGGTAAACCCGCTTGTGATTCCAGCAGTGATTCTCAACATGTCGTAAATATGAGAAGCCCAGACCAAATCCCCAATCGGAATTTTCCTCTGTGAGTTCAATGAGCTGTTTAGCAATTAATTCATTGTCATCGCAAAGTGTTGCGTGATATCGGTA
>NZ_JBIMCF010000307.1:0-254 GCF_048551975.1 Acinetobacter johnsonii | reverse complement strand
TTGTATTGGATCTCGCAGCATATCTTTAATTTTGATAGCTAAGTCGTCATAACTTTCACCTTGTTGTGCTAGGAGAGATACTTCATGTAAGCGTGAAAGCTGATTACCAAACATATTAATTTGTGAATCAGTCAATTTATAAAAATCATTCTGTTCAGATTTATGCTAAATATTTTTTGATTTTTCTTTAAACGTGAATTGAATGTGTGTGACTTTTCGGACTGTTTTTATTTGCTCGTAAGATACATTTAAAG
>NZ_JBIMCF010000306.1:0-255 GCF_048551975.1 Acinetobacter johnsonii | reverse complement strand
GTACAAAGGGTTGCTACCTAGCGATAGGATGCTAATCTCAAAAAGCCGATCGTAGTCCGGATTGGGGTCTGCAACTCGACTCCATGAAGTCTGAATCGCTAGTAATCGCGGATCAGAATGCCGCGGTGAATACGTTCCCGGGCCTTGTAAACACCGCCCGTCACACCATGGGAATTTGTTGCACAAGAAGTAGTTAGTCTAACCGCAAGGAGGACGCTTACCACGGTGTGGCCGATGACTGGGGTGAAGTCGTAA
>NZ_JBIMCF010000305.1:0-255 GCF_048551975.1 Acinetobacter johnsonii | reverse complement strand
ATATAAAACAATGATGCCAAACATTACATAAGCCCATATCACACTGATCATAGACACAATTGCGACAGGCCACATACGGCGTAAGCGCCATTTAAACATTTGTTTGGTATAGGCCAATAAGACCTCAAATCCACCCTGTGCCCAACGTAAACGTTGTTTCCATAACCCCCCAAAGGTTTCAGGCATATAAATATAGACCAAAGCATTAGGCACATAGTGCAGATCCCAATGGTCGAATTGCAAACGCCAAGACAC
>NZ_JBIMCF010000304.1:0-255 GCF_048551975.1 Acinetobacter johnsonii | reverse complement strand
AAACCAAGACCCGTTTCAATTAACTCAATTTCATGAAGTGCCCATTTCACAGGAATTGGGTTTGATTCGCAAAATAGAATTTCGTGTAAATTTGCAACTTGGGTATTTAGGTTTTCTGCATTTTCAGCTTCGCCTGCCAGTGCTGCCGCGCAAACATCGCTCATTTCTTTTGGTGCAATGTTTGCAGTCACAGAAATATTGACATTTGCTCCCGACAGAATCAGTTGATAAGCTGTTGCATCATCACCTGAATAA
>NZ_JBIMCF010000303.1:0-255 GCF_048551975.1 Acinetobacter johnsonii | reverse complement strand
ATCTTGGCGAACTTCTGATTGAACTGCTCAATGAAGCAGGGTAGGCAGGCATTAGCTTGCTCAATCGAGCTGATACCTTCCAGTCGCATCTCCTTGATCAGACGGTCCTGAAGGGTTCTGTTGGCACGTTCCACACGGCCTTTGGCCTGTGGTGAATTGGCGAAGTTGATATCGATATTCAGGGTACTGAGTACGCGTCCAAACTGGGTAATCTTGGTGTCTGTCTTGCTGCTTTGATTCACCCTGAAGACTGAA
>NZ_JBIMCF010000302.1:0-255 GCF_048551975.1 Acinetobacter johnsonii | reverse complement strand
CACTACACCTTATACTCTCGCCCACTGAACATTAGCCGCTTTAGCCAAAATGCTTCAGTCCAATACAATAAATTAAAAAAACAAAAATAGAGACCAGTCACATGCAACTAAACACCATACTTTTAAATGATTATTGCAAAATTTATGTCGCTGCCTCCGAATATGACTATACAGATGTAGATGCTCTAGTCGCCTATGTTAGAGTCTATCGCACAGAACTTATGCAAGAGTTGCATCAGTACGGCATCTTATTAT
>NZ_JBIMCF010000301.1:0-255 GCF_048551975.1 Acinetobacter johnsonii | reverse complement strand
GCATCATCCAGAAGCTCAACTAAAGGCGCTACGTTATAGCCACCAAGCATCGTACCTAGTAAATAAACTGCACGTTCTTTAGAAACTAGCGGAGATGTCGCTTCGCCTTTTGCAATCGCTGCCAAGAAAGCTGCTTTTACGTAAGCTGCTTGGTCAACACCTGCAGGAACACGGTTTTCAAGCAAATCAACCAAGAATGCTTCTTCACCTGCCGGTGGGTTTTTTAATAACTCAACAAGTTGAGCAGTTTGAGCA
>NZ_JBIMCF010000300.1:0-255 GCF_048551975.1 Acinetobacter johnsonii | reverse complement strand
AAAGATGGCTTAAAGCTCAACATTCAGAAAACAAAGATCATGGCATCCGGTCCCATCACTTCATGGGAAATAGATGGGAAAACAGTGGAAACAGTCAGACTTTATTTTTTTAGGCTCCAAAATCACTGCAGATGGCGACTGTTGCCATGAAATTAAAAGACGCTTACTCCTCGGAAGGAAAGTTATGACCAACCTAGATAGCATATTCAAAAGCAGAAACATTACTTTGCCAACAAAGGTCCGTCTAGTCAAGGC
>NZ_JBIMCF010000299.1:0-255 GCF_048551975.1 Acinetobacter johnsonii | reverse complement strand
ATTCTTATCTGTTTTCAGGCAAAAAAAAGTTACCAACTTTTTTTCAGAAAGTTCCCTTCTTTGATTTTTAAAATTAATCTATTTGTATGTTTTTTGAACAAAAATTAAATCCATGTTTTTTTTGATTTCAGCTAATAAGTTAGACAAACCATGCCTAATTTTATGCAAATTTAGACAAAACACTTGTAAAAGGATAAATTAATCTATTGTAAAAATAGACAGTCTATTAGACATCCACTATTGACAGGTTTAGGC
>NZ_JBIMCF010000298.1:0-255 GCF_048551975.1 Acinetobacter johnsonii | reverse complement strand
GCCTAGATGAGGTCTATTGGCCCTGCAGTCACTCGAGAGCAATCCCCAGCTTTCCTTCGCAACTCGAATGGAAGATTGTACTTGCCTGGGCCAACACAAGAGGCAGCCTGAATTCCCCGTCGTAACTCGAGAATCCCGCCGTAACTCGAGAAAAACCACGTGGCTCCCCCATCATCGCAAGATGAAGCCCTTTCCCGCTACAGCGCCTCAGGAGAAGTCCCACGTTAGGAATTGGAGGTCGAAAGGGCACTTGGC
>NZ_JBIMCF010000297.1:0-255 GCF_048551975.1 Acinetobacter johnsonii | reverse complement strand
AAGTCAGGTCTCCATGCGAGTGGCGAGGGCGAGCGCCTCATTGCTCTCGAGCCATGGTAGGGTGCCGGGGACCAGCCCCGGCTGATCCAGGGTATTCGAAGGAGAGACGGCGTAGGCGAAGATCAGGAAACCACTGCTTAATTAAATGTTAATTAAGGATATAAAGAGTAATAGAATGAGGATAGCTCAGTGAGGAAATTCAGTGGAGAAAAGAGGCTGAATAATTCAGCCAGAAGGTAAGAGAAAGAACGACAT
>NZ_JBIMCF010000296.1:0-256 GCF_048551975.1 Acinetobacter johnsonii | reverse complement strand
ATCAATCTGAGTGTGATATTCCTTGAGTTCATTGACGATATCTATGATGCGTGTATTACGAATATCTGGGCAGTTTTCTTTAAAGCTTAAACATAAAATTAAGACTTTGGCATCTTCTACTTGAATGCGTTTTTTCAGCATGGCTTTCACCAACTGAGTGACCACATAAGCGCCCCTACCATCATTTAAACGGCGACCCGCTAAAATAATTTCAGGGTTGTAGCCAATCGCTTGTGCTTTATGGGTTAGGTAGTAC
>NZ_JBIMCF010000295.1:0-256 GCF_048551975.1 Acinetobacter johnsonii | reverse complement strand
ACATAAAACTGACTGCTAGAGTAAAGCAGTTGATTCAAGAGTCTAAAGAGCAGGATGAATTTAATGAGGAAAGTCAAAAAATCAATGCCGAACAAGCGAACAAAATTATTCAGCAGATCAATTTAAATAAACAACTGGAGCAATCCAATACTGCGCTATCACTTAAAAATGAACAGCAGAGCGAAAAAATAGAAAAAATTTCAAAATATATGGACGCTATTCAGGCTGAAATGGATAAGTTTTCAATGTCAGAGGT
>NZ_JBIMCF010000294.1:0-257 GCF_048551975.1 Acinetobacter johnsonii | reverse complement strand
GTTCGAATCCGTGTGCCGGCACCATCTTAGAGAGTTGAGTAGGTTAAGTAAAGAACTGCACTGAAGTAAGTGTAAAATGGTGAGGTTCACGAGCGGTCAAAGGGGGCGGACTGTAACTCCGCTACGAAAGTTTCGAAGGTTCGAATCCTTCCCTCACCACCAAATTTAAGACGTCAAAAAGTGGTCTTTGTGCCAACATCGTGCGGGAGTAGCTCAGTTGGTAGAGCGGTAGCGTTCCACTCTACATGTCGCGAGTT
>NZ_JBIMCF010000293.1:0-257 GCF_048551975.1 Acinetobacter johnsonii | reverse complement strand
GCTCAGGGCCGCAAAACTCCTGTTGAAGTATCCGCTGAACTTTTAAAGCAACTAAAAGATCGTGCTGTAGCGAGCTTAAAAAATGAAGTCAATGGTGCAGTGATTACCGTTCCCGCATACTTCGATGAGGCTCATCGTCAAGCAACACGCGATGCCGCACAACTTGCGGGTTTAAATGTACTACGACTTTTAATTGAGCCTACTGCTGCTGCAGTTGCCTATGGTCTGGACCAAGAAACCAATCTAGCGCATGATCA
>NZ_JBIMCF010000292.1:0-257 GCF_048551975.1 Acinetobacter johnsonii | reverse complement strand
CGCGACACCTGCCGGCTCGTCTGCTTGTTACTCCCCAGCTGAGCCCCGCGACACCTGCCCGCTCATCAGACAGATACTCGCCAGCGGAGCCGCGCGACACCTGCTTGCTCATCTTCCTGATACTCGCCAGCTGAGCCGCGCGACACCTGCCTGCTCATCTTCCTGATACTCGTCAGCAGAGCCGCGCGACACCTGCCCGCTCATCTGCCTGATACGGGCCAACGGAGCCACGCGACCTCTGCCCGCTCATCTGCCTG
>NZ_JBIMCF010000291.1:0-257 GCF_048551975.1 Acinetobacter johnsonii | reverse complement strand
ACTCCTGTCGTACCTCACATTCCTTGTATCTGATCTTGTTATTCTTATCTGGAGCATCCTGCTCTCTATGTCCCCATGATAATAAATTGATGAAGAATGGCATAGACGCAAAGCCCCTGAATGAATGTGCGCCAAAACGTACAAGTTTGGTCACTTTTTATCCCAAGAGTTGTCAGCAGAAATTGGGGATTATTTCTGAACTGTGACACTTGATAAATCAGGAAAAAATTCAAAAACGAATTTTTTTTTTTAGATTT
>NZ_JBIMCF010000290.1:0-257 GCF_048551975.1 Acinetobacter johnsonii | reverse complement strand
AGCGAATACAGGCTGGAAACTGACGACAGATAAAACTGGTACGGGTGCAGTGGCAGGCAGTTCAGTTGAACAGATTACGCCAGATGAAACAGTAACGTTTATCGCTGGTGACAACATTGCGGTTGAACAGGCAGGGAACAAGGTCACTGTAGCAACGAAGAAAGATGTGGTATTTGACAGTGTAACTGCAGGTGGCACAGTCATCAATAATGCCGGCTTAAGCTTTGTTGACGGTACAGGCTCATTGGTTGCGAACA
>NZ_JBIMCF010000289.1:0-257 GCF_048551975.1 Acinetobacter johnsonii | reverse complement strand
TCAGAATGTCAGTGATAAAAACCATCATGCACATATCTTACTGCCAACGCGCAAGGCCGAATTAGATCCAAAGCAGAATTTAGTTCTTAAGGATAAAGCCGATATTGAATTAAGTAATACCAAAAGAAAAACATGGGGCATGGGAACAAGCCAGGAAGAAATTAAACAGATCCGCTCCACCTGGGCAAACCTAGCGAATCATGCCCTCGAACCGGCAGGGTATCGGGAAAGAATCGACCACCGCAGCTATGCCGATC
>NZ_JBIMCF010000288.1:0-258 GCF_048551975.1 Acinetobacter johnsonii | reverse complement strand
GTCCATCATCATCGAAATACGACGTTCAGACAGTGAACCAATTTCTGCAATTGCCAATGCTAAATTGTCGGCCGCCATTGCAACAGGTTCTGCATGGAAGTTACCACCAGAAATCACGTCACCTTGTTCAGCAAACACAAGCGGGTTATCAGATACAGCATTTGCTTCAATTTCTAATACTTCAGCAGCCTGACGGATTTGAGTTAAACATGCACCCATCACCTGTGGTTGGCAACGTAAAGAATATGGGTCTTGAAC
>NZ_JBIMCF010000287.1:0-258 GCF_048551975.1 Acinetobacter johnsonii | reverse complement strand
CTGTTAACAGTGCAATGTAGCCACGTGATCAGTGCATGATCAGTCACCTGATGGGAGTATGATCGGTCAAGTGAACGGTACATGGTAGCTTCATGATCATTGCATGATCAGCCACGTGATCAGTGCATGATAGCCACTTGATCAGGGCATGATCAGCCACGTGACCAGTGCATGATCAGCCACGTGAGTAGTGCATGAGAGCCATGTCATCACTGCATGATCAGCCACGTGAGCAGTGCATGATAGCCACGTGATCAG
>NZ_JBIMCF010000286.1:0-258 GCF_048551975.1 Acinetobacter johnsonii | reverse complement strand
GCAGAAGCTGTCACATTTTTACTAGAACTTGTAAAAAGGCCATAAAACACCGAGTGACAGTCACTCGGTTTTTTTATCATTCACTGATTACAAATGAAATCAATGAAGTGCCTTTCTCATCCAATATTACAACGTATGCTGGTCTTTCACTTCTTCAAGAAACTCATCGAGTTCTTCAGGGTTTTTCATCAAGTGTAAAATAGACAAAACAAGTCCACCCCATAAAAATACCATAGAAAAGATCATCATCACCATTGC
>NZ_JBIMCF010000285.1:0-258 GCF_048551975.1 Acinetobacter johnsonii | reverse complement strand
TAGTTAATCACTAGTATCAAGAGAAAGACAAAACAGCGAGTAGCTTCGCTAACTCACTGTTTTTTTTAGGGTTTCACATTTGTTCTTCTAAAACTGGTTTCGCGCATTTGCGAACATAAAAAACAACATTACGACCGATAGCCATAGCACCACATGAGATGATAATAACCTGATTTTTGAATGTTTCAAACAGTCGAGAATCCTCAACTGTTAGGTCAACAAGTTCGTGTTTAATTTCTCCGTTTGGGAGTTCCAACG
>NZ_JBIMCF010000284.1:0-258 GCF_048551975.1 Acinetobacter johnsonii | reverse complement strand
CAAAACTCCTTGCACTGAGTTTATCTCCTAATAATTTGATGCAATGCATCTTAGTTTCAACCAAACTTCGCCGATGATAGCCTGACCATTTTTTCCAGAGCGTCTAGTCTAAACATTTAATTGTTCGAAGTAATTCATTTCGCTCTAGCGAGCTACTCTTTGTTGATGTGTGCTGAAAAAACAGGAGGTTTTAACTTGGTAAACTAAACACACTCATCAGGAGTTTACCATGAGCAAGAAACACAAGACTTACACCAC
>NZ_JBIMCF010000283.1:0-259 GCF_048551975.1 Acinetobacter johnsonii | reverse complement strand
GTATTGATGCGGTCAATATGCAAATGGCTGAAATTCGCAATCAGCCGCCAGTGCCGATTGAACCTGCGCCCGATTTTCCACCTGTACCGACCTTTAATTATGCTGCGCATCAGTTAAAGAGCCCGTTCATGCCAAGCTCGTTAGCGGCTGAACTGAAGATTATGGCTGGGAAACGTGTCTATCCAAACCTCTCTCGCCAATTACAACCTTTGGAAAGTTATGCGATTGAATCGCTGAACATGAAAGGCAGCATGCGAGG
>NZ_JBIMCF010000282.1:0-259 GCF_048551975.1 Acinetobacter johnsonii | reverse complement strand
AGAGCAGCACCAGATTAAAGAAATTAATACGGGTATTTACTGTGTCAGCCATGCCAAATTGCATGAGTGGTTACCACTCTTAAGCAATAATAATGCGCAAGGTGACTATTACCTGACTGATATTGTAGCAATGGCCTTAGCCGATGGGATGCAAGTCGCATCGGTTGAGCCTGAACAAGCCTTCGAAGTTGAAGGAGAGAATGATCGTGTTCAGCTCGCCGCATTAGAACGTCAATTCCAAATTGATCAAGCCAAAAAG
>NZ_JBIMCF010000281.1:0-259 GCF_048551975.1 Acinetobacter johnsonii | reverse complement strand
TTGCTTAACAAGAAACCGCCGTGTGTCCAAGTCGGTTATTTGTGGTTTTTTAGGGGGAAGAAAATTTTTTAAATATATGAAAAACAAGGATATTTTAAAAGTCATTTCGTATAAGCTCTATTATGTTAAATAAACTCAATTACTGTCATCACAAGTGGCATTAATTCTGTCTACAGTCCATTTTACTGTAGTGTTATCTAAGTAAAAAAAATCTCTATTTAAACTATAATCTTCAAAAATTAAGCCATTACTATCTAGC
>NZ_JBIMCF010000280.1:0-260 GCF_048551975.1 Acinetobacter johnsonii | reverse complement strand
GTCTAATGAGTAGTAGGTTTCCTACTTTCAAAAGTTTGCATATTATCAGCCATAATTTTAGCCCTAGTACCTGAAGAACACATGAGCTGTGGATGTTAGAGGTGCTACAGCAGGATGATGTTACTATTCAATTGGTCGTGAAAAACGCTCGGTGGTAAAGTTTTCTGATATTTCGTGATTGTTTGTTGGAAAATCAAAAATTAGTGACGGCGTGTAACTAATTAAAGCAAGACAGCCAATATTTAATGATAGATGAATAT
>NZ_JBIMCF010000279.1:0-260 GCF_048551975.1 Acinetobacter johnsonii | reverse complement strand
GCAGCAAGCCATTCAAAAACTACGTGATCAACAGTTTAATAATTCACAAGAACAACTTCGACTAGGAGCCTTTGAAACCATGCATGACACAGGAGGAAAACTTCCGTTCGCAGATTAAAGCTATACCGTGTTTGACTTTTTCAGGATGAAAAAAATGTTTATACCGAAAAGAATTATACAAACAATGTCACTCGTAGGTCTGGTTACCAGCCTTGGACTCAGCGCAACCACAGCCACAGCTGGATTACAGACGGTGACTG
>NZ_JBIMCF010000278.1:0-260 GCF_048551975.1 Acinetobacter johnsonii | reverse complement strand
ATATATTTTGAATGTCCTAAGTCGCTGGGTCATTGAAATTATATACATTGATGATGAAGCAACAGTAAAATTAATATTTGCACCTGCAATCGTGCCTCTTATTACAAGTTTAGAAGAACAATTCACAAAATATGAGCTACAGCAGATTAGTGATCTTAGTAGTGCTTACGCTGTACGTTTATACGAATTATTGATTGCTTGGAGTAGTACTGGCCAAACACCTGTTATTGAACTAGCAGAGTTCAGGCAGAAGATAGGTG
>NZ_JBIMCF010000277.1:0-260 GCF_048551975.1 Acinetobacter johnsonii | reverse complement strand
AAAATAGATAACTCATTGAAATAATGTCACAATAATTGTTTTCTAACGACGAATACTATGACACATCTCAATGAGTTATATCTTATCTTAAACAAATCTCTAAAATGGAACAAGTCACATTTAAAGTGCTTTGCGCTCATCATGCTTGTGATTATTCTAAAGTAAACATGTAATCTTTCTTCTGCATCTAAAGCCTTGCCCATCAAGTGCTTACCACAATCATTTTATCGACGTATGCAGCGCTTCTTTGCAGGTCAGTA
>NZ_JBIMCF010000276.1:0-261 GCF_048551975.1 Acinetobacter johnsonii | reverse complement strand
CAATATGCACTTGATTTGTATAAAAAACATCAATAATTAAACTGCTTTGAAACTATTGAAGAGTTGGATAAAATGCGTGCAGAACAACAGGCACGTGGTGAAACACCAAAGTACGATGGTCGTGGTTTAAAATAATCTGCTGAAGAAATCCAAAGCCGCCTTGCTGCAGGTGAGCCACACGTGATTCGTATCAAAGTGCCAGAAGAAGGCATTTGTACAGTCAAGGACTTACTGCGCGGGGAAGTAGAAATCCCTTGGGCA
>NZ_JBIMCF010000275.1:0-261 GCF_048551975.1 Acinetobacter johnsonii | reverse complement strand
TGAACATGTGGGACTGAGTTGATTGATTGTTCTGCCATCGCACACGATAGGCCATTGAACATGAACAAACCGACGACGATACCCTTCAAGGTCTTTGGCATCTTATCGCCCTCCTGGAGGTTCTAAGGCTGGGTTCATCATGCCATTACGGCGACCAAACAGGTCTTCATCAAACTTAAATCTACAGCGGAAATATGCACCTTCACCTGTTGAGCTAGTATTGGCGAGCTCGGCGTCTTGATAGCCCATTAAATTATAGCC
>NZ_JBIMCF010000274.1:0-261 GCF_048551975.1 Acinetobacter johnsonii | reverse complement strand
GGTGGATTCTTAACTTCTCCCCCTAGAAACTTAACCAAGCCTCCAAAGGTTACAGGACTAACAGCCAATGGCGCATTAGCCTCTATTTTTGTTGGTTGGCACAATCCGTCATTTAGCAATTACGCCTATACCGAGTTATGGCGGTCAAACTTAGATGATATTGGACAAGCAGTATTGATTGCCAGTACAGCCGTCGAAAGTTATACCGATAATGTGGGTAGTGCTGCGACTAAATACTATTGGGCAAGGGCGGTATCATAC
>NZ_JBIMCF010000273.1:0-261 GCF_048551975.1 Acinetobacter johnsonii | reverse complement strand
ACCCCCCTGCTCTTGATGACATTCAATCCGATAATCGGCACACTGATAGACATATTTATTTTCAGCTCGTTTCCAGCCGTTTTGCGCCACCTCAAAGCGTTTTAAGACTCGACTTTTAAAAACATCTAAATCGGTTTCATACGTCGCAAGCGGCCCATCTAGAAAACTTAAACGGTACGAAATAATCATTTTAGAATGCGGATCGTAACGAATATGCTGAATCCAGCTCACACCTGCTTTTTTAATTTGTGTATCTACACC
>NZ_JBIMCF010000272.1:0-261 GCF_048551975.1 Acinetobacter johnsonii | reverse complement strand
ATCATGCACTGCTCACGTGGCTGATCATGCAATGATCACGCAGCTACCATGTACTGGTCACATGACTGATCATGCACTGATGACATAATTGATCATGCACTGTTCACCTGGCTTATCATGCATTGATCATGTGACTGATCATGTGCTGATCATGTTTGGTGTCACACACTGATCATGTGCCTCTGGAGGCAATGAACCTAGAGCTGAGTAGGCAGGAATCAGTCAGCAGGCTATAATCATGGAACTCACCTCTGAGAAATC
>NZ_JBIMCF010000271.1:0-262 GCF_048551975.1 Acinetobacter johnsonii | reverse complement strand
CTACAAAGCCGTGCTCACCATAGTTTTAGGCTTCATGTTGACCATTCCAGGTGTATCGAGTGTCTTCCGTAATCAAATTGAAAAATTCTTCAACAAATTACGTAAGGATGAAATCCCAGACATGACTGAAGACTTAGAAAAAGTTCAGCTTCAAACCAGCAATAAACTTAAGGACATTGTGAAGATGGTTGTGGATCTTGGGGTGTTCGTAACACTGTCATCAGTCGGCGCAGGTGCTTTCGGAATCAGGGCTTTGTTGATT
>NZ_JBIMCF010000270.1:0-262 GCF_048551975.1 Acinetobacter johnsonii | reverse complement strand
GCATAAAATCGGGATCCATTGCGCAACAATGCATGGAATCCTCTGCATTCAATGACGCTGCATTCAATCGGGATGTTTTGGGCCATGCTGCATAAAATCCACTGCATTCAACGGGATGCATTGGGCCTCGCTGAATGGACTCCACTGCATACAATCGGGATCCATTGCGCCAAAATGCAAGGAATCCTCTGCATTCAATGACGCTGCATGGAATCCACTGCATTCCATCGGGATGCATTTTACCACGCTGCATGGAGTACAC
>NZ_JBIMCF010000269.1:0-262 GCF_048551975.1 Acinetobacter johnsonii | reverse complement strand
AAGCTAAGTTTTAGCATCTCAGCGGTTACATGGATAAATGCAGCTCGTCATTAGATTACTCTAAAAACACAGATTGTGAATGCTAAATTGCATGATTTTTGTTCTTTTGGTTAAAAAATGACTCATTGAGCAATCAGTCAGACCAGAAAGAGAGCTGGGGTAAAGGCTCTTGAGTCGAAAGTGCATAGACCCCAACACCGATAAGACGATATTGTTGATCCGGTGTGATTTGCATTTCTTTGGGTCAGTTATCTAAGGTCAT
>NZ_JBIMCF010000268.1:0-262 GCF_048551975.1 Acinetobacter johnsonii | reverse complement strand
AGCAACAGTTTGACGGCGCATGTCATCTTGGATTTCAACTGAGAGCGAGTATGGAGGAATCGAACATGCTGACTCACCTGAGTGAATCCCTGCTTGTTCAATGTGCTGCATAATACCGCCAATCACAACGTCTGTACCGTCAGATACACAGTCTACGTCAACTTCGATCGCATCATCTAAGAAATGGTCAAGAAGTACAGGTGCTTCATTGGATGCTTGTACTGCATCACGTAAGTAGCGTTTAAGTTCGTCGTCGTTATAT
>NZ_JBIMCF010000267.1:0-262 GCF_048551975.1 Acinetobacter johnsonii | reverse complement strand
GCCGTCTTCAACTCTTAGAGCTTTCAAAAAAATGGGGGTTTTACATTATTGAAGATGACTATGACCACGAATTCCACTATGACAGTCGGCCTATGCCACCCTTAGCAAGTTTGCCCCATTCTGAGTTGGTTATTCATGTAGGTTCATTGTCTAAAGTTTTTGCACCCGGTATTCGGTTAGGTTACATCGTGGCAGCTCCAACCATCATTCAAACTATTACTGAAGATATTTTATTGATTGATCGGCAGGGCAATAATATTAC
>NZ_JBIMCF010000266.1:0-262 GCF_048551975.1 Acinetobacter johnsonii | reverse complement strand
ATGCAAGCCAAAAGAAAAGCCCTCGTCTGCCACATCACTGACAGATGACGCTCTGATGGATACCGTCCAGCGACGAACCTTCAGCTACTTCTGGGATGCTGCCGAACCTAATAGCGGACTGGCACGCGAGCGCTATCACATGGATGGCGAATACCCGGCAGGAGGGCCGGAGATTGTTACCTCAGGAGGCAGCGGCTTCGGCATTATGGCTATCCTGGCCGGTATTGATCGGGGATACGTCAGCCGGGAAGAAGGCTTACGG
>NZ_JBIMCF010000265.1:0-262 GCF_048551975.1 Acinetobacter johnsonii | reverse complement strand
TTTTTCTAATTGTATTTTTTATTATTTTTAAATATTTTAAATATTTTAGGTAGGCTGAAAGCCCTTAAAGACAAGGCTTTCAGCTCTTATATATGAGGGATTGACTACTAACTATGAGGGATTGACTACTAACTATGAGGGATTGACTACTTAACTATGAGGGATTGACTACTAACTATGAGTGAATTATAGTACTCATAGTTAAGTTTTCGAAATAAAAATGATGAGTCCAGCTAAAAAAGAACTAGTAGTTCAAGCAAAT
>NZ_JBIMCF010000264.1:0-263 GCF_048551975.1 Acinetobacter johnsonii | reverse complement strand
ATTTTTACCCCACTCATCGTCACTTTCGCACGTGGTTTTAAACCATTTACGTTATCGCAGGTTGCACTCATTTCATAGCGATCACTGAGATTTGATCCCACCAGGCCACTCACTCGCATCGCAATAAAGAACAAAGCAATACCGAATAAAATGACAAATATGCCGACTGCCAGCTCACTTGCAAGTGATTTCATTAAACACCTCCAAACATGACCGCAGTCAACACAAAATCAAAACCTAACACCCAGAGCGATGAATAGACC
>NZ_JBIMCF010000263.1:0-263 GCF_048551975.1 Acinetobacter johnsonii | reverse complement strand
GGGTTTTACACCAATGTTAAAACAAGCTGTAGCTCGCCAAAAAGGCGCAACAGTTTTTGGCTATCAAGTAAAAGTCCCTGAGCGTTTTGGTGTAGTTGAGTTTGATGAGCATAAACGCGCAATTTCATTAGAAGAAAAACCTACGCAACCAAAATCAAATTTTGCCGTGACAGGTCTGTATTTTTATGACAATGCTGTGATTCAAATTGCAAAAGAAGTTAAACCTTCTGACCGTGGTGAGTTAGAAATTACGACAGTAAACC
>NZ_JBIMCF010000262.1:0-263 GCF_048551975.1 Acinetobacter johnsonii | reverse complement strand
GTGTTATTAAGCAATAAATTCCTTGAAAATAAATAAAAAGCATAGTGCTCGTCAACGTCATAACTGACAAGCACTATGCTTTTTCTAAATTAATGAAGTTATGGGATACACCAAATGTCATCAGCAACTGTTCGAGACAACACTACATGAGAAAAAAATGTTTCTGCGACAATTTTACTCAGTGATAGCAATGAACGAGTTTTGCTGATGACTCATGCCTTTGGTTACTTTGGGCTAATCCAAAGTAACATACGACCTTCAAG
>NZ_JBIMCF010000261.1:0-263 GCF_048551975.1 Acinetobacter johnsonii | reverse complement strand
CTACCCTATTACAGCTTCTTATGTTGTAGGAAATGTTATAGCAGGATGTGACTTTATGAACGACTATTACGAAGGCGGAATAGCAGGTGTTGTATTGAATTTAGGAAGTATAGCTTGGAACGGTGATCTTGCAAACGGAGTTGCAAGACCTTGGATGACTTGGCATAGGATGGGAGGCGGCTTCTTTAAAATGTCAACAGGTGTAATGGCTCAAAATGTTGATGGTGATAGCAGCTATTTAAAACTTGATGGCAGATATGGGC
>NZ_JBIMCF010000260.1:0-263 GCF_048551975.1 Acinetobacter johnsonii | reverse complement strand
GTATTCAATCGTGTTGAGCAAGGCTTTGAGCAATGGAAGAAAGAACAGGAAGTTAAACGCCTAGAACTGGAACGCAAACAGCAATTGAAACTACTGCAAGAACAAGCCATGAAGCAGAAACACCGCAAGAGCATGAAGAGAAGTGGACCATCGCTATGAGCAGCCAAAATGTTTTAGATGATCAGTTGTATATTCTATTAGCCTCTATGAAAGAATATAGAGCAGCTATAGCAGACGATAACAAGCGATTAGAGACGTTTTTC
>NZ_JBIMCF010000259.1:0-263 GCF_048551975.1 Acinetobacter johnsonii | reverse complement strand
AAGTAAGCGTGGAACGTGAAAAATCATAAAAAAAGCCCGAACAGGGATGCTCGGGCTATAAACTAGAAACTACAGCTTTGAATTATAAGGATAATTATACAGCATTTCGTATAAGGTGTATTATGTTAATTTTAGATAAACTATAGAATACATTAGTTTTTAAACCAATAAATTAAATATTTTATGGAACTCCAGAATATTTATTCAGGCGATACTTAAGCAATAAGGGTAGGGTGTTTACATAAAGTATTGCAGCTAATGCC
>NZ_JBIMCF010000258.1:0-264 GCF_048551975.1 Acinetobacter johnsonii | reverse complement strand
AAGGACCACCACGCCCCGTCTTCAGCTGCATTTCCCCCTCACACGTATCACCTGGACTGGTTGGGCCATCATAACCTTTGATCTTGAACTCACCTTCTGCAAGTTCAAAACCAGCACAGTCTGGGTTATTACCACAGACATGTAGCTTCCGACCACCATCGATCACATAGCTGTCCATCGCAGTTTCACAGATTGGACAGCGTGTGTTCGACATCAAATCTGCCGTTTCTGCTGCGTCATCATCAGAACGTGCAGCACGTGAGT
>NZ_JBIMCF010000257.1:0-264 GCF_048551975.1 Acinetobacter johnsonii | reverse complement strand
CAGCCAGACTATCTAACTCCAAAGCTTGTTCATTAAAACCTAATAATTTTAACCCTGTTAAAGACTTCAAACGTGAGAGCGCAACATAACCTTGCCCTTTTTCAAAGGTATGCATCAGGTTAATTTCAGCAGCTTCCAAAGTCATACCTTGGCTTTTATGAATGGTAATCGCCCACGCCAAACGAAGTGGAATTTGTTGGAAACTTGCAATGACTTTTCCTGCTTCATTTTCAATTGACCATGTTTCAGGCGCTACCAGCAAAG
>NZ_JBIMCF010000256.1:0-264 GCF_048551975.1 Acinetobacter johnsonii | reverse complement strand
TTACATGAATTAATCATATCGATTAGAATTAAAAATAAAAGTGAATCAAATTAGTTGGTTTTATACTATTTCCACAAAATCAAACTTAAGAATATATTTTAAATAGGTAAATAAATTTAAATCCGACCAAAAGAATCAGTTATTATTTAATCTATTTTATTATTTGACAAGTAAAAATCAAAATAATAGCACGTTTTATATTATTATCAACATGCCTTTATATTCTAATCATTTTGAAATAAATTAATATTGATCTGCTTTAGT
>NZ_JBIMCF010000255.1:0-265 GCF_048551975.1 Acinetobacter johnsonii | reverse complement strand
TATGCATAGAATGATATAGGATACTTTATTTCGAACCTAATTTATATAAATGAATATTCATCATCCTGAAAAATGTTTGACATGATTAGCCTGCCCTTGGTTTACACCATCTTAGAATTAGTCGCTTATACCACCTCTTTTTGGTATTTGTTAATCATATTAATGGCTAAACGTGTTCCAAACCATTGGTTTATTGGCATTATTTTAGGCTTAGGCTTATTCCTACATGCAACTTTTTTGTACCATTACATGCTCAAGCCAATGG
>NZ_JBIMCF010000254.1:0-265 GCF_048551975.1 Acinetobacter johnsonii | reverse complement strand
GATTACAGCCGCAACCTGAAGGAATCGCTTCAGCGCTGGGGTGGGGCGCGAAATAATGTCCTCTCTTTGGACCGGACGCGCATACACAATGATAGAAGAGAATGTTCAGGTAATGAACGAAAGTTAGTGCGTGGGCGGATTATAGCAGGATATTTTTAAAAGTCACCTCTTTTTGTGAAATTGATACAATATTGTCCTCAAAGATTGAATAAATGCAGGTTTTCACTTTATTTTTTTGACCATCTAGAAAAATATTGAATAGTAT
>NZ_JBIMCF010000253.1:0-266 GCF_048551975.1 Acinetobacter johnsonii | reverse complement strand
CCTTATGCCCAAGCCATCAGCGAAGGTGAAGCAGCCAATAAATGTGTACCCGGCGGGCAACCTGTATCCGATGCATTGGCTCAGTTGCTCAATCGGCCAGAATTAATTGCAGAACAAAGTGTTTGTCCTATTCAAGCCGATGGCCGACCACAAAGAATGAAAGCAGTTATTCGTGAAGATGAATGCATTGGTTGTACAATATTTATTAGTGCCTGTCCTGTAGACGCCATTATTGGCTCAGGTAAACTCATGCACAGTATTTTGAC
>NZ_JBIMCF010000252.1:0-266 GCF_048551975.1 Acinetobacter johnsonii | reverse complement strand
CACGGTATCAGTGCATGATCAGCCACGTGATCAGTGTGTATGATCAACCACGTGATCAATGCATGATAGCCACCAGATCAGTGCATGATCAGTCACGTGATCAGTGCATGATCTGTCACGTGTCCTGTGTATGATATCTAAGTGATCAGTTCTTGCGCAGTCATGTGATCAGTGCATGATAGCTAAGTGATCAGTGTATGATCAGCCACGTGAACAGTGCATGCTCAGTCACGTGATCCGGGCCTGCTGAGCTGCGTGATTAGTGT
>NZ_JBIMCF010000251.1:0-266 GCF_048551975.1 Acinetobacter johnsonii | reverse complement strand
TCATGACTTAAGCTTCCGGTTCTGGGTGAATGTGTGGACGAGCGTCATGCTGGCAAGGCGTTGCACTATCACCATGTGCGCAGTGATCATGATGATGTTGATAGACCACGCGGTTGGTACCAAAAATGGCTTGATACTCAGGGTGTTGTTGCACGTTTTCAGGCAGGCCACTACAACAAATGTGTTTATTCAAACACACCACCCGATGAGTTCCTTGCATGACCCACTGTAAATCATGTGAAACCATGAGCACAGCACAACCATAT
>NZ_JBIMCF010000250.1:0-267 GCF_048551975.1 Acinetobacter johnsonii | reverse complement strand
TGTATGTAGTAACCACTTTGTAAGCACTGCTGGATCAAAATAACCACCACCGAAAGCAAATAAAAGATTTGATATAAATAAAGAACTTTTCTCAACTTGTCGTCCTAAGTCACGATAGACACTAGGGATTAAATAGAACCAACCAAATACGAGAAAAACAGCTGACATTGCAGCTAATACAGTGATGATTCTATTTGCTCTTGCGTTATAAAATTAGAATAAATAAAAGGTCTTTTTTTCTAAACAACTCAAAATAATCGATGTCAT
>NZ_JBIMCF010000249.1:0-268 GCF_048551975.1 Acinetobacter johnsonii | reverse complement strand
ACCATGGAAGAACATGAAGACAGGCAGCGTTCCTTTAGTGTTTTCAGGTTTCACGATTTTCAGCTTGATGCTTTGACCTTTAATCTGAATCGTTTTATCAGAGACTTGAGCAGGAGGAAGAACAACGCCTTGCTGAGCTCCAATAAGGACCTGACGAGCTTCTGCTGGAGACATTTGTTCCATAGGCTTGCCATTACCTGAATTTAAGACATCAAGGAACGCTTTAACACCTGCAGTTGGTGCTGGAGCATTAACAGGTTGTGCTGGA
>NZ_JBIMCF010000248.1:0-268 GCF_048551975.1 Acinetobacter johnsonii | reverse complement strand
AGCCATAATCGGAGCTAAGCCAAACAACAATGCAATCATGCATGAAATAATATAATTGGTCGCCACATAGGTGAAAAACTGCGAGCCAATCAAGCTAAAAGAACCGGCAAAATAACTATGCCAAGCGACTTTATCGGTGGGGAACTGTCGCTTTAAGACCAATAACAAACAAATCGCCAAAGGCAGCGCAATGAAAAAACGTAAGACCAACGCCCACAGCATATGTAAATCGGTCACACTCCACACAATCGCTAAAGGCGTTGTGGAC
>NZ_JBIMCF010000247.1:0-268 GCF_048551975.1 Acinetobacter johnsonii | reverse complement strand
TTTGTCTTCAACCTTTGGACTGTAGCTAAATCTCTCTTACCCCAAACATAAGCAAGAATCTCACCTGTTTTTCGATGGTAGGCGTAAATAAGCCATTACTGAGAGCCTCTGTCTGAATGATGAATCATCCTTGTCGCTCGATCCGTCACATGCTGCATCGCCATGTGTAGTGCCTGCACAACATTCTCCGCACGCATATCATTCGATAACTTATAACCTTTAATCTGACGGGTATAAGCATCTGTCACTAAGGATAAATAATGTACGC
>NZ_JBIMCF010000246.1:0-269 GCF_048551975.1 Acinetobacter johnsonii | reverse complement strand
GCCCAAAGCTGGGCACCAAAACTTCTTCGCCTTCTTTAGGCATCCGATCAGAAGTTGAAATCCACCTAGGAACCGCTAGGGCTTTGGCTGCTTGCTTAAACCCATAAAACGCGCCATGTACCCATGCCGCCAATCCAACAGGCATACCGTTATTCTTCTCAACATAACAACCTAAGTGCTCGTCAAAGTTTAGATACTCAAGCTTCTCGTTAATATATTTAAGCTTCTCAAATTCAACTTTTAATTTTTTAATATCCATCACACTCTCC
>NZ_JBIMCF010000245.1:0-269 GCF_048551975.1 Acinetobacter johnsonii | reverse complement strand
CTCGATGACGGGGGAATCTCGGGGTTGTTCTCGAGCGGCGGCCCCAGTGTGCGGTTTCTCACGAGGTGCGACGGCGAGGTCAGTGAGCCTCTCGTGGGGCGCCAGGGAAGTCGGGTCTCCATGCGAGTGGCGAGGGGGAGCGCGTCATTGCTCTCGAGTCCTGGTAGGGGAACCTGGCCTCGAGACGTGTTGAAGAAGGTCTCTCGAGGTCTTTCTCGGGTTGAGGCAGGGAACCCTGGCTTCCCTCGACTTGTGCAGGTGACCTCAGG
>NZ_JBIMCF010000244.1:0-269 GCF_048551975.1 Acinetobacter johnsonii | reverse complement strand
GCGTTTAACTTCCTGTTCTTTCTTCCAATGCTCAAAGCCTTGCTCAACACGATTGAATCCTTGTTCTAAGGTCTTTTCTTTATGCTGTTGTTTGTTTTGGAGCTGTTGGCTGTTCTGCTGTGTAATCGTGTCGTTGAAACGACTGATCTCAGTATCTATGCCTTTCCTGCGCATCTGCGTGACCTTGCTACCCTCATGGATAGTGGCTTGTAGATGATTACCTTGATATGCATAGCTGCGGTGGTCGATTCTTTCCCGATAACCTGCAT
>NZ_JBIMCF010000243.1:0-270 GCF_048551975.1 Acinetobacter johnsonii | reverse complement strand
GTGCTCTCACTCACTCAAGATCACCACAGCCCTCGCATTGCTCGGGCTGATGGTGAACGTTGAGAGAGTTTCGGCAATACTCACCCTAAGAGCTTGCACAAAATTTGCTTGCTCTCGAAGTATTGCCTGTACACCTTTCGGGCTGACGGAGCCACGCATCGGTCGTATCTGCAAAGGGTTATTGTGCTTTCCCTTATAGGCTGAGATTACGATTCACACACCGCATCGACACGTTCCCAAACCAACTGAACCCAACTATCTCCGCAAGGG
>NZ_JBIMCF010000242.1:0-270 GCF_048551975.1 Acinetobacter johnsonii | reverse complement strand
AAATTGGGGTGACGGTTGGTTTATGGTCCAGTTCAGGGCTAAATACTTCTACAGGACTCAGCATCGTCTTAACTATGTCGATTCTGTTTGCACTGATTTTTATCACACATAAGTTTAAAAAACTGACTTAAATAAATGAGCTATAAACGTTATTTTATCAGCGCATGTCTACTCGGACAAAAAGTCAGTTATGACGGCAAAGACTGCTTAGTCTCTCCGTTAGTTGAAGCCTTGCTCGATAAAAATTATGTCAGCTTATGCCCTGAAGGC
>NZ_JBIMCF010000241.1:0-271 GCF_048551975.1 Acinetobacter johnsonii | reverse complement strand
CTCTACATGGGTCGGAAATAACCGTTTTTCGTTATTACGGACACGATACCAGTTATAACTTGCCCATAGAAAATGACATAAAATGAAGATTGTGATGAGGCCCATCAAATGAAATAGGTTTAAAGGTTTTTTAGGCATTTCAGCCACAATCAGCTGCTCATAGACTAAGTTACCTTCAAACCAACAAAACAGGAGGGTGAGCAGAGGTAGAAACAACCACATCCACATCACCCACCCAAGTGCCAATAGACTATACCCCGCCGTTTTGTTC
>NZ_JBIMCF010000240.1:0-271 GCF_048551975.1 Acinetobacter johnsonii | reverse complement strand
GATCATTCCATGACGAGCCACGTGAGCAGTGCATGATAGAAACGTGATGTGTGCATGATGAGTTACGTGAGCAGAGTATGATCAGCCACGTGATTAGTGCATGATCAGTCACGTGACCAGTATATGGTAGCTACGTGATCATTGCATGATCAGCCATGTTATCTGTGCATGATAGCCACGTTATCACTGCATGATAGCCACGTGATCAGTGCATGATCAGTCACGTTTTCAGTGCATGATCAGCCACGTGATCAGTGCATGACAAGGCACG
>NZ_JBIMCF010000239.1:0-271 GCF_048551975.1 Acinetobacter johnsonii | reverse complement strand
TGAGCCTGTTTGTAGCTTCGTTTAATGCCTGAATACTGTTGTTTAATGCACCTGTATGCTTCTTATTTGTGTTTTCTAGCGATTTTTCTGCCTTGTCTAGCACTCCACTAGCGACTTGGTTGTAAAACTGCTCTAATCGCTTCTTATCGTCTGCTATGGCTTCTCGATATTCCTTCAGGGATGCCAATAAAATATATAACTGGTCATCTAAATCATTTTGATTACTCATAATGACATTCCGCCTCTACTTAGTTTTTGATATGCCTTGCGG
>NZ_JBIMCF010000238.1:0-272 GCF_048551975.1 Acinetobacter johnsonii | reverse complement strand
CATCTAAACTATGTTCTTCGGGATTGAAATTATTTTGTGAGGCGGCGAGAGATGCATAATGTGCTTTATAAGTTGTTGTACCTTTGATGACATCCTGATCAGAATAATTGACTGAGGCTACACCGATCACCCCAAACAGCGACTTAATTTGCTGTTGTGTATAGTTATAGTTTGCCTGCAAATTCCAACGATTTTCAAATTCATGTTTTGCTTGTGCAAATAGATTAATAGTATCAACCCGACTATATGCCAATTTTGCATTGGCATTAAAG
>NZ_JBIMCF010000237.1:0-272 GCF_048551975.1 Acinetobacter johnsonii | reverse complement strand
GTCGAGATCAGGAGGGGAGAAAGGGCTCAGAGGAGGGGGTGCCGGAAAACCTCAGGGTTCCTCTCGAGGGAGACAGGGATTTCGGGGAACTTTGTGGGTCGCATCAAGGGTGCCAAGTGCCCTTTCGACCTCGAATTCCTAACGTGAGACTTCTCCTGAGGCGCTGTAGCGGGAAAGGGCTTCATCTTGCGATGACGGGGGAGCCACGTGGTTTTTCTCGAGTTACGGCGGGATTCTCGAATTACGACAGGGAATTCAGGCTGCCTCTTGTG
>NZ_JBIMCF010000236.1:0-272 GCF_048551975.1 Acinetobacter johnsonii | reverse complement strand
TCAAAATAATGACGATAAGCAGAAATCGAATCAGTAAATCTGTAGAAGATGTTGCTGTGTTCTGAGCCATAAAAAACCTTTGTTGACTGTATTATAGTTGCAGAATAGCAGCTCAAGCTGAGGTTAATATTAAAAATACAGTCAAAAAAATTGCGCTCATTAGAGCGCAATTTTAAAATTGGAAGATAATGTGAATATTAATTTTGTCTACCATTAGCTTAATATGGATTATACTAAGCCTGAACATTGGAGTCGGTTTTTTTAATACGTAT
>NZ_JBIMCF010000235.1:0-273 GCF_048551975.1 Acinetobacter johnsonii | reverse complement strand
CTATACCTACTTTGTCACGGAAAACCCAATAGGACAATAAGGTATAGGCAATGATGATTGGAATTTTGATATCCAATGGTCAGAACTTGAGGCATATAAACAACTGATTCCTAGGAAAGTGGTGGTAAAACACAATGGAAAAAGTAGCCAACATCAGTGGGGTCAATAATTACCATCAAAAGTGGTCGCCTTATGTCCAAATGGGTATTTACCGTTCAAGTTGGCGTGCAGGGCCACTTAAGAAACGTGTAATCGTGGGGTAGCCTGTAGAGG
>NZ_JBIMCF010000234.1:0-273 GCF_048551975.1 Acinetobacter johnsonii | reverse complement strand
GTTTTTACCCAGCGCTGCATGACATAGCCCTATTTGTCGTAGTCATCGAAGTAAAAACTACCTGAGGCTGCGCCACAATCGACATTGTGTTGTAGGATATGAATATTTGCGCCTTCGCGCGCTAAGATTGGTTTACGTACCCATTTCCCTGCGTAGTGGGCGTGCGCATCATAAGCATGGGTTTCGAACAACAATGGATGATTTGGAAAGCGTTTCCATAGCTCGATCAACAGGGCTTTATTGGAGAGTAGCATTTTCCTACACGGTTCAATC
>NZ_JBIMCF010000233.1:0-273 GCF_048551975.1 Acinetobacter johnsonii | reverse complement strand
CGATCGCAGGGTCCCCGCAGACTGGGGACCGGAGAGTCAGGCCTCGTCTTGGGTTGAGGCATGGAACTCCGCTTGCCTCTCGAGATGTCCCCGGGGATAGAGGCCGCTTGTCGAGCTGTATTTGGAACCTGGGGTTTTTTCCGAACGATGCACGGAAAATCTGCCCCTTCGTGTGGACTTCATTCACAGGGTGGAGTTCGGAGAGGTGTCCGGGCATCGGGCTCTTATCAAGAGGGGACCGGGAAATCAGGGTCCTACGGAATGTGGAAGCAC
>NZ_JBIMCF010000232.1:0-273 GCF_048551975.1 Acinetobacter johnsonii | reverse complement strand
CTACGGGTATACACAATATCATGTTCGTCTGAGGCCACTAAACTCAACTCATATTTTCTGAAAAAACCACCAATCTCTGAAAATTCTTCATTTTTCTCTTTGCGAATTTCAATGGAAAAGGTCAGTGGTGCAGTATTGGTAAAATCAAAACTGACCAAAGTATGTGCGATTTGCGGCACCATCCAGTACGAGGTAATGATATTGACCCCAGTGATTTGATTTAGATCGAAAGAGCGGGTATCCCAATGTTCAGTATAGGAGCCATCGGGGTGC
>NZ_JBIMCF010000231.1:0-273 GCF_048551975.1 Acinetobacter johnsonii | reverse complement strand
AGAACATACTGATAAGGGACGTTTAGAACTTAATTTCGTTATTCCAAACGTGGAATTGAGTACAGGAAAACGCTTACAGCCCTATTTTGATCAAGCAGACCGCCCATTGGTGGAAAATTGGAAACAAGTTACCAATTTTAATTATGGATTATCAGACCCTCATGCACCTGATAAAGCCCAAGCCATAAAGACTTTAAATAGCCAAAACTTGCCTGAAAATATCAAAGAAATAAAACAACAGATTGGTGCAGCGATAGCAGAGCAGATCAGCAA
>NZ_JBIMCF010000230.1:0-274 GCF_048551975.1 Acinetobacter johnsonii | reverse complement strand
GTTTTGACCAACAAGGTGCGAATAACGCTCATCATCTAGCGCAACCGCAACCGCTGTATCACCTAACAAAGTTTCAGGACGAGTGGTTGCCACCACAATATGATCTTTACCATCGTGTGTGCGAAGCGATTTATCTTCAAAGAAATATTTGAAGTGCCAGAGTGAACCGTGTTCTTCTTTATCAGACTCAACTTCTAGGTCAGTTAGAGCTGTTTGTAATTTTGGATCCCAGTTTACGAGGCGTTTACCACGGTAAATTAAAACTTCTTCATGC
>NZ_JBIMCF010000229.1:0-274 GCF_048551975.1 Acinetobacter johnsonii | reverse complement strand
TAACAATAACTGCACAGGTACCCAAGCCTTAGTGTGACATCATACCGGTCGCCAAACCTTATGAACTTCGTTATTTGATGCGTCAACATCAAATAACTGCGTACCGCTAAATATAAAGCGAAACCCCAAAAAGTTGCAAGACATTTTGGGGTTTTTCTTTGCTCTATCAACAATTTAAGTTACCTTCTAGTTTCCCAAAAGTTAACAACTTTTTTTACCCCCCATTGCAGCTTTATGATTATTATCTGTTTTCAGGCAAAAAAAGTTACAAAAT
>NZ_JBIMCF010000228.1:0-274 GCF_048551975.1 Acinetobacter johnsonii | reverse complement strand
GGTAAAGATTGATATGAAAAGGAAAATCTAACCATACAACAGTATCAATGGTCTGCCATTTGACATGTGTTGTTCGCGTATAATTTCCATCGATTACAAAACCATGCTTTGCCGATTCAATTGCCTGTTGAATTTTTAAGAAAAAAGCATGGTCTGAAGTTTCCTCCCAATCATCTAACCAAAACAAATCGTCTAGTTCGATATAATGAAGTTGTAATTTATCAGCAAGCTTTTTTGCAAAAGTGGTTTTACCAACAGCAGAGGTGCCCACCAC
>NZ_JBIMCF010000227.1:0-274 GCF_048551975.1 Acinetobacter johnsonii | reverse complement strand
CTCAGGTACAGGTGCTGACGGAAAAAGCAATCTTAGATGCACCACTCAACTTGTTGAATACGGCAAAAGCCAATGATCAGATTGAGTTGGCGATGTTCTATTTGTCTGAGCGTCAAATCATCAATGCTTTAAAAGATGCACAGAACCGTGGCGTTAAACTTCGGATTTTACTCGACCCTAATAACGATGCATTTGGTCGTCAAAAGAATGGAATTCCGAACCGTCAAGTTGCCTCTGAGCTTAACGATGCAGGTAATACAGTGCGGTGGTGTAA
>NZ_JBIMCF010000226.1:0-274 GCF_048551975.1 Acinetobacter johnsonii | reverse complement strand
AACCTGCGGTTTAATTTACTTGCTGGCATATACAATTTAGATTGGGTGAAAGATAAACAATTAAATTGATTGAAAAATGATTTATGAAGGAAGTCTATTACTTTCTCTAAATTAAAACCCTAATTTTAGCTTAGTTTCTCCCCTATTTAACATAATGGCGCTTATACGCAACAACAGTTGTAACTCCAAAATAGAAATGTCCGGTTTCTCCAAAGTAAAAATGTCCGCTTTTAGAATATGCACTTTTGCAATTTCGTTAGCGGACGGTTTGATA
>NZ_JBIMCF010000225.1:0-275 GCF_048551975.1 Acinetobacter johnsonii | reverse complement strand
TCATTCAATGAAGGTTCGCGTGTTTAGTTTTCATTGCTTGAGCTGTCAATGGAAAACAGATTTTCTTGTGAAATTAAGCCTTTTTATTTGTAACAGCAGATTGAGCTTGCTCTTTTCTCGATAATTTTTAAACAACTGCACTTTTTTCTTATGCACAACCTAGATTATTGTTTATTAAAGTTATATAAGTTACCAACAAGATTACCAACATAATTATCCACAGGTCTTTACATTCACTGGCTGCGCAGGTTTTTAAATTTAAAGTGGTTGTGGAT
>NZ_JBIMCF010000224.1:0-275 GCF_048551975.1 Acinetobacter johnsonii | reverse complement strand
CCCCTCATCTCCCTCAGCGACGAGAGCATGACCCGCAGCTTCTACCGGCAGTTCTTCCTTGACCACGATGCCGTCCTCCGGCCCGACACCGAAGCCGCCACCACCGACCAGATGCTGACCCTTGTAAAAAGCGAGCTGGGCCTTGCTTTCGTGCCGGAACCGATGGCAAAAGCTGCGCTGGAACGCGGCGAACTCGTCCAGCTGCACCTGCAGGAGATCATCCCCCAGCGCAGCATCTGCCTCGTCTACGACCACCACCGCCCGCTGAACACAGC
>NZ_JBIMCF010000223.1:0-276 GCF_048551975.1 Acinetobacter johnsonii | reverse complement strand
AATGCATGATAGCGCCGTGATCAGTTCATTATCAGTCCCGTGATGAGTGTATGATCAGCCAAGGGATCAGTGCAAGATAGCTACGTGATCAGTGCATGATCAGTCACATGATCAGTGCATGATCAGCCACGTCATCAGTGCATGATAGCCACGTGATCAGTGCATACAATTACGTGATCAGTGCATACACAATCACGTGATCAGTGCATGAGAGCCACGTGATCAGTGCATGATCAGTCACGTGATAGGTGTGTGATCAGCCACATGATCAGTGCA
>NZ_JBIMCF010000222.1:0-276 GCF_048551975.1 Acinetobacter johnsonii | reverse complement strand
ATCTGCCTTATACTCGCCAGCTGTGCCCCGCGACACTTGCCCGCTCAACTGCCTACTCATCGCCAGCTGAGCCCCGCGACACCTGCCTGCTCATCAGCCTGATACTCGCCAGCTGAGCCGCGCGACACCTGCCCGCTCATCTGCCTGATTCTCGCCAGCTGAGCCGCGCGACACCTGCCCGCTCATCTGCCTGATACTCACCAGCAGAGCAGCGCGACACCTGCCCGCTCATCTGCCTGATACTCGGCAACGCAGCCGCGCGACACCTGCCTGCTC
>NZ_JBIMCF010000221.1:0-276 GCF_048551975.1 Acinetobacter johnsonii | reverse complement strand
CATCAGTACTTGGGTAAAAGGCTCATCCAAGGACAAAAACTATTTAACAGCACTAATGAACAGTTCACTCATATTTAATGAATATGAAATATCAAAAATCATGAAACAGCTTATTCATGTCTTTGCAGAGATAGTCTTAAAATGAAAAGTCTCGTGCATGTTTAGCATCAAATTTTGCGGTCACACCGTCTTTTTCAAAAATATAAACACGGTCATCTTTGCTAACTAAAAACACACTACCTAATTTCATCAATAAGTCATCAATATATACTCCAT
>NZ_JBIMCF010000220.1:0-276 GCF_048551975.1 Acinetobacter johnsonii | reverse complement strand
ACTTTAGGTTTTTGCAGTTGTTGCTTCTCTAAAATTTTCAGACGATTATGTGCTTCGTTGATCACACTGGCAGGAATACCCGCCAATTTTGCTACTTGTAAGCCGTGACTTTGGCTCGCAGGCCCAGGTTGGACTTTATGTAACAAAATGAGGTTGCCATTGATTTCTTTTGCTGTGACATGGTAGTTATCAATATCAGTTTCTTTCGCCAGCTCGGTCAGTTCAATGTAATGTGTGGCAAATAAACATAATCATTTAATGCGTTTAGTTAAGTCA
>NZ_JBIMCF010000219.1:0-276 GCF_048551975.1 Acinetobacter johnsonii | reverse complement strand
CCCAGACACTGTCGAGCGAGAGACGAATTTCTTGAATATTTTGAGCCTGTGTTGGCAGTGGCTCTGCAGCAAAAATGGGTAAAGCAATACAGCACACAAAGAAGAGTAAGTATTTTAATTTTTTCATGAATAATCCCCCAAAGATTATTCATCTCAATTGAAAAATCAATGCCAGTGTTTCAACACCTTACAGATATTTAATCATGATCCATGAACACCAATATAAATGGACAATTCAAACAAGGCGAAAAAGCGATACACCATAAAAGAGCCAAA
>NZ_JBIMCF010000218.1:0-276 GCF_048551975.1 Acinetobacter johnsonii | reverse complement strand
GCTTTTTGGTAATAACTTTGAACTTGGGCAGTGACACGTTTGTGGTCGGGATGACTTTCATCCATGTATGCCTCTGATGCGATTAATTCTTGAATGTTCTCGGCACCGCTTTGTTGGGTGTTTTGAGGCGGCATATCTTCTTGTAATGCCTTGCCAAAATAGGCAGCTAGACGAATACCGAATGTTGGTGAGTCAACATCTGTCGTTTGCAGACCAGCCGCCTGAATTGCTTGATTGGCGAAACGCAAGTTAGCTTCGTAATCGTTACCCCAATCC
>NZ_JBIMCF010000217.1:0-276 GCF_048551975.1 Acinetobacter johnsonii | reverse complement strand
CAGCATTGAGACTGTCTGCAGTCACATAGTAAATCGCTTTTTGCCCCTCAGGCATACGCGCTTTATAGTCCTGCAAAGAAGTGCTCACCGCATCATGGTTTGAAGTTGAGAAGCGTAAAAGTTTTAAAATACGCTCACGGTTACCAAAGTCTTCGCCTAAACCTTCTTTCAACACTGAACCAACTTCACGGTAAAAGGTTTTGAACTTCTCTTGATCTTTTTCATCTTCCGATTTGGCTAAAGCATCCAACATGGTCAATACACGGCGTGCATTCC
>NZ_JBIMCF010000216.1:0-276 GCF_048551975.1 Acinetobacter johnsonii | reverse complement strand
GGCGAGTATCAGGCAGATGAGCGGGCAGGTGTCGCGCGGCTCAGCTGGCGAGGATCAGGCAGATGAGCGGGCAGGTGTCGCGCGGCTCAGCTGGCGAGTATCAGGCTGATGAGCGGGCAGGTGTCGCGCGGCTCAGCTGGCGAGTATCAGGCTGATGAGCGGGCAGGTGTCGCGCGGCTCAGCTGGCGAGTATCAGGCAGATGAGCGGGCAGGTGTCGCGCGGCTCCGCTGGCGAGTATCAGTCAGATGCGTGGGCAGGTGTCGCGCGGCTCTGCT
>NZ_JBIMCF010000215.1:0-277 GCF_048551975.1 Acinetobacter johnsonii | reverse complement strand
AGTCTCAATACAGTTAAAACTTGATCGACTCAAATAAAGCGCCACAATCGGCTCTTTATTTAATTTCACTTAAGAAATGGATGAGGGAAAAGTAATGACTTTTTAAAAATGCATCGGTTCTGTTGCAATCATTAACAAACGATCCACACCTAACGCAATACCTGCACATGCCGTCATTTGAGGCAAAGCAGCAAATAAAAACTCATCGATTGGCATCACATGTAAGCCTAATTTTTCACGTTCAGCATTATCGACTTCAAAACGTGAACGCAACACC
>NZ_JBIMCF010000214.1:0-277 GCF_048551975.1 Acinetobacter johnsonii | reverse complement strand
GAAAGGTGCTGCTCGTATACCTCAACTTTCACGTGAATAAGCGAAATGGATATTAGAATACCATCTCCCTGATTGCTTCCAACACCAACTCCACAAGGAGCTTTCGAATGACGAAACAGGTCGCTAATACATTGCCTATTCATCTTTAATTTATATTTGGAGAAAGTTGTATGCGCCCTCGTGCCATAGTTTTGTTATCTGGTTGTTTAGACTCAACAACTTGTTTAGCATGGGCGCAAGCACAGTATGACTGTACAGCGCTCAGCTTTATGTATGG
>NZ_JBIMCF010000213.1:0-277 GCF_048551975.1 Acinetobacter johnsonii | reverse complement strand
CTCACAGGGCATTTGGTTCTATCTACACTGCATACCAATACAGCCATTGGTGCGGTGACCCGCTTAAAAGATATGGGCATTGAACCGTTTTTGCTGTCGAGTTCGTTGATTGGTGTCATTGCACAGCGTTTAGTGCGCACCTTATGTAGTCATTGTGTGACATGGCGTGAAGCCGATACTTTTGAAACACAACTGTTTAAGCATTTGAATCCAAAAGCAGAACTTCAGTTACCTCAACCGAATGGCTGTGAACATTGTTCACATACGGGGTTCACAG
>NZ_JBIMCF010000212.1:0-277 GCF_048551975.1 Acinetobacter johnsonii | reverse complement strand
GTACCAAGCAACTCAACCGTTGAACAAATCCAGTTCACAGGCAACTCTGCCGTGGCAGAAGCTGACGCGGCCTTACAATCTTTAGGATACAAACCTTTAGAAGCACAGAAATTGGTCAATGCTGCAAAAGGTGATTTTACTGAAGCAAGTGACATCATCCGTGCTGCTCTCAAATCCATTAATAAATAATTCAAATAGAAACACCAATACACCTAAATTGGATACACGAAGGCGACATGGATGTCGCAATGTTAGATTGGGATATAAGGACATATCC
>NZ_JBIMCF010000211.1:0-277 GCF_048551975.1 Acinetobacter johnsonii | reverse complement strand
TGTGCCGACAGAAGGGGACATAGAGTCCCCTTGCCTCGCTGATCCGCTCGGTGAGACTGAAGCGTTAAGCATTCAAAAAGGTGTGCTCAAACTTCATCTGCATTACTGGTTAAGCTGTGGTTCATGGTATGTGACCAATCACACGCATACCTTCCGATACCAAGACCGTGCATTTAAACTGAGTGGTTATGATGTTGATGATTTCCACCGTGCATCAGGCGACATCACGGCGCGAAGTATCAACTTTATGAACGGTAAAGTAAAAAGTACGACAGGT
>NZ_JBIMCF010000210.1:0-278 GCF_048551975.1 Acinetobacter johnsonii | reverse complement strand
ATCTACCTCTTGATGATCTTCCATATTTGGAGCTGCTCTATCGTTTCGTATTCGATAAGAAATCCTATTACAACCTAGAAATAAAAAAATACTTAAAACCGAAATGAAGCGCAGGCGGGAGAGCGCGCGGAGTTAGGAGGAGCTGCGACGACGCCCGACGAGAGATATAGCGCGGGCGCTTCAGTCGGGTTGCTGTGATGTGCCGACGTATGGATCGGATATCATCATCAGCAAACCGTAATAAGCAAGCCTACCCAGTGGCCACAGGACTTGTAAGG
>NZ_JBIMCF010000209.1:0-278 GCF_048551975.1 Acinetobacter johnsonii | reverse complement strand
AGTCTATGGGCCGCTTTGTACAAGAGAATTTTCTTTCTCCACAAGTGGTGGAAAAAAGCCTGAAAAGTATCGACCTGTCTTTGGCGGTTGGCCAATGGCTCGCCAATCCAAAAAACAATCTGCAAGTCACCCAAGTCATTCAACAAACGGTGCCTAAAGTCTTTGAGTTTGTGGGCCTAGAACAAATCGGACGCTTTATCCAAACTAACAGCGTGCAGTGGGTGCGTAAGACTCAGGTCAATCATTTGGCCAGTGAAATGCTGCGTGCAGTGCTAGAA
>NZ_JBIMCF010000208.1:0-278 GCF_048551975.1 Acinetobacter johnsonii | reverse complement strand
TAGCTAATAGCTTTCTGACTAGCTAATTCACTGGTACATAGCGGTAATTCTAATTTGTAGCAGATATGAGCATGACCATTTTTTGGGGTCTGTGCTGTCCAATATGGCATTGGTAGATTTGCATCATTCCAAGCCATAACAGCTTCTGAACGGTCTAGGTCAAAAAAGAAGTAATGAAGCATACAAGGCTGATTGCCCTGTATGTATTGCATTTTGATTGCCGTTTTTTTCGGTCTTATTTGTAAGCCATACAATAATTCATCTGCACAGTATGGTTT
>NZ_JBIMCF010000207.1:0-280 GCF_048551975.1 Acinetobacter johnsonii | reverse complement strand
CTACAGAATTTAGACATTGAATGGCATTTTATTGGGCATGAACAATGCAATAAAACCAAACATTTGGCTGAAAAGATTGCATGGGTGCATGGAGTTGATCCTTTAATTAATGCAGAGCGTTTATCGGCGCAGCGTCTGATAACACAACCACCATTAAATCTTTGTCTACAGGTCAATATCGATGCTCAAGACAGCAAAGATGGCTGCCACCCTGATGAGGTTGTTGAGTTGGTAAAAAGTATCCGTCAGTTGCCTAACATCAAACTGCGTGGGTTGATGG
>NZ_JBIMCF010000206.1:0-280 GCF_048551975.1 Acinetobacter johnsonii | reverse complement strand
CTGCACAGCATATGGTCATAACAGGTAGGGAGACGACGACGTTAACATCGCTCTGACCTAAGATACCGAAACGAAAAGCATGGACCAGATATACAATCGGATTGATCAACGATAGATTTTGCCAAAAAGGGCTGAGTGCTGAAATGGCATAAAATACGCCACCTAAATAAGTTAAAGGCGTCAGCACAAAGGTTGGGAGAATGGAGATATCATCAAAAGATTTGGCATACACCGCATTGATAAAACCACCCAGTGAAAATAAGAATGAGGTGACCAAGAC
>NZ_JBIMCF010000205.1:0-280 GCF_048551975.1 Acinetobacter johnsonii | reverse complement strand
ATTTAACTTATATGCAGAGTACATCATGAGAAACGCTGGGCTGGAAGAAGCACAGGCTGGAATCAAGATTGCCGGGAGAAATATCAATAATCTGAGATATGCAGATGACACCACCCTTATGGCAGAAAGTGAAGAGGAACTAAAAAGCCTCTTGATGAAAGTGAAAGAGGAGAGTGAAAAAGTTGGCTTAAAGCTCAACATTTAGAAAACTAAGATCATGGCATCCAGTCCCACCACTTCATGGGAAATAGATGGGGAAACAGTGGAAACAGTGTCAGAC
>NZ_JBIMCF010000204.1:0-280 GCF_048551975.1 Acinetobacter johnsonii | reverse complement strand
ACATGAATTAGCAACCTTGCCTATTCATCCAGAATCTGTGCCAATCAACATGCTTGTTCCAATTGAAGGTACACCATTAGCTGATGTTGAAAAACTAGATGTTATTGAATGGATTCGTACTATTGCGGTAGCACGTATCATTATGCCGCATAGTTATATTCGTTTATCTGCTGGTCGTGAATCATTAAGTGACTCAGATCAAGCTTTAGCATTTATGGCGGGTGCAAATTCTCTGTTCTCTGGTGATAAATTACTTACGACGCCAAATACAGGTGAAGGT
>NZ_JBIMCF010000203.1:0-280 GCF_048551975.1 Acinetobacter johnsonii | reverse complement strand
AACCATCTAAATTTGGAGTAGCTATAGCAAAAGTAATAAGTAAGTTAACATGCTAAACCTTACTAAACTGTTCTGTGGATATAACTAAACATAATACATAACAAGATGAAAAGAGCAGTGAAACCAAAACCAGTAGTCATAGACAAAAAGAAAAGGTATCAAGATACTTATGTCGATGGACTGGTTCAATATCTACATCTTCTATCAAGTAAACTAGTCGGCGAAGGTAAAGACGATGACTACTCACTCGGAGTATTAAAAGGTTACCAAAGCATAATAG
>NZ_JBIMCF010000202.1:0-280 GCF_048551975.1 Acinetobacter johnsonii | reverse complement strand
ATCCAGAGAAATCCGGCCGGAAGGACGTGTTGCGGTGGCAGTGCCCAGGCCCGATGGGGCGCGCGGCGTGTATGGCATCTCGGTCGCCGCGGAGCTGGCGGGCATGGGGGTGCAGACGCTGCGGCTGTATGAGGCGCGCGGGCTGCTCGAGCCCGAGCGCACCGAGGGCGGCACCCGCCGCTATAGCGCCAATGACCTGGACCGGCTGCGCCGCATCGGCGACCTGCTCGACGCCGGGCTCAACCTCGCCGGCATCGCCATGGTGATGGACCTGCAGGAC
>NZ_JBIMCF010000201.1:0-281 GCF_048551975.1 Acinetobacter johnsonii | reverse complement strand
AAAAAACTTAGCACGAGAAGGCACATAGTTTAGGCCTAGCGCTTTAAACCCTGTATCAAGTTGCACCATGCCCGCTTTATTGACCACACGTGATTTCTCAATGAAATCTTCATCTTTCAGTGCAGCAACTGCTGCCACCATGGCTAAATGGTTGACGTTAAACGGCTGACGTATACGATTTATGAAATCTGTCTCTTCTGCCGATGCTAAAGCAAAACCAACACGGAGTGCTGCTAAACCAACGCACTTAGACATAGTACGGCTAACAATCAGGTTTGAAT
>NZ_JBIMCF010000200.1:0-281 GCF_048551975.1 Acinetobacter johnsonii | reverse complement strand
AAATACCACAGAGTGATTGTTGCAATCTGTTCATGTGATAAAGAGTTCAGCATATATACACCTTAAGGCAACGGATTATTCATCCACGAAAGAGGGAGAAAGTTTTGCGCCCAAGTTTATTGGTAGTTCGCTGTCGAGCACATAAGCATAGCTGACACGGTCAAAGGTTTTAAAGACCATGATATTACAGATACGCTCCGTTGGAAGGGTCAGTTTTTCATTGGTTTTCGGATCACGAATTTCTTGACCTTTTTGAATAACCGAGAACACATAACCCGATT
>NZ_JBIMCF010000199.1:0-281 GCF_048551975.1 Acinetobacter johnsonii | reverse complement strand
ATAACCCATATTCAAAATAATTAAGGATTTATAGGGGATTGCAATGGAAATTATTAATACATTAGAAACAAAAATTGATTCTCTATTAGCAAGTTACGTGACAGGTGTTAGTAGTAATATAGCTTCTGCAATTGTTCCTATAGCTTTGACTGCTGCAAAAATTTATATCCTGATCATTGGCTACAATATTGCGACTGGTGCACAAGAAGATTCTATTTATACCGCTTTAAGGAAGTTTTTTAAGATCGCTTTTGTTGGTGGAATTGCTTTAAGTGCTGGAG
>NZ_JBIMCF010000198.1:0-281 GCF_048551975.1 Acinetobacter johnsonii | reverse complement strand
CACTTAAATTACGCATAAAACACAAACACAGCAAGGTGCTCGAACAGTTAGCATCTGAGGTGAACTTTGTCTGGAATTATGTCAATGATTTAAGTTGTAGACACCTAAAAGGGAAAGGTGAATTTCTTAGTACTTACGACATTGCCAAGTACACAAAAGGCACATCCAAGGACTGTAATTTACACAGCCAAACGATTCAGGCTGTGACCGAAGAATTAGTCATACGAAGAAAGCAGTTTAAAAAATCAACATTGAAATGGCGGGTCAGCAACAGGAAATCA
>NZ_JBIMCF010000197.1:0-282 GCF_048551975.1 Acinetobacter johnsonii | reverse complement strand
GTGCTGCAATACGCTTTCAGAAGCTAAAACTTTGACCGTCGCCTCGGCCCCTTGTTGTGCCAATTTGTCATGCAAACTTGCAGAGGTATCTGGAGCTTCAATCGGGCAGTAGGTTGTATACATCATATCGCCCGTATCCAAACCTGCGGCCATTTTCATAATGGTGACCCCAGTTTCGGTATCTCCAGTAGAAATTGCGCGTTGAATCGGCGCTGCACCCCGCCAGCGGGGCAACAGTGAACCGTGAATGTACAAACAGCCATATTTAGGCGTATCCAAAAC
>NZ_JBIMCF010000196.1:0-282 GCF_048551975.1 Acinetobacter johnsonii | reverse complement strand
ATGCTAGCTATAATTTGGATTTAGTAGAACAACGTTTAATCCTATTGGCCATTGTCGAGGCAAGAGGTAGTGGCAGAGGTATCAAAGCAAATGACCCATTAGAGGTTCATGCAGAGAGTTATGTAAACCAGTTTAATGTTGCACGACAAACAGCTTATCAAGCCCTCAAAGATGCGTGTAAAGACTTCTTCGCACGTCAATTTAGCTATCAAGACGTAAATAAAAGAGGAAATATTGAGAATGTCCTAAGTCGCTGGGTCAGTGAAATTAGATACATTGATG
>NZ_JBIMCF010000195.1:0-282 GCF_048551975.1 Acinetobacter johnsonii | reverse complement strand
ACGTTGATGCGGTCAGCTCCGAGATCCGTGACCGCAAGATGCGCGCGATCCAACCACGTCACCTGGTGAGCATGGGGACCCTCTTGACGATCTGCCACCGGTCTAGGGAAAACACAGCCCTGACCGAGATCGAGGACGTTTCGGACAGTTGGTCGGGTGGGATCTGATAGGTCGACGAATTCGACCTGGCCCGAGGCGTAATCCGCGACGGCCATGAGACGCCCAGTGGGATCGACGGCACCGTGGCAAGGCCATTGGCCTTTGAGCTGAACGGTCCCGACG
>NZ_JBIMCF010000194.1:0-283 GCF_048551975.1 Acinetobacter johnsonii | reverse complement strand
CAGTGAATGTTGCACCTTTAATACGGCTTGGTACACCTGTGAAACACTTATTCACGACTTCATCAGACAAACCAACGGCTTCAAACAACTGACCACCACGGTAAGATGCAACTGTAGAAATCCCCATCTTAGACAAAACTTTGAGTAAGCCTTTCTCAATGCCTTTACGGAAATTTGCCTGTGCATGGATTGGATCGCCCAATAACCCACCTTTTGCAATCAAGTCATTGATTTCATCATATGCAAGATATGGGTAGATCGCCGTAGCACCGAAACCTAAGAT
>NZ_JBIMCF010000193.1:0-283 GCF_048551975.1 Acinetobacter johnsonii | reverse complement strand
GAATGGAAGATTGGACTTCCCTGGGCCAACACAAGAGGCATCCTGAATTCCCCGTCGTAACTCAAGAATCCCGCTGCAACTCTAGAAAATCCACGTGGTTCCCCTGTCATCGCAAGATGCCTTTCCCGCTACAGTGTCTCAGGAGAAGTCCCACGTTAGGTCTTGGAGGTCGAAACGGTACTTGGCACCCTTGATGCGACCCACAAAGTGCCCCGACATCCCAGTCTCCCTCAAGAGGAACACCGAGGTTTTCCCGCACCACTTCCTCTGAGCCCCTTCTACC
>NZ_JBIMCF010000192.1:0-283 GCF_048551975.1 Acinetobacter johnsonii | reverse complement strand
AACATACTGAAAAGTCTTACATGTGCAGCAATAGCCAAACATTGCCTTTACATGAAATCATTCAATGGTTTCAACAGCAGTTATGATTTCCAGCTTTGTTTTTGGAGAGTGATGTGCCATCAGGTAAGCAAATTTATGCTTCACGTATGCAGCAGATGAATTTTGAATTACAGCATCCACATTGCTTTGATGATTATTTGGAGTTGTTAGCAAAGGGTGAGTCAAAATAATTTTTTACTTTCACTCATAAAAAATGTGAAACGTAGCTGAAAAATGACTATGG
>NZ_JBIMCF010000191.1:0-283 GCF_048551975.1 Acinetobacter johnsonii | reverse complement strand
CAATAGTGCTAATGGCTTAGAACAATCCGTTCCCCCACCACACATATTGGCAAATTTTTTTGCCAGAGCAAAAATATCAATTTCTAAATTTGGCTGTTTCATCAGATTTTTTCTTTTCAAATATTCTTGCACTTTGCTTAAATTGGATAACTGACGTACTTCTGTATCAAAAGCCATCAAGCGAATATTTGGATTTACATATTTAAATGCACTCGCAAATAATGCTGCTACATCCACACAACGCAATTGTGAGGTTGCTCCCTGACGGTAACCAGTGATGGAA
>NZ_JBIMCF010000190.1:0-284 GCF_048551975.1 Acinetobacter johnsonii | reverse complement strand
ATTACGACCAATCTGTCGCTGGTTTACAAACACCAGACCGTTATACCGTGGTTATTCGCCTGACCAGCCCAGATCAGAACTTTCGAATGCTGCTTGCGCATCAGCCTGCAGGTGCAGTTGCACGGGAAGTCATCGAAAAATATCGTGACAACGCGGGTTTTGTGATGGGGCATCCAATAGGAACTGGGCCGTATATGCTCAGTCGTTGGACACCGGGTTCGCGGATCATTTTAAAGGCCAATCCTGATCTCCGAAGTTTTGTTTGGAACTTTAAAGCCAGTACG
>NZ_JBIMCF010000189.1:0-284 GCF_048551975.1 Acinetobacter johnsonii | reverse complement strand
AATTTTCAGTGATTCCTGGAATTAAAGAGGATGCTATTACTATTCTTCTTAACCTCAAGAAGATGCGTTTGAATATTGTCAGTGATGAGCCTCAAGTGTTAACCCTTAAAGCAAAAGGTGCTAAGGAGGTGACAGCAGGTGATATCAAGCTTTCTGGAGGAGTAGAAATTCTAAACCCGGAACTAGTGATTGCGACTTTAACTGATGCTAAGGCAGAACTTAATATGGAAATCACTGCTGAGAAGGGTCTCGGTTTCGTTTCTAAAGAAGTTTTGCAAAAAAAT
>NZ_JBIMCF010000188.1:0-285 GCF_048551975.1 Acinetobacter johnsonii | reverse complement strand
GCTTCTAGCGTTTCAAAAACGACAGACTCAACCAGCTGCTCAAGTTCATGGTTATCAATATTTATATGGCTAATTTTTTGAGAAATTAATTGATAAGTTGAATTAGGGTGTGCGGCTGAACCTTCAATTAACGGCTCTATTAAACCAGCACTGATATTTTCACCAAGACGTTGACCAATACTTTGAATTTGTTGCTCAATACGTCCCCCTACAAGTGGAATAAGCCTTAATAATTGTGTTAATTCAGGCGTATCTTCTATTGCCTGATCTACAATTTGTCCGACA
>NZ_JBIMCF010000187.1:0-285 GCF_048551975.1 Acinetobacter johnsonii | reverse complement strand
AAACAGACCATCAATATTATGAAGGGCTTATTGCTTCGAATACAGGTCTTAGCTATACACCAACAGGTGTAACTACCGATGCAGGCCCAGACACAACGATTCAAAGTGCTGGTGCATTCTTACAAGCTGACTATGCATTGACAGACCGTTTGAATGTACAGGCAGGTACGCGTTATCAGTACATTAAAGCGGATACAGATGCATATAGCACTTCAAAAGGTGAGCAACCAAGTGGTTCTGTCAATGATGATGCAGTGCTATTTAACTTAGGTACCGTATATAAGC
>NZ_JBIMCF010000186.1:0-286 GCF_048551975.1 Acinetobacter johnsonii | reverse complement strand
ATTTGGTAGAGTCCAAGATTTAGGTTAAATACTTTTTTTTCATTGATCTCTTTTGCGCTCATCTATTCATGTGTTGCTATATCTCTTAAGTAGAGTTTTAAACTATCAATTGAATCAAAAAAGCCTTTGCTCTCTTGTTCTTCTGGCCATAGAGTCCGCTGATTGAGTGCTACTGTGATGTTATTTACATTTTTTGAATCCAACTGAAATCCATCTGATGGCTCCATTTCAGGCCAATTGACGTCAAAACTAGCATTTTGAATCTGATCATCGCATCCTTTGATAT
>NZ_JBIMCF010000185.1:0-287 GCF_048551975.1 Acinetobacter johnsonii | reverse complement strand
TAAGTTACATTTGATACAAATCAAATTGATTCTTCAAAACCAAGTTGACTGCCGTGCATCACTACATCAAGGCGTTATTTTAAGGGATCTAGCGCTATTTTGCAAAAATGTTTTATGTTCGCAGTCAATTCAGCAACTGACGGCTTTGAACAAATCATGAACAATAGTGACAATTCTGATTTTCAGTATCAGAATCAACCCCAATATAAACGAAAAATAGAGAGAAATTTGTGAATATTTTATCTGCCAATATCTGTTATGTCCCTCATGACCTCAACCACGTGATT
>NZ_JBIMCF010000184.1:0-287 GCF_048551975.1 Acinetobacter johnsonii | reverse complement strand
GTACAAGGCCCGGGAACGTATTCACCGCGGCATTCTGATCCGCGATTACTAGCGATTCCTACTTCATGGAGTCGAGTTTCAGACTCCAATCCGGACTACGATCGGCTTTTTGAGATTAGCATCCTATCGCTAGGTAGCAACCCTTTGTACCGACCATTGTAGCACGTGTGTAGCCCTGGTCGTAATGGCCATGATGACTTGACGTCGTCCCCGCCTTCCTCCAGTTTGTCACTGGCAGTATCCTTAAAGTTACCGGCTTAACCCGATGGCAAATAATGAAAAGGGTT
>NZ_JBIMCF010000183.1:0-287 GCF_048551975.1 Acinetobacter johnsonii | reverse complement strand
CCACCATGGCGATGCATCACCGCCAAGAGCATATTTAAACGGTTTTGTTCCAAACCTAAGGCGACTCGGCGCGGTGGACCATGTGCATCATCCACCAAAGCTTGAACCTCAACCAACAGAGGACGTGTGCCTTCACGACTGATCATCACGATTGAGCCTGCAATGGCTTCATCATAACGAATTAGGAAAATGGCTGAATGATTCGCCACTTCTCTTAATCCTTTATCAGTCATGCCAAAAACCCCGAGTTCATTGACTGCACCAAAACGATTTTTAACGGCACGAAT
>NZ_JBIMCF010000182.1:0-287 GCF_048551975.1 Acinetobacter johnsonii | reverse complement strand
GCATAACTGACTAACCCTCTCTATTTTATGCCGATGGCATGGGTTAGTGGTGAACACCACCTGTGCCAAAAGCTTCACGGTGAATATTTTCTGCAGGAACACCACGGGCAATCAGAGCTTTTTGTTGCTCAGCCATAAATGGCATTGGGCCGCATAAATAATAATCTGCTTGCGTTGGTAGAATCGCACTATCAATGGTACTCGAATCAAGACGACCTTTCGCATCAAAGTCTTGACCTAAAATATCACTTTGATGTGGAAACTCGTAAGCAGTAAAGGTACTTAGG
>NZ_JBIMCF010000181.1:0-288 GCF_048551975.1 Acinetobacter johnsonii | reverse complement strand
CCCTACATATTCACGAGAAGATAAAATCAATAATCTAGTTGATTTGTTGAAACAAAATGAATCGAATCCTGATGCATTAAGTGCAATTCTTATATCCCTAACTAAATTAAACCCAATTGAAGCAGAAGACGATATTATTCCTTATTTAAAGGATACGAATCCAAAGGTTCAAATTTTGGCTCTGGGTGTTCTTTTTAATGCTTCCCTACTCACTAAGAAAGAACATGAGCTTAAGCGTTCACTTTAAGAGAATGAAGCTGTTCGTAAACGGATTATTGAAGCCGTTAA
>NZ_JBIMCF010000180.1:0-288 GCF_048551975.1 Acinetobacter johnsonii | reverse complement strand
CCTAATAAAGTCCTCTCTTGTAATGTCATACGCTTGTTTAGGGTCTATTGGTTGGTTTTTAGGTATTTGTGCTAATGCCGATAAGAGCAAACGCTGTTCACTCACACTTAAATTATATGATGCTTTAACGATGGAATTGTCCATTACAACTAGATCATTATTCACCCGACAAATTGTCCTTATTAAAACTAATTAGTACTTTTCTAACATTGTCCTAGTTTTAAGTCAATCAATAAAGTGACAACTTTCTTATTTGTCCCCTTTCACAGACAATCCTTCCCCTGTTCA
>NZ_JBIMCF010000179.1:0-289 GCF_048551975.1 Acinetobacter johnsonii | reverse complement strand
CTGCTTGGCGTCAAGAAATTGCGCTTCACCTTGAACAATCACATGATGACCCGTTTGATGAATTGCTTGAATATGTAACTCAGGCGCTGCCGTCGTAAAAAAATGCTCGATAGACTGGCAATGCTTCAGCACTTGATCAAAACCTGAAAGCCGTTGTTCACCCACAATTTCCCATGTAATGGTTTGTGAAAATTGCTGTTGGATTCGGCTAAATTGCCGCGTTGAAAAGTGGGTGGCTTTGTCCGTGAGGGTCATCTCGTTTTGCCTGTTTTTTAGTCAAGTTTAATAA
>NZ_JBIMCF010000178.1:0-289 GCF_048551975.1 Acinetobacter johnsonii | reverse complement strand
GTATTCTTCTCCGGCACAGATAGCTGAGGTGCGTCTTGTTTGGCTGGAGTCGGGTGAAGCATTACCGGAAGAAAGTCAGTCTGTGGACTAGGGGGGGGTGTTAATGCAGGGGGTATTGATATGGATTGACGAATCCATTTATGCAACAGATTGGCATTGATCTGATGTTGCATTGCGACCTTGGCCACTGATGTATCTGGCTGCTGGCATTGATGAATAAGTTGATGTTTAAATTCAGCAGTGAAGGTTCGAAGAGGCTTTTTTAGCGTTGGTGTGCTGTCTATAACTG
>NZ_JBIMCF010000177.1:0-289 GCF_048551975.1 Acinetobacter johnsonii | reverse complement strand
ACCTTTGCACGGCGATGATGGATGCCGCAGGCGACAAGCCCGAGGCCCGCGGCGATCAGGGAAAGCACGACCAGACCCGAACCCGTCAACCACGCGCCGAGGCCGGCCAGCGGCGGGGGCACGGCAAGGAGTGGCGCCGCGCAGCAGATCGCAACGACAATGGCGCCTGCGGCGCCGGTGCGGATCAGGGCGCGGTCATGCATGTCAACTGCCTTGCTCCTGCGTCGGGCGGGCCGGATAGCCGGCATTCATGCTGGCGGCCGCGATGGCATCCGGGATCGTCTGCGCG
>NZ_JBIMCF010000176.1:0-290 GCF_048551975.1 Acinetobacter johnsonii | reverse complement strand
CTACTGAGGGAATCTCAATTGATTTCTTTTCCTAAGGTTACTGAGATGTTTCACTTCCCCTCGTTCGCCTCATACACCTATGTATTCAGTGTATGATACCTGCCTTATGACAGGTGGGTTTCACCATTCAGAAATCTCCGGATCACAGGATATTTGCCGCCTCCACGGATCTTATCGCAGGCTATTACGTCTTTCATCGCCTCTGACTGCCAAGGCATCCACCACATGCTCTTAATTACTTGACTATACAACCCCACACAGTCGTTAATCCCTACAAGTAGGATTAAGAC
>NZ_JBIMCF010000175.1:0-290 GCF_048551975.1 Acinetobacter johnsonii | reverse complement strand
AAAAATAGCTTTGTACCCAAATTTTATAAAAACAAAAAGCTTTTGTTCTAGCGGCGTACATGGCGCGGAAATAATCAAATCGGCCACCGGAGAGCCTTTTAAAGGACTAGAAATGGCTGTTGCAGACGCGATTTTATTGGGCATAACATTTGAGACATAGGCAATACTATGTCCGCCGTGACTATGACCAAGCAAATTGACTTTGTGTGCTCCTGTAATCGCTAAGATTTCATCCACTTGTTGCAGCAGTTGTTCACCACGCACTTCAGAGGTGTTGAATGGAGAAACGC
>NZ_JBIMCF010000174.1:0-291 GCF_048551975.1 Acinetobacter johnsonii | reverse complement strand
TGCTGCTGTACGTTTGAATATGCAACAACCACCGTTGACACGGATTATCAAAAGCTTTGAAGAAGAGCTGAATGCTCAACTGTTAAAGCGTTTGCCACGTGGTGTCGAGGTAACAGAAGCGGGCAAAGTTTTGTACAAAGAAGCCCTTGCGATATTGGAGCATGCTCAGTTGATTACTAAACGTGTGCAGGATATTTCTTTGGGGGTCGAAGGTCAGATTAATATTGGCTTTACCAAATCGGTTGGCTTTCATCCTTTTTTACAGGCTTTGTTGCGTAACTTCCGGGAAAC
>NZ_JBIMCF010000173.1:0-291 GCF_048551975.1 Acinetobacter johnsonii | reverse complement strand
TCATGCTACCATATGACACGAATAGCATATTTTCTCTAAGTACAGTCAAAATTTCACCACTGGCCTGACCAACAATGGAGTCTACACCCGCAATCAGTGGCTGATCTGCATGAATCGATTTGACTTGTTCTTTCCAATCAGTTTGGTCTGTTGCTACCACATTTTGAATCCCTAAGGCCTGCATTTCAGCTACAGCCTCAGTACGGCGAACCAAATTAATGACCTTTTGACCACGCGCTTTTGCAAGCATCCCCACGGTTTTACCCACCGCACCATTGGCGGTGTTCTGAA
>NZ_JBIMCF010000172.1:0-291 GCF_048551975.1 Acinetobacter johnsonii | reverse complement strand
GGGTTCATCCTTACCCACTGAATACAACCACACATCCCCAACCACCAATTCTTTGCCAACTTTCATTAACTTACATTCACCGCGGATATTTGTTTAAGCTGCAGGTTTACTTAGAAAGTTGATCGATAAACTGGTGGTCACGGTTAAACCGACCAGCCCAATTTCTCCTAAAATGGCGATATACAATTCATAGTCTGCAAGAGTCATCATGGTTGGGCCTGAAACCGTTCCCCCTGGTCGCAACTCGCGCTCATCTACCTGATATACAACAGTTGCTGCGCGCTCAGTGAC
>NZ_JBIMCF010000171.1:0-291 GCF_048551975.1 Acinetobacter johnsonii | reverse complement strand
GTATTAAATCTGCACAGCGTTCAACTGCGAGCAACCCTAAAGTCGTATGTTTTTTATATTTTGTAGAAAGGTTAATAATTCCGTGAAATTGTCTTGATGTTGGGTCCCAAATCGGTGCGGCATAACAAACCCAATCTCTAACACTGTCCATTTGGTTTTCATGAGAATAGACGCAACTTGATATTTGGATGTTTAACTCAATTCAAATCGCATTTGTTCCAACTGACTGTGTAGACGAATGTCCGCACTCAATAAAATGAACTTGTTCAGCAGAATAAAGCATGTCTGAAC
>NZ_JBIMCF010000170.1:0-291 GCF_048551975.1 Acinetobacter johnsonii | reverse complement strand
TCGTAAAGCAAAACAAGATGCTAGCCGTGGTAAACTTTTTACCAAAGTTATTCGTGAATTAACAACTGCTGCAAAGCTTGGCGGTGGTGATGCTGCAATCAACCCACGTCTTCGTGCAGTTGTAGAAAAAGCGCTTTCTGTAAACATGACACGTGACGTCATCAACCGTGCAATCCAACGTGGTGCTGGTGGCGAAGATAACGATGATTTATAAGAAATTACTTACGAATGTTATGGTGTTGGTGGTGTCGCAGTTATTGTGGAAACCATGACTGACAACTTAAACCGTAC
>NZ_JBIMCF010000169.1:0-291 GCF_048551975.1 Acinetobacter johnsonii | reverse complement strand
ATTGCAAGTTGAAAACTGTTATATCAATTTCACTATAACTATAACCAAATGCGCGACTCGGGCTATGCATGGCCTGTCATTGAAAGATATGTGCGCTATGTGCAAGGCATCGAATTTGAACAGAAAATTCGTGTGCGCGCTGTTTTGAAAGAGTGGGAAAATCGCTTGAAAATTGAATATCTGATTTTTGATGCGGTCTCGGGTAGAAAGTTGACCAAGGGCTTTACTTAGAAAGTGGCAGTTCATATTGAAAAACGTGAAATGTGTTTTCAATCCCCACAGGTGTTGTTG
>NZ_JBIMCF010000168.1:0-291 GCF_048551975.1 Acinetobacter johnsonii | reverse complement strand
ATATTTAGTTACCCGAATGTATCGCACACCATTGGCATGCTGAATATCAAACTGATAAGGCGATTTAGAAAAATAACTTTGATTAAACAAAGGCTGTTCATCAAGATACGTCTTGTGACCTAACGGCTGAATAGCATTCCACTCAATGACTTGCCCTGTTTCATGGTCATAGATATAGAAAAAACCGTGTCCGACCCAGCCAATATCTGCAATTGCCAGACCAATACTATAATGTTTATGTTGAATGCCACAAAATTTAAATTTCTTATATTTTAATTGTTTGCGCCAGCC
>NZ_JBIMCF010000167.1:0-291 GCF_048551975.1 Acinetobacter johnsonii | reverse complement strand
GTCCGGGCCACCCATCATTTACAACCCTATAAGTTTAGTAAAAACTGGTCTGTAATGGGGCATAGCCAAGGCGGTGCAGCATCTCTGAAGGTTGCAGCGGACGGTCAGAAAGACGCACCTGAATTTAATCTGCGTGGAGCACTAGCACTCGCACCAGGTGGGTATCAATATGAGGGAATTGCTGAATATGTTGCCAGTAATCCGCAAATCACTACCGATGTTGCCGCATATTTTCCAATCGTGCTTCTGGGAGCAGAAGCAGCAGATCCTGGCCTTGCTCCAGCAAATTTA
>NZ_JBIMCF010000166.1:0-292 GCF_048551975.1 Acinetobacter johnsonii | reverse complement strand
GCACGCACATACTGAGGTTTGCTCAGTTGTTCCGCGCTCACAGGCGCAACATAACTCGGCTGATGCAGCAATGCTGCAGGATCAAAATAATGTTCTTCTGCTTCTGCCGCATCAATGATTGCAGCATCCATTTGAATCTCTGCAGCAGCTTCATCGTTGGTTGCAGGTGTTTCAAGAAATGCACTGTCTGTTTCGACGTCTAAAGTGTTTTGTGAAGGTTCAGTTTCTTGAATCGCACTGCCCATCTCGATGTCAGAGGTATCTTGTGGTGCTTCAATATCTTGAATTGCAC
>NZ_JBIMCF010000165.1:0-292 GCF_048551975.1 Acinetobacter johnsonii | reverse complement strand
GTCTAATAGTATTCGCAACTGGGTGGCGCTCGTTGGCGATATTGTGCGGCGTTTATGCTTACACAACCCTGAAAGCCTGTTTCCTTGTTTAGAAGGTGACGGCGTACTGTTAATTGACGCGATTGATCATCAAGTGGATCAAAATATGGCGCAAGTCATTTTAAAACGTTTAAATCAGGCTTTTCCTCGACTACAAATTATCGCCTAAGGCAACCGAAGTGAGTTGCTGGAACAAGCCAGTGAGTTTCAATGCCTTAAACTGGAAAATAAGCAATTATGTCCTATCCAACTA
>NZ_JBIMCF010000164.1:0-294 GCF_048551975.1 Acinetobacter johnsonii | reverse complement strand
TAGCGAGCAACCAATCTTGCCATGTCATCCCATCGATGGGTAAAGAAACTAAATGGTGTTCATTTATAATGGGTTCCGCCATTGCTTCCATTAACAAGGATTTATTCTTGAAATGCCAATATAGAGTTGGAGATTTAAGACCCAATCGTTGAGCTAGCTTGCGTGTGGTTATTGAATCTATGCCTTCTTCATTCAACATATCCAATGCGGTACGCAGGACTATTTCACGTGTCAGCCGTTGAGGTGCAATATCTTTTTTACTCATAAATCTATCACTGATAGGGAGTGTGTGAG
>NZ_JBIMCF010000163.1:0-294 GCF_048551975.1 Acinetobacter johnsonii | reverse complement strand
AAGAACGAAATCTAAATCCTGTGCTTGACTTGGAAATGTCTGTATAGGACATTTCTATTTGGTTATTAGGTAGGACATTTCTACTTGGGAATAACAAACAGTATTAGAATTCAATCAAAGTGCTTCTTGATATACGCTGAATTATCAGGAGACTTTCCCTTGGGAGATTCTAGGCAGCCAACTTATAAAAGTCTTCAGCCATTTGATTTGGTGTCTTAAAACCCAAACCCTTTTGAATTCTTCGATGATTATAAAATAATTCAATGTATTTTATAATATCTGCTTTGGCTTCTT
>NZ_JBIMCF010000162.1:0-296 GCF_048551975.1 Acinetobacter johnsonii | reverse complement strand
GGGGACAGCAGGGGAGAAAGGTACGGGGCTAGGTCTGGTGTTGAGTAAGCGGTTTGTTGAGTTGAATAAAGGTGAAATTTCAGACACAACGAAAGACGGTGTAGGTTCAACTTTAATCGTCAGCCTGCCCCGTTCGAACAGCGCACATCAAGCATTGTCACTTGTGACATCTCAGCAAGAATTTAGTGAATAATCATACTTTTCTTATAAAATAATTCGCCTAATCTCATGATCTGCTGTTATCAATAACCAAAACAATGCGAAAGAGTCGATCATGAATGCTGAGCAATTGCAAA
>NZ_JBIMCF010000161.1:0-297 GCF_048551975.1 Acinetobacter johnsonii | reverse complement strand
GTATAACTCCTGTCGTACCTCACATCCTAGTGTAGAACTTATCATTTTTGTTTTATGTTTTGGAACTTCCTGTTCTCTATGACTGCATCATATAAAAAAACTTGGGACTAACCTAGACGTAATCAGCTTAAATAGTTGTAATCCAAAACGTACATAGAAAAATAAGCTTAATTAGACTTACCCACAAAATTATCCGCAGAAATTGTTGATAGTTTTCAGGATGACTAAAGCTGAGCCTTACTCCTAAAAATTACTTTTTGCGTGATTTAAAAGCAACTTTATAGCTCAGTACTTCAA
>NZ_JBIMCF010000160.1:0-298 GCF_048551975.1 Acinetobacter johnsonii | reverse complement strand
TCCCATCACCGACCATGTCATTCATGGGTGATGTGTCTATGCACCCTGAACAAGTGAATTGTTATAGTACACATACCAATGAAAAAACCCATGACATCATCCGTGGTGGTTTAGATCGTTCTCCGATGTACACTGGTGGTATTGAAGGTGTGGGCCCACGTTATTGCCCATCCATTGAAGACAAAATTCACCGCTTTGCCGATCAAGACTCACATCAAGTGTTCTTAGAGCCTGAAGGTCTAGATACACAAGAGCTTTATCCAAATGGTATTTCAACTTCACTTCCTATTGATGTGCA
>NZ_JBIMCF010000159.1:0-298 GCF_048551975.1 Acinetobacter johnsonii | reverse complement strand
CTTAATGAAAAAGTCAGCACAGTATGGTTCTCTCCTGCTTTTGCGGTTGAGAAAGGTGCTGCTCGTTTACCTCAACTTGCACGTGACTTAGCGCACTGGATATTAGAAGACCATCTCCCTGTTTGCTTCCAACTCCAACTCCACAAGTTGCTTTGGAATGACGAAACTGGTCGCTAATACATTGCCTATTCATCTTTAATTTATAGTTGGAGAAAGTTGTATGCGCCCTCGTGCCATAGTTTTGTTATCTGGTGGTTTAGACTCAACAACTTGTTTAGCATGGGCGCAAGCACAGTAT
>NZ_JBIMCF010000158.1:0-298 GCF_048551975.1 Acinetobacter johnsonii | reverse complement strand
TGATCATGCACTGTTCACGTGACTGATCATGTACTGATCACGTGACTGATCACGCACTGATCACGTGGCTATCATGCACTGCTCACGTGGCTGATCATGCAATGATCACGTAGCAACCATGTACTGGTCACATGACTGATCATGCACTGATCACGTAATTAATCCCGCACTGATCACCTGACTCATCATGCACTGATCACGTGGCTGATCACACACGTATCACGTGACTGATCATGCACTGATCACGTTGCTATCATGTACTAATCACGTGGCTATCATTCACTGATCACGTGGATAT
>NZ_JBIMCF010000157.1:0-299 GCF_048551975.1 Acinetobacter johnsonii | reverse complement strand
CTTTGGAACTTGGCGGAACAGTCGGAAAACCGCAAAGATGCCCGAACCGCTAGAGAGTGGGTAATCGCCCGACCCGATGAATTAGACGCAGATCAACGTAAGGAATTGGCAAAAGCCTTTGCCACGGCCTTAGTTGATCGCTATGGCGTGATTGCAGACTTAGCCATCCACGAACCCAGCAAAGGCGGAAATGATAAGAACCATCACGCCCATATCATGCTCACCACCCGAAAGGCGGAATTAGACCCTGAAAATAATCTGATCCTGACCACAAAAGCAGAGATTGAACTCAGTAACAC
>NZ_JBIMCF010000156.1:0-299 GCF_048551975.1 Acinetobacter johnsonii | reverse complement strand
AATACCTTGCTCTTTAAGGAGTGAATAAGATTTGTCTTTAAGGGCTTCATCGATCCTGAAGTTAACAGTAGCCATCATATTTCCCAAGTATTTAATGTACTAGGAACATTGTAATGCACATTGCATTACAAGTCGACTTTGCATAACAGCCATTATGTTAAATAGAATCAAAAAACCTCCAATAAAATCGTTAGAGTAGTATTGTTTATTGAGTAGATAAGAGAATTAAATTAGTGAAATACTCAAATGAAAAAATAGTAAAAGCTCTCTTACTTCCTCCTTTACCACTACTTTTTTTC
>NZ_JBIMCF010000155.1:0-299 GCF_048551975.1 Acinetobacter johnsonii | reverse complement strand
TGAGTAGCTTAGTTTTGACCTCTACTCAGGTTAGATCATATGTAATATAAGTATCTAAAAGTTATGAGAACTCATGAATAATAACTACTCAAAACCTATAATAATTTATTGGATTAAATTATTGTGATCAGATACACAAAGTATATTAGGTCACAGCAACATTAAATAGTGATCCGATCCAAGCACTGAATAACATTGAGACAATTCCCCAAATCATAACCCGAACAGAACCTCTCCAGATACTTACAACGCCAGCATAACTCGCAAATGATCCCTTAATTCCGAGAGATAACACTCCA
>NZ_JBIMCF010000154.1:0-299 GCF_048551975.1 Acinetobacter johnsonii | reverse complement strand
CTTTAAGGATTGAATAAGATTTTTCTTTAAGGGCTTCATCGATCCTGAAGTTAACAGTAGCCATCATATTTCCCAAGTATTTAATGTACTAGGAACATTGTAATGCAAATTGCATTACAAGTCGACTTTGCATAACAGCCATTATGTTAAATAGAATCAAAAAACCTCCAATAAAATCGTTATAGTAGTATTGTTTATTGAGTAGATAAGAGAATTAAATTAGTGAAATACTCAAATGAAAAAATAGTAAAAGCTCTCTTACTTTCTCCTTTACCACTACTTTTTTTCACAGCAGTCCT
>NZ_JBIMCF010000153.1:0-300 GCF_048551975.1 Acinetobacter johnsonii | reverse complement strand
GTGCGTATGTGCTGAAAAAAGATCAAGAGATTCAAGAATTAGGTTGGATTGAAGCAGATCTTGAAGACTTTGGGTAAGTTCGAGGTGAATAAATATACTCAAAAACATCTAGCCTTTTTCCTTGTCGCCCTGAGTGGCATGCTGCTGCTCAACTTCAAGTCAAACCAAGAGGAAGATGATGCACAAGCTGTTGCCAGTGCAAAAGCGCGAGAGTTGTCTTTCATCAAAAAACAAGCCGATTTTGTGGGAGAGTATGGCCATAAGAAAGAATACGACTTGAAAACTGGCAGAGTTCAAGAG
>NZ_JBIMCF010000152.1:0-300 GCF_048551975.1 Acinetobacter johnsonii | reverse complement strand
CCGTTAAAATCTACAAGGTATTACGCTGTGAAAGATGACTATATTTTAATTGTCGATGATGAGCTTCCTATCCGCGAAATGATCCATACCTCTTTGGACATGGCAGGCTTTCAGTGTTTACAGGCAGAAGATGCCAAACAGGCTCATCAAATTATCGTCGACCAACGTCCGGCGCTTATCTTGCTCGATTGGATGTTACCCGGGGGCGTAAGTGGGGTCGACTTATGTCGCCGTTTAAAACGTGATGAAAATCTAGCAGAAATTCCTGTCATTATGTTGACCGCTCGCGGTGAAGAAGAC
>NZ_JBIMCF010000151.1:0-301 GCF_048551975.1 Acinetobacter johnsonii | reverse complement strand
GCCCTGCTCTCTAACCGTAATCAGAACTTGCGGCGTAAGCATAAAGCTAATCGGGGTCGTCGCAAGACCAAAAGCCCGTTCATGTTTTTCAGCCGCTGGCGTATCAAGCTTGATTTGATCATCAGGTGTGATCAGCTTACGAAAGATCAGTAAGTCGTAATCTTCCAAAGTGTCAAAGGCACAAGGGTGTTCTACATTGAGAATATCGCGCAGATGATATTCATTCATCCACAGTCCCGTTGCCGCATAAATGTCCTGCTGCCAATGTTCTTCCCGATTGACCACCTCATCACTACTACAC
>NZ_JBIMCF010000150.1:0-302 GCF_048551975.1 Acinetobacter johnsonii | reverse complement strand
ATGCTCGATATCCTGATGCGTCGACGCCAAAATAACCCCATTTTAACTGGTGAACCGGGTGTAGGAAAAACGGCTGTCGTTGAAGGCTTTTCATTAAAAATTGTGAACAACCAAGTGCCTGATGCTTTAAAAAATGTTCAGCTGCATACGCTTGATATGGGGCTATTACAAGCAGGTGCCAGAGTAAAAGGTGAATTTGAAAATCGCTTGAAAAAAGTGATTCAAGAAGTTCAGTCTGCCACGCATCCTATAATTTTATTTATTGATGAAGCTCACACTTTGATTGGTGCAGGAGGTCAAGC
>NZ_JBIMCF010000149.1:0-302 GCF_048551975.1 Acinetobacter johnsonii | reverse complement strand
ATGTAACAGGTATGATCTGGAACATGCTCGAGGATCAATTTTCTTGCGTAGAATTTACCACCTGCATAGCGAAATTGAGAGTTAATTGCTTGGCTCATTTAAACCTACTAAAAAAATTAAGATTGCTGACACGATCAAAGTACCAATGTTTGACAAAAATGTCAAAAATTATTGTATGGTTGGAGCCTACGAATGAAACCCCATGTAATTTATATATCAGAATTTGCTAAATATAAATGTAAATCGAGACAGTCTGTTTATAACAATCTTTCAGATTTAACTACAGATGACTCATATGGTAC
>NZ_JBIMCF010000148.1:0-302 GCF_048551975.1 Acinetobacter johnsonii | reverse complement strand
AGTTTAGATAGCCGTAAAGTTGAAACGGGCCAAATTTTTATTGCTTTGACAAGTTATAGCCAGCCTGGAAAAACGCGTACATTTGCTGAAGCGGCTTTAGCAAATGGAGCGTTGGCTGTCATTAGCGAAACCGAATTAGGTGTAGCAAATGAATGGGTATGCCCTGTTGTGCGTCAGCGCATGGGAGAGTGGCAAAAACGTTATTTGCAACAAGCTGATGTAGTAAAACCTCTACGGGTTATTGCTGTAACAGGCACAAATGGTAAAACAACAATTTCTCGTTTAATTGCTGAGTTAATTAG
>NZ_JBIMCF010000147.1:0-303 GCF_048551975.1 Acinetobacter johnsonii | reverse complement strand
GGTGTAAGTTATTCAATTATAAAGAATAAAATCATTTTGTGGACTGCAAGTATCTGCTTGCTGGCGGTGCTTTTGTCGCTATATATTTTAAATACTGTGGCTGGACTGCTGGTTTTTTATTTTGATTCGAGTCAAAGCATTTTTTGGCATAGCTTAAGTATTTATATCATTGGTTTATTGCTCTTGGTGATGAGTTATTCCGTTGTGTATGAGCTGTATGTGTTCCGTTCGGGTGGACATAGTCTGGCCAAGCAACTGCGTGCACGTCGTTTAAGTTTGATTGAAAGTACACCAGAAGAAAGT
>NZ_JBIMCF010000146.1:0-303 GCF_048551975.1 Acinetobacter johnsonii | reverse complement strand
GCATCAGGTGTCTATGCAGGTTTTGGGTCGTTGAGTAATCTTTCGACATCATTATCTGAATCTGTAACTGGCGTATCTTCTTCAAATATGGATCTCAATGGTTTTTTCACGCAGGCTAAAGCAACCAAAGCAATGTTTATTCAGAGTCGTACGGCTTTAGATTCATTGCTTGCAAGTAAGCAGGATTCAGATGAATTAAAAGCAAAACAGAAAAGCTTGAAAACGACCTCTGACTTGAAAGAAAAAGAAGCTATTCAAAAACAGATAGTTGCATTATCAGACAGTGTGTTAGAAGCTTCACAA
>NZ_JBIMCF010000145.1:0-303 GCF_048551975.1 Acinetobacter johnsonii | reverse complement strand
GGTTTTGACTACGGGACCAATATGCATGGGAAACAGTACCGCATTCACCACTGCACTACACAGTACTCCCACCGTGATTTCAAAACAGCGACCAATCGCCATATCAAACATGGAAGTGGTTTCAATGTTATAGACAATGTTGTAGCAAATAATGACCGTGGTATAGCCCGCCAACATAAAAATATAGCTACGCGGCGTACGATCCAACAATGAAAAATATAGACAAAACCCGACCCATGTGGCTAAAAATAATGTGAACAATTCTGGAGTGTTGATCAGGTTTGGCGTGACTGCTATCGAAAC
>NZ_JBIMCF010000144.1:0-303 GCF_048551975.1 Acinetobacter johnsonii | reverse complement strand
CTAATACACGCAAGCCCAAAGAATTTAAATAGTGTGCATACTGGCAAATGATTGAAGATTTACCCACACCTCCCTTTTGATGTGAAGCAACAACTTTTTTCATATTTCACCTAGTTTAATGGCTTATTAAGGGTCGCCCTATTGCGTCCTTATGCTGTATATTCTAACGTCCACCTGTGGACATTGCAAGCATTTTCTTAGTCATGAATAAGTTTTTTATCATAAAAAAATCCTCCCATAAAGGGAGGACGTAAATTAAAAATCTTCAGGATAACCGATTGTTATGACTGGCTCTCCTTGATC
>NZ_JBIMCF010000143.1:0-304 GCF_048551975.1 Acinetobacter johnsonii | reverse complement strand
CCTTAGCGACATGGCTGTTGCCCTTGCTACAATCAACAGTAATTGAAAAAAAGATCGTGGTACATTTTCAGGTCGATGACCAATCACAAACCCATCACTGACTTGAAGCCGGTTTAGTGAATGCCTGCGTGACAGATGAATCACAAGCCATGTAAGGCTGTGTAGCCGCCTACATGGGCGATATGCACGATCGTTTGGGTGCCACGCCTACTAGTGCACAGCAATGGTTTAAACAAGGTGTCAACCGCGAGTCTCTACGTGCAGCTCCTGCACTGATCTTTAACGCAAAAGATCAACTCCACAC
>NZ_JBIMCF010000142.1:0-304 GCF_048551975.1 Acinetobacter johnsonii | reverse complement strand
CCGATCACGTGGCTATCATGCACTGCTCACGTGGCTGATCATGCAGTGATCACGCAGCCACCATGTACTTGTCACATGACTGATCATGCACTGATCACCTGGCTTATCATGCATTCATCATGTGACTCATCATGTGCTGATCATGTTTGGTGTCACACACTGATCATGTGCATCTGGAGGCAATGAACAAAGAGCTGAGTAGGCAGGAATCAGTCAGCAGGCTATAATCATGGAACTCAGCTTTGAGAAATCATGCTGCTCAGCTGGCAATAATCAAGTAGATGAGCAGGCAGGAATAATGCAG
>NZ_JBIMCF010000141.1:0-305 GCF_048551975.1 Acinetobacter johnsonii | reverse complement strand
GGCTATAGCTTACCGCCGAAAGAGCGTTGTAAAGGCACGATAAACTTAACGCCAGTTGAATCACTTGCTGCACTTTCTGATGATTACGCAGCAGAAACGGCAGATTTGATGTCGAAAAAACGCTGTCCAATCTGTGAAACTGCGATGGACAGCTATGTGATCGATGGTGGTCGTAAGCTACATGTCGGTTGTAATAACCCAGACTGTGCTGGTTTTGAACTTGAAGAAGGTGAGTTCAAGATCAATGGTTATGATGGCCCAACCATTCCATGTGATAAGTGTGATGGGGAAATGCAGCTGAAGAC
>NZ_JBIMCF010000140.1:0-305 GCF_048551975.1 Acinetobacter johnsonii | reverse complement strand
GACTAATCATCTTAGGGAAAAGTGAGCGTAGGCTCACTTTTTAATGCCTGTATTTTTTTATGGCTTAGTTCGACTGAATTGACGCAGAACGGCTTAAAATAGCCACATAACATTGTTAGCGTATTCCAATGATGACTAAAAATTTTCAAGCACAGACTTATATTGTTGATGATAATTTGAGTGATACCTTAAGCTGGCTGTGTCAGCATCAAGAGTGTTGTGATTCTTTTCACTATGACGCGATTCGACAAACCTTAACCGTACGCCATGCCAATGGTGAAGATGAGATCTTCCAAGGTGATTAT
>NZ_JBIMCF010000139.1:0-306 GCF_048551975.1 Acinetobacter johnsonii | reverse complement strand
CGTTAAAGAAACGATTAAAAAGCTTATCTATTGAGTTAACCAACCATTTTTTCCTTTTTGCTTTCACCCATGCCCACATTTTTTCAATATGATTAATGTCAGGACTATAAGGTGATAACCAAAGTATTTTATGCCCATGTTGGGCTAATAGATCTTGTATATCTGGTCGTTTATGGAAGGTTGCATTGTCCATGAAAATTACACTATTCGAGGGTAATTCTGGTAATAAAAACTTATCTATCCAAAAATGAAATACAACCGAATTTACATTGCTATCAAATAAACCCACAGCAAATACCTTCACCC
>NZ_JBIMCF010000138.1:0-306 GCF_048551975.1 Acinetobacter johnsonii | reverse complement strand
ACGGCGCGCGTCGCTTACATTTGGTCGATTTACATGGTGCTTTCGCTGGTACGCCAATTCATAAACCTGTGGTTGAAGCCATTGCTCGCGCACACCCTGAACTGCCAATTCAAATTGGCGGCGGTATTCGCTCACTAGAAACCATTGAACACTACTTAGAAGCGGGTGTGTCTTTTGTGATGATTGGCACCAAAGGTGTTCTAGATCCTGAGTTTGTTGAAGAAGGTTGTATGAAATTTGCAGGTCATATCATTGTCGGCATCGATGCCATGAATGGTATGGTGGCCACCGATGGTTGGGCCAATG
>NZ_JBIMCF010000137.1:0-307 GCF_048551975.1 Acinetobacter johnsonii | reverse complement strand
GAAAATCGCTTTAGGGAGTGTTTTCTCGGTATCTTTTGTTTCTTCTGCAAGCGAGCTGAGCGAGTCAAAACCTGTGAAGGAGAAGCACAGTAAAGTCGCGCCAGTCATTAGGGGACCCAGTGTAGTAAGTTCATTCCAGAATGGCTCTAAACTCCATAACTGATATTGAGCATTGACCAAAGTACCATCTGCGTTGACGCCACCAGCAAGTAAGCTGTAAACCATCCACGTGAAGTAAGCAATCACACCTAACTGTACAACAACGATCAAACCATTAAAGTTTGCAACGAAGCGTGCACCACGTAAG
>NZ_JBIMCF010000136.1:0-307 GCF_048551975.1 Acinetobacter johnsonii | reverse complement strand
TTTTTTACGGCTACCGTGTGATACACGTATTATTTGCTGTTTTTATCGGTATCATTAATTTTTCGTTCTACGATGAGTTCTTGTGGTTATGAAATATTTGTAAAAGCTGTTTGTGCTATATTTCCCAGACTGGTACAGCCCTGCAACACACTCCCCAAAAACCCAAATACACATAAAATTTTATAATTCACTACGACTTTACTCTTAAACACCCGCATAAAAACATTAGCGGTAAGCTCATAAAATAACAAACTTAAACAACTGTTTTTATTATTTATTTTAGCTTGACGTACACATCATTCTGCCT
>NZ_JBIMCF010000135.1:0-308 GCF_048551975.1 Acinetobacter johnsonii | reverse complement strand
CCATGAAAGATGCCCATGTGGTGGTCATAGTTGTTGATGCACGTGAAGGTATTTTAGAACAAGACTTACACTTAATTGGCTATGCGCTTGAAGCAGGCCGAGCGATGGTGATTGCGATTAACAAATGGGACAATATGTCCGATTATGATCGTAAGCAATGTAAGTTGGATGTAGAGCGCCGTTTTGACTTTATTCCATGGGCGAATATCCACCTGATTTCTGCTTTGCATGGTACAGGTGTTGGTGAAATGTATCCATCAATTCACCGTGCTTATGACTCATCGCATTTTAAAGTCTCGCCTGCGAAA
>NZ_JBIMCF010000134.1:0-308 GCF_048551975.1 Acinetobacter johnsonii | reverse complement strand
ACATTCCAGACGTGGTCTCGTGGGTGGTTCCACATTCCGTAGGACCCCGATCTCCCGGGCCCCTCTTGATAAGAACCCGATGCCCGGACACCTCTCCGAACTCCCGCCTGTGAATGCAGTCTACACGAAGGGGCAGTTTTTCCGTGCATCGTTCGGAAAAAACCCCAGGTTCCAAATGCAGCTCGACAAGCGGCCTCTCTCCCCGGGGACATCTCGAGAGGCAAGCGGAGTTCCATGCCTCAACCCCAGACGAGGCCTGACTCTCCTGTCCCCAGTCTGCAGGGACCCTGCTATCGGAGTCTGAAATC
>NZ_JBIMCF010000133.1:0-309 GCF_048551975.1 Acinetobacter johnsonii | reverse complement strand
ATATATGGCTTATCAGGCAGAAGATAAGCTCACGATTAGTTTAAAGCGTCCTGAAGATAAAAATCCAATGAAGCCTAAAGCACCAAGTGCTTATACTGGCAAAAAGATTTCTTTAGATTTCCAAGATATTGAAGTGCGACGTGTATTACAGCACTTAGCTGATTTTACAGGCATTAACATGGTGGATTCTGACACCGTACAAGGCAATATTACCTTACGCCTTTAAGATGTTCCGTGGGATCAGGCGCTTGATATTATTATGAAAACCAAGAACTTGGATAAGCGACGCAATGGTAATGTGATTTGGAT
>NZ_JBIMCF010000132.1:0-309 GCF_048551975.1 Acinetobacter johnsonii | reverse complement strand
GATGATGAACGTGCATTGAAAAGCTTAGGTTATAGCTATATCTAAGTTTTAAGAAAACAAATTTTTATAGGGATGGTGTTATGTTCAAAGTGTTCGCAGTAATGGCTTGTATGTTGTTTTTGCAAGGTTGTGTACACAAGATCGTCACCGTTCCTGTAAAGATTGCGTATAAACCCAAAAAAGGCGTTGTGAAAGGAACCGCAGCGGTGGTTGGTGCTGTTATCCAAGATGGGGATGATGAAGACAGCGAACATAATGATAAAGATTAAAAATATTAGTTAATTTCTCATGAGAAATGAAGTACTGAAT
>NZ_JBIMCF010000131.1:0-309 GCF_048551975.1 Acinetobacter johnsonii | reverse complement strand
ACTCTATGCTATTAAGCCAACTGACTTTCTAAAAAATCACGATGAATATGACTTAAATCAATCAATTCATATTGTCCAAGATTAAAAATTATCCAGACTTCAAGAAAGTCATCTTTCAAATCAATGCTATTTGAGGGCTGTGCAGTCGCTTGCCACTGTAAATCGGAAATCCATAAATAGTATTGCCCAGTCTCTGAATTAAAAGCCTGAACTTTACCTGCCGCATTGACGCCTTGAACAAATGCATTTTCAGGCATTACAGGTTCAATATTGGATAAACTAATTTCAACAAAGTGTTTGAACTGAATC
>NZ_JBIMCF010000130.1:0-310 GCF_048551975.1 Acinetobacter johnsonii | reverse complement strand
TCGAGTAGTCTTAGCGATTGAAGCAGGATTCTCATTACCTAAAATCCGAGTTATTCGTACGTTGAATCAGTTGCTGGATTGGCGAGAAAAGCCGTTAGTTATTCGGTGTGACAATGGCCCGGAGTTTATCAGTCATGAATTTGTACGCTGGGCAACTGAACAAGGTATTCGTATTGAATATATTCAACCAGGTATGCCACAGCAGAATGCGTATATTGATCGTTATAATCGGACTATACGTTTTAGCTGGCTAAGCTAGCATCTATTTGACACACTGGAAGAAGTTCAAGATTATGCAACGAGTTGGCTG
>NZ_JBIMCF010000129.1:0-311 GCF_048551975.1 Acinetobacter johnsonii | reverse complement strand
TGATTACTCAGCTCATTCAGCACTCAATTCAAGACTATTTAAACAACTCCGTCATAACCAAACGTGTGACGGGTGTTTCTAGTTTTATGAAAATGGGCAAGTCGGTACTGGAAACCGTCACAGACTCAAACCTAAATGACACTATTGGGCATTATTTACAAAAGAACATCTTAAAACTCAGTCAAATGATCGAACAGGTGTTAAATCAAAACTTTAATGATGAAAAGCTATATCACTTTCAAGCTAACCTCTGGCACAAAATCAAATATATTCCTTTATCAGTTTTGAAAAATTATATTGAAGTGCAGGAC
>NZ_JBIMCF010000128.1:0-311 GCF_048551975.1 Acinetobacter johnsonii | reverse complement strand
AGTTCTTCTAGGCCTTGTTTATTGAGAGAAGAGAACAATTGTCTTGAGAAATCCAGTTTCATTTTTTTCAATTGGGCTTTAACTTCTTGCAATGCTTTAGAAGCAGGGCCACGGTTGTGTTTATCGGACTTGGTTAGCAGTACATGCACAAACAATTTACGTGAATACGCCCATTCCAACATCATCACGTCAAAGTGCTGTAGCGGATGACGAATATCCATCAACAACACTAAACATTGTAAGCTTTTACGCTGAATCAGGTAATTTTCTAACTCTTTTTGCCACACGATTTTCATCGCTTCAGGCACGGC
>NZ_JBIMCF010000127.1:0-311 GCF_048551975.1 Acinetobacter johnsonii | reverse complement strand
AGTCTTTTGAGAATGCTCTACCTTGCCAAATGAGGTGAACCTGGTTTATTTGGCCTCAATTTGATTCCATGCTGCATCAATTTTTTCTGTACTTTTTTAGCAAAAAATTCCCGCCCACGATCGGTCTGTATTCGCTGTATGGGAAAAGGCATTTCTTCAATTACGCAGTCTAAAAAGTCGAGCGTATTCGCCGCTGTTCGGCGTTTATATATCTTTAAAACGCGATATCGTGTGCAGTCATCGATAGATGTGTGCTGATATAGCCTAGGACCCAATTTACAGGTATCCATTTGAATTCTATCGCCTGATAA
>NZ_JBIMCF010000126.1:0-312 GCF_048551975.1 Acinetobacter johnsonii | reverse complement strand
ATCTTTGTGAAAGCTTACTGAAAAATGGAATCAAGATTGAACATGCCTGCGATATGTCAGCTGCATGTACCACCTGTCACGTTGTGGTACGTAAAGGCTTCGACAGCTTTGAAGAAATGAATGATGTTGAAGCAGACCTCCTAGATCGTGCTTGGGGCTTAGAACCTGACTCTCGTTTGTCTTGCCAAGTGAAGTTAGTGGATGAAGACTTAGAAGTTGAAATTCATAAATACACAATTAACCACGCGTATGAAAATCACTAATTTTTAAAAGAATAAAAAAAGCCACTCATTGTAGTGGCTTTTTTACGAC
>NZ_JBIMCF010000125.1:0-313 GCF_048551975.1 Acinetobacter johnsonii | reverse complement strand
AACCGCTTCTAAAAGCGGTTTTTACTACCCTAATGCGCATGTCCGCCACCGCCTGCCCCAAATTTAGGTTTAGGACAGAGCCAAATAATGGATGCTGCAAAAAGAAACACCAAAGCTAGGATTAGGAAAAAATAGTTTGCCGACAAGGTCAATGCTTCTTTATCCACTAAACTAGAAATATAGCCTTATGCACCTTCCGCGCTCATTCCCTGCTGCATCAACACCGACTGGGTTTGATATGTATGCAATCTGCCGACCATTTCGCTACGTGCAACTTTGGTATGGTCGTCCCAAATAGTGACAGCAATAGAGG
>NZ_JBIMCF010000124.1:0-313 GCF_048551975.1 Acinetobacter johnsonii | reverse complement strand
CAGCGATTCATCTTAAAGCGGACAAACTGATTTTCTTGGGCCAACAACATGGTCTGCTCAATGAACATGGTCAGTTGCAACGCGAAATTTCGCCACACAAGATCGATGCACAAATTGAGAAATACCAAGATTCTAATCCAGACATTGCCGTGCATTTACGCGGTGCCAAAAAAGCCTCGACGGATGGCGTCCATCGTGTCCATATGATTTCCTATGCTTATGATGGTGCCTTGGTTGAGGAGCTCTTCACGCGTGATGGTTCCGGCAACATGATTACCGATGCCCATTATGAAGAAGTCCGTATGGCCAACAT
>NZ_JBIMCF010000123.1:0-313 GCF_048551975.1 Acinetobacter johnsonii | reverse complement strand
AGCGTACTGATTCTGGTCTTCTGGCACATCATTGCCAGCGCCACCGTCATGCGTGCCTTTATTGAATGGCAGGAAGAAAGTATCTTCTCCTGCCAACTGGGTCGCCATATAGACTTCGTATTGACTCACGGCAAAGTGTACCAATGCGCCACGCTTAAAAATCAGCAAGGGTTCAGGCTTGTTGGTTTCTGGATCTTTCGGCATTCGGGTGCGCTTGTACTGCAACATGGCATTCTGCACCGCCTGCTTAATCTCGGACTTGAGTTCCAGTGTCGCCACCGGAAAGCCGTTGATAAACAGGACTAGATCAATC
>NZ_JBIMCF010000122.1:0-313 GCF_048551975.1 Acinetobacter johnsonii | reverse complement strand
ATTCCATCCCTGAGCGATATACTGAGAATGTCTCGATAGGTTCAGCCTAGCTGACCAGCCATTCATCTATGGAGGTGAAATGGTAAAGAATATTCTCTGTGTTATCATAAATCAGCACATAGAGAGATAAGTCATGACTTGGAAAATACCAGCAATTACTGGCGAATTAACGGGTCAGGAAATTAGCATTGACCGTGATATGTTGGTCGGTCGTCATCAAACCGCGGATATTTTATTACAACAATCTGAAATTTCGCGTAAACATGCGGCCTTTTTATTGAAAGACCAGTCTTTGTTTTTACAAGACTTGGGC
>NZ_JBIMCF010000121.1:0-315 GCF_048551975.1 Acinetobacter johnsonii | reverse complement strand
CTTTCGAGCAAGCCGCTAAAGGTGAATTACAAAGCATTGATTTACTTTTAGGTGCAACCCTGACCATCAGTGACTACCTCATGCCTGACCTGATGGCTGACTTTTTAAAAATTCAGCCTCAGGCTCATTTACAGCTGCAAGTTGGCAACACTCGCCAAATGATTGAGGCGGTGAATCAGTTCCAACTAGATTTGGCCCTGATTGTAGGCTCTTGTCACTTGCCACAGCTCCAGTGCATTCACTGGCGTTATGATGTATTAGCGGTCTGCTGTGCACCAGACCATCCTTTGGCTCAGTTAAATCGCACATTAACCC
>NZ_JBIMCF010000120.1:0-315 GCF_048551975.1 Acinetobacter johnsonii | reverse complement strand
ATTGATAGCTTAAAAATCCGAGCAAGATAGAAAGAGGAATGCCATAGATCCACCAATCTTCAAATGAAAAGTAGAATCCAAAAACTACTAAAGGACAATGCCATACATAGATGGAATAAGACCATTTTCCGACATAGTTAAAAACTATGTTATTGATGATGAAATTATTTTGGAAGTTACTTACGATAATTAAATATGCACCAAAGACAGGTATTAGTGCCTTATAACCAGGCCATAATGTATCTTTTGACATTAAGAAATATGAAGCAAATATAAGTACAATACCTAATGATTGAATTGTAATTTGCTTTATCT
>NZ_JBIMCF010000119.1:0-315 GCF_048551975.1 Acinetobacter johnsonii | reverse complement strand
GACTTAAATGCACCTGATGGCAGAATCCAGTTCAATGGTACAGACGAAGACTGGGTAAAAATGCGTGATGCCATGGTCGATGTCAATGAAACAGGTACTGGACGTGGTATTCGCACGCCAATGTATAAAATTGCAGGTAAAACTGGTACGGCACAGGTCAAAAGTATTGCTCAAGGTAAACGCTACAATGAAGCCCTACTAACCGAACGTCAATTAGACCACGGTTTATTCGTGGGCTTTGAACCTGCCGAAAACCCTGAAATTGCGATTGCAGTAGTTTGGGAAAATGGTCGCCATGGTGGTTCTGCGGCACAG
>NZ_JBIMCF010000118.1:0-315 GCF_048551975.1 Acinetobacter johnsonii | reverse complement strand
CATGTAATCTTTCTTCTGCATCTAAAGCCTTGCCCATCAAGTGCTTACCACAATCATTTTATCGACGTATGCAGCGCTTCTTTGCAGGTCAGTATTTTGATTATCGTCAAATTTCTCAGTTGATTTTCAATATGTTTTCATTCGACCAAGTGCAACTGACTTTAGATAGAACCAATTGGAAATGGGGAAAACGAAATATTAATATCCTGATGCTCGCAATCGTTTATCGTGGAATAGCGATACCTATCCTTTGGACATTGCTTAATAAACGTGGAAATTCAGATACGAAAGAGCGTATTGCTTTGATTCAACGCT
>NZ_JBIMCF010000117.1:0-316 GCF_048551975.1 Acinetobacter johnsonii | reverse complement strand
TTTCGGAGGTTTTTCTTTTTAAGGAATCACAACTTATGCTTTAGCTATAGACGCGTCTTAAAGATCAATCTTATCGCTGTCACTATAATGCATAATCCGTGCAACCGCAATAGCAGTAAACAACACAGGTAAACCCATTGCAATAAAGTTAAAGTGTGCAGGCAAATTCATTCCCAACAAACTACCTATTAAAATTGGTCCAATGATTGCACCCATACGGCCAATCGCAGACGACCACCCAATCCCAGTTGATCGAACAGCAAGCAGATAGTACTGAGCGACATAGCTATAAAGCAGCATTTGCGAACCAATGGAT
>NZ_JBIMCF010000116.1:0-317 GCF_048551975.1 Acinetobacter johnsonii | reverse complement strand
GTGCTGATGCGATGGTCTGTATTTCAAACTGTGACAAAATTACCCCGGGCATGTTGATGGCGTCTATGCGTCTGAACATACCTGTGGTGTTCGTCTCTGGTGGGCCGATGGAAGCGGGTAAAGTGAAAATCCGTGGTAATGAGCACGCAATTGATCTTGTCGATGCCATGATTGTCGCAGCAGATGACAGATTCACTGATGAAGAAGTGGCTGAATACGAACGTTCAGCTTGTCCAACCTGTGGTTCATGTTCAGGCATGTTTACTGCAAACTCACTGAACTGTTTAACCGAAGCTTTGGGACTATCGCTTCCGGGC
>NZ_JBIMCF010000115.1:0-317 GCF_048551975.1 Acinetobacter johnsonii | reverse complement strand
TTTTTTCGCCCAGGCGGAGCTCGACCGCACACACAAATAAGGGTGGATTTCATCCATAACAATAAAGACTTATATCGTGTTGAGGCGATTTGTAGGATTTTACCGATCGCAGCTTCAACCTATTACCGAACTTTAGATCTCGCTGACAATCCAGAACATCGAGCGAAACGAGATCTACATGATGAGCATCATGCTGAACAAATTAAACGAATTTGGAAGAAAAGTTCAGGTCGATATGGTGTACGTAAAGTCTGGCAAAAATTAAAACGTGAGGGTTATGTTATTGCACGTTGTACAGTTGCTCGATTGATGCAAAA
>NZ_JBIMCF010000114.1:0-318 GCF_048551975.1 Acinetobacter johnsonii | reverse complement strand
GCGTATGCGAAACCCACTTCATACGAAGACATTCATATGCCAACGAATCGTGCTGCTGGTATTGTGATTGCCATGTTCATTACTGTAATGGGCTTTGGTTTAATCTGGCATATCTGGTGGGTAGTTGTTGTGATGTTCATCGCTGCTATTATCAGCTTCATCGCGTCTTCGTTTACGAAGAATGTGGACTACTATGGTCCTGCTGCTGAAGTTGAGCGTATTGAAAATGAACGTTACGCGATTCTTGAAAAACATTTGAAGAAGGACTAAGACAAGGGCTGACGTACGTCATCACGAAAACCACGGACACGATGAGCA
>NZ_JBIMCF010000113.1:0-320 GCF_048551975.1 Acinetobacter johnsonii | reverse complement strand
GCCCTATAGAGTCAATGAACATTGGACGCTCGATGATGCACAATTAGACTATTTAGAGCAGATTGAACTGCCATTTGTGCAAGATGAAGACAAAATTTTAGTGTTATTGCAACAAGGCGATGAAGTTTTGGATTATCGTGAAGCACAGCGCTATTATAATGGCGCGGCGCTCGTGATCTCGGAAACGCAAGGCAATCATGCGATGGAATATTTCGCAGACAAAATACCGATGGCATTACAGTTTTTATCGGACTGCTTAAAATAAGGAACCAGTACATCGTGTCTCAATATACGGCTCAATCGCTTGAAGTATTATCTGG
>NZ_JBIMCF010000112.1:0-324 GCF_048551975.1 Acinetobacter johnsonii | reverse complement strand
GGTATGATGTGAGCCATATTTGTTGATATGCTCAATCGCTTCTTCCATACCAGACACCACTTTCACCGCTAAAATTGGACCGAGATATACGGTGTACCAATCTTCTTCGGTTGCCGTTTTGACTGCCGCACCTAAAATGCGCTGAGTTTCAACACAGCCGCGCAACTCCACTTGTTTTTCAGTATAGAGCTCAGCGACACGCGGTAAAATCTCATCTGCGACTTTTTCATCGACCAGCAAGGTTTCCATTGCATTACACACGCCATAACGGTGAGTTTTTGCCTTGAGCGCAATCGGTAGGGCTTGGTGTTGGTCAGCTTGCGC
>NZ_JBIMCF010000111.1:0-327 GCF_048551975.1 Acinetobacter johnsonii | reverse complement strand
GATGATGATTCGATACAGATCCATGTCTGTCACTCCAGCCTTCGACAGCTTGAAGTCCTCAAAGATCAACTGACGCATTGGTTGGCTCAGGGCTCGGCTGAAGCACCGCGACGTCCAAGCGAGAGTTTGGTGTTGACGCCGAGTTTGACTGAGCTAGAACCTTTTATTCGCAGTGTTTTTGCGCCGCCACCGCATGAGCGTGATGCTTTGCAAAAGGGTCACCAACTGAGTAAAGACAGTATTTATTTGCCAATTAAGCTGGCAGGAGTGACTCAACTCGATGCCTTAAATGCATGGCGAGCTGTGTTGGGACGGATGGTCTTGGTG
>NZ_JBIMCF010000110.1:0-327 GCF_048551975.1 Acinetobacter johnsonii | reverse complement strand
AGTCGGAACCACGGAAAGTCCGCGCACTGTCCCAAGCAGTAGTAATCAATTCAACCGAAGTTAAACCACTATTCAGCAACTTCGCTGTTAATTCTTCAATTTCAGCTTCAGACAAAACATAATCGACCGATGGAATTGGGTCTTGCCAAATCAGATTCTCATTCGGCCCATCGGCACCTAAGTAACGAGATTTTGGCCCCATGTCACGGTGAGTCAGCTTGTACCACGCACGAGCATACACTTCAGAGAAGTAAGCTGGATCTGCATAAAAACGCTCTGAAATTTTGCGGTATTCAGGGTCCATTTTCAGCGCCATATCGGCATCGA
>NZ_JBIMCF010000109.1:0-327 GCF_048551975.1 Acinetobacter johnsonii | reverse complement strand
GTCACAGGTGGTTTATTGGCTGGTTTAGGGCTACACGGTACCCTCGAAGCATTTAATAATGGGCGTGGGGGCGGCGCAAAAATTGCGTTGGCTTACGGGGTCTTAGGTGCATTTGCTTTGGCCTTGGCACGCTCAGGTTTACCTGACGTGTTGGCCTATAAGCTTATTAAAACATTGAAAGGTTCGAGCAATGAAAAGGCACAAAATCGGGTTAAATATCTGATTTTTATAACCGTCGCGTGAGCAGCCATTTGTTCACAAAACGTCATTCCTGTACATATTGCGTTTATTCCAGTCCTGATTCCTCCTTTATTAAGTGTGTTTAAC
>NZ_JBIMCF010000108.1:0-329 GCF_048551975.1 Acinetobacter johnsonii | reverse complement strand
AAACCAAATTGAATAGATTCAGTACTTCACCAATCGCAAGCGCAATGGTTAAGAAAATAAAGGCCTGAGCCGCCATTTGAACAAAGCTGATTATTTTGGCAGACAGGTGAGGACCGGTGACGATACCATTCATAATGACGATTGCTGGGACAATGTTGGCAACTCGACGAATCACGCTATGCTGCGACATAATGTCGTGATTAGCAAATTTTAGCTTAGTGATGAGATGCCGAATACCACGAACGCCAACATGCTTGGCAATAATATACGCCAGTATAGTCACTAGAATGAGTATGCAGAATCCTGTCAACATTTCGATCCAAGGATAC
>NZ_JBIMCF010000107.1:0-331 GCF_048551975.1 Acinetobacter johnsonii | reverse complement strand
CTTGTTCCCGTTCCTTCGAGAAGCGGTGAATGATATGGTGACTAAAGGCAGATTCCCACAATTGTTACTTACACCAATTAACTTTGATGCTGAGTTCGAAGCAAATATGCATCGTGCTCAAGCAGCCGCTGTTGAAGGTCAAGCTTAAAACTTTAAGCCCTTCAAACATAAAAAAGACCGCTTTTGCGGTCTTTTTTTATTGTACTGAATTATTTAAATGCTTTATGACCTTGCTGCTTAATAGACTCAAACTTGTCTGAACTTTGTCTAGCTTATGCAAGTTTCCCAGCATGTACCAAATGCTGAGCATGTTCAATTTCTTCGGTTAATG
>NZ_JBIMCF010000106.1:0-331 GCF_048551975.1 Acinetobacter johnsonii | reverse complement strand
ATGGACTGCCTGTACGGGCAATCCATAGGACTGCTTCTAAAAATAATCGATTATCTTTTCCACTACGACCTCGATCGGTCACTTTACCTAGGCAAAAAGGTTCCATTTTTGCCCATTGGGCATCAATAAGTATGTATCTATCCATAGTACTATTATAAATAGGACTTATGCATTGACGGATTCAAAAAAGTATTAAAATACTTTATAAAGTATCTGTGATGAGACGAATTAAACATGCTTCTACAGCAACTTGTACTCTACCCATTTATATGGGCTTTCTCATGACAGAACCGAACTCTATTAGCTGCACACAACTTGCCGAGACTTATAA
>NZ_JBIMCF010000105.1:0-332 GCF_048551975.1 Acinetobacter johnsonii | reverse complement strand
GATATGGATAGATAATTAAATAGGCAAAATCGAGAAAGAGTGATTGTATTTCCAACAGATTGAATTACTGAGCTATAAAGTTTCTTTTAAATCACTCAAAAAGTAATTTTTAGGAGTAAGGCTCAGCTTTAGTCATACTGAAAACTATCCACAATTTCTGCGGATAATTTTGGGTGTAAGTCTAATTAAGCTTATTTTTCTATGTACGTTTTGGATTACAACTATTTAAGCGGATTACGTCTAGGTTAGTCCCAAGTTTTTTTATATGATGCAGTCATAGAGTACAGGAAGTTCCAAAACATAAAACAATAATGATAAGTTCAACACTAGGA
>NZ_JBIMCF010000104.1:0-333 GCF_048551975.1 Acinetobacter johnsonii | reverse complement strand
ATGAAAATACACCACTGACTATGACTGTGCGTGCCTCAGCAGAGCTTGGTTCATGGACTGGTAAACCAGGGCGCGCGACAATGGGTATATTTTCTCATAACGGTACAGTTTTTAATGCTGCAACAACGGACTGGATATATGTTTTGGGTAGTGATGCCGTTGTGACTACTATCACACGTAATGTATTTTCCCGTCTTAAACAGCGTATAACATGGGATTGGGAGAATATTGGATATGCAAATGATTGCTGTGCGCTCACCGCATTGCAAGGCAAAATTTTCATGGCAACAACACAAAATAGACTTTTACAGCGGTACCCTATTGGTGCAGATG
>NZ_JBIMCF010000103.1:0-333 GCF_048551975.1 Acinetobacter johnsonii | reverse complement strand
GCACTGATCACGTGGATATCATGCACTGATCACGTGACTGAACATGCAGTGTTCACGTGGCTGATCACACACCTGTCACGTGACTGATCATGCACTGATCACGTGGCACTCATGCACTGATCACATGGCTGATCATACTCTGCTCACGTAACTGATCATGCACACATCACGTGGCTATCATGCACTGCTCACGTGGCTGGTCATGCAATGATCACGTAGATACCTTTTACTGGTCACGTGACTGATCATGCACAGATCACGTAAATGATCATGCACTGTTCACGTGACAGATCATGCACTGATCACGTGGCTGATCATACACTGTTCTCGTGT
>NZ_JBIMCF010000102.1:0-337 GCF_048551975.1 Acinetobacter johnsonii | reverse complement strand
AATATATTATATTTATTCTTCATATAAATTTGAAAATCAAATGCTTACATCTATACTTTTAATTAGTCCATGTGCTTTTTTAACAGCATGTATTGTTGTTGAATATCCTGTACCAGTCGTTGTAAATAAGGACGTAACCACCCCTATAGATTATCCAATTAATGCACCACTTGATCGGTTTAAAGAGGTAAAAATTCGTACCTACGATAATCGATGTTTTGCGCTTTGTCCTTTCAATGAACGAGAGCTTTTAGCTTCACGTTGCCAAAATACATCTATCAGAAGCTGGTCTATCATGAAGATAAAAGCATAACAGTACAAGGAAAATGCTTAGACG
>NZ_JBIMCF010000101.1:0-337 GCF_048551975.1 Acinetobacter johnsonii | reverse complement strand
GTATAAAGAAAAATGGCATCAAAGTAGATGGGAAACAAAACTACCAATGCAAAGACTGCAAACGTCAGTTTATTGGTGACCATGCTCTGAGCTAGCTAGGATGTAATTCTGGCATTACTCGTAAAATATTACAGTTAATGGTCAGAGGCAGCGGTATACGAGAGATCGCTGAAGTTGAGCGCATTAGTATCGGTAAAGTCTTACGGACTTTAACTGAATCGGCCTATCAAATTCAGCCTAAACAAAGTCATTATGAATCTCTCGAAGTAGATGAATTCTGGACATTTGGTGGAAATTAAAATAATAAACAATGGCTTATTTACGCCCACCATCGAGA
>NZ_JBIMCF010000100.1:0-337 GCF_048551975.1 Acinetobacter johnsonii | reverse complement strand
GTGGAGAGATCATTGGCCCCTTGGAATACCATCTTGAAGTTTTCAGGAAGTCAAGCAATGCCTTCACCTATAGTATCCGCTCGATATTCATCAGAAAGTGACTCAAGGGCAAATGTAGACTGCGCAAGCAGGAGTCCAACAAGACTAGCTAAACAGGATTTTTTCAATCCTGCGGGATATATACGATTCGTCATCTCGACCATCCTTATTATTCGATGCTCCGCATCTTTATGTACTGCATCCTTTACTTGGCATTCTACTGTGCGCACTATAATTTTTATGTGCGTCAACCAAAGCACTCTATTTAATAATTGATTATGCTGAAACTCAGTACAAA
>NZ_JBIMCF010000099.1:0-338 GCF_048551975.1 Acinetobacter johnsonii | reverse complement strand
TATTTAAAGCAATCCTCATCTTGCATTTTTGTTGCGATCAATCTGCAAATGGGCGTGACTTTGTCGAACGATTCCAACACAATAAAATGCACATCGTATAAGGAGACGTAAATGAGCACTTCAATTTATAATATTCCTGTCAAAACTATTCAGGGCGAAGACATCAACTTAAACCAATACCAAGGTAATGTTCTCTTGGTGGTGAATGTGGCATATAAATGCGGTCTCACACCGCAGTACGAAGGCTTAGAAAAACTCTATCAAGACAAAAAATCACAGGGTTTAGCGATTCTAGGTTTTCCTGCGAACAATTTCTTGGCACAAGAACCGGGTTCAGA
>NZ_JBIMCF010000098.1:0-340 GCF_048551975.1 Acinetobacter johnsonii | reverse complement strand
ATTCTTAAGAACGCTATCTGAGATTAAATTTTCGATATAAATTAATTTATCACAAGCTTTCTTAAAATCCTCCGGAGTTTTCTTTTTCCAAAATCAATAAACACTTAAGCTATTTTCACGTATACTAGATGCTAAAGGGGTAAAATCACTATCGCTAGAAAATATACAAAAACCATCCAAGGCCCCATCATAAAGTAAGTCCATCGCATCAATAATTAAAATCATATCTGTAGCATCTTTACCTTTTGTATAGGCAAACTGCTGAACTGGAGTGATTGCATGAGGTAAGTGAACCTCACGCCAATTTTTCAAAGTGTCGCTACTCCAATCACCATACACA
>NZ_JBIMCF010000097.1:0-353 GCF_048551975.1 Acinetobacter johnsonii | reverse complement strand
TACACACCTCACGACCTATATCAAGAAGCAATTCAACATATTGATAATAATAAACTTATAGTCAGTATTGATGATACTGTTTTAGATAAACCATATACTCAACATATGGACTTAGTTAGCTATTTTTGGTCAGGCAAACACCACCGATCCGTCAAGGGTATTAATCTCATTACATTGTATGCGACAGATCAAAATGGTCAAAATATTCCAATTAATTTCCGAATTTATGACAAATCTCAAAGTAAAACCAAGAATAATTACTTTATGGATATGTTAAGTGAAGTACTCAGTTGGGGTGCAAAGATTCAATTTATTACAGGTGATAGTTGGTATTCATCGACTGGAAATCTAAA
>NZ_JBIMCF010000096.1:0-363 GCF_048551975.1 Acinetobacter johnsonii | reverse complement strand
TAATGCTTTGGCTGAAACGGTGAATGGCTTATACAAAACAGAGGTGATTGAATATTTAAAAGCAGATTGGCAAGGTTTAGCAGATGTACAACTTGCGACACTAAACTGGGTAGATTGGTTCAATAAAAAGCGTGTACACAGTGCACTGGGTTATGTATCGCCTTTTGAGTTTAAAGCAATGTACTATGATAAGATTAACCCGTTAGGTCAGGTGGCCTAACTTAAATAAAAAAGTCTCCGACAAACCCGGTACGGTTCAATGTCTCGGAAACAGCTAGACAACTTAGCATTTCAATGCAAACTCTTTCAAATTGGAATACCAAAGCAAAGGCTGGAACTTTAGCAGGTACAAAACAGTATTCA
>NZ_JBIMCF010000095.1:0-363 GCF_048551975.1 Acinetobacter johnsonii | reverse complement strand
TTAGATAACACTACAGTAAAATGGACTGTAGACAGAATTAATGCCACTTTTGATGACAGTAATTGAGTTTATTTAACATAATAGAGCTTATACGAAATGACTTTTAAAATATCCTTGTTTTTCATATATTTAAAAAATTTTCATCCCCCTAAAAAACCACAAAAAACCGACTTGGAAACAAGTCGGTTTCTTTTTAAGCAAAACTGTAACTTTTAGCCAATAAAATCGATCAAAAAACATTCGTTTTTGCATTTTTTCCTGATTTCTCAAGGGTCACAGTTCAGAAATAATCCCCAATTTCTGCGGACAACTCTTGGGATAAAAAGTGACCAAACTTGTACGTTTTGGCGCACATTCATTCAG
>NZ_JBIMCF010000094.1:0-370 GCF_048551975.1 Acinetobacter johnsonii | reverse complement strand
ATGATAGCCACGTGATCAGTGCATGATCAGTCACGTGATACGTGTGTGATCAGCCACATGATCAGTGCATGATATCCACGTGATCAGCGCAGGATAGCCACGTGATCACTTCATGATTATTCACGTGATCTGTACATGAGCAGTCACGTGATACGTGTGTGATCAGCCACCGGATCAGTGCGTGATGAGCCATGTGATCAGTGCAGGATCAATTATGTGATCAGTGCATGATCAGCCACGTGATCAGTGCATGATCAGTCACGTGATCAGTGCATTATCAGTCACGTGATCAGTGTATGATCAGCCACGTGATCAGTGCATGATCAGCCAACTGATAAGTGCATGATCAATTACGTGAACAGTGCAAGAT
>NZ_JBIMCF010000093.1:0-384 GCF_048551975.1 Acinetobacter johnsonii | reverse complement strand
TTCTGATTAACCTAAAAGATAAGAAATCAAAGAATATTGAATAAACCATTGCATAGAGATTCTTAAATTTCCCTAAAATTAACATAATACACGTTATGCGAAATTAGAAAAATGAGTTTATTGCACTGATATTTATCTGTTTTTTAAATTTTAGACCTGGGTTGGTGCCCAGGTTTTTTTATTGCGTATAACAGCCATTATGCTAAATGGGGGGGAATTGAGACCTGTGTAGCAGCTTTAGGCTTGTTGTTATACATCCAAATACAGATTGCACCTTATATTAAAATTCTCTGTACACGACAAATTTCACAGAACCCTTATCCTATCAGGATTCTGCTTTCTTAAAATTGCCAAAATTTCCTTAAACTCTTCTTTTTTCCCAAA
>NZ_JBIMCF010000092.1:0-395 GCF_048551975.1 Acinetobacter johnsonii | reverse complement strand
TTATCAGGCGATAGAATTCAAATGGATACCTGTAAATTGGGTCCTAGGCTATATCAGCACACATCTATCGATGACTGCACACGATATCGCGTTTTAAGGATATATAAACGCCGAACAGCAGCGAATACGCTCGACTTTTTAGACTGCGTAATTGAAGAAATGCCTTTTCCCATACAGCGAATACAGACCGATCGTGGGCGGGAATTTTTTGCTGAAAAAGTACAGAAAAAATTGATGCAGCATGGAATCAAATTTAGGCGAAATAAACCTGGTTCACCTCATTTGGCAAGGTAGAGCATTCTCAAAAGACTGATAAATCTGAGTTCTACGCTACTGTCGATATTAATTCTGAAGATATCCAAGACAAGCTAGCCGAATGGCAGCATTACTATAAC
>NZ_JBIMCF010000091.1:0-415 GCF_048551975.1 Acinetobacter johnsonii | reverse complement strand
TAACGAGGCTGATACGGGCGTTTCAGGCGCTTGGATCGAGGAATCCATAAGTCAGCTGCAATCATCCAGGAACGCAGGGTTTCTACTGAAAGATCGAATCCATGTACGGTGGTGAGCTTTTCATGCGCTAAAGTGGGTCCGAAACCATGGAGTTGGTCAGAAACAATATTGAGGCACTTGAGTCTGAGTTCTTCAGGAAGTTTGGAATTGCTGATTTGGCCACGACCGGCATGGGCTAATGCAGCGGGACCTTGAGCTTTGTATTTCTGCAGTAAGCGTCTGATCTGACGTTCTGAAATATGAAGTAGCTGAGCAGCCTGGGATTGAGTTATGCGTTGATCGCAGATTTCCTGCAAGACCGACAATCGTTTAAGTTCTTTATCCGACATAGACACCAACATATCAAACCGTCCGC
>NZ_JBIMCF010000090.1:0-423 GCF_048551975.1 Acinetobacter johnsonii | reverse complement strand
GCATTGCTCACGTGGTTATCATGCAGTGATCACGTGGCTATCATGCACAGATCACATGGCTGATCATGAAATGTTCACGTAGCTACCATATACTGGTCACGTGACTGATCATGCACTGATCACGTGGCTGATCATACACTGATCACGTGACTGATCATGCACTGTTCACGAGACTCATCATGCACAGATCACGTGGATATCATGCACTGATCACGTGTTTGATCATACACTGTTCACGTGTCTGACCATGCACTGCTCACGTGGCTGGTCATACACTGTTCACGTAACTGATCATGCACTGATCACGTGGATATCATGCACTGATCACGTGGCTGAACATGCACTGTTCACGTGGCTTATGACACACCTGTCACGTGACTGATCATGCACTGATCACGTGGCACTCATGCACTGATCACGTGT
>NZ_JBIMCF010000089.1:0-440 GCF_048551975.1 Acinetobacter johnsonii | reverse complement strand
CCTTAAGCATGAGTTATTATTAAGCTTCATAGGCTTGGTCGATGTTGTTATGGCCGAGTTGGGCGTGTCTTCACCGCAGCTTGATCAGGCAGAGCGTGGCTTTAGTTTTATGAAAGATGGACCACTGGATATGCGTATGGACAATTCAAAAGGTCCAACCGCAGCGCAGTGGTTGGTCAATATTGAGGAAGAGGCGTTAGCAAATATTATTTTCCAATATGGTGAAGAGCGTTATAGCCGTCGTATTGCGAAAGCCATTAAAGCGGCTGGGTTGATTGAAACCACCGCGCAGTTGGCTGAAATTGTGAAAGTGGCGCACCCGAAATGGGAAAAAAATAAACATGCAGCAACACGAACTTTCCAAGCAATTCGTATTGCCATTAATAAAGAATTAGAAGATATTGAAGTTTTCCTACCGCAAGCGGTAGACGTATTAAAAC
>NZ_JBIMCF010000088.1:0-447 GCF_048551975.1 Acinetobacter johnsonii | reverse complement strand
ATTCACCTGTTAAATAGCACCAACAGAAACCGATAGCTAGCACTGCTATCAATTTCTTGACTCGTCTAGGGTCTGTTAAACGAGTATTTTCAAGATTAAACCCGCGTCCTTTGAGACAACTGAATAAGGTTTCAATTTCCCAGCGTAATGCATAATCCTGAATAGAATTGGCATTAAACTGAGGAGAAACGACGAGTAAAAGTTCTCCATTTTCTAACTGTAGTGCACTTATATATAGTTTCACTCGACCAACCAAAATCCGTCGTTTACGACATTCAATTTGACCAACTTGAAGATGGCGAAATAAATCACTGATTTTATGATTCTTTCCTAAATGATTGGTGACAATAAAGTTTTTTTAACACGAATGCAGAAGTTGATGTCTTGTTCAATTAACCATGTAAACCACTGCTCACCGATAAACTCTCTGTCTGCGAACACATTCAC
>NZ_JBIMCF010000087.1:0-479 GCF_048551975.1 Acinetobacter johnsonii | reverse complement strand
AAGTTTACCGCCTTTTGATTTATCTTGATAAATGTACTGGTAAATCCACTCATGTGAAGGTACATCCAGCCAACCGCGTTGTGTTAAAGCACCTGAAATTTGTTCTGGTGACCAGTCCAAACCAATCAAATAATCAATATAAGCGAAGGCAAATGCTGTCATTGATGATGAAAGACGGTACCGTCTTTGACTTGCAAATTTAGCTGCCTGTTGAGCTCTATATCCACGTTGCCCAGTATTTCTTTTTAATTCACGGTAGATGGTTGATCGTGAACGTCCTAACTCCCGAGCAAGGGTAGCGATTGAACTTTTACTTTTCAAAGTAGCATAAATTTCGTATCTTTCATCTTGAGAAAGTTGGGTGTATTTCTTCATTGTGTGCTTTCCAATTGCGAGTTGAAAAAGTCTAATGATTCTATGAATACACCTAACTTTTTCAACTAACTACAAATGTGTTGCACTTGGGATTTGAATCTGCG
>NZ_JBIMCF010000086.1:0-491 GCF_048551975.1 Acinetobacter johnsonii | reverse complement strand
GGCAGAGCTATGGTTATATTCGATTAACCAAATACTTACAAGCTCAGGGTATAAAAATGAGTATGTACGCTGTACGTCAGATAAAAGCGCTGAACCAGCTGTATTGTAAGCGACACAAGCGTTTTAAAAGGACTACGAATATTGACCATAATCGAGCGATCTATGAAAACCTGCTGGAGCAACAATTCTCAATGACTAGACCAAATCAAGCATGATCAAGTGATATTACGTACATATGGACTGTTGAAGAATGGCTGTATTTAGCAGCGGTAAAAGACCTTTACACGAAGCAAGTGGTTGGCTATAGCTTAAATGAGCGCATGACAACACAGCTTGTTTGTAATGCGCTAAATATGGCTATTCACAATCAAAAACCAACCAAAGAACTGATTGAGCATTCAGACAGAGGAAGTCAATATTGCAGCCATGAATATCGAAATATACTTGAGCAATATGGTTTTCAAGGTTCAATGAGCAAGCGCGGAGACTGT
>NZ_JBIMCF010000085.1:0-494 GCF_048551975.1 Acinetobacter johnsonii | reverse complement strand
TGTTTATGAACAGAGAAATTCAACAAAGACTCGTATGGGTTAAATTATTTGAGAGACCAATGATGCTGGCCTAGTTTGTCGGAGATGTGGCATTTCTAGACCAACGTTACGCAAGTGGTGTAAACGATATTCTGAACAAGGTATTGATGGATTAAGTAGTCAGAGTAAACGTCCCTTAAAATCGCCAAATACTAAAATCAATGCTGAGCTAGAAGCTTTAATATTAGAAATGCGTTCGGCTAGAAATCTGGGTGCTCGACGTTTGCAAACAGAATTGATGAGGCTACACGGAGTCTTGTTGTCCTTAGCGACTATCCATAAAGTACTCTCCACCCATCAAGTCAAACCGATTAAAAAATTCCGTCGTAAAGTAGATTTCATTCGTTATGAACGCCCATTATCAGGCGATAGAATTCAAATGGATACCTGTAAATTGGGTCCTAGGCTATATCAGCACACATCTATCGATGACTGCACACGATATCGCGTTTTAA
>NZ_JBIMCF010000084.1:0-498 GCF_048551975.1 Acinetobacter johnsonii | reverse complement strand
AATAAACTCATTGAGAGTCGTCCATGCTTCTTTATTTTTATCGCTTTTTTTTGATTATGTTGCCATTCACCCGTTAAGTAACACCAACAGAAGCTTATAGCTAACACCGCAATCAATTTTTTCACTCGTCTAGGGTCTGTCAAGCGCGTATTTTCAAGATTAAACCCGCGTCCTTTGAGACAACTGAATAAGGTTTCAATTTCCCAGCGTAATGCATAATCCTGAATAGCATTGGCATTAAACTGAGGAGAAACGACGAGTAAAAGCTCTCCATTTTCTAACTGTAGTGCACTTATATATAGTTTCACCCGACCAACCAAAATCCGTCGTTTACGACATTCAATTTGACCAACTTTAAGATGGCGAAATAAATCACTAATTTTATGATTCTTTCCTAAATGATTGGTGACAATGAAGTTTTTTTAACACGAATGCAGAAGTTGATGTCTTGTTCAATTAACCATGTAAACCACTGCTCACCGATAAACTCTCTGTCTG
>NZ_JBIMCF010000083.1:0-502 GCF_048551975.1 Acinetobacter johnsonii | reverse complement strand
CGCAAGTTGTACATCTGCTAAACCTTGCCAATCTGCTTTTAAATATTCAATCACCTCTGTTTTGTATAAGCCATTCACCGTTTCAGCCAAAGCATTATCGTATGAATCACCAGTTGTACCGACTGATGCTCGTAAATTTGCAGCTTCTAAACGATTGGTATAGCGAATAGAAAGATATTGCACACCTCTGTCGGAATGATGAATCACATTCTTTGGCATGCCTCGATCGTGCAATGCTTGCTCCAATGCATCGAGCACCATATCTGTATTCATCCGTGTAGATACTTTCCATCCAACAATTGCTCGTGAGAACACATCAATAACAAATGCGGTATATACCCAGCCTGAATGAGTTTCAATATAGGTAAAGTCACCCACCTGAGAAGCATTGCTTCGCAAGGGTCAGGATGATCAGCATTAAAATTACGTTTCACTAAATCATCTGCCCGTTTTTGGTCATCTCGGTTACGGGTGGTTTGTTTATTCTTACCACGCCAAACAC
>NZ_JBIMCF010000082.1:0-502 GCF_048551975.1 Acinetobacter johnsonii | reverse complement strand
TAGATAAGAGAATTAAATTAGTGAAATACTCAAATGAAAAAATAGTAAAAGCTCTCTTACTTTCTCCTTTACCACTACTTTTTTTCACAGCAGTCCTGTTTATCGTAATGAATCAGGAATACAGCCTATACTCGATTTTAGTGGTTCTTGTAGGGCACGGTCTTGTCTACTTGGCTTATTGTATTTTGACTGTACCTTTCAGCTTCATATTCTCAATTCTTTTAAATCGTTATAACAGTCTTAATTTATTAACTATCTGTATTGCCTCTATAATTATTGCTACTCCATTTTTTATTCTTTTTGGATGGAGTCACACAGGAGAAATTTCGAAAGAGTGGTGGAAGATGTATACAGATACATGGACTATCTTTATGGCTCTATTTCCTGGCTTATGTTATTGGCTATTTCTGATTAACCTAAAAGATAAGAAATCAAAGAATATTGAATAAACCATTGCATAGAGATTCTTAAATTTCCCTAAAATTAACATAATACACGTTAT
>NZ_JBIMCF010000081.1:0-551 GCF_048551975.1 Acinetobacter johnsonii | reverse complement strand
AAGTTTTTTTAACACGAATGCAGAAGTTGATGTCTTGTTCAATTAACCATGTAAACCACTGCTCACCGATAAACTCTCTGTCTGCGAACACATTCACAATACGGTCTTTACCAAAAATGGATATAAAGCGTTGAATCAAAGCAATACGCTCTTTCGTATCTGAATTTCCACGTTTATTAAGTAATGTCCAAACGATAGGTATCGCTATTCCACGATAAACGATTGCAAGCATCAGGATATTAATATTTCGTTTTCCCCACTTCCAATTGGGGTGGTGTATCAAAAAGTATGCTAAAAAAAAAAGCAGGTTGAATTTTGATAAAATAGAGAAATGCAAATAACTCTAGAAATCAAATGCCCAACCTGCCTCAGTGACAGTATAAAGAAAAATGGCATCAAAGTAGATGGGAAACAAAACTACCAGTGCAAAGACTGCAAACGTCAGTTTATTGGGGACCATGCTCTGAGCTATCTAGGATGTAATTCTGGCATTACTCGTAAAATATTACAGTTAATGGTCAGAGGCAGCGGTATACGAGATATCGCTGAAG
>NZ_JBIMCF010000080.1:0-597 GCF_048551975.1 Acinetobacter johnsonii | reverse complement strand
CTCTGTACACGACAAAAATAGATAACTCATTGAAATAATGTCACAATAATTGTTTTCTAACGACGAATACTATGACACATCTCAATGAGTTATATCTTATCTTAAACAAATATCTAAAATGGAACAAGTCACATTTAAAGTGCTTTGCGCTCATCATGCTTGTGATTATTTTAAAGCAAACATGTAATCTTTCTTCTGCATCTAAAGCCTTGCCCATCAAGTGCTTACCACAATCATTTTATCGACGTATGCAGCGCTTCTTTGCAGGTCAGTATTTCGATTATCGTCAAATTTCTCAGTTGATTTTCAATATATTTTCATTCGACAAAGTGCAACTGACTTTAGATAGAACCAATTGGAAATGGGGAAAACGAAATATTAATATCCTGATGCTCGCGATCGTTTATCGTGGAATAGCGATACCTATCGTTTGGACATTACTTAATAAACGTGGAAATTCAGATACAAAAGAGCGTATTGCTTTGATTCAACGCTTTATCTCCATTTTTGGTAAAGACCGTATTGTGAATGTGTTCGCAGACAGAGAGTTTATCGGTGAGCAGTGGTTTACATGGTTAATTGAACAAGACATCAACT
>NZ_JBIMCF010000079.1:0-629 GCF_048551975.1 Acinetobacter johnsonii | reverse complement strand
CAAAATTGGTAACATGTTGTATTTCATCTAAAAAAACATAGTTTTTTTTACTTTTATCAACTTTGGACAATACATAATCATGTAGTTTACGGTAATCGGTGAGTTCTTCAAATTCCATAAATTCGAAGTTGATGGCAATGATGTTTTCGGCTTGTACACCCTGTGCTTTCAGGTCTTGTTGAAACATCGCCAATAAGGTGGATTTTCCAGAGCGACGCACACCTGAAAGTACTTTAATGACATCACGGTCTTGCCATGTATTCAGAAATTTTAAGTAGCCATCACGTCGAATATTAGCGCTTCTCATTATTTACACTTAGAATCTAAAGTTTTAATAAATTCTATCAAATTTTAGAACGTATATGTAAATATATTTAATTTTAGAAAAAGTTTAAAGGTTAAGTGAAACATTCAAAGCTACTGTAGAAGCATGTAAACAGCAGATCTGATCAAAATCCAAATTCTGAACCCTACGATCCGTGTTTTTGTAACCGCGTTTTCGATATTTCTTCTGTTGCCTTAAATGTAGATGAAGTTTACCGCCTTTTGATTTATCTTGATAAATGTACTGGTAAATCCACTCATGTGAAGGTACATCCAGCCAACCGCGTTGTGTTAAAGCACCTGAA
>NZ_JBIMCF010000078.1:0-631 GCF_048551975.1 Acinetobacter johnsonii | reverse complement strand
AAGTTTAAATATGAACACCCCGAATCAGATGTATGAGCAAACTAAAACCGAGCTAATTGCTTAACTCGGTTTGAAGTGGAATACTGTCAATCTATTTAAGGACAAGACAAAGTGTTTATGGAGTTGTTAAATAGACAAGTAGAATAGTGTTCTTGCATAAGTCGTTTTTTGAACTGTATTGAAATCACAATGAAAGTTCCCTTTCCTTTTCAAAGGAGAGGGCTAGGGAGAGGATTTATATGAAGAATCATCCCTCATCCTGACGTTCTCACCAAGAGAAAAGTGACATTCAACACTCATTATATTGCCAATAAATGATCGTTTTTTTGACTTTTGCAATAGTTCTAATATTTATAAATAAAAAAAGGCTCTAGACTAGCAGAATAGATATGTTAGTCTAGAATCATGATAGAAAACAGTAAATTAAGTCACTATAAGATTAAAAAAAATTATTCAGTGCTTTTGCATTGATATTCCTGCTTCTAAAACAGCCTTATTGCTTAACTTGAACCGTAATACCATCAACTATTGGTATGATGTGTGCTGAAAAAACAGGAGGTTTTAACTTGGTAAACTAAACACACTCATCAGGAGTTTACCATGAGCAAGAAACACAAGACTTACACCACAG
>NZ_JBIMCF010000077.1:0-656 GCF_048551975.1 Acinetobacter johnsonii | reverse complement strand
TGACTTATGGATTCCTCGATCCAAGCGCCTGAAACGCCCGTATCAGCCTCGTTACAACCGGGATTGCTTTGGTGAACTGATCCAAATTGATGGCTCATATCATGACTGGTTTGAAGGACGCGCTGCTAAATGCTGTCTGCTGGTGTTTATCGATGATGCTACAGGAAAATTGCAGCATTTACGCTTCTGTGAATCAGAATCAGCCTTTGATTATATGATTTCAACACGCTTGTATGTTGAGCAGCATGGTAAGCCGTTGGCATTTTACAGCGACAAACATTCAGTCTTCAGGGTGAATCAAAGCAGCAAGAAAGACACCAAGATTACCCAGTTTGGACGCGTACTCAGTACCCTGAATATCGATATCATCTTCGCCAATTCACCACAGGCCAAAGGCCGTGTGGAACGTGCCAACAGAACCCTTCAGGACCGTCTGATCAAGGAGATGCGTCTGGAAGGTATCAGCTCGATTGAGCAAGCTAATGCCTGGCTACCCTGCTTCATTGAGCAGTTCAATCAGAAGTTCGCCAAGATGGCTTTTAATCCTAAGGATCTACATCGGCCTATCACTGAAACAGCCGAAGAATTAGATGATATTTTTACTTGGCGTGAACCCCGCAGAGTCACGAATAGCCTGACGATTACTTATGATAAAT
>NZ_JBIMCF010000076.1:0-909 GCF_048551975.1 Acinetobacter johnsonii | reverse complement strand
GTCCTCCCGCCTAGAGGCAGGTGGATGTGCTGTGCGGGCTTCCCCTGGGCGTTTGGGCTCCCTAGCAGAGCCGCAGCGCAGGGGAACCAGCCCATGATCAGTGAGCTCCGGGCAGTTACTTTGGTCCCAGGTTTGGAGCCCAATGCCCGGAACGCGGGAGAGAAGAGGCTGGCTGCCGGCGGGTGCTTGCAAGCCTGTACTGGGAAGGACCGAGTGAGCTTCCACACCGGCGGAGCTCCAGCTCTGCGCCCAGGCGCGATAGCACAGAGCCCCGGCCGAGAGGCTGCTCTGTGCTGGGCGAGCCTCCCCAAGCCCTGCCCAGCTTCTAGCGTTCGCGCCCGGGAAGGAGCAGGCTGCGGGAGTGTGGGAGCCGTGAGTGGTGCCTGACTGGTGCCTCAGCTCAGCTCTCGCCTTCCCTTCGGACCTAGGAGCCAGGCGTCCTTGCAGAGGGCTTAGGGGCTGGGGGTGTGCACACTGCCAAAGCCTCCCGCGGGGAGAGCTCTTTCCGAGGGAAAGGAAGCGCCCCAGGCTGCATTCCCAAGCTGGTGCTTCCCCGCCCAGACTAAGCGCCGCACGGAGGGAATCAGGGTCCCGGTGCCCCTGGCTTGGGGAGGCAGCTCCACAGCCAGAGTGTTGCTCCGTTTGTGCCCAGAAAGCGCCTGCCAGACCGGGCCTTCCCTGGAGCTGTCCTCCCGCCTAGAGGCAGGTGGATGTGCTGTGCGGGCTTCCCCTGGGCGTTTGGGCTCCCTAGCACAGCCGCAGCGCAGGGGAACCAGCCCATGATCAGTGAGCTCCGGGCAGTACTTTGGTCCCAGGTTTGGAGCCCTATGCCCCGAACGCGGGAGAGAAGAGGCTGGCTGCCGGCGGGTGCTTGCAAGCCTGTACTGGGAAGGACCGAGTGAGCTTCCA
>NZ_JBIMCF010000075.1:0-1018 GCF_048551975.1 Acinetobacter johnsonii | reverse complement strand
CACATACACACACACACCCAAGATCAGAACCAAACAAAACAAAAAAAAATTGCTTTCTTACGTTTCACATGTCAGGATGGTGCCAGACACTCTTATTGGATAGTCAAAAATCTCTTTTGTTTCTGTGTAAAAGGGAGGTCCTTTCAAGGCGTGAATGTTTCAGAACTTTAATTTATTTGGAAATGACCCAGCTCTTCAGTACACTGTCGTCACTTAGTTTAGCACAGGATAGAAACTCGGGTAACCAAAACACCTGGAGAAACGATTGTATGTTCAGTTCAGTTCAGTGGCTCAGTCGTGTCTGACTCTTTGGGACCCCGTGGCCTGCAGGACGCTGGGCTTCCGTGTCCATCACCAACTCCAGGGGCTTGCTCAAACTCATGTCCATCGAATCAGTGATGCCATCCAACCATCTTAGCCTCTGTCGTCCCCTTCTCCTCTGCCTTCAATCAAGACTCTCATAGGCAGATATTTTCGAGTGTAATTAGTGTTCATAGTTTATCTAAAAGCTCATATCACATTTAATTTTTCGTTTTGTTCCTGTTCTTTCGAGGTACTTTCTTGTTGACAAGCTTGTGACAGATAGAACGATATAGCAATTTTTACCTTAGAACAAACCGAGGCACTATGAACATTTTGTGCTTCATGTTGATGACTCTTAGACATGTCTACAGTAGAGGAGCAAAAACAAAACTACTAGATATTTCATATTGACTAGTTCCCAGTTCACGGGACTCTGACATTCCCTGAGGTCAAAGTTTTCTTGTATTGGAAGCAGTTGGGTTTGCAAGGGCTGCCTTGTCTTGAGACCATTGAAATAAGAACTCAGAACTTGAGCACTATTATCAAAAATCACAAGGCTCACACTGACACAGACATCAATCCAGACAGACAAGACAAGACATCTTCCAGTTTTCCGCCTGAGATGGAAAAGATTTCTTTGAGCCGTTTTTTCTGGGGAGTGGGGGGTGGGGCTGGCGGCCAGGCAGGCTTTGGGAAGGAGCTCATGGTTTGGAAT
>NZ_JBIMCF010000074.1:0-1040 GCF_048551975.1 Acinetobacter johnsonii | reverse complement strand
CATGTCTACCCTCAACTTTACTTATTTTCAGATAGCAACCAATCGAGAGCACTCATTTTTATAATACCATTATAATTCGCTTCAGTCCCTATCGTGTCTAAGGTAAGCAAATATTTGGGATACGAATCAGAAATTTTCTGTAATGGACGTAACTCTCGGCTGAGTGTCTCCTCATTGAGCGTTTCTAATGCCACTTGATAATAAGTTAAATTCTGTAAAGTATCGACAGCAACAAAATCAATTTCATATTCATCAACCCGTCCTACATAGACCGTATAACCTCGTCTGATAAGCTCAAGATAAATTACATTTTCTAAGATATGACCTTGATCAGCATTAGCATCAGGCAACATAATCCGGCGCAATCCGACATCAACTAAATAGTATTTTTCAGAGGATTGTAATAACTCACGCCCGCGTACTTTAAATTGTGCAGCACTATAAAATAACAAACTGTCCTGTAAGCCCTGAATATAGCGTTTTACTGTTTCAAATGAAATTTTAACCCCACTTGAAACAAAGGTATTTTTAATTTTATTGATGGAAATAGGTGAGCCTGTCACGCTTGCCAAATATCTTGCGACACGCTCTAGAGAGTTAATATCGGCAGTATTCAAACGGGGAATAACATCTTTAAACATTACACTGGCATAGACCGCTTGCAAGTAATCATAAGTTTCTTGCTGGCTAGTCATGGCAAGCGTATAAGGGAAACTACTGCGCGTATACATGGCATACAAATCACGATTGGATAATTGTTGGATGATCGGATTATTTTCAATATGCCACTGTTTAAATTCTTGGAATGACAAAGGTAGAACATGCTGCTCGATATAGCGTCCTGTAAGTAAAGTCGCAAGTTCTCCACTTAGAAAGAATGCGTTTGAGCCTGTAATATATAAATCGATATAATCCCGAACATATAAAGAGTCGACCACTTTCTCAAAATTGGTAACATGTTGTATTTCATCTAAAAAAACATAGTTTTTTTTACTTTTATCAACTTTGGACAATACATAATCATGTAGTTTACGGTAATC
>NZ_JBIMCF010000073.1:0-1040 GCF_048551975.1 Acinetobacter johnsonii | reverse complement strand
GGCTTTGTTGCATAAAGGCTTAAAAGACAGAGTTATCCTAAGTAACTCAATTTTAAGTGACAACTTGGGTGTGAGGTCGGCCTAATTCTGTAAATTTATTTAATACCGCTACGCGTGCATGGATCTCATTCACTTGGCTGTCAAAATTCCTAGCACTGAGTTTATCCCCCAACAATTTAATGCAATACATCTTAGTCTCAACCAAACTTCGCCGATGATAGCCTGACCATTTTTTCCATAGTGTCCTGCCTAAACGTTTAACTGTTCGAAGTAATTCATTTCGCTCTAGCGAACTGATCTTTGTATCTTTCCAAGGTTTCGCATTTTTTCTTGGCGGAATCACCGCATGCGCTTGCCGATCTGCAATAATCTGACGGCAATGCTTAGTGTCATAAGCTCCATCGGTATAAACAGAGTCAATCTGCTCATCTTGTGGAATCTGATCAAGTAAATCACCAAGTACCTGTGAATCACTTACATTATTGGTTGTAAGCTGAACTGCTCGTATTTGCAGGGTTTTGGCATCTATACCAATATGAAGTTTACGCCATTGGCGACGATATTCGGGCTGATGTTTCTTACGTTTCCATTCACCTTCACCCAAAAACTTTAAGCCAGTAGAGTCTACGAGTAGATGAAGCCCATCACTGTTTTTCTGATAACTAATTGCAATATCAATATGCTTTTGTCTTCTACAAAGCGTCGTGTAATCTGGAGCTGTCCAATCTAATCTGCAAAGATGAATGAGACTTTGAACAAAACCTGTAACCATGCGTAAAGAGAGTCTGAATAAAGATTTGATCATTAAACAGCATTGAATCGCTATGTCGGAGTAGGTTTTACTTCGACCTTGTTTGCCTTGTGGTTCTGCATACCATTGTGTTTTTGGATCGAACCAAATGGCAATATTCCCACGATTAATGAGAGCTCGGTTATATGCAGGCCAATTGGTTGTGCGGTAGATTTTGTGTGTAGGCTTCTTCATTTGGAAATTATATTGCCGAAGAAGCCCTTAAGAACGGCTTTGTGCAACAAAGCCT
>NZ_JBIMCF010000072.1:0-1045 GCF_048551975.1 Acinetobacter johnsonii | reverse complement strand
CCGAATGACCAAATTTATCGTTTATAGCTTTTAAGTCATTTAAATCTATCATAATCACTGTGGTTGGATGTCCGTACGTTTTACATCGATCTTCCTCTAAATCCAAAAATGTATCCCAAGCACGACGATTAAAAACACCCGTTAAATGATCGGTTAATGAATCCATTTCAAGCTTTTCACTAACTCTTTTTTGTTCATTAATTTTAAGTTCATTTTGTAAAATTCGACTAAGTAATAAACTTAATAGCTCTAATAGATCACTATGTTGTTCTATGCTTTGAGGCTGTACTGATGGATCAATAGCACATAATGTGCCGAAAATAGAACCATCCTCATTGAATAAAGGTTGCCCAATATAGGCGTTTATATCGACCAGTTTGTTGATGCCTGCTTCTACATACAGTGGAATCTTTTTCGAATCAGGTGCTATGCGTGGCCCTTTATCTAATACCATCTTAGAGCAGTATGAGTCAGCCCAATTGAAGACCTGTCCTGCCTGTACTCCATATCCATGATCTTTAGCTTGCAAAACTATCCAATCATTACTTTCAGTACGAGTAATCATCCATAAAGCAAAGCCTAAGTGATTATGTAAATACTCTAAAATTTTTTCACCAGCATCTTTAAAATCTTTAAAGTTTTCATAAGAATGGATCATAATTACTCACTATTTTGATTAGGATTGAACCTAGAAGTGGCAAAATGCTATTTAATAGGACCAATAGAAACTTTAATTCTCATTGTATATACACTTACAAGCTTAATCTAAAAAATAGAGAATAAAAAACCCCGACATCCTGCCAGGGTTTTTCGTATTTGATGCTTAGGTATAACTCCTGTCGTACCTCACATTCCTTGTATCTGATCTTGTTATTCTTATCTGGAGCATCCTGCTCTCTATGTCCCCATGATAAGAAATTGATGAAGAATGGCATAGACGCAAAGCCCCTGAATGAATGTGCGCCAAAACGTACAAGTTTGGTCACTTTTTATCCCAAGAGTTGTCCGCAGAAATTGGGGATTATTTCTGAACTGTGACCCTTGA
>NZ_JBIMCF010000071.1:0-1138 GCF_048551975.1 Acinetobacter johnsonii | reverse complement strand
AAGATACGAGCAGGAGATTCTGCATGAAAACATCTAAATTTACTGACAGTCAGATCATGTCCATCTTGAAACAGGCAGAATCTGGCACACCTGTAGCCACCCTTTGTCGTGAACATGGCATGAGTAATGCCACGTTTTATAAATGGCGTGCCAGATATGGCGGTATGGATACCTCATTGATGGCTCGACTGAAAGAGCTGGAAGCAGAAAATACCAGACTAAAAAAAATGTATGCTGAAGAGCGATTAAAGGCAGAGATTGTTCAGGAAGCAATGTCAAAAAAGTGGTGAAGCCATCTTGCCGACGTCAGATGGCTCAACAAGCCGTTGCCCTGCATGCGGTTAGTATCCGTTTAGCTTGCTCTGCATTTGGCATTAGTGAAACCTGCTACCGTTATCAGGCTAAACTTTGCGATGACAATGCATTAATTGCTAAACAGCTCATTGAACTCACTGAGGAAAATTCCGATTGGGGATTTGGTCTGTGCTTCTCATATTTACGACATGTTGAGAATCACTGCTGGAATCACAAGCGGGTTTACCGCATTTACTGTGAGTTGGCACTAAATCTGCGTATTAAACCGAGAAGAAGACTAAAACGGCACGCGCCTGAACCATTGAAAGAACCAATCCGAGAAAATCAGGTCTGGTCATTAGATTTTATGCATGATCAGCTGATCGATGGTCGAAAGTTCCGATTATTAAATGTGATTGATGACTACCGTCGAGAAGGCTTAGCGATTGAAGCAGGATTCTCATTACCTACAATCCGAGTTATTCGTACGTTGAATCAGTTGCTGGAGTGGCGAGAAAAGCCGTTAGTTATTCGGTGTGACAATGGCCCGGAGTTTATCAGTCATGAATTTGTACGCTGGGCAACTGAACAAGGTATTCGTATTGAATATATTCAACCAGGTAAGCCACAGCAGAATGCGTATATTGAACGTTATAATCGGACTATACGTTATAGCTGGCTAAGCAAGCATCTATTTGACACACTGGAAGAAGTACAAGATTATGCAACGAGTTGGCTGTGGCATTACAACTATGAAAGACCACACCAAGCAAACAAAGGAAGGCCACCTCTAATGGCTGCTTAACCTCTACTTTTAACTTCGGTTATTTATGGGAGGATTACC
>NZ_JBIMCF010000070.1:0-1193 GCF_048551975.1 Acinetobacter johnsonii | reverse complement strand
ATTATGCAGTTACTTTAGCAACTACACCAGCACCAACTGTACGACCACCTTCACGGATCGCAAAACGTAGACCTGGGTCCATTGCGATTGGGTGGATTAATTCTACTGACATTTCTACGTTGTCACCAGGCATAACCATTTCAACGCCATCTTGTAATTTGATCGCGCCAGTTACGTCAGTTGTACGGAAGTAGAACTGTGGACGGTAACCGTTAAGGAATGGAGTGTGACGACCACCTTCTTCTTTAGAAAGTACGTATACTTCTGCATCGAATTTAGTGTGCGGCTTGATTGCACCTGGTTTAGCAAGTACTTGACCACGTTGTACATCTTCACGCTTAGTACCACGTAGAAGAACACCACAGTTCTCGCCCGCACGGCCTTCGTCTAGAAGTTTACGGAACATTTCTACGCCAGTTACAGTTGTTTTAACTGTATCTTTGATACCAACGATTTCAACTTCTTCGCCTACTTTCACAATACCAGTTTCTACACGGCCAGTTACTACTGTACCACGACCAGAAATAGAGAATACGTCTTCGATTGGCATTAAGAATGCTTGGTCGATTGCACGTACTGGCTCTGGAATGTAAGTGTCAAGTGCGTCAACAAGCGCAACAACTGCTTCTTCGCCATACTTACCAGCGTCACCGTTAAGTGCAAGAAGAGCTGAACCACGGATAACTGGAGTGTCATCACCTGGGAAATCATAAGTAGAAAGAAGTTCACGAACTTCCATTTCTACTAATTCAAGAAGCTCTTCATCATCAACAAGGTCACACTTGTTAAGGAATACAAGAATGTAAGGTACACCAACCTGACGAGAAAGAAGGATGTGTTCACGAGTCTGTGGCATTGGACCATCAGTCGCAGCACATACAAGGATCGCGCCGTCCATCTGAGCAGCACCAGTAATCATGTTTTTAACATAATCGGCGTGGCCCGGGCAGTCTACGTGTGCGTAGTGACGAGTTGGAGAATCGTATTCTACGTGTGAAGTATTAATTGTAATACCACGTGCTTTTTCTTCTGGTGCAGAGTCAATTGCAGCGTAGTCTTTCGCTTCGCCACCGAATTTCTTCGCACATACAGTTGCAATTGCAGCTGTTAAAGTTGTTTTACCATGGTCAACGTGACCGATTGTGCCCACGTTAACGTGTGGCTTATTACGTTCAAACTTAGCCTTAGCCATG
>NZ_JBIMCF010000069.1:0-1398 GCF_048551975.1 Acinetobacter johnsonii | reverse complement strand
TCCTACAAATCGCCTCAACACGATATAAGTCTTTATTGTTATGGATGAAATCCACCCTTATTTGTGTGTGCGGTCGAGCTCCGCCTGGGCGAAAAAAAGCGGCTGCTTTACGTAGAATTTCGTTAGCACGTTGCAGTTCTTTATTTTCACGTTCCAGTTGTTTGATACGTTCTTGGTCTGAAAGCTGCTGTAATTTAACTGGATTTTGTTTATCTAAATATTTTTGATACCAAACACGTAGTGTTTCAGGAGTACAACCGATCTTAGGCGCAATTGCTGTGATTGCAGCCCAAGTAGAAGGATAATCTTTTTCAGATTCAATTAATAATTGAACCGCTCTTTCTCTGATTTCAGGGGTATATTTTAATTTTGTCATCGGGACACTACGCTTCGCTACGTCTTGCGAAGCAATGCTTCTCATCTCAGAATATTGACTCTCCGACAAACCCGGTACAGTTCACTTAAACACTTTCCCACTAATACGAATAATTATCTTTCAATCTTTGCGCTATTTCTTTATATTTATGAATTTTTACCTAACTATATAAATATTGAGGGATTTTTGTGAAACATTTTTTTCTTATACTAACTTTTGGGTTGTTAATCACTACACTTTCAGGATGTGCAACATCTCGTGGACTTATCAAAGTTCCAAACTCTAATCAAGTTTCTACACAAGAGGCCAGTAATTCTAAAAAAGTGATTATTGCACTTGTTGAAGATGAAAGGTCTTTTCAAGATAAACCACCAACTGCTGATATCCCATCTTTAAAAGGTGGTTTAGCAAAGGCTACGGCTGAAGAAAAAGCAAAAGCTGTAGCTCGAAAGCGTAACGGTTATGGAAAAGCTTTAGGTGATATTCTTTTAGAGAAAGAAACGGTTTCTGAATTATTAAAGAAACGTACAACTCTAGCCCTTAAGAAATCAGGCTATGAAGTTCTTGAAGATAATGCTGCCAATCGCGCGAACGCAGACCTAGTTTTGAATATTAAAATTAATAAATTCTGGTCTTGGTTCCAGCCAGGATTTGCATCTATTAAAATCCATTCTGAAATTGATACCGATATCTTCAATACGAAGAAATCGCCAGCTGAACCTATTCACGTTTACAGCAAAGTTGTTAGATCAGCACAGGTAGCCAATGGTACAAAATGGATTGAAAATATTGATAATGTTTTGAATGACTATGAAGCTAAATTAATTTCATCTTTGCCTAAAGTTACCCCCTAATAAATCATTTTAGATCCAAATTATAGACTCTTAGAATAAAGCTCTTTTAGAAGAGCTTTATCATTTTATCTATCTGTCCCGTCCTGAAATAAGTTTACACCTTAAGAGACTTATTTTATGGAACATGCACGAGAACAACGAGTTAAACGTACACAACGTGATTATAGC
>NZ_JBIMCF010000068.1:0-1482 GCF_048551975.1 Acinetobacter johnsonii | reverse complement strand
TGTTATTCACCAATTAAAATGTCTATGCGATAAACCATTTAAAATGTCCTGTTTTTAACCATAAGAGTCAAGCACAGGATTTAAATTTCTTTGTTCAATAACAGCTTTCTGAGCTTTACGGCTCGGCATACTTTTCTTGAGACGGGAACGTTTATTCTGTTTTTCCAACTCTTCGTGTTGCTGTTGAATATGAGCTAGGACTGCGCCTAACCGTTTATTCTCAACCACTTCATTTTGCTGCAGTCCAGCCAGTTTATTGAAGACGCTATAGTTGATCTTCCGTCCTTCATGCATGATGGCCACAGTGCCATCTGGATACTCCAGAAATGAAATGTATTGCCCAACCAGCTTATGATTCAGTACTGTTGGCTCAAGCATATAAATACATTTGTCATAGGTGATGGTCAGATTCTTAGTGACCTTACGTGGTTCCTGCCAGGTGAAAATATCCTCCAGTTCAAGATCAGATTCGGTTAAAGGGCGATGCAAGTTCTTGGAATTTCTCGCACACTTGGCGAACTTCTGATTGAAATGCTCAATAAAGCAGGGCAGCCATGCATTGGCTTCGGCAATCGAGCAGATGCCTTCCAGGCGCATCTCCTTGATCAGACGATCCTGCAGTGTCCTGTTAGCACGTTCCACACGACCTTTGGCCTGTGGGGAGTTGGCAAAGATAATATCAATGTTTAACTCATTCAGAATCCTGCCAAATTGTGTGATCTGACTGTCCTGACTGGATTTCTGGTTCACTCTGAATACCGAATGTTTGTCACTATAAAAGGCCAGCGGCTTGCCGTATTGTTCAATGTAGGCTCGGGTGGAAAGCATATAGTCAAAGGTGGTTTCAGCCTCACAAAAGCGCAGATGCAACAGCTTTCCAGTGGCATCATCGATATAAACCAGCAAGCAGCATTTTGCAGCTCGACCTTCAAACCAGTCATGATATGAGCCATCAATTTGGATCAGTTCACCGAAGCAATCCCGCTTATATCGAGGCTGATATGGCCGTTTCAGACGCTTAGATCGCGGAATCCAGAGTTCATTGGCAGTCATCCAGCGACGAACCGTTTCCACAGGAATATTCAGGTCAAACATGCTGCTGAGCTTCTCATGCGCCAAGGTTGGGCCAAAGCCCAGCAGATGTTCAGAAATAAGGGAAAGGCATTCAGACTTTACGGCTTCATCATGGCGACGATGACCCGGTTGACCACGACTGGCATGTGTCAGGCCTGAAATACCGTCTTGCTTGAGCTTGTGCAATAACCGGGTAATTTGACGGGTTGAAAGATTCAGAATTTCAGCAGCACGGACTTGTGTAATACGTCGATCTCGAACATCTTGCAGCACTGCAATACGTTGTATTTCCTTGTCAGACATAGTGATCAGCATCTCGATTCATATCCAGTCCATGATGTTGATGCGCATCATAGACCAGACATTTTTATTGGTGAGAATACAGACACTTTAAATGGTTTCTAACAA
>NZ_JBIMCF010000067.1:0-1509 GCF_048551975.1 Acinetobacter johnsonii | reverse complement strand
GTCATGCAGATGAGCCGGCAGGAATCACGCAGCTCAGCAGGCCCTGATCACGTGACTCTGCAGGCACTGATCACGTGGCTGATCAAGTCCAGATCACGTGACTGAGCATGCACTGATCACGTGGCTATCATGCACTGATGACGTGACTGCGCATGCACTGATGACGTGGCTGATCGGGCACTGATCACATGGCTCATCATGCACTGATCACGTGTTTATCAGGCAATGATCAGTGACTGACAGGCGCTGATCATGGGACTGTGCACGCACTGATCACGTGGCTATCATGCACTGATCACGTGACTGCGCATGCACTGATGACGTGGCTGTTCGGGCACTGATCACGTGTTTATCAGGCAGTGATCAGTGACTGACAGGCGCTGATCAGGGGACTGTGCACGCACTGATCAGGTGGCTGATCAGGAACTGACCACCTGACCGCGCATGCAGTGATCACGTGGCTGGTCGTTCACTGATCACGTGTTTATCATACGGTGATCACGTGACTGAGAGGCGCTGATCACGTGACTGTGCCGTCAGTGATCACGTGGCTGAGCAGGCACTGATATCGTGACTGAGCATGCACTGATCATGTGCCGGGAGCCGGGGAGGCATTCCACTCTGGACAAAGGTCATGAGGAAGGAGGCTCGGCATACGCAAATGCGGGATCGAGCCTCAGGAGTCCACCCGGATATTCTCGAGCATCTCCCCCCCAAAAAACCGGAGTCTGCCTACTGTATTGCTTTGTGCTCTCACCTCTGATTTCACTGGGGGCTGTCCCCCACCACCATCTCGCTCTCTCTGTCAAAGAGTTAACTTACAGCTCCAATTCATAAAGTTCCTTGTCATTCTTCCCTTTAACTTCCAGCTGAGTCTCCATCTGGAGCGCGGAACCCACCACGCTTACTAATTATGCCTGGGCTGCTAAGACCCACTCGAGAAGGTGTCTAGGGTGAGGCACCTTTCGCTATTCGAGAGGGCGCCTGCGGCCTACGTAAGTGGTGCAAACTTCTTGTCTTGAAGTTTGATTGGTCTTCCGCGTAAACCAAGCTACTCAGTCTCTTTTCTCCACCGAATTTTCCTACTGAGCTCTCCTCATACTATTATTCTTGACATCTCTGATTAGCATATAAATAGTCGCCTAGGCCATCTCTCCTTCGAATACCCTGGATCAGTTGGGGCTGGTCCCCGGCAGGTGGCGACCGAACAGGGACCTCAGGAGGCAATACTCAAAGAGCTGAGCAGACACGAACCACGCAATCAGCAGGCAATAAGCATGGAGCTCAGCAGTGACGAATCATGCTGCTCAACTGGCAATAATCAAGCACGTGACCAGGCAGGAATCACGCAGCTCAGCTGGCAATTGTCAAGCAGATGAGCCGACAGGAATCACGCAGCTCAGCTGGCAATAGTCATGCAGATGAGCCGGCAGGAATCACGCAGCTCAGCAGGCCCTGATCACGTGACTCTGCAGGCACTGATCACGTGGCTGATCAAGTCCAGATCAC
>NZ_JBIMCF010000065.1:0-2074 GCF_048551975.1 Acinetobacter johnsonii | reverse complement strand
TTAAGTGCTAAAATCTAATTAATTTTTAAGGTTAAACATTTTATGAATAGAGAAAAACTTTTCGGTATTGATCATAAAAAACAATGGGTTTTTATTTTTTTATTAGAAAATAATGATAAAAAATTATCATTATTTATTGAATATACGAATGAAGAAAATTTGGAATTGGCAAAACAAGATTTAGCGTTATATGGAATGTTTTGGGATACAGGTTCAATTGTTGAATCAATTATTAATTCATTTGATATTAATCCATCAAAAAAATTAGGTCTAAAAACATGGTATGAACAGGTTTAAAAAATCTGTCACGTGGCAATCACGGGTAAGATTTGCTTGAAAGCCTTGCTATGACTATATTTCAAAAAGCGTCACTACTGATAGTGACGCTTTTTTTTGTTTTTCAAAGAAAGTAATTAGCGAGTGTCTACGAGCGACACAATGAAAGTTCGATTATTCCCCCCTCTGAAAAACCGCTTTTAAAAATATTGGCTGTTAGATGGTTTTTACTATCGTGAGTTTTTGCTTTTAAAAAAACACGAGCGAAGCGAGTTCATAGTTGCTTTTGGGGGTTTCGGGGGGCTTGCCCCCTGAACAAGATCACGGAGTGGGAATTTATCACGGTAGTGAAAAAGTACCCTCTGTGTATCCTTGCTTTATGCTTTTTAAAATCTGCTTTTTTCTGCCTTTTCTCCGTCATTTGCTAAAAATTGCCCCTGACGTAACTAAGTGAAGTCAAAAAAGTTTGAGCTTTAGCGAAAACCAAGGGCAATTTTCGTGATGAAAATGGGCTTTTAATGTTTTTAAATGCTTTTAAATGCTTTTAGACATGCTGAAACATAAGCCTAGCAATGCATACAGAGGACATATAGCAACGTTTAGTTACCCATATAGCAACGTTTAGTTACCCATATAGCAACGTTTAGTTACCCATATAGCAACGTTTAGTTACCTTTAAGCAACAAGCATATTTTTGTTGTTTAAACAATTTATATTAATCTGTTGTTAAATAATATTTAGTTACCCAACTATGAGCAAAGATTTAGTCGTAAAAACAAACCGTTTGAATCAGGCATTTCAGATGCTTACGCTTGCTGAATTGCACATTGTTCAATTAGCTATAGTCGATGCACGAGAAACAGGAACAGGGCTTTCCACAAATCAACCATTACGCATTGATGCTATGCGTTATGCCGAAGTTTTTAACACAACACGGCAAAATGCTTATCAACGCATGAAAAGCGCTGAAGATACCTTGTTTAATCGTAGGTTTAGTTATTTTGATTCTGAAGGAAAATTAGTCAAAAGTAGATGGATACAACAAGTCAGGTATCTTGATGATGAGGGAGCTATAGAACTTGTTTTTACATTGGCTGTTGTAGATGGAATAAGTCGTATTGATGGTGCAACAGAGTTTTTTACTCAATACTTACTTGGTCAAACAGCTAACTTAACAAGTGTATATTCAGCAAGATTGTATGAGTTATTGATTCAATGGAAGAGCATTGGAAAAACACCTATTTTGGAGCTAACTAATTTTAGAGAACAACTTGGAATTGGTCTTGATGAGTATTCAAGGATAGAAGCTTTCAAACGCAGGGTATTAGATATTGCACTTAAAGAAATTAACGAGCACACAGACATCACAGCGACCTATGAACAGCACAAAAAAGGGCGAGTGATTACAGGATTCTCATTCAAGTTTAAGCAGAAGAAGCCCAAACAAGCTGAAATTACCACAGAAACGCCCAAAACAGCCACGAATGACCTAGACACGATAACCCCCCTTACAGAGCCTCAGATCGCAAAATACAGTATGATTCTGTGCAAATTAGGCAGTATTTCAGACTTGAGTAACTTTCCAGACTATCCAACCTTTGCAAATTGGATTGGTAATATCCTAAGAAATCCCGAAAAAGCAGATAAACAAATCGTAAAACGGATTTTCACAGCACTAGAAACAGAAACTGACTACAGCAATTAAGTGCTAAAATCTAATTAATTTTTAAGGTTAAACATTTTATGAATAGAGAAAAACTTTTCGGTATTGATCATAAAAAACAATGGGTTTTTATTT
>NZ_JBIMCF010000064.1:0-2330 GCF_048551975.1 Acinetobacter johnsonii | reverse complement strand
TTTCCAATTGCGAGTTGAAAAAGTCTAATGATTCTATGAATACACCTAACTTTTTCAACTAACTACAAATGTGTTGCACTTGGGATTTGAATCTGCGAACTCATTTAAACTTATTTTGGTGTTTTAGTATTGATGTAACGACATTCTTATTTAAAAATGTAGGTGATATGAAAAATAATAGTAAGTTGATTTATTTAGTTATTACGGCAATCGTAGTAGCTTTTATTGGATTTTTTATTTTTGCCAAAAAAAGTGATGATGTACATAGTAAAGAGCTGATGGAAACTCAAGAAAAGATCAGTTCCAACCGTAATACTCTTAATGCTAATGACGGTATCACTAACAATGCGTCCAATCTCCCTCATGGAATGCCTCCTAAATGGGCAAAAAGTATGATTGCTATTAATGATAGCCCTACATATTCACGAGAAGATAAAATCCATAAGCTAGTTGATTTGTTGAAACAAAATGAATCGAATCCTGATGCATTAAGTGCAATTCTTATATCCCTAACGAAATTAAACCCAATTGAAGCAGCAGACGATATTATTCCTTATTTAAAGGATACGAATCCAAAGGTTCAAATTTTGGCTCTGGGTGTTCTTTATAATGCTTCCCTACTCACTAAGAAAGAACATGAGCTTAAGCGTTCACTTTCAGAGAATGAAGCTGTTCGTAAACGGATTATTGAAGCCGTTAATGAGCTTAAAGTAGATCCAAATACGTCAGATGAAGTAAAGAAAGTATTAATTGCCACTTTCCCATAGATAAATCCTTCTTTAAAAGGCAAATAACAACTGATTTTATAGAGCATTCTTAATTCACTATTGAGTGGAAAAACATCCCGATTTAACATAATGGCTGTTATACGAAATTAGTAGTTTTTACGCGGAATTCCTAACGTATTCATCTTTTGTCTTATATCTTTATTTTTACCAATAGGTAAAATATATTCATAACCTACATCGAAAAGTAGGTAATTAAGAAAAAAATTACAGCGTTTTATAAGCCTTATAGTAACGGGAGAGACTATAGGGCTTTTTATTTATCTTAATATTCATATATCTATGATAAAGCCATGATGCTCTGCGATATAGAAAACCGGCTTGAGAATAGACCGGTCTTTTATGATATTTGCTAAAATACTCTTTTGAAATATAAAAAACTAAGCGTGTATAGCACTGGGTCTAGGTGTTTTTTGGGCTTAGTTATTAGCGTTATTTAAATAAGTATAAGTCAATTTTTACCTAAGGGATTTGCTTTTCAACTAGTTCCAATTTCTTTAATGCTTGCCCTTTTTTATGATCATTATCAATCTTTACAACCAGAGCTAAAATAAAAACCATCACTATAAAAACAAGGTAAATCAAATGCTTTTTCATCATTAATTCCGTCTTTTGACCTTTAAGAATGCCTTGCTCCTTTGTAAATAGATATGACATAAGGGAAGCACTGATACAAGCCTTTTTAAATGACTTTAGCAACTCGATAAACAGTTGCAACTCCACAATTCACTGCTTTGGCAATTTCTTCCTTAGTCATATTGCCAGCTGCTAGCAATTCTTTTATTCGTTTGTGCTTAGCCTCATTGGCTTTCTTACCTGTTGGTTTGTAACCCGAACGTGCCAGGCCCTGCTTAATACGTTCTATACGTTTCTCATTGTCCAGGCGGGCCATTGTTGCCAGGAGATCAATCAACATATTGTTGATGAGATCCAGGATTGAATTAGTAATGCTGTCACTGGTTTGAATCATTTGGTAGGTAGTAGGAAGATCTGCTACGACTAAACGAAGTCCCTTCTCCTGGATCCTGCGCTTCAGCTCTTGAAAATCCTGTTGGGTTAGGCGTGATAATCGGTCAATACTTTCAACCAACAAGGTGTCACCTTGATTTGCTTCTGACAGTAGCTTATTCAATTCAGGTCGGTCTAACTTGGTACCACTATAGTTTTCCACGTACACAATGGTTTCGCCCAAATTCAAGTTTTGGTTTAGATCCTGAAGAATCTGCAAAGCCCTTTCTGCATCTTGATCTTTAGTTGAAGCTCGTAGATAAATACGTGTATTCATTTCTATCATTTAATCTTAATTCTGTTAGATTAATGATAACACTATCATTTAATTATTGCATTAAGTCTAATGATAGATATTGTATGCGATTTGGCTCGCTATCATTCAGCTATAGTCTTTTGATAAAAAAAGCATGACTGGAAGCCATGCCTTGGGAATTTGTATAACGTGTATTATGTTAATTTTAGGGAAATTTAAGAATCTCTATGCAATGGTTTATTCAATATTCTTTGATTTCTTATCTTTTAGGTTAATCAGAA
>NZ_JBIMCF010000063.1:0-2484 GCF_048551975.1 Acinetobacter johnsonii | reverse complement strand
GATCAGTCACGTGATCAGTGTATGATCAGCCACGTGATCAGTGCATGATCAGCCAAATGATAAGTGCATGATCAATTACGTGATCAGTGCATGATCAGCCACGTGATCGGTGCATGATCAGTCACGTGATCAGTACATGATCAGTCACGTGAACAGTGCATGATCATTTACGTGATCTGTGCATGATCAGTCACGTGACCAGTATATGGTAGCTACGTGATCATTCCATGACGAGCCACGTGAGCAGTGCATGATAGAAACGTGATGTGTGCATGATGAGTTACGTGAGCAGAGTATGATCAGCCACGTGATCAGTGCATGAGTGCCACGTGATCAGTGCATGTTATGTCACGTGACAGGTGTGTGATCAGCCACGTGAACAGTGCATGTTCAGCCACGTATTCAGTGCATGATAGCCACGTGATCAGTGCATGATCAGTTACGTGAGCAGTGTATGATCAGCCACGTGATCAGTGCATGGTCAGACACGTGAACAGTGTATGATCAGCCACGTGATCAGTGCATGATATCCATGTGATCAGTGCATGATCAATCACGTGATCAGTGTATGATCAGCCACGTGAACAGTGCATGCTCAGTCACGTGATCCGGGCCTGCTGAGCTGCGTGATTAGTGTCTGCTCATCTGCTTGACAATTGCCAGCTGAGCTGCACGATTCCTGCCTGTCATCTGCTTGACAATTGCCAGCTGTGCTGTGTAATTCCTGCCTGCTCAGCTGCTTGATTATTGCCAGCTGAGCAGCATGATTCCTCACAGCTGAGTTCCATGATTATTGCCTGCTGACTGTTTGATTCGTGCCTACTCAGCTCTTTGTTTATTGCCTCCAGAGGCACATGATCAGTGTATGATAGCAAACATGATCAGCGCATGATCAGTCACATGATCAGCGCCATTAAGTCACGTGATCACTACATGATAGTCATGTGATCAGTCCATGCTCAGTCACGGTATCAGTGCATGATCAGCCACGTGATCAGTGCATGATCTGTCACATGATTAGTGTATGATCATCCACGTGATCAGTGCATGGGCAGTCATGTGATCAGTGCATGATATAGACGTGATCAGTGCATGATCAGTCTCGTGATCAGTGCATGATAGCCACGTGATCAGTGCATGATCAGTCACCTGATGGGTGTATGATCATTCACGTGACCTGTACATGGTAGCTACATGATCATTGCATGATCAGCCAAGTGAGTAGTGCATGATAGCCACGTGATCACTGCATGACAGGCCACGTGAGCAATGCATGATAGCCACGTGATCAGTGCATGATCAGACACGAGATCATTGCATGATCAGTCACGTGATCAGTGCATGATCAGCCACGTGATCAGTGCATGACCAGGCACGTGATCAGTGTATGTCCAGCCAAGTGATCAGTGCATTATAGCCACGTCATCAGTGCATGATCAGTCACATGATCAGTGCATGATCAGTCACGTGATAGGTGTGTGATCATCCACGTGAACAGTGCATGCTCAGTCACGTGATCAGGGCCTGCTGAGCTGCGTGATTACTGTCTGCTCATCTGCTTGACAATTTCCAGCTGAGCTGCACGATTCCTGCCTGTCATCTCCTTGACAATTGCCACCTGTGCTGCGTAATTCCTGCCTGCTCATCTACTTGATTATTGCCAGCTGAGCAGCATGATTTCTCAGAGGTGAGTTCCATGATTATAGCCTGCTGACTGATTCCTGCCTACTCAGCTCTATGTTCATTGCCTCCAGAGGCACATGATCAGTGTGTGACACCAAACATGATCAGCACATGATCAGTCACATGATCAATGCATGATAAGCCAGGTGAACAGTGCATGATCAATTATGTGATCAGTGCATGATCAGTCATGTGACCAGTACATGGTAGCTGCGTGATCATTGCATGATCAGCCACGTGAGCAGTGCATGATAGCCACGTGATCAGTGCATGATCAGTCACGTGATCTGTGCATGATCAGTCACGTGATCTGTGCATGATCAGTCACGTGATCAGTGCATGATCAATTACCTGATCAGTGCATGATCAGTCACGTGACCAGTGCATGGTAGCTACGTGATCATTGCATGATCAGCCACGTGATCAGTGCATGATAGCCACGTGATCAGTGCATGATAGCCACGTGATCAGTGCATGATCAGTCACGTGATACGTGTGTGATCAGCCACATGATCAGTGCATGATATCCACGTGATCAGTGCAGGATAGCCACGTGATCACTTCATGATTATTCACGTGATCTGTACATGATCAGTCACGTGATACGTGTGTGATCAGCCACCGGATCAGTGCGTGATGAGCCATGTGATCAGTGCAGGATCAATTATGTGATCAGTGCATGATCAGTCACGTGATCAGTGCATGATCAGTCACGTGATCAGTGTATGATCAGCCACGTGATCAGTGCATGATCAGCCAAATGATAAGTGCATGATCAATTACGTGATCAGTGCATGATCA
>NZ_JBIMCF010000062.1:0-2569 GCF_048551975.1 Acinetobacter johnsonii | reverse complement strand
AGTAACTAGGAATTTAATATGACTGAAATTGAAAAATTGAAGAAAGAGATTGAAGACTTAAAGCTGATTATTGAAAGTAAAAATAATCAGGTTGAATCTAAAAATAAGCACATTAAACGACTTGAGAGAATCATCTCAAATATAAAAAAAGAACAATCCCAATAGTAACAGAGCAGGCGGAGTGCCTGCGAACTGACGCTATCTAAATTTCAAAACTTCCTTTTCCCTGATTACAAGCTCCCCTTGGATTTCCAAGCGGGAGCTTTTAGCCATCCCGAATGGGTGGCGACACAAATTACAGGCGAAAAAAAAGACCATATTGGTCTTCGGTTTAGATTGGCTGCCGTATCAGCCAATTTGATTGAGTGCCGCATCACTCAACCTATCAAGTGCCGCATCACCTGATTACTCAAATCTACATGAAATTTTCTTTCTTGCAAACGGTTCAAAAAAGCATTATAAATATCCCACCAATGAATCATAAATGAATCACTATAGATCAGGAAACAACTATGAAACTCCATAATCCAAATCCAAATGAGCCTACTAACCTGCAAATGCTTGTTGCAGAAGTTAAAAAATCCGCTTCAAGCTCTTATCACGGTGGCTATATTCAAGTTCCTTTCCGTGTTGAGTTTGCATCATATACACGCCTTGAAGCACTTGTTAAACATACTGGCTCAAGTCGCAATAAGATCATGAATGATCTCTTAAGAATCGGTATTGAAACTCTAGCTGCCTCTTTGGACGACGAAACAATTAAAACTCTTTTTGAAATTGAAACTTCAATCACTGCGGATCTCTATGCTTCAGGAAAAATGAAATCAGGGGATCAATCAGATGATTAATTTACAAGGAACTCTAATTAATGCTTTCCGTGTGGATGGTGGTAAAGGTAAAGACGGCAAAGAATATGAAGCGCGTGACAAGGTGCAAATTCTTGGTTCGTTGGAACTCCCAAACGGAGAAATTAAACACGAACTTGTTGACCTAACAGTTGAGGATTCTCGACTGTTTGAACCATTCAAAAATCAGGTTATTAGCATCTCATGTGGTGCTATGGCTATCGGTCGTAATGTTGTTTTTTATGTTCGCAAAGGCGCGAAACCAGTTTTAGCAGAACAAATGTGAAACCCTAAAAAAAACAGTGAGTTAGCGAAGCTACTCGCTGTTTTTTCTTTCTCTTGATACTATTGATTAACTAGGGGACAAAAATTGCTTAAAAAAGACAATAAAAAAGCCCATATTTCGGACACTTTGGCGGGTGATGAAATACAGGCTTTGCAATCTGCTAAGGCAGATCAACATAGGGATAGAATAACACGTTTTGGAATTTTGAAACATAGAGCGAAACTACAAGAACAATATTTGTGGACGCAGGTTGATTTCAAGTCAGAAGGTGAAAATGATCTATCCAATAAGGCTCTTAAGGCTGCAACTAAATTAAAGGGTTGTGGTCAATTTCTGCTGTTCCATAATTACTACACGATAGACCAAGTTAAACTTGCTAAGGCACACTATTGCTCTCAGCATTTGTTATGTCCTATGTGTGCTGGTGTTAGGGCTGCTAAGTCCATGAGCCGATATGTTCAGCGTATTGAGGAATTAATGCGCCAGAATCGCCATTTAAAGCCCGTTCTGATCACTTTAACGGTAAAGAATGGCTCTGATCTACAAGAACGCTTCAAGCACCTTAGAGCGTCATTTAGAACGCTTTTAGATCGTTATAACGATTACAAGAAAAAAGGTCGTGGTTTTAATCAGTTTTGTAAAATTGATGGCGCTTTTTATTCAACTGAATATACATACAATCCAAAAACTAAAGAATGGCATCCTCATATTCATATTTTTGCTTTACTTAATGAATGGATAGACCAGGAAGAATTGTCCGAAACTTGGCATGATATTACCCTTGATTCTTATATCGTCGATATTCGTAGAGTTAAAAAAACTAAAGAACACGGCTATAGCAAGGCTGTTGCTGAGGTATGTAAATATGCCCTTAAGTTTAGTGATCTCTCACTGGAGAATACTTGGGAAGCATATCTTTCTTTGAAAGGTAACAGGCTGACTGGCTGTTTTGGTTCTATGTATGGTGTCAAGTTACCTGAAAAACTTACTGATGATCTACCTCTTGATGATCTTCCATATTTGGAGCTGCTCTATCGTTTCGTATTCGATAAGAAATCCTATTACAACCTAGAAATTACAAAAGACGTAAAACCGAAATGAAGCGCAGGCGGGAGAGCGCGCGGAGTTAGGAGGAGCTGCGACGACGCCCGACGAGAGATATAGCGCGGGCGCTTCAGTCGGGTTGCTGTGATGTGCCGACCTATGGATCGGATATCATCATCAGCAAACCGTAATAAGCAAGCCTACCCAGTGGCCACAGGACTTGTAAGGGGTTCGACCCCTTAGACCCCAAAGGGCGCACTTAGCCATTGAGCAAAGCTCAACGGCAGTGCTCCCACCAGTAACTAGGAATTTAATATGACTGAAATTGAAAAATTGAAGAAAGAGATTGAAGACTTAAAGCTGATTATTGAAAGTAAAAATAATCAGGTTGAAT
>NZ_JBIMCF010000061.1:0-2706 GCF_048551975.1 Acinetobacter johnsonii | reverse complement strand
AAAGAACGAAATCTAAATCCTGTGCTTGACTTGGAAATGTCTGTATAGGACATTTCTATTTGGTTATTAGGTAGGACATTTCTACTTGGGAATAACAACAGAATTGCGTATAAGAGATTTTATGTTAAATAAAAAAAGCCAATCTTATAAAGATTAGCTTTTTTTAATATCTGGATTGGTAGCGGGAGCTGGATTTGAACCAACGACCTTCGGGTTATGAGCCCGACGAGCTACCAGACTGCTCCATCCCGCATCAATACGTTCTTTATATGCTGTATTTATAAGTTTAACAACCAATAAAATAATAACTCTAGCTAGTTGTTCACTTATTCTGCTGAGTTACGATTTTTAGGTTTATATTGCTCTTTAGGTTGCCAGTTTTCAGCTCGCTCATCGAGTACAATTCGTTGTGTACCATATGAGTCATCTGTAGTTAAATCTGAAAGATTGTTATAAACAGTCTGTCTCGATGTACCTTTATATTTAGCAAAGTCTGATATAGACATTACATGGGGTTTCATTCGTAGGCTCCAACCATACAATAATGTTTGACATTTTTGTCAAACATTGGTACTTTGATCGTGTCAGCAATCTTAATTTTTTTAGTAGGTTTAAATGAGCCAAGCAATTAACTCTCCATTTCGCTATGCAGGTGGTAAATTCTACGCAAGAAAATTGATCCTCGAGCATGTTCCAGATCATACCTGTTACATAGAACCATTTGTAGGTGGTGGCTCAATTTTCTTTGCAAAAGATAAAGTTGAGACAAATATTTTAAATGACGCTGATCCTGATCTTATTAATACATATTTAATTATCAGAGATAGGGTTGATGATCTGGTTGCTGCTTTGGATGGAGAGCAGGCTTTAAAAGAACGACATACTTGGTATAAGAATGAATTTAAGCCAATTAATGAACTAGAAAGAGCTGTACGTTGGTATTACTTAAATCGCACATCATACTCAGGAATTATGAATCCGAAAAATTGTTATTGGGGGTATGGTGATAAATATAGTATGCGCCCAGAAAATTGGGGTCGTAGCCTAATAAAAACATCAGCTAAATTACAAGGTGTTGAATTTACTAACCTTGATTTTGAGGATGTTATTGATAATGCACCTGATGGAGCATTCTTATTTGTAGATCCACCTTACTTCAATGCTGATCAAGATAAATTCTATACGTTCTCTTTTAAGAAGGAAGATCATTATCGCTTAGAACAGTGTTTATTAAGAAATAAAGGACGTCTATCTTTCTTAATTACTTATGATAATAGTCCTGAAATTAGGGAGTTATATTCTTGGGCTAATGCGATGTTAGACAAAGAGTGGAATTATACAATTAGTAGAACTGATGATCAGACGAAGAATAAGAGTCAGGCTCCTGAAAAAGCATCTCGTTATAAAGGGAAAGAAGTATTTATAACGAATTATCAAGTAAAGGAGCCTGAAGTTTCTGAAAATTTAGAATTAACCTTCGATGAAGTTTAATAGTAAGTTTTCAATATTTGATATATGAACCCATCTATTAGATGGGTTTGTTAAATTATCATGATTAAATTTTAACAACGGATAATTTGGTATAAATCCACAGTTTTGATTATTAGAGCATTTCTTTCTTGTGCAAAGAACCTCATTTGTTTCTGAAATAATTAAATCACTAGCCCTAGCAACGTACATATCATTGAAAGCAGCATCTTGATACTGTTTTTCACTTAGCCCAACACCATATTTTTGTTCAAGGAAGCTTTGTCCTAAGGCTGATGGATCCCAAACAAAGATTCCATCTTCATTCGTGCTATAGAATGCATTAGCAAGTGAAGTGATTACTAAGTCAAAATCACCAAGTAAATATTGGTCATTATGAACACTTAAACTTTCTTCAGACATTCCCCTAAGTGGAGCTAAACGACGTACTAACTCTGGGCCCAAAGTTCGACTGCGCATACATTTGATTTTAAAAATACTTTCATTTGTCTGAAATTTATATTGTCCTTTAGCTGACAATTTACATTCGATAGTAATTTCGGTATTTGTCGGTAAATGCTTGATAAGTACGTCTTGGTCATGGCTTCCTAATTGTGGATTTACGAATGGTTTAGATACATGCCATATGTTCTGATTAAGGACTTGGGATAATCTATCTTTGACAGAAAATTCAAAAGCTTTTCCTCTAATCATTGGAATGACTTTTGGATCTTTTAATGTTGCCCCTAAATGTTCTAAAGGTAGATTATATAGTTCACAAAAATCTATAAGTTCCTGATTCATCTTTTACTCCTCTTAATCTATTGAGATGAACAGTACTCAATTTTTGTTAGATAAAACAGGTAAAAAGAATTAGAGGTTTAATATTTAATCGAAAAGTAAAAAATGATTAAGATATGAAATTGATTAAATTTTCTAAAATTAACATAATACACGTTATACGAAGGCAAAAATGGGAGCTATAAGCTCCCATTTTTAATCTTTAATTCGCTTTTTCGCTTCGTCATAAACTATGCTATCAGCTCGTTTTCCGACGGTAATGAGCAGGATAACTACCTGATCATCTTTAACTTGATAGACAAGTCGGACACCAGCTTTTAATAATTTGATTTTATAGCAACCTGCAAGATCGCCTCTAAGCATATTCTTTGGAATATGTGGCTGCTCTATGACTTTGGCTAGTTTCTTTTTAAATTGATCTCGTATAGCAACAGGGAG
>NZ_JBIMCF010000060.1:0-2764 GCF_048551975.1 Acinetobacter johnsonii | reverse complement strand
TCTTAATTTTTAGAATAAATTCGAGATCCTCATTACATTCTATGATTTGAGCTATATATTTCACTTTAATTAAGATTTTCTAAAATTAACATAATACACCTTATACGAAACGTGTTATAATTTAGCTTGAAATTCATATACTTATTTCAAAGTTTATAGCCCGAGCATCACTGTTCGGGCTTTTTTTATGATTTTTCACGTTCCACGCCTATTATTTGATCAATGTTCCACAACTTTGTTCATATCAGTTAAACAATCGTGGTTAATCATAGGGTCTAAAAAAACGGCTCCAAAAGCCCCTTTTCTCAGGCTCTGGTTCAATGTGTTTAGGCACAGGAATGCGCTTGTTTTCTGTTTTTTCCGGAGTAGTCAATCCGTCATCTTTCGCCTGAGTTTGGATCTCAGTTTGTACAGGAGTTTCTTTTTTTTGAGTAGTCAATCCATCATAGTTCGACTCACTTTTTAAGCTAGTGTCTGTTGCTGTATCTGATTTTGAATCGATAGACCTAGTTGTATAGGCTCTTGGAGCTTCTAATAATCGTTGTATCGCTTCGATTTGTTCATCCTTAACGTGTAATTGATCATTCTTGGCTTTTAATTCCTCGCGTTGAAACTGCTCACGCTCATGCGCCTGTTCAAGCTGTTTTTGAAGAATGTAAACCTGTTGTTCTAGTAGGTGAACTTCTGACAACTTTCGTGTTTCGGTTGTCTGTGAACTGTTCACATTTCTAGAGGATTCACCAAAAACTCGAATAGCTTCGGAAAGATCAATTTTACCATCACTATTCTTACTTAAATTACCTTTATTAACTTGCTTATAAATGGCTTGACGAGTCATTCCATACAGGTTTGAAAGCTCAATAACAGATAGTGATTTCATCTTGTAATTCTGGTTGTCTATTATGTGAACCAAGATACATCAACAAACAGTCAACCGCTACATATACAGTCGATCTTTATGCCTTAAAACCTAAATTTTTAAGATGAGGAATAAGTTGTTTTTGTTGTATTGGATCTCGCAGCATATCTTTAATTTTGATAGCTAAGTCGTCATAACTTTCACCTTGTTGTGCTAGGTGAGATACTTCATGTAAGCGTGAAAGCTGATTACCAAACATATTAATTTGTGAATCAGTCAATTTATAAAAATCATTCTGTTCAGATTTATGCTCAATATTTTTTGATTTTTCTTTAAACGTGAATTGAATGTGTGTGACTTTTCGGCCTGTTTTTATTTGCTCGTAAGATACATTTAAAGGGCTATGTTCATTGATTTGATCTACAGCTGTATCAATAACCCATCTTTTTAAATCAGCAGATAATGGATATCTTTTTCCTAGCTCCAACATACTTCTTAGAGATTCGATGGAAATCTCCCGTTTTCCTATTGAACGGTATTGGCTTAATAACTCATAAATACGAATAGCATAGGCACTACTCATACCAGCAATGTCAGATAATGAATACTTAGTAAATTCACGGCTTAGATTAGAAATGAAAGGTAAAATTTCTTTAGAAAACCTAATTCCTACAACGCTTTTACTTTCTAAAAATCGTATAGATTGAATCCATCTCATTTTGATTGATTCATCATTAATAGCTAAATTAATTGATCTGTCATATAAGCGGTTTACACCATCTTTTAGATCTCTATAAGCTGTTTTTTCATGAACCCCAAGTTTTTTTAAGTCATCAATAGTTACGCGATAAATTTCATCATCTGTAATGTCTTCAGCCCGACTAATTTTACTAATAGCTGCTAACACAATACGCTGTTCTGTTGAGCTGAGTTGATATGAAGCCTCAATAACTTGATTTGATTTAACTACTAGTTCTTTTTTAGATGGACTCATCATTTTTATTTCGAAAACTTAACTATGAGTACTATAATTCTCTCATAGTTAGTAGTCAATCCCTCATAGTTAAGTAGTCAATCCCTCATAGTTAGTAGTCAATCCCTCATAGTTAGTAGTCAATCCCTCATATTTAAGAGCTGAAAGCCTTGTCTTTAAGGGCTTTCAGCCTACCTAAAATATTTAAAATATTTAAAAATAATTAAAAAGACAATTTGAAAAATTGCCCTTGGTTTTCGCTACGCTCAAACTCTATTGAATCTCGCTTTCGCTTGATTCGTTGGGGCAATTTTTAGATCATGTTTTCGTGAATTTGAGAAAAAAGCAAAAGCAAGATCAAAAGCAACTTGGAATTCGCTTCGCTCATGAGCTTTTTTTCTCGCTACGCTTGGTAAATGAAGCAAACTTGAAAAGTTCGCACCCATTCGGGATGCTCTGTAAAGCAGGTGATTGAGGGATAGGGAGCTTGTAATCAGAGAAAAAGCTGGGCGAAATTTTGATTAAGCTTTATCACTCGTAGACACTCGTTCGGTTTTTTTCAATATCAGTCTGATATGGAAAATTGTTTTATGAAAATTGTTATTCGTTTTAAAGAGTTTTTTCAGCCTAGTTGCATTTCTCACTCTAAATAAGCCTATTTTGCGTTTATTGGCCTGTTTAGTCCTGTTTACATAGATTCCCCTATTTTTCGAAAAAAACCGCTTAAATGCAATTCTAGGCTGTTTTATGGCGATTTAGAAAATTCCTCGATTCTAATTTAGAGCGATAGCCCTTCTTTGATGTTTTTGGATTTTTCATTTCTGGTCAGCAGATCGGGTAATCCCCCCTAAAAATAATAGGATCTAAAAGTAGAATTTTCTCTTAAGATACGAGCAGGAGATTCTGCATGAAAACATCTAAATTTACTGACA
>NZ_JBIMCF010000059.1:0-2996 GCF_048551975.1 Acinetobacter johnsonii | reverse complement strand
CCACAATGGGAAAGTATGGCTGAACTCACAAAGGAGGTCAGGATAGCTCGTAAAGAAGCCCTAGAGGCTCGTAAAACGCTTTTAGAGCTACAAGATAGGGTTAGACCATATCTTGATGCTATTCGCCCTCTGAGCTTCTCTGAGCGCATTAAATTGCAAGAGGTTATGAAAGCTACAAGCCAAGAGCTACAAGAAAATACAAAACAGACTGAAAAGCAGCGGAAAGAACAACGACAAGAGGCACAAGCTGCCCAATGGGAAAAAATCTATGTTGGGCTGACTTCTAACCAACAGATTAAAGCGGAATTTTTCTTAAAAGCAATCGAAGAACGATATAAAAATGATCCTGCCATGCTTAATTTAAAATTAGATGAGGCTAAAAACAAAATTGGTGAAAATCCTGCTGCTTTAGATAAAGTGGAATTGCCTCAAATCAAACAGCAGCAAGACATTGAGGTGAAAATTTCAAAAAATAATTCACCTCAAAAACAACGCTGATTACTCAAGATTTATGAGTTTTAAATCCTATTTGGCTTAAATACGGCAATAATTTTTTTTGTTTTTCAGGGTCTTTAAGTATTGAGCGTAAACGAGCTTTAAAACTTGGCATTTCTTCGCCTACGTTAGCCATTGCTTGTACTTCGCCCAAGTCTGCCAATTTGCTTGCAAATGTGTCTAATTGGCTATCAGACATCTTGATAAATGTGTCTTTTGGTTCTTCAAACATATCTATGGTATTAGGGCATTTTACTGTTTTTATTTCCGCCTTTTTCTCTTTAAATCTTAATTCTAAATGAGTATATGTTCGCCCTTTTTTAATTAACTCATAGCCTACTGTATGCGGACTTTTTTCATTAATTTCATCAATAGCAGTATCAATAACCCATTTCTTTAAGTCTGCAAACAATTGATATTTATTATTTAAATCTAAAGAATCTCGCAATTCAGCAATAGATATTTTACAAAACCCCGTTTCTTTGAATTGCATCATCATTAAATAAAATCTAAAGCTATAAAAACTACTAAATTGAAAAACATCTTTAAGAATTAACTTAGTAAATTGTTCTTTTAATTGACTTATGTAGGGGATCATATTTTCATGAAAAACAATGCGAGCCACGATATTGTCGTCACTCTTAGCGATGATTGGCAAACTATCCAATAAATTATATTTTCTTAATTGCTGAATAAATTCTTCATCATTTTTTGAGTTTGGATATTCTTTTTTAAGCCGTTCAAAAATTTCACTTTTAAAATGTAAGACGCTGTGCAGCCAATGGAATTTCAATTTCCCCATAGCTGTGTCGACCACAACAATACGATTTAATAGCTCCGAACATGCCTCTCTAATTTCTCGTGCAACATTTTTCGGCTCTACTCCTAGTTTTACAAAGTCTTCTTTGGTTATGTAGTACGCCTTACCAGGATCTACCTCTGCATCTTTTGGTATTTGAGCTAAGGCACATAGAACCAAACGCATTTCATTAGCTGTGAGCTTATACGATGCACGTATTAAATTATTATCCATTACGACTAGATCATTTTTCATGTAAAAACCCAATTGATTTTATTATATCAAGAAACTTAATTAACCTCTATATATATAGTGAATGATACATACTCCATATATGTGCGTCAATCCCTCCATATATGTGCGTCAATCCCTCCATATATGTGCGTCAATCCCTCCATATATGTGCGTCAATCCCTCCATATATGTCCTTTGAAAGCCTTGCTGGGCGTGGCATAGCGGGGAGCTAAAAAGCTTTTAAAAAGATTTAAAAACTATTAAAAAGGAAAAAACACTAAAAACTGCCCTATGTACTCGCTAAAGCTCGTACTTTTTGACCTCGTTTCACTCGGTTTTGGGGCAGTTTTTTTGCAAATACTTTTTGTGATTTCAAAAAAGCAAAAGCAAGAATGGATTCGCTTCGCTCATAAATCTTTATGCTCGCTTCGCTCGGTCTGGGTGCATAAGCCTGCATTTAAAAATTTTCTTTTTGTCTTCTAATTATTTTAAAAACGGTTTTTCAGAGTGGGATTAAGCAAATTTGGTTTTGGTCGCTCGTAGACACTCGCTTAAAGCTATCGGGTTTGAACAAAAAAAATAAAGGAGTGAAACTCCTTTACGAACGTACCTTTAGAAACCATAATCGAAGATATTGGGGAATAAAGGTGTAGTGAGTACACCTTTAGACAAACTAAAAGCAGAAAAAAAGGCAAAAAAAATATGGCATTTGCAATTTTAAGAGCTGAAAAACTCAAAACGATGGGGAATATTGGGGGGTCTTTAGCTCATAATTACCGAACAATTGACACACCTAATGCAAATCCAAGCCAAACCCCTAATAACTTTCACAGCCTGAAAGATTCAGAAGCAGTTAAAGCCGCCATTTCTGAACGATTACCTGAAAAAAGACGTTCTGATGCTGTTTTATGTATTGAATACATGATTACGGCAAGCCCTGAATGGCAAGGCTGGAGTGATGATCGTCAAAATGAGTATTTTAAGCAGGCTGTGGACTGGTTAGAGCAAAGACACGGCAAACAAAATGTTGTGGCTACAAGTATTCATAGGGACGAAACTACACCGCATTTAGTGGCGTATGTTGTTCCTCTTGACCAAGAAACAGGAAAATTAAACGCTAAAAAGTTTTTAGGTGGGAAAGCCAAACTTGCTGAAATGCAGTCTAGTTTTTCAAATCATGTTAAAAATCTTGGTTTAAAGCGTGGAATTGAAGGGTCTAAAGCAAAACATACTCGAATCAAAGAGTATTACGCTAAAGTAAATGAACCTACACCGCAGATCAGACAGGTTGAAAGACCCAAAGCTGGAATATTTGAAACTACCGCCCAGTATGGTGACAAGGTGGTTAATTCGGTGCTTGAACAGATCAAACCACAATGGGAAAGTATGGCTGAACTCACAAAGGAGGTCAGGATAGCTCGTAAAGAAGCCCTAGAGGCTCGTAAAACGCTTTTAGAGCTACAAGATA
>NZ_JBIMCF010000058.1:0-2998 GCF_048551975.1 Acinetobacter johnsonii | reverse complement strand
CAACTATGAAAGACCACACCAAGCAAACAAAGGAAGGCCACCTCTAATGGCTGCTTAACCTCTACTTTTAACTTCGGTTATTTATGGGAGGATTACCGTTTCGTATAAGAAATTTTATGTTAAATGAGTTTATTTTTTTTTAATAAACTCATTTAATCTTTTATGTATAGTTTAATTTAGAACTTCTTCAAACATTGGTGTAAGAAGTTTATTTCCATACTCGCTTAGGTGATCTCCATCACGGTAAATAGAGCGGCCTTTATATTCAGAAATACACTTTCCTTGTTGGCACAAAAATTTTGAAGGGGCTAGAATTTTAGCATTGCATTTTTGTGCCACATCTTCTAAAAGTTTATTCATTTGAGATGATCTATTTTGATATTGAGAATATGAGATAGAATTATCTAATATTTTATTAAGAATCATCATTTGTTTAGCCATTAAAGGAGGAATATTAATCCCCATTTCTGGAATTGTAGAAACTATATACACTGGTGAAATTGGAGAGATATCACAAATTGATTTTTCAAAATTATCTTGAAATTCAAGGTATTTTTCCTTCTTTGTGATTTTTTTATCACTAAAATAAATAATTTGTGAATTATCTCTATCAATATTGTTTTCACCTTCCATTCTTTCTAAGTATCTATTTACAATGAAAATAGGAGTATTTGTATGTTGCTTCAAATATTGATGACGATCTTCATTTATTTTAGTACAAAATGAAATATCTTCATTAAATCTTGCATTTAAGATATAAGGGCAGCCAGACCTAGCAGCATATATAACACCATCTTTACTTAAATTCAAAATACTAGTTATAGATGATGCAATAGCATCCGCATGACTATCCCCAAGAATAATAGCTTTAATATTGTCTTTGTTTCCAATTATGCATGTTTCAAATTTTTCAGAAGCGAATACGGATTCACATCTTTGAGGAAAATCATTGTTAACTTCATTTAAAATAGTGGTAATTTTTTCTGAAACACGAAATTCCATTCCGTCAGTTTTTTTTATAATATAGCCACATACTAAAATAACTAAAAATATATAAAAGGGTTTAACCTTATAGAGCTCTTTCCAATATAAATATCTTGAAAAATTAATCTTTTCAATTAATTGATAGCTTAAAAATCCGAGCAAGATAGAAAGAGGAATGCCATAGATCCACCAATCTTCAAATGCAAAGTAGAATCCAAAAACTACTAAAGGCCAATGCCATACATAGATGGAATAAGACCATTTTCCGACATAGTTAAAAACTATGTTATTGATGATGAAATTATTTTGGAAGTTACTTACGATAATTAAATATGCACCAAAGACAGGTATTAGTGCCATATAACCAGGCCATAATGTATCTTTTGACATTAAGAAATATGAAGCAACAATAAGTACAATACCTAATGATTGAATTGTAATTTGCTTTATCTTACTTTGAAGTGACCAAGGATATAAAAACGCCAATCCACCGAGTAACATCTCCCATGCTCGGCTTGTAAGTAAGAAGTAAGCAGTCTTACTGTCTTTGTAAGTTGCATAAATACAGTAAATAAAACTCGCTAGAAATAATCCTATAACAACACGTTTTAGATTTGTAAAACTGAAATATTTTTTTAGAATGAGAATAAGAATTGGGAAGAAGATATAAAATTGCCATTCAACAGATAGTGACCATGTATGTAGTAACCACTTTGTATGCTCTGCTGTATCAAAATAACCACCACCTTTTGCAAATAAAAGATTTGATATAAATAAAGAACTTTTCTCAACTTGTCGTCCTAAGTCACGATAGTCACTAGGGATTAAATAGAACCAACCAAATACGAGTAAAACAGCTGACATTGCAGCTAATACAGGGATGATTCTATTTGCTCTGGCGTTATAAAATTTGAATAAATTAAAGGTCTTTTTTTCTACACCACTAAAAATAATCGATGTCATTAAAAAGCCAGAAATAACAAAGAAAACATCAACCCCTGCAAATCCACCTGGTAGCCATTGTGGATTAAAGTGAAAAAGGACTACGGCAAGAACAGCAATTGCTCGTAGTCCATTTATATCGTATCTAAATTGCATGAAAAAAGTGTAGTAAATCAGGAAATTGGCATATTCTATAACTTAATGAAATTGAAATCAGAATTAATTATTAATTTTAAGTTTTCCTAAAATTAACATAATACACCTTATACGAAATAAAAATGGGAGCCTTAAGCTCCCATTTTTTAAGTAATTTTTTCAAATAAGGCTTGGGTGAGCATCTAAAATTCGAATCAATGTAGCTGCTGGTCCAGTTGGATAGCGTCGTCCCTGTTCCCAATTTTGCAGGGTACGGGGGCTAATATGTAGACGTGCAGCAAATTCATTTTGGCTCAAGCCAGTTTTTTCACGTACTTCTTTAATATCAGGCAATTCGAGTTCTGTAACTCGGCTTGCTTTAACTTCTTTACGTTTGATAGCTCCAGCTTCTTTGATTGAAGCAACCAAGTCATCAAATAAGTTGTTATCCATGAAATTGCTCCTTCACGAGTTGGCGCAGAATGGCGGTTTCCTTATCTGTTAAATTATCTTTTACTGATTTTGGATAAGCCACTAAGAAAAAGATCTGATCATCCTCGGTGACCCAATAATAAATCACCCGTATCCCACCACTTTTCCCTTTGTTACCTTGAGCACAACGTACTTTGCGAATACCACCGCCATTCTTGATTAGGTCACCTCTATCAGGCTGTACCAAAAGATCTTGCTGAAGTTGACGATATTCCTCATCAGATACAAGGTCTTTAATTTGCTTGGTAAAGATGCTGGTTTCAATAAATAACATGGACTCTTTATACGTCAATGGCGTATTTGAATTTTAGCAGTTTCCATAACAAAAAACGAGAGCTGGTAGCTCTCTGTTATTCCCAAGTAGAAATGTCCTACCTAATAACCAAATAGAAATGTCCTATACAGACATTTCCAAGTCAAGCACAGGATTTAGATTTCGTTCTTT
>NZ_JBIMCF010000057.1:0-3157 GCF_048551975.1 Acinetobacter johnsonii | reverse complement strand
GCACAGTTGATCTTCCTTGAATACCATATTTTGCCTGAGCTTGTTTATAAGTAATTTGCCCTTTTTCTACTTCATGTACAACCATCATTTTAAAGGCCAAGCTATAATCACGTTGTGTACGTTTAACTCGTTGTTCTCGTGCATGTTCCATAAAATAAGTCTCTTAAAGGTGTAAACTTATTTCAGGACGGGACAATGATATCTTTAAAAAAAGCCTATCGCTAAGATAGGCTTTTTTTATGTCAATGAGTTGGATCAAGCACCTTAAAGGCTGTTGAATGCATCGATTAAATAGGCGAAAAAGAAGCTGATGTGGATATCCGTGGATAAGTGAGAACTTATCCACAGTTCAGCCTAAAGATTCATCACGGCCTTAAAATAAAGCCTCAAAACGCACCAATGCACTGACGTAATGACTACGGTCTTCACGGTGATCATTAAAATAATTTAAGTCACCTTGGATATAAAACCACTCCCTTAAGAACGGTTGACGCCACGAGACAAAAGGTCCCCAACGGTTCAAACGCAGGTCGTCGTTGTTGTAGAAACCGCCGGTATAAATGCCGTAGTTAAAACGATTGCCATGAAAGAATTGGTGTTGTCTAAAACTATAGTTATCCCAGAGCAGATCATCATCTTGATCGTCTGCATAGGTCAGGCTGAACTGATTGGATAAAAATGGTTGATTGGGTCGTGCATGGGTCAGCTCTAGGTTGGTACGTAAATAATTTTCACTGTCGATACCATAACGATAAATCTGTTCAGCATAAGCGCGGAAATCATTGTCGAGTTTCCATTCTTTCGATAACTCGATCCGCGCATAGATATCATCCCCTGAACGTACACCCAAGTCGAAATCGGTTTCAAAAGGCAGACGATCTGATAATTGCGACCATCTTAAAGCCAGTGAGCTATTGGCATCACGGGTTTGGCGGCGGTCAAATGTTTTATCGTTATTCGCACTGGGTGGATTTTCATTGGTAATTGCAACATTGTTTTGTAGTTCATTATCTAATGAGTCATCCCCAAATACGACACTGAGTTTATGTTCTAAAGTTGGAAGTTTGACTCGACCCCGAATACGCGGTTTTACATCATATTCATCATGTTTATTCCAGCGGTTATCGATCAAGACACGTAATGTGGCTGTGGCTGGTTTTTTAGGATCGGTTTCACCAAACCAATTGTCCATTTTGGCTGCTGTTCGGTCTGCCCAGTTTCGAACTTTTTTTTGCTGGCGGTCGACCCACGTGCGTTCTTCAGTGAGGTCAGTCGTGGGCACAATCAGCTCATCCGATTCTTCAGGTAGAACGGTTGGAAGTGAGTCAATCCACTGTGGAATTTGATATAAAAGTCCACTACTGTTGGGGGACGATGCGATTTTGTCAATTTCAGCCACATCGTGAGGCGGCACAAAATGTTGTGTGTTGGTGGTATTGCTTTCTGCCCAAGCCACGTTGACGCATGTACCTAAACTTAAGCAGAAAAATAAAGAGATAGATCCCACATGTTGAGTTCTTAGCATGCTTTCGTACTTTATTGTTCTTCGATGTTTTAGTGTTGTAAATTTCACATAAGAACACAAGTAGAAAATACAAAACTCTACAACTTGCTGCCAAGTTGTTTTTGAATAGAATCAAATAATTGAAACACAGTGATAGGTTGAGGTAAAGTAGAAATGGTATTTTGAATCAGTTGCCAACTGACGCCGTGCTGTCGGTCTAAGACCAAGCATGGATATGCGATCTCGGCACGTGAGAGTTCAACACGTTTTTGACCATGAATTACTCGAATTTTTTGTCGTTCTTTTAACACTAAAATGGGGGTATTTACGTCTGCGGAGCTTTCTTCAAACTGGATGAATTTACGGCTATTGAGTAGATCGGCCAGAATAAAGGGGTGATAGTCCTCAATATGCCAGACCAGTTTGGCCTGTTGGGTATACAGCTGAAAAATCGAAAACACATCATGCATGTGACCCTGTAGCTGATCCCATTCAATTTCGCGAATGGCTGCGAGTTGATGCTGACAACTCTGGGCAAATTGTTGACTTAGGCGAATGGCTTCCGTGGGACTATCAGCACCGAATAGAGCCAGATATCTAAGAAACCTTCCGTGCTGATTAGTCTGTTCTGCCAAATAGATGGGATAGTCCAAGCAGTGATCGAGTTGGTCGCTGTGGATCAAAAAATCGATATTTTGATTGATCTCAATGCGCTCTAAAATGTCGAGGCCATAAAACCTAGGATCTAAGTTTGGTTGATGCAGCGCGCGCAATTTCGCTTGATATTGCCCCAGATTGATCTGTGTGGGCAGTATGGGTTGCGCAGCAGTGGCCCATGTTTCTGAATTTTCTGTAGGGCTATCCTGCAAAACAGGGCATGGTGCTGTCACCTCGCTTTCAAGTGGATTTTGCTGATGAGATACAAATGAAATGTCTGTGTCTTGTGGTTCAGCTAAGATCGATCGCTTTTGGATAAAGTCCTGAATGGCAAGCGTTGAAATAGATGCACTTGGCTTGAGTTCAAATCGAATAGGTGTAACGGCCTCAATGATAAATTCATCCTGAGGTGGAGATAGCCCATCACTTAAAAGAGGCAGATTTCTGAGAATCAAATGATTTTCTGCTGATACTTCAGATTGAAGATCTAAATCTGTTTTTACAATATCGACCTGATTTTCAAGTTCCTTATCTTGTTTGATGCTTGCCTCAATAGCATTAATAGAGATCACTTCTTCTACAGTGTTTTGTTTACAAGAGCTGAGTTTAGCTTCTTCAATTTGAGTTGCATTTGGGTTGCTGTCGAATGTGGGGTGTATTTCGGTATTGAAATGAAGTACTGCTTCAGCCTTAGATAAAACTAGACCAGAATCTGGGCTGACTTCGGGGAAGAATGATTCTGACTCTTGGGGCTGTTTAGCCGATGTATCATTTGTAGCAATGCTTAAAAGCTCAATACCCGTGAAAACAAAAGCATTGCTAACCACATTTTCCTGTGCCTGCCCAATAGCAGTTTTTTCATCGAATATTGTTGCAAGAGGGACGATAAGCTGGTCTCGTGCAACTTCTGCAACTTCTGCAACTTCTGCAACTTCTGCAACTTCTGCAACTTCTGCAACTTCTGCAACTTCTGCAACTTCTGCAACTTCTGCAACT
>NZ_JBIMCF010000056.1:0-3719 GCF_048551975.1 Acinetobacter johnsonii | reverse complement strand
ATACATTGACTTATTGATAAGCTGGGGACTTAGCTTAGTTGGTAGAGCGCCTGCTTTGCACGCAGGAGGTCAGGAGTTCGACTCTCCTAGTCTCCACCACTCATTGCGATGCAATGAGTTAAACATTAAGCAAACGAACTGATAGCTTATAGAGCTTAGTGATAATAAAGCGTAGAATGCGCTTCGTTGTTATTAATCTCTGTGATTTATCACAGTTTCCTGACCTGACGAAGGCTGGAAAAATCATTAACAGAATATATTTGAGTTGAAATAATTTGTTCATACTCATTTTTAAGATCGACATTAACAGTGATTTATTACTGGATGATGAAGATTAAAGAAATGAGTTACTAGCGAAATTAACTGAATCAAGCGTTTTGGTATGTGAATTGAATTGAAGCTGTACAGTGTTTAAGTACACGAAGCAACAAACTGTAAGGAAGTGATGAGAAATCATCATAGACTGTCTTAATCCTACTTGTAGGGATTAACGACTGTTTGGGGTTGTATAGTCAAGTAATTAAGTGCATGTGGTGGATGCCTTGGCAGTCAGAGGCGATGAAAGACGTAATAGCCTGCGATAAGCTCCGGGGAGGCGGCAAATATCCTGTGATCCGGAGATTTCTGAATGGGGAAACCCACCTGTCATAAGGCAGGTATCATACACTGAATACATAGGTGTATGAGGCGAACGAGGGGAAGTGAAACATCTCAGTACCCTTAGGAAAAGAAATCAATTGAGATTCCCTCAGTAGCGGCGAGCGAACGGGGAAAAGCCCATTAAGTCATATAAGTTTTAGTGGAATGCTCTGGGAAGTGCAACCATAGTGGGTGATAGTCCTGTACACGAAAGGGCTTATATGATGATGTCGAGTAGGGCGGGGCACGTGAAACCTTGTCTGAATATGGGGGGACCATCCTCCAAGGCTAAATACTCCTGACTGACCGATAGTGAACCAGTACCGTGAGGGAAAGGCGAAAAGAACCCCTGTGAGGGGAGTGAAATAGATCCTGAAACCGCATGCATACAAGCAGTGGGAGCCGACATGTTCGGTGACTGCGTACCTTTTGTATAATGGGTCAGCGACTTACATTCAGTAGCAAGGTTAACCGTATAGGGGAGCCGTAGAGAAATCGAGTCTTAATAGGGCGTTTAGTTGCTGGGTGTAGACCCGAAACCGGGTGATCTATCCATGAGCAGGTTGAAGGTTGGGTAACACTAACTGGAGGACCGAACCCACTGTCGTTGAAAAGCCAGGGGATGACTTGTGGATAGGGGTGAAAGGCTAATCAAACTCGGTGATAGCTGGTTCTCCCCGAAAGCTATTTAGGTAGCGCCTCGGACGAATACCATTGGGGGTAGAGCACTGTTTCGGCTAGGGGGTCATCCCGACTTACCAAACCGATGCAAACTCCGAATACCAATGAGTACTATCCGGGAGACAGACTGCGGGTGCTAACGTCCGTAGTCAAGAGGAAAACAATCCAGACCGCCAGCTAAGGCCCCAAAATTATAGTTAAGTGGGAAACGATGTGGGAAGGCATAGACAGCTAGGAGGTTGGCTTAGAAGCAGCCACCCTTTAAAGAAAGCGTAATAGCTCACTAGTCGAGTCGGCCTGCGCGGAAGATGTAACGGGGCTAAAACTATATGCCGAAGCTGCGGATTTGCAATTTATTGCAAGTGGTAGGGGAGCGTTCTGTAAGCCGATGAAGGTGTATTGAGAAGTATGCTGGAGGTATCAGAAGTGCGAATGCTGACGTGAGTAACGACAATGCGAGTGAAAAACTCGCACGCTGAAAGACCAAGGGTTCCAGTCCAACGTTAATCGGGGCTGGGTGAGTCGACCCCTAAGGCGAGGCCGAGAGGCGTAGTCGATGGGAAATTGGTTAATATTCCAATACTTCTATGTAATGCGATGAGAGGACGGAGAAGGTTAAGTCAGCCTGGCGTTGGTTGTCCAGGTGGAAGGTTGTAGGCATGTATCTTAGGCAAATCCGGGGTACTGTATGCTGAGAACTGATAGCAAGCTGTACTTGTACAGTGAAGTGGCTGATACCATGCTTCCAGGAAAAGTCTCTAAGCTTCAGTTACATAGGAATCGTACCCGAAACCGACACAGGTGGTCAGGTCGAGTAGACCAAAGCGCTTGAGAGAACTCTGCTGAAGGAACTAGGCAAAATGGTACCGTAACTTCGGGAGAAGGTACGCTGCCGACGGTGATGGGATTTACTCCTTGAGCTATTGGCAGCCACAGAAACCAGGCCCCTGCAACTGTTTATTAAAAACATAGCACTCTGCAAACACGAAAGTGGACGTATAGGGTGTGATGCCTGCCCGGTGCTGGAAGGTTAATTGATGGGGTTAGCGTAAGCGAAGCTCTTGATCGAAGCCCCAGTAAACGGCGGCCGTAACTATAACGGTCCTAAGGTAGCGAAATTCCTTGTCGGGTAAGTTCCGACCTGCACGAATGGCATAATGATGGGGGCGCTGTCTCCAGCAGAGACTCAGTGAAATCGAATTCGCCGTGAAGATGCGGTGTACCCGCGGCTAGACGGAAAGACCCCGTGAACCTTTACTGCAGCTTGACATTGAACTTTGATCTTACTTGTGTAGGATAGGTGGGAGGCTTTGAAACCGAGACGCTAGTTTCGGTGGAGCCAATCTTGAAATACCACCCTGGTAATATTGAGGTTCTAACTCTGTCCCGTAATCCGGGACGAGGACCATGTCTGGTGGGTAGTTTGACTGGGGCGGTCTCCTCCTAAAGAGTAACGGAGGAGTACGAAGGTGCGCTCAGCGTGGTCGGAAATCACGCGTAGAGTATAAAGGCAAAAGCGCGCTTAACTGCGAGACCCACAAGTCGAGCAGGTACGAAAGTAGGTCTTAGTGATCCGGTGGTTCTGTATGGAAGGGCCATCGCTCAACGGATAAAAGGTACTCTGGGGATAACAGGCTGATACCGCCCAAGAGTTCATATCGACGGCGGTGTTTGGCACCTCGATGTCGGCTCATCTCATCCTGGGGCTGAAGCAGGTCCCAAGGGTATGGCTGTTCGCCATTTAAAGAGGTACGCGAGCTGGGTTTAGAACGTCGTGAGACAGTTCGGTCCCTATCTACCGTGGGCGTTGGAAATTTGAGAGGATCTGCTCCTAGTACGAGAGGACCAGAGTGGACGAACCTCTGGTGTACCGGTTGTGACGCCAGTCGCATCGCCGGGTAGCTATGTTCGGAAGGGATAACCGCTGAAAGCATCTAAGCGGGAAGCCTACCTCAAGATAAGATTTCCCTAGGACTTTATGTCCTCTAAAGAGCCGTTGAAGACTACGACGTTGATAGGTTGGATGTGGAAGCATAGTGATATGTGAAGCTGACCAATACTAATTGCTCGTGAGGCTTGACTATACAACACCCAAACAGTTGGTGTTGTGCTTCAAATCACTGCAAACAACTTGATTTAGTTATAAAGCTAGATAAAATATCCAACTCAAATATACCTGTTAATAACTCATTTGATGAAAGTTAGGCACGAAGAGCACTGCTCTGAGGTTAGACCCAACGAATAGTCATAAACAGTTGTGCTGGCGACAATAGCAAGAGTGAACCACCTGATCCCTTCCCGAACTCAGAAGTGAAACCTCTTAGCGCTGATGGTAGTGTGGAGTTATCCATGTGAGAGTAAGTCATCGCCAGCTCATTAATTCTAAATCCCCCTCCGCT
>NZ_JBIMCF010000055.1:0-4005 GCF_048551975.1 Acinetobacter johnsonii | reverse complement strand
TTTCCAATTGCGAGTTGAAAAAGTCTAATGATTCTATGAATACACCTAACTTTTTCAACTAACTACAAATGTGTTGCACTTGGGATTTGAATCTGCGCTTCTATCATTCGTTTGATTCTTTTATATAAATAATAAAGTAGATCTCTGTTTTCGATGAAATTTTATAAAATTCATTATTAGACCTGTAGAAAAAACTTATCAAAAGAAGTATTGGTTAATCTTTTTCTTCAACTTCGTCCTTAAACTCAAACAAATCATTCATCGTACAGTTAAAGTATTTACATAACTTATCAGCGACTGGCAATTCGATACGTATAGCACGGTCATAATACATACTTGTCAGCGTATTACGATTGATGCCTGTCGCATGTACCACATCACTTAATTTTAAAATTCTTCGATCGCCCATGAGGCTGGATAACTTACAAGTAATCATATATCAATTCATTTACAAAAAAATAACCTACTAAAAGTTATTTTAAGTTGTTGACTGAGTAATACTCTGCTAAAATTAACCTACAGCACACTATTACAACTTATAGAAAGCATAATTTGTCTATTTCAACTAAATTATAACTTTTTAAATATAAGGATTGAAGCTGCATTAGATTATTTTGTGGAGATGACCGCCATGTTGCCAAATGAGTTATGGATCAGCCAGCAAGCTCGTGACTTGGGAAATCAACTAATTAAAGAAATGAACATCGATAGGGGTTATGGAATGGCTAATTTTCTTGGAGTCAATTCTTGCTATGATAATCATCAGGCTGTACTTATTTGGACATTTCAACTGCTTGAAAGGGAACCTAACTTAAATGAATTAGCAGAAATTAAAAAATATTTTCTTTTAATCTTTCCAGATAGTGTTTATCAATTAGCCTAAGTTGTTTTTAAAAATTATTTTTTTATATAAAAACACTAAATCAAAGAAAACTTTCTTTAAAATACCTATTAATTCAAATTCATACGATTTACAGAATATATGAAGCATAAATTCTTGTTCATGCCCACACTTAGATCTGCAGCTTCGAGGGCTAGTTTTTGTTGAACCACTGAGAACAAGGACATTAAACAGCCTACTATATTTTTCCAAAGAGTGGTGTAGGAACTTTTTCATTATTGCTAATCATATCAGCAACGAGCTCCTCTATTGCTGAGAATGCTTTAGACTGATCCGCATCATGCCAAGACAATGATGGAAACTCAGCACACAATCCAACATACCCATTATCTTCTGCTGACCATTTAACACGGTAAGTATATTGTTTACTATCCATTTGACATCCCATCATGTTTTATGTTTAAAAGTACGATTTTCACTTACTAGTACTTAAATAATCACCCCACCACTGCATCATTTCAGTCCGTTGAGCTAAATAGTCAGCGTGATTATAGCTGGCACGGGTACGGTTCTTATCAATATGTGAAAGTTGTGCCTCAATCCAATTATCTTGGAACAAACCTGAGTCATTCAAAATGGTACTAAAAGTTGAACGTAATCCATGAGAAGATAGTTGATGTTTGCCATACCCCATCTTACGTATGGCCATATTTAGAGTATTAAAATGAATCGGTTGATTGTGTTTGCGAGGGCTAGCAAAAAGGTATTTTTCACCGTATGACCACTGCATGACGTCTTTCAAAATCTCTAAAGCCTGATTTGAAAGTGGAACTAAAAAATCTGGAATCTCATGGCCTAATATGACTTTTCGTCGAAACTGTTTAATATGCAAGGCAGGTATTTTCCATATTTTTTCATTTAAATCAAAATGATGAGGCTCAGACAATAACAATTCAGCCCCTCGCACTCCAGTATATAATTTAAACATCAGTGCTTTTTTAATAATCGGATGGGCATCCAATTTTTTTAATTTATACTTAAAATCAGATATATCCTCCGCTTTCAAATACGGATAATTCTTCTTGATTTTACTGTTAATGGCGATTTTATTTAAACCATGCGCGATGTTGAATTCACAATAACCCATCGCTACAGCGTAGTCATAAATTTGGTTCAAATAACTACAAGCTTTCTTGACAGGTTCTTTTACTTGGCGTCCCTCTATTTTTTTGATTACTGAAACCAGGTCATAACGCTTGATGTTTTGAAAAGGTAAATCCTGAAGGTCTGGATAAATATCTTGCTGTAAGCATCTTTCTGCTAACTGTAGTACACCACAGCGGGGTAGATCGTTGAAAGCATTCTTCAGTTTGAACTGTAACCACTCCTCCCCGACCTTACCAAAGGTGATGACATTAGAGGCAGTATCATGTTCAAAACAGAAATTATTGTCTTTAAAGTCATCTCTGACTTGTCGTGCCTTTTTCAGTGATAAATCAGGATAAAGACCTAACTGAATGCGTCGACGTTTTTTAGTTTGTGGATCTGTATAGCGATAGCACCAAGATTTTCTTCCACTCGGTTCAATCTTCAGGCTAAGCCCATCTTCATCGGATAAAAAACAGGTTTTTTCCTTGCAATGAGCTTGGCGAACTTTAATTTCAGTAAGACTCATGGAATTTAAATGAAACCTAATAATGGGTTGATTGTATCAATTATATCAAAATAGAAAGCTTTATATATGATGCGTATGATACGCATCATATTAAATTGTAAGTTATTATTTTATATATTTATTATCGAGACTACTCGATATTTAGTAACCAGTTTGAGTACCACCTTTACTTTAAGTTCCCAACACCCCTTTTTCTTTAGTCAGTTTTAAATAAGCCTTATTCAGTCCATTGTAAAAAATTTAGGATGGCCTTTCTTGATGTTTCCCTTTAGCTAAACTAGTTTATTATCTTCAATAGAATTCAAATAAACAGTTAATTCTGAAATTAGCCGTAAAGAGCAGGAACTTTCTAGATATCAAATCAAGGTTGCCGAGCTTCAAAAAAAGAAAACAGCAATTCATACCAAGCCGCTTAAAGAAAATCAGAACTTATCAAAAGTAGAAGAACTTGAAAGAAAAAAATTGGAGGCTCTAGTTAAGAAGTAGCAAAAAGAAGAAATTGAACATCAGAAAAAGTTAAAACGGGAAATCGATGCAATTAAGGTATCAACACAACACATCACTCATGTTACTGTCTTTTTACATTAATGTCTTAAACTGGCAAAATGTAAAATCAACAACTTACATCAAATCTAATTGAATAAATCCACATTACAGTTCTAAACTCAATGGATTTTTCAGTTTAGAAAAATAGAGGTTTTTTACAATATAGTTGTAAACCTAGCCTTTCCAAATTGGTAAAACTTCTTCAAAGGAAACTAGATAGATGGTTTGGAAGATGAACTCGTTTCATTATGGTTGGTATTTTCACCGTTACCCAATCTTTTTGTTTCTGTAACTGCTTGAGATTTTATAAAAATTACAATACCTAAAACAATAATACCAACCACAAGAACTATTAATAGAATTTTATTCTTTTTCATAAGATTTTATAAAAACTGCCCAAATTTAAAATTGCAAACTTTTGCAGATGTGTATTGAGAAACAGCTCGCCCATTATCTAGGGTTTCATAGTGTGTACCGGATACATTCCAAAATCTTTTATCACTTTTAGGATCAACAAACCCTGCTCTAACACGATACCCACTTGGGTTACTTGAATTATCTGTTCGTTGGTTGCCATTAGTAGCTTTTTGATCTGTTTTTGCATATAGATTTTTATGTACACCTGTTAAAGCATCATAAGAAATAGATTCGTTATACCAACCATATCCAAAACTTGGAATATATGCTTCTGTAAAATTTGACATTTTTTTTAATCTCTCTTTGTTTACAACTATATTGTTAAAGTTTAGGACTTTAATGTCCAGTTTACGTTTGTGTTGTCAAATCACATCTATGAATCACACATGCTGAAAAGTCTTTGAGTTTTAATTAATAAATAAGAGTATCCATGTCTACCCTCAACTTTACTTATTTTCAGATAGCAACCAATCGAGAGCACTCATTTTTATAATACCATTATAATTCGCTTCAGTCCCTATCGTGT
>NZ_JBIMCF010000054.1:0-4079 GCF_048551975.1 Acinetobacter johnsonii | reverse complement strand
ATATCAAACCGTCCGCTAACGAAATTGCAAAAGTGCATATTCTAAAAGCGGACATTTTTACTTTGGAGAAACCGGACATTTCTATTTTGGAGTTACACTCTCGTTTCGCATAACCACCATTATGTTAAATAGAGATGGCTAAAAGATATTTTTCCACCACTGATTGGCTGTTTTCTGTTTTTCTTCGTTTATTATTTTATTAATTTCTGCATCCATTATAGGTTTGAATTTTTTATTTATTTTTTCTAAAACCTGATTGAGATCATCTCGACTCCACACATGAAATAATCCTATTGTAGCTCCCATAGCTTCTATGATCGTTTGATGTACTTCTTCATTGTCATAGCCTTTTAATTTTTTACTCAACATATCAATAACTAAATCAGTCAAATTAGGCTGTAGGTCATTATAAAAATCTATTGTTGTAAGATCTTCTAAATTATCATCTTGTATAGTCCACTTTGGTACTGGTAAGTCAAAACTATCAAAGATAATACTCACTCTTATGATGTCTTTATAGTGCATAATTCTTTGAGTGCCATTGAATCGAATCTCTGTTATTTTTTCATCATCCCATGTTAGCTCTTTAGTCAAATAAGGTTTAGAATTTTCATTATTTTTGTTTTTACGGCTAAAAAGATTAAATAACATTATTTCACCTCTTATTAAAATAAAGTCCATTGAGTAAATGCTTCTAACTCCTCATCAAAAGCATCAACTAATAGATAAGCACTAACTCCGCCAATTGCCCCACCAATGATAACTCCAACAGTAGAACATATAGGCGAGCCTGGGCCACATATCAGACCTGCTGTAGCACCACCAGCAGCACCTCCTGCGATTCCTCCACCAATGGTAATTCCTTGTCTATATGTTTCTTTTTCTTTATTTTCAGCATTGTAAATTTCATAACCTGCATAAGCTATAGATATAACAACTAGAACACGTCCTCCAAATTTCATCCATTTAATTTTAGAATTAAATGATTTATTTGATTTTCCAGAACCTTTTAAAACGCTGTAGTAAACTTTATTTTGATCAGGCACCTTTAATTTTTTGAAGTATGATTGTTTTGCTTTGATTATTTCTTTGATATGTGAGTCTATAGCTGATCGATTTGATTTTAAAGCATTAAATTTATTAGGATCGTTTATTTCCATTGCATAATACTCAAGAATTTGCTCTAAAGTTTTCCCCAAAGCTTTTTCTTTTTGTGAAACAGCTAACCCTATGGCAGAGTTTTTCTTTCGAGTAGCGTCTAAAATTTGATTTCTTAAGTCGGTTGCTTCTAAAGCTGCATTTTTAACAGAAATACTTCCTTTTTTCACAGCTTCAAGATAACCATCACTCATTTTTTTAATTTCACGCATATATGCTGCACGTAAGTTAGCATCATGAATTAAAAAATTATTACCAAAATAAACGGCTGTTCCATTCAAGTTATCAAGAGCAACTTCTAATTCATTTTTGACTTTCACAGGAACTTTGTTTGATTCAGATTTTTGGGTTGTTCCTGTTGTGGATTTTAACGTAAAAGCGGATTTGTTAAATTCACCATTTTCTAATGCAGGGACATGTACTCTCGCAAGCTTTGAATTATTTAAAAATAATTCTACAAAAATTAGATCTAACTTATTGCAATTATAGACTTTTGTGCAACCATTAGAGTCAATTTTACCACCATAATTTTGCTTAGTTGTTGTATTTGCAAAGGTGTAACTTAATTTAGATAAAATATCTTTATTATCACAAAAGACTTTTAAACGAGCCGTATAAGTCATTCATCTTGCTCCGCTACGTCCGCATCATATTTATGTACTATGATGGTATATTTTTCTTCTTTATCATTTGATGTAATTCTTACGATCCCATCTTTAGGAACATCACCTGTACGAACATTTCCTTTAGAATCAATAAGGCTAAAAGTTGTTGCACTTTCTAATAATTCATTACTAATCTTGTGCCTAACATCAAACTCTAAGATATATGCACCATCATGTGGGGTTGGTAAAAATGGAATATCCTTTATGATCTGCTGACCTGATAAAAATTGATGTTGTCCAGCTTTTACTTCAAATTTTCCACCCATTGGGTTCAACCTTTTTAATAAGTTTTATTTTATGGTTTGATTATACAATTCTATTTTTCGAAAACTCCATCACAGCATGACATTAACTGTTGCTATAAACATTGATGATTACATTATTCTTACTGGTGATCATCTACTAACGATAGAGTGCGAGCCGTTTACAGGCTTGCCTGCAAGAACAGTTGTGGATGACTATAAAAAAATTAAGTATTGGAAATATGGTGCAATCACTGTTTCAGGTGATGTTTTACTGATGTATTACTTTCATGAAGTATTAGAGTTTTATGCAAAACAGAATAATTGGGATTTTTTACAGGTAGCTCAAGTAGCTAGAGCTATGTATTTGAATGATGATAAACCTGAACAGCATGCAACAGGAACAGCTTTTTTCTCTATCTCTACATTAGGAAAAGTGGAAATTATTCATCTTTCAATTAAAAAAAATTATATTGAATATGAAACAATTAAACCTATGCATGCTCATTTTTCTTTATTTGAAGGAACACCTGACGATCCAATTTATCAGCTTTTTGTAAACGCTCTACGGAAAATAGATAACTTTGTAAATTTTGAAGATTTTTATAATTATCATACTGAATTGTTAAGGTTTTTTTATACAAGGCAAAAACGTATTGATGATTCTATAACATCATCCTTTGATTTATTTATTCAAAATACAAAAACAGGGCAAGGATTTATGCAAACCATAGAGAATTAATGCTTATCTTTCCTAAAATTAACATAATACGCCTTATACGAAATTAAAAAATGGAGCCTAAAGGTCCATTTTTTAATAACTTTTTAAATTGCTAAGCGCAAATTCAGTGCTTTTACAACTTTAATCACCGTATCAAAACTAGGGTTCACATCACCAGAAAGTGCTTTGTAAAGACTTTCTCGGCCTAGACCTGTATCTCGTGATAATTGAGCCATTCCTTTAGCTTTAGCAATGTTACCTAAAGCTTTAGCAATGAATGCGGCATCACCATTAGATTCTTCGATACATGCTTGTAAGTAAGCCTGCATATCTTCTTCTGTTTTAAGATGCTCAGCACTATCCCATTTGCGAAGTTTAATAGCCATTTATAGCTCCTCCTCTAAATCTTGTGCCAATTGCAGGGCAAGTTTTATATCTTTACTTTGCGTAGACTTATCTCCGCCTGCTAAAAGAATAACAACCCTTTGCCCTTGTTTGCAGTAGTAAATCCTATAGCCTGGTCCAAAAAAGAAACGTAATTCAGAGACACCTTCACCAACTGGTTCAGTATCTCCAAAGTTTCCATCTTCAACCCGATCAATTCGGACTTGTATGCGTCTTTTTGCCTGTTGGTCTTTTAACTTGGTGAACCAGTCATCAAAGACTTCAGTGGTATATATTGAGTACATAAGTAAAATGTATCCTATAGGATACATTTATGCAAGAAATAAACTTGGTTTTGGGGAGCCTGAAACGCTGAATTTCGTATAAGCACCATTATATTAATTTTAGAAAAACTTCAAATGAGCTTACTGCTTAAGCAAGACTCCTGTCTAGCTTCACAATCCAAGTGTCTGACTTACGATTATTGTTTTAGATCCTCAAACATCCTGTTCTATGGAATCATCAAATGATGACTTTAATTTGACGTTTATGCTGATACATTTTTTCATCTGCTTCAATTACTGCCATTCGTAAATTTTTACTTGGTTCACGTGCTGCCAAACCAACAGCAGCATTAATTCCAGCATTTTGTAAGGACTTTAAAAGCCGATTCACCAATTTCTGAGTATTTTCTAAAGTCGTTTCAATATTTAGAATGCCAAACTCATCTCCTCCTAAACGCGCGACTAAATCATTGGAGCGTACATTTTTCTTTAAGATTTGGGCCGTTTTTTGAATCATTTGGTCTCCAGCCGAATGACCAAATTTATCGTTTATAGCTTTTAAGTCATTTAAATCTATCATAATCACTGTGGTTGGATGTCCGTACGTTTTACATCGATCTTCCTC
>NZ_JBIMCF010000053.1:0-4106 GCF_048551975.1 Acinetobacter johnsonii | reverse complement strand
CAAAATTGGTAACATGTTGTATTTCATCTAAAAAAACATAGTTTTTTTTACTTTTATCAACTTTGGACAATACATAATCATGTAGTTTACGGTAATCAGTGAGTTCTTCAAATTCCATAAATTCGAAGTTGATGGCAATGATGTTTTCGGCTTGTACACCCTGTGCTTTTAGGTCTTGTTGAAACATCGCCAATAAGGTGGATTTTCCAGAGCGACGTACACCTGAAAGTACTTTAATAACATCACAGTTTTGCCATGTATTCAGAAATTTTAAGTAACCATCACGTCGAATATTAGCGCTTCTCATTATTTACACTTAGAGTCTAAAGTTTTAATAAATTCTATCAAATTTTAGAATACGTATGTAAATATATTTAATTTTAAGAAAAGTTTAAAGGTTAAGTGAAACATTCAAATCTGATGTTGAAGTATACGGATAGTAAATGTAATAAAAATCTAGATTCTATCTTTTTTGATTATTTTCCATGTCATGTTATTTCATTGATGCTACGACTTAATGGCTATATAAATTAAGTGAAAAGTAAATGGAACTAAGATGTTAACTAGAGTGGAACTCATTTTTGTTGTGTTAATGGTATCAGCCTTATTGCGTATGAATTGCTAAAAGGTTTATTTTAAAGTCACCTATACATGTTTTTGATCAAAAAAAATGCCCATAGGGGGAATCTATAGGCAAAATTAAGAACCTTGACGGTCATTCAGAAACTACAGCTAGCTTCTAGTTATGATTTTGAACTGAATTAAAAACAACCACATTGGCTGAATATATCAAAAGTTAAATCATTGATAAATTTTAGAAAATTAATTTACCGCCTCTGCTGCTCAATACGGCTTTGTTTCACAAAGCTGTTCTTAAGGGCTTCTTCGGCAATATAATTTCCAAATGAAGAAGCCTACACACAAAATCTACCGCTCAACCAATTGGCCCGCATATAACCGAGCTCTCATTAATCGTGGGAATATTGCCATTTGGTTCGATCCAAAAACACAATGGTATGCAGAACCTCAAGGCAAACAAGGTCGAAGTCAAACCTACTCCGACATAGCGATTCAATGCTGTTTGATGATCAAATCTCTATTTAGACTCACTTTACGCATGGTTACTGGTTTTGTTCAAAGCTTAATTAAACTTTGCGGATTAGATTGGACAGCACCAGACTTCACGACGCTTTGTAGAAGACAAAAGTATATTGATATTCAAATTAGCTACCAGAAAAGTCGTGATGGGTTACACCTACTCGTCGACTCTACGGGTTTAAAATTTTTAGGTGAAGGCGAATGGAAGCGTAAGAAACATCAGCCTGAATACCATCGGCAATGGCGTAAACTGCATATTGGTATAGATGCTGAAACACTGCAAATACGTGCCGTTCAGCTTACGACAAATAATGTCAGTGATTCACAAGTACTTGGTGATTTACTCGATCAGATTCCTCAAGATGAGCATATTGACTCCGTTTATACCGATGGTGCTTATGACACGAAGCAGTGTCGCCAGTTGATCACAGATCGAAATGAACATGCGATTATTCCACCCAGAAAAAATGCGAAGCCTTGGAAAGGTACAAAAGTTCATTCGCTAGAGCGAAATGAATTACTTCGCACTGTTAAACGTTTAGGCAGGACACTATGGAAAAAATGGTCGGGCTACCATCAGCGAAGTCTGGTAGAAACCAAGATGCACTGCATCAAATTATTAGGTGATAAGCTCAGTGCCCGGAATTTTGATAGCCAAGTAAACGAGATTCATGTACGTGTGGTCATCTTAAATAACTTTACGGAGCTCGGCCGACCTCATACCCAAGTTGTCACTTAAATTTGAACAACTTAGGAAAGCTCTACCTTTTAAATCTTTATGCAACAAAGCCATACCAAACACGTAATGTTTCAGCAGTACAACCAATCTTAGGCGTAATTGCTGTGATTGCAGCCCAATTCGATGGATAATCTTTTTCGGATTCAATCAATAATTGAACCGCTCTTTCTCTGATTTCAGGGGTATATTTTAATTTTGTCATCGGGACACTACGCTTCGCTACGTCTTGCGAAGCAATACTTCTCATCTCAGAATATTGACTCTCCGACAAACCCGGTACGGTTCAATTTAAATTAAGCTGCTATTAAAAAAGCCCTACATTTCTGTAAGGCTTTCCCCTTGGTCTTTTGCGCCGAAACAAGGAATCGTTGTTTTTATTTACAACAAAATAATTAAATCATTAATCTCACAAAAAATGAAACAAAAAAAACCTGCAACTTGGGGAAGGTGCAGGTATAAACTGATATTAACTACCATGGAGAACTTAATACCAAATAATATACTTGGTTTATATTGAGATCTCATTCACATTTTATTCCAAATTATTTACAAACAAAAAAAGCCCATCAAATGATGAGCTTTTTACGATAATTAAGTGAATTTCCATATGTACGTCCACTACAGCAGAAATATGCCATATACCTTGATCAATACCAAGTGAGCATATTCTCAATTTGCACTTATAGCTTTGCTTTAATACTATTCATCTAAGCACTTAAAATAATTGACCTAATGTCTGAATCTCAGTTTTCTCTTAGTGATTATCTATCCACAGTTCAGGAAGTAATTCAAATTACTTTCAATGAGCCTGTATGGGTGAAAGCTGAGATCCGTAATCTAAATATTAAGGGCGGACATTACTATCTTGAGTTAGCTGAAAAGGATGAAAGTACCGACAAAGTTATAGCGAGTTGTAAAGGCACCATCTGGAAATTTACAGCTCAGAAAATGGTGCTTAAGTTTGAAAGAGAAAGCGGTGTAGAGCTTTCAAAGGATTTAAATGTCTTGGTAAAAGTCAGAGCCAAGTTTGATCCTCAGTATGGCTTTTCGGTGAATGTTGAAGATATTGATTCAAGCTATACGCTTGGAGACATTGCACGGCGCTATCAACAAATTTTAGAAAGACTTACCTCTGAAGGCCTATTAAACAAGAACAAGCTCATCCCTACCCCTTTTGATATTCAGAATGTCCTGGTAATTGCTCCTGAAAATGCTGCAGGTCTAGGTGACTTCAAAAAAGATGCTGATGCTTTAGAAAAATCTGGTGTATGTCATTTCAAGTACTACTCAGCAACATTCCAAGGGAACACAGCTGCGCAAAGCATTATCATCTCTCTCAGTAATGGCCTCAGACAATGGGCTACCGATTTCAATACACCACCTGATCTCATTGTGATTATCCGCGGCGGTGGTGCTGTAAACGACCTTGCCTATTTAAATGATTATGAACTGGCAGCATTGTTGGCCAAACGAACTGTTCCAATTTGGGTCGGTATTGGTCACGAAAAAGATCGTACGATACTAGATGAAGTTGCAAACCGTTCATTTGACACACCTAGTAAGGTAATTGGTGGCATTCGTAATCTAATTGCTGATCGCACTCAGGATGTCTTAGATTCATTCCAAACCATTAAGCTATTATCCCAACATCAAATCACGGCGTACCAAAGCCAAAATGATCAATACATGAGAGTGATTAAGACGCTTGCGCATGGGCAGATTAATGAAGCAAATAAGAGCGTAGATTTGATGCGAAGCACCCTACATTACTTAGCCCAGCAACAGATCAAACTGGCAACGAATCAAGTCGAATCACTGATGCGTGAAACCTTAATCCAGAATCCAAGAAACGTGATGGCTAAAGGCTACGGAATTGTTCGTAATGAAGGAAAAGCTATTCGCTCTATTCAACAGATTTCAGGTGATAACGTCCAAGTAGAATTACAGGATGGCACCATTCAAGCAAATGTAACGAAGGTAATTAGTAATGATTAAAAAAGAACTCTCTTTCAAGGAAGGCTATGAAGTCCTTAAAAAGAATGCGGAGCTATTGGAGTCGCAGGAAGAACCAGACATCGACAATTTAATGAAAATCGTTGAAGAGTCTATGGTTGCATATAAAGCCTGTAAAACACGTGTGGATGCAGTTCAACAGGCTTTGTATGAGACATTTGATATACGCTGAATTATCAGGAGACTTTCCCTTGGGAGATTCTAGGCAGCCAACTTATAAAAGTTTTCGGCCATTTGATTTGGTGTCTTAAAACCC
>NZ_JBIMCF010000052.1:0-4205 GCF_048551975.1 Acinetobacter johnsonii | reverse complement strand
TTACTTTCTCGCCAGGCTTAACATCTTCGGTTGTACCCGTGATCTTACCTTTGTTGTCAACTTCAACCGTGATCTTGCCATCAACGCGATCTAGGCCTTCGCTTTCATCACCTGGGGTTGCTGGATCATCAGTTTTACCTGCACCGAGGTTGTCTTCAGCATAAACTGGCTTACCATTGCGGTCTTCTGTTTCTGCTTTAACCGTCAGGTCACCGTCTGCAAAGTCCGCTGGAACTTGCGCTGTATAGTTGCCATCAGCATCAACTTTAACCGTCACTTCTTTTTCAAGTGGGTTACCGTCTTTGTCTTGACCCTTAATAGTAATTTTTACATCACTGCCTGGCTCAACGTCAGTTGTGCCGCCTGTGATGTTGCCTTTGTTGTCAACTTTAACCGTGATTGAACCATCAACGCGGTCTAAGCCTTCGCTTTCATCACCTGGAGTTGCTGGATCATCCGTTTTGCCTGTGCCCAATTTGTCTTCTGCAGTGATCGTATTGCCATTGCGATCAATAACTTCAGACTCAACAACTAAGTCACCGTCTGCAAAGTCCGCTGGAACTTGCGCTGTGTAATTACCATCAGCATCAACCTTGACAGTCACTTCTTTTTCAAGCGGCTTGCCGTCTTTATCTTTGCCGCTAATAGTAATTTTAACGTCAGTACCTTCAGGGATATTCTCTGTTTTACCTGTAACTGTACCATCTGTATTTACTTTAAGCGTATTAGTGCCATTCGGGATCGAATCTGTCTTATCCTTGTCATTGTGGTCAATAATCGCCGCAGCACCACCAACTACAGCAGCGCCGACCAACCAAGGTAACAATCCAACGAATTTACTGCTTTCAACAGCAGGCAATAATGCTTCTAATCCTGGAATGCCTTTAAAACCCGATACGCCATCAAACCAATATAGAACACACCCATCTTCTTCAAAAACCAAATCTGAAGCGACATCGTCATATGTTATAAAAAAATTCTCAATAACAACAACTTCACCATTTTTTAACTTAAGCACTAAGTTATTGCCATCACGGATAAATTCGTCGACGTCATCACGGCTCATTTTAGTATGAACAATAGAAGCTTCGGTTAATGTAATCTGTGTCGCATTTACTGTAGACTTATTTAATGAGTCTTTCTCAATTACAATAAAATTAGTCATATTTTTACCCAAAAAATTATATTCTTTTATCTTCTAAAACTTTAACTATTTAGTAATGCCTGTAATTTCGACAGTTACACGGCGGTCAGGCTGTAAACAAGCTTTGAGTTCTTCACGCTGTTTTACATCAAAACAACCATTCGTCACAGGTTGGCCTTTACCTGCGCTTGTAGTCGAAATCACATTTCCTGCCACACCATTTTGAACCAACAGGTTGCGTACTGTGTCTGCACGGTTTTGCCCCAATTGATTGTTATAGCTATCACTTCCCAAACGATCTGTGTGACCAACTAAATTAATGCGGCTTACAGAAACGAAGTTGTTATGAATTTGCGAAGCAACATTCAAGACCTCTTGACGCCCCTTTGGCAGTAAATTATTCAAGGAAGAACCGTTAAATTTAAATAAAGTGTCCGCGGCTAAATCCACTCGTATTGTCTGTTCCTGAGCAGCAACCTGATGCTTCACCTCACAACTTAAAGGCTGACCATTATTAGAAATAAAAGGTTTACCGTCTGTATTGACAGAGAGTACAAATTCATTGCTTGTTAGCTTTCCTACGTTTAAGTCAACATCACAACTTTGGCATGATTCTTCAGTACAGTTTTTTACTTTGAAATTATATGTTTCTGGTTTCAATGCATATTGAGCCGAATTATTTATATAAAAATTTCCAGCTTTAATACTATCGATATAAAATTCAATTGGGCAATTTTGCTGTTCTGCTGTATCACCACTACACAGCTTCTCGTCTCGCTTTAATGTAATAGGTTGATTATTTTCTTGCGTTTTTTTCTGAAAACGTAAATCTGATGGCTTCGTATATGGGCTTGATGTACAAGCCGCTACCCCCAATGAAGCTACAACAGCTAAAAGTGACAATCTCAACATAATTTCTCCTTGTGGACTTAGATCGATTTAAGGAACAATTTCAAGCACATTTTCTACACAAAACAAATATCTTCCCATTAATCTACTAAAAGATTATTATTGTGACACAGTATACATTTCTGTATCTTTATATCAGATTTAATGTGCATTTTGAACATTTGTTTTTATGTGAACTTTATCACTTTATAGTTTTATTGGAAATACTTAACTAGGTGTTTAGTCCCGGCATTTGATGGATCGGATCAATCTTAAAAAGTTCAGGTTCATCTATCCACTGTTTGCAGATGAATTCGTAGGGAGTCAGGCCCCTGAGTGTTTTGAGTCTGCGGCCGAAGTTGTATGCAGCAATAAAATCAGCAAGGTGAATGCATAGCTGAGTGTGATCGTCGTAATGGAACCGTTTGACAGTAGCTTCTTTAATCGTTCGGTTCATCCTCTCGACCTGTCCATTGGTCCATGGATGCTTAACCTTGGTAAGACGATGTTCAATGCCACATTCAGTACAAACCCGATCAAAGATGTGCTCAGAGGCGTAGCGATCACAGGTGCGGTTCGTGAACTGGATGCCGTTATCTGTTAGCACCGTATGGATTCTATAGGGCACAGCCTTAACCAGATTGCACAGGAACTCCGCGGCTGCCATCTTACTGGCTTTAGTATGCAATTCTGTGAACGCGAACTTGGAAGTGCGATCAATGGCAACGAAGAAATAAAGCTTACCCTGTGCTGTTTGCATCTCAGCGATGTCGCTATGAAAGTAACCAATGGGGTAGCTCTTGAAGCGCTTCCTGACAGGGCGATCACCTTGTACCTCAGGCAGCCGTGAAATACCATGCCGCTGCAAGCAGCGGTGTAACGACGAGCGTGTCAGATAAGGAATACTCGGCTGCAATACATAAAGGCAATCGTCTAGCGGCAACAAAGTGCGTTTTTGAAAAGCAACAATTGTCGCCTCATCTTCAGGCGATAACACGCTTGAGCGAGGATTCTTTGAACCGGTTGTAAGATCATCTACTGAAGTACGTTTCTTCCATTTTGCGACGGTCTTTTGATTGATGCCGTAACGCTCCGCTAGCCTTCTTAAGCTCTCTTGACTATTTTGTATTGCTCGACGCACTGCCTGTGTCGTTGTGGCACTGCTGTGTAGAACTTGTCCCATAGTGCTTCCTTCCATTTATCTGAGAATATTGCACCATTAAAATCTGGGACTAAACACCTAGATAGCCCTAATTAAACGAAGATTAAAAATCAGACATATCAATAAGATGTAGCTAAATTCTAAAATTTTCCAGCTATTCACTCGATCAATATTGGTCGCCATAAAGAACTCTCTTCAAATTTTCACCTTGATGAGCATTACACAAATCATACAGAGCATATGCAAGAGAACGCTTCTTTACAGCAACCTTAACCTAAAAATTTTAGCTTATTAAAAGCGCTAATAGGCAGACGTGATGTTTACCAAGGTAGTTTATTACAGGAAAAGAATCTACTTAAAAGGCGCAGTCCACTCATATAAGCTAATAAATAACCATATAGATCAAAATTCCACATTGAAATAGGATTTGAAATTACTACAAACTATTTTTTCAATCGGTGAACAATCAGGCTTATTTTTGTAAGCGTTATTTCATTAGCACAAGTTTAAAACAGCAAGTTAAGCTGCTGCATATGTAGATTTGGTTCCAGCACATCAGCTGTATGGCAGTTCGGCCAACAAGCAAAAGTCACTTATCAAAAGCAGATGACAGTAAAATACGCTCAGTATTGTATATGTAAACCTTAACAGCGATTCAATAGAATCCACACATTGAAGCTTTATATCAATAATTATTAAGTCAGGATAAAAATTAAAGGTGTGCTTTAGGTGTTGCAATGCGCAAGCTTATACGTCTGTGTTATGGCATTTTAAAACATCAAACTGCCTATCAAAAAGATTATTTATTGGTCTAATAATCTCAAACCCTGATTGGTTACCAAGACGGCATCTTGTTTTTTGATATACGCTGAATTATCAGGAGACTTTCCCTTGGGAGATTCTAGGCAGCCAATTTATAAAAGTCTTCGGCCATTTGATTTGGTGTCTTAAAACCCAAACCCTTTTGAATTCTTCGATGATTATAAAATAACTCAATGTATTTTATAATAT
>NZ_JBIMCF010000051.1:0-4584 GCF_048551975.1 Acinetobacter johnsonii | reverse complement strand
CTGTCAGTAAATTTAGATGTTTTCATGCAGAATCTCCTGCTCGTATCTTAAGAGAAAATTCTACTTTTAGATCCTATTATTTTTAGGGGGGATTACCTTCTGAGTAATGTACTTATTGCAGAGCATCTGGCCAAAGGAGATTTTAGTTTAGCCCCTGGTATGCTCTCTACCTTTAGTCTGATTAATGCCATTACACAATGGGGTTCTGAGCAAGTACAAGCTTTATATTTAAATAGTTTTGCGCAAGACAGTAGCATTCGCGCTTAAAAACCAAAGCCATTTCACGTGATGGTCAATATTTTATTCAAGGCGAAAAGATACTGGTACTATTGGCTGAAAGTGCAGATATTTTCCTTGTCAGTGCTGAACTTAATGGCCAAGCTGAAGTTTTTATTCTCAGACGGGATGAAAGTATTCAGTTTAAAAAATCTCCCGCTATGGGACTCAAAGCAACGGAAACAGCAACTTTAATTTTTAATCAAACCCCTGCTTTACGCTTAGCCGATGAAGATTTCAACTACACGGCATTTTTAGACCTCGGCAATTTAATGTGGTGTGCAATGACGGTCGGCACATGTGAAGCGGTCAAAAAATATTGTATTGGATATGCCAATGAACGTACCGCCTTTGGTGAACCAATTTCTCACCGTGAAAGTGTTGCTTTTATGATTGCCGATATGGCCATTGAAATTGATGCCATGCGTATGCTAATTCTAAATGCTGGAAGTCTAGCTGAATCTGGGCAGATATTTCACCGTGAAGCCTATTTAGCACGCTTACTTTGTGCCGAAAAAGCCATGAAAATTGGCACCGATGGTGTACAGATTTTAGGTGGGCACGGATTCACTAAAGAACATCCTGTTGAGCGTTGGTATCGTGATTTACGTGCAACAGCGATTGTTGACTCTGGTCTACATGCATAATAAAAAGGAAAACTGGCATGAATTTACAAAACCCTAAAAAATTTAAATTACTGATTGATCAAGCCCGCCAAGTTGCCATCAATGTACTTCGCCCTATCTCCCGAAAATACGACAAAGCTGAACACAGCTATCCTAAAGAATTGGATATGTTGGCATCTTTGGTCGATGGTATGAATGAAGGCGGTGAAGGTATGAACGCGGGTGCTGCTGTCGGTAAGCGGGGCACCAATGAACAAAGCAATAAAAATGGAGTGAATCTCTCTACCGCTTTAAGTGTAATTGAAATGTGTTATGGAGACACCGCTTTACTTCTATCAATGACCCGCCAAGGGTTGGGAAACTCAGCAATTGCAGCTGTTGCCAATGAAGAGCAGTTAGGACGTTTCAAAAATACATGGGCAGCCATGGCAATCACTGAACCAAACTGTGGCTCGGACTCTGCTGCTATTCGCACCACAGCAACAAAAGATGGTGAAGATTACATCTTAAATGGTGAAAAGATTTTCGTGACTTCAGGTGACCGTGCCGATGCTATCGTCGTTTGGGCAACTCTGGATAAAAAATTAGGTCGTTCAGCGATCAAATCTTTTGTGATTCCTAAAGGAACTGCTGGCATGACAGTAGAACGTTTAGAACATAAGCTAGGAATCAAAGCCTCTGATACCGCTGTTATTCGTTTAATCGACTGCCGAGTGCCAGCCAATAACCTATTGGGAAATGCGGAAATTGACATAGCTTGAGGCTTTGCTGGCGTGATGGAAACTTTTGATAATACCCGTCCGCTCGTTGCAGCCATGGCTATAGGCTGTGCCAAGGCCTCACTAGAACGCATTAAAGAGATCGTCAGCGATTGTTTGGATCCTCAATATATAACTCCATACTTACAAACGACTCATATTGCAAGCCAAATTTATCGTATGGAAGCCGAATGGGAAGCGGCTCGTTTACTGACCTTAAAGGCCGCATGGATGACAGATAACAAAAAGCCAAACTCAAAAGAAGCCTCCATATCCAAAGCCAAAGCTGGTCGAATTTGTAATGAAATTACCCTTAAGTGCGTCGAACTTTCGTCAACGGTCGGCTACAACGAAGATGAGCTTTTGGAAAAATGGGCAAGAGATTCTAAAATTCTAGATATTTTTGAAGGTACGCAACAAATTCAGCAACTCATTATCGCGTGCCGTGAACTCGGAAAGTCATCAAGCGAATTGAAATAATATAAAACGTCCCATTCGGATATGTTGAAGCTATGGTTTCTCTAAATAAAGAATTATGGCTTCACATTAGACTTCCTTCATAAATCATTTTTCAATCAATTTAATTGTTTATCTTTCACCCAATCTAAATTGTATATGCCAGCAAGTAAATTAAACCGCAGGTTTAATCTTTTACGACGATTTCTATATACACAAGATAAAATCTTAAAACATTTCATCCTTCCAAATACATGCTCTACTTGAATTCGTCTACGACCAATCTCTCTATTTAACTTTTTTAATTCAGAATCTAGTTTTTCAGTTTTTTTTGCTTTAGATGGCATGAGGCATCCAAAACCCAATTTTTTTATCCCTAAATACCCCTGATCAACGATAAAAAAGGGCTTAAATTTTAATTTCCTCATACTTTTTTTAAATATTTTAAAATCATGCATGCTTCCATGACTTCCACATACACTCAGTATTTCACCTGTTGTATAGTGCATAGATAGCTGAAATTTAAAGGTATGTCGCTTTTTTTTTTACCGCTATACCATTTCTTCTGTTTTTTTTGGACGTTGAACTAATATTTCAGTTGCATTAATCACAACAACTTCCCAATCCACTTCATCTCGATTAGAAAGTTGTTTTGGGAAGTTAAATTTTCCAGAACGGATTAAGGTATCTTCAATAACACGTGTGATACGAATTGCACTCGTTTCAGATACACCGTAACTCATACCAAGATGGAAAAATGTTCGATATTCTCTCCAATATTCTATACATAAGAGCAAACGATCTTCCAACGGTAATTTATGCGGTCGTCCTTTACCAATATGACCAGGTAAATGCTTATTTAGCTCGGCCAACATGAGGTTAAATGTAGCCCAACTAACACCGGTAAGTCTACGAAACTTAACGTCTGATAATTTTTGAATATCTTTGAATTTCATCCAAGGATTATCTCTTGAATTAAATAATTTTGCTGATTAGTTTAAGATCAAATAAATTGTACGTTTTTTGATTTATTACGGAAGTCTATTGAAAGTACTATGAAATAAGAAATCACTAGATTCAAATTCATGCTATCTAACAACGCCTGAACTTATTTATTGCGCTTCAAAAAAACATATCACAATCATGTGAGTTTAACTTTATTTAACATGCTTAATAATACATAAATGCTTTTAATTTTATATACACCCTCACTCTATTTTTTTAATAGTATTGATAATAGACCTCTTGCGTTAGTCAAAATTTAATCAGTGATAAGCGTTGATTTTTAAATAAATATCAAAATCTAAAATAGTCATAAAAGATACTTTCGCAAGAAGTCTAATTATCACCATAAAACAAATAGTCGATGCTGTTTTCTGTTATGTGTAAATCACTCTTTTTTGAAATTTAAAAGTTTTTTATAAGCCGTCAGTCATGTCTTTACGTTAGGTCTTACATCCTCCTAATTTCCACCCTAATATTTGGAGAATAGCCAGTCTTACCCACTTAGGCTATTTACTATAAACAAGAGAAATTTGTTTGACATGCCCATATAATCACTTATTGGAAAAATTAAATACTATGGGTTTATGTGACAAAACTGTCTTTGTAAGTGGCTTTACTCACAGCATAAAATCTAGACTTTCGATGAATCACCACTATTTAGCTCAAATAAAGTACGGATTTAACAAAACCATAAAATAGTACCTTCTGTCTCAACTTGACTGTAATTGCACAGCTCAATATGATCTTCTCAGACATTATACCAATGGATATACAGTTTGCTGAATTATCAACGATACTTGCCAACATCTCATATTAAAGCTAAATCTGTTTTAATTTTAACAACAACTTTAATATTTACTGGTTGTGCATCACTTGGTGGCGGTTCCGTTGAAAAGCGTTCAGCAAAATTAGCCAATGGCATTCAAAAAGCATATGCTGTTGAACCAACTACAGCATTACGTATCGCACCTATGATTGTACAAAGTGCAGATCGTTATAATGTGGATCCATTACTAGTTGCAGCAGTCATAAGACAAGAGTCTAGCTATAGAAATTATGCTGTTTCGCCTGCTGGTGCTATTGGACTTACTCAAGTTATCCCACGCTATTGGCAACAAACCTGCCCTGGTGATTTATTTGAAGAAATTAATAATATTAATTGTGGTACCTATATTCTCGCTAACTATAACCAAAAAGCAGAAAGTTGGCCCAAAGCTTTAGCTTATTATAATGTCGGTCCAACAGGCTACCATTCAAGCTGGAAAATGAAGCGTCAAGGAAAGAAATATGCTAAACAGGTTAAAGCACATCAAGAAAACTTAAAAGATGCTCTGTAATCTCTTGTAAAAATGCATGTTCTCAGCTTTTTTGTTTTTGTTTTAATAAATGGCGCATAAAAAAATCCCCCTCAGCGATTAGCGGAGGGGGATTTAGAATTAATGAGCTGGCGATGACTTACTCTC
>NZ_JBIMCF010000050.1:0-5080 GCF_048551975.1 Acinetobacter johnsonii | reverse complement strand
CAATACTTTTCAGGCAAATCTAAATCATTGCAAAGACAATGTAAGACTTCTGCCCATGCAGGTGTGATTAGCTCTAAAAATTGCTTTTTAATATCTCGCTTAAATTGACTTTCAGCTAATATTTTACGCATTGGCTAACTCTTGCATTGCTTTCATAAATTCTTCGGGTGTCGCATAAGCTTCTGAGAAATCAGTTCTATTTTTAGCTTCAAGCAATGCCTTTCTAGTAACACTATTCGGTACATTATCATCTTCTGCATAATCAAAAGACAAAGGAATTTTATTGGTTTCAGCAACTTGAGTTAAAAATAATTTGAAAGCTTGTGATGCACTCAATCCATAACGCTCAAATACTGGAAATGCTTTATCACGTAAATCTTGTTCAAGTCGAAGATTGAAATTTGTTGTAGCCATATCATCACCTATATTTTACATAATGCGTACTATAGTAAATTAAATGTACGCCAAAAAATAATATTTTTCTACCTTTCCATACCGTAATCTTTTTTATTCGATTTCTGCTCTAACTTTATTTGGACATCAATGTGCTGTTCAGCTGTCGTAATCTGCTGTTCAGATTGTTTAATTGCTGATTTTGATTGGCTAATTCCTCGTTCTGAATTCTCAATACTTGATTCTGAAAGCTCAAGGTTTCGATCTGCTCGCTCTGACTTTGATTTATCTCTTTTAGCTCGCTCAATTGTTTGTCTAAAGAGTTCAATAATTCGTTGTAGCGATTCATAAAGTCGTTTGGCATTGTCTTGTTCCGTTTGATTAGGATTATTCTGTTTTAAGTCCTGATTTGCTTCTTTTGAGGTGGCTAAGTTTTCAAATAAACTTCCGCTATCTCTCAAAAGTTCCATTCCACCATTTGATTCGTTAAATGGATTTTCAAAAGGAGTTTTGACGTTAGATTCTATTTGTCCAATTTCAGTACCATTTGGCTGTCTGTACTCTCGTAAGCGTCCGCTTTTTTGCTGTTCCTCGCTACGATGTATAAAGTTTTCTTGTCTTGGCTCTCTTGCAGTCTCACCTTCCGCAAGACCTGTTTCTCCAGTGGTGTCTGTTCTACTTTTAGATTGATCTCGGCTAATTCCTGCTGCTTTTTCTGGATTTGCTTCGATAACCACCAATTTACGCCAAGAAAGATTAGAAACACTGTAATCAACACGCCCAGAACTGCTCCCGTGAGAATATTCAAACGCAAAGCGTTTCTGATTTTCGGCTGCTGGTCGTGGATGGTTTGAAGGTTTGACCTTAAAAGTTTCTCGGTTTCCTTGCTGCTTGCTCTCAGCAAGGCGTTGTAACTTTCCAAGTGCTGTTTCGTAACGCTCTCGGCTTGTTCTTTGATAATCCTGTCCTGCTCGGCGGTGTTCTTCTGCAAATTGCTTATCAAATTGTCGATTTTCATAAATTACGCCTTCTAAACGAATATTCCGCTTGCCGTCAGGATTCTTAATACTGATTGATCTATCTGTTTCTCTAGCAATCTCAAAGCCTGCACCCTTCAGGGTTTCAACTACATCTTGCCTATTTTGGATATTGCCATTGCTAATTTGCTCAGCAATTGCGGTCCCGATTTGTTCTTTAATTTCTTTGACGCTTGAAGGTAGGTTTTGGCTATTCAAAGTTTTAATTGCTTGAGCTTTCTCTGGTGCATGAGGGTCTGTTAAACCATGCTCAAAATTGATGACTTGTTTCCAGTTTTCTACAAGTGGGCGGTCAGCTTGATCAAAATAAGGCTGTAATCTTTTTCCTGTACTTAATTCCACATTTGGAATGACGAAATTAAGCTCTAAACGTCCTTTATCAGTGTGTTCTATCCAAGTGATGTCGTACTGGTCACGCTCTAACCCAGCAAGCAATGTTTCTTCAAAGCTCTGCATGATGGCTTCTTTTTGGTGTTCTTCGAGGTTTGGTTCCTCAAATGAAAGTACTCCAACCGTATAACGGTTTTGGAAGTCCAAGTTGTCTGCTAATCGTTGGGTTAATTCAGGATCTCCACTCAGTAAAACTGCACCTGGTCTATCCCTATCTTTGCCAAGTAGGTAGTCAATGGTTGCACCTGCACTACCACCACCCTTATTTCCCAAAAATTTAACGATCATAGTTGGCTAAAATTCCTTGTAGTTGTTCTCGAATAACTGCCAACTCTGCAAAGGCTCTAAGTTTTTCTATATCAGATTCCACAGTATTTACTTGTCTCGCAATCTGATTGAGGTTGCCACCAATACGCCCTAAAGCTGCTAAAAGTTGAGGATCTGCCGCTTTATAATTTCTTCTTTTATTTGGCTTCTCATCTAGACAAGTATTTCGAATCCAAGTTGCAAGCTCTCCACCTTCCATACGTTCCAGTAAGGCGTGATGTTCAGCTTCTGTTAAACGGACTTTGATTTCCTTATTACGTTTTATAAGCGTTTTTTCTTTCATAACAACTCATCAAATACTTGGTGCTTTTGGGTTTTGGGGTCGGCTTTTTTTCGTAAGAATTTTGGCTATGTTTCATGGCCATAAATCTTGCGGAAATAAAGTCGAAAAGAGGGTCAAGGGATTCTTCCCTTGCAAGGCACAAAAGGTAATCTAGCGAAAACTTTAGTTTTTGTCTAGAGTACCCTTTGTGTGTCCTTGCCCTTTTAAAAAATAGTTAAATAATTTTCGCTTCAAATAAAACTTATTCACTTAATGTATAATCTAATTTATTTCAACTTTAGAAGGTGCCTATGGCTATTGGTGTGGAGATTAATGGAGGCGGAAATAATAAAGTTTCCAAAAGTTCATTTTATTTGACTGCTGACAGTAAAGCTGTAGTTATTAATGAAAGTGAAGGAAACGAAGTTTCAGAAATTTTTGTAGTTGTTCAAGAAAATATAGAAAAGCTAAAGCAACTTCAAAATGAAGTTTCTGCAATCAATGACCATTCTATTAATCCTAAAACGAATAATACTTTTAAAGATGATGTATTAGCCAAAATACCTGTCTTAATTAATGCCAAAGATGAAACCACAGTAACAGCAACATGTTTAATGCTATTTAATCTATTTAGTAGTTGGATAACTGTAAAAAATGAACTAGCACTCCAGCTCACCGAATATACAAAGTTCATTACCTCTTTAGTGGGAGGTTAAAATGGCTGGAATAAGAATGGATAATTGCATAGGTGGTAAAATTATTAATTGCAGTTTTGACAATTGCGATGTGGCAATAGAAGCTTCGAATAGTAGGGATATACAAGTAAGCGGAACAAGAATTAATAACTGTGATAAGGGTGTAAAATTAGATAACTGTTGGGATTCAGAAGTGACTGGAACCATAGTAAATGATTCAAGAAATAACCCAAGATCATCAGGTAGATTCAGACTAAGTTTGCTATCAGCTCTTATAAACCACTACCTGTATAAATAGAAAAGAACATATCAGATAGCCAGTAAAAAAGCTGATATCTGATATGGCGGCACTTATACCGATTTACACCACTTAATTGCAGTTGCTTTAGTACATCCAAGCTCTACTGATATCTTACTAAAGCTTAACCCTTTCTCTCTTAGCCTCTTAGCTTGCTCTCTCAATTTATCGTATTTAGCTGATTTAGCCTTCCCACCTGACGAACATGCCCCTTTAGCATTAGCTCGTTTTGCATTATTAGATTGCCATTCGCTAAATCCAGCGTACGAAAACTTATTCCAACAGTACTTGGAAATACTTCTTGCTGTAGCTTTAACCTCGCTATAAGGCAGAGGCTCTGTAAATTCGTTGTTTAGTGCTTCTAAATGCGCTAAAACAGCTTTTTCCCATGTGAGACTACTATGATGGTGTAAGTAATCTCTAACAGCCGTATATGCCCATTTACGTGCTGTATCGAATAGTGTGCAGTTACGCCCAAGACCTGAAACTTCCTGCTTCTTACTTAATTTTTTCGGTAAGTCGACAAAATCAGCTAAATAATCCAGCGTATAAGCTCGTTCCGTCCAAAAGGTTGTACGCCAATCAGGATGAAAAGGATTTTTCGTGATGAGATGGCTATACCCAACATCAGCACCAAGTTTATTCGCAAGTCCTGCTTGAATCTTAGCTGCGTAGCTAATAGCTTTCTGACTAGCTAATTCACTGGTACATAGCGGTATTTCTAATTTGTAGCAGATATGAGCATGACCATTTTTTGGGGTCTGTGCTGTCCAATATGGCATTGGTAGATTTGCATCATGCCAAGCCATAACAGCTTCTGAACGGTCTAGGTCAAAAAAGAAGTAATGAAGCATACAAGGCTGATTGCCCTGTATGTATTGCATGTTGATTGCCGTTTTTTTCGGTCTTATTTGTAAGCCATACAATAATTCATCTGCACAGTATGGTTTATGAGCAAGATTTTCAAAAAAATCGCTTAATTGTACGTTTTTCACCTTTTGCAACGTCCTGTATGTTGCAAATAATCAAAACATCGGTAAAATACAAATATCGATTTTGTGTTTACTGATGCTTTAAGTATTTGTTAAACAAAGAGAAAAAAGTGAGCCTGCCAGCTTGCTTTTTTTTCGCCTATAGAAAATATTACACTATTTCCCAGTTAAACAACTAATTGATTTTTATTAATTTATGAGTTGCATTCACTATCAGTACCATCAATTTTAACTTTCTCACCATTCCTGATAACAGTTTTTTCTATCAACACCATTTTATGGGTAATAGGGTCTTCCTCACATAAAATATGTGTACCTCCCTCATCCCAAGAATGAGTGCCATAAATCATATAGATATAAAATATGAATATAGAAATGATAGGGACAAAGGTTAATACTAAAATCCAAATAAATATTTTTCTATATGACATAACAGTTCTATTTATTTCTACGTTTTCCAAATAATTCAGAATGACTACCAATTCGTACCAATTGCAAATAATCATTTTTTATCGCATAGATCAGCACTAGATCAGGCTTTACATGACAATCTCTAAAACCGTCCCATTCACCAGTAAGACCGTGATCACAATACTTTTCAGGCAAATCTAAATCATTGCAAAGACAATGTAAGACTTCTGCCCATGCAGGTGTGATTAGCTCTAAAAATTGCTTTTTAATATCTC
>NZ_JBIMCF010000049.1:0-5543 GCF_048551975.1 Acinetobacter johnsonii | reverse complement strand
ATATCAAACCGTCCGCTAACGAAATTGCAAAAGTGCATATTCTAAAAGCGGACATTTTTACTTTGGAGAAACCGGACATTTCTATTTTGGAGTTACATCTGTTCCTTTGCTTGGATTTCTACATAATAGGGGGGTGGATTTGTACACCATAGGCGAAATAGGGGGGGTAGATTTGTACACTATAGGGAGCTTTTTTAGGATAAAAAATCTAAAAATATCTATTATATTCAAACAATTTCAGAAAAAATAAAGATATTCTTTTAGAGCAATGGAGAAAATTTCATGGAAAAGACCGAAAGCCTTTTAGAAGCCCGAAATAGAGTCATTCAGGCTCAAAAAGAAGCAGCGAAAAACCCTGATCATCCGATTAATGATGAACTTAAGGCACATTTTGAAGATAGACAACGTAAATTGACAGAGATTAAAAAATCAAAGGTCAAATAGTTTTCTGTCCCGCTCTTCAGTTAAATACTCATTCAGGCCAGCGAGTGTTTTTTGTTTCTCTGCTTCATCTTCCATTTTCTTGAGCAAGTACGAACCAAGTAAAATTTTACGTCTAGTGTCATTTTTTCTTTCTTGCACTTTCTGTTTTGCCTTTTCACGAGCGTCTTTAGCCTGCTTTTGAGCTTTAAGCTGCTTTAAGCGTTCTTCCTGTTGCTTTAAGCGTTCTTCCTGCTTAGCAATTCTCTGTTCTAAAGATTCATTTGTCATTGTAATTCCCATACCTAAAAAACCATTCAAGCATAGGATACCTGCCATTGAGATTCAATGCCTTCCTAAGCTATAATGGTTTTCCAGAATGGCGCACTTTACCAAACTAATTTCATTAAGTTTGGAAGTCCGAAAGGGGATACCCCTTTACCCCATAAAATTATTTTGTTGTTGTTGAGAAAAGACAAAAAAGAAAATGGCAATTTATCACTTTTCAGTTAAAGCGATCAGTCGAGCAGATGGGCGAAGTGCCATAGCTGCTGCTGCCTATCGCTCAGGTGAAAAATTGATAGACCAAAAACAACAGAAAGAGCAGGATTACACAAGAAAGACAGGCGTAGAGTTTAAAAAAATCTATGCTCCTGACAATGCAAAAGCAGAACTCTTAGACCGTCAAAGCCTTTGGAACATCGTTGAAAAAGTTGAGAACCGTAAAAACTCAGTCCTAGCAAGAGAGTTTGAAATTGCCTTTCCCCAAGAGCTAAACGCAGAACAACGCCAACAGCTCCTAGATGATTTATGCAAAAAGATTGTAGAACGTCACAACGTCATCGTTGATGCTGTCATTCATGCCCCGCATACAAGGGGTGGAAGTGATGAACGAAACTATCATGCTCATATTCTGTTTACGAGCCGACAGCTAGACAAAGACACAGGCGAGTTTTCTAAAAATAAATTTCGTGATTTCAACAAAGAAAAATCATCCGAAACGGTTGCAGCTTGGCGTAAAGACTTTGCCGATCTTGCAAATCACTACCTAGAAAAAAATAACTTTGATGCCCGTATAGATCACCGCAGCTATGCAGACCGAGGAATTGATTTAGAAGCTACCTGGCATGAAGGAAGCGCAGTTACAGCCATGAAGCGTAAATACGAGCGTGAACAATTAAAACCAGTTGAAGAACGAAATCCTGAAATCATCATGCCGACCATTGCCCTAGAAAATAATGCAATCAAGGCTAGAAACGCTGAAAAACAGCAGATTTTAAGAGGATTAGAGCAAGAAATTGTCCTATCCGAAAAGATTTTAGATGGTTTAAAACAACTGGAACGGACTCAAAAAGCAAAAGATCAGCATGAAGCCGAGATTAGAGCCACAAAACAAGCTCATACGGCCACAGAAGCAAAAATACACACAGAACCATCAAAACCTCAAGAAAATCGCTTAGAGCGCAAATCAGCGCAATCTAGCCCTATTGTTCAAGACACTTCGATAAGTGATAAAAAAATTGCTGTTCGTCTTTTTGAAACTAAAGTTCGCGCTTTAGCTGAAAAAATCCACCATCAGGAACTAGAAAACATCAAACAAAAAATGGGTGAATACATGGAATTGAGTAAAAATTTACTCAATCAGATAGAAACCCATAAAGAAAATAAGCCATTCAACCCCTTTAAAATCAAGGCATGGACAAAAGAATTAAATGATTTAGTCCATAAACATGACAATGGCATCAAAGCACAGTATGACAACTTCAAAACAGATTATCAGAGAATAAAAAATCTTGGTGTTACACATGAACATTGGAAAAAAGCAGATGCTCAAATGTACCAGCTTGATAAAAACGCATATCAGAAGATCAAAGCGTTTGAGATAGAACTTAATGAACGTAATTCAGCTACCAGTATTAAAAAATCTTTAGAACAAGACAATGATAAAGGTCGTTAAACCTATCTTTTTTGTCTTTTATTTAAGTATATCTAAATAATATCAATCAGTTATTAGCGAGTGTCTACGAGCGACACAACGAAAAGTTGCGCCTAGACTCCTTGAAAAACCGCTTTTAAGTGCCTTAAACCCTAGAAAATCTATATTTTCATGCAGTCCTATGCACCTAGACCGAGCGAAGCGAGCAAAAAAAGACAATGAGCGAAGCGAATTCATAGTTGCTTTTACTTTTTAGAACACTAAGCAGATATTAGCTAAAAACTGCCCCCACGCTGCGAGGAACGAGCAGCAATAGAGTACGAGCAAAGCGAGTACATAGGGCAGTTATCCACAGCTTTTTTTAATTTCTCTCTTTTTTATTATTTTTTAATATTTTTAAATGTTTTTAGACACCCTTCAAAGCTAAGAGCCATAAGGGTTTCCTTAGTCTAACTATGACGGATTGATGCGGAACTATGACGGATTGATGCATTAACTATGACGGATTGATGCATTAACTATGACGGATTGATGCGGAACTATGACAAAACAGATAATTGACATACATGACAAAATTAATTAATGTCATATTAAAATATAATGGATTGGCAAACATGAAGAATGATTTAGTCGTAATGGATAATAATTTAATACGAGCATCATATAAGCTCACAGTGAATGAGATGCGCTTGATCTTGGTCTCACTCTCACAAATACCAAAAGATGAAGATGTAGACCCCAATAAGGCGTATTACATCAGCAAGGATGATTTTGTGAAATTGGGGGTTGCCCCCAATAATGTAGCTAGAGAGATCAGAGAGGCTTGTACTGATCTATTGAGCCGTACTGTGGTTATTGATACTCCTATTGGTGAATTACATGCTCACTGGGTATTAAATATCCTGCACTTTAAAACAGACGTATTCGAGAAATTAAAAAAGCAGTACCCCGATGCAAAAAATGATGAAGAATTTATAAACACCCTGAGACTGCACAATCTATTGGACAGCTTGCCAATAATTGCCAAAAGTGACGACAATATAATCGCTCGTATTGTTTTTCACCCTAATATGATTCCTTATATTAGCCAGCTTAAACAACAATTCACTAAATTAAATCTTGAGGATGTATTTGGTTTTGGTAGTTTCTACAGTTACCGTCTCTACTTAATGATGATGCAATTTAAATCTACTGGGTATTGTAAAATACATATGGATGAACTACGCAATGCTTTGGATTTAAAAGATATTTATCCTTCATCTGCCGACATAAAAAGACGTGTAATTGATACTGCTGTCCATGAAATTAATGAGAAATCACCTTATTCTGTTAAATATGAACTGATAAAAACAGGACGTAAGTTTACACACCTAGAATTAAAATTTAAGTCGAAAAAAGGAAGTAAACCGACAGTAAAAGACTCTAAAAGAGATCCCGAAACACCTGATTTATTTATTCCAATGACAGATGCTCAACGCTATTTATTTGCAGCAAAACTTTCTGAAATGCCTGAAATGAGCAAATATTCTCAAGGTACAGAGAGCTATCAGCAATTTGCTATTCGTATTGCTGACATGTTTTTGGATACTGAAAAATTTAGGGAGTTACTTCCTTTACTCAGAAAAGCTGGATTTCAATGACATTGTCAATTGAACTTGTTAAGTTAACAGTCAAGTATTAACACAAGTTGAAAACTGGTTTACATAATGAAAAAACTGTCAGTTTCAGAACTAGCAAAACTATATGGATATTCCCGACAAGCCGTATATGCCCATATAAAGAAAGGAAATTTATCAAAAGGATCAGATGGATTAATTGACTTTGCAGAAGCCTTAAGAGTTTTTGGGGAACCACAAAAGAACAACTCTACTATCAACCAAAGTCAATCAACTAACAGTCAAAACTTGACAGAAGTTGACTTATTAAAACGTCAAGTTGACATGCTCGAAAAACAGTTAAATCAGGCAGTGCAGAGAGAAAATCAATCTTTAGAACGTGAATCGTTTTATCAAGAACAGATTGAAGCTATGCAGCGCTTACTGGAAGCCCCAAAAGCCAATATGACTACGTTTACCGATCAAGAACAGCAGCAAGCGAATGCAGCTCAAGTACAGCCAGTGCCAAGCACCGATGATACGAAACATGACGGATTGACTACTGCCGAGCCTAAACGGATTCCGATCCCTGAACAGGTTGAGGCTGAACCCGAAAAAAGAGGCTTTTGGAGCCGTTTTTTTAGACCCTATGATTAACCACGATTGTTTAACTGATATGAACAAAGTTGTGGAACATTGATCAAATAATAGGCGTGGAACGTGAAAAATCATAAAAAAAGCCCGAACAGTGATGCTCGGGCTATAAACTTTGAAATAAGTATTTGAATTTCAAAATAAATTATAACACATTTCGTATAAGGTGTATTATGTTAATTGTAGAGAAAGTAAATAATTACTACTTTAAGGCCAACTACCTATTCGAACATAATTTTTTAAAACGGCGGATTCAAGCGGCAAGTGCAACAGTATAAAAACCAGCCATAACTTCACTCGGTGTATACCAACCTAGTGTTTTTCTAGGACGATGGTTGAGTGCAAATTCTATCTGCTCTATTTGTTCGTTTGACACGTCATCAAACGATGATGATTTTGGCAGATATTGACGGATTAAACCATTCGTATTTTCATTTCTAGCTCGCTGAATAGACTTGTAAGGATCAGCAAAATACGTCTCTATGCCAGCATCAGTAATTCTTTTGTGTTCGGAAAATTCTTTGCCATTATCAAATGTCACACTATAAGCATGGCTCATTTGTAAACGATCTAATGCACAAGTAATCGTTTGAGAGGATGCTCTCGTTGGCCCTAAATGAACAATATGTACATACAGGCTCTTTCGATCAACGAGAGTCAATAAAGCACCTTTATGATGTTTACCAATCACCGTGTCACCTTCGAAATCTCCTAAACGTTGTCGTTGATCAATGACCTGGTCTCGGCAGTGAATACTTGTTTTATCAATGATTTGACCCCTACGATCCGTGTTTTTGTAACCGCGTTTTCGATATTTCTTCTGAAGCCTTAAGTGTAGATAAAGTTTACCGCCTTTTGATTTATCTTGATAAATGTACTGGTAAATCCACTCATGTGAAGGTACATCCAGCCAACCGCGTTGTGTTAAAGCACCTGAA
>NZ_JBIMCF010000048.1:0-5938 GCF_048551975.1 Acinetobacter johnsonii | reverse complement strand
GATATAACTCATTGAGATGTGTCATAGTATTCGTCGTTAGAAAACAATTATTGTGACATTATTTCAATGAGTTATCTATTTTTGTCGTGTACAGAGCAAAAATATTTTAAATATTTTTTAATATATGGAAAAATTAGCCTATAATGCGATCAGTTTATTGAGTTCGATTGCAGAACATTTGGGGATAAAATTAAGCAGATTTGGGGTTTTGCTTGGTTTGAATGTTATATGGCAGTGTTTATGTTTTATAAGGCTGAAAAAGCTGATTAAGCTGTCGCATTAAAGTAGTCAAGTTAAGAAAAATAATTTTGGGGGGCTTAACTGATTGTCTTTATCTTAAAAAAATATGCCATTTAGACTGAGCAAAATCTGCTTAATTTTTTACGTGATCAATCATCAATAAATCTTGCGTTATCATCATTTTGATTGAGTACGGTATGATTTTAGATAAAAAGCAAAACTTTTCTTTAAAGCCACTGAGTGTGGCGTGTTTATTGGCCATGAGTATCTCAGGCTGTTCATCGGGTTCAGGCTCTCAGCCAAGCACGGTTCAGGTCACTGATGTGTTGGGGGCTGAAAATGTCAGCCAAGAAGATCAACCAACTACAAATGAAGGCATCGGCAGCGGAGTAGAGCAACCTATTGCTCCATCTGCACCCATTACCGATCAACCTCCTGTGAATTTAGAGCTAGATCATGGCGATGCATCATCCAATGGCGGTGGTTTGAGTGGTGGCAGTACAGATCATGGCAATACATCACCAACTGAAGATTCACTTTTAAACAGCAATGATGCTGTACCTAGCGATGATGCTACCGTTTTAGAAAATAATGATGTCAATCAGCCTGATACAATACCTACACTTGAACTGCCTCCGTTAGAAGCAGAGCAACCTGTCGATGTGGTAGCTCCACCTGCAGTAGAGCCTGCTTTAACCGACACCGTTTTGGTCGATAGTGCAATTCAAGATATTGAAGCACCACAAGATACCTCTGACATCGAGATGGGCAGTGCGATTCAAGAACCTGAACCTTCACAAAACACTTTAGACGTCGAAACAGACAGTGCATTTCTTGAAACACCTGCAACCAACGATGAAGCTGCTGCAGAGATTCAAATGGATGCTGCAATCATTGATGCGGCAGAAGCAGAAGAACATTATTTTGATCCTGCAGCATTGCTGCAACAGCCGAGTTATGTTGCGCCTGTGAGCGCGGAACAACTGAGCAAACCTCAGTATGTGCGTGCAGTGCAAGCAGAACTACAAAATGCCCAACCACAAGCCAGTGCAGGCACACTTGCAGGCTATGCGGTGATGGATTCAAGCAATAACAGTAATCTCACCGAAGCCATGTATGGTTTAAATGAAGCCGACTATGCAGCAGAACTCGGTGCATTAAAAACCAAAATCGATACCCGTAATATGCATGTGGGCGTTATTGATACGGGGATTGATCCGAATAATCCTGACCTGAACAATGTCAATTTACATGACAGCCAAGTGGTATGTACGCAAAATCCGTTGTGCTATTACAGTGAGCAAGGTCTAGAAAATTTAAGTTATACCGACCATCAAGCCAGTCATGATCATGGTTCACAAATGGCTGCCATTATTGCGGGGAATAATGGTTTAAGTAATGCACGGATTTATGGCAGTGACAGCATTGACTCAGACTCGAATGGTGGCAATCAATTCCTGATTATCAGCAAAATTAATCGCGACAGTCAGGGTGAGGTTAAAATTTTTAACAACTCTTGGGGCGGCGACAACAGTGGTTTATGGACACAGCTTACTCGGAATGAACGCTATGATGCTGCCACAGGCGTAGGCAATGGCGACTTGGCAACTGTGCATGATTTAATTTTAAATCGGGATGTATTGTTGCTGAAAGCCACAGGCAATGAAGGTCTGGATAACTCCAGCGATGAAACTTTATTGCCCGACTTTAACCCACGTTTTAAAGAAGGTTTTATTGCAGTTTCTGCACCACGTGAAGATTTTTCTGGCGCAAATCTTTGTGGTGATGCGGCAGAATGGTGTTTGGCTGCACCATCATCCACACAAAACTATAGCAATAGTGGTCAATTACAAAACTATAAAGGCACATCACCTGCTACAGCGCGGGTGACAGGTACGGCAGTATTGGTTAAAGCTGCTTATCCCTGGATGAAAAACCACAATTTGGTGCAAACCATTTTAGGCACAGCTAAAGATTTTGACGAGATTCGTGCTGAATCACCAACTTATCGTGGCATTGTGCAGGTCGATGAAGTTCCAGAGCATATCTGGAGTTACTGGCGTGATGGACAAGGTAACTTCTATATTGAAGGCGAAGCAGCGTGGGAAAATCGCAATCGTAACAGCCGCGATCATCATGGTAAAACCATCACTTATGAAAGCGGTTGGGGCTTGTTAGATACTGTTGCCGCCACGCAGGGCTATGGTGGTTTTTATTGGGATGATGTGCAGTTAGATACCGCAGGTACACCTGTTTCGGTCTTTTCAAATGATTTAAAAGGGAATAAAGGCTTTACTAAATCGGGTGAAGGTAAGCTGGTATTTACGGGCAATAACCAATATTTGGGCGATTCGATTATTCGCGGTGGTGTGCTGGAAATTAATGGCAATAATGGGCCATCAAAATTTCAGTTACATGCAGGTGAGCTGACGGGTTATGGCAGCATCAGTGATGTGCAGCAAACAGGCGGTTGGCTAAATAACGAAGGCAATTTAACCATCACAGGCAACTATTCGATGCAGATTGCTGCAGATCAGCAGCAACATGCAGGTTTTAAAGCACGTTTTGGCAATTTGCTGACGGTAACGGGAACCGCCAATTTGGCAGGGACTTTGAATCTGTTTGATGAAGCGCCACTTGATCAGCCACTTATTACTGCACAAGGTTCACAAACCACAGTGTTACGTGCGCAACAAGGCGTACAGCGTGAGTTCGATGCTTATCGCTCAAGCAATCCATTATTTGAGTTGACACAAGTTAGTTATCGTCCTGAACTGAATGCAACGGGCGAGCCTGTACGTGCGGCAGATACAATCAATACCGATGTGGTGATTACGGCAAAGCGTAAATCGACTGAAACGGTGGCGGCTCTTGCTGCTGAACTTGAAGGACGTACTCAGGTTGCCCGTAATTTAGATGTAGTTTTAGCAAGTCTTGATCAGAAACAACAGTTAGAAACGCTGGAAGATGCTGAAAAAGTTTTTGCCAATCGCTTATTTAACAATTTTGCTCAAACTATACGTTATAGCAATGCTGCTGAAAGTACAGTTTCTACGCAGGCATTGAATCAACTGTTTCATCAACTTGATCCAAGTTTTTATGCCAATACCGTTTTAAATGTCGCAGAAGAAAGCAGCAAGCAAGAACGTCAGTTTGCACAGCGTTTGGCAACCGCACAACCCAAACAGCTTTGGTTTTCGGGTGATTACCAAAGTTATGATATGGATTATGTCGGCTTAAATAGTGAGCGCCGTAGTCATCATCAAGGTGTTGGTGTGGCAACAAAACTGGCAGGGATGACCTTGGCAGCGCAGGCCGATTTCAGTCAACTGAACTTAGATGATGCCGTACAAACAGGCTCAAAAAATAGCAGTCAGAGCAAAGCCTATGCACTAACTATGGGGACAGCACAGCAGCTTAATCGTGATTTAAGTGTCGCGGCATGGTTAAAAGGCATGCAGGTGGATGTTGACGCGCAGCGTGGTCATGCTCAAGCACAAAAAATACAGTTTGATGGACAAATGTATGCCGCAGGTTTGCGTCTGGATTACAGCTATCCACTCAGTCAAAAAATGCAGATTCAACCGTATTTAGACGCTTCGTTCCAACATTATGTTCATGCCGAACAAACTCAGCAGGATGGTGTCAACAGCTTAGATGATTTGGTGATGCAGCGCTGGAATTTTGGTGCAGGTTTGCAAGCCAATTACCAGTTGAATCCAGCATGGCAATTGCAAGGCAGCTTGTATTACAGCCAACCGATTCAGGAAAAAGCATATTTAGATACCCATTATGTAGGCACAGCGGAGAAACTGAAGTTTGATGCATGGCATGCCGATCAAGGTCAATATCATGCTGCCTTAGGTTCACAACTTCACTTTGGACAACATAGTTTTATCAATTTGAATTATGAATATAGCGGGCGATCACATAGCGACAGTCATCGGGTACAGTTGGCGGTAACGACTCGATTCTAATTGATCGTTTTATTCATGAGAAAGTCATGAAAAAGCGTAGATTTGCGTATGAATGAGAAGTTTGAATCTTGATTGAAACAGCCATGTAGATAAATCTGCATGGCTGTTTTTTAGATCACAGTCAAATGGACTGAGTTTTAGACCGCATAGCGACTCATTAAAGTCAGTGGTGCTTTGGACTGTAAATAATCGGCAGGAATAAATACGATATTGGCAGCGTGTTGCTGTGCTGCATCAATAATATGGTTGATCACATCGTCTGTGGCTTGTGCGCTGTCAGGTGCGTGCGCTTGATCTAGATAAATTCGTTGCTGGTCGGTATCGACCCAACCCGCCTGCATGTAGCCTTGTTGAACATATAAAGTATCGACATTATTTTGCAACACTGCCTGATAAATTTGCTGCAGATCGGTCACAACACGGTCACTGGCATAGAGTTCATCCAGTTGCTGCGCATGTTGCTGATGCAATTGTTGTTGATGGCTTTTTAGCTCGGTCTGAATACTGTCAATAATGTGTTGTGCGCTGCCTTGTTCTAGCTGAGTGACGTTATCTACACTGAAAATAATGGCATTGGGTTGGTCGCAAATAGATTCATAAAAACTGATATTGCGTCGATCACCCACAATGACCAAGCCCAATGGCTCACTGGCACGTACAGTTTGCACATTTTTATCGACACGGTTTAAAAACTCTTTGAGTAAACGGTCTTCATTGGCGGCTGTGGCACGTTCTGCACCGCTGGTGCTATATAAGTTATCATTTTGAACAGGAAATGCACCATGTGGCAGTCGTTCATTCAAGTCGCTGTCATCTACAGAAAACTCATGGATTACACGATCATTGGAGGCCTTAATCAGACGTCCAACTTCACGACTGATCACTACCACATAGTATTGCACTGCATAAGATAGCTCACGAATAAAATCACGCACTGAAAATTGTTGATCAATCACAATACGTTCTTGGGTAGGGAATGGCAGACGCAGTACTTGTGCACTGTCGGCTGTGGCAAAAATAGCCAGACTGTCTAAATGGTAGTTGGGATTCAAATCTTTGGTTTGTTGATGAATCTGTTCTAAAATTTGTGCCACCAGACGTTTGTCATAGTCTGCCAACAGGCGTTCTTCGAGTTGTTTAAGTTGGTTTTTAAGAGCAATCACATCTTGCTGATTGTCTGGAAAGGTACGATGTGTGGGTAGAAATAAGCTGACTGCAGGTTGTGCCTGCACATTTTTAAGTTGGTTGAGGGTGTCTGTTAAATTAAGCATGTTGGAATTCCTCTTCTAATGAAAATAAGAAGAACAACCAAATGCTTGAGCAAGATAAAACTCAAAGTACTGCTTTATACTCCACTCAAGTCAGTTTTAGTCAGCATCTACAACATTTTGCTACCGTGCTAAGTGCTGCATAAAATGCCGAATAGCATTGTATAAAAGCTGACAAAACAACATTTTCGGTTGTTCAAGTCTGAAAAAAACGAAATAAAAAACTAAAAATAGAAAAGATAAAAAATAAGCAAAAACAGCATAACAAGGAAAGTTATTCAATCGCCTGCTTTTGAATAGAGAAATACCTGAAAAATGTAAGGGATTATGAGACCTTGGTAATTTTGTAAACTGTGTCTCTGTACACGACAAATTTCACAGAACCCTTATCCTATCAGGATTCTGCTTTCTTAAAATTGCCAAAATTTCCTTAAACTCTTCTTTTTTCCCAAA
>NZ_JBIMCF010000047.1:0-6301 GCF_048551975.1 Acinetobacter johnsonii | reverse complement strand
CAGTTTTTTGGGGTTAAGGGGTGTCCCCTTGCGCAACTTTGACTTGAACTTTGTTCAAGTCGTAAGTGCGCATTTCATGAAAAACACGATAGCATATTACCCGCTTGAATTTCAATTCATAGGATCTTATGCTTGAGTGGTTTTCTATATTCCGAAATTAACCGTTATGACTAAATCTGCTGAAAATATCGAAAAGAAAATTGAAGCCCAGTTAGAGAAGCTGAAACAGTTAAAAGCACAGAAACAGGCTATTGAAGCAAGAGAACGTACCAAAAAGAAAGAACAGGAGCGCAAGGATGATACTCGGCGTAAAATTTTGCTCGGTTCTTACTTGATTAAGAAAATGCAGGCAAATGAAGCCAATAAAGAAAAAATACTCGCTGAACTCAACGAATATTTAACAGAAAATAGAGATCGACAGCTTTTTGATTTACCCGACATTGAAGCCTAATTTTTCTTCGCTGTTTGATTGTTTTGTTCGGCTTGATACTCTGGAATGAGCGTATTTAAAACCTTTTGAATATTGTCCTTGTCTTCTATCTGTAAATTATCTCGATAGTAAATTAAGTCCTGTATTTTGCTTTCCATCTGCATTTTTTCGGTGGGTTCGGCATTTTTGGATAGTCGGGATAATAGGAAGATATAACCACATATATTTTCCCTCGCAATTTCATAGTTTACGATGTCGAGGTATTCAACGGTCACATGTTTTAGATCGGTTGATAGGTTATTTAATTTGATCATGGCTGAAATCCTGATTTTTCTAATATTGGATAAAGCTCTCTGAATTTTTCAGGCTCTAAAAGCATATCAGCGATACGAATAGCAAATTGTTGGTAGCTTTCTGTACCTTGTGAATATTTCCCCATTTCAGGCATTTCTGACATTTTATTGGCAAATAAATGGCGTTGTGCATCGGTCATTTTTATAAAAAAATCAGGCGTGTTTGGATCTCTTTTTGCTTCAACTTTTGGCTGTTGTTTTTGCTTAAATTTGAAAGAAAAACCTGAAATGATCCGTCCTTTTTTATGCTGTTCATACGTTACAGTAATATCAGTATGCTCATTAATTTGTTTAATTGATGGTTCAAGCACACGCTTTTTAAAGTCACTCATGGCGGTGTATTCACTATCAACAAGACCTAATCTGTTTCTAAACTCACTAAGTTCTAGTTGTGGAACTTTTCCAACTTCACGCCAAGCAATCAGCAATTCATAAAGCCTAGTGGCGTATTTACTGGTTAGGTGAGCAACTTGTTTAGCTTCATATTTTGTAAAGTGTTCTTCCAATCGTGTGATTAAAGGCACTACATCAGGAGCAAAAGTAATTTCTAACAATGCTAGGTCATCTACATAAAATATACGGCTTACCCAGCGAGATCGAACAATGCCGACTTTGCCTGTTTTTTTATATTCGGCTGTATAACTAAATTGACGATTAAACAGATTATTTACAGCTTCTCTCAAAGCTTTATATGACGCATCGGCAGATACATTGAATAGCTTGGCGTAATCACTAGCATGTATTTCCAGTTTACTATCCGCAGTGATTCCTTGTCCCGATTCTCTAGCATTAATGATAGCTAGCATGATCAACCGTTGTTCCGTTAGCTCTAGGTTGTAACTGGCATTTATTAGAGCATTATCTTTCACGACTAAACTATTTTTCATAAGAAGAACTTATTATTATCTAATTAAAGGACAATGTAATCTAATATCTTTTTAAGGTCAATATTTATAATGTCCTTTAATTAAGAGCAAATGTCCTTTTATACAAGAGCAAATGTCCGTTTATACAAGAGCAAATGTCCGTTTATACAAGAGCAAATGTCCGTTTATATAGTCTGTAACACTTACTACACAAGGGTTTCAACCTTTCTAAAAGCATTAAAAGCTTTAAAAATAATTAAAAGCCTTTCGAGAGGGGAGTGCAAACTGCCCTAGGTACTCGCTAAAGCTCGTACTCTATTGAAGCTCGTTCCTCGCTTCGTGGGGCAGTTTTTAGTTAATCCTGTTTGTGAAATCTAAAAGCAAAAGCATTTGTAATGTATTCGCTTCGCTCATACTTTTTGAAAAGCAAAAGCTCCAAAGTTCGCACCCATTCGGGATGCTCTGTACCTACCGTTTAAAATCGAAAGGGGGCTTGTAATCAGAGAAAAGGCGAGGGCGAAATTTTGATGATGCTCAATCGCTCGTAGACACTCGCTCGGTTCTTATTATCTAGGTTTTAATTATTTACTGGAGCTAATCAAAGTTGTGAAACATTGCTTAAATAATAGGCGTGGAACGTGAAAAATAAAAGAAAAAGCCCAATCGGGAAGGATTGGGCTTTTTACATCAACATAAAACACAGAATTTTAAAGAGAAATGAAGAGTATTTCGTATAAGGTGTATTATGTTAATTTTAAAAATCTTTGAAGCAGATGATTGAGTATCTTAGTTTTGACCTCTAATCAGGTTAGATCATATGTAATATAAGTATCTAAAAGTTAGGAGAACTCATGAATAATAACTACTCAAAACCTATAATAATTTATTGGATTAAAATATTGTGATCAGATACACAAAGTATATTAGGTCACAGCAACATTAAATAGTGATCCGATCCAAGCACTGAATAACATTGCGACAATTCCCCAAATCATAACCCGAACAGAACCTCTCCAGATACTTACACCGCCAGCATAACTCGCCAATGCTCCCATAATTCCGAGAGTTAAAACGCCAATCAGCATGACACCTTTATCTAAATATTGTTCAGGCAGAAGCATCATTGAAATTAAAGGAAATAATGAACCTACAGAAAATGCGAGGGCTGAAGAAGATGCCGCTAGAAATGGCTTGGCAGAGGTATGATCTGAAATGCCAATTTCATCACGAGCATGTGCATCTAAAGCATTATGCATAGTTAGTTGTTTAGCGACATCTTCAGCTAAAGTTGGTTCTAAACCACGTTGTATATAAATATTTTTTAGTTCTTGCAGTTCATGTTCAGGATGGAGTTTTAACTCACGTGCCTCCATTTTCAGATCATTTTTTTCAATATCTTGTTGTGATTTAACGGAAATATATTCACCTGCAGCCATTGAAGCCGCCCCAGAAATTAATCCCGCAACACATGTTACTAATAATGTTTGAGAAGAAGCACCACTGGCTGCTATTCCGACTACTAGGCTTGTTACAGAAATAATCCCATCATTAGCCCCTAGTACAGCCGCACGTAGCCACCCTGACCGTTCAATATAATGTTTTTCGATATGATAAGAATGGCGCACAATATAGTCCCTTGCTGTTATCAGAATGATTATAGTAAATATTTTATCTGTAAACCTTAATTGAGCTAGACAATAGAGAATATAAGTCACTACTGATGCATATCCATTACATTTAAAATAACCTTGTTTAATAATGGGTGTTATACGTATTAAAAAAACCGACTCCAATGTTCAGGCTTCGTATAATCCATATTAAGCTAATGGTAGACAAAATTAATATTCACATGATCTTCCAATTTTAAAATTGCGCTCTAATGAGCGCAATTTTTTTGACTGTATTTTTAATATTAACCTCAGCTTGAGCTGCTATTCTGCAACTAAAATACAGTCAACAAAGGTTTTTTATGGCTCAGAACACAGCAACATCTTCTACAGATTTACTGATTCGATTTCTGCATATCGTCATTATTTTGAGCTTTACTGGGGCTTATCTCACGGGGGATGCAGAAGAATGGCATCAAGTGCATATGGCGTTTGGCTATACACTTGGTATTAGCCTGATATTAAGAATTTTATGGCAGTTTCTTGCTTCTCGATTTGCTCATACTCAGCCTTCAGGGGCGAGCCGTCGATTTAATGTGATCAAGCCATTTGTGCAGCGCTATTGGGCGCAACCGCAGCAATGGCTTTCCCCAGCATTTTTAAAAGCAGCCAGTTCCAGCCTGTTTCAGCTGAGCATACTGGGTGTTTTTTGCCTGATGCCCTTAACTGTACTGGCAGGCTTTTTAACAGACTATACGCATAGCCACAGTTTAAAAGAAGTGCATGAACTATTCGCAAATCTGTTTTTAGCTACTGTATTACTACACTTGACAGCACTGACACTGAATAGTGTTCTACTTAAAAAATGGCTAGCAAAGCGTATGTTTTGGGGGACACAATCACATTCATGGTTCACCCTGTTTGCTTCAGTCCTTTCACTAGGTGTGTTGGTCGCTTTCTGGTTTTGGTATTTTAGCTAAGCTTTTATGAGAGCAACACAGATGAAGCTCTATTTAACATAATGGTAGTTATACGAAATTTGATTGATTTTTACTAAAACACTATTTGAAAATATAAAAAAAAGCCCAGTCATGGAATACTGGGTTATGGAAACTCAAATAAGGATTTATATTTTATAAAGTATTTAAAAAACCATAAAAAAACTATGGTTTTTTTTGTATAAACTTGCTTGTTGTCTCTACTTCATTGAATACTTCAAATTTTTTCCGATCATTATCGAGTTTAACAACGAGAGCTAAAATAAAAATCATTATTATAAAAGCTAGGAAAATCAAATACCTTCTCATTATTAATTCCACTATCAGTGCTATAAAGTATGCTTCCCTATAGCAAATAGATAGGACATAAAGAATGAAAAGTAAAGCTCGATACTTTGAGACATGGCTATTGCCATATCTCAAAGTCGAGCCACTTTGCGATATTCGGTAGCAATAAGATTAAGAAAAGAACCGAGCAAAGTACTTGCCAGTATTTATTTAGGGTCAATAACACAGTAATCCTTATTCGTTCCATGACAGTCATTTTTCATAACTCGGACACAAGATTTATCATTACAATTTCTAATATCTAAATTATATCTTTGTTCTAGCCACGCTGCCTCTGCACGACGTTCCTTGATCTCATCAAAACTTGGAATGAATAAAAATATAAAAGACAGGAAAACCAGTACCAGACTAAGGAAAATTGCACACAACAAGGCAATGAATCTGTAGTTCAATTTGTCGGTAGCTTTGTCTAGTTCATGAATACGACCTTGAAGGGCACGTATAGCTTCCTGATTTGCGTTATTTAGGGTCTTTTTGCTTTGTTCTAGTACCCCACTAGCTACTTTGTTGTAAAACGTCTCTAATCGCTTGTTATCGTCTGCTATAGCTTCTCTATATTCTTTCATAGAGGCTAATAGAATATACAACTGATCATCTAAATCATTTTGGCTGCTCATAGCGATGGTCCACTTCTCTTCATGCTCTTGCGGTGTTTCTGCTTCATGGCTTGTTCTTGCTGTAGTTTCAATTGCTGTTTGCGTTCCAGTTCTAGGCGTTTAACTTCCTGTTCTTTCTTCCATTGCTCAAAGCCTTGCTCAACACGATTGAATCCTTGTTCTAAGGTCTTTTCTTTATGCTGTTGTTTGTTTTGGAGCTGTTGGCTGTTCTGCTGTTTAATCGTGTCGTTGAAACGACTGATCTCAGTATCTATGCCTTTCCTGCGCATCTGCGTGACCTTGCTACCCTCATGGATAGTGGCTTGTAGCTGATTACCTTGATCGGCATAGCTGCGGTGGTCGATTCTTTCCCGATACCCTGCATGTTCGAGGGCATGATTCGCTAGGTTTGCCCAGGTGGAGCGGATCTGTTTAATTTCTTCCTGGCTTGTTCCCATGCCCAATGTTTTTCTTTTGGTATTACTTAATTCAATATCGGCTTTATCCTTAAGAACTAAATTCTGCTTTGGATCTAATTCGGCCTTGCGCGTTGTCAGTAAGATATGTGCATGATGGTTTTTATCACTGCCATTCTGACTAGGCGCATGAATGGCTAAATCCGCAATCACGCCATAACGGTCTACTAAAGATTGCGCAAACTCTTTGGCCAGTTCTTTTCGTTGTTCCTCATCTAATTCATCAGGTAAAGCAATCACCCATTCACGTGCTGTTCGTGCATCTTTTCGGTTCTCTGATTTTTCTGCCATATTCCAGACTTGGCTTCGGTCTAATTCGGCATCCAAATTAGAAATAATTTCGGTATAAACCACACCTTCTTTTCTCGTAAAGTCGTGCGTTAATCCTGTCCGTTCATCTTTTAATTTTTCTCCTGCACGATAAGCCATAGAAGCAACCGCAGTTCGTCCTGAACTTCGGTTAACGGTCTTCGTCGTACAGTGATAAATTGCCATGCCTTAGCCTTGTGATGGTTTTGCTTTTTGCTTTTAAAAATTGCGTAGCAGTTTTTTGGGGTTAAGGGGTGTCCCCTTGCGCAACTTTGACTTGAACTTTGTTCAAGTCGTAAGTGCGCATTTCATGAAAAA
>NZ_JBIMCF010000046.1:0-7929 GCF_048551975.1 Acinetobacter johnsonii | reverse complement strand
TGAACAAAGAAATTTAAATCCTGTGCTTGACTCTTATGGTTAAAAACAGGACATTTTAAATGGTTTATCGCATAGACATTTTAATTGGTGAATAACAGTAATCATAAATAGTTTTATATTTCAAAAAGTTATGCTATAAAAAATTGGGACGCAAAACCTAAAAAGCCGACTTGGAAACAAGTCGGTTTCTTTTTAAGCAAAACGGTAACTTTTAGCGTAAGCGTCCGCTGAATCCCATGCCTATTTTTTAATTTTGGTCGGATTTCCAGCGGTGTGGCAGTAATTCTTCTATTTGGGTCACTTTATGCGTTGGCAGCCTTTTCAGCACATCACTTAAATAGGCATACGGATCCAGTCCATTCAGCTTTGCTGACTGGATTAAAGTCATGATATTGGCAGCTCGTTGGCCGCTGCGCAGCGAGCCAGCAAACAGCCAGTTCTTACGTCCCAACGCCCAGGGGCGCATCTGATTTTCAATCCAGTTATTATCTATAGGCAAATTACCATCATCCAGATAGCGGCAGAGTGCCTGCCAACGTTTTAGGCTGTAATTGATCGCCTTGGCAGTTGGAGAACTCGATGGCACCGTCAGATAATGTTGGTTGAGCCATTCATACAGTTGTTGCATCACCGGTTGACTATGCTTTTGCCGATATTCGCGGCGCTGTTCTGCTGTACCATCGGTCTTTTTCCTGAGTTCTGCTTCTATCGCATACAGTTTCTGAATCAGCACTAAGGCCTGTTCAGCGACCTGACTTTTCCCGGTCACATGCAGTTCATGGAATTTACGACGCGCATGCGCCATGCAGCCCACCTCAATGACATCGCCTGATTTAAAGCGTGCTTTATAACCACTGTAATCATCACAGACCAGATGCCCCTGCCAGCCATTCAGGAACTCTTCTGCATGCTGACCAGAACGGCTATCCTGAAAGTCATAGATCACCGCTTGAACTGGATTGTGCTGTGTGGTGGCATAGGCCCAGACATAACCTTTCTTCGGTTTTTTCTCATTCTCACCCATCCGCATAATGGTGACCGGCGTTTCATCGGCATGGATCACCCGCTGTTGCAGCACCACCTGTTTTAAGGCATTGGCCAGAGGTTCCAGTTCCACACCGCAGCGACCTATCCAGTCAGATAACGTGGATCTGGACAGATCAATGCCCGCCCGATGATAGATCAGGCGCTGACGGTACAGCGGCAAATGATCGGCATACTTCGATACCAGCACATGGCTGAGCAGTTCAGGACTGGCAATACCTTTATCAATCACATAGGCGGGCATCGCTTGCTGAGTCAGGGTGTCACACTGATCACAGACCCATTTGCCACGTACATGCTGTTCCTTATAGAACTGTGCCGGTCTGAAATGCAGTTTTTCACTGATATCTTCGCCGATACGACGTAACTGGCAGCCACAACTGCATTGGGTTGATGCAGGTTCATGCTCAATACGGATGGTGTGTAGATGATCGGGTAGCAGTCGACGTTTAGGTTTGTTGACTGTGGCTTTCTGTGTTGCTGCATCGGTTTTATCTGCATTCACTCGCTCCAGTTCCAGATCGACTGCTGCGATATCTTCTTCGACCGCCTCATCCCACAGATGGATTTGTTTTGCGGTGAGATGTTCGTTTTTACTACCGAATTTGTGCTGTTTAAACAGCGCCAGTTCATGCTCGTATTTTTGATTGAGAATAGAAAGATGCTGAACTTTAGAATCTAATTGCTGATTGGTGACTTCAAGATGTTGAACTTTGGCATCTAATTGTTGATTTGATACTTCCAGATGTTGAACTTGAACATCTAATTGTTGTTTATCTTCTGCGAGTTGTTGATGCTGCATCGCCAACTGCTGGGTAAATTCCAGCAGTTGTTCATGGGTCAGTTGGCTTAAATCTGGCAGCGTATTCATGACCGCAGTATGCCTGAGGTCATGAGAAGAATGAAATAGAACGTTTGGAGGATGGCAGAATGGTCGAGCCTGGTTTAGAGCATTGTGACCACCTGCTGTCGTCCAATGCGCTGCCAGGGCAAACCCTGGATCAGTGCCTGTAACTGTTCCGGGCTGAGGGCTACGCTTTCACCCTGGTGAACTTTAGCCCAGTGAAATTTGCCCTGTTCCAACCGCCGGGCACACAGCCAGATCCCCAGTCCATCATGTACCAGCACTTTCATGCGATGGCCACGTTTATTACAGAACAGGTAAGCACAATGCGGTTTGATGTAGCCAAAGGCTCTCACCACCTGCGCCATAGCCGTATCCATACCCGCACGCATATCCATCGGCTGGGTAGAGAGCCAGATTTCATCGATACGGATCATTTGATCAAGCCCTGAAGTAAAAGTAGCAACTCCTTGGCCGATTCCACTGGCCATTCGATTTCGATCACCTGATCTCTTGCAGAACATTGTTTCTGATGCAGTGGAATTCTGATATGAGCGACAGTATTCTTCTCCGGCACAGATAGCGGAGGTGCGTCTTGTTTGGCTGGAGTCGGGTGAAGCATGACCGGAAGAAAGTCAGTCTGTGGACTAGGTGGGGGTGTTAATGCAGGGGGTATTGATCTGGATTGACGAATCCATTTATGCAACAGATTGGCATTGATCTGATGTTGCATTGCGACCTTGGCCACTGATGTATCTGGCTGCTGGCATTGCTGAATAAGTTGATGTTTAAATTCAGCAGTGAAGGTTCGACGAGGCTTTTTTAGCGTTGGTGTGCTGTCTATAACTGTCTTTAAATCCATAAATAGGTGTCCACTTAAAATTTAGTGGACACTATCGCGGTATTAATGAGTTAGAAAAAGTGGGGCTCAGCGGACGCTTACCTTTTAGCCAATAAAATTGATCAAAAAACATTCTCTTTTGCAGTTTTTCCTGATTTATCAAGGTTCACAATTCAGAAATAATCCCCAATTTCTGCGGACAACTCTTGGGATAAAATAAGCCAACTTTGTAAGCTAAAACTTACACAGATTTAAGGATTTTGCGGATTGGTAATTCAAGGCATTAATCCTATGATGGCTATATAGGGAACAGGATGTTTCCAGAAAAACAAGAATAAGAAAGTAGCGCAAGGAATGGGCAGCACGAGATCAGCAAGACGAGCAACCCAATCTAAAAAAGCCCGACAGGATGTCGGGCTTTTTTATGTCTTGAATCTGGATTTCGTAGATGAGATTTTATGTTAAATAATGGTTTTTATATGATCTAGTATTTCTAAATATAAGTGCAATTTTACTAAGGTTGCTTAGATGCTATGGAATCTAAATATCTAAATTGTTCATCCCCCTTTAGTATAGATCAAGCAGGGCTAAAGCATAGCTGGTACAAGAGGTGTTCGTGATGAGGACTGGCCACAGAATATCAATTAATTCTAAGCTTTTCTTGTTAATGGTAATGATTATCACTTATAATGCAAAGTTAGGAATTGTTAATTTGTCTATATTTTAGCTAGATAATTAATGATTTATTGAATAATTTGTATTTACCGCATGATTATCGAGCTGCTTTCTCATGGACAACATATATCCCTCTCCCCAGCAAAAGACGTTACAGAAAGAAATAGCCCATAGTCAGATGCACCATAACCGTTTCGTTCGCCTAATATTTATGATTCTAGGCGCTGTTTTTTTTATACTAGGTTTAATCGGAATTGTTCTTCCAGTCCTACCCACCACCCCCTTTATTTTGCTTACTGCCACCTGTTGGGCCAAAGGTTCCATTAAATTTAATAACTGGCTTCTTAATCATAAAATATTTGGCAAAATGGTCATTGACTGGCAGCAGCATCGTGCAATTCCGCGTAAAGCTAAATATTTGGCCTGGTCAATGATGGCGCTTTCTTGCGGTATGTTGTTCTACCGATTTTCTGATAATTGGCAATGGCTTGCTTGGGCTACATGTGTGATATGTATCACTGTTGCGATATGGATGTCTCGATTACCCGATGCCTAACTCCTATTATTATCACAAGATGTCTCTTTCACTCCCTACTTTATAAAAAGCAAAACCCTCTCAGATTACTTATTCTATTTATGATAATGATTGTCATTTACATTGTAATCAAAATATTTTATAGTGTAAGCACAATGTTAACAATGGTTAATGCTGCTTTCTTTAACGACAATGTAGATGTGAAGAGAGTGGTAGTTAATTTTTACTACAGGAAATTGGGGATGCTCAAGGGTTCAGCTTATAGAAAGTCGATACATATACCTATTCTCGAAATTAGGTCTAAAACCCTATTAAGTATTCTTGTTGGGACTTTAATGTATCAATCTGCCTTAGCGGATATTCAGCAGAAAGAAGAAGATCTACCGACATTATACATGGACAAAATCACTGTTTATGCTAAAAAAAATCCCCCTATAAACGTAGGGGACGACATCAAAACAGCCAAAACCATTTCAGATAACTTGATTGATAGTAATAAAGACTTAGTTCGTTATAACCCTGATATAAGTGTGTCAGATGCAGGTCGATATGGTAGTAATGGCTACGCTATCAGAGGTGTGGATGGCAATAGAGTAGCGTTAAACCTAGATGGCGTTAGCCTGCCAGATAAGCAAGTTAACGAGATATTTTCAGCCTATGGTTACATGTTTGAAGGGCGGCTGTCCCCTGATGTGGAAATTTTATCTGAGGTAGCGTTTGAGGTTGGTTCTGATTCTTTTAATTCAGGCAGTGGTGCAATGGGAGGGGCTGTTAGTTTCAAAACCAAAGACCCAGAAGATTTAATAAAACCTAATCGTCAACTTGGCGGCTATGCCAAAACAGGTTATAGCAGCAGCAATGAAGAGATCAGCGAATCCTTTGGTTTGGCAGGAAGGAACGATAAGCTTGAAGCAATAATTAATTACGTGCATCGTAGAGGCCATGAAACGAAAAATCATCGTATGATAGGTTTTGATAAAGAAAAGCTTAATCCTGCATATGACTTTATCAATGATCCAGACTATGCTTATCCCCGCACGGGTTATAGAAGCAATACAGCAGCGATATTGCCTGATCCCTTGACTTACGAAACAGAAGCGGCGTTAGCGAAACTGTATGTCCATTTGAATGAAGAGAGTAGGTTAGGCTTTCATGCTACAAAGCAAAAAACAGATACGCTATCTAATAACTTTTCAAGAAAGACTTTTTCACCAAGAATTGGTAAAGACAACGTCGAATTAGAGAGCTATGGCATAAGTCATAGGTACATCCCTTCTAACAGTGAATTAATTGACCAAATAGATACCAGCCTAAACTACCAAAAGGCTAAAGCCGCTGCAAATACAGAAACCTATAGCCAAGATTGGGGGACGGATAATTACAGGCTAGATGGTTTAAAGCATCGTCCTCAAATAGATAAGACTTTGCAACTAAGTATCACAGCGAGCAGTTTTCCTGTACAAACTGAAAAATTCGGTGAGCATATATTTTCAGTAAATACAAAGTATGCAAAAAAAGATCATAAGCTTATCTTAGAGGAATCATTTATTCCTTCTTCGGGCACAACTGAATCTTGGTATGATTTCCTTGGTCCATCGGTGAAACAAGACGTATTTAATATTGCTGTTCAGGATAAAATCAACCTCACCGATAAGCTAGATACAGTGCTTGGCATTCGGTATGACCACTATAACTATAAGCCCTATATGGATGAGATTAATAAAAAAGGGATTGAAAAATCCAGCAAATATTATCCTGTGCGTATCGCCTACGAAAACGGTGAATTTGATCACAATAAAACAATGAGTAACATAGGAGGAATGTTCTCCGTTAATTACGAACTAACCCCTGATTTGCAGGCACAGTATCAAATATCTACCGGCTTTATGGCGCCAGCGACAAGTCAGATGTATTCTGCATTTGAGATGATGGGAAACAGTTTAACGCCTAATTTTCACCTAAAGCCTGAGAAATCACTTAACCATGAAATAAGTTTGCGAGGTGAATATAAGGATTTTAGCTTTAAAGCTACTGGTTTTTATACGAAATATAGCGACTTTATTAGCTTATTAAATTATCAGGAAGAACAAGAAAGATGCTACGAAGACTATTCGAGTGGTAAGCCTGTATGTTCCCCTCATACTGTCAATATGATTGGCGCTAAGAATATCGGCAATGCAAAGACGTATGGTATACGCTTAGGTGGTATGTGGGATATTGCTCAATTGGTTGATACAGAGGGCGATATCAAGGTGTTTGCTAATTTAAATTATGCTAAAGACGAAAGCGATAAAGGAACCAACCTACTGGCTACTCAGCCTTTGAATGCGATGTTAGGTATAGGGTATCAATCCTCTAAAAAAGATTGGCAGTTATCAGGAAACCTGAGGTATTTAGGCAGAAAGCATCCCAATGATGCAAAGGTTGTTAATTTAGAATCTAATGGCTTTAATTCACCTTATCAGGAGTATATAGCGCCTTACAAACATATTGATAGGTCTAAATCAGCCTATGTCTATGATGTCTATGGCAGTAAAAAAATAGGCTCACAATTAAAACTATCAGCAGGAATATTTAACCTCTTTAATACCAATTATGTTCCGTGGGACAGCCTACGCTCATTGGCAGAATTAAACGTCAACTCTATGGTAGATGATAAAGGCGTTGGTATTGAGAGATTCACCGCACCTGGTAGAAATTATAAGGTGGGTCTAACTTACGAGTTTTAGCGAATCAGCTAAAATCAGTAGCGCATTGTCCAATTCAGGGGGGAACTTGAACATAGCATCATAAAACACAACCACACTCATCATATCTAACAACCACACACTTTTAGGAACTATTATGAATTTACCGCTTAGTGAAGCATTAAAAAAGTATTCCCGTCAAACACATGATAGTGTAGATGCGCTTGTTTTATCTATGCACCCGTTTGCCTCTGTTGAGAATTATAGTAAGTTTTTGCAAGCGCAAGATATCTTTCAGAAGACTCTAAAGCCTATCTATGATGATCTTGATTGGAACTATAAAATCGAAGGTCTGAGTCAGCTATCACGCTTAAAGCAAATCTCTAAGGATATGCAAGATCTTAATGTTAATCCAGTTTCAATGGTCGAGGAGCAACCTAATCCAAGTGGTTTTGAGGCTATTGGCTGGCTGTACTGTTCTGAGGGCTCAAATTTAGGTGCAGCAATTTTGTGTAAAGAGGCACAAAAGCTGAATCTAAGTGATTCTTATGGAGCCAGACATTTGGCTGCGCATGAAGAAGGGCGAATGAGACATTGGCGCAAATTTAAAGAGCAGCTAGATGGTCTAGAATTAACATCAGAACAGCGGCAACAAGCGTTACAAGGGGCCGAGGATGCATTCGCATTTTTTAAACGAGTGATTCGTCAAGTATAGTCTATATTTCAAGGGCATTATGCTTGTTTTTGCAAATGAGAAAGGATAAACAATAAAAAACCCCGGCATCCTGCCAGGGTTTTTTATTGGAACATTAGGTCTCTGTGCTCTTGCGTGTCTTATATAGCGCCATCCTGGTGCTTATTTTTAATTATATGGAACTTCCTGTTCCTGACCACTTAATCATATGAAAATTCTATTATTGCGTATAGACGCAAAGGGCCGGAATTGTTGTTAGCATATGCGTACAAGATAGGCTAAAAACTGTCCCAGGTTTATCAGCAGGAAATGGGGATAATTTTAGATCCTGGGACGTTGAGAATATTAGAAAAACCGCAAAATCGACTACTTTTTAAACAAAATTATTGGCAAGAACTATCAAAATCGCTCATAAAAAAGCCGACTTGTTTCCAAGTCGGCTTTTCGGGTTTGCGTCCCCGATTTTTTATAGCATAACTTTTTGAAATATAAAACTATTTTTATATGCGTTTCGTATAACCACCATTATGTTAAATAGAATCAAAAAACCTCCAATAAAATCGTTATAGTATTATTATTTATTGAATAGATAAGAGAATTAAATTAGTG
>NZ_JBIMCF010000045.1:0-8238 GCF_048551975.1 Acinetobacter johnsonii | reverse complement strand
AACCAAGAGGAAGATGATGCACAAGCTGTTGCCCGTGCAAAAGCGCGAGAGTTGGCTTTCATCAAAAAACAAGCCGATTATGTGGGAGAGTATGGCCATAAGAAAGAATACGACTTGAAAACTGGCAGAGTTCAAGAGTGAGTTTGATTTTAGAAAAAAATATTCCTTCATATTAAAACATTGACCAAAAATGTAGCCCTCCTCTGTCGCCTGAGTGTATATTCTAGACATTAGGGGATTGTAGGTGTAACGCATGAAAAAAATGACAGTAGGGGAGCTTGCAAAGCTATATGGATTAAACCGACAAAGCATTTACAAACGCATAAATAAAGGGGATTTGAGCAAAGGTAGTGATGGAAAAATAGATTTTTCAGAAGCGATTAGAGTCTTTGGTGAACCAAGTGAAAGAAATAAAAATGTAACTACGTTACAGTCTACTCAGGTACAACAGCAGACAGAAGTAGACACCTTAAGGTTACAAGTTGAAATGCTACAAAAACAGCTTAGAAAAGCCGAAGAAACAGAAGATTTCTTGAAGGAACAAATCAAAACTAAGGATAGTAGTATTCATTTATTACAAACCCTTTTAACAGCTCCTAAATCGTCAGTACAAGAAAGTGTAGAGAAACAACAAAGTGATCCATTTCCTTCTAGGATACCTGAGCCTGAGAAAAAGGAAGAAGATCAACCAATTCCGAAGCCCTTAATTGAAGAAAAAAAGAGACCAAAGGGGATAGGCTTGTTCAGTCGGGTTGTCAGTGCAGTATTTAATGAGTAAAGGCTCGTTATTAGCTAACTATTTACTGTTTATTTCATGCGATCCACTACAATTACGCTGTCCCATTTAAGATTTACTTATGATCTCAAACATCTCTATTACCCAAAGCCATTTTCTACAGACGAAAGCTCCTACTGAAAAAAAGGAGTTAGGGCAGTTCTTTACACCTAGTGAAATAGCAACATTCATGGCTAGTTTGATTACTCTTGATAAGGACAAGAGCCAATCTATTAGTGTTTTAGATGCAGGTGCAGGTGCAGGTATTTTGGGGATTTCCGCATTATTAAAATTAAAAGAATTGGGTTTTAAAAAATTACATTTAACTGCCTATGAGAAAGATGATTTAGTCATCCCATTATTAAAAGAGAATTTAGATACTTTCTCTAAAGAAAATGAAGGAATCTCATTTAGTTATGAGGTTTTTAACCAAGATTTTATTTTGGAAAATAATACTCAGAGCTACGATGTCTGTTGTATTAATCCACCATATTTTAAATATTCAGCGAAAACTTCACCTTATGCCAAATCAATGGCTCATTTATTTAAGGGTGATCCAAATATTTATGCTTTGTTCGTTGCTAAAGCATTAAGCTTGTTAGCTCCAAAAGGAGAGCTTATTTTTATTACTCCTCGTAGTTTTACTAATGGACTATATTTTAAGGGATTTAGAAAATATTTAATCAAAAACAATAACTTGGATTCAATTCATATCTTTAAGTCAAGAAGAGATGCTTTTAAGGAAAGTGATGTACTTCAGGAAAATGTCATCTTTAAAATTGTGAAGGATTTAAAGCAATCTAATATCCGTGTTTCATCATCAAATGGTGTTGGTGATCTCAATGAATCAGAGATTAACAATTATGATTCTGATCTACTTTTAGACAGTACGTCTAGTGAGTCTTTTATTCGTATTCCTGAAAGCCAAGAAGATGCAGAAGTTTTATCTTTGGTTGAAAGTTGGGGAAATACATTTGAGGAAATGGGCTACTTTATTTCAACAGGTCCAGTAGTTGAATATCGTTCAAAAGAGTTTTTAGAACCTACTCAAACTGATTCATTACCTTTGATTAATGCGCATAACTTACAGGGTTTAAAAGTTGTATTTGATGGATCTCATAAGAAGGATAAGAGATTTTATTTAATTGAGGGTGCGACTAAGTGGTTAGTACCTAATAAAAACTATGTCCTAATTCGTAGAATTAGTTCTAAAGATGAGAAAAAGAGAATAGGTGCTTCTGTGTATGAAGCTTCTAATTTTGAAAAAGATTTTGTGGCTTTAGAGAACCACATTAATTTTATTGGACATAAAGAACGAGATATGACGCTTGAAGAAGCTTATGGTTTAGCTTTGATATTACGTTCTAACCTTTTTGATACTTACTTTAGAACTATTTCAGGGAACACCCAAGTTAATGCCACAGAACTAAAAACTTTGAAACTTTGCTCGAAAGAAGTAATTGAAAAGTTAGGTTCTGATTGGTTGAAAGGTCGAATGACAGAAGACCAAACGGATGAATTTTTAAAAGAACGGATTAAACATGAATCAAGATATGCAGTCTAAAATTGATCAAGCACAGAAGTTATTAAAAGCTTTTGGCTTACCTGTAGCTCAACAAAATGAAAGAGCATGTCTTACTTTACTTGCTTTAGCACATCTCAAACCTTTAGATGATTGGGATAGTGTTACGAATAAGTTATATCGTACTGTAGATTTAATGACGTTTATGGCTGAGTGTTATGGAAAGGAATATAAGCCAAATACTCGTGAAACTATCAGACGCCAGACACTACATCAATTCATGCAACATGGACTTGTAACGAAAAATAGAGATGATTTATTTAGACCAACGAATAGCGGTCAAACTAACTACAGTCTGAATGATGAAGTAATAGAAATTTTGAAAAAAATTCCTGATGGTGATTGGCAAATTGATGCGGAAGCTCATGCAGTTAAGGCTAAGTCATTGCTTAAAGCACATAAAAAACGAGTTGCTAAGACACAAGTATTAGTTAATCTGCCATACATGGCAGAGCCACTTCGTCTTTCGGCAGGTGCTCATAACCAATTACAAGCCGATATTATCCATAGATTTTTACCTCAATTTGCAGGAGACGACACACGACTTCTTTATGTTGGGGACACTGCAAGTATCGACGGGACAGGGGGAAAATTTGCATACTTGAACTCAATTTGGTTCGGAAAATTAGGAATTCCTGAACTTGCCAAAGATAAACTGCCTGACATTGTGGCTTATGATCCTGAAAAAAAGTGGCTATATCTAATAGAAGCCGTTACTTCACATGGTCCAATTTCAGAAAAAAGATGGCAAGAACTACAGGCTATGTTGGCGAGTACGAATTTAGGCTGTGTGTATGTCACAGCATTCCCCGACAGAGCTACGTTTAGAAAATATTCAGCAGAAGTCGCATGGGAAACTGAGGTGTGGCTAGCAAATGAGCCTGAACACATGATTCATTTTAACGGAGATCGCTTTTTAGGACCTCATTAAGCACATTATTTATTTGTTTCCACATTTTTTAATGCTATATTTGTTGAAATTAACATAGATATTAATTGTTATGACTTACAGTGAGTTTCAGATAGAGCTTATTAAAATTGGTTTAAGTATTAAGGACTTTGCATCTCTAATAGGAATGCACCCTAATACAGTTACGAATTACAAAAGTAAAGAAGTTCTACCCTTAAATTTAGCGATAGTTATAACTTTGCTTGCAGAACTAAAAGTTAATGGGATTGACCCTCAACCTATTGTTGCACAAGTAAAGCGCAAACATTTTTTAGATATATCTGAAAGTAAAAATCAGGACTAGCCATTAAAGTATGTGAGAAGGAATTGACGTAGGGTAATCCGTATTGATAGATTTCGAAATAATTTTTATTAACTTATCATTTGAAATAATTAACAGTTTTTAAAAGACGAAAAAAAAGCCCAGAACTTTGGCGAGTAGGGCTTTTTCTTCAGGACAGAGCATTAGAATGACCGCCCCTAGAATCTTTGGTCATTTTATCTATTGCTTTGGTAAAAAACAATGCAAATTGGATAAAACATTGACCGAAAAATGTAAAAGTTCTTTTGAAGAACAAATATTGGGCGTATTGCCCTTTAAACCATATTGTGTAAAAGAAAAGGGCAGCCGTCTAACTATGAGTGTTAGACAGAAAGCTTTGCACTACCCTTATATTCAATTCAATACACATTTCCGTAAAACCTTCATCATTCTAGATTTGGATTATGAAAATGCCTTAACGGAAATAGTCTATTGTCGGATTGGTTTACCGCTTCCAAACTTCGTTGTAGCTAATTTTGACAACGGTAAGGCTCACGCCTATTTCAAGCTAAAGTACCCGATTATTGACACCCGTGGCTTACCAGAAGGAAGCCAAGAACGGTACGAAGTCAAGTATGGTAGGAAAAGTTCTGCAAATGATAAGCCTCAGAAATCATTAAATTTTTATAACCATATAAAGATCGAACTCACAGAAGCCTTTGATGCAGACCGAGGTTATGCAGGGTTACTTTCTAAAAACCCCGTTTCTCCCAATTGGAGAACAACACACCTTCGTGATGAACCGTACACCCTTTATGAGTTAGCCCAAATATTAAAAATTCCTCCCAAAAGGGAAGATCCTAGAAAAGAATTAGTAAAATTTTCGAAGGAAGAAGCAAAAGAAGCTGGCAGAAATTGCTATGTTTTCTATACCGCTTGCGAGTTTGCCTATCTTGAAGTCCGTAAATTTAGAGGGAAAACCTACGCACAGTGGCAAAACACGATGATTGATCATTGCTTAAGTATTAACGAGGGTTTAACTGAGCCACTGGACTACAACGAAATAAAAAATATTGCGAAGAGCATTAGCCGTTATTGTTGGAAAAAGGACTCTTACTGTTATCAAGAGTTTATTGATCGTCAGACTCGAAAAGGTAGTTTAGGTGGTAAGAAAGGTGGAGCTGTACGTTCTTCCCAGTTTGAGCCATTGAGAAAGGAAGCAAAGAAGTTAAAGGAAGAAGGCTTAAGTATTAGAAAGATTGCTGAAACTTTGAAAGTGAGTAAAACCTCAGTAAGCAAATGGTTAAAAGAGGATAAATGAAGTGTACCAAGTGAGCCTAAATCAGATCTTAGCGCCTTTGTGCGTCATTTAGGTCAATCTTAAATATGTTCCACGGTTTTACATTTACATATTTGCTTAGGCTAATTTTATGAAAATTTGAATTCTGCAGGTTTTGAAGATTTCAATTCGTATGATTAATTTAAGTCTAGTTCATGGTTTGCGTTATTTTCAATTTTTCTTACCTTTCTTTATATTTCCTTGTTCATGGCGAAAACGACCTTAAAACGCAAATAGTGAGCTTTTAGAGCTAATCAAATGTTCAGACATTGAAGAAAAGTAAGACCACACTGCAAAGGTGCAAGTGTGGTCTTAACATTAGAGCATTTTTTTACAAGGTTCATTCCTTGTTGTTTCCCCTGATTTTGACCTGCATATAGACAAGTCTTTTCTGCACCTTATGGAAACGAGTGCAGCACTATTATTTTTCATGACCGTGTGATCATTAACCAATTATTTATCCAACTGGTAAGACGTGATCTATAACTCAAAGGGTGACCAAACCCATTGTAGATCACTAGCATTAACTTGTTCAGACTAAGCCACCACAGCAAAGTCAAACACTACCAATGTTTCTCACACCACATTTCAATTTTTTAACTTAAAAAATCAACCTCTTGATTTGCCAGATCCATTTTTGGCAGAAGACTTAAAGAACTCTTGTGAGGAAATCCTTAAAGGTTATTGCAAACCACTTACGTGCTATGCAAAACAAGCGTACCCTTACCACCGATTCAGGCTCGATGCGGTTAAACTTCTCCTTAGCCAAAGTGTTCAAAAGAACTCTTTGACCACAACTTCGACGGTAAAAAACCGCCTTATATGCGCTACTCAACTTCGCTCTCAGGACTCTCACATTAGTACATCTGTCACCTGTACTCTTGTCACCCGTGCTTTACCAGTTTGCACGTTATCTGATTAAGTCCCTTCCCAAGTTACCACTTCACTACTAATGACTCACTTCGCTTATCCACTAGCACGTTTAACTACCTCCTTTTTTCCCCCAACTGCAACTCCTTAAGAATCCATCGGGATATTGGCATAAACGTGATCAACATGGGTAAAGCAGTTAAGCCTTTCCACACAGCCCCCTTTGCAGGTAATCAAACTTTCGTTAGGCCTTTACACGGTTAAGCTATCCATCGACCTACCAAGCTGCCATCTTTTCAGACTTGACTCGATAGTGCCACCAAACTCGCCCTGTTGGACGTTTTGACAGTTCACCTCCTGATGAACATTGAAGCCCTCGTGTGTGACAATGAGCCTGTGATTCGGATTAATCCGACCAACATAAGATTGAGAACACTCAATCTTAAAGCCAATATAAATACCGACTTAAATGTTGTGCAATCTCACAGACACATGCTGCTTTTAACGCACCCTAGCCTTCCGCTAGGCCGACCTCCTGTCAGTGCTCGCAGTCTTCGTTTGTGGAGGGTTTCGAAAAATTTCCTCTTCGGAAATTCATCTAGCAAGGCCGTTCCCAACCTCACACCATTTCAGCCATTTCTGACCTTATAGGCTCCCGTTTCCTTGTCGCCCAATTACTTAAAATCCCATACAGGAAGGATTGAGGATAGAGAGGGTTTTTTCATTGCCCCCGCCCCCGTTGCAGCGTACTGAGCATACTTTCGTATGCGGTCCGCTACTCCAGCCACCAAATTAAGTCATCTGAATAAAAAACATCATATTCAGTGTTGAACAAAAGCTACTTGTTCAACCGACACCGTAAGTATCCCCGAAGGGCACGGCTTAGTGTTTTAAGTAAAATTGAAGCCTTTTCATGATGGGTGGTGACCATCATGAATACAGAGAAACAGGATGGTCATTCCCAAAATGAATTAATGCTAGGAGCAGATTACGGTGGAAAAATCGGCATGTCAAATACCGTCTAGGAATTGCTTAATTGTCACATTACGTCATGTGCCGATTTTTACCAAAAAACGAAGTTTTTTGGAGTTTTGCTTCGCAAAACTATTAGGCAGTTATTAAGGCTAAAAGCCTTAAATAAAAGAATTTCTATTGTCATATTACTTAGGCATAATGGAGTCATATTTGAGCAGATTCCGTATTGTCATATTACGGTTTTTCTGTATTGTCATATTACGTGGAAGTGTTAATAACGCATGATTTCATTCAGCCCAACCACCAAGTTCACGATGCAAAAAATTAAGTATCACGTTTCCCGTGGTGCTTATTTCTGGACAAATTTTCAGATCAAGGGATTGGACAGAGCCGAGAATAAGGTTGAAGAATTAAAAAAAATCTACGATCTAGAATTAAGTACGAAGATCCGCACAGATCGCCTAAATTCAGGGAAGCCAGTAGCCACTTTGATTGTTTACCACGATCTATTTGAATCAGGGCTTTGGCATTTTTACCTGCTAGTGAAAACGCCAAGAACAAGAGAGCACCATCGTTTAGTTGGTATTCCAACAAAAACTGGCGTTCAACAAGGCTTATCATGGACTCAAGAAGAACTAAATCAGGAATTAGATCTGATTTATAAATACTTCCAAGATAAACAAGACTTCAAATTCATTCTTAGACAGCCTCACATCCAAGTCAAAATCACGCATTACACAATGGAATTGGTGCGGTTTAATCACAAAATTCGCTCTATCAGTGAAAAAAACAAAAATTTTAAAGTACCGAAGAAGAACTTTGGATGGACTTGGCGTTACTCCACTCAGGATATGGGAAAAATTCAAGAAGAGCTTAAGAAGTCCATAAATAAATACATTTCGGACACGAAAAAGGAAGTGGCTATAGCAGACATTAAAAAGATGCTTCGCCATTTTGAAGTTTGGGCGATGGATCGTGGCGCACGGACACAAGCAGGCCAACAGCTTGCTACAGCTAAGAAGCTACTCAAAACCAAGACCAACGGAAAAACCAACTGGACTAAAGAATGCTTGCCTGAAATGACGCTATATGCCGAAAAACAATTCAAAACCTATGCTACTACCTTTAATGAATACTGGCGAAGAAGGGACTTCTATGAGACAGCAGGTTATGAATTGCCACGTGAATTCTTCAAGCTCTCAGAAGCAGATTTTGCTAAAGCTTCCAGTGCGTATGTGCTGAAAAAAGATCAAGAGATTCAAGAATTAGGTTGGATTGAAGCAGATCTTGAAGACTTTGGGGAAGTTCGAGGTGAATAAATATACTCAAAAACATCTAGCCTTTTTCCTTGTCGCCCTGAGTGGCATGCTGCTGCTCAACTTCAAGTCAAACCAAGAGGAAGATGATGCACAAGCTGTTGCCCGTGCAAAAGCGCGAGAGTTGGCTTTCATCAAAAAACAAGCCGATTATGTGGGAGAGTATGGCC
>NZ_JBIMCF010000044.1:0-9207 GCF_048551975.1 Acinetobacter johnsonii | reverse complement strand
TGTTAATTTTGAACTTTTATACAAAAAGAAAAAAGAAATAGCCCAATAACTTGGGCTATTTAACATAAAACCTCTTATGCGTAGTCGCTATGTTAGAATCAATTTCATCCATCTCTTTAAGCTGTAGGTGCTAATTTCAGACCTCCAACATATAACCAATAAGTAATAAAAAATAGTAATAAAATCAATAATAACTCTGGAATCTTTGAATATCTTAAATTTATTATTTGTAAAGAAATCCTAGTTAAAGATAGGGTGGTAATACTTATAGTTATTAAAAATACAATAAAAACAAATATTGCTGCGATTGCCCCACTTTCAGTTACCTTAAAAATATCCCTTCCATAAACTATTGTTAATGTTGCAAAAAGTGACCCTAAGGCTTGTTCACCTAGAAAACTGGTTATATTCGGAAATTTAATTTTTCCTTGAGGAACATCTAAGAAACTTAAGAAATCCTCTTCGGAAATTTTATTTTCTAATTTACTTAAGTATGGATAAGTAAAAAACAATAAGCAGAACAAATTTAAAAATACAATAAAAAACACATTTCCTGCGTTTGAGTAGTTGATATAGTTATATCCAAGAAAATTAAGAACAGTAAATATAAAGATGATCAGCCAAATATAATAGTGATAAAAAAGGCTTTTAAATCCAGACATTAGATTCTCTTTGAAAAATAAAAAGATTATACCTCATCGCTAAAAAAAATATTTTTCGTGATTTTTTTACACTTTTTCAATCTCTTTCATTGACTTGGTCTATATTGGTATCAGATCTAAAAGCATATTTTTTTATTCAAGAGATAAAATTTCATGAAAAAGACCGAAAGCATTTTAGAAGCCCGAAATAGAGTCATTCAGGCTCAAAGAGAAGCAGCAAAAAATCCAGATCATCCAATCAATGATGGGCTTAAAGCACACTTTGAAGAAAGGAAACAAAAGCTAGCAGCATTAAAGTCCAAATAGCTTTCTGTCACGATCTTCGGTCAAATACTGGTTCAGGTCAGCGAGTATTTTTTGTTTCTGCGCTTCATCTTCCATTTGTTTCATCAAGAAAGAACCCAACAAAATTTTACGTCTAGTGTCGTCCTTTCTTTCTTGCGCTTTTTGTTTTGCCTTTTCTCTTGCTAAAGCAGCCTGTTTTTGCGCTTTTAACTGGTTTAACTTCTCTTGTTGTTTTGCAATTTTCTGATCTAAAGATTCGATACCCATTGTGATTCCAAAGCCTTTAAAAACCATTCAAGCATAGGATACCTGCCATTGAGATTCAATGCCTTCCTAAGCTATAATGGTTTTCCCGAAGGGCGCACTTTCCCAAACTTAATTTCATTAGTTTGGAAGTACGAAAGGGATACCCCCTTTACCCCTAAAATTATTATTGGTTATTGTTGATTTTTAAAAGCGGAAAAAGACAAAAGAGAAAATGGCAATTTATCATTTTTCAGTGAAGAACATTAGCAGAGCAGATGGCCGAAGTGCCGTAGCTGCTGCTGCCTATCGTTCGGGTGAAAAATTGATAGATGAACGGCAGGGAAAGGAACAGGATTACACCAAAAAAACAGGCGTGGAACTCAAGAAAATCTATGCCCCTGAACATACACATCCTGAATTGCTAGACCGTAACCAACTATGGAACAAAGTAGAAAAAGTTGAGAGTCGCAAAAACTCACAACTGGCAAGAGAGTTTGAAATTGCTTTCCCGCAAGAACTCAATCAAGAGCAACGGCAAAAGATGCTTGATGAGCTATGTAAAAAAATTGTAGAGCGTCATGGGGTTGTGGTGGATGCAGCTATTCATGCCCCACATACTGCCAGTGGAAGCGATGAACGAAATTATCACGCCCATATCTTACTGACGACCCGCAGTATCAATGAACGTGGGGAACTAGGAAACAAAACAAGAGAATTTAACGATCACGGCAAACAACAGGTCGAACACTGGCGAGAACAGTTTGCCGAGTTATGCAATCACCACCTAGAACAAGTCGGCAGCCTAGAACGTGTCGATCACCGCAGTTACAAGGCACAAGGCTTAGGGCTTGAAGCCACACAGCACGAAGGCAGCAAGGTTACACAACTTCGCAGACAGGGCATAGATACTGAAATCAGCCTGAAAAACGATGCTATCAAGGTTAGAAATGCTGAAAAACTGGCAAATGAGCAATTAATTAAAGGGCTAGATCAAGAAATCATTCTGGCCGATAAGATTTTAAGCGACCTAGAGAGCCTAAAACGCCCACAAAGAGAGTTTGAGCAATCAGGACAAGCAAACGTACATATTGAGCCTAAAAACGCCTTAGAACGCAAAATAGAGCCATTCAACCCCATTCTTGACCACTTGCAGAAAGATTTAGAACAGGCACATGCGGAAAAAGCCGTTTTAATCGCAGAAATTGAAAAAATTCAGCAAACCTTGCAAGACATGGAAACTAACAAGCCTAAAGAGAAGTTTTTAGGGCTTATCACCACCTCTGAATTTTTGCATTGGAAAGAGGACTATTTAAAACTAACAAGCACCCTCGACACGCAAAAAAATAAGCTATCTGCTGCCACCTCAAATATTTGGCAAGTCGAGCGAAAAATTGAAAAAGAGTCTGAAAAATCAAAATCTTTTGATGAAAAGACAGAGAATAAATTAGATTTTAATACGTTATATCAATCTCTAAACCATGATCAAAAACAGGCATATAACGCTCTAAAAACCCAGCTTGAGCAAAGATTCAATAACCCGCATTTAGAGCAGAAATTGGCACAGGTACAAGCCAAATTTGTAGAAAAATATAAAGAAAATCCAAACTTTGCCGTACCACAACAAGAACCACAACAAGACTTAGTACGTGGTTCATCACAGGCTAAAGATTCTAGTAGAGGTCGTTAAGCCTATCCTTTTTGTCTTTTAATTAAGAATATTTAAACAATATCAATATTTTATTAGCGAGTGTCTACGAGCGACACAACGAAAAGTTGCGCCTAGACTCGTTGAAAAACCGTTTTTAAGTGCCTTGAATCCTAGAAAACTCATATTTCCATGCAGACATTAGCACCTAGACCGAGCGAAGCGAGTGAAAAAAACTATGAGCGAAGCGAATTCATAGTTGCTTTTATGGACTTCTCAATGTGATTAGCCAAAAAATTGCCCCAAAGAATCGAGCGAAAGCGAGATTCAATAGAGTTTGAGCGTAGCGAAAACATAGGGCAATTTTTCATGACAGTAGATAGTTATCCACAAGTTTTTTTAATTTCTTCCTTTTTTATTTTTTTTATTATTTTTAAATGTTTTTAGACCCCCTTCAAAGCTAATAGTCATAAGGGTTTGTGACTATTAAAGGGGACGGATTGTCGGTGAAAGGGGACGGATTGTCGGTGAAAGGGGGACGGATTGTCGGTGAAAAGGGGACGGATTGTCGGTGAAAGGGGACAAATAAGAAAGTTGTCCCTTTATTGATTGACTTAAAACTAGGACAATGTTAGAAAAGTCCTAATTAGTTTTAATAAGGACAATTTGTCGGGTGAATAATGATCTAGTTGTAATGGACAATTCCATCGTTAAAGCATCATATAATTTAAGTGTTAGTGAACAGCGTTTGCTCTTATCGGCATTAGCACAAATACCTAAAAACCAACCAATAGACCCTAAACAAGCGTATTACATTACAAGAGAGGACTTTATTAGGTTAGGTGCCAATGCTGATCAAGCAACAAGAGATATTCGAAACGCTACTAAAGATTTAATGAAAAAGACTTTACTCATTGAAACTAATGCAGGGATTTTAGAATTTCATTGGCTATCAGAGGTATTACGCTTTGATAAGAATGCAGATGCTCGATTAAAAGCAAAATATCCGAATCCAGAGGATTATAAAAATTATATAAATGGGTTGAGAAAATATAATTTATTAGAATCTTTGCCTTTTGGTCGACGTAGTGATGACATCGTCGCTAGACTTGTTTTTGATAGTCGAATTTTGCCTTTGCTTAGTGAATTAAAAGCGAATTTCACTCAATTTTTACTTGATGATGTTGCAAGTTTTGGCAGTGTTTATAGCTTCCGCTTTTATCAAATGATGATGCAATTTAAGTCAACTGGTTACTGTAAAATTAGTTTAGATGATCTACGGTATTCTTTAGCTTTATTCGATAAATACGAAGCTACTAAAGATTTAAAAAAACGTGTAATAGATACTGCTATCAATGAAATCAATGAGAAATCACCTTATTCAGTTAAATATGAACTGATAAAAACAGGACGTAAGTTTACACACCTAGAATTAAAATTTAAGTCGAAAAAGGGAAGTAAACCGACAGTAAAAGACTCTAAAAGAGATCCCCAAACACCTGATTTATTTATTCCAATGACAGATGCTCAACGTTATTTATTTGCAGCAAAACTTTCTGAAATGCCTGAAATGAGCAAATATTCTCAAGGTACAGAGAGCTATCAACAATTTGCTATTCGTATTGCTGACATGTTTTTGGATACTGAAAAATTTAGGGAGTTACTTCCTTTACTCAGAAAAGCTGGATTTCAATGACATTGTTAATTGAAATTGTTAAGTTAACAGTCAAGTATTAACACAAGTTTAAAACTGGTTTACATAATGAAAAAACTGTCAGTTTCAGAGTTGGCCAAGCTTTACGGATATTCAAGGCAAGCCATATATGCACATATAAACAAAGGGAATTTATCTAAAGGATCTGATGGCTTAATTGACTTTGTAGAAGCCTTAAGAGTTTTTGGGGAACCACAAAAAAAAGAGACTACTGTCAATCAAAGTCAATCAATTAACAGTCAAAACTTGACAGAAGTTGACTTACTAAAACGTCAAGTTGACATACTGGAAAAACAGTTAAATCAGGCATTACTTAGAGAAAATCAATCGCTAGAACGTGAATCATTCTATCAGGAACAAATCGAAGCCATGCAACGTCTATTGGAAGCACCAAAACCCCAAATCACTCAATCTGGTGATCATGGATTGGTACAGCCTGAACTAGCGGCAGAAGCAAAAGAAGAAGCGATAGCAATGCCACCTAAAGAACCTGAAGTAATCGAAAACAAGCGAATTCCTGTTCCTGAACACGTAGAGCCTGAACCAGAAAAAAGAGGCTTTTGGAGCCGTTTTTTTAGACCCTATGATTAACCACGATTGTTTAACTGATATGAACAAAGTTGTGAAACATTGATCAAATAATAGGCGTGGAACGTGAAAAATCATAAAAAAAGCCCGAACAGGGATGTTCGGGCTATAAACTAGAAACTACAGCATTGATTTATATAGATAATTATAACGCATTTCGTATAAGGTGTATTATGTTAATTGTAGAGATTCTTCAATATACACATACTATGACTAGTCTAATTTGATTCAATCCTAATATTACAATTTTGAATGTCCGTTTGTAGTCTGATGTATTTAATTTTCAATTGATTAATTTCTTTATCATTATCAATCTGATTAACTAATGAATTAATTTGCATTTTTCCTATTTCATCTTGATATTGAGTTCGTAATTTAGAGCAACTAATATCATTTTTTACAATAGTTTTTGCAGAATTTTCATTGACTCTGAGATATGTACGATCAGTTAATTGAAGAACTTTTCCATCATTAGACAACTTAAATGGAATTACTGTTGAACCATCTTTTAGCCCTAAAGTATCTTTTGTGATCTTTATTAACGTATATTCTGTTTTTCCTACATCTGGCATAACAATACTCTTAGCAATATCAATATTTACTAAATAATTGTTTTCATTATTTTTATAAATTTTCAATATTTCTGATGTGTTCTTAAATTGCCAGTATCCTAAATATTGATCATATGCATTTGAAAATGTAGAGAAAAGAATAATTGTTAATGTAAGGAAAATTTTTCTCATGCTTCCTCTAGTTTTAAGTACTAAATAAAATAAAGATTGAGTATTTCACAAGTTTTTAAGGTTTGGTTAGATAAATATTTCACGTCCATTTAACATAATGGTGGTTATACGCAATACACTTGTATATTAATATAGATATCAATTGCTTAATAGAACCATAAAAATCCAAAAAACATAAAAAAGCCGATTTTGAAACAAGTCGGCTTTTTTATGTTCGATTCTGTAATATTTTGCCAATAAAAAATGGAACAACTTTGCAAAATTTACAATTTTGTATTAACATTTTTGTATTAACAAAAAGCGATGCAACTATGGAAATTGAGTTTTCATGGGATGAGCATAAAGCAGAAACAAACCTCAAAAAACATGGTGTAGCTTTTGAAGATGCAACCTTAGTTTTTTATGATGCTCATGCCGTCTTCAAACAGGATCGCTTTGAAAATGGTGAATATCGTTGGCAAGCGATAGGTCTCGTACACGGGCAGACAGTTTTATTGGTGGCTCATACTGTACAAGATCATAATGGGATTGATCATATCCGTATTATTTCAGCACGACAGGCAGAGAAAAAAGAGAGGAAACAGTATGAGCAAAACCGTTACTTACAAAATGGATTTGAATAATCCTCCTGTTTTGTCTGAAGAACAAAAGGCAAGACTTGAAGCTTTGGCTAAACGCCCAGACAGTGAAATAGATTTTTCGGACATTCCTGAACTTGATGAAAGTTTCTGGAAAAATGCAGTGCAAAATCCATTTTACAAGCCGACTAAACAAGTAACTACGGTTCGCATCGATGCAGATGTCATGCAGTGGCTAAAAGCCCAAGGCAAAGGCTATCAAACACGAATGAATAAAATTTTACGGGATGCCATGCTAAAAGAATTAAAAAATCATCAATAAAAATGGGAGCTTAGGCTCCCATTTTTGACTGCGTATAACGTGTATTATGTTAATTTTAGGGAAACTAAGAAATCTTCACTAAACTAAGAGTAACGTAATGGAAATATGGAAACATTGCTGGAACTGTAAACATGAGACGCCCCAAAAAAGATCCTTTTTTAAAATTTTTCCTAGACCTATAGAAGGGTTTGTTAAAGACTCCAATACTGATATAGCGACAAGTATTTGGTCTATTTCAATAGATGCATATCAATTTTGTGAATGTAAAAAATGCGAAGCACCATTACTTCACATTGATACTTATCAATTAAAAAACAATGCTAATAATTTTGAAAAAATTCCTTTAGAACTTCAGGAATTGAATAACCGTATTAGTTCTAGTGGTCATTGTCATGAACATAAATATTTAAGTCTTTCCTATCCTAATTTTAATTCAAATACCTATCAAAATAGGAAATGGTCTTTCAACTTACCTGTTGAAGATATGTCTTTGTTTTTTGAAGTTATATGTGCTTATGACAAAGGATTTTTTATACTAGCACTTTCCGGAATCAGAACTCTTATTGATAGATATATAGTCAAGAAAATTGGGGATTCTGGATCTTTTAAAGATAAATTAAAAAAAATGCTAGAACAGAAATATATCAATCAAAAACAATTTGAGTTACTCGATACAGTGATTGAGGCTGGAAATGCAGCTGGTCATAGAGGATTCAGACCAGAAAAAGAGATGTTGGATAATTTACTCATGGTTGTCGAAGACATCATATCTTTGGAATACAAGACTTTGAAATTTGATGAGTACAAACAAGTGATTCCTAAAAGAGCCCAAAAAAATTAGAAGTGAAATCTTGTAGAGCCTATTTGATAAGAGATCATATAATTATATTAAATATATAATTTTTAGTACATTATCTATATAATTCCCCACACTCTGGGGGGATGGAGTAGGGTACATTGGTATCACTAACCTTAAATTGTTTTCACACATGCAAACTAGATGGTGGAAAAGACTTTATAATTCCAAGAGTTCCTTTTTTGAGTAGTTCTCAAGAAAAACAATGGCTTGGTCAAGGTTACTACCTATGGACAGATAGTGTTTTTTTTGCTCATGAATGGGGGAAAGATCACTATCGATCTAATTATGCTATAAATCAATTTGAAATTAATGTTCCTAAAGACCAGTTCTGGGATCTTGTAGGTAATGTTGATCACCAACTTGAGTTTATTAATTTTAAAAATAATTTTTATTGTTTACTTGATGAAATTGTTGACCAAGCTACTGAGGCAAAGAAGCAGAGGACTAGGCAACAAATTCAACGTTTAAAGCAACAAGGAATTAACGTATCTACTCTTTTTTTAGTATTAAGACGTTTAGACAAATTGGCTTATAAAGTGGTTAAGGCATCAGACATTAAATCTAAAAAGACTGAGTCTATTGAGTTTATAAAAGACACAGGTGGTGAATGTCTATTTTTACCCACTCGCCAACAAATTGTTGTTTACCCAGAATCATCAGATATGATAAATCATATTAGTTGGGTATATCCTTAACTCCACTAGGAGAAAGTTATGGCTTCATATTCAAAAGATTGCATTGAAACTGCAAAAGCTTGGATCAATGAAATCGATGACATTGATTCTTTTTTGGAAGAATTAATTGAAGTAAATGAGAAATGTACATCCTCTCCATCACTAGAGGAATTTTGTGCAAGTTTTTCATTGAATACGACAGAAAGTCTGATTGGTTCACCAATTGAAATGCTATTGCCAACAATAGATGTTCCAATTGAACCTTTATCAACTATGTCTATTCCTAATGATATATCAAAGATCCTAATTTCTCTTTCTATCGAAAGAAATAAAGAGTTTGTGAATTATGATTTTTCCTCACCATTGCCTTACGATTCTGTAGAAATGATTAGAAACTTCAAAACCCAAGAAGTTTCTAATCAATATCAATGTGCTGCATAAAATATGAATATTCAATTAACTTCAACTAAAGTTCTTTTCTTAAAAATACAGCCTGCTCAAGATGATTTTACTCAGCAAGAAGAAAAGTTTAGTTTTGATTACCAGGTTGAATTCCCTGATTCTGTAAGAGATAAATTTATTGTCGTTATTAAAGCCTTAATAGAACACCAAAGTGGTTATCACCTAGATACTATTTTCCTAGCAGAATTCAAAGTAGATTCTGAAATTAATGAGGATTTCAAAAAATCTAAATTTCCTTTTGTAAATGCTCCTGCTATTGCTTATCCATTTTTTAGATCTTTTATCGCTAGTAATTTTGTAAATTGCGGTTTAGAAGTGATGTATTTACCTTCTGTTAATTTTGAACTTTTATACAAAAAGAAAAAAGAAATAGCCCAATAACTTGGGCTATTTAACATAAAACCTCTTATGCGTAGTCGCTATGTTAGA
>NZ_JBIMCF010000043.1:0-9374 GCF_048551975.1 Acinetobacter johnsonii | reverse complement strand
GTGGTGTAAGTCTTGTGTTTCTTGCTCATGGTAAACTCCTGATGAGTGTGTTTAGTTTACCAAGTTAAAACCTCCTGTTTTTTCAGCACACATCAACCAAACACGTAGTGTTTCAGGAGTACAGCCAATCTTAGGAGCTATTGCTGTGATTGCAGCCCAAGTAGAAGGATAATCTTTCTCGGATTCAATCAATAATTGAACCGCTCTTTCTCTGATTTCAGGGGTATATTTTAATTTTGTCATCGGGATAGTCTCTCAGAATATTGACTCTCCGACAAACCCGGTACGGTTCAGCGCCTCACGGCGCCCTATCTTTTAGAAAAACGTATCTGCCGATACATTAAACCGCTCAGACAATGCCTTAATATGACGAATATTCAGTTGGCGTTTTCCACTTAAAATCTCAGAAATCACAGATTGGGTTGCAACCTCTGATAAGTCAGACTGACCTAAACCATGTTGCTCCATTAGAAAAGCCAAAGCAGCACGGCCATCCCCTTTAACCATAGGAAGATGCTCATTTTCATAATCAGCAACCAAATCACCAAGCTGATGAATAAGCCCCATTAAAGGATGAGACTCGTCATCACCAACGGTATCTAAAAGTTCATCTAAAGCTTCAACAAGTGTATGAAAGTCGTCTTCATTTTCTGGCTTGCTAAGCAATGGTGCAACGTAGTGCCAGTGGTCTACGGCCTGTTTAATCATCGCGTTCATACTAACCTTCCTTCCAATGACCTTGGTCATATTCTTTATGGGACAAGACATGACGAATATACACACGTTTTGCGTGATACATCACGACGGCAATAAGTCGGATCTTGTTCCCGCCAATATCGAATACATGGAACTTTCTAACTTTATCGACCGCTGGAAAGAGCTGTTTCATCTCAGCAAAATCTTTCGGATCGTTTGCCTTTATGATTCGATACCAACCATCTAATGCCGTTTCAGCCTGTGGCCACTTGTGAATTGCTTCTATAATTCGAGCGTGGGTGATCACATGCATAATATTTTATCGCATTTTGCTATAAATCAAGTATAAACCAATTATCGCATTTTGCAATATTGAAGAGCTAGGATGAATAAAGCGCCAAACGGCGCTTTATTCATTATCAGAATACACTTAATCTGATGACCTTAAAAATTCCTGTTCATTAATCTGACTTTTCCCCGTCACATGCAGTTCATAGAATTTACGACTCACATGGACCATGCAACCCAAGTCAATGACTTGATTTAAAGCATGCTTTCCATCTCAAAGGTTTCAGACAACTTAAGCAACCTGTTGATTTATTTAGATCTCTTCTAATGCTTTTACCAATTTAGTTAAGTTATGCTCCGGATCCAGCCACCAATCAACTGTCCACACTGATAATACCTTCCAGCCTAACCCATTTAATACTGTTGGTCTGAGCTGATCACAGTCTCTTGCTGTAGCTGCTTTTGCATAATTTTCACCATCGACTAGAATACCTACAATATAGCTATCTGCATGCAAGTCATCTTTAATAGCAAGATCTACACAGCTATCGCCCTGACCTATTCCGAGGTCAACGCTCCAATATTTTTCTTGAAGCCTATTTTGTAAGTACTTTACAAATTCTTTTTAGTCTGCTGTTTGCTTTGATCAGCATAATTTAAATGCAGCTGACCACTACGAGCAAAAACCAAGAAATCTTTTAGATCCCTTACACCTTCACTATTGGTGCGTGCCAAATTAATTTCTTCTGGAATTAAGGCCGAGACAACATGTAATCCTTGACGAGTACTAGTAATTGCTACATTTAGACGGCGCTGACCACCTTGACGGTTAAGCGTACCAAAATTCATAGATAAGCGGCCATCACGGTCTTTTGCGTAAGTAATTGAGAAATCGATAATATCGCGTTCACCCCTTGCACATTCTCTAAATTTTTAACAAATAAATGCTCAATGCCTACTTTACTCAATGTCGACCCACATTCACCATGGCAGAAAGGCACATGCGAAAATATGAATGGTTTAATAAGGCAATATTTACCTAAAGGGATTGATTTAAATCAGCCAGATCAGCATTATTTAAATCAAGTTGCCATGTCACTGAATACTCGTCCTAGAAAAGAGTTAGATTGGCTTACACCATTAGAGAAGTTTGCTCAAATTTTTGATTATCATAAGGCTTTTGAAACTGGCGCTCCTCATGTTTGAATTCGCCTGTTTGTGCATTTTCATTAGTTTTAGTACGTGAAGGACAAAAGTTCACGACTCTTGATTTGTTGCTTATAGTCTGTCTAATTGTATTTTCTTACCTATCATTCAAATATTGGTACATTCTGTTATGGAATTTTAAGGCAAATAATTCGAAATGTGACACTTAAAGGTATGATAATCATGTGCTCGAATTACCTATTTCCAAGTAAAAGAAATTTGATGCTTTTGGGTGTCGATACTAGCCAGTTCGATCTTGAGCTTAAGGATCATGTCTTTCCTTCTTGTCACGCTCCAATCATCTTGAATGGCTCAGAACATTTGGAACTTGATATCGCAAAGTTTGGATTACTTCCGAGTTGGGCGAAAGAATTGAAATTTAGCAGCCACACTTATAATGCACGTACCGAGTCTGTAGCTGATAAGCCCAGCTTTCGACACTCATGGAAATACAGCAAGTTCTGCCTAGTCCCTGTGCAAGAGTTCTACGAACCCAAATACATCAATGGCAAGCCATACTGGTACACCATCAAGCGTAAAGATGATCAGCCTTTCACGGTTGCAGGGATCTATGATGATGCGGTGATTGATGGCAATAAGGTACGTTCCTTTTCAATGTTGACCATCAATTCGGATCATCACCCCTTCATGAAGCAATTCCATGCACCGATGGATGAAAAACGCTCCATCATCGTTATTCCACAGCAGTACAGAAAAGACTGGCTGACTGCAGATCATGAACACGCGCATGAATATTTTTTTCAAATGCCCGATGAATTCATCACTTTTCCACGCGATAAGCAGAAACAAAACGTCTTATTCTGACGCATCCTTGTTTATCCACAACTTTTTAAATTTGATTTTCAAACGTTGTTAGTAATATCCTATTTAGACAAATTCTACTTCCAAACACGCCTCGTAGCGTAGGAGTATCACATGTCTAAGAAGTTGCCTATCTACTTCTCTGACGACGCATGGTCATCTTTACAAGAGCTCATGGGTCCAGAGGGTAAGCCAAGCCCTACCATCAATACCGTGCTTGAACAAATCGCTGTTCAAAATGAACTGGTTGCGCAGTTAGGGCTTACTGCAGTTCTACCCAAATCCAAAGTCTCAATTCCCGTATCTCTAGAGCGCATCCCTGCAGGTCCAGCCTTTAGTACCAAGGATGAACAAGACAAAGCGCTTGATCTAAATGAGTTCCTGATTCACAACCCGATTTCTACGTTCATTGCTTATGTAGACAGTGAATCCATGCTTGATGCTGGCCTAGAGATTAATGATCCAATCATTATTGATCGTAGTATTGAAGCCAAGCATTACGATATTGTTATTGCCCTGATTGATAACAATGCCTCGACAATTAAGCGGCTGATGATCACCAATAAGATGTCAAAGTCCGAAATCAAAGAGATATTTGGCGATGAAGATTATCCGCTTCCAGAACTTTGGTTGAAGGCTGAAAATCCTAACTACAATCACATCATCCCTGATGACAGTCAGACCATCTCAATCTGGGGTGTGGTGACTTTTAATTTAAAACGTATTTATCACCGCTCATAAAAAGAAGAATAACCATGAAAAGTAAAAATGAAATATTCGCGTTAGTCGACGTGAATAATTGCTACGTCTCGTGTGAACGTGTGTTTAATCCTGCCTTGAATGATCGCCCGACCATCGTGCTGAGCAACAATGATGGCTGTGCGGTGGCCAGAAGCCAAGAAGCGAAAGACCTCGGGATTAAAATGGGTATTCCTGTATTTCAAATTCAGGATCTGATCAAGCAACATGACATTCAGGTGCTATCAAGTAATTTCTCCTTATATGGCGAAATGTCCAAGCGCTTTATGGAGCTGCTTGGGGACTATGTTGCACCAGGAGACCAAGAGGTCTATTCCATTGATGAATGTTTCCTAAAGCTCACAGCTTATGAGCATCTATTTGACCTGACTGAATATGCGCAAGATATGAGGGCTAAAGCTTGGCGTTGGTTAGGACTACCCTGCTGCATTGGGATTGGTCGCTCTAAAACTGAAGCCAAGATTGCCAATCATCTCGCCAAGAAAAACAAGTTTTTCAATGGAGTCTGTAATCTGGTCTATATGGACCCATGCTCTACAGAAACGCTACTCGCACAAGTAGATGTATCCGAAGTTTGGGGCGTTGGCAGGCAGAACTGTAAGAAGCTCAATGCCATGGGTGTTCAATCCGTTCTAGATCTGATCAATGCCAATCCTAAAGAAATCAAAAAGCAGTTCAGTATCGTGATGGAAAAGACGGTGCTTGAGCTACAGGGCCTTTCTTGTATTGACCTGAGTGATGATGCGGTAGCGAAAAAGCAAATCATCAGCAGTCGTTCATATGGGAACCTAGTCTATGAAATTGATGACATCAAAGCATCTGTCCGGTTTTATGTTGCTCGAGCCGTAAAGCGAATGCGTGAAGATGGCTCAATCTGCAAAATGATTGGGGTCTATATCCAAACCAGTCGCTTTGATAAGTCCGAGCGCTACTCGCCATATATCGTGGTGCAGATGCATGAGCATACAGACGACTTATTATTCATCACCAAGGCAGCAATGAAAGGTATCGATCAGATATTTAAGAAAGGCTTTAAGTATAAAAAGGCGGGAATCGTGCTGCTCGAAATCACAGATAAATCCAAATTTGTACCCGATCTATTCACGGACTATTCACATAGGCATGAACGCGAAAAACTTTCAGATGCCATCGAAGCCATCAGTGTACGGTTTGGGAAGAATCTCGTCACATTGGGAATTGCCAACAATCAAGAAGCCTCATGGCACATGAATCAAAACCTTAGATCACCATCGTATTTAACCAAATGGTCAGACTTACCAAGAATAGGATAAAAACATGCACTTATTTAAATTAAATGATGAACAACTCGCGCAGCTTCTTATCCCGAAACGTTTTGTACCACCTACTCCTCCTGAACATGAAAGCAAGAACATGGTTTATGTTTTTGATAGTGAGGATAAGTTTGAACTGACTTATGCTGAACTGGTGGAGATCATTAGCAAAGCGAGAATGGCTGGACCGAAGTTGATACCTGTTTTAGGTACTGTGAATTAGATTGAGCAGTGGCCGCACGCCACTTGAATCATTATTTGATTGGAAGCGGATTTGGGCTGAGCATAATTTAGCTCAAATTTAACTTAACAGGCCCACTAAAAATGGGTAACTGTCAGATCGAGTTTGGACTACAACACTTTAGCTCAGCGATTTACCAATTTACACTATTGTCTAAAATCCAGTGACGAAACTGTGATGCTAACGCTTTTAAATTTCCCCTTTTAAAGATGTTTAGGCTATTTGATCGAGATTTCATGTTTTTGCATCATTTTTAACATTAAATTAAATATAACCAGCGGAGTAACATTTTTTTGTTAGAGCCGACAACTCTTTGAAAACTAAATTTAACGGTTCGCTCAGGAGCATCCAAATTAACTGGGTAGTTTTGTTTTTCTAAATACAGATGATCTCCTAACATTGGCTCTATACCAGTAGTGAAGTTCTTTCTCTTGGATTCTTTTCTTTAGCTTATTGAAATCGTGTTGGGTTAGTCTTGATAGCCGATCCACACTTTCAACAAGTAATACATCTGCTTGGGTTGCTTCCTGCAGCAACTTATTCAACTCTGGCATGGTCGATCTTATATCTTGTGGAAAGTACTCATGCTGAGCTAGCCAAATTGTAAAACTCATGTATTGATAGCATTTAAATGAATCGTTCAATCGGTATATTTAAGGTAAAAACTAGTAATCAAAAGTTACTCTTATCTCCACACAAAACAAGCATCAAGCTAAAACAATAACTTAGAAATTTATTCTTCCACTTTTTTATATTTAGTGTTATCGGTAATTGCAGTAGGGATTACTAAATTTATCACACAGAAAATTGCATTGTTTAGATTCCTAAGATCAGAAAATTTTGTATGGCAAACGGCTTTGTTGCACAAAAAAAACTAACATTATGATTTTAATATACTTATTTTTATCTAAATTTTCATAAACCACTAAAAATCAGTATCTTACAAAATATTTACCGAACAAAGTCAATAAAAATTATTAACAATATTTAAATATCCTAAGTTTACAAAAATATGTGCGTTTAACAAGTCATTTAAATTAAAATAAAATTTATGAATATGTAAATATCTTTAAGGTAAATATGAATACGTATGAAATTACTCTTCAAGATGAGAACTTTAATTTACATAATATTATGAAAGTTAAAGACACTATTTATGATCCTATTAAAAGAATAGAAACGGAACAGTGGTTGTGGGTTTACTCTGAAACATCTGTTTTTTTCTATATCGAACTTTGGTTTGATTTACATCACGCTCAACTCAATCAGATACTCTTCGTTAAAAATAGGAGATTTAAAGTTGTTGATATAAAAAATATGAAAATTCGTTATTCTTAGTCTTAATTTTTCTTTTTACATTATTTTAAATTTTAATCGAATTTAACAACAATAATTTAACATAATAAAACTATTTAATATTTTTTATTGATCCATAGTAATAATTCAGTTTTTTATAGGAATTATAAAAGTGGAATACTTAACAAAAGATCATGTAGAGATTAATAAAATAGTTAAAGATATTCGTTTTGTGATGGTGACTTTCACAACTGAAGAAGGGCACTTACATTCAGTTCCTATGACCACACAAAATACTGATTTTAACGGGATTGTCTGGTTTATCGGTTCAAAAAAATCTGAATTGGTTAAAAATATTCAAAATCATCCTCAGGTCAACCTTGGCTACAGCAATATCTCGAATAATGACTATCTATCCGTGAATGGTATAGCTGAAGCCGTTAATGATCCTCAAGTTCTAGATCAGCTATGGTCATCTGCTTATGAAGCGTTCTTCGAACAAGGTAAAGCAGACCCAGATATTCAATTGATTCGAGTAATTTGTAATGGTGCTCAGTATTGGAAAGGGGCAGGGAAGCTTGTAACTCTATTCAAATTAGCAAAAGCATCTATATCAGGTGAAACTGAGCAGCTCGGTACAAGCCATACGATTAAGCTTTAAAATATAAATAAAAAAGACGAACCTTAGTTCGTCTTTTTTTATAAGTAAGAAGTAACACCCCTTTGATTCAAACCCATCTTACGACGAATGCGGGTTTGTTTCTCACTGGCAAGCTCATTTAATAAAATAATTAAATTGTCTTCATTTAGAGCAGAAGGAGTAAATACTTCTAGTCCCAAATTTTTGAAAAATAATTCAATTTTAGAACCATTTTGAACGTATTTCATTGACCAGTTTTTAAAGATAACTTGATCGATATCAATAACTTCAAACTCAATAATATTGTAATGTCTCAGGTCTAATTTAATTCTATCAAATAATTCTAGAACTATCTCTTTATCACCCTCAAGGCATTGAAAAAAATGATTATTGGCGTAATAAAGCACACCAAATATTGCATTTTTTTCATTGAAATCGCGAGCCATGTTTAGGATGCTGCTTAAGTCTTCAATAAGATCAGTAGATGATTCATTTCGGGTACTCGCATAGCACAGTCGAATCTTCATAAACTACCCCTAACGTAATTTAGATTACGAGTAAGGGCCCTATTCATCTGCTTCAAAGTGATAAGGTTCTACCTCATACTCTCCAGCTAAAAGCTCGATAAAGGGAGGAATAGTTTCACTAGATAAAAGATATGGATTGAATTCATCTAGATGATTTTCTATGAAAAAATCTCCTAATCTTTTATTGATAGGTGCAAACTTCATAGTCCAATTCTTGAACAAACCGACATCAACTTTTTCATAAAAGAGAATTTCACAGTTTTGGTGCCGAGGATCCTTTAAAATTTTATTGTAAAAAAGATCATCAACTTTAGTACTGCGCCCCTCTAGACATTGAACAAAGTAGCCATGCCCATAGTACAAGGCACCAGTAATATGATTACGTGAGTTAAAATCTACAGCAGAATTAATGATTTGCATTAAATCATTTTTTAGCTCTGGATGAGTGCTTGTAGACTTACTCGCATATAAAACTCTTACAAATTCCATTAGTTGGTTTCCGCATGTAGTAATTAGATAATCTGTGGTACAAATCATTAATTTTATTAAGAAATTTAATCCCATTCATAAAATGAAGAGTATTGAACTATTACGATAAAGAGTTATATCGTTCTATACGAATATTTTTGAAAATTAACGAAAATATTCAAATGTAAGGTTTTTTACTCCTGTTTTAGTGAATTGTTAAAGAATTAAGTGTACTTTACTATTTGTTAAATTTAAATATATGATATTAAATAAAATAATATAACAAAAAAATATTTTGTTTGGTTAAAATATATACAAATGTAGGTTATTTCTTACAATCATGTAAGCTATGGATTATAGTGTCATATTTCAGAATATCTATACTACCTACATACACAGCAGTGTTCATTATTAATAAAACTGAATATAAATTTAAGAGTTAATCTGCGAACTCTTAATTGAAAAATAATTAGTTATAAGATTAATGAGCATATTAGGATGTTGTGTTGGGGTAGACTTCTCCCTCCTTAGTGGGATTACTAAGGAGGGAGATAGTTTTAGTTAATTACTTAATAGACGAGGAAATGTAATGTTATTCATAAAAAATACTTTTGTTATAATTTCTTCCATATTTGTGATTTCTATATTGATCGTTATATTTAATAATTTTGGAATGAATAATAATTTTAATTTAATTTTCTCAGCACTTCTTTATGGTTTGTTTGTCACACTTTATTTTAAGACCTATATCTTAAGCTTAGTTAGTATAGGTGCTTTTTATAGTTCTCTTTTTGCCTTTACTAATTCATTTGAAGTCATAGGGATGTTGTTATTATCATTCAGCGTTCTAATTATTGTTAAAATGATAATGCCAAAACTTAAAAATGAAAATATTGAGCATATGTTTCTTAAAGAAAAACAAAATAGTTAGATATAAATATCGACTTAAATTAGCATTTGAAGGACTTTGTTGTACAAAGATTTGAAATGCAAAGCGCCCCTAATTGAGCCAAATTTAAGGCGTAACTTGGGTAAGTGGTCTACCTAATTCCGTAAATCTGTTAAGGACTGCTACACGTGCATGGATCTCATTCACTTGGCTATCAAAACTCCTTGCACTGAGTTTATCTCCTAATAAT
>NZ_JBIMCF010000042.1:0-9505 GCF_048551975.1 Acinetobacter johnsonii | reverse complement strand
GAGGAAGATCGATGTAAAACGTACGGACATCCAACCACAGTGATTATGATAGATTTAAATGACTTAAAAGCTATAAACGATAAATTTGGTCATTCGGTTGGAGACCAAATTATCCAAAAAACGGCCCAAATCTTAAAGAAGAATGTGCGCTCCAATGATTTAGTCGCACGTTTAGGAGGAGATGAGTTTGGCATTCTAAATATTGAAATGACTCTAGAAAATACTCAGAAATTGGTGAATCGGCTTTTAAAGTCCTTACAAAATGCTGGAATTAATGCTGCTGTTGGTGTTGCGGCACGTGAACCAAGTAAAAATTTACGAATGGCAGTAATTGAAGCAGATGAAAAAATGTATCAGCATAAACGTCAAATTAAAGTCATCATTTGATTGACCCAGATGAAGAGGATGTTTGAGGATCTAAAACAATAATCGTAAGTCAGACACTTGGATTGTGAAGCTAGACAGGAGTCTTGCTTGAGCAGTAAGCTCATTTGAAATTTTTCTAAAATTAACATAATGGCTGTTATACGAACTATCTATGTAATGCAAATTGCATTACACTATATCCATGCATTCAACAAATGGGAAAAGTAATGGCTACTGTTAACTTCAGGGTCGATGAAGCCCTAAAAGAAAAATCATTTTCTGTCCTAAAAGAACAAGGTATTGCACCAACTGAATTCTTCACCAACATACTTGAGTATATTGCAACTACAGGAAAACTACCTGTTCAAAAAGCATTGCTCTCAGAAGAAGATGCTGAATTATTAGCTCTTGTCCGTAAGCGCATTAATGACCCTAAAGAGATGTTTGAGGAAGTCACATTAGATGACTTATAAGCTTTTACGTCACAAAGACTTTACAGTAGAATGGGAAAAACTCCCTGTTGCTATACGAGATCAATTTAAGAAGAAACTAGCCAAAGTCATAGAGCATCCACATATTCCAAAGAATATGCTTAGAGGGGATCTTGCAGGTTGCTATAAAATTAAATTATTAAAAGCTGGTGTCAGACTTGTCTATCAAGTTAAAGATGATCAGGTAGTTATCTTGCTCATCACAGTCGGGAAACGAGCTGATAGCATAGTTTATGACGAAGCGAAGAAACGCATTAAAGACTAAAAATGGGAGCTAGCTTGCTTCAAATTTCTGAAAAAGTCATCAATGATGCAGAAGAAATATGTAAAATCGAACATGGTGACTGAAGGCGTGGGTGGTGTGATAACTCCCTAATGGTTTTCAGTCACCTTTTTTTCAAGCTAATTTCTTATCCGTGATTCAGGTTATCTACTAAATCACAGACAAAAAAAACCTGCATTTTGGGGAAAATGCAGGTTGAAAACTTAAAAATTATTTCTGTGGAGAAATTAATTAATACCAATATACTTGGTTTAATATGCAATATAAATCACATTATATATCAAAATTTAGAGATATTGGACTGCCACCATTCTCCTAGATAAACTCTTTCTATTTCACTTTTAGCTGTGTATTGGCTATCAGGTAAATTACTTTATTGTCTTAGCAATATGTTGGGAAAAATTGATCTAAAGCCATCCATATAGCTTAACTAGAGCTATTCAATGCGGAGTTTGCTGAAGTATGAAATACTGCTCAAATTCATCAATCGGCATCGGTTTACCAAACAGATAGCCCTGGTAATGATAACAACCCTGTTTTTCTAATACGTCCCGTTGAGCTTCGGTTTCTACACCTTCAGCCAGCACAGAAATTCCCAAAGTTTTTGCCAAAACAATGATCATTTTGGTAATTTCAGCATCATTGGCACTCACCGTAATATCCCGAACAAAACCTTGATCGATTTTTAATTGATCAATCGGAATCCGCTGTAAATAAGTTAAAGAAGAATATCCTGTACCAAAATCATCTAGAGAGAACATCACCCCGTAACGTTTAAGAACCGTCATTTTTTCAATAATGTCTTCTACCCGCATCGCTAAGGCGCTTTCGGTAAGTTCAAGTTTGAGTAAGTGTGCGGGAGCTTGTGTACGTTCCAGAATTTCGAGTACGTCTTGAACAAATTCATCGCGAGCAAATTGGCTAGCACTGACATTTACAGCCATGCTGAGGTGAGCAGTTTGCGGATACTTGGCCCAGTTACTCAATTGTTGGCAGGCACTTTCCAGTACCCATTGACCCAGAGTAATAATGAAACCATTCTCTTCTGCGACGGGTATAAAACGAGCAGGGGAAATCATTCCTTTAACTGGATGCAGCCAACGTAACAAGACTTCTACTCCTGTCACCTGTTGTGCACCATTCACTTGTGGCTGGTAATATAATACCAGCTGGTTTTTTTCTAGTGCTTGACGTAATCCGGTATCAATCTCAGCACGCTCCTGAACCTGAGATTGAATCTCGGGATCAAAAAAGCGATAAGTATTTCGACCATAATTCTTTGCGTCAGACAGTGCCATAGCAGCACGTTTAATTGGATCTTGGATATTTTCACATGCTTCTATCCCAAATAGGCTGATCCCAATACTGGCTGAATTATGATATTCAGAGTCGGCCAAAAAGTAAGGTTGAGTGAGTGTCTGTAAAATATATTTTGCGGTTTTTTCTAGTTGTGGGATAGCTTCCATCTCTGAGCTTCCAAGATGATCAAGCAGAACCACAAATTCATCACTTCCCAGTCGTGCAACCATGTGATTGGCTTCTACGCATTCTAGCAGGCGAGTTGCGACTTGCTGTAATAAGTAGTCTCCGGTTTCATGGCCTGCAGTGTCATTTATAGCTTTAAAATTATCCAGATCTATTAACAGAACAGCGCCGAGCTGTTTTTTATCTTTTGCATCTCTCATGCTCTGTTCAAGGTGTTCCAAAAATAGGCTACGGTTTGGCAGTTTAGTCAGAGAGTCATAAAACGCTAGCAAGTGTACTTTTTCTTCTGCAGCTTTATAGGCAGAAATATCGTTAAGCGTTGCAACATAATGTGTGGTTTGGCCATGCTCATCACGTACAGCAGCAATCAAGATGTGTTGTGGATACAGTTCGCCATTTTTGCGCTTATTCCAGATTTCACCCTGCCAAGATCCTTTCGTGCGAATATGGTTCCACATGCTGGTATAGAAGTTTTTGTCATGCAGACCTGATTGTAAGATTTTAGGTGTATAACCAATCAACTCTTGTTCACTATAGCCAGTAATTTCTGTAAAAGCATGATTGGTACGTAAAATAACCAAATTAGGATCTGTAATCATCATCCCGACTTGAGAGTTAAATGCGGTCGCTGCAATACGCAGGTTTTCTTCTGCTTTTTTACGTTCGGTAATATCACGTGCCGAGCAGAAGAATACCTCATCATCATCAAGATGCACCAGGACTGAACTGACTTCTACCGGATAACACTCACCTTGGGCGTTTAGATAACAGGTTTCAAAGCGAATTCCTCCAGGTGTAGAAATCCCTCTATTGATCAGCTCTTGCAACTCAGCCTTATTATAGCCGTTATCCCAGTAACACAGGGTTTTGCCCAAGGCTGCCTGCGGAGTACTACCAATCATGCGAAAAAAGGAATCACTACCTTGAAGAAGCTTGCCTTGGCGATCTACAACATGAATACCATCTTGTGCATTACGTAACAGCATCCGACTACGACGATTGGTCAACATATTTGCCCGAATTTGCTGCCAAAGTAACCATCCAGCAATCGTGGTCACCGCAATGAAGAGTAATCCCAGCAAAACGGCTTTAATAACATCTTCATACCATTGGGCTAGATAGTCTTTTTCACCGAAGGCAACAACAACAAAAATAGGCATGCTGCTTAGCTTGCGAAAGTTACCAATACGCGGGATTTTATCTGTAGTTCGTCGAGTATAAATAGTGCCAGACTGTGCGCCGGAGTGAACCAGTTGTGACAGTTCCGGTGGCCCCCCCACAAAACCCACCTTTCCGTTCGGTGTTTTAAGCATGGGATTACGTGCAATAACTCGCATATCTAGGTCTTGTACCAGTACCACTCCTTTAGGGCCTACATCCAGTTCTGCAATCAGTTGATTAAAGTAGCTAGCAGGTAAAGCAGTGATAATCATGCCTGCAAAAGTTCCATCACCCTGATTGTAACGTCGTGCAAATAGATGAACCCAGCCTTGACCATTTGGATCTCTGATCAGCTTGGTGACAAACAGTTGATCCGTACTTTTTTGTTGGGCCTCTTTAAAAAAACTAAAATTTGCATAATTAGACCTCTGACCGTCCATATCATGATCAGCGAATTGGACTTGACCTTTTTCATCGGTAATGTGTATTCGTGTAACAGAGCCGATACAATCTTTTTGTTTCTGAATAAATAGATTTATTTCTCTATTATTTATTTGTTTTTCTTTACTTAATTCTTTTTCTATATAAGTTTTTAAAGTATACAAAGACAAATCGATTTGTTGTAAACCGCTGCTCACACTTTCTTCAAGTAATGATGTTAAATTTTCTACACCAGTCCTAGCCTGAGCTTCTTCGAGCTCACGTGAAGTATGTAAGGTATAGACTAGTAAGCTGATCATGAACATATTCATGATCACTACAGTCAGGACAAGAAGTTTAAAAATAGATTTTTTTTTTTGCAGCATATGTGCTCTGTGAGATAGAGAGATGGATCCGGAAATTTGAACAACTTCTATAAGTGATATTCCGCTCTAGTTAAGCCACCTTGTTTTGTTGGGGTAGCTGATCATAGTAAAACTCATTGGGTGTCATTTTGTCTAGACTCGAATGAGTTCGTTCATGATTATAAAAGTACTGCCAGTCAGTTATATAGTCCTGCACCTCGCTCAGATCTCGAAATAAATACTGATTTAGACACTCATAACATACTGTACGATTAAATCGCTCAACATATGCATTTTGCTGTGGATTGCCTGGTTGACTAAATACATGCTCAATACCATGCTAATCACACCACTTTTCCATCAGCTTACTTATATACTCTGGACCGTTGTCGGTTCTAATGCGTTTAGGTTTGCCTCGCCATTCAATGAGCTGATCAAGTGCTCTCAGCACACGTTCTGCTGGCAATGAAAAGTCAATCGATACATGGGTTGATAACATATTAGTAATAGTGATACGCCTTACAATTACAGGATTTATAGTAATGCTAGGATTTTTCTTGGCGTTTATTGCTACGATGGGTCCACCTATTGCACCTCATATTTGGAATGGGGGGCTAGATGCTGGTATTAGAATAAGCACTGGTGTTATCGGCTTGGGTTCATGTGCTGCTATATTGCTTTGGTTTTTCTGGACACTATGTTGTGATGTTTATCGCTTTATTATTCGTACCAAATAACCTTCGAGAGCATCCTACATTTTGTGTAATTACTGATGAAAGCCACATATCTGTTACACAGAATATAGGATGCTCTCCATTATTAAGCTTACATACCTATAGGATAGATACTTCTAGCCAATATGGAGGTGTTTTTCCTTTAGAAGCTTGAGAACGTGGCTGAAGAATACGCAATTCATATTTACCTGAATATGGAAGCGTGTAATAACCTTGGTTATCTAGTTCAGAGGAATATTCTCCTACATTGACAGAATCTGATAGATTCTTATTAAATAAATAAGAATCTACATTCCCTCCCGTTGTTTTAACAGAAAGCTTTTGGTTCTTTTTGGCATAAAATGTATAGGAATCGTACTTACTACCCTTTAATTTCCCATAATAGTTAGCTGAACTAGCGCCTTTTTTAAATTGAACATCAACAGTTTTAGCCACTGCATCTGAAGATGCGGCCATGACTGTAGGACTCACCATTAGAACAGGAAGCGCAATTAGAATAGTAGCAGTTAAGTTTTTCATATTTTAAACACTCAAACAGTAAAAAAAACGATTTTATCTCAACGCACACTGTCAAACTTTATAGATATGTTATATTAGTATTACCAATATAGAGAGTGCATTGATAGGTTACTGAACAAGGCTGCTCATAATCGTTGGTGTTAATTAATTAATACACTAGTTTCTAATTCTATCGCAAACCTAACTATAGTAGTAAAAACCTGAATTTCATTATGTAAACAAAGAGAACGCTACTATTTAGCAGTGTTCTCTTATTATATTTAAAGGAAAAAATTATGCGTTCTTTGCTTTTGACGGCAATGTGCTTAACGGTCAGCTTAACCCTAGTAGCTTGTAGTAATCAACAAGCCGATAGTACGGATCATAATAAGGAGCCGACAATAGAAGTACCTGTAGCGTTATTGGCGTTTACCGCTTTTGGTAATAAAGAAAAAAGTTGGCGGACAGTAGTTGAAGGAAATAAATTAAGTATAGAAGCAGAATTCTTAGAGCCTACAACAATTGTAGTAGTGGGTTCCGCCACTACTGAAGGCGTCAAATACGAGAGTACAGTCAATGGACAACCTATTATTTTAAATATACGAAAAAATATTTGTATCGATGACAATGGCTACCAAAATGAACTGACCGCAACATTAAGTTACGCAGGCAAAGCATATGATGGTTGTGCCATTACCGGTGCAATGGAAACTGCGCCCACATAGAAGATAAGCCTAACCTATGAATAAACCATTGAAAAAATTTAGCCTAGTATTCTTACCATCATTTTTGTGGGTCGTATTAACTGGGCTAGGATTTGGCTCTCAAAGTCTATCTAATTTGATTGAAATTATAGGAATTTTTATAGTATCTGTGCTGTGTTTATTTATCCCAGAACGATTTATAAAATATCAACACCTTCTTCTAATACTCTTAATAATCACTGCCTTAGTGCGTTTTTTAACCCCATATATACCGGAATAATATTAAACCAGTTGGCTATTTGAACCGGCCCGACTATATCGGAGAGCGTTTTATTTCTCATTGGTGAGCTTTATCAGCCAATCTGCGATGATCACATTCTGCTCTTTTAATTGAGCCATATAACGATAACAGGTTTGACTAACTTGAAAGATGAGACAGGCCTTGCTCACTGAAATACCAAATTGCTCAACAGCATGCTGAGCAATTGATTTACGTTGAATTGGCCTTAAAACTTTTTTGACAGTGCGTCTTGTAAGATATCTGACTTGAGTCGCTCATCGGCATACATACGTTTAAGACGAGCATTTTCAGCTTCTAGCTCTTTCAATCGAGTCATCATCGAGAGATCCATGCCACCAAATTTTGATTTCCACTTATAAAATGTGGCCGAACTCATTCCATGTTCACGGCATAAATTTGGAACTGGAGTTCCTGCTTCAGCTTGCTTCAAAATACTCATGATTAAGCTGTCTGAATATTTAGATGTTTTCATAGAAAATCTCCTTAAATTAAGGCTATTCGATTTTCTACTTTTAAGTTCAATTATTTGAGGGGAGCATTACCGATAAACAGGACTGCTGTGAAAAAAAGTAGTGGTAAAGGAGAAAGTAAGAGAGCTTTTACTATTTTTTCATTTGAGTATTTCACTAACTTAATTCTCCTATCTACTCAATAAACAATAATACTATAACGATTTTATTGGAGGTTTTTTGATTTTATTTAACATAATGGCTGTTATGCAAAGTCGACTTGTAATGCAGTTTGCATTACACTGTTCCTAGTACATTAAATACTTGGGAAATATGATGGCTACTGTTAACTTCAGGATCGATGAAGCCCTTAAAGAAAAATCTTATTCAATCCTTAAAGAGCAAGGTATTGCACCTACGGATTTCTTCACTAGTATTCTTGAGTATGTTGCTACGACTGGGAAACTGCCTGTCAAAAAAGCTTTGCTTTCGGAAGAAGATGAAGAATTATTAGCTCTTGTCCGTAAGCGCATTAATGATCCTAAAGAGATGTTTGAGGAAGTCACATTAGATGACTTATAAGCTTTTACGTCACAAGGACTTTACAGCAGAATGGGAAAAACTCCCTGTTGCTATACGAGATCAATTTAAAAAGAAACTAGCCAAAGTCATAGAGCAGCCACATATTCCAAAGAATATGCTTAGAGGCGATCTTGCAGTTTGCTATAAAATCAAATTATTAAAAGCTGGTGTCGGACTTGTCTATCAAGTTAAAGATGATCAGGTAGTTATCCTGCTCATTACCGTCGGAAAATGAGCTGATAGCATAGTTTATGACGAAGCGAAAAAGCGAATTAAAGACTAAAAATGGGTTCTAACATAAAAATGGGAGCCTTTAGCTCCCATTTTTATTGTTAAACATTGAATCCTATATGTTTTCCTGTTGGAAGTTCTACATCAATACGGAGCTTACCTCCCATTGCCTCAACATACTTTTTCATGGTTGAAATCTTAAGATCATTGCCACGATTTTCTATTGCGGAAAGCGATGGCTGTTTTATTCCCAAAGTTTCAGCAAGCTCTTTTTGAGAAATTTCGAGTTCTTCACGAATAAGATGAAGCTGATTTTCTAGCAGTAATTCATCTGCCATTTTTTGAATACGGGCTTGGCTCTCTGGAGAGCGACTAGCTAATAATTCCTGTAAGGTTTTAGCCATTAGATTGATCTCCTAGGGTTGAGAGATGAAGTTCGTATTGCTGATCTGCAATATCCAGCATCTCTTTATAAAATCGCTTTTTCCCGCCTTTATCAGCAATGCACAATACAATGGCTTGTCGTAATGGATCAAATGCGAAAAAGGCTCTCAGTGGTTTACCTCGATGTTGAACACGAAGCTCTTTCATGTTGGTAAATTTAGAGTCATAGACGGTATCTACTAAAGGGCGGCCTAAACTTGGCCCTTGCTGCTGTAGAACAACCAGGGCAGCTAGAACCTTCTCTTGTGTTGATTCGTCTTGCTGTTCAAGCCACTGATTAAATAGATCTGTCGTAATGACTGTCCACATACCACAACCAAAATATAGATTATAGTCTATATTTTAGGCGCATTATGCTTGTTTTGCAAATGAGAAATGATAGGCAATAAAAAAGCCCGACATCCTGTCGGGCTTTTTCGTATCGGTGGTTTAGGTATAACTCCTGTCGTACCTCACGTCCTGGTGTTGCACTTATCATTATTGTTTTATGTGTTGGAACATCCTGTTCTCTATATCCCCATCATATGAAAATTCGCAGAGATAATATAGACGCAATGGTCCTTAATTCATGTCAGCCTGAGCTTACAACATTGCTCAAAACTTACCCCAAGGTTTATCCGAAAAAATTGTGGATTGTTTTTAGGCTGAAAGCCTTATAGAGTGTATGTGATTCTTAGTTTTGCGCGTTTTTTGAGAAAAAGTGTTGGCAAAAACTATCAAAACCGCTCATAAAAAAGCCGACTTGTTTCAAAGTCGGCATTTTGGGCTTTTTAAGGTTTTATTAAGTATCTGATATTTATATTAATATACATGTGTATTGCGTATAACCACCATTATGTTAAATAGAATCAAAAAACCTCCAATAAAATCGTTATAGTATTATTATTTATTGAATAGATAAGAGAATTAAATTAGTGAAATACTCAAATGAAAAAATAGTAAAAGCTCTCTTACTTTCTCCTTTACCACTACTTTTTTTCACAGCAGTCCT
>NZ_JBIMCF010000041.1:0-9831 GCF_048551975.1 Acinetobacter johnsonii | reverse complement strand
CTGAATGAATGTGCGCCAAAACGTACAAGTTTGGTCACTTTTTATCCCAAGAGTTGTCCGCAGAAATTGGGGATTATTTCTGAACTGTGACCCTTGAAAAATCAGGAAAAAATGCAAAAACGAATGTTTTTTGATCGATTTTATTGGCTAAAAGTTACAGTTTTGCTTAAAAAGAAACCGACTTGTTTCCAAGCCGGTTGAACGAGAACGTTCCAGAGGGTATGAATAACGATAAGATACTGATCTTAAAGTAATATTAAAAACCTGTTATTCCCAAGTAGAAATGTCCTATACAGACATTTCCAAGTCAAGCACAGGATTCAGATTTCGTTGTTGAATCGCTGTTTTCTGTGCTTGTCTACTTGGCATCTTTTGAGAACGATTGCGTTTGTTTTGTTGTTCCAGTTCTTCATGCTGTTGTTGGATATGATTCAGAACAGCACCCAACCGTTTATTCTCAACAATCTCTCGCTGATTCAGCTGACTTAATTTATCGAAGAGGCTGTAATTGATCTTTCGGCCATCATGCATGAGGGCTACAGTACCATCCGGGTATTCCAGGAACTCAAGATACTTACCGATCAACCTTTGATTTTCTTCGGTGTTTTCCAGGAGATATACGCATTTATCATAAGTAATCGTCAGGCTATTCGTGACTCTGCGGGGTTCACGCCAAGTAAAAATATCATCTAATTCTTCGGCTGTTTCAGTGATAGGCCGTTGTAGATTCTTAGGATTAAAAGCCATCTTGGCGAACTTCTGATTGAACTGCTCAATGAAGCAGGGTAGCCAGGCATTCGCTTGCTCAATCGAACAGATACCTTCCAAGCGCATTTCTTTGATCAGACGGTCCTGAAGCGTTCTATTCGCCCGTTCTACACGGCCTTTGGCCTGCGGTGAATTGGCGAAGATGATATCGATATTCAGGGTGCTGAGTACACGTCCAAACTGGGTAATCTTGGTGTCTTTCTTGCTGCTTTGATTCACTCTAAAGACTGAATGTTTGTCGCTGTAAAACGCTAAAGGCTTACCGTGCTGTTCGACATATAAACGTGTTGAAATCATATAGTCAAAAGTTGATTCTGACTCACAGAAGCGTAAATGCTGTAATTTACCTGTGGCATCATCAATGAACACCAGTAGACAGCATTTAGCAGCGCGTCCTTCAAACCAGTCATGGTGTGAGCCATCAATTTGGATCAGTTCACCAAAGCAATCCCGGTTGTAACGAGGCTGATACGGGCGTTTCAGGCGCTTGGATCGAGGAATCCATAAGTCAGCTGCAATCATCCAGGAACGCAGGGTTTCTACTGAAAGATCGAGTCCATGTACGGTGGTGAGCTTTTCATGCGCTAAAGTGGGCCCGAAACCATGGAGTTGGTCAGAAACAATATTGAGGCATTTGAGTCTGAGTTCTTCAGGAAGTTTGGAATTGCTGATTTGGCCACGACCGGCATGGACTAATGCAACTGGACCTTGGGCTTTGTATTTCTGCAGTAAGCGTCTGATCTGACGTTCTGAAATATGAAGTAGCTGAGCAGCATGGGATTGAGTTATGCGTTGATCGCAGATTTCCTGCAAGACCGACAATCGTTTAAGTTCTTTATCCGACATAGACACCAACATATCAAACCGTCCGCTAAGGAAATTGCAGAAGTGCATATTCTAAAAGCGGACATTTTTACTTTGGAGAAACCGGACATTTCTATTTTGGAGTTACACTATGGTTTCGTATAATCTTAATTATGTTAAATCCGATACACCTAACAATGACCAACTAATTTTTAAATCATTTTTTATTTAATGAATTTCTTTGCTTCAGAGTCTAGGCTTACAGCAAGCTTACATAAATAATCCGACTGATATTCCTTAGTTAGAAATTTGGTGGTGTATCAAAAAGTATGCTAAAAAAAAGCAGGTTGAATTTTGATAAAATAGAGAAATGCAAATAACTCTAGAAATCAAATGTCCAACCTGCCTCAGTGACAGTATAAAGATAAATGGTATCAAAGTAGAAGGGAAACAAAACTACCAATGCAAAGACTGCAAACGTCAGTTTATTGGTAAACATGCTCTGAGCTATCTAGGATGTAATTCCGGCATTACTCGTAAAATATTACAGTTAATGGTCAGAGGCAGCGGTATACGAGATATCGCTGAAGTTGAGCGGATTAGTATCGGTAAAGTCTTACGGACTTTAACTGAATCGGCCTATCAAATTCAGCCTAAACAAAGTCATTATGAATATCTCGAAGTAGATGAATTCTGGACTTTTGTTGGAAATAAAAATAATAAACAATGGCTTATTTACGCCTACCATCGAAAAACAGGTGAGATTGTTGCTTATGTTTGGGGTAAGAGAGATTTAGCTCAAATTTAACCTGACAGGCACAATAAAAAATGGGTAACTGTCAGATCAGGTTTGAGCTAGTACAGATTAAAAGAAAAGTTATGCTAAAATCTTGGTGTCAGTAGAAGTCCTATTATTCACATATAAAAAGCACAAATACAAAAATTATTTACAGACTCACTCAAAACTATCTTTCTCTTAAAGCCTCTTGCGCTTTATTAAATGGTTTTATTAGATAATCTAAAATCGTTTTCTCCCCTGTTTTAATATCGACTGTTGCAACCATGCCAGGAGTAATACTGAATTGTTTGCCTGCTTTATTCATCAATTTTCCTGAATCCGTTCGAATATACACTCGATAATAAAATTGATCTTGCTTAACTTCATCTCTCAATGTGTCTGGTGAAATAATTGAAACTTTTCCTTTCAACCCACCATAAATAGAATAATCATAGGCAGTGATCTTCACGAGTGCATCTTGCCCAGGATGAATAAAAGCAATATCTCGCGGTGAAATACGTGCCTCAACCAAAAGTTGTTCATCCAGCGGAACAATTGTCATCAACTTGCCATTTTGAGAAATCACTCCGCCAATAGTCATAACATCAATTTCTTTAATAATCCCTCGTACAGGTGATTTAAAAAGAGTACGATTTAAAGAGTCTGATTTACCTTTTACGACTTGTAATTGCGTTTCGATATCTGTGTTGGCTTTTGCCAACTCTTCTCGAGCTTTTACCAAATATTGATTTCTCACATCATTCATTTGATTGCGCAAATCTGTTGCTTGGCGCTTGAGCCGCAATACTTCGACCTCACTAGCTGCACCTTTCGCTACTAATGGTTCAGTCATTTGCAGCTCTTCTTCAACTAAAATAAGTGCTTGTTGTAAACCTGACAAAGATTCTTCTAGATTAGATCGTCGTGAATGATAGAGTGCTGTTTCTTCTTCAACTAAGTCTCGCTCTTTAAGTACTTCACTCGGAAATTTTAAACTAGTTCCATTAACTTCTGCACGTAGTCGCGCTGCTGTTGCTTGTGATGCTAGTAGTAAGGATGCAGATTCACCAACATTTGATGCAAACCGAGTTGGGTCAAGTTGGGCAAGTACCTGCCCTTCTTGTACGATTTGTCCTTCATGCACATAAAGCTTTGTTAAAATTCCACCTTCAAGAGACTGTACTACTTGCTCTTTAGAAGATGGAATAACTTTGCCAATTCCTGTTGAAACTTCTTCAAGTTTAAAAAGCCATGCCCAGATGAGTAATGACAAAAGACCAATACAAATAATCCAGATAAATAAGCTAGCTCTCGGTAATACAGGTTCTAATTCTTTAGCCTTTACAGTATCACTTTTTATATATTTTCTAATCATGATGCTGTACTCGCTATATTGGTTTGAGTATTACCTAATACTTGCTCTTTAGGACCATGCATAACAATTTTTCCATCATGTATTACAATAATTCGATCCACCAACTCAAGTACTGCTCGACGATGCGTTGCAATGACCAAAGTTTTTTGTCCTAACCAGCCCTTAAGGTTCTCAATCAATTGTTTTTCAGAAACGTCATCTATTGCGGCTGTCGGCTCATCAAGCAATAGAATATTTGGTTGACGAAGTAATAATCGTGATAAAAGTAAAGCTTGACGCTGGCCACCAGAAAAACCAACACCACCTTCTAAAATTTGATGATCTAAACCTTCTTTCTTATCTAATACAAAGTTTAATGCCCCTGTGAGCTTGAGCACATTTAAAAGCTCTTGGTCAGTCGCCAAAGGTGAGCCTAATGTTAAATTTTCACGTAAAGAACCAAAAAACAAATGTGCATTCTGATTGAGTAAGCCCATATCTCGACGTACATCAGTTGGATCAATTAACCCCAAGTCAACCCCATCTAAATTGATTTTCCCTTGAACAGGTTCTTGCATCCCTGATAGCAACTGTAATAGCGTTGATTTACCTGCACCATTACGACCTAAAATCGCAATTTTCTCACCCGCTTGAATTTCAAGTTTAGGAATGATGAGAGTAGGTTTTGCATCGTTTTCACTATATTTGAAGACAATATTATTAAGTTCATAATGTCCATTCAAAACAGGTCTATGAATTAAATGTGCATTTGGTGCTTGGTCAACTGGTTTCTTCATAAGCTCATCTAAACTTGTCTTAGCAACTTTAGCTTGTTGAAAACGCCCTAGAACTCCTGAAATCTGTGCAATTGGTCCAAGCATGCGCGATGATAAAATTGAACAAGCAACTAATGCACCTGTAGTCATTTCTCCTTTCATCACCGCAAAACAACCAACAAGTACAACGATTGCAAAAGTCAGTCCTTGCACTTTCTGGGTCCATGCTCCGACAACACCAACTAACTTACGCTGGCGCATTGAAATATCTGCAGCAGATTCATTCATATGATTCCATTGGTTTTGAAATCGGGATTCCGCACGCAATAATTTAATATCTTCTATACCTTGAACAGCTTCCACCAGTGTTGCATTGCGAATAGCGCCTTCACGCATTCCTTCAGATGCTAATTTTGCCAATGGCTTTTGAATCAAAATTCCAGGAATAATCATTAAAGGTACAACCAAAACCATAACCCAAAACAGATTGCCACCGATCAGCCAGAAAATTGCCAAAAACAAAAAGAAGAAAGGTAAATCTGCAATCGCTGAAATGGTTGTAGAAGTGACTAATTCACGAACACCTTCCAATTCACGTATCTGAGAAATAAACGTACCTGTTGATTTAGATCGCTCTTTATTTTTAATTCTTAAGGCATGACCAAATACCTTATCTGAGATTTTTAGATCTGCACGTTTTCCGATAATGTCTGATAAATAAATACGTGCAACTCGTAAACAAAATTCAAATATTGCAGCAATGAGTACACCACCAGCCAATACCCATAAAGTTGGAACAGACTGTGCAGGAATCACTCGATCATAAACATTCATAGAAAATAGAATGGTCGCCAATGCAAGAATGTTGGCCATTAATGATGCAAACATCACATCCAAATAGCGTTTCCAGTCTTTGAGCACAATTGACCAAAACCAGCTTGGCTCATAAGGCTTTATGTATTCATCAATACGGACATCAGGAATTGATTTCTCAGGTCTTAAAATATAAACATTGTTCACATTTTCTTTTAATAACTCTAAAGTGAGTACCTGTGCTAATCCTTGATCACCACTGAACTGAATATTTGCATTCCCATTGACATCAAGTTGATTCAATACGCCAACTTGTCCATCTTGCATTTGAATTAGAAGCGGTAAACGCCACGGGTTCAAAATATCTTCACTAAATTCAGCTTTTCTTAGGTTCATCCCGATCTGACGGCTCACCAAAATCAAAATATCATCTATTGACTGACTCGGATTCCAATCAAGCTGTAAACGTAAACGCTCTTCAGATGGTTCGATACGATAATGTTTTGCAATTGCTAGAACGGCTTGAAGCCATGGCTGATAATTCATAGTTTTGCTCATGGTAAAATTTCAAACCCTTGAATAGAAGTATTATTTAGTTGATAAAATGCTCTTGAAGCACCAGTAACATAGATATATTGAATTAGGGCCGCGTAAATATCATATCTTGCATTTTCAATTTCCTGTGCAGCAGCATGAATTGCTTGTTCAGAATTCAATAAATCCACCACTGTGCGTGTGCCTAATTTATATTGTTCTTGATACAACTCTTTTGTCCGTGCTGTGGTTTCTTTTCTTAAAGCCAGAACATCCATTTGCTTTTGCTTATTTTCAACCTGTACACGAATGAGTTGTATTTGATCTAAGACGTCTAAATAAACTGTGTTAACTGCTGCTTTTGCTGCTTCTTCCGCATAATTAGCAGAACGGAGTTTTGATCGGGCTGCCCCGCCTTGGAAAAAGTTACTATTCGCTTCCAACATGACAGAGCTATAAAAACCATCATCTTCATTATTATTCGGGTTTTTTCCATTCAACGCTTGATTTAAGCTACCTTTAATATTAATTGTTGGATATGTACTTAGTTTTGTTTGCTCTTTTTGAAATTTAGCGACTTGCACTGATGCCTGAGCTGCTATCATCTTAGGAATTTGAGTAAAGTTTGGGTCATTGTATAAACCAGCATTACGAATGACCGTATCTGGAATATGCATCTTTACATGGGACACATCATAGCCCAACAGCATTTGTAACTTTTGCTGATACTGCTTTAATTGCGTTTCTTGTATGAGTAAATTTGACTGCGCCGCTTCTAAATTTGACTGTGCCTGAATCGGATCTGCCTGACTACTAATACCCGCATTAGCCCGTAAATTGGCGATTTCCGCAATTCGAGCAATTCCTTTAATTTGTTGATTAGCAATGCGAACGATTTCTTGATAACGATTGATATTGACCATCGCATTTGCTGTTTGATATGCAATATCATCAATACTTTCTAATGCATTTGCTTGCTCTTGCAGCAACCTCGCTTCTTCTATATTGATGTCGCTTTTGATTTTTCCAAAGTCATATAAAACCTGTGTCGCAGATAAACTATAAAGTTGTCTTCCCCGTTCGCCAGTCGTTAAGTCAGCTGTACTTATACCACCAGAGATTTGAGGAAAATATTGTGCCTTCGCCGCATCAATGTTTGCACCTTGACCTGCAATAGCCGCAATACTCTGCGTAATTTCTGGTCGACGCTGTAGCGCTTGATGAATTGCATCAAAAAGTGTTAGCTCAGCTTCTGAGTTAATACTTATTTTTGCCATACCTTTAGGTTGCGGTTGAATACCACTCGATTGAATTATTGGCAATGTATCTAAACCTGCCTGCTCACCCCATGAGAATTTGCTCAGTTCTTGAATACTCACTTTATTCATATCAGCAGTTGCCGGCGAAAAAAACTGCTCAATATTTTCTTTTGCTGAGCCCAAATAATGTTTTGGTGCTGCTGCATAACTAGGCGTTATTGGCATATATAGTGGAAGAAACAGTACAAGCCATATCTTTGATATTCTAAAATTCATGATTTAAACATCTTGGTAAATTCATACCGTGTGAGTTTTCGAATGCTGTGTCATAGCATTAAATTGAGTACAGTAATTTGCAGCCATTTTCATTGCAAATTTTAATCTATCTTTGCCTAAAATGAACTCAAGATAAATTCAAATTTAAAATGAATGAAAGGAGCGTTATGTTTGACATAACGCTCCTTGTGAAGGATCAATCTAAAACCAATCCGCCACTTAGCGATTAGCCAATAATAATTTGGTTATTAATTAAATCTTGTAATTCCAATGCGGTCTTACCTTCAATAATTAACAAATCTGCCCAATCATGAGTTATACCACCAGTTGCAGCAGCACCATCACGGTCAATTTTCAATACGGCATTGCCATTACCATCATCTTCAACTTTGATATAGTTAGCAATATCCGATTGATCTACTGAAAGTAGACCTTCAAAGAAATCTGCACCAAACTCAATTTTGTCATTGGCTTCATAATCGACCCATGTATCGGTTCCATTACCACCTGTTGCATCGGCAGCATTTAACACATCAAAAACAATAGTGTCGTCGCCGCGACCAGTGGAAATAGTGTCATTGCCTGAACCACCGTAGATGCGATCATTTCCCGCACCTGCGATAATAAAGTCATTACCTGAACCGCCATAAATGATGTCATTACCGCCTTTAGTTGCAGCATCAGCAGCATCAGCAGCAATAAACTCTTTTAAGTTTTCTTTTACGAAGTCATAGATTTCCTGCTGTGTTGGTTCTGCACCACTCGTCACATTTGCTTTTAAATGCGTAATCAGTTTTGAGTAGCCTGAGTACTTTGGATATTGCAGAGGATCTAGACCCGTAATCCAATCTGTATTCATGGCATCACCAAACAGAATGTCATCACCCGCCCCGCCTTTGACAACATCATTTCCAACATCAGCTGGAACAAAGTTTTCAGATCCACCAATAAGGTAAGCAATTAGTTTATCTGCGTCAGCAATTGCCTGCGCTGTACCATGATTTGTACCACTCCATGTACCAGTAACTTTATTACCGTTTACATCAGTATTATCATAACGTGAGACTGTATCATTACTTACGGAAGAACTCACACCGACTGCAAACACCTTACTAACTTCAGCCAGTGGCTTAAATGCGTTATCCAGTGGTGTCTGATCCGTATTCGGCTCGCCATCAGTAATGTAATAAGTCTGGTTTTCATAACCATTTGACTTAATTGCAGATGAATTAAACCAATCTGTTGCTTCTTTAAAGCTTAGCTCTGGATTTGTACCTCCTCCTGCGGTTAAACCATCACCCTCACCACCTTTACCACTGCCAATATGTTCAAAAATTGCATCAATATTATCGGCAGTAACATCTAAGAAAACTTTATCCCATTTAGACTGATTACCTACTGCACCCGTTGCTGAGAATGTAGAAATCTGTAGATTAATCACCCCATCATGATCTGCCATTTGTGTGATAAAAGCTTTTAAGCCCGCTTTCGCAATTTCCAAACGTGACAACATTCCATTTGGAAGGACTCCTGTCGGACTGTAATCATCCCGACCAGTTATTGGATTTTTAGGTCTTGTACCATCCATTCCAAAATACATGCTTCCAGACAAATCTAGAACTATCGAAACATTGTAATCATGGCCTGCTACAAAATTGGTTTTTAAACCACCTGTATCACCTGCAAGTACATCATTTCCTGTTGTTCCTATTAGACTATCATTACCATTTGTAGTTACTTCCGTAATTGGCTTTTTGGTATCCTCATTGTCACTAACTGATTTACCATTGTTATCAAATGAATCAGCTTTTACATTAATTTGATCTGTCAGACTTTTTAAATCCTCAGGTAATTGAACTTCATAGCTACCATCTGGCTTAACTACTGTCGTTACTGTTACTGGTTTTCCTGTTACTGGGTCATTAATTTGACTACCGGTATGATCTTTGAAGGTCAGAACAACATCACTGCCTACTGGCACATCAGTAGTTTGGCCTTTTACCACTCCATCTTCATTAATTTCGGTAATCTCAAGCGAACCATCAACGCGATCTAGGCCGCCTTGGTCTGGAGTGTTCGGATCATTGTCATGATCTGTCTTGCCTTCAACCGCATCTGTTGCTGGACCTACAGGCTTACCATTACGGTCTGTTGTATTCGCCTCAACATCAACGGATGAACCGTCTGCAATTTCTGCTGGCACATCTGCTTTATAGCTACCGTCTGGCTGAACAATCGCTTCAACATCTTTCGATACTGGCTGGCCGTCTTTGTCAAAGCCTTCAACAGTAATAATTACTTTCTCGCCAGGCTTAACATCTTCGGTTGTACCCGTGATCTTACCTTTGTTGTCAACTTCAACCGTGATCTTGCCATCAACGCGATCTAGGCCGCCTTGGTCTGGAGTGTTCGGATCATTGTCATGATCTGTCTTGCCTTCAACCGCATCTGTTGCTGGACCTACAGGCT
>NZ_JBIMCF010000040.1:0-10308 GCF_048551975.1 Acinetobacter johnsonii | reverse complement strand
AGATAACACTACAGTAAAATGGACTGTAGACAGAATTAATGCCACTTTTGATGACAGTAATTGAGTTTATTTAACATAATAGAGCTTATACGAAACGCAATTTAAAATATTATTGTTTTTCATATAGTTATAAAATTTTGACTGACTTCAAAAACAGTAAAAAGCCGACTTAGAAACAAGTCGGCTTTTTTATGAGCAGGTTTGATACCTTTTGCCAAGAACATAGGTTATTAAATAATCAATTGATAAAATATATTCTTATTATTTCATTTACTCATAAAATATATTCATTATAATGTTGTGTATTCGATCGAATACAATAAAGAGGAACTTTCATGACCGAGATTAAACGTCTCCCTGAATTTGATGAATGGCTAGATAGCATTAAAGACAGTATGACCCGTCTTAAACTGAATCGAAGATTAGATAAGGTTCAGCGTGGTAATTGGGGCGATGTAAAGCATCTTCAAGAAGGTGTTTGGGAAATGCGAGAGTTCTTCGGACCAGGTTGGCGCATGTATTACATCAAACATGGTGATGTAATCATTGTGATGCTTGGAGGTGGTGATAAATCTACACAGCAAAAGGATATAGAACGAGCTGTTGATTTATCAAAATCTTTAGAGGATTGAAAAATGGTTAAAATAGCTGATCTACCTAGCTTTGACATGGCAGAAGCACTTAAGAGTGAAGAAGATATTGTAATGTATCTTAATATGGTTCTTGAAGAGAATGACCCTGCTGAACTAGCTCATGCACTTGGTGTAATTGCTAAAGCTCGTGGTATGACTCAAATCGCTAAAGAAGCAGGAATTGGACGTGAAGCACTTTACAAAGCACTCCGTCAAGATTCAGCACCTCGTTTTGATACGATTAATCGTGTAGTAAATGCTTTAGGTCTAAAACTAACTGTGCAGAATGCATAACTATTAATAAAATTTTGTCTAAGTTCCATCTTATTTAACATAAAATCTCTTATGCGAAATTTCAGCTCGATGCTTTGAAAGATGGCTAAAGCCATGTTTCAAAGTCGGGCAACTTTGCGCTTGCTGTAATTTGATTTGTAATGAGAAAAACCAAGCAAAGTACCGATCAACTAGTATTTTTTAGGGTCGATCTGACACCAGTCATACGTTTTTTCTTTGACACTACTCGGTTCAAACGAGTAGCAATTTTTCCTCATTATTCTCACCAATGTTTCACCATCACTTTCTCGAATTTGTAGCGGATATTTTTTTAGTACAGCCATATCTGCTCTACGTTCATCAATTTCGTCTTTGCTTGGTATGTATAAAAAGATAGCCAAAATGAACACCATCATCACAGCAACAAACGTGCTGGCAAAAATAAAGATAAGTTTTAAGTTGAGCCTGTTTGTAGCTTCGTTTAATGCCTGAATACTGTTGTTTAATGCACCTGTATGCTTCTTATTTGTGTTTTCTAGCGATTTTTCAGCCTTGTCTAGCACTCCACTAGCGACTTGGTTGTAAAACTGCTCTAATCGCTTCTTATCGTCTGCTATGGCTTCTCGATATTCCTTCATGGATGCCAATAAAATATATAACTGGTCATCTAAATCATTTTGATTACTCATAATGACATTCCGCCTCTACTTAGTTTTTGATATGCCTTGCGGAGTGCTTGCTCGGCTCGTTGTTTATCTAATTCTTGCTGTCGTTTCATTTCCGCTTGGCGTTCCAGTTCTAGACGTTTGGTTTCTTGGTTCTTCTGCCATTGATCAAAACCTTGATCGACACGGTTTAAACCACGCTGTAAAACGCTCTCTTTCTGCTGTTTCTGTTGGTCAAGCTGTTGGGCGTTCTGCTGTTTCACATTGTCATTAAAACGGCTGATTTCAGTGTCTATGCCTTGTCTGCGTAATTGGGTGACTTTAGTGCCTTCATGGATGGTGGCTTGTAGTCCGTTATTCTGATCGGCATAGCTGCGGTGATCTATTTTTTCTCGGTAGCCTGCTCGTTCTAATGCGTGATTGGCTAAATTTGCCCACGTTTCCCGAATCTGTTTAATTTCGTCTTGGGTTGTACCCATACCAAGGCTTTTTCGTTTGGCGTTGCTGAGTTCAATATCGGTTTTGGTGGTCAGGGTGAGTTTATTGTCCGTGTCCAATTCGGCTTTTCGGGTGGTAAGCATGATATGGGCGTGATGATTCTTATCATTACCGCCTTTGCTGGGTTCATGGATGGCTAAATCTGCGATCACTCCATAGCGATCAACTAAGGACCTGGCAAAGTCTTTTGCCAAGTCCTTACGTTGATCAGCGTCTAATTCATCAGGTAGGGCAATGACCCATTCTCTAGCGGTTCGGGCATCTTTACGGTTTTCGGTTTTTTCTGCCAAGTTCCAAAGTTCACCACGGTCAATTTCAATATCTAAATTAGACAGAATTTCAGAATGGGCGACACCGTCTTTTCTCGTAAAGTCATGGGTCAGTCCTGTGCGTTCATCTTCTAGTTTTTCCCCTGCACGATATGCAGATGATGCAACCGCAGTTCGCCCCGAACTTCGGTTCACCGTTTTAGTGGAACAATGATAAATTGCCATGCAGTCGCCTTGGGGTGCTTTTGCTTTTAAAAAATTGCGTAGCAGTTTTTTGGGGTTAAGGGGTGTCCCCTTGCGCAACTTTGACTTGAACTTTGTTCAAGTCGTAAGTGCGCATTTCATGAAAAACACGATAGCATATAGCCCGCTTGAATTTCAATTCATAGGGTTTTATGCTTGAGTGGTTTTCTATATCCCGAAATTAACCGTTATGACAAAATCTGCTGAAAATATCGAAAAGAAAATTGAAGCCCAATTAGAAAAGTTGAAACAGTTAAAAGCTCAAAAACAGGCTATTGATGCAAGAGAAAAAACCAAGCAAAAGGAACAAGAAAGAAAGGACGATACAAGACGTAAAATTTTGCTCGGTTCTTACTTAATTAAAAAGATGCAATCTAATGAAGCCAATAAAGAAAAAATACTCGCTGAACTCAACGAATATTTAACAGAAAATAGAGATAGACAGCTTTTTGATTTGCCCGATATTGAAGCCTAATTTTTCTTAGCTGTTTGGTTGTTCTGTTCGGCTTGATACTCGGGAATGAGCGTATTTAAAACCTTTTGAATATTGTCTTTGTCCTCTATCTGCAAATTATCTCGATAGTAAATTAAGTCCTGTATTTTGCTTTCCATCTGCATTTTTTTGGTGGGTTCTGCATTTTTGGATATTCGAGATAATAGGAAGATATAACCGCATATATTTTCCCTCGCAATTTCATAATTTACGATGTCGAGGTATTCAACGGTCACATGTTTTAGATCAGTTGATAGGTTGTTTAATTTAATCATGGCTGAAATCCTGATTTTTCTAATATTGGATAAAGCTCTCTGAATTTTTCAGGCTCTAAAAGCATATCTGCTATACGGATAGCAAATTGTTGGTAGCTTTCTGTACCTTGTGAATATTTCCCCATTTCAGGCATTTCTGACATTTTATTGGCAAATAAATGGCGTTGTGCATCGGTCATTTTGACAAAAAAGTCAGGTGTGTTTGGGTCACGCTTAGAATCTAATTTTTTCGGCTGTGATTTTTGCTTAAACTTAAATGAAAAACCAATAATTGAACGACCACGTTTGTGTTGTTCATACTCTGCTTTTATATCTGTGTACTCATTAATTTGATCAATGGCAAGGTGTAAAACTTTTTCTTTAAATTGCCCCATTCTCTTGTATTCGTTGGGTTCTATGCCTAATTTTAATCTTAGCTCTTCTAGCTCTACCATAGTCACTTTGCCTGTACTACGCCATGCGATAAGCAACTCATACAAGCGTATAGCGTAAACACTAGTTAAACTGCTGACTTGCTCTAGTTCATAACTGGTGAAGTGTTTTTCTAAATTTGTAATCAACGGTACAACATCATCAGAAAACTTAATACGAACAAGAGCTTCATTTTCTACATAAGATATTCGTTGTACCCATCGACTTATTACATTCTCAATGTTGCCCTTTTGAGTCAGCTTTTGATAGCTAAATCTACGATCAAATAGGCTTTTGCAAGCATCTTTAAGAACTTTATAGGCTGTATTTCTATGAACATTGAAATGGTTGATATAGCTTTCAGCATGAATCGTCAAATCTTTATCATTGGGTGTATTTGATTGCCTAGCTTCAAGTATGGCTAACAGTATTAAACGTTGTTCTGATAGGTCTAAATTATAACTGGCATTTATTAGTGCATTATCTTTAACGACTAGTTCCTTTTTCATAAGCACACATGTTTTTTAAATATATAAGTACACTCTATTTTATTGAGTGTCACTTTGCAAGATAAAGGTGTACTTATTGCAAGATAAAGGTGTACTTATTGCAAGATAAAGGTGTACTTATTGCAAGATAAAGGTGTACTTATTGCTATTTTTATTCTTATATATCAATTAATTGTAGAGGCTAAAAATTAAAAAATTAAAAAATATTAAAAAGAGGGGAGTGCTTAAAACTGCCCTATGTACTCGCTAAAGCTCGTACTCTATTGAAGCTCGTTCCTCGCTTCATGGGGCAGTTTTTGGTTAATCCTGTTTATGAAATCTAAAAGCAAAAGCATTGGTAATGTATTCCCTTCGCTCATACTTTTTGAAAAGCAAAAGCTCCAAAGTTCGCACCCATTCGGGATGCTCTGTAACTACCGTTTAAAATCGAAAGGGAGCTTGTAATCAGAGAAAAAGCGAGGTCGAAATTTTGATGATGCTCAATCGCTCGTAGACACTCGCTCGGTTCTTATTATCTAGGTTTTAATTATTTACTGGAGCTAATCAAAGTTGTGAAACATTGATGAAATATTAGTCGTGGAACGTGAAGAATCATAAAAAAAGCCCGAGCATGACGTTTCGGGCTATTAAGTATTGACTATAACATTGAAAGATAATGAAAATATCTAAGCATTTCGGATAAGGTGTATTATGTTAATTTTAGAAAAATTAAAGTTAAAAAAAGTAATAATTTTTATGCAAAAGTAGCTTTTTTTATGAAAAAAACGTATCATATTAAGCATAAATACACTTATGTGTATAAAAAATTATCTCAATTTTATATATTTATTTATATAAAATTATCTTAAATATTAGTAATGATAGTAGATCTACAGCGCTGAGTTCAGAATGTATTGCAAGTCGATCTGGGGAGGGTTACCTCAATTTAAAGATTGCAGCGATAACTTTGGTCAGATTGCAAGACGGTCATTAGGGGCGAACCTTAGTTATATTAATCAATCACTAATATTTTTTACTTAGATATGATTTTTTTTATAAGATATATTTTAGTATTTTATAAATAAATCATAAGATATCATGATAATGGGAGCCTTTTGGCTCCCATTATTTTATGTAATAAAATCATTAGTAAAAATATTTAAATGAATTCTTTTTCTAAAAATTATATTTTCCTCATGACAATTTAAATAGCTGCCATTTATTAATGCAGTATTATCCGAATCATAGCTAACATTAAAGTGTTGTCTAGCATCTAGTTTAAAACCGAATCTTAAATGTGCTTTTAGATTGCAATAATTATCATGTGGATGCCCAGTTTCATGATGTGCATGACGTTCATCACCTAAGTCAAAATACTTATTAGCATTATCAAGGAAGAATTTCCTTTTATTTCCAGAGCGTCTCTTCGGCTTTCTATGAATTTTTCTTATCGAAGATAAACATGCATTAAACTCTTCTTGAAATTCATCTTTAGAGGATTTATCTCTAATTATATTGGGTAAACTACCTAGAAAATCCGAGTTAAAATTTAAGAATGGTAGTCTCAATAATTCAATGTCATCACCACTAGAGAATAAGCCATTCATATATCTAAAATTTTTTAATATTTTAGTAACCTGTTCAGCTAAATAGTGCTTTGATAAAGGAGCCTCTTTGTAGTCTATTTCACCCACAAAACCAATTTTATATAATTCAAAATCAACATCTAGCCTTTTATCCTTTACTACAAGAAGTCTTTCAATAACATTAATATTTGAAGAAATAAAATTAAGAGCTTTTCCTAAATCATTTTCAGTAAAATATGATATTTGCGTATTATTAGAAAGCTTTTTAGTTATATCACTTTTAAAAATATGATCCTCATTACTTTTAATAAAGTTAATGTGAAAATCTGTATTAAGAATATTAACAATTAAAAACATGACAGACCTTAAGATAACAACCTTACTAATATTTTTGTTGGAATCTGAATTTGATCTAATTCTTGTTGACTACATCTACTTTTTAATAAATCTAAAAATGCTAATGTTAACTCTTTATCAGTTGTAGATACCTTCTCTGAGTCTAAACTGTCATCATAACTGTAGTTTTCATTGCTAGGTATTAATCCAATTTTTTGATCTTGAGATGGATGAACTACTATTTTCAGCTTTAATTCTCCTTGATTTTCTTTAATCCATTTTACTAGTGATAAACCTTTAGTAGCTTTCCTAACTTCTTCTTTAGGATATTCACCGCCTAATTGACTAACTAATAAAGGAGATTGCTTGTCGTTCCAAAAAGATTGAACTTTTTTGGTTATTTCAGCTTTTAGTTGCTTTTCTAACATTGTTTTCTCTTAAGTATCAAAACTTTATTATTTTAACCTTAATTTCTCTTCTCTAACATGAAAACTTTCTGAACATTCCTCATAGTATTTCCTATATATCAAAATTTGATTAGGCTATCCTCAAATGATTTAACATAAAATCTCTTATACGCAGCCCAGGTTAATCCTGGGCTTTTTGTTCAATCTGATCATTGGCCTCAAACATGCCAGGATTAGTAATCCGGATATTTTCCTGACAATTCCCACAAAGCATCAGCCCTGCAAAAAGCTGTACGTTTTCCATTGAATCACAGAAAGCACACGGTTTAGAAAGTTGAATAATATTGCTCACGGCTTTTTCCCCGCAAAATAGTTCTTTTGGGCATATGCATTTCCCTTTATTTGCATTCCTCGGATGTCTTCTCGATCTACTCTTAGATGCATCAACATCCCCATTTGAAACATGTACATATGTCCAAAGTCTTCAAAGAATTTTTCATTTAAATAATTGGCTTCAGTAAACTTATCTAGGGAATAATTAATTTGCTTTTCAAAATCATTCACCAATGTTTCAATCCGACTGACCTGCCGTTCAATACTGGCCATTTGTAAATTACTGGTCAGTAAATCCCGTAAATAAGTTCCGAGTTTATCGCCCTTCAACTGAGCCAAACGCTCATATTCTTGTGCGACTTGATTGTCTAATCTGACGGCAACGGTTCGAGTACTGTTCATGAAAAACTCCTACAATTTGTTTTCAATCTAAGCACCTAATTTCTAAAAAGTAACTATCAAATATAAGTAAACACTGTGTTAAGTTTTAATGATTACAGGTTAAATATCTAATATAAAAAGAGAAATTTATATAAAAGCGTAAACAAAGGTGATTACAAGCTATCCTATTGTTTTGTAAGTAAATATTGCACTTTATTTGCAACAAAACGTGTTTACAGCTAAACCTATGAAAAATAATAAAAATCATGCTAAAAGCGTAAACGCTTTCCAGATAGATGAAAAATCGCTGTATCCCTTATAGGATAAGGCTTTGGAGCCTTTATCTTTAGATGCGTGGTGTGTGAACCAAAAATTGCCGGTATGTACCGGCTCCCAATCCATTTAATTGACTTAACTGACAGTAAAGATAGTGCTTGGCCAAAAGAGATCCTGACTATTGTATTTTTAAGAGAAAAATCTATAAGCGAAAACTCTAGCCTACAGGTCAAAAATAAAACCTAAGTTAAAACGCTCTCACATGCGATTTCAGCCACATTTTTACATAAGACATAGAATCGACTATTGAAATGAGTAATCAGGTCAAAAAACGCAAATGAGCGCCAAATAGAGACTATTTTTATTCTAATCGGGATGAATAGAGTGAGTGTCTACGAGCGAAGCAACAAAATTCGCATCTCGACTCTCTGAAAAACAGCTTTTTAGGCTGTGAAGTCTAAATGAGCGTAAATCACATGCAGAAAATTGTGCCTAGATCGAGCGTAGCGAGTAAAAAAGCTTTATGAGCGAAGCGAATTCCGAGTTTCTTTTGCTCTTGCCTTTGCTTTTTCTCAAAGTCACAACAGGATGATCTAAAAAATTGCCCCACGAATCGAGCGAAAGCGAGATTCAATAGAGTTTGAGCGTAGCGAAAACCAAGGGCAATTTTTCTTTGCCAGGGCTTTTAATAATTTTAAAGTTTTTAAATGCTTTTAGACTAGCTGAACACCTTTATTTTAAAGGCATGTAGAGCTTATATGACTACGTTTACCTACCAATATGACTACGTTTACCTACCAATATGACTACGTTTACCTACCAATATGACTACGTTTACCTACCATAAGACTTCATAATATTTTTTGTAGATTTAACTACGTTTACCTTGCATAAATCTACATAATTATTAATATAGACTTATATTCATAAATAATAATGTAGATAAATAAAATGCGGGATTTAGTTGTTAAAGATAATGCTCTAATAAATGCTAGCTATAATTTGGATTTAGTAGAACAACGTTTAATCCTATTGGCCATTGTCGAGGCAAGAGGTAGTGGCAGAGGTATCAATGCAAATGACCCATTAGAGGTTCATGCAGAGAGTTATGTAAACCAGTTTAATGTTGCACGACAAACAGCTTATCAAGCCCTCAAAGATGCGTGTAAAGACTTATTCGCACGTCAATTTAGCTATCAAGAAGTAAATAAAAGAGGAAATATTGAGAATGTCCTAAGTCGCTGGGTCAGTGAAATTAGATACATTGATGATGAAGCAACAGTAAAATTAATATTTGCACCTGCAATCGTGCCTCTTATTACACGTTTAGAAGAACAATTCACAAAATATGAGCTACAGCAGATTAGTGATCTTAGTAGTGCTTACGCTGTACGTTTATACGAATTATTGATTGCTTGGCGTAGTACTGGCCAAACACCTGTTATTGAACTAGCAGAGTTCAGGCAGAAGATAGGTGTTCTCGATGATGAATACACTAGAATGGGAAACTTCAAGGATCGAGTGTTAAATCTAGCTATTGCCCAAGTTAATGAGCACACAGACATTAACGTTAAATGTGAGCAACATAAAAAAGGCCGTAACATTTCAGGATTCTCTTTCACATTTAAGCAAAAGAAAGTGATCACCTCTAAAAGTTCAACTTCACTTGAACTTTTCTCAAAAATGACCGATGCACAACGTCACCGTTTTGCTAATAAACTTTCTGAACTTCCAGACATGAATAAATACTCTCAAGGTACAGAAAGCTACCCACAATTTGCAGTTCGAATTGCTGAAATGCTAAAAGATAAAGAGAAGTTTGAAGAGCTTCTGCCACATCTTAAAAAAGTAGGATTTAGTACAAAATAAACTTCATGTTCAGGTAGGATGTTCATCTAAATATCCTTGTACATGCACTGAGGGATTACATTGAACACAACAAAATTCAGCGTCATGGACGCAAGTAAAGCTTTTAAAAAATCACGAACAACAATATATGAAGCTATAAAAAATGGTGAATTATCAAGGGATCATGATGGGCTTATAGATTTATCCGAACTTATCAGGGTCTATGGTAATCCTATCGGTGTTCAGTCCAATACACGTACTGAACACGTTCAGAAGGATGTACAAGTACGTGTTCAATCTGAGATTGAAAATGTATTGAAAGATCAAATTTCTCTACTCAAAAATCAATTGGACTTAGCCAATCACAGAGAAAAGGCTTTGATGCAACACATAGAGGATTTGACTCATAGAATTGAGTTTAAAGGTCAGCTTGAACAACCAAAAACAGAGGTAGAAGAGCACAAAGTTGCTCCTCCTGTTCATTCTGAAATGACAGAGAATCCTAAACTAGAACCAGACCAGAAAGATGACGGATTGACTACTCCGGTCGAAACAGAAAATAAGCGGATTCCAGTGCCGGAGCACGTTGAACAGGAGCCGGAGAAAAGGGGCTTTTGGAGCCGTTTTTTTAGACCCTATGATTAACCACGATTGTTTAACTGATATGAACAAAGTCGTGAAAATTTGATTAAATAACAAGCGTGGAACGTGAAAAATCATAAAAAAAGCCCGAACAGGGACGTTTGGGCTATAAACTAGAAACTACAGCATTGATTTCTATAGATAATTATAACGCATTTCGTATAAGGTGTATTATGTTAATTTTAGAAAATCTTAATTAAAGTGAAATATATAGCTCAAATCATAGAATGTAATGAGGATCTCGAATTTATT
>NZ_JBIMCF010000039.1:0-10368 GCF_048551975.1 Acinetobacter johnsonii | reverse complement strand
AATTTTGTGATACATTATTGTATATACAAATTTGAATGTTTTTTATGGAACAGTATTTCGAATGGGATGAGGCAAAGAATCGAAAGAATCAGAAAAAGCACGATGTCTCTTTCGAAACAGCAAGCCTTGTTTTTGATGATCCATTAAGGATCTCAATCCAAGACAGACATACCGATGGTGAAGAACGTTGGCAAACCATTGGAAAAGTAAAAGGCGTACTAATGCTCTTAGTAGCTCACACCATCTTTGATGAAGATGACTGTGAAATCATACGAATCATTAGTGCAAGACAAGTAACTAAGGCGGAGCGAGATAGATATGAGCATGGTTAGATACTCACGCAAAGAACTGAATGAAAAATTCAGCGACAAGCAAGATGCTGAAATTCAACGCTTGCTTGCTAAGGGAACGGTTCCTGACGATCAGCTAGATCTCTCAGATATGCCTGAAATTACCGACTGGAGCAATGCTGTACGCCACAATCAATTCTATCGACCAGTGAAGCAACAAACATCTATTCGTTTAGATGCTGACGTACTTGCATGGTTCAAAGCACAAGGTAAAGGTTATCAGACACGCATGAATGAAATCTTGCGGGATGCCATGCTAAAAGAATTAAAAAAACATCAGTAAAAATGGGAGCTTAGGCTCCCATTTTTGACTTCGCATAAGGTGTATTATGTTAATTTTAGAAATAGTTAATTATTAATGGTGAATATTGTTTATGAGTACTGAAAAAAAAGTCCCCAAAATAGTTCGTAAAGGTTCAGAAATTTTAGGTGTAATTGCCCCAACATTTTTAATAGAACCAACAGGCTTATTAAGCCTATTAATTACTTCAACAGGCGATGTAGTAGCCGATACTCTTGATAAAAAACTCTCTAACCGAGAGGCTTTTAGAACTAATATGGCGTATCAATATTTTGTTGAAAAGTTAAAACTTCATCAAAAAAATGGCTTAATGATTAGAGATGATGAATTTTTTAGGTTTTCTGTGGGTAGAAGAAAAACTTTTGAAGAATTATTTGAGGCTATTTTATTAAAATCAAAAGACCAGTATGAGGAAGAAAAAGTAAAATTTTTTTCAAATTTATATGCAAATGGTTGTATAGATACGTCTTTAACTCCACAAACAATTTCCTTATTCATTGTCATTTTAGATAAACTCACATTTCATCATTTAGATGTCCTCAATAAATTTTATATTTTAGGAGCTGGTTCAAATTGGAAATATAACGATATGAGTTATTTATCAAATAAAAACATTAATCTACCTACATATCTGGCAGAATTGCAAAATCTAAATCTCATTACTCCTACATTTTTTGGAGATTCACCATTAAAAATAACAAATCTAGGTGAGAAGCTTATTAATTCAATAGAATTTGAAAATAGATTTGATGATTTAAGTAATGAAATTATTCTAAAAAATAAAAATTAATGCACCAATATCAGTATGATAAAATTAATTAATTCAACAACCTGTAATTTAATTAAGATTATGAAATTTATATCGATATTTTTATTAGCTTCACTTACTATGAACCCAGTTTTTGCTAAAGGAAATAAGCCTTGTTCTGGCAAGAAAGGGGGAGTTAAGCATTGTACTTCTGATAAAAAATTTATGTGTAATGATGGCTCTGTAAGTGCCTCGAAGAAAGTATGTAATAGTTAGGGGTAAGTCATGAGTTTTAGAATAAGAGCAGGTAAATCTCTTGGTGGTATTTCTTTTTCTTTTGGTAAATCTATAAATAATAAACTAACAGCAAAAGAAATAAAAAATAAAGAATTTCAAAATTTTTTAGTTAAATCGGCTTCAGATTTAAATGAAAGCGTCTTCTCTTTCATAAAACTTTATGGCTATGATCCCAAACAAATTCAAAATGATAGTATTGATCTGGATGAACTTCTAATCGGAGATGAAGCTTTTGAAAAATTTAAAGCCCTTTCCCTCCATGCTAAAGAGATTATTGAAAAAGTAATCTATTCAGAAGACACAGGAATTAAGGGAAAACGTGACATCACTGATGCTATATTTGAGCTAAAATCATTTGTTAAAAGCTGTCCTCAAAAATATCACAAGCCACCACAACAATTTTCTTATTTAAAAAATACAAGTTCAACTATACCTGCCATACCACAACAATTTCGTTCACCTGCTGAAGTAAAATTTGAGAAAACCAAGCGGATCCTATTATGGATTGGCATATTCATTATGCCTTATATTTTTGCATGGTTTACTCTTAGTAAAACCTTTACTAAAAACAATAGAATTATAGCGTTTGGATGGATGTTATTCGTAATAATTCTAATGCTTAGCGGAAAAAACTAGGTACTAACAGCTAACAAAAAATGGTTGAATCTGCGGACGCTGTTTTTGTGATTCTATCCAGAGTGAATACTTAGATTGAACACGCATTAACAGGTCTGCACTGATACCTAAAGCATCATGTAAACGTAAAGCCACATCTGCGGTTACAGGTGCTTTGCCATTAATAATTCGAGAAAGTAATGGACGTGTCACTTGGATGCGCTCAGCAAGTTCTGTGATCGTAATCGCTTGCCCTTCTTCTTTTAACCCATCTAACCATTCTGAAACTAACTCACCTGCATGAGCTGGATTATTCATCATCATATTCACCTCAATGGTAGTCCTGATAGTCCACGATATAAGCATTACCGTCTTTAAAAATAAAAGTCATTCGCCAATTGGCATTCACTGTAATTGCCCAATGATCTTTTAATTTACCTTTCAAAGGATGAAGCTTCCATCCAGGGAAGTTCATTTCATCAATACTTTGAGCTTCATTCAAAGCAGTTAATTGTCTTTTTAACTTGGTTGAATGAACAGCCTGAATACCTGCTGTAGAACTTGTTTTAAAAAACCTTTCTAACCCTTTATGTTTAAAATCTACAATCACAAGAAACCTTCCTTTGTATAGTTGTAGTATACAAAAAATCGTTCAGTAAAACTATACAAAAATAGAGTCCAAATTTCATTTAACATAAAATCTCTTATTCGAAATTTGAACTGTAAGCCCCAGATAGAAAAATCCCTACGCACATAAACCCGATTTAAAGGCAAAACCTAACAATATTACAAGTAGCACTGTTAGCATTGCTTTAAGCCTAAAAATCGCATCATCAGCTATTTTAATTTTCTCCTTATACTCTACCTCTGACATTGAAAACTTATCCATTTCAGCCTGAATAGCGTCCATATATTTTGAAATTTTTTCTAATTTTTCGCTCTGCTGTTCATTTTTAAGTGATAGCGCAGTATTGGATTGCTCCAGTTGTTTATTTAAATTGATCTGCTGAATAATTTTGTTCGCTTGATCGGCATTGATTTTTTGACTTTCCTCATTAAATTCATCCTGCTCTTTAGACTCTTGAATCAACTGCTTTACTCTAGCAGTCAGTTTTATGTTTTTTTCTTTGAGGGCTTCATTCTCTTGTTCTAGAGATACTTTAGCTTTTTCTATTGTAGAAAATTGCTTTTTAAAGTCGGTGAGCTGTCGCTGTAGCTCAATATTTTCCTCAAAGTGACTTGTCGCAACCTCATCAACTAAAAAATCACAATATTTAAAGAAATCGGCTTCAATCAGGGCAAAGGGCATGGCATGAGAAATTTTTAAATGCTCAACAATTTCATGCCAACTTTTACCCGTGCGGTACAGCTCGGTAATTTCATCCTGTCGGCTCTCAAGCCATCTACGTTTATTGAAATAAGGGGTTTTAGCCATCACTCAATATCCTTGTAAAAACTATCGCTATAAACATAGCCATCACTACTTTTGGACGCTAAAAACCTCTTACCCTCCTCACTGCTTTTCCATGCCAAAAGTAGCTCTCTTGAGCTTTGATTGGCTTCGTCTTTAATAGCCCTAAAATATGTATGGATTTCGGTATTATTTTTAATTTTTGGAGTGGAAGCACGGACATAGCTTAGATTTAACTTTCGTCCACCTGCACCTAAAAAACTACGGTTCATTTTTGACTGAAAATAAGCCGTGAACATGCTATATAACTTACCGATCTGCACACGTACACCACGGTAGCCAATATAGCCCTCAAGGCTTAAAAGGTACTTTTCAAAATGTTCTTTTACATCCGTATTGGATTTATTTTTTTGAAAGCTATTTACCAAATTAACGCCACGTTGACGCACAGCCTCAAACGCTTCTTGCTTCAAACGCCATGTAAAATTGGTCGCATGTTTGGTATTTTCACTTAAACCCATTTCTTGCAATTCTTTGATACTTTTGGCTCGTTTTGTGAGCTGTAAAAAAGTATATTCACCCACTGTTAAGGATATCTTTCCAAAGGTTTCAGCACCTTTGACCTGTTTAGAAATTTGATCATTTAAATAATCAAGATGATCATATTTATTCTGAATAATCACACCATCAGGCAAACGTAGAAGTAAGTCATTTACACGGCAAAGCAAAAGCAAAATCGGGGGTCTAAGTGCATATAATTTATTTTCACCTTTCGATTTATCACGTAAATAACGATAAAAATCTGCTTCGCCAAGATTTTCTTTCTGAAAGCAGCCACCGTTATAGGTAATGCAACAAAATGTGCTTTGTCCGGACAAAAATTTTCGATACTGCTGTTGTGGTGTATTCAGCAAACCATAGCGGTCATTCCACTTTTCAAGCATGGATTCTGCATTACTAAAACTGCTCGGTTTAATCAAAATTCCCAAATCGTAACCTTTGCTGAAACATGCAAGGGTCGTATGAGTGAACTCTTTTATGCCAGTGGTGTAATAAATCATTTTTTCTTATTTAGTCCAAAAATTTAATGATTAATATACCCTCATTTGTAGATTCTTAAAGGGATTCCAAAGATTTTTTTAAAAGTTATATCTAAAAGACTAGTTATAGGTAGTTATAACCGAATTATGCTATCGCATAATTAGCAGTTCCCTGAAATTCGACTTGACACAGTATCTACTACGCATAAGATGGGTTTTGTAGAAGTTGTTTTTTAGTTGGACTGCCAATCCAAACATTCAAATTGATTAAATTTGTTTGTTCATGGATTGCCAACCATGAACAAACAACATCACCCCTTTTCGCAACCTGCCAAGTTGTGAAAAGTTTTATCGGTGAAGCTGCGTGCGTGAGAAATCTAGCTGGCGCGGCTACGATAGGGGCTAGAGGGTGTGACTCCCTCTTTCTACCTGTTACCCAAGTCAAATCCCATATTTTTATATGGCGCATTGGGGCGACACGGACACGGGAATTGACGGGTTATCAGCGTTTAAAACATACGACTGGTAACTTAGTAAATTAACCCTGTTTTATTTGTGATGTGGAGTCATTTCAAGGATTGATAATGGCGTTGATGCACTGGCAGATGCTTCGTAAGGGCATAGTCATGGCGCACAGGTGGGCTTTTGAGATGATCGTGAGGTCATAGGGGAATGAGGTGTTAAACTGGATTTCTCGGCACGTCACGGTGAATTGTTGAACTCGTAGAGATACGTTGCAATTTGCTTTGGCGGTCAATGGATAGCTCAAGCCTGTAAATTCGGCTCTGTCAACATACAACTATAGAATAGTTGGTGGCAGTCGATATGCGTAGAGTAAGTGCTTTACCTTATTAATTTAACTCTACAATATAACCCCGACAAGACTTGGAACTGCGGTCGGGTGAATATGGAATTGAGTTTAGTTAAGTTAGAGATAAGCGTACTACTCGTTAAGACAAATAAGACTAACGTGGGCGCACTTCACACCGTTTGAGTTGTAGATATTTAATTTCTGATTGATGATTTCACAGAAAAGCGATTCTAGGCAAACAACGAGGTGGTGATCGGTGACGGTCTTTAGAAGTGTTAGAGAATCAGACAAGTACAAAACCTTAGCTACATCGAGGTTGCAGACAGTTCGAGCGAATAAAAACGTAAGCGCTGTTAATTGGGAAAGTCTATGCCGATAAGTTGGTGATGTTTAAGGTGAATGAATACAGAATTTTCAAGTAATAATCGAGTGGTATCAACATGCTTTGGCTAGCATGATTTACTTGAAAAACTGTCTTAAAACGATTCTACAATCGTGAAAATTAGTTGTCTTGGCCGACAAGGATATTTTCAAACTGTTGATGCAGTATAAATACGTACAAACTAGTGGTTTTAAGAACCCAGACCCCTTCTAAGGGGCTGGGTTTGTCTTTGTATAATTATAAATATCTATATTTCTTTCTGGTTTGCGATCTAAGCTATCTTATTTTAAGAATGTATCTTTGGATTAGAAAAAGAGTTAATCGAGCTATAACACCCTATTTCTTGCGTTTAAATGACACTATCAATTAGATCAAAGATAAATAAAAGCTTTCTACTAAGTGCTCTCACTCACTCAAGATCACCACAGCCCTCGCTTTGCTCGGGCTGATGGTGAACGTTGAGAGAGTTTCGGCAATACTCACCCTAAGAGCTTGCAAAAAATTTGCTTGCTCTCGAAGTATTGCCTGTACACCTTTCGGGCTGACGGAGCCACGCATCGGTCGTATCTGCAAAGGGTAATTGTGCTTTCCCTTATAGGCTGAGATTACGATTCACACACCGCATCGACACGTTCCCAAACCAACTGAACCCAACTATCTCCGCAAGGGTTTCCCCAATTTACGATTTAAGCCAAGTATTCAGCTACTCATCACGTTGTTGCTTTGTCGATTTCCCCTAGTAGCAACTCTTGCTTTATCCATATAAAACAATCGCTGTGGTGCGCTAGCGTCGCTTAATCCTTCCACCCACACCACATGCCAACCGTACAAAACGGACACGCAGAAGCAGGCAAAGCTTGCATACAAATTTGCTTATTTAATGGACACAAAACGATTCAATAACGAAGTAATTCAGGTTAGGACTTGTAATTACTGCACATAACTGTAAAAATAACTGCACAGGTACAAAAGCCTTAGTGTGAAATCATAACGGTCGCCAAACCTTATGATCTTCGTTATTTGATGCGTCAACATCAAATAACTGCGTACCGCTAAATATAAAGCGAAACCCCAAAATGTTGCAAGACATTTTGGGGTTTTTCTTTGCTCTATCAACAATTTAAGTTACCTTCTAGTTTCCCAAAAGTTACCAACTTTTTTTACCCCCCTTTGCATCTTTATGATTCTTATCTGTTTTCAGGCAAAAAAAGTTACCAACTTTTTTTCAGAAAGTTCCCTTCTTTGATTTTTAAAATTAATCTATTTGTCTGTTTTTTGAACAAAAATTAAATCCATGTTTTTTTTGATTTCAGCTAATAAGTTAGACAAACCATGCCTAATTTTAGGCAAATTTAGACAAAACACTTGTAAAAGGATAAATTAATCTATTGTAAAAATAGACAGTCTATTAGACATCCACTTTTGACAGGTTTAGGCATAGTTTTACATCATGAAAAGTCTTTCAGTTATAGAGTTATCAAAGTTATATGGAATTAATAGACAAACAATTTACAACAACATAAACAAAGGAATTTTAAGTAAAAATTCTGATAATAAAATTGATTTATCAGAAGCTATCCGTGTATTTGGAGAGCCGGCTAAAAAACAGGATGTAAAAGAACCTGTAAAAATAGACAGTCCAAACTCGGCAGAAGTTTTACTGCTTAGACAGCAGATAGACATGCTAAAAAATCAGCTTGATGATGCTAAAGATAGGGAGTCCTTTTATCAAAATCAGATTGAAACGATGCAACGCCTATTGGAAGCACCAAAACCCAATACCACTCAATCTGGAGATTCTGGATCAGTACAGCCTGAACCAGCAGCAGAAGTGATAGCAATGCCACCTAAAGAATCAGAGATACTCGAGAATAAGCGAATACCTGTTCCAGAGCATGTAGAGCCTGAACCTGAAAAAAGAGGCTTCTGGAGCCGCTTCTTTAAGCCATATGGCTGATCTGATTGTTCACCTGGGCTTATTAAAACCGTGGAACATTGCTCAAGAAGTAAGCGTGGAACGTGAAAAATCATAAAAAAAGCCCGAACAGGGATGCTCGGGCTATAAACTAGAAACTACAGCGTTGAATTATAAGGATAATTATACAGCATTTCGTATAAGGTGTATTATGTTAATTTTAGATAAACTATAGAATCCATTAGTTTTTAAACCAATAAATTAAATATTTTATGGAACTCCAGAATATTTATTCAGGCGATACTTAAGCAATAAGGGTAGGGTGATTACATAAAGTATTGCAGCTAATGCCCATACCATTCCAGGAGCTGATGCCTGAGTCATAAAATAGAGGCTAGTAACTAATACAGGACCAATTATAGCCCCCAGACTATTAAAACTGCTTAATAGCCCTTGTAATTCACCTTGTCTTTCATCACTAATACCTCTGGACATCATTGCTTGCAAAGCAGGAACGGCTACTCCACCAAGGGCAAACAATGGTAACAACGCAAAAGGCACCCATTCTTCAACAGCAATAGATAAAAGAAGTAAACCAATTGCATCGCAAGCTATTCCACATAACAACGTATTTTTCTCTCCAAACCTCTTTACCATAGGGGCGATAGCAAAAGCCTGTGCAATAGAATGGCATATTCCATAACTAGCAAGGGAAACACCTGCAATAAATATACTCCAGCCATAACGATCCTGCCCATAGATAACCCATAAAGTTGCGGGGACTTGTGAAACCAATGTGATAATTAAAAAGATACCAAGCAATGGAGCCATATTAGGTTGAGTGATCAAATAGGATAATTTCTTTAATATTGATTGCTCCTGAACCTTCTCAGTCATTTTATTGCTGTGTTTTGATTCTTTTAATAAGACTGCTGTCATTATTAAATTAATCCCATTCATAAAAGCAGCAGCAAAGAACGGTGCATGTAAGTTCCATTCACCCAAAACTCCACCTATTACCGGACCCGCTATAAACCCAATACCAAAGACAGCTCCAAGGAGACCAAACCTTTTTGCACGCTCATGGGCTGGAGTAATATCTGAAACATAAGCTGTTGCAACAGCCATGTTGGCACCTGTAATTCCCGCAAAAATACGACCAATATATAGCCACAATAGAGAAGGAGCAGCAGCCATTAGGAGATAATCAGCCGTTGCACCAGCAATTGAAATAATTAATACAGGTCGACGTCCAAATCGGTCACTCAACGCTCCAAGGATAGGTGCAAAAATGAACTGCATCAGAGCATACACAGCTAATAAAGCACCATAGTGAACACCGCCTGCTTCAGCTCCAGCCAATGACCGTAATAATTCAGGCAAGATCGGCATAATTAAACCAATCCCAACAGCATCCAGAAATATAGTGATTAAAATCACGCTCAATGATTTCTTCACAAATGCCTTCTCTAGCAATGATAGAATTAATATTCTCTCACACACTCCCTATCAGTGATAGATTTATGAGTAAAAAAGATATTGCACCTCAACGTCTGACACGTGAAATAGTCCTGCGTACCGCATTGGATATGTTGAATGAAGAAGGCATAGATTCAATAACCACACGCAAGCTAGCTCAACGATTGGGTATTAAATCTCCAACTCTATATTGGCATTTCAAGAATAAATCCTTGTTAATGGAAGCAATGGCGGAAACCATTATAAATGAACACCATTTAGTTTCTTTACCCATCGATGGGATGACATGGCAAGATTGGTTGCTCGCTAATTCTGTAAGCTTTCGTCGAGCACTACTAGCTTACCGTGATGGTGCTCGTCTACATGCAAGAACTAGCCCCAGTCAAGGACATTTCAACACGATTGAGGCCCAAGTTGCGCTGTTATCTCATGCTGGGTTTTCTCCTGTTGAAGCAGTTGCATTACTTATGACATTAGGAAGGTTTATTGTTGGGTGGGTCCTTGAGGAGCAGCAAGAAGAAATAAGATCAGACCCACCATTCGAAGCCGATCCAACTATATATCCACTCATGCTCCAAGGAGTGAATACCTTACAAAATATGAATGCGGATGACATTTTTGAAAATGGGATTCGTATGGTGATTATCGGTGCTGAAAGACAACTTGATATTAAAATGCAAACTTAACTCTATACTGCTTTAAGCAACTGTTCTATTTAGTAATAAAGCTTTTATCCTTAATTATTTAACATAATAGAGCTTATACGAAACGCATTTTTAATATTACTTTAAGATCAGTATCTTATCGTTATTCATACCCTCTGGAACGTTCTCGTTCAACCGACTTGGAAACAAGTCGGTTTCTTTTTAAGCAATTTTGATAGTTCTTGCCAATAAATCTGACTAAAAATTACGCTTTTCAGCTTGAGTGATACAATTTTGTGATACATTATTGTATATACAAATTTGAATGTTTTTTATGGAACAGTATTTCGAATGGGATGAGGCAAAGAATCGAAA
>NZ_JBIMCF010000038.1:0-11143 GCF_048551975.1 Acinetobacter johnsonii | reverse complement strand
TGGGAAAAAAGAAGAGTTTAAGGAAATTTTGGCAATTTTAAGAAGGCAGAAGCCTGATAGGATAAGGGTTCTGTGAAATTTGTCGTGTACAGAGGAACAGTTTAATGCTATTGACTGATGGCGATACACTTCTTGCGATCCACCAAAAGAAGCATGTTTCTCAATTATTTCCATAATCAATTACCTATGTTGAGCAAGACTTCATGAGAAATCGAGTAAACAAAGAGTCTGACATTCTCCATAGAGAATAGTGATAAAGATTTAAAATGTAGGCAGGTTTATTGAACCTATACATGATGCCTACACAGATAGATCTGTTTTACAGATGATGTGCCGTTTTAGAGGATTCCATGCATGTCATTCATGATGCACATGCATGGAAAAGTATAAGGCCTGACGGAATTACTCGTAATGAATTACAGTACGAATTGACTTACCTTCATGCATTAGATCAAAGGCTTCATTGATCTGATCCAAGCCCATCGTATGTGTCACAAATGGTTCTAATTGAATTTTACCTTTCATGGCATCTTCAACCATTCCTGGAAGTTGCGTGCGACCTTTTACGCCACCAAAAGCAGAACCTAACCATTTACGACCAGTAACTAGTTGGAATGGACGGGTAGAGATTTCTTGACCTGCGCCAGCTACACCAATAATTACGGATTGTCCCCAGCCACGGTGTGCACTTTCAAGGGCTGCACGCATTACATTCACGTTACCAATACATTCAAATGAATGATCTACACCCCAGCCAGTCATTTCGACAATTACTTGCTGGATCGGTTTATCGTAGTCTTTAGGGTTCAAGAAGTCCGTTGCACCAAACTCTTTTGCCAGCGCAAATTTATCTGGATTCATGTCAACCACAATAATACGTCCTGCTTTAGCTTGACGTGCGGCTTGTACGACTGCTAGACCAATACCACCTAAACCAAAGACCGCAACACTATCACCTTCTTGTACTTTAGCGGTGTTGTGTACTGCACCGATACCCGTTGTGACACCACAACCTAGTAAGCAGACATGTTCGTGATTGGCTTCAGGATTGATTTTAGCCAATGATACTTCTGCCACTACCGTGTATTCACTGAACGTTGAGCAGCCCATATAGTGGTAAATCGGTTGACCATTATAGGAAAAACGAGTTGTGCCATCTGGCATTACGCCTCTACCTTGAGTTTCGCGAACGGAAATACACAAGTTCGATTTTCCAGATTTACAGAATACGCACTCGCCACATTCAGCGGTGTAAAGTGGAATTACATGATCACCTGGTTTGACGCTAGTCACGCCTTCACCAACCTCAACTACGACACCAGCACCTTCATGCCCGAGAATAGCCGGAAAAACACCTTCAGGATCATCGCCAGATAAAGTAAATGCGTCTGTATGACACACACCGGTATGGGAGATCTTGATTAATACTTCACCTTTCTTCGGTGGTGCAACATCAACCTCAACAATTTGAAGAGGTTGACCAGGACCAAACGCAACGGCAGCACGTGACTTCATGGAATAATTCCTTATACAGATCTATTTTAAATATGATTTTAGAATCTTGGCGATTTCAGCCAATTCTTCTTTTCGTTGTTGTTCTGTGGTTTCACCTGATACTAAAGTGTCTTTTAAATGAACCTCTAACATCTCATTCATTAAACCATTAATAGCACCACGCACAGAGCATATTTGTTGCAGAATTGCACCACATTCCACATTGTCTTCTAACGCTTTTTCAATCGCTTGCGTTTGACCTTTGATCTTTCTGACGCGTAGAAGAATCTTTTTTTTGTCTTCAACCTGATTAGGCATCAGACCTCCTTATTTGCTAGCATTTATACTATAGTACCCCATAGTATAAAAAAAGCAATAATTTTTATAAATCGAAAAATCAAAAAGGTCTTTAGCGAAAATTTTCTATCCCTGTTTTTAGTTTTTTTAAATTAACGTCGTAGAGCTTATGCGAAGGTCACAAAAAAATGGGACTTTTAGCTGCCATTTTTTATTTTGGCTCATGTTCTTTGTAATGCTGTGACCTTTTAGAATTATGTTTCAAATTTTAGCCACTTTGTAGATATTTTGAACGTTTCAAGCCTTGAAAATACTACCGACAGTTTAGATTAAACTGCCTTTACAGACTGTACTAGAATATTTTTAGTGAGCGGATGATATTTATTATTCATTATTTAGGAATTATTAAATCCTATAAATATTATTTATTGGATTAATTTACTTTGGTACTGTGCATATCATCCCCCAGTTAAGAATAAGGAACAACTATGAATAAGATGATGAATGCTCTTATCCTAGAAAATTTTGGTGCTCATGAATTTACACGTGTAGAACTCCCTATACCTCAACCAGAGGCTGGGCAAGTTCTAGTACGTATTCATGCCAGTGGTGTAAACCCTATTGATTATAAAATTCGTCTTGGTGAAGCACCATATGCTATGCCAGAGCTTCCTGCCGTGTTGGGAACAGATATGGCTGGGGTTGTAACTGCTATTGGTGAAGGTGTCACTCACTTCAACGTCGGAGATGAAGTTTACGGTCTGATTGGTGGCGTTTGTAATCTTCAAGGATCTTTAGCAGAATATGTTGTAGCAGATGCTGATCTGATCGCATTAAAGCCACGGAATATCTCTATGCGCGAGGCAGCAGTACTACCATTGACGTTCCTCACCGCTTGGGAAGGTTTAGTGGATAATGCGAAGGTCCAACCAGGGCAAACTGTACTGGTTCAAGGTGGTGCTGGTGGCGTTGGTTATATGGTGGTTCAGCTTGCAAAAGCACTTGATGCAAATGTTTGGGCGACTGGTCGTACAGCTGATCAATCACTGATTTCAGAACTCGGTGCAACACCTCTCGATTACACAACAGCATCTTCCGATGACATTATTGCTGCAAGCCCTGAGGGTCAAGGTTTTAACATTGTTTACGACACTGTGGGTGGTCCAGTACTCGAAGCTTCACTTTCCATGACAACTCACTATGGCCACATTACCAGCTGTGCTGCATTTGGTAATCATAATTTAGCGAGTTCATCTCTACGGTGTGCCACAGTGTCTGGTGTATTCGTCCTAATGCCGATGTTAACAGGCAATCGCCGTTCTCATCATGGTGATATCCTTAAGATCGCGACTCGTCTCGTTGAGGAAGGTAAACTGCGTCCTATTGTTGATCCTCGTCATTTTACTCTAGACCAAGCGATTGAGGCTCATGATGCTGTTCAAGATCGCTCTGCCAATATTAAGGTAGTGATTGATGTCATTTAACGCACTTCAGGCCAAGACTTGGCGCTTCAATAGTATTGGAGATACAGATGTTCTGACATTAGAAACACTTCCTGTTGCTTTACCAGCAGCAGGAGAAGTTCTAATCCAGATGAAAACGATCGGACTCAACCGGGCTGATGTAATGTTTCGGCGTGGTACTTATATTCAAAAGGCAGTATTCCCTTCTCGTCTGGGATATGAGGGAGCAGGCATAGTTCTGGCGATAGGTGAAGATGTACGCCAATTTTCTCCAGGAGATGCAGTATCGATTCTTCCGACTGACAATCTAGCCAAATATGGGACATATACGGACAAGCTTCTGATTCCAGAAACTTTTTTAGTTCACAAACCTGATAGTTTAAGCTGGGAAGAAGCTTCTTCAATCTGGATGCAGTATTTGACGGCTTGGGGTGGTGTAATCCATGCTGGTGGAGTTTCGAAAGGAAAAACGATCTTGATCACAGCAGCTTCAAGTAGTGTAGGACTAGCTGCGATACAGATCGCTGAAGCAGCGGGTGCTAAGGTCATTGCAAGTACACAAACGATAGAGAAAAAGCAACGTTTACTGGATCTCGGTGTTAAAAATGTTATAGCCAGTGAAGATGAACCCGATTTGTATGAGGCGCTTGTTTCACGTTTGGGTGGAGAATATCTTGATGTCGCCTTTGATGCTGTAGGAGGGCCACATATTGAACAGATTGCAAAAGCGATGTCTGTGGGAGGAACTATGGTTATGCATGGTGCACTTAGCCCAGAGATCACACCATTTCCCCTTAAAGTTGCATTACGCAAGAGCTTAACCATGCGAGGTTTTTTGTTCCTTGAGGTTCTGCATGACCCTGTTCTAAGGGAGCAAGCCAGACGATTTATTCTTAGCAGTATAGGTGCAGGATATCTTCGTCCAGTGATCGACCGTTGCTTTAACTTTGAGAACATGCATGACGCTCAGCGCTATCTTGAATCAAATCAGCAAATAGGAAAAATTGTAGTTACTCTAAATACATGATGGTCTTATCTGATTTCTACTTTCTAGAAAAAAGGTTAGTTCCTTCTGATTCAGGTTTCTATATGGCCCAGCACTTCCGCTAAGTAATCAAACAATGCTCGGATTCGCAAAGGTGTCGGGCCCCGCTGTGGACGATATAAATACAGGCGCCAAACAGGAGAGGTTTCCTCATGAAGTATCTGAATGAGCTTACCACTCCTAAGCCACGGCAAAACTAGAAATCCAGGCATGTGTCCGAATCCAACTCCAGCGAGAATCGCTTGAAATTCAGCTTCTAGATCATCTGTAATAAAACGGGGATTTGATGGCGTAAAGCTTCGACTTTCGGTGAATGTCCATGGCCAGTAACGCCCTGTTTTATGATCGACTAATGCTGTTAGAGGGTATTTATCAAGGTCAATAATTTTTTTGGGCATTCCAACCTTATCAATTAACTCTGGCGTACCCACAGAATAAAATTTCACTTTAGCCAATTCCCTTGCTACATATCGATTGTCCGGCAAAAATCCAAATCTGATCCCGATATCTATCCGCTCATCGATCACATCCGAGTGTGAATCTGTTAGCACACAATCCACGACAATATCTGGATAACGTGTGGCAAATTCTGCTAGTGCAGGTACTACCAATTTACGCCCTAACACAGACGACACAGTAAGACGGACAGTCCCACGCATTTCATCTCGTTTTTCCTTGGTGTCTTTTACAAGCAAAGCATCGATCGATTCCACCGCAAAACGTGCTTGCTTTGCCAGACGCTCACCATCAGCGGTAATTTTAATTTGTCGAGTACTCCTGTAGAACAGAATCTCTCCGCGCTGCTCTTCTAGCTCTTTTATTGCCCGTGTCACTAGCTGCGGGGAAATACCGAGCTGAGTGGCTGCCTCTTTAAAATTTCGAGACTCTGCTGCGACACAAAAGATACGCATCATTTCCAATTTATTCTGCATGTCCAATCCTGTGTTATGGTAATTATTCCGTAAATAGGAATTCTGAAAGATAATATTATTCATTTATTATACGTAACAAGGCTGTGATACTTAACCCATCAAATATGATTGACAAATAGGTTGAAGGTTACTTGTATGAATAATATAGAAAATAAAGTTATTGTTATCACTGGTGCAAGTAGTGGTTTAGGTGAAGCTACTGCTCGCTTACTTGCTAAAAAAGGTGCAAAGGTTGTCATTGGTGCTAGACGTACTGAAAAATTACAGGCTATTGTTCACGACATTCGTACTGAAGGTGGTCAAGCTGAATTTATTGGTATGGATATAACCAAACCACAGGAAGTACAAGCACTTATTGAAAAGGCATTAAGCGCATTTGGTCAAATCGATGTATTGGTAAACAATGCTGGATTAATGTCTATTGCACCATTAAGTGAGCTAAAAGTTGATGAATGGGATCGTATGATCGACATCAATATTAAAGGTGTTCTTTATGGTATAGCAGCTACCCTACCTGTTTTCCAAAAACAAAACTTTGGACACTTTATTAATCTCGCATCTGTTGCAGGGATAAAAGTATTTAGTCCGGGAGGTACTGTTTATAGCGGTACTAAGTTTGCTGTAAGAGCCATCTCTGAAGGACTTCGTCATGAAGTTGGGGGAACAATTAGAACGACGACTATTGAGCCTGGTGCAGTTGAGTCAGAACTAAAATTTGGTTCTTCTCATAAAGAAAGTTCAGAGTTTGTTACGGATTTCTACAAACAAGCCATACCAGCTGACTCAGTCGCTCGAGCAATTGCTTATGCAATTGAACAGCCTGCGGATGTAGATATTAATGAAATTGTTTTGCGCCCAACGAGCCAAGAGTTTTAATTATTGAATAACAAAAAATGGGGGCACTTCGCTTCCATTGTTACTATATTTTTTTAAAGTTGTGGACAAATCTATGAAAGCCGTATCGTATGTTATCAATAACCATGATGATTTTAAAAATTCATTGGTAGATATTGAAAAAGCTAAGCCTACGCTTAAGGAGCGTGATGTACTGGTAAAAGTTCAGGCAATCTCTGTGAATCCAGTTGATACCAAAGTGAGAAAAAATTCGTCTGAAGCAAATAATCGTATTTTAGGTTGGGATGCCGTTGGGGAAATTATTGAAGTTGGCTCAAAAGTTACCTCGTTTAAAGCAGGAGATTCTGTTTGGTATGCTGGCGATTTAACCCGAGATGGTAGTAATGCTGAGTTTCAAGCAGTCGATGAACGAATTATCAGTCTTAAACCCATTACAGTATCTAATGCAGAAGCAGCAGCATTGCCATTAACTGCTATCACTGCATGGGAAATGCTGTTTGATCGGTTTCAAATTTCAGAAACAGAAGTTGGCAGTATTTTAATTATTGGTGGTGCAGGTGGTGTAGGATCAATCGCTATCCAACTCCTAAAAGCAAAAACAAATCTAACCGTTATAGCAACAGCTTCGCGCGAAGAAACGAAATCTTGGGTGGAATCACTGGGTGCCGACCATGTCATTGATCATAGCAAAGATTTAAACGAACAAATCGAAGCACTAGGCATTGCAAAACCAAAATACGTATTCTCTACAAATCATACAGAAACGTATACCAAGCAAATAGTTTCTCTGATTGCACCACAAGGCAAGCTTGGATTGATCGATGATCCACAAACATTTGATATTATGCCGTTTAAGACTAAATCTATTTCTATCCATTGGGAGTTGATGTTTACTCGTTCAATGTATGACACCGATGATATTGAAAAGCAAGGTGATCTATTGCAACAGGTTGCCCAATTAGTTGACCAGCAAAAAATTAGAAGTACGCTTAACCAAAATCTAGGCAATATTAACGCTGCAAACTTGGAGAAGGCGCATAAGTTGCTTGAATCAGGTAAATCAAAAGGCAAAATTGTACTAGAAAACTTCTAAAACAAACTCAAGGTGAAATAATGACTATTTCAGTAATTGCGAACATTAAGGCAAAATCAGATCAAAAAGAAACGTTAGAAGCGCTTTTAAAAAGTGTAATAGAGCCTACGCTTCAAGAAGAAGGATGCTTGAAATATGAGCTTTATATTAGCGAAAATGACTCGAGTAGATATTTCTTCTTAGAAGAATGGCGTAGCAGAGAGGATTTAGATATCCATCTAGCCTCTGATTATATTCAAAGTTTATTTGGTAATATCCAATCGCTGATTGAATCAAGTGATATTGTAGAAATCAAAAAAATATAGCTGTATTCGGACGTTATAAAGTTAATATAAAAATGGGAGCTATAAGCTCCTATTTTTTCTGGTTTTTTCATTTTAGGGCTTTGTTGCACAAAGATTTGAAAGGCAAAGCACTCCTAATTAAGCCAAATAAGACTTGTTTCACAAATACCTAAAATCATGATTTTATTACATTTATTTTTATTAAAATTTTCACATCCCCCTTAAAAATTAGTATCTTGCAAAATATTTATGCAACAAAACCTTTACACAGACTAATTACGTTAACTTAAACTTTCCAACGGCAAAAATTTAGAATTCAAGTCACTTATTGGCGCAGGCCGTGCATAAAAATAGCCTTGAAATAAATCACAATCTTGTTGATAGAGCAGAATAGCTTGTTCTAGTGTTTCAACACCTTCCGCTACGACCTCTAAGTTCAGCTGATGGGCTAGAAAAATTATCGACCGAACAATTTCAGCATCTTGAACACTAATGGTCAGATTCTCAATAAAACTTCGATCCAGTTTGATTTGAGTAATCGGTAGTAGTCGTAGATAGCTAAGGCTCGAATAACCAGTGCCGAAGTCATCAATGACCACATGCACTCCTAAAGCACGAATTGATTTTAGAATTTCAATTGCCCTGTCAGCACCACTAATAATAACGCCTTCGGTAATTTCAATTTTAAGCAGCTCAGCTGGTAATTGACTTATTTTTAGCGCTTTTTGAAGTTCCTCAAGAAACCCAGCACGTCCAAACTGCAAAGGAGAAATATTAACTGAAACCGTGAGCTGACTATCATGCGCCTTATTCCATTTAGCGATATCTAAACATGCTGTTTCTAAAACCCACTGTCCAATATTTACAATCTGTCCTGTTCTTTCAGCTAAAGGAATAAAAACATCTGGAAAAATATAACCCCGTTCGGGATGATACCAACGAATCAGCGCTTCTACTCCCTGAATCACGCCTGTTAATGGTTTGATTAACGGTTGATAGAATAGTGTAAACTGCTTCTTTTTTACTGCTTCCATAAGTTCTAAACGCAGATGAGCATAGTCTAAATTGGGTGAAATCTTATTGCTTTCTTCATAACAATGCCAAGTATTACGGCCTTGTCTCTTTGCTTCTCTCATAGCCAGAGTAGACCGATATAAAAGCTCTGAAGCACATTGTATAAAACTGTTATTTATGACGATACCCATACTTGCGCTTAGATGGAGTGTATGGTCATCGACTTGAAACGGCTCTGAAATCAAATCAAGAATCTTTTTAGCTCTTGTGGTTATTTTTTTATGATCATGTTGGCCTTTGATCAATAATACAAATTCATCTTCGGCATACCGACTCAAAACCTCATCAGGTTTTAAAAAATCTTTTAATCGGCTCGCTATATTTTTAATAACTTTATTACCAACGTAGTAACCTAAACTATCATTCATCGAACTAAAGTCATCAAGATCAATATAAAGTAAAGTTAGAAGCTTTTGTTTTTCGAAAGTTTGCTCTAAGATTTTTTCAAAAGTTATTTGATTTAGTAAGCCTGTTAATTGATCATGAGTATTTTGATATTCAATATATTCTTCATGGATACGTTGCTGAGTAATGTCTTCCTGAATTCCAAGAAAATGAGTACATTTGCCATCTTGATCCAAAATTGGCCCCAACATTAGTCTATTCCAGAACCAACTCCCATCCCTACAATAATTTTTTAACATTATCTGAACATCTTTCTGCTCCTTTACCGCTTGCTTAAACAAAGCAAGTTGCTCTAGATTAGTATCTCGGCCCTGTAAAAAATTATAATTACGGCCTATGACTTCCTCTTCTGTATAACCAACTTGTTTAAGAAAAGCAGGATTAACAAAGCTGATCACCATGTTTTCAGAGGCATCCGTGATAAACATACCACTCGGACTTGCATCAACTCCGCGCTTTAAAAGACGTAAGCTCTCCTTATTTTTCCGATTTACACTAATGTCACGTGCTATCGTAAATACACCTGTAACCTTTTGATTTTGAATTATTGGTAAATTGATAATATCAAGCCATATAATTTTTTCTAACGCATTATAAACGGGAATTTCGTAATGTTGAGACTTCCCCAGTAGGGCAGATTTAAATGCAGCATCAACTAATTCATGATATTCATCAGGTATTAATTTCCAATAGTGTTTCCCCTGTATTTGCTCTTGTGAAAAGCCCGTAATTTCACGACAAGCAATATTGCTATTAAGAACATATCCTTGCAGATCAAGTTCAAGAATTACATCTGGATGATAATTGTAAAAAGAACTATATTTTTCATTTACGGCTATTTTTTGTTGGCGTTCATCATGAAGTTCAATCGCTAATGCAACTAAAGAGGCGGCCTGTTCTAAAAGACGAATATTATGTTTCGTCGGTTTTTTGGGACTTCGGTAATAAGTCCCAAAAGTTCCATATAAAATATTTCTTGCATTAATAATAGGCATAGACCAGCAACTTGACAGCTGCTCTGCCTTAACTAATGCACGATAAGCTGCCCAATTCGGATCTTCCATCAGATCCTGACTAATCACTAACTTACGTAAAAATGCAGCTGTTCCACAAGCTCCGCGCTGAGCACCAATTTTTAAATTATTGACGGCTTTACAGTATTGATTTGAGAAATGTTGTTTACCACTGATAAGCTTTAAAGTTTGATCATGTTCGGAATAAAGCATGATCGTAACTAAGGCATCTGGAATATGGGATTCAAGCCACCCAGAAATTGCATTTAAAATGGGTTCTAATTCAGCGTGCTGCCCTATAAGACTAAAAATATGATACGTATCATAACTCTCTCTCATTTGCTCCTACCCTCGCTTGACCCCTATCCAATCCTTGGTCTATTTTTGACTTCATTATTATAACAGTTTGTATATTTTCCATTTGTGACTGCTACATTAACAAGTAACATTTGCCTTTACTTATGACTATAACATTTTTATAGAATATAGATTAGGTCTATTTCATAAGTGAAAAGTAATCTTTTTTACTTTGTACACGACAAATTTCACAGGCCCCTTATCCTATCAGGCTTCCGCTTTCTTAAAATCGCCAGAATTTCCTTAAACTCTTCTTTTTTCCCAAAACCAATTAAACACTGAATCGCCATTTGAACATAGTCTAAACCATAGCGAAATAAACTCATTGAGAGTCGTCCATGCTTCTTTATTTTTATCGCTTTTTTTTGATCATGTTGCCTTTCACTTCTAAGATTTCGTGGCACCAACAGAAGCTTATAGCTAACACCGCAATCAATTTTTTCACTCATCTAGGGTCTGTCAAGCGCGTATTTTCAAGATTAAATCCGCGTCCTTTGAGACAACTGAATAAGGTTTCAATTTCCCAGCGTAATGCATAATTCTGAATAGCATTGGCATTAAACTGAGGAGAAACGACGAGTAAAAGCTCTCCATTTTCTAACTGTAGTGCACTTATATATAGTTTCACCCGACCAGCCAAGATCCGTCGTTTACGACATTCAATTTGACCAAATTGAAGATGGCGAAATAAATCACTAATTTAGTGATTCTTCCCTAAATAATTGGTGACAATGAAGTTTTTTTAACACGAATGCAGAAGTTGATGTCTTGTTCAATTAACCATGTAAACCACTGCTCACCGATAAACTCTCTGTCTGCGAACACATTCAC
>NZ_JBIMCF010000037.1:0-12168 GCF_048551975.1 Acinetobacter johnsonii | reverse complement strand
GGGTTTTAAGACACCAAATCAAATGGCCGAAGACTTTTATAAGTTGGCTGCCTAGAATCTCCCAAGGGAAAGTCTCCTGATAATTCAGCGTATATCAGTTATTCAAAACAGGAAACTCCTTGTTATGGAAAATATAATTGGCAATTAAAAAATCAAACCAATGCAATAGGAGCAATCCATGAGGGTAAGTTATTTGCAGTGGGTTTATTTGATTGCAAAGTAAATTCTGATGTATTTCATTTTTGGGTAGATAAGTTTTTATTACCAGAGTTACCCTCGAATAGTGTAATTGTCATGGACAATGCAGCCTTCCATAAACGACAAGATATACAAGATCTATTAAGCCAACATGGGCATCAAATACTTTGGTTACCACCTTATAGCCCTGACCTTAATCCTATTGAAAAAATGTGGGCATGGGTGAAAGCAAAAAGGAAAAAATGGTTGGTTAACTCAATAGATAAGCTTTTTAGTCGTTTCTTTAACGAGTGTATGGGTAATTAAGCGGTTTGACTATAAAGGTTGATAATGAACATAGGAATTTTTTGGTATTGGAATAATAAAGTCATCGGTATAGCTCATGTGTTTAATTTAGGTGATGCTGATACAATTGGCTTAATTGATAGTCCTTACACGCATATCGAGTATTGGAAAAATGTACAAAGTGAATATCCAGAGCTTAGAGCTTATGAATATGAGCAGATTCCACGAGGTCGGGTAATTTACGATATGAACAAAGATAAAGTAATTGTCTATATGGATAAGACATTATTTACTTCCCAAACCGCATCTAAGATTTATGATTTCTTTGATATAGACTCTGAGTCAGCTATTCCGTAAGCGTCCGCTGAATCCCATGCCTATTTTTTAATTTTGGTCGGATTTCCAGCGGTGTGGCAGTAATTCTTCTATTTGGGTCACTTTATGCGTCGGCAGCCTTTTCAGCACATCACTTAAATAGGCATACGGATCCATTCCATTCAGTTTTGCTGACTGGATTAAAGTCATGATATTGGCAGCTCGTTGGCCGCTGCGCAGCGAGCCAGCAAATAACCAGTTCTTACGTCCCAACGCCCAGGGGCGCATCTGATTTTCAATCCAGTTATTGCAAATCGGTAGATTGCCATCATCCAGATAGCGGCAGAGTGCCTGCCAACGTTTTAGGCTGTAATTGATCGCCTTAGCAGTTGGAGAACTCGATGGCACCGTCAGATAATGTTGGTTGAGCCATTCATACAGTTGTTGCATCACCGGTTGACTATGCTGTTGCCGATATTCGCGGCGATGTTCTGCTGTACCATCGGTCTTTTTCCTGAGTTCTGCTTCTATGGCATACAGTTTCTGAATCAGCACTAATGCCTGTTCAGCGATCTGACTTTTTTTGGTCACATGCAGTTCATGAAATTTACGACGCGCATGTGCCATGCAGCCCACCTCAATGACCTGACCTGATTTAAAGCGTGCTTTATAACCGCTGTAATCATCACAGACCAGATGGCCCTGCCAGTCTTTCAGGAACGCTTCAGCATGCTGACCTGAACGACTATCCTGAAAGTCATAGATCACAGCTTGAATTGGATTATATTGGGTTGTTGCATAGGCCCAGACATAACCTTTCTTCGGTTTTTTCTCATCATCACCCATCCGCATGATGGTGACCGGCGTTTTATCGGCATGGATCACCCGCTGTTGCAGCACCACCTGTTTTAAGGCATTGGCCAGAGGTTCCAGTTCCACACCGCAGCGACCAATCCAGTCAGATAGCGTTGATCTGGACAGATCAACACCTGCGCGTAGAAAGATTTGACGTTGACGGTACAGCGGTAAATGATCAGCGTATTTCGAGACCAGCACATGGCTCAGTAGTTCAGGACTGGCAATACCTTTATCAATCACATAGGCGGGCATCGCTTGCTGAGTCAGGGTGTCACACTGATCACAGACCCATTTGCCACGTACATGCTGTTCCTTATAGAACTGTGCCGGTCTGAAATGCAGTTTTTCACTGATATCTTCGCCGATACGACGTAACTGGCAGCCACAACTGCATTGGGTTGATGCAGGTTCATGCTCAATACGGATGGTGTGTAGATGATCGGGTAGCAGTCGACGTTTAGGTTTGTTGACTGTGGCTTTCTGTGTTGCTGCATCGGTTTTATCTGCATTCAGTCGCTCCAGTTCCAGATCGACTGCTGCGATATCTTCTTCGACCGCCTCATCCCAGAGATGGATTTGTTTTGCGGTGAGATGTTCGTTTTTACTACCGAATTTGTGCTGTTTAAACAGCGCCAGTTCATGCTCGTATTTTTGATTGAGAATAGAAAGATGCTGAACTTTAGAATCTAATTGCTGATTGGTGACTTCAAGATGTTGAACTTTGGCATCTAATTGTTGATTTGATACTTCCAGATGTTGAACTTGAGCATCTAATTGTTGTTTATCTTCTGCGAGTTGTTGATGCTGCATCGCCAACTGCTGGGTAAATTCCAGCAGTTGTTCATGGGTCAGTTGGCTTAAATCTGGCAGCGTATTCATGACCGCAGTATGCCTGAGGTCATGAGAAGAATGAAATAGAACGTTTGGAGGATGGCAGAATGGTCGAGCCTGGTTTAGAGCATTGTGACCACCTGCTGTCGTCCAATGCGCTGCCAGGGCAAACCCTGGATCAGTGCCTGTAACTGTTCCGGGCTGAGGGCTACGCTTTCACCCTGGTGAACTTTAGCCCAGTGAAATTTTCCCTGTTCCAACCGCCGGGCACACAGCCAGATCCCCAGTCCATCATGTACCAGCACTTTCATGCGATGGCCACGTTTATTACAGAACAGGTAAGCACAATGCGGTTTGATGTAGCCAAAGGCTCTCACCACCTGCGCCATAGCCGTATCCATACCCGCACGCATGTCCATCGGCTGGGTAGAGAGCCAGATTTCATCGATACGGATCATTTGATCAAGCCCTGAAGTAAAAGCAGCAACTCCTTGGCCGATTCCACTGGCCATTCGATTTCGATCACCTGATCTCTTGCAGAACATTGTTTCTGATGCAGTGGAATTCTGATATGAGCGACAGTATTCTTCTCCGGCACAGATAGCGGAGGTGCGTCTTGTTTGGCTGGAGTCGGGTGAAGCATGACCGGAAGAAAGTCAGTCTGTGGACTAGGTGGGGGTGTTAATGCAGGGGGTATTGATCTGGATTGACGAATCCATTTATGCAACAGATTGGCATTGATCTGATGTTGCATTGCGACCTTGGCCACTGATGTATCTGGCTGCTGGCATTGCTTGCATATTCTTATTCAATTGATCACTCATTGGCATAGCAACTTGGACAATAGTTCTTATTTTACTTGGACATCTTTAAAACTGATTACTCAGAATTTAATTATGACTCATTTACTTTTTAAGTTCTTCATGAATGCGCTTCCAATGATTGGATAGCTGTTTCTTAACTGATAGATCATTCATCACTTCTGATGCTCTATATGTATAAGTTATGAAATTACGTTGTTTACGAGCTAAATGGCTATACATTCGATAGATTTTTCTACGATAAGTTTTTGAGTTATTTCTTCCAGCTTTATTTTTCGATGCTCTAATTTTGGAAATTAAACGTCGATAATAATTTGATAGGCTAGATGACCTGATCAAAATTTCTTGACCATTATATATAAAGCCAAGATATTGTAGAGGCTTGTCCACTTTGGTATCTATGTCAACGGCTTTCAGCTTACCTGACATACAAGTAAATTTTATTTTTTCAACCTTACTTGGATTTATCTTTAACTCCTTTCCTCCATGATTAAGCAATAAATCTTCAAGAGTTTTATAAACATCGCTCATTTGAATGTTCTGGGGGAAAATTAGAATAATATCATCGCAATAGCGTCTATATATTCCATCCATATTATCCGCTAATTCACAACAATATTTGTCAAAGTCCAACATATAAATATTTGAAAGTATTGCAGACATAGGAGAACCTTGAGGAATTCCATATCTTTTTCCATCGATTTTATTGGGCTTCTGGATTAGGTGTCTAACAACACCATCAGCATCAGTAACTTGTTTTTTTCGAATGCTTCGAAAATCACCTAGGGCTTGGTAGGGCTTGCTAGTTTTTTTTCTCAAAGGATTTGGGATTCTTTCATCTTTCTCTTTTCTTTTTGACTTATCGGGCCATCCTAAAGCCGCCAGAGCTTCTTCTATATCTAAAAATGAGTAATTAGTTAATGATTTAAAAACAATATAATGATCTTTGGATAAGCAAGATACGCCATTAACACGCTGCCATTGTTCTTTCAGTATTGCATGATCTAAAGTATCAAAAAAGCTTGATAGATCAATTGTGAGTACATTACATTCTTTGATTTGACTAATCCAATCAAAAATCTCTTTAGCGAATTCAATGTTTGACTTACCCAATGGGCGATAGGCTAATACCGAGTTTTGTAGAGGAGTATCTTTTATGAAATTTTCATATTTTTCAGTGAGAAGATGTGAATAATAGGCATAAATATAACCGTCTTGGTTAGCTGCATATCTTAAAGGTCGTTTTTTAGCAGCTCTACGACTTAAACCATTATGACTTTTAATTTTTCGTGTACGTTGTTCAAATCCAATAAAAGGTAAAAACCAATGTTTAACTACATTATCTGGCTGAGAAACAAGAGAATAAGCGTCTTGAGCATCAAGTGGTGTATCAAAATGAATTCTTGATTTAGGGATTTTTTTATTCTGAACTCTTAGAATATGTTTTTTATCATAGATTTCATTTTTATATTTTTCAAAATTCAATGCTAATCCCTATTTAGCAGATCCGTAAGGGCTTGTGTCGCGTCCCACGTTACGCCCTTACGGAGTCTTTAAACTTTGATCTGAAAATGTTCTTACTTCTTCAAATCCAGCACTAATTTTACCGAAAAACATCTTCGGATAACGCATTAACTTAATATGCTATACTATTGGAGCTAGTATGATGAACAACTGTGTAATGATACTATTGGAACAACTAACAACCTTGATGGTTCAGTTCTTTATTACAATATTTCTCAATAAACTGCTGGACAGTTCAAACTGCATCCCTCTGCGAGCTGGATAATCCACTCCAAAGGCATAGTAAATTTACACAAAAAAATCATTAAAATCAATACATAGTTTTATCAAAATCTTTTGAGAATACCACTATCTCAACTCAATCTCTTTCTTAAACTTATTGTATTGATAACTCATGATCTGCCCATTTACTAATAACTCAACGGCTTGCTGAATGACTTCTAAAGGTGCAATAAACCACTCTTTCGGTTGATGATTTTTACCATCTTTATCTGCCACTAAAAGATCAAGGCAAGATTCACCAAAAAAGGCATGTAGGTAATATTCAAATTTTTGAGGATTAATAACACTAAATATAAAAAAAGTGGAAGAATAAATTTCTAAGTTATTGTTTTAGCTTGATGCTTGTTTTGTATGGAGATAAGAGTAACTTTTGATTACTAGTTTTTACCTTAAATATACCGATTGAACGATTCATTTAAATGCTATCAATACATGAGTTTTACAATTTTGCTAGGTCAGCATGAGTACTTTCCACAAGATGAACCGTACCCGGTTTGTCTGAGACTTTTTATTTAAGTTAGGCCACCTGAACTAATCGTTTATTCACACCTCGTTTTAGCCAATCATAAAAGCGTGAAACTGATACATGAAGTAATCGTGCTATCAAAATAATCGGAAATAAGTGTTTTGGGATTTCACATAGGCGTACCTTACTGACTTTATTTGGCAAAGTATGCTACTGCCTTTTTTAGAAATTCACTTTCCATTTCACCATTTCAGCGGATTTAAGCTGCTGTTTAAGTTGCTTATTTTCTTCGAGCAAAGCGTTTAGATCAGATGAATACTATTTAGTACCAGCTAAAGTCCCTACCTTTGCCTTATTACTCTAATGCGAAAGGGTCTGCATGGAAATGCCGAGTTCTCTAGCTGTTTTTAGATACATTGCCTTGAATGGCTTCTATTGCTTTGATGGTTTCAGCTTTAAATTCTGCCGTATACGTATTGTGTTTCTTGCTCATAGTCAACTCCTGATGAGTATGTATGGTTTACCAAGTTAAAACCTCCTGTTTTTTCAGCACATATCATCCAAGTTGTAACCTAAATTTTAGCAATTTAGGAAAACTCTGCCATCAAAGACTTTTTGCAACAAAGACATGTGAAAAAACGAGGAAAATATTTGGGTGAAATTTGTACTTATTTTTTATTGAAGTTCTTTACAAGATTAAAAAATAGGCTATAATCCACGCCATATTTTTATTTAGTGTGTAATCGTTCACATTGTATGGGGCATTTCATGAAAAAAGTCATTGTTTCGGCGGTTTTAGGTTTTTCTTCTCTTTTTACTGTAGCGCATGCGGCAGGCCCTAATTCTACTCAATTTGAAGTTAAACTTACAGTAAATGAATCATGTAAGTTTACTGCATTTCAAGACGTAGAATTTGCTTCTGTTGATCGTTCTACTAAATCTGCAAGCAATGCAAAAGGTCAGTTAAATGTTACTTGTACTTTAAACACACCTTATAAAATTGCTTTAGCTGGTACAGGTGAAATGAGTAACACAAATACATCTTCAACTAGTAAAATTCCATATAAATTGTATCAGGACTCTACCCGTACAACTGAGTGGGATGCTGTCAATTTATTATCAAAAACAGGTAATGGTAAAGATCAAGCAATCCCTGTCTATGCTAAATTAGCGGGCAATACTAACGTTGAAGCTGGTACTTATGTAGATAAAGTGGTTGCAACTGTAACTTACTAATTGATTAGAGCTGTACGAATAGAGTGACGTAGAATATGAACAAATTGAGACAATTCATTTGTGCTTCTATCGTTTCACTTTATTCGCTGAGCAGTTTGGCAGCCAGTCTACAAGTTGCTCCAATTTCTGTTGCATTCTCCCCGCAGGAAAAAGCCAAAGAAATATGGCTGACCAATACCAGTGAGCGACCTATTCGGGCGCAAACTCGCGTGTTGATCTGGTCGCAAGTTGCAGGTCAGGATCAAGTAAATCCTACGCGAGACTTGGTTGCTAGCCCATCGATTACAGAAATTAAAGCGGGTGAGCAACAGCTGATCCGAATTATTCGTATTGCGCCACAAAATACCGCGGTAGAACAGACTTATCGCTTATTGATTGATGAACTGCCAAGTTCAGGACAAGCCGATGCACAAACCGGCTTGCAGTTATTATTACAGTATTCTATTCCGGTTTTTATCCAGCCTACCGACAGTATTGCTATGCGCAATGGTTTAACCCTGTTAAATCAAGTGAATTTTCAATATCAGGCTCAGCAGCTGATTGTGAAGAACAATGCGAAAAGCCATATTCGGATCAGTGAATTAACCTATATCAATCCAAATGGTGAAAGAATACCATTAATCAATGGTTTGGTAGGCTATGCGCTTGCTGGCCAGAGTATGCGTTGGGATATTCCTCAGTCTAAAAAAATACTCCCAAATGGCAAGTTTGAAGCCAGAATCAATAGTGATGGTTTAGCACAGCTGCTTCCCATTCAATAAGTATTAATGATAAAAAAGTTCGCTTACTGTGGCCCATTATTTCAAGCATTGCTGTGTACGTATTGTTTATCCAGTACTTTGGTTATTGCCAGCGAAACCGTCAGTTTAGAGGATGATGGTATTGAGCAGCAGGAGCTGTATTTAAGCATTGTGTTGAATCAGGCATCTAGCTCAGCTTTTGGGCACTTTATTCAAACACCGCATGATTTACTGATTTCACGGACGACCTTACAAGAACTGCAATTAAAAGTTGGTGTACCTGATGCTCCTCAGCATGCAGGTTTTATCAGTTTGTCTCAAATTTCTGGTTTGAACTACGATTACAATGCCGCTGCGCAAAGTATCCATTTGGATGTAGCCGCCTCTCTTTTGCAAAACAATACCGTTGCAGGATTTATTCCGATTGAAGCCGCCAAAGTCAATGCCCAGCAGATTAAGCCAGGTGTACTTTTCAATTACGATTTTTATACCCAAGCCACTGAAGATGTTTGGTCTTTAAGTGGTTGGAATGAGCTACGTCTTTTTGGTTTTGGGGCAGGCAGTGTTTTGAGTATTTCTGCCAACCATGCTTATACCAAGTCAAACATATCGGAAGAACTGAATAGTCAGATTTTAGATACTTATTGGCAAAAGGATTTTGCCAATCGGGCGCTGACATTAACGTTGGGTGATAGTCAGTCGCGTGCTTTAGATTGGAGCCGTTCGACACGAATTTCAGGCATTAAACTTGCTAAAAACTATAATTTACAGCCATACCAAGTGACTTCACCGCTAGCCTCATTTAAAGATTCAGTCCTATTGCCATCAACGGTAGATTTATTAATTAATGGTATTCAGCAAAGCAGCAGTGAAGTACTTCCGGGGCAGTTTAATATTCAGACCGCACCGTCAATTACAGGTGCAGGAACAGCGCAGTTATTAATTACTGATTTGAATGGGCAGCAACGGGTTGTCAATTTTTCCTTATTTGGTACTTCACAGTTATTGCAGCAAGGTTTATCCGACTGGGACGTGAGTCTAGGAGTGAATAAACTGAATTATGCGGTCAAGTCATTTAGCTATGGGCATGATCTTTTAATGAATGCCACTTTCCGGCATGGTCTCAGCAATGACACGACTTTGGAAAGCCATACTGAATATTCAAATAATGTGGCTTTAGCAGGATTCGGTATTGTACACCGCTTGCCAAACGCTTTAGGGGTGCTGAATGGCTCTTATAGTTATAGCGAATTAAACCAGCAGGCAGGGCAGGCTTTTTCAGCAGGTTATGAGTGGAATAACCGCTTTATCAACTTTTCTATGCATCATCAGCAAAGTGACGGTAATTTTGGTGATTTGGCAAGTCGTTTGGGCTATGCCTATATTGACCGCTCTGATCATGTTTTCTTGGGAGTGAATACGCCTCTTGGTCAATTTGGTAGCAGTTATGCAGCGCAGCAATATCAGGGCATTGATAATGAATATTTGATCTTTAATTGGTCTTATTATTTTCCTTCTAAAAACTATTTAACCTTAAATATGACCCGTGATTTAAATGAAAAAAGTAATACTTTTTTTATGTCATTGAATATTCCATTAGACCGTCAGACCAATGCCGCCATGAATGCCCAAAAAAATACAGAGCGTAATAAAGTGTCGGCAAGTGTGCGTAAAACAGCTTTGCAAAATCAAGCGGATTGGGGCTGGCAAAGCAACATTGAATATAGTGATCCAAGCAATTATAGCTTACAGGGACAGTTGCAGCGGGAAACCTCAGTGGGACAATGGGATCTGGGTTTTCAGAATGCTAAGATTAACGATGAAGATTATAGTACTGTCATTGGGTCAGCACGTGGCAGTCTGGTGATGATGAACCGCAATCTTTTTGCCATGCGTCAATCACTGAACTCATTTGCCGTGGTGTCTACAGAAGGTGTGGCAGATATTCCCGTGCGGCTGGAAAATCGTCTCGTGGGTAAAACCAATCGCAAGGGCTTGTTATTAATCGACTCCCTGAATCCATATCAGCATAATGTGGTCTCTATAGATACGTTGGATTTACCGCTGGAATATAAAATTGAGTCGACACAGATAGATGCAGTCCCCTATAGTGCTAGTGGCGTATATCTGAATTTTCCAGTGTATAAAATGCGTTCGGTACAATGGGCTGCGGTCGACGAGCAGAATCAGCCTTTAAAAATGGGAAGCCGAGTGTGGGTTCAGCAAACTGCACCTCATTTAGAGAATGTTGAACATACGATTGTTGGGCGGGATGGTATGATTTATTTAGAAAATCCAGCTGCGTCAACAGTTTTTGTCGAGCAAATGGGGCAGGTGTGCCGTATGGACTTGCCTGATTTTTCAGCGCAATATGGTTTTCTAGACTTGGGGAATTTAACGTGCAAATAATGATGAATGTTCACCATGTACGACGTTCATGGTTGCTGATGGCGTATTGGATTTTTGTCCTAATGTTACCTTTTGTTCTAATGGGTGCCAGTTCATCGGTGCAAGCATCTGGTTCGTGCTGGCTGTCAGGCCCAGCTTTGAATTTCGGTTCAGTCTCAAGTAAAGGGAAAACCAGCTATACCAATTGGCAAGTGACTTGTAACCAATATGGCCATACTAAAACGGTCAATGTGTCTTTGTGTCCTTATGCGACCTTGGATGGTTTAGGTTTATCCAGTAATCGTCGACAAATGGTTTCATATTCTTCTTGGCCGCATTCTTATCTCACTTATGATTTGTATTATGATCCCGCTTTAACACAACGAATCGATACGCAAGCCAATTTATCGACGTTAAAATGTATTTATAAAAATTTTACCGCGAATGAAAACCAGAAAGTTTTTGATCTACCTATTTATGGTCATGTCTATGCGGGGCAAAATGTAACAGCTGGAAGTTATCACAATAATAATGATATACAAGTCAATCTATTATATGCCTTTAGTCAGGACAAGCAGCCAAGTACAGAAGATGTATTGGCATCTCAGTCAAGCAATCAAAGTGGTAACAGTTTGAGCGTAACGACAAATTATGAAAACAGCTGTAATTTGATTTCTGCATATGATCTGAATTTTGGTCAAATGAATGATTTATCTCAGGCAGTGACCAGTTCGACAGCGGTAGCGTTGTCCTGTCCTTTGAATACGTCTTGGAAAGTGAATTTAGATCAGGGAATGAACTACGATGGTACGACGCGTCGTATGCGTAAAGGTGCGGACTATATTGCCTATGAATTATATCGTGATGCTCAGTACAGCCAGCTTTGGAACAATAGTGGCACATCACAGGGAATGGGCAACAATGGCACACAAACTATTCCTATTTATGGAAAGGCTGGGCCAAGTGCAACTGCTGTACCAGCAGGAGAATATCAGGATACCATTACTGTGACTCTAACCTATTAATAGGTAATCACAGCAGTTACTTTGTCGGTATATTGACCTGCAGGAACATTGGTATTTGCTTGGTTAACTTGTCCCCAAACGGGAATTTTGTGTGTGTTTCCAGTGCCCGTATTGCTGTATGCATTTTGAGTATCTGCACCCCAGAGCGTTGTACGATTGGCATCCTGATAGAGGGTGTAAGGGATTTTAGTGTTATTTAAAGCGACATTCGTCATTTCGCGTTGGCTTTGTAATGCAATACTATAAGGTGTTCCCTGTGTGCAATTGACTGCTAAATGGCTACTCTGATTGGATCCTGTTGAGGCACGATTAATGCTTCCAAAATCAAGATCTGAACTGTTTGCGGTCGTAATATTACAGGTTTCTTTAATGATAATGCTCACATTAAGCTGAGTCGATTGCTGATTCGCTGCATAAATAAATGCCGATGTACCCGCTAAAATAGAGGTAAAGAGAACAAAAAATCGTATTTTCATACATTATCTTTTTTACTTAATTTATCATTAACAATAGGGTACTAATTTTTTATCAAAAAGTATACAGTGGTGTTTCAAAAAGTATGCTAACCATAATTTAAATCTTATAAAGCATTAAAAATTTAGTCAATTTAATTTACTTCTTTTCAATTTCTCTATTAACAGAATTAACTAGCATATTTTTTGAAACTCCACCCATTTCCGAATAGTCTGTCGCATTGCTTTAAGTGCATCACTACTGACTGCCGGAGAGAAATTTACATAAACTCTTTTATACTTGTCCACAGCCTTACGGGACCTAAACGTGTACCCGAGAAAAGTAAATTGTACATCTGTTTAGTCCCGGCATTTGATGGATCGGATCAATCTTAAAAAATTCAGGTTCATCTGTCCACTGTTTGCAGATGAACTCGTAGGGAGTCAGGCCACTGAGTGTTTTGAGTCTGCAGCCAAAGTTGTATGCAGCAATAAAATCAGCAAGGTGAATACATAGCTGAGTGTGATCGTCATAATGGAACCGTTTGACAGTAGCTTCTTTAATCGTTCGGTTCATCTGATGTGTGCTGAAAAAACAGGAGGTTTTAACTTGGTAAATTAAACACATTCATCAGGAGTTTACCATGAGTAAGAAACACAAGACTTACACCACAGAATTTAAAGCTGAAGCCATCAAATTAATTGAAGCCAATCAAGGCAATGTCTCGGAAACAGCTAGACAACTTA
>NZ_JBIMCF010000036.1:0-12609 GCF_048551975.1 Acinetobacter johnsonii | reverse complement strand
TTTGGGAAAAAAGAAGAGTTTAAGGAAATTTTGGCAATTTTAAGAAGGCAGAATCCTGATAGGATAAGGGTTCTGTGAAATTTGTCGTGTACAGAGAAATTTTAGATAAGGTAGAGCTTACTAGCAGCTACTGGTATAGAACCTCATTTGCGGGAGACTGGGGCATCAGCCTCCCGCAGGAAGAGAATCTAGCGAGATTTCACATCGTGACTCATGGCGAGTTTTGGTATGAGGTGCCAAAACTTAAACTTAAAGCATTGGCGGAGCAGGGCGATATTTTGATCTTTTTCAAAGGGATGGAGCACACCATGGCCAGTGCACCAAAAATCAAGGCCGAGCCTGCGGTCGAATTTAGAGCTAAAGCCAACCTCACCGAAGCTCAAGTTTTGGAATACGGTGATCAGAGCAAGCTCAAAGCCAACGTCGTTTGCGGACATTTTTGTTTTAATGGCGGACCCGATCATCCATTCTTAAATTCGCTGCCAAATGTCGTGCATATCAAGAGTGCTGATAACTCCCACTCGCCTTGGCTTGCCATGCTTTTAAGTATTATAGAGCAGGAAGCAAAATCAGGGCTTCCTGGAAGCAACACGTTAGTCAGAAAGCTGACCGAAATTATCTTCGTGCAAGCGTTAAGAATCCACATGTACAAATCCAATAAAAATGCTGGATTCTTCAAACTGATCGAAAATCCGCAACTCAGCAAAACCTTGGAAGCTATTCATCATAGTCTCGATAAAAAATGGGGTCTTGACGATCTCGCCGGGATTGCGGGGATGTCGCGTACGAACTACAGCGTCAAATTTAAGGAGCTGTCAGGCATGACACCTCTTGATTATTTAACCTATTGTCGGCTTGAAAAAGCAAAGCAGCTGCTTAAAGAATCCGGTAAGTCTGTTCCCGAAGTGAGTGAAGCCATTGGGTATCCGGCACATGAACACTTTCAAAAGTTGTTTAAGAAAAAAATTGGCAAAACTCCTAGCGCGTACAGAAAAGAAAATTCTGAAAAGGTGTAAAAATGAATATCTATAACTCTCCTGTTACCAAAATAGCTTTCTGGGTCATCGTCGTCGGCAGTGTATTCTGTCTTCTTCTCCCTTTATTCTTACCTCTTCTTCCTCTTCACTACTTGAAGGATTATGGCGAAATAGGAGATGCTTTTGGAGGTATTTCGAACCCATTCGTACAGATACTAGGTTCAGTAGTTCTGTTTTTAGCGCTGAAAGCCCAGATTGATGCGAATAGAATCCTTCATCAGCAAATCGAAAAAGAAAACACGAAGGAGCAACTAAGGCACGAGTTAGATCAACTTCACGAACTTTATATGTTCGTCGAAAGAAACATTAAAAATTTTAGCTACGATCAGGAAAAGATGATTGATGGCAAGTCGCAAATGATCCTTTTGCATTCCCGGCGAGCGATTAAATGTTTCATTGAGGATCTAGAGAGCTTAGATGTTGATATTCACAAAGATGACGACATTTTAAGGTTCGACGGGGTTAAAGAAATTATGAGCATTTTGAACAGCGTTGACCTATATTTCGACAAAATCAAAGACAGCGAGATTGCACCTTATCATAAGAGTTTTTATAAAACGCTTATGCAGCACGAACTTCTCTTCAGCGTTTTTCCTTATCAAGATCTCGACAATCAAGCGTACCTAAAACAAGAGCATTGCCCAGAGTGTGGTGAATATCATGCAAATTATCCGCCACTGATTTATGACCGGTTACAGAAAATTAAAAAAAGTTTCTCCTGATGTATTATGGATATTTATTCGGTATCGGTCCTACCAAAAAGCTATTTGTAGTATCTCGAGTACGTGCTGTGGTGTAGTAATTCCAATCTTAGAAAACTCAAAGCTTATTCTGAAACTATCGGAATTGTCGGTTGGGTGAGACTTAGTCGCCCCGTAAAGCCTTATCGGGGCGGCAAAGATAACTTTTTATATCACTGCTATTGATGACGTCCTTTGTTTACTAAAGTTGTAAGCCCTTATTCTTTGTTTTAGACCTTCAACCACTCCGGGCTTGTCACTAGGAGAGTCCCCTTGGCTAACCTTAGCCGTCAGATCGTATTCAGCGATTTCTAGCCGGTCCCCCTGAATCATTTTACGCCAACCGTTCCACAACTTAGGGTCAAGCTCTTCGGTACGCCAACCATCGGTCGGTTCGCTCCGACTCGCTAAAGCCAGATCCCTGATTTGGTTCTGGAGCGTTAGATCGTCAATCATTGTTCGGCGTCAACTATCTTGGCCGGTTCGCGTCAATTATGATGGCCGGTTAGGTTTTCTCATTTTTCCTACTTCCAGCTTGTTTTAACTGATGTTGTTTTCGATAGCTTTCTCCTTCTAATTCTATAATTGTCGCGTGGTGGATCAGCCGATCTATGGCCGCTACCGTCATCATGCTGTCTGGGAAGATCTGATCCCATGCACTAAACGGGTGATTGGCTGTGATGATCAGGCTACCGCTTTCATATCGATGCGCGATAAATTCAAACAGTACCTGGGTTTCTGCATCGGTTTTTTTCACATAACCAATGTCATCAATGATGATCACCTGATACTTATCCAGCTTGCTCATCTCGCTCATCAGATCCAGTTCGCGCTTGGCTTGTTGTAACTGTTGTACCAAGCCAATGGCTGGAAACAGTTTGCAGCGTATGCCTTGCTCAATCAGCCGGTAACCCAATGCATTGGCTATGTGTGTTTTGCCGGTGCCACTGGGGCCAATCAGCAGGATATTATCGGCGTGATGTGCCCAGGACAGGTCTTGGTGCAACTTGGCGATGAGCGCTTGATTTGTCCGGCTGAGCACGCTGTTATCCAGAGTGCTTAAGGTTTTTCCCGGTGCCAGCCTCCCTTCGCGTACCCAGCTTTGTGTGCGCCGTGTAAAGCGCTCTGCGAGCTCGTATTCGCATAATGCCGCAAGGTAGTCACTGTGCGACCAGCCTTTTTCTACCGCGGTTTGCCAGAGTTTTTCATAGTGCCTGACGAACGCCGGCAGCCTTAATTCTTTGAGCAGTAATGCAACGGAGGAAGTCAAAATGGCACCTCCACATCGTGTTTCGCCTGTGCCTTTAATGACGTTAGCAGTGCATCATAACTTTGCAGGTTATGTTGCTTTGTCTTAATGTCTGGTGCGCTTTGCGGGGTGTAAAAGCGCTCCTGAATGGTTTTGGCACTTTCAAACAGACCGGCTCTGGCCTCTTGCAACAAGGTCTCTCCCAGCTCTTGTTCGCTATCGTATTCGCTCGCCAGCCATAACACCGTGACTATCCATTTACAGGCATCCTGTGCTGGTAACGCATCATCCACTAACTGCCACAACTGCCGGTAATTGTCGTCAGGTAAGATATCATCCCGCAGTTGCGAGTAACGAAACGCCTGCGGTTTAGCGGCCAGTGAGCGGATAATATGCCGGTAGTTGATACAACGTGCACGGCTTTGGCCGAGGGCCGGGTAAATTCGTGGCAAGGTCAGCGCCACTTGCTGGCCCACATAGAGCACCAGTTTGTTATGATACAGCCGTACTTGCAGGCGTTCGCCAATCAGTCGTGATGGCACGCTGTACACCACCCGGCGCACTTCAATGGTGGCACTACGGGTGACTTTAATGCTCAGCAAGGTGTAATCAACAGCATCATATTCCGGTAAGGCTTGCAGGGTTTGCTGTTCTTCTAAAAAGCGGCTGCGTGAGCGCTGGTTTAGCTTGCCGACGATTTGATCAATAAAGGCCTGGTAGGCTTCGATACTGTCAAAGTCACTGTGGCCGCGAAGTAGCAGGTGCTGCGCCAGACGGCGTTTAAATGAGCCATTAGCGCACTCCACTACGCCGTTCTCATGCGATTGCCCCAGGTTATTGCGCGTTGGCGTCATGTTGTAATGCTCGCACAAGTCCTGATAGGCATCTGTCCAGACATTTTGCGTATTGTTCCTGGCGGCACTGAGGCTATCGGTGCGATGCTCCACCGGACAGCCACCAGCCTGCGTCAGCGCACGCTGTAAACCGGTAGATAAGGCAGAATAGCTCTCACCACCCTGAACCACAGTGATGGAACGCCAGCCGCTATAAGCGAGGCGGAACTGATACAGCAAATGAGCAAAGGGTTGCTGCTTAATGGTGATCGGGCTATCAGGATGAGTAAAATCAGAGAAGCCCTGTAAACCGGGTTGAGCTTGCTGGCGGAAGATGACATCTTTCTCCGGGCCATGTAGTGCTTTCCATTTCTTAACCCGACGCTGCAATGTTCTCAGAATTCGCTGGTCATATTGGTTTGGATAGAGCGCCTGCAAATGCTCCAGCAAAGTAATAGGCGTAAGCTCTGGTTTAGCGTTTAAAAGAACAACTAGATCGGTTTCCCATACGGCTTCCAGTGGATCTTAGCGGGTGCGCCAATCTCTATCAGCTTTAGCGCGGGGTAAGGTGTTGGACTGCTCAATACGTCGGGCAGTGCGGGGGGAAATGGCAGACTTCGCAGCAGCGATTTCTTGAGTCATGCCTTGTTGGCGATGCTGCATATACAGCTCCTCTTGTCGGTGGGTGATATGTTGTCCAGGCACCTTGAACTCCGAACAGAAAACAAGGTACCTATTGTGACACCCAACCGGCCAAGATAATTGTCGTCAACCGGTCATCCTAATTGTCGCCGAACACAATAGTTCGTATAATGTGACTTATTAGACAGTTTACGTAGGGGCTATGTATGGATGCAGACTTTGGATATCAGATTAAAAGAGTTGTGAAATTAAGGGTTCACGAAAAACTGCAAATATAGGGCAAATCAGATTGTCTATACCCATAATTTAGAGCGCCCGAGCATCAGGAACTCACTGAAAGCAGACGTTTCTGAAAATAAACAAGGCACAGCGCTTGAAAATTTCGAGACATCAACGTTTTGCCAAAAGGCTAAAAATGCGTGCACTACTCATTTCGCATTTAAAGAGAGCATCGGTTATTAGGCAATAACGATGTGGCCAAAATTTGTCGACCACTACACTATCTCGTAAACGAGTTTGATAGACGTCAACTAGTACGTATTTTTAGTGTAAGGTCATATTAATGCACGATGCTAAACTCTGCTGTGAGCTAGGTAGGATGTATAAATACCATAAATATTTCAATGCTTTACTTTTTAAAGCTCAAGTGAGTTACTCAGTTCCGACTGTTGGTGGCAGATTTGGAATCTCGCGATTTGTCTTAAATGTCAGCCAAGCAAGTCTCTCGCTAATAAAGTGTTGACTATCCCTGACAAAGTAACAATTTCTTGCCATAATCAGACTTAAGCACTTTACTTAGAGTGTATGTGCGCCGCTTAATGCATCAATGCTGCTAATTCCCTGATTGACATCAATCACTTTGTTTCCTGTTTGATACTCTGAGATAAACAAGATCGAATGATGCAAAAGGGGACTATTTAAATACTGAGGGAACAAATGGCAGTAGATTTGAGCATAGAAACCGCTCTGCTCCTAGAGCGCTGGCAAGGCATTGTAAACTCGATGGCTCAAGTCGCGGAAGTGCCTTGTGTGCTGATTAATCGATTAGATAAAAACGAAATTTGTCAGGCTGTTGGCAGTGTGTCAGTACCAACTTTTTATTGCGGTGAACCTGTTCCATTGGCACTTAACACTTATTGTTCCCAAGTCATTTCCAGTAACCAGCCATTACTAGTTGAAAATGCAATCGGTACCCGATATGAAAACAATAACCCAACATTTGCAGCAGGCTTTAGTTATTACTATGGCCTGCCATTGCTTTGGCCTAGCGGAAAAACTTTCGGTACTTTGTGTATGTTGGACTTTTCAAGCCCAGATCGGGCATCACAACACTGTTCCTTACTCACACTTTTTAAGCAGGCCATTGAATACGATTTACAGATGCTTCAACAACAGCAAGATCTGCTAAAGCGTGAGCAACAAGCAGACAAAAAATTTATACAACTATTCAATGAGATGTCAAATAGGATAAGACCGGTAACTAATAATAAGTTGCTTCAATCTGAGTTGTTTGTACTTTTGACAAGCCAATACCAATACTGGCATCAGGAACTGGATAAGCAGCTTAATCAAACCGTCCTGACTGATGAAAACTCCATTCATATAGCGGCACTGGTTCGAATTTGGTCAAATTTGTTGGCGATTGCCCATGAAACAGAATGGTTGAGAGCTACGGCAGTTCTAGAACCTTATAGTTGTGATGCTGTTGCGTCACTGGTCAATGCAACTCCATTATTAGAACAAGCAGTGTATAAAACAGCGCTGACCCTTGGTGCTGATCTCGTTTTGAGGAGTCATTTGCCTAATCCACTGTTACTAAGTGGGAAACCAGAGTTATGGTCTCTGATAGGACTAGCTATCACGAGCTTTTTAGTTGTTGGCGCCAGCGGTACAAGTATAACTATTTTTGTCAGTAACCGATTAAAAGGTAAGTACAGAGTTTTGGAATGGTCCCTTCTTGTAAAAGGCCAGACGATGCCGCTGCGTTTTACCCGCGATAATCAAGCGCTTTATGGTTTTGCAACAGTATGTGCCGAGTTAGCGGGTGCTGTTCTTGAATCTGGTGAGTGGCAATTAACTGAGAGTCTTCAGCAACAGAGTCGTTATCTCAACTCAAATCGTGATCACGTTGACGACATTGAAAGCAGGAATGCTTCAAGAACTGCTAATGGCATAACCAGGCTTATCTGCTTATCGATACCGGTGATGGGAGACGATTTATAAACACTCAGCGATGATCAGCGAAGTTGTGTTTTAGTTTTCTTGTTGGCACTACATCCGGTATGGCGGCCTTTAATCTGAGAGTGACACTTGGGATAACTGAAAAACTGGCTGTGATTCTGCTGAACGGAGCTTGGTGCTAAGCATGTTGGCGTCATTCAAAGCAAGGTCAACACTGCTATTAACGTTTACGATTATCTGACGGACGTGCTGCTGCGCGTCAACCAACATCCAGTAAGCAAGGTACATGAACTAATGCCGAAGTTACGGAAAGCTCAGTTCGAAAGCGCATTACAGCGTTCAGCTCTATTTAGCAATCCCGATGCTTCGGTAAAATAAGCCACGGAAAATGCTCCGGAGGCCGCATGCACACTAAATAGATGACGTTAGACGAAGAGTTGGATTTAAACGAGCAAATTATAGAGCCTGCGACCGGAAAAGCCAAAAGTTTATAAATACAGCTAAAACTCAAATCAAGCAGGCGAATATTGTACAAAACAATACCATTGCTACAGAGATAACTTCAAGTCTGACAGATCTATGCTAGAGTTAAATCAACGATTTAATTCATTTTTCTATGCAGGATCTTTGAAAAATGCAGTAGAAAAACGGAGAAGTACATGACCTTTAGTTTAGCTCAAACAGCTAGTGCAGAAACCACACTAAAAGCACCTGCTGAAGCAGATCAGAACCTGCGGGATATCACTGAACTGGCGTGTTATATCTGTGATGCACCAGTGGCTATGGTGACGCGAACCGATGACACAAAGCTGAATCTAATTGCAAAAGTTGGTATTTCGCGTACCTCTGTATTAATTAAAGAGTCCTTTTGCGTGTATGCAATGGAAACACCTGATGCGGTAATGGTGGTCCCTGACGCTACTTTAGATCACAGATTCAGTACCAATGCTATGGTGATTTCAGGACCTGGCTACCGATTTTATGCTGGCTCGCCGCTGATTGATCCCGAAGGTGCAGTGATTGGTACTATTTGTGTCTATGATCATGTTCCTAAGCAGCTGAACCAGCGGCAGATAAGCTCTTTGCAGGCTCTGTCCAGACAAGTGATCGCCATACTGGAGCTGAAAAAAGTCGGCGAACAATTACATAATACCAGCATGACGGATGCGCTGACAGGGGTGAACAACAGAAGAGCTTTTGACCTCAAGTTTGAAGCTGAATTTGCTCGCTGGCAAAGAACAGGACAATCTTTTGTACTGGCATTGATTGATATTGATCACTTTAAGAGTTTTAACGACAGCTATGGTCATGCCGCAGGAGATGAGGCACTGAGTCAAGTCGCGGCTCTGTTTCAGCGCCATAGCAGGAACTATGACTTTTTCGCCCGTTATGGTGGTGAAGAGTTTGTGCTGATCCTGCCAGGCACAGACACAGCGTCCGCAAATAAAACACTGGAAAAGTTAAGGCTGGTAGTGGCTAACCATGAGTGGTTATTACGACAATTAACGGTCAGCATAGGTTTGGCCAGCGCTGATTTATTTGACGACAAAAAGCAGTTGCTCGAAGTCGCCGATCAGATGTTATACAAAGCTAAAACCCAAGGCCGCAATCAAACCAGTGTGTTCGCCACACTGTAAGAGATCTGTTCATGCTGCGCTGATCTCAAGACCTCATAAAAACTGAGGTCTTGCTTCGGTCGATAAGCTGGTCTGATATTGGCATTATTTATTCCTTTCAAATACATGGGTAATGCGACTTACACAGATTTTTTATGCTCTCTTGGACTCCATGTGAAGGAGATCGTCACATTCTTTACATATAGAAAATAGAGTTCTTTAGCCAGCTGCAATTTCAGATTAACCGATTCGGTAAGCTTTCTGCATTTCCGGAGACAACTTTTTTAGCCAGCTTGAGAGACTGAAGCCTTTTCTATCGGTACTATTTAATTTAGTAAAATACAGATGTTCATCCCAGCGAGGACCGAAATCTACTTCTGCAAGACTTACAAGCTGTTTGTTTCTGCGAAGACGATGCTTTTGATGGTAATCTTCGGCGGGCCAAAAATAACCATTTTGTTCTCCGGCCTCAATCACCTCGGGAGATTTCTCCTTTCCAATCGCTTGAATCAGTTCTTCAGCTACTTGTTTTTGCTCCAGATCAAAAACAAAAAGTATCTGGCGATACTGGCCCTGCTTTCTACCATGAACAGACCATGATTCAAAACTTCCAAGAAGTTCCCTGTAGCTGATTTGGTCTTTATCGTAGATCACTCTGACGACTTCGGCGTGTCCGTTGATGTTGCGGTAACTCGGATCCAGAGTTGATGCTCCAGCGTAGCCAACACGTGTTTGCACTACTCCCTGCGTCCCTCCAAAATTAGAATCCGGTCCCCAAAAGCAACCCATGCCGAAAACCGTTTGACTAAGCTTCCCGATTTTCAATGCTTCTTCGATTGCTTCAGGGGTTGCAAATTCATAGCTTTCAACACCGTCTTCTTTATTCATTTTTAGATCCGACATATTTTTCTCCTAACTTTCAAGAATTGTAGCCACTCCCATTCCTCCCGCCGTGCAAACGACGATAAGGCCACGTTTTCCAGGACCAGCTGAGTGCAGTATCTTTGCTAAAACTCCGACGATCTTAGCGCCAGTAGCCGCAAACGGATGCCCAAGGGCAATGCTACTTCCACGGACATTTAGCTTCGAGCGGTCAATTTTTCCGAGAGGCTCTGATCGTCCCAAACGTGTTTTGCAGTATTCAGCAGACTCCCACGCCTTCATCGTGCAGAGCACTTGTCCAGCGAACGCCTCGTGAATTTCGTAAAAATCAAAATCCTGAAGCTTTAAGCCGTTTCGCTTCAATAATTCACTGACCGCCACAGTTGGAGCCATGAGCAAACCTTCGCCAGCGACGTAATCCACGGCAGAAGTATGAGAATCCACAATCTTGGCCAACAGCGGCCAATTATTCTTTTTAGCCTCTTCTTCGGAAGCCAAAAGAACGGTGGACGAGCCATCTGTGAGCGAGCTTGAATTTCCCGCCGTCAAAGTCCCTTTTTCTGATTTATCAAAAACAGGTTTTAACTTCGACAATTTTTCCAAAGTTGTATCAGCACGCAAAATTCCATCGGTCTTATTTCCTTGGAATGGAAAGACGAGATCATCATAAAACCCATCTTTATATGCTTGAGCTGCATTTCTGTGACTTGCCAGCGCTAACTCATCTTGCTCTTGGCGAGAAATATTCCACTCTTTAACCATGAGTTCGCAATGCTCACCCATTGATTTTCCGGTGCGTGGCTCAACCACTGCGGGCAACACTGGCTTTAGATCGCTAGGTTTAATTCCTAAAATGATTTTTACTTTCTCACCAAGCGTTCTGGCAGAATTCAACGCAATCAATTTTCTTGCGAAAGTTCGACTAACCATAATGGGCAAATCGCTGTTGCTATCAACACCGCCCGCAATGCCACTTTCAATTTGGTGGCTAGAAATTTTGTGAGCAATCTGAATCGTATTTTCCAAGCTCGTTCCGCAAGCACGTTGCACGTTATATGCCGGAGTGTTTGGATGCAAACCGGAGGATTGAACGACTTCACGAGCCAAATTCCAGTTAGCCGAGCTGTGCATGACAGCTCCTAAGGCTACATCGCCCACAGTTTTTCCTTCCAAGTTATATCTATCAACTAAACTCTTTAGGCTCGCCGTCATTAGTTCTTCACTTGAGACGTCTCGATATGCGGTCATAGATTTCATAAATGGAATCCGAGCTCCACCTACGATATAAACGTTTCTCGTTTTCATAATTTCACCTCCGGCTTTGTGTGCCGTTCAAAAACTTCTCCGACCTTCACGTCGTACGATTCAAAAATGTAGTCTTTGCCAAGCATCTTGGCTTTTTTGTGTTCGGGATGCTTATCCCAAGCATCGAAAGCTTCTCTGGTAAGGAACTCGACAATTAGAACATCTTCACCGTTAGGAGAAGAAAACCGCTCATGGCTTCCGTAACCAGGAATGGCTTCGACAAGCGCGGACATCTCGGCGTATCTTCTTTCAAACTCCCCACCGTGCTCCTTGGCAACACGACTGCGGACAACTGCTATAATCATTGATCTGACTCCTTACTAAGCTAATTACAATCCTCAAAAAAAAGATCTCGTTATTTCATCGAAGCTTCCAACCACTTGTCGAGATCCTTGAACTTGGGGTTTCTCAGCTTCTTTGTCCCAACCAGTATTGTCGGGAAATTTAACTTTCCAGTAGTATAAAGGGATCGCAGTTCATCAGCTGCCGCGTCGTCTTCGTGAACATCTAAAAAATCAAACTCGATTCCTTTTTCTTTCAAGTACGACTGGTAAATCTTGGTTTTATGGCAGTCTTTATGACCGAACAGCTTAATCAACACGAACGGCTCCTTTTTTCAAAAGGTTCACTTTCATAAACCCCCTCGATTTAAAAATTATTCTACAAACTTCAATGACTCCGAGTTGATGCAGAATCGAGCCCCAGAGGGCTCAGGACCATCTGGAAAAACGTGCCCTAAGTGGGCTTCGCACACATTGCATAGCACTTCGATTCTTCGTCCGTAAGTCGTGTCCAGTTCATATTGAATTACGTTGTCGGCGACGGGCTCAGAAAAACTCGGCCAACCTGTTCCCGAATCAAACTTAACGTTCGAATCAAACAGTTCAGTGTCGCAGCCCGCGCAGGCATACCGTCCTGCCTCATAAAATGAACAGAGTTCCCCAGTGTGAGGGCGCTCGGTGCCTTTCTTCCGCATGACATTAAATTGAGCGGGCGTCAGAATTTTTTTCCACTCTTCCTCGCTCTTTTCTACTTTTCTAGGAGGAGCGGGAGTGCCGTTATCGAGATAGTTGTTAATGCTTTCCCAGTTGAACATAAATTTGCTCCTTTATTTTTGGGTTTGTTCTTTAGCTATCAATCCACGCGAAGAAGTCAGTCGCGCTACCAATGAATTTTCCATCCACAAAAACTTGCGGAACAGTTTGAAGGTTGGTTTTTTTCTTCAACTCATCATAAGTCTTGGGATCGTCATCCACGCGAATTTGTTTAAAATCAACTTTTTCAGAAGTTAAGTACTCCTTCACGCGTTTACTAAACGGACAATGGTCTTTTGTGTAGATGACAACGTTCTTAAGTTCTTTCATTTTTTCCTCTTTCGTTTGATTCATGGTTTAATCTCTCTCAAAATGGCACGTGTACCCGTGGGGATTCTTCTTCAAATAGTTTTGGTGATACTCCTCAGCGTCATAAAACTCTTTTTCCAAGGCTACCGTCGTGACCACGGGATTCTCGAAGCGACCGATCTCATTGACCTCATCAATCACGTTTTCGATAATCGCTTTCTGTGCATCGTCACGATAGAACGCTGCCGAGCGATACGAAGTGCCAACATCATTTCCTTGGCGATTCTTCGTAGTCGGATCATGGATTTTGAAAAAGTAATGTAGAATCTCTTCGAGAGATATTTCGTCTTGGTCGTATTCCACGCGAACCGCTTCGGCGTGCCCCGTTTTCCCTGTTATAATATCGGCGTAGGTAGGATCATCAAAATCTCCGCCAGAGTAGCCCACCTTCGTTGACGTCACACCGTCCAGACTCCTAAGGAGGTCTTCGAGACCCCAAAAACACCCTCCGGCAACGATCACATAATCTAGTTTCATAAAGCCTCCTTAGTTTTCATCCACTTACTGATTAGACTGACTTTACAGCATGTAAAATAGATATAATATGTTCAATAGTTCGTATAACATGACCTATTGGACAGTTTACGTAGGAGCTATATATGGATGTTCTCAGTGAAATTTTAGCTCTGTACACGACAAAAATAGATAACTCATTGAAATAATGTCACAATAATTGTTTTCTAACGACGAATACTATGACACATCTCAATGAGTTATATCT
>NZ_JBIMCF010000035.1:0-15611 GCF_048551975.1 Acinetobacter johnsonii | reverse complement strand
AGCCAAAGCAGATATTATAAAATACATTGAGTTATTTTATAATCATCGAAGAATTCAAAAGGGTTTGGGTTTTAAGACACCAAATCAAATGGCCGAAAACTTTTATAAGTTGGCTGCCTAGAATCTCCCAAGGGAAAGTCTCCTGATAATTCAGCGTATATCAGCAGAAGTGCATATTCTAAAAGCGGACATTTTTACTTTGGAGAAACCGGACATTTCTATTTTGGAGTTACAGCTGTATAATTATCCTTATAATTCAATGCTGTAGTTTCTAGTTTATAGCCCGAGCATCCCTGTTCGGGCTTTTTTTATGATTTTTCACGTTCCACGCTTAATAAGTGACCAATATTTCACGGTTTTGTTTAGGTTAATTGAATAATCAGGATGCCTGGTCTTTTTCTTTTTGGCGTTCATTCAGCTCTTTTTTGAGTGCCTTTTTATCCTTGTACGATGCAATCAGCATGATCGGGATCAACAGCGGGGCCACAATAATTCCCAGGGCAATGTTTTTCAGTTTCGGCATGATCTCTCTCCCTTAGTCATTATCACAAACAGCATTCAGCACACATCAGAGTATTCAGTGACGAAACGGTGATGCTAAATTTTTTAAATTTCCCTCTTTAAGATGCTTAGGCTATTTAATCCAAAGTTCATCTTCTTGCATCATTTTTAACATTAAATTAAATATAACCAGCGGAGTAACATTTTTTTTGTTAGAACCGACAACTCTTTGAAAACTAAATTTAACGGTTCGCTCAGGAGCATCCAAATTAACTGGGTAGTTTTGTTTTTCTAAATACAGATGATCTCCTAACATTGGCTCTATACCAGTAATAAAATTAACAATTTGTTGCTCATCACCTTTTATTCGGCATTGAAAATGCAGATAATTCTTACGCAGTTTTCCAAATAATAATATTTTAAGCGCCTTAACCATGTTCTTTTCTTTCAGTGCATCTTGCTGCCTATCATCTTTATAATGAAAATCAAGGAGAGGAATTATTTCATCTGGACGAGTCAGTTTTTTAGCCTTTTCGTAAAGTTCATCAAACCAACTCTCTTCTAAATTCTTACTATAAACATAATTCGTTTTTAAATTAAATTTTTGGCGATCCATCCATTTAGTGCTCATCCATTGACATCGTTGCATCCATTCTTGAGCTTGAGTATCTTCGCTTAAACGACCTTCTCTAAAACTTATCAAACGTTGAAAAGGTGTCAGAGTACTCTTCTCTATACTAAACTTCTTTTCTTGTCGGCCAGCCATCGTAACTGGCTGTGTTTGCTGATAAGAATGAAACCATTTCTGCTGCTGAGTATAACGATTTAGGTTTATGTAGTCTGTACTTGACTTCACTGGACTAAAACACTGTTCTAATACTTTTTTTGAAATGATACACGGCGAATTATAAATTCGATCGACTGCTAATAAATCCAAAACATGAAGGTAATTTGAAGCCGTTTGCTCAATACTGCTATGCCCCATCCAAGAGGCGAGCACCTGCCATTTATGTTGAATAATCTCTTCTTGAGCACGTGCTTTCATACCAAACAATAAATCCCTCATCTTTTTTGCTTTTACCCAAGGAAAATCTGTGTAGGTCTTGATCATTTCTTTTGAACCGAGCAAAGTTATTGCTAGATAGTTAGCAGCACTGTGGCGTAATGTATGAAAACTAAAGCCATGATGCATACCTAATATTTGACTAAACAAATCTACTGTAATTTTGCTGATACATTGATCAGTTAATACACGATGATTCACACTAAAAAGTAGATCATCCTGCTGATTAACCAAATATTGCTCATAACGATGTTGTATGTAACGTTGTACTACTAAAAACTCATGTTCTGACAATGCAATTTTCAATGGTATTTGACGATTCGCACTTCGCGTTTTCAGACGGCGATATGAATTGTCTTGGATATGAAGCGTGATATTATTAAAAACTGTATTTTCTTTTTCTTTATAAAGTAGCTCTGGGCAAATAATATCTTGTATTTTAAGACAACGAACTTCATTTAATCGAAGTCCAGTTCTATAACTTAGTAAATACATCAGCTTTAGACAACTCAGATGATCGACCCACTCTGATGCCGTTGGCTCTTGACTTAAATTTTCTAGTTTTTCCAATAATTTGCCAAATAGCAAAGGACTCACTAGCCGTGCATTGCAAATTTGTAAATGCTTAAAACTTGAATTCTGTAACACCAATACCCCTGGAGCATCATAATTCTCTATACAGAATTGATGAAAATCTTTTAGGCGACCAAAACGGTATTCTGCGCTTTGGTGCATCTTACGAGAGGTTTTTCCTTTCACCGAATCTCGTTGAACTGCTTTTTCATCACGTTCACTGCTGTATTTCAATAGCTGCCGATATAAATCCTCATAGTCATCTATGGATTGTTGCTTTAAATCTAATTTATTGAGCCAAATCTCAAATATAAATTCTTTGCCAAACGATCCTAAGTAGCTTTCAATAGTTGATAATTGAAGCCCTCGTTTTTTTAAATGCATTAACCAGTGAATTAAGCGTAGTTGAGCATCAATTAAAGACTTTTCCTCCGTATTAGCATCAACTATCTTCTCCTCTAACACCCTTCTAGTTTCTTGCCAAAAACGTAGCGTGCGTTCTTCTTTATTCCTCTTTTTATCTAAACGCTCAACTTTTTGACCTTTACGTTTCTTTTGACCAAACAACATCAACTCATACGGAATCGTTTGTAATTTGCTTTGAACAGTCGGAACTTCAGGAAGTAACTGCTCTTGTTCAAAATGAATAGGGCGATTATCTGGTTCTATGACTTGATTGTAATCATTATTCCACAGCAATCTAAATTCGGATGGCCTTAAAGCGACAGTATTAATCTCTTGCTGAAGCACATTACTCAAAAATATATCTATGCTGAGGTTTGGATTAAATTCGAGTACCATTTGCACATCATTAAATGCACGAAATCCACGGCGTTTAATTTGATATTGCAGATCCCCAAGACTTTTTTTCCTGCCTATCTTACTCAAGCTTTCTAAAATACAATCTTCAACTGAATGTTGCAGATGAAATTCTTTCTGGGTAGCTTTCAACTTTTTTAAATATTGCAAAATGAACTGCGCATATGGGTTAAAAAAAACATGTTTCCATTGGTACAACTTTCCCTGTTCTACATCATTGCCATATTGAGAGTTTTCAACACGATAATGTAGTAACAATGGATTAGTGATCTTTTGATAATCAGAATGGTATAACCGAAAACAATTTAGATCTGTACCAAGCTCAATGGCCTCCTGCAATTGCTTCTGAATAGCAATCAAATGCTGTTCATCTGCACAGCCTGAAATATATATAAAACTTAAGCATAAATTTCCCCATAAGTACTTTGGTTCATTCCAATATTCAAATGAATCTTGCCAATACTGCCTTAATTCCTTAAGTACCTGGATATGTAGATGCCCCTGTTCTAACCGTGACTCTGTACTCTCAATTTTTCTAGGCAGTACGATCCGTTTAGTATGTGGATTTAGCTTAATTCTGTATGATTTTTTATCTACATTCTGATTGAATTGCCTCCTTCTTTTATTAAATTCATCTTCAGTAAATTGCATCAGTTTTGATTGTTCATCTCGGCTCAACTTTTGACTCAAACAATTAACACTATCTTTAATGTCATGCCATTTTTCAGCGATCTGCTGATCAAGTTTTTGCTGCATGTCTTTCGTCAATAGTTCAGGTGAAGAAGGCTGTCTATCTAGCGACTTTTTCACCAATTTATGAATATCAACAAATAGATCATATAGTTGTGGTTTTATTAGTTCTTTGATTTTTTGCATACAACTATTTTCGCTCTAAGTGTTTAATCGATAAAGATTTGACATTATCTTGCAATTGCTGGCGGGCTTGCTGTACATAGACATTCGGAATAAGTGAAGAATGCGGATGAAAACCCTCTCGGTCACGTTGGTCATGACCATAAAGAGCCTGTATTAAATGGAATGCTAAAGCAGTTTTTTCTTCTTTTTCTTCTGCATACATCAAAAAATTCATATCAAAATGACGTAACCAATTCGAATACATATTCTTTGGAAAGATTCCTTCCATATATAAATTTACCCAGTTTCGAGATAAAGGGATTAACTTAATTTTTCTGCTCTGCCACTCTTTGACAGTTATCGGCAAGATATCTTTACTATCAATGACGTTGCCAAAAAGATCATTTACAGTAATTTTCTTTGCAAAGACTTGTCTAAAAAACGAACCGTACGCTTCAATAATTTGTTCTAAAAAGACTGTGTAATTTTGCAGTGTTTTTATGAAAAAATCAGATAATGGGATAAAACGACCATCTTTTCTTGCTTTACTATTTCTTTTATCGTTTACATATAAAAGCTTAAGCTCAACACAATAATCATCCAAATTCCCCAACAGATTTTTTTTAGGCCGACTTGCCAAACTCAACAAGCTAACATGCCACATCCAACACGCGTATGCATTCAATTGATTAATGATATGTTGATCTTTTTGAATATTTTCTTGGCAATGTTTATGTAAAAAAGCAAATTGCTCTTTCACAAAACTGGGTTCAAGTGCCAGTTGGCTCCCTATCCTTCCTATAGATAATGCAGATTGCACTTTGAATTGTTGTCGCAATATTTTGAGTTCTTCAGTAACTTCCGAGGAATGTGGTGTAAGTGCTGTTTCTACAAAGGCTAGATATGTGCTACTGAGTTGAGCTTTCGGTAGCCCTCCATAATAGATACCAGGCATGTGATGCTGACTATCTCGCCCAGCAATTACATGAGCTAGATATTCATTATATGTTTCATAATATATATGAAAATATAATTGAGCCTGCAGTTTTTCAACAGTGATCGAACCTACAAACCGATTATCAAGCCAATTTTTAAGTTTTGTATTAATGTCTGTTGAAGAAATTATTGGATTCGATGCTTGTTCTATATAGTCAAACCAAGCAGAAGGTAAATGTAGTTGATGTGTCATCACTTCATTCCATCGCTCATCATTTAAGCTCTTAATCTTCTGCTCTGTAATATTAAGATTTAATTTAAGTAAATATTCGCGACGTCTACTTGAACCATTTTGAATCAACGTACCCTCCTGAATAAGGTCATTAAAATCCATCAGTGCTATGGGAGATAATCCAGTCAAAAGTGACAATAAACATGCGGCAGCGATTGCAGCATCATCCCAGTCCCTATTTAACTCAGTTCTCAACACATAAACAATTTGCTTCAGTACATCTGGTGCTAAATAATGAGGATTTGTAATAAATGGCGCATGACGGCGTTGGCGATGCCGCGTGTAATACGCAGTATAATCACTAATTAAATGATTAAAATTTTTAGTTTTTTCATCTTCAGAGTATAATTCTACGTCAGTGTCCAATAACTCAATTTCACCATCTTCATCTTTGTGAAGAGAGGCATCATAAAAACTGATCTTTGCGTTATGTCCGATATCTTCATGCTTACCTGATTTTATTTCACGAAATTTTTTGAGTTCATTTTTAGTTGGCCATTTCAAAACTTTGCTTTTTTTTGACTTACGCTGACGATGAACTACACGACGATCATCTAGTCTTTTAAAAATTATTAATAGAGCCGATAAATACTCTATGACTTGTACTTGTTTAAAATCTTTAATATTAAAAAGTTGATTACGATCCTCTTTTTTCAAATTACGTTCGTACGTGACATAACAATTTAGCAGCTTACTACATTCATGAAATAATTCAGCGTTATTAGAATCCAGCACATATCGTGAGACATAGCGTAATAGGTCACAAACATGTTTTTGCTTATTCTCAGCTTTATCAATTTTTGCAAATTCTTGATACTGCCGATATGTTAAAAAACTCGCTTGTAGAATCAAATAACGTTGCGATGACAGCTCTTGTGTATTACTAGTATCTGGACATGAAAAATAACTCAAAGCAGCTAAAAAAGAATACTTACCGATCTGTCTGGAGCCTGATATATAGCTATAAATTTGTTGTGCTAATTTGTATAGCGCGTAGACTTCTTTATACAAATCATCTGATAGATCAATAAATTGTGTATTCACAACATCATCATGTAACAGACAATAATCTTTTTGGAATTTTTCTGCTAAATCTAAAAAGTGCTCTTCTGCGTCAATCTTCGGCATATTCATTTTCGCTTAATTTTTTATCACATTGCATTGTCTAAATTCATTACGATCTGAACAATTTTGTAAAAGTTGATCTTTTATTGAATTCTTTGTTAGCTTAAAAAATCGAGCAAAAAATTTAGCATCCAGCTCTTTCTGAGCTTTCCTTTCAAAGCACAAGTGTTGCTGTGATTTTTCGATAAAATCATCAAGATTATGTATCAACTGTAAGATTGCAACATAATTAGAATGCACACGTAATCCTGGCTCCCTTTGCATCAATAGCAAGATTTTTTGCCAAATTTTGACGTAGATTGCTTTGAACTTTGCTTGTACTACGGCTTTCTGACTCTGTTTAATCTTTTTGATTTTCAGTAATTCTGAGTTGATTTTTACTATCTCAAGTTGAAAATTTTTTCGACCAAAACAAAAGGGCATGATAAATTGCCCTATAAAAATCTCAATATTTTTTACTAAATAGTCAAATTTTAACATTTTTATCGATATAAAAAATGAGCATATCTTTTTATATGAAAATACATTTAATCTATCAACTAAATTTTCTCAAAATTACAATTCTCAACAAATACATACGGTTTGCTTATCTAGGACGGTCTAAATTTTAAGAATTCTTCCAATTTTTTTTAGTTTTGTGTTATTAGGATTGACTCTTAAGTTAAGCTCAAGCTCCTTATAAATGCGATAGACACGTTTATGATTCCACTGATAGTTTTTGATATTACGTAGATACAAAAAGCAGAGTTTAAAGCCCCAAGTCTTATGTTCATTGGTCAGTTTAATCAGCCAATCTGCGATTTGAATATTCTCCTGATCCAAACGAGCTTTATAGCGATAACACGTTTGACTGACTTTAAAAATTAAGCAGGCCATGCTGATTGAAATCTTCAATTGCTCAGTAGCTTGCTGAGCAAGTGACTTTCGCTGAACAGGCCTTAAAAGTTTTTAAAAGTGCATCTTGCAAGATGTTTGACTTTAGCCGCTCATCAGCATACATGCGTTTTAAACGGGCATTTTCAGCCTCAAGTTCTTTAAGCCGCGTCATCATTGAAAGATCCATGCCGCCATATTTGGACTTCCACTTGTAGAATGTAGCAGAGCTCATACCATGTTCGCGGCACAAGTTCGGTATGAGTGTTCCTGCTTCAGCTTGCTTCAAGAGACTCATGATCAAGCTGTCTGAATACTGAGATGTTTTCATAGAAAATCTCCTTAAATCAAGGTTATTCAATTTTCTACTTTTAAACGCAATTATTTTTAGGGGGGATTACCGGCTGGATCCGTATGCCTATTTAAATGATGTGCTGTAAAGACTGCCGACACGAAAAGTGACCCAAATTGAGGAATTGCTGCCGCACTGTTGGAAACCTAAATCGAATTAAAAATTAGTATGGGATTCAGCGGACGCTTACATCCAAATGTTCTCTTTTGCAATAAAGCAGCCTCTTCTGCTTTTCCTGAACTAACGAACTATGTCATTGATTTGATTCAATCGACACCAGTGATGCTGAATCAAATCCCCAAAGAAGGGATTAAATGCAAGAAATGTGGTAAGAAAAATAGGGGATGGAAGTTATTATCCATCTAATTGGAACCAGCCCATGAGTTGAGATCAGTTAAGTAAATATCATTTTAAGTATAAGAGAAGGATGGCTCACCTCACTTCTCCGAATAACAAAGCTATGCTTTTCAACCCAAGTTAGATATTGGTAACTACATTTCATTCTTCATCATGCTAGTCTTATAGCATGTAGACAATTACTACATCATTTGCATTCAATGCTCAATACAGCCTCTCAGCAGAACCGCAGCGATACTTTTTCCCATGCATACCTGTAGTGTTTAAATACATTCATTTTTCAATGATCCTCTGCCGTTTATCACATTTATGGTCGATCTTTAACCTTGTGAAAAATGCACATACCGATCCCTTCAAACTGTCAAAGTTATGTATACATGACATTTAAAGAAAATTATCTGATCAATTTTTTTAGGTAAAATTCTTAAGAAAAAATTTATTATTATTCATAACATCACCAACAGCCACATAAAAACAATAATTTAATAAATTATTCTTCCAATTTTTTTAGATTTAGTGTTATTGCTGCATATACCGGAGCAGACTATAAAGTTCCAGGTAGCCTAGACTATCGCAATTTTCTTCGGGCAACCTTGATGTGTACGCAAAATGTTTGAGAAAGGCTGCATGCCTTTAAATGCGCTTTGTTTAATGTAATTTCAATAATCAACATCACCAGACCAAGAACTTTTCTTTTCTCATGGCAAAAAATGGTCAATGGAAATTGGCTCCAGCCTATAATGTGACCTTCTGTGAAGGTCCAGGTGGTTATCATCAAATAGACATTATGGGAGAAGTGCTCAATATTTCCCGAAATGACATACATAACCTGAGTTCGATGAAATCCACTTAACCTTTTAGCATATTTTGGAAAGTTGGCTTATTGGGGTTCAAACAATAAGCCACTACAGCAGCCATGATATTCACCATGAAGTTATTTACCGAACGATGACGTGAATGTTCAAGTTGATGTAAATTTTTGAATTGATCATTCACTGTTTCGATCAATCCTCTTCTGCAAAGTAATTGTTTTTCTTCTTCAGTTTGGATGGGTTTATTTTTCATATTCCGACGTGATGGGGTCAATATTTTCAGTCCTCTTGCTGCTAAAGCTTCGGCTTTTGCTTTGCTCAAATAGCCTTTGTCTCCGAGTAGGATCCCCTTTAATTCTTGAGTTAAAGATTCTAATATAGCAACATCATGAACATTTCCCGATGTCAGCTTGAGATTAATAATTTCACCTAAATTATTGATAACGAGGTGTAATTTAAAACCATAAAACCAACCCGTACTACTTTTTCCACGACCGGCCAAGCCTTTAAATACACGATGCCTTTTAATCCGAAGATTATGGCAAACTACCAATTTAGTGGAGTCAATGATACTGATTCCCGTATCTTTTCCTTTCACCTGATGGAAGAAACTACTCAAAGCTTGCAAACAACGGGGCATGATTTCAATAAATCGGTTGTAGCTAAGCAGTTTAGGAAAAGCAGATTTCCAGAATGGAACGATCATTTGGCAATAAAAATATTTGAAGAATCTAAAACCAGATTGATGAAATAAAATGACAATGGTCATTGCTTCAGACAAGCTTAAAGCTGACTTTTTCAACCTGGTTTTTTGATTAGAAATTAAAGCTTTTTCTAAAGATTCATTAAATTTTTTGCAGAAATCATCCAAAATACAAAATAATTCGGTAATATGATCCATTGAGAAGCCTTGTTTTATAACATTTTGTATTGAGAACCAATATGTTACAAAAACAGGGCTTTTTTTCTACTCTTTTTTTATATCGAACTCAGGTTACATAAACTCGGTACTTCAGAAGCGAATCTGACTACTCTAGAAGTCGATGAGATCATCTTGGCCATGCGTGAAATTGCACTTCAATTTAGTCAAATTGCGCAGCGCCTGTATCCCCATCAAATTCGAGAATCCACCCTAGAGATGATTCAATCACCAATTCAACAAAATATTGATTTTTTAACTAAAACCTAAGCGTAAATATAAACTAAGCGCCAACCATCTACTTATAGTTAGTCGCTACATAATCTGTAGAACCTGTGAATTAGCTCGCTTTATAATCACGAATAGTAGATGGATCACCGCCAAGATATGTTATGCAAACGTGAAATCACTACATCCAGATCGAAAATCACTAAGAAAAAACTGTCACCAAAAAAAAGGGCTGCACTATGGATAAATGCAGACCAAACTCCGGATAACTACCAGCACGAGAAATATGTCGCAATTTTGCATAGACATGAATTTGATAAAATCAGCCCAGAAAGCCAGAAATTCATAAAAACTATTTCATCAATCCCCTATAACTAATCACGTTCATGGTCGATCTTAAATCTTGCGAAAAGTACTCATGCTGACCTAGCCAAACTATAAAACTCATGTATTCATAGCATTTAAATGAATCTTTCAATCGGTATATTTAAGGTAAAAACTAGTAATCAGAAGTTATTATTATCCCCATATAAAACAAGCATCAAATTAAAACAATAACTTAGTGAATTATTCTTCCATTTTTTTTATATTTAGTGTTATTAATAAATCAAACTCTTGCTGAGCCGAAACTTTCATCAATTTTTCTGGTTTTGCTTCAACTTTAAGAATATTTCCGCTCTCCGTGGAAATATATGATCCACTGCGTAAAATGCCTGTACGCGGCAAATCTGCACCAATATCTACCCCATTTTTTAACGTTGCACGAAAACGGCTCTTTTGGCGCGTATCGAAAGTCAGCTCAATGACATCAAAGTCACAATTTTCTGTAACTACTTCTAATCGTTGAGTATAAATTTCCATTTTTTCTCCATGCTTGACTTTGTTTTAGGACTGCTTTTGATCCAAATTGATTCAAAATTAAATCGCTTTCACAAAATGCACCACCCCAACGTTCAAAGCAATTATTGCGCCAATTTTTCTACATACACCACATTTAAGCGTATATATTGCTCAGAAACTCCAAATGAAAACTTCAAGAAAATATGATTTCTCATTTAAATGATGTCAGGACATTTAAGAAAAAAATAGCAGCTGTCGGGTTATTTGAGATGGATGTTGTATCCACTCTTTGGATTAGAATAGATTTTCCCACACTTTTTCTAGAGTTTTCCCCAATAAATATTAAAAAACCCTGATGCAAAATCATCAGGGTTATTGATTTGATCGAAATTCAGCATATTAAAAAGCAGATATCTGAAAAATCATTTATTTTTCCAAAGTCTTACATAGAGAACAAATAACACCTTTGTGCTTATGTGAATACATAATATCAGGTCTTTCATAATCTTCATCACATGACACACAATGATAAACTGTTGCTATAGGTAGCCCAGTAGCATCATAACGTGGTTCTTTTACCCCATCATCTGTAGCTTTAATATAATATTTTCCTTTCGTAATTAAACCCATGATTGGAGTCAAAACAAAGCCCAAAATCAGAGCAATTAAAGTGAATATGGCATTAGAAATTCACCACACTTTGTGAATCAATCATGATAAAGCTCGTTTGTTCTTTGCGTCCATTGCTGATACGGGCCTCGCTAACTACATTTTTTAAAGCTTGCTTAAGTATGCTAGGTTCAGTTTCTGAAGACTTTTTATTCCAGATCGAGAAGTAATAATGCACAGTGCTTTTAGGTGGGAAGTCTCGAGGAGGCATACTCCATTGGCATCCACTTTTTAGAATATAGAGCAATGCGCAAAATACTTCATAGACATCAACGACTATTGGACGTGTTTGTTTTCTTCCGCTCAATAGTAACGGTTTAATTTCTTTAAAGGCTTCTCGACTAATGTCGCTGGGATATGGTTTTCTCATGAGGGGAAATTTAACAAATTATTTTCAATTGCTAAAAAAGAATGAAATTAATACTGGATAGGCTCTTATATAAATTTTCCTAATTACAAAAAAATAGTGTAGCAAGTTGCTACACTATTTTTTTACTTTATTTTTCTAACATTCGTTTTAGGAAAGCTTCTAATTCTTCTAAATTTTGATCATCGAATTGGCCGATTTTTAAAGATACCTTTAATGTATTATGGTCAAATTTGATATTACCAGCAACTTTCCCATCATATTCAATTTTATGTACAATTGAAGTTTGAATTACTTCTTTCGTTTCTCTTGACTTAAAGATTTTTTCAGCTAGTGATGTCAGTTTTGTCTGTTCAACTTCTTTTTTAAGTAATTTTGACCATGCTTCGAATAATGCTTGTTTAGCATTTTCATGGTTTTCATCATGATCTGATAGAAACTTTTTCACTGCTGTAGCAGCGGTCCGTGCTAATAATGAGGGCTGTTTTTCCAAATCTTCAATCAACTCTCCAGGTAATTTTTCAAAAGATAAATATTTATACATATCTTCACGATTCATACCTAATGACTTTGCTAACTTCTGCTTATTTTTTTTTAATTTTTCATCCAAAGAAGTTAATCCAACATATATTTCATAATCTGTCAGATCTTCTCGCTTTAAATTTTCAGCTAATGTTAATAAAACAACTTCTTCATCCGATGCATCAATAATGATTACTTCAATGGTGTTCTTATTGAGAAATTGGTGGGCTTTCAATCGTCTTTCACCAGCAATCAACTCATATTTATCATTTATTCTACGAACGGCAATTGGTTGTAATAGCCCAATTTCCTCAATTGATGCTGCTAAATCTTCAATATCTTGTTGATTAAAGAGTTTTCGAGGTTGGTTAGGGCTAGCCTGAATATCTGTAATTTGTACATTACGTCTTAGCTCTTTGACATCATTAATATGCTCTTTTTGGGCATGTTGATGCTTTTGAGTATTTTGCTGAAGACGTTTAGCCAATATCTCTTTATTACTTACCATAGTATTTCCAGAATTATATTATTTGACACGCTGAACAATTTCTTGTGCTAAATTTTCAAAAGCTTTTCGAACTTTTGAGTTTTTATCAACAGATAATAAAGGTTGTTGCAAAATTGCAGCTTGATTAACTTTAGTGCTCATTGGAATTGTGGTATGCAATAATTCTCCAACTTGATTAAATGCTTCATCTTTTATTAATTTACATACATTCTGACGCTCATCATGTTTAATTAATAAAGCACCTAAGAGTTCTAATTCAGGGTTAACTCTTCTAATTTTACTTAAGTGATTAATTAAATCAGTAACACCATAGAGACCGTATTGTGAACCAGATTCAATTGGAACAATAACATGTGTCGAAGCGGCTAAAGCATTGCTAGTTAATAATTTTAAGCTCGGAGGACAATCAATAAGAATGTAGTCATATAATCCTTCTAGAATTTCCAATTTATTTGAAAGTTCCTCGGTTGGTCTTGGTGCATCATCTTTCAATTGATCTTCAGTTTTACCAAGAGTTAATGAGCCATATATTAAGGAAACATTTTTAAATTTTGTTTCTTCTTCTAATGCTTCCGATAATAAACTTATATCACCAATGAGTAATTCCGCTGATGTAGTTTCAACTTCGCTAGGGTGTCTTAATCCTATATGTAAACTTGCATTTGCTTGTGGATCCAGATCAATTACTAAGACCTTATTTCCTAATTCAGCAAGTTCTGAAGCAAGATGTACTACAGTAGTTGTTTTCCCGCAACCACCTTTATGATTAGCTACAGCAATGATTTTAGTTGACATATTTGTCTTAAGGAATTTACTTTGATTTCATTTAATATAAAGATATTTGTAGCAACTTGCTACAGTTCCTTTGTCATATTTTTATCTTTTGAATTTAAAAGATGTGGAAAAAACATTTCTTAACTTTTTTTTAAAATATAGCTAGCTAATTTTAATTAGTATTAATTAGTATTAATTAGTTAATTATAATTAGACAAATTTTATTTCTTTAAAAACAAATAGATAGGATTTTTAAAGTGGAAGGCGTGTCACTAATAAGTGGAAGCCCTGTCATTGATAAGTGGAAGCCCTGTCACCTATAAGTGGAAGGTTTGTCACTAATTGGTGGAAGGTCTGTCACCGATAAGTGGAAGGTTTGTCACTATGGTGGAAGACTTGTCATTGTGATTTATTTTAATATTGATTTTTTAATTTAAAACAAAATAATTCAACTGCTTGTGATGTTGATAAGTTTGTTTTTATCGAAATAAAAGTGGAAGACTTGTCATTAGATGTTTTTTATTCTGTGGATAAACTATTTGTATAAAATTTAATTGATAACATGATGTTTAATAGTCATGAATATCGGAATGGTGGAAGGCTTGTCACTTTAACGGTGGAATGTGTGTTGATTAATTCCACTTTAGTGGTGCTGTAGGCTATTCCTACTTTCAAATTGATTGCTTTAGCGACACGGATGAATTATCAAAGGTGGAAGAATTGTCACTTAAAAGTGTTTAATTTTATATTAATTCCACCATAAGACTAAATAGTATCAAAAATTGCACTTTAATTGTGACACTTCTTCCACTCTTAAGGTGTTTGATGGGCATAAACTGAGTTAATTTAATGTAAGGAAGAGAAAATAGTGAGCGGTTTGCATCTTCTACCACTTTTGTGTATAACATGTAGAAAATATTTTAATCTTTCCACTTATGAGCAATCACAACGAACCAGAAGAATTAGAACATCTACCTTATTGTATTGGTAATATTCGACATAATGGAGTAGTCAGCACTAGTAACCGTCTGATTAGACCAATTGAATTATCATCTAATGAGTATAAAGCTCTACTTTATGCGATGGCTGTAGCGAATTATGGTGAGAAGAATAATCAAGATCGTGAAATTACAGAGCAAACTTATATTTATTTGCATAAAGATGATTTAGGCGAACTATTAGGATTAGATAAAAAGAATTCCATTAATGTTGCTATTGATCGTATTTATAAAGAATTATCATCACGAGTAGCCCATTTTGTAATTGAAGAGTCCGTGGATGATAGTAAGCGTAAAGTTAAAAAAGTACACTCAGTAGTACCAATTATTCGTGAACTCCGTTGGGAAGATGATGCTAAAAATGCTTTGCAGATACGTTTTACCAGTGAAGTACTTCCATATTTTACTCGTTTAGCAAATGGAAATTTTACAACCTATCAATTGAAAGATTTATTTGCTTTGGACTCTGTCACCAGCATGAGTTTGTATTCATACTTTATCAAAAATGAATTTAAGTATGCTAATCAAGATTCTTATGAGGTTGAACTTTCACTTGAGAATATCAAAGCATTAATTGATATTGGGGAGAAAAAATACGATCGTTGGGTTGATTTTAGACGATACGTTTTAGACAAAATTATTGAAGAAATTAATGAAAGGACTAGTCTTCAATTAGAATACGATACCATCAAGAAAGGTCGACCTATTGTCGGAGTTCGATTTAAAATTCTTAATAGGCACGCCACTGAAGTTGTTGTATCTAATACTAATGATAAGACTCAAATCTATTTAGATGTCAATTTTGATGATAACGCGCTTGTTAAAGAATTAGGTGCGAAGTTCGATATGACCGTAAGGTCTTGGTACATCTATGCGAACGACCCAAATTATAAACAGTTTAGTAAGTGGTTTAAGACAGAAGGGTGCTTAACTGAATCTCAAGCAAATGTGATAGTTAATGATATTATGTTCCAAATGGATTTTGCTGTAGCTGGCAGTTCAATGAGTGAATTTAAGAAAGAAATGAAATATAAATTAAAAAATAATCCAAATTTTGTAAAAGAAAATAGAAAACGATTGAATGAAATATTTGGAAAAGAAGTTATATGACAGTGTAGCAACTTGCTACACTGATGTGTGCTGAAAAAACAGGAGGTTTTAACTTGGTAAACTAAACACACTCATCAGGAGTTTACCATGAGCAAGAAACACAAGACTTACACCACAG
>NZ_JBIMCF010000034.1:0-16465 GCF_048551975.1 Acinetobacter johnsonii | reverse complement strand
TTTTGGGAAAAAAGAAGAGTTTAAGGAAATTTTGGCAATTTTAAGAAGGCAGAAGCCTGATAGGATAAGGGTTCTGTGAAATTTGTCGTGTACAGAGGAAGTTACTATAAAAACTATAAAAGGGCGCATGTGAAAAAAGCAGAATAAACTCGATACCGAAGAATGCCGCGACAACGGTTTTTTTTAAAATAGGTAATAATGGCTCGAGCTGTCCTTGTGAATGGGGTGCAGTGGTCGGTTCTTTGATGCTAAATGACCAAATAAAGGCCAAAAAAGAAATACACAGCAATAAAACTGGCAGCATAGAGATGGGTAAAAACTCTAATAAGGCTCCGATACCAAAAACTCCGACAATAAAACCGACCGAGCCCCATTTTCGAACTTTTCCATACAACGCACTGCGTTGTTCCGCGAGCCAAAATAGCGTAACGCCTTCAAATTGAGCCAGAATGGCGTTTTGGAAGAAGCTAAAGATCAGCATGAGCATGGCGATCGCCTGAAAGGAGTTTGGAATGATAAAAATCATGAACCAAATACAGGCTTCCATCCACGTTGCGACTCTGACCAAGAGCATCCGTTTCCCTGATTTATCTGCAATCCAGCCCCAAATAAAAGGAGCAAAAAAACGGGTAATGATCGCAATTGAGGAAAGGATACCGATTTCACTGTAGTTAAAGCCTTGATCTTCGAGATACAGGCTCCAAAACGGCATGAAGGTGCCTACAATGGAATAATAAAAAAAGTAAAAACCAGCCAGTCGGTGCCGAATGGGGAAAGAAAGCATCGTACTGTGTTCCTTGGTTGGGTGGGCAGATTCTCAAGAAGGCTTGAACCTAAAATAAAGCTTCAAGTCGATGAAGCTTCGAGAATTTTAAAAATGGATTGTTTAATCATTCTTATTCAGAGTTCAGGGATTAGCCTTTGACTAGACCACCATCCACAATCAAGTTTTGACCTGTCACAGCACAAGAATAGGGCGATAAGAACATTAAAATGGCTGAAGCAAACTCCTCAGGTGTAACTACACGACGCAGTGGTGTTGCACTTGCGATGTAATCAAAAACTTCATTGGGCGTGCTTTTGCTGGCATCGGTGGTTTGCAGTAAACCGCCAGAGAGCATATTGATATTAATGCCGTATTGACCAAGTTCATGCGCTGATGTACGGGTAAATGCCAACAGTGCTGCCTTCGCCGTAGTGTAGTCATGATAAGGCACCACAGGGTTCTGCACCAGATTGGTTCCGATGTTTACAATGCGGCCCAACTGGTTTTGTTTCATACCTTCAAGCGCCGCTTGGGTTGTATTCAAAGCAGCCTTAACAGCACCTTCAAATTGTTGTTGCATGGTTTCCCAGCGTAGCTCATGAACTTTTGGGCGGGCCTCACCATTAAACTCGAATTGAATGAGCGCATTATTAATCACAGCGTTGATATGCTGTCCAAAATGCTGAAAGCTTGCGTCAAACATACTTTTGACTTGAGCATTGTCTGTAACATCAGCTTGGTAGATAAAAACCTGTTCGGGATACTGCTGAGCTAAGGTTTGCGCTGCTGCTTGGCTGTTCAAATAGTTCACGACTACACGAGCACCTTCATTGATTAAGGCGTGTGTAATCGCAAGACCTAAACCGCGTGCGCCACCTGTGACCAGTACAACTTGATTTTTAATGTGCATGATGTTTCCAATCAGATAAATGCATGTATTTTTAGATAAAGCAAGTATATCAAAACCTTTGCGTGCGCTAGGTCTTAAAACCGCTACTTTTCAAGCTTTCGATATTCATTTAGATGAGTTAGAGTATTCGGATAAAAATCTCTAAGCATAGTAGAAAAGTTTTAGCATCACTGATTATTGAGCCTGAGTTTGCTCAAGGCGTAATTCTAATAATGTTTCTTGTTCTAAATGTGAACTTGAATAGGGCGGCACAATACCATCGCTCATATCATGTATGTCATTGGTCTGACGGTGATTGTCAAACCAATTTATTCACCAATTCCATGTACCAGCGGTTAGATAGTTGACTGCCACGGTGAGGCGCGGCAATAGAAATTGCACGTCCAATGGGTAAATCGGGATGAAATTGAAAACGTTCTTTAATTACGGGGTATTGTTGTAATCGGGTGTATTGCTCATAGTTTAACAGTGGAATCACTTGCTCAGAAATATCGTGTTCACTAATCAATAAGCGACTTATGACGCCGCCCATACTATGTCCACTCAGCACGGCGTCACTGGCCGAGCGAGAGTTGGGTTTAACTTGTGCAAAGGCTTGTTTAAGTAGTGCATGAATCTGATGGCGAGGCCATGAATAAGTACAATAACTTTACTTATATTCAGCTCAAGCAATTTGCCGAGCAAAGACTTTGCCCAAAACATGTTTATGTATAAATCGTAATTTATCGAGGACTGGCGCTGATAGTGTAAATGGATAAGCATCTTCTAAACCCATGCTGCGATTTAACGCATTTAAGTTAAAAGTCAGTGTCATCCACTGTTTGAGGAGTACATCAAAATCTTGAGCACCGATTGGATTTTCATAAAAGCTTAAGTCATGCGTATCTTTTCGATTATTACGCACAATTAATCCTGCATAGTAAGCGGTTTCTAATGTGTCCATCATGTGTAAATAGTGTGCCCATGTTTCTGCCCAGTCTTCCCAAGGATGTGTGCTGGCATAAGAGCTGACATAAAATTGGTCCCAGTTTTGTGGTGCGCCATCTTCATAGTGACGTTGTAGTGCTGCGCTATAATCTTGACGTTCATCTCCAAAATACTGACGGAACTCGTCGACCAACTCAGGATGTAGCGATTTAATGAGGTCAAAATAATAATGACCACTTTCATGACGGAAATGCCCCAAAAGCGTACGATAGTTTTCACCCATTTTAATACGGGTCGTTTCCCTATAGATGACATCTGCTTCACTGGCATTGAGTGTAATGACACCATTAGCATGTCCTGTCAACACAGGGTGCTCTGGTTCAGGCATGAGAAAATTAAAACGGAGTCCGTAGCGATCATCATCGTTATATTTGGGCCTTGGCATAATATTCAGACGTTGCATTAAATATAGAAAACGCCGTTTAGCATGTTCGAGCCGTGACCAATAAACGATATGATCAGGGTTGTCGAGAGTAGGAATAGTATATGTAAGTACACAAGACTCACAGTAGATGTCGTTGCTCTCTGCGGGAATGACCCAATTGCAGACCTGATGGTGCTGATAGTTATAACAAGGCTTATAGCGCTTCGTCTGGTATTTTTCATTTAGCGCTAACCAAAGAAAAGGGCTATGCTGTTCAAAGCTCCCCATATCTTTTTCTGATGCAATATAACCGAGTGTAGTTTGGCAGCTCAAACATTGTGAGTTGGCAAAAAAGACTTGGTTTTGACATGATGCGCAACTAAAGAATTTCATCGGCGACTGTGTCTTTGGTGAGCTTTTAGAACCAGTATAAACGATGTCAGTTCTCTTCGTCATGTTCTGTCCTCTATTTTGATAGGCTTGTAAAGTTGAGTATTTATTGAGAGCATATTAGAAAGAATATATGTGCTTGGTTAGTAGCGAGCTTTTCAGTGGGTTCTTTTCTTTCATATTTATATAAAGAGATATAAATTTTAAAATTTATAACCTGAATGAACGAAAAAGCTTGATTTATTAGGTGCATATTCGTCAAAAAAAGGGAATAGGAAAATCAAAGCTTCATTTTAGAATTTCAAAGCCTTTTAAGTTTCTGAGAGTAAATATAACGATAACGAACGTATCGCCAAAATGGCTACTCATGAGTTTGGGGGCGATGTTGCTTTGTTCTCGTGCGACATAACCCATAGTCGCTTAGCCCCGATATTACTTTTTTAGTGATATTGATTGTTCACCTGTGTGCTAATTGTTTAAATAAAAACAGCCTTTGACCTAAATATGTTTTAAAATGCGCTATCGATAGATTGACGCTCAAAAGGGGCAGCATCGCATGGCACAAAAGTCACAACAATCTGCATTGAATGAATTGATTGCAGAACAAAAACTACTGTGTGAAGAATTTGACTCGGCTTATGTTGAAGTAAAAGGTGATGATGTCGTTGCTGTTGCTGTACAAACTTTGAATCAAGAGCCCATTGTCGGTTTACGTAAAAAGCCAGAAACTGAAGAGAATGTCGCTTGGTTTATTTATGGTGGTGAATTGGGTGAGGGCCAAGACTTTTTTACAACCATGACTGTACGTGAATTACAAGATATCTTGCCTGATGTACTTCCATATTTGGCTTTAAGTGAAGGTTATCGTTTTATGATTGATGGCGATGACTATGAAGACGTATGGAAAGAAGGCGATGAGTCTTAATACATGAAAAAACAAACATGGACGTTGCTTAGCCTTTCGTTATTTTTATCATCGTTTCTATCAACCCTGAGTTATGCAGAAACAACGAAGCTAACTCAGGCGCAGTATGATCAGAAGATGGCTGAATATACTGCAATTGTGAATTCAACTAAAACCGTTTTAGATGCAAAAGATAATCCAGCGACAGCAACAGAAATGAAAACCGCATTTTGTCAGCGTATGGATGCATATCATCAAATTGCTGCGCTATCTAAAGCCAATATTGAGTTAAGTACCGCTTCAGTGATGCTGATGGTGGCCAACCGTTATCTTGATCAGCAAGAAAAAAGTTTGACCGATGCAGGGATGAATGAAAGTGTTTTCTGCCCAACGGCTAAAGCTTTAAAAGTTGAAGATACGAAACGATTAAAAAGTAAAGTAACAGAATAAGACAGCATGAAATTAGTGTAGATATTAAGATCTAATTTATTGTTTAAGGATGCTGTATAAATAGACAATGTCCTCGATTGTGTTAAGATAAATAAAAATCAATCATCGTTTGAGTAGGAGTTGGTGTATGGCAGCTTATACCGACATTAAAGTAGGCAAATATGAGGATGATATGATTCCTAAACTTGCCATTCATGCTTTTCATGATGCTTTTCAAAAAGCAACCACTCGTTCGTCTGTGGTTTATGCAAAAGCTGAACAGTTGGTTGAACGCGATATTCATGGTAATGAAACTGTTTTACAAGACTTAAGTCATGCTTATGTCGATGTAGGTGTTTTACCGACACTGACACGTAAAAAGAAACACGCGACCGTATAGATTGATATGCCACCTCGACAACCTAGAATAAGAATGTTTGCAGGGCCGAATGGTTCTGGTAAAAGCACTGTTAAAGATTACCTCTTGCCCCAACATATTGGGGCATATTTAAATGCAGATGAACTGGAACAAAACTTAAGACAGAGTCAACGCATTGATTTATTGCATTATCATCCTTCCTTAAAAGCTTCAGAGTTGGTCACTTTTCTAAAAAGTAAGAAGCGTCCTCAAGCGGGACAGTTCGTGGCCTTACTTGCGCATGAACCAATTGTGCTAGATGAATGGAAGATTGAGTTTAAAACCGAAGAAATTGATTCTTATCTTTGTGCACGCATTATTGACTATATTCGGCTTGAGTTTCTGCGCTTAAAAGTTAGTTTTACTTTTGAGACGGTCATGTCACATATCTCTAAAGTTGAGTTTCTCCGAGAAGCGAAACGTCAGGGTTATAAAACCTATCTATATTATGTCTCAACAGTAGACCCACAAATCAATATTGCCCGAGTCAAGTATCGCGTCAGTGTGGGTGGTCATCCGGTTCCTGAGCAGAAAATTATTGAACGTTACTACCGTAGTATGGATCTGCTCATGCAAGCCATAGAGTGCTGTGATCGCGCCTACTTGTTTGATAACTCTTCTGACGGTATACAAGCGTCTTTTCTTGCAGAAATTGAAGCAGCTGAAACCCTAAAGATGAATGCCGCCGTGTCTAAGCTCCCAATATGGTTTGCAGAACGGGTATTATCAGAATTCCAATAAACTGCTCGGAAAAAGAGCAGATTATTTTATCCTTTTTTATGTGTCTGGCCGCATAAAAAAATATTCAAAAGTTGCGAATGTGTTTTATAAACCCAGAATAATACTCATGATGTAGAGAAGTGTCCCCAATTCTATTCAGATTCTTTAAATGAAAACTATAATGAAATAAAATGAGAGAAGTTAAGTATTTCTAATCTAAAAAAGGGCTGAATACAAAATCTCTCGGGGATATATTCAAGATTTTTACGTTATTGTGAAGAATAACTATGTAAAAGAAATGCTTTAAGGTGTTATCTAAAAGACTAAAAGCTTCGATAACGAACAGATAGTAACCATTCAAATATCTAAATCTAGATGCAAGTGCCCGTAAACAGTGGTCATAGACGTGCATAGCATCGATAGATACAAAGAGGGATTGATTATTTTTAAATTAAATATATTATAAAAACATATATTGTTTTAGGGTGCTTACCAATGCATGATTTTGCGTGGTCTTTTATAGGTGGAATATTACTCGGCATCTCCGCCGTTGGATATTTATATACCAATGGGCGGATTGCGGGAATCAGTGGTCTGGTCTCACAGGTTTTAAACTTAAGAGGGATCATAAATACGCCTGCACTGTGGTTCTTATTGGGGCTGTTTATTGTTCCGTTTATATACGCAGCTTTTGTTCAGCCAGAAATTTATATTGACGCTACACCTCTCATGTTAATCATTGCGGGCGTATTGGTAGGTTTTGGAACGCGATTAGGTTCTGGATGTACCAGCGGGCATGGTATTTGTGGTATCAGTCGTTTATCCAAACGTTCCATCATCGCTACAATGAGTTTTATGTTCGCAGGCTTTATCACTGTGTATGTTGTCCGTCATATGCTTGGAGCAATCTAAAAATGAAAAATGTTTGGGCATTCATTTGGGGTGGATTATTTTCAATTGGTCTCATGCTTTCAGGAATGTCGAATCCTGCGAAGGTGATTGGCTTTTTAGATATTTTTGGGCACTGGGATGCCAGTTTAGCTTTTGTGATGATGGGTGCAATTGCGATTGCATTTATTCCTTTTCAAAAAGCTGTACGTCAGCCACATCCACAAACGGTTTATGGTGAAGCCATACAACTTCCTAAAAATACGAAAATCGACAGAAAACTGATCTTTGGAAGTTTGCTATTTGGTATAGGCTGGGGAATTGCGGGAATTTGTCCTGCGCCGAGTTTTACTTTGATTGGGCTGGGTTATTATCAAGCGATCTATTTTATAATTGCGATGTTTGTCGGTGTACTGCTACATCGTAAAGTAATGGAGAAAATGCCATGAAGCAAACCGCGCAAGTAAAAGCATTTTTTGATACACAGACCAATACGTTTAGTTATGTGGTGAGTGATCCAGACACTCAGCGCTGCGCCGTGATTGATAGTGTATTGGACTATGATGCAGCATCGGCAACGACCAAAACAGAGCAGGCAGATTTAATTATTGCTTATATTCAAGAAAATAGCCTAAGCGTAGACTGGATTTTAGAAACACATGTGCATGCAGATCATCTAAGTGCTGCACAGTATTTAAAGCAAAAACTAGGTGGAAAAATTGCGATTAGTCATAAGATTGAAATCGTACAACAAACTTTTGGTGAGATTTATCACTTAGATATTAAGAGTTTAAATGCTACGCAGTCATTTGATTATCTTTTTGCAGATCACGAGACATTTTTGATAGGCAACATAAAAGCATATAATATTCCGACACCAGGGCATACACCTGCGTGTCTCAGTTATGTCATTGGTAATGCTGTTTTTGTGGGGGACACGTTGTTTATGCCTGACTATGGGACGGCACGTTGTGATTTTCCCAAGGGGAGTGCGGCGACTTTATTTGACTCAGTGAAGACTTTGTACACATTGCCAGATCAAACGCGGATGTTCTTATGCCATGACTACTTACCTGAAAGTCGTGATCAATACCAATATGAGACATCGGTTTATTCGCAAAAGCATGAAAACATTCATATCAATACTACAACGAGAAAAGTTGATTTTGTCGAGATGAGAAACCGCCGTGATGCAACGTTAAGCATGCCAAAATTGATATTACCTGCAATTCAAATCAATATGTTTGCAGGCAAGTTCCCTCAACCAGAAGACAATGATATTTCTTACTTAAAAATTCCGCTGAATTATTTTTAAAACAGAAAAGTAGCAAGACTTAAAGCATTTGGCATTTTTTCACTTGCTTAAAATCTCATCTTAAACAGGCATGTAAATCATGCCTTTAAATTTAGCCTAAGCAGAAATGAACTTAATCTAAAAAGTCATTTGATTTATTCAGATTAAAAATTCAATATCTATAGAAATCAAATAAAGTAAGTTTCATATGATCCTAAATCATCAATTTCATCAAAATGAGCAGTCAGCTGCAAAAACACTGGTCTTTGTTCACGGTTTATTTGGCAGTTTAAGTAATTTAGGGATGTTGGCTCGGGAGTTTTATTCAAACCACCCTGTATTACAGGTAGATGTACGTAATCATGGATTATCTGCGCATTCCAATGTGATGAATTATGAGGTAATGGCTGCTGATCTAATTGAAACTTTAGATGAACTCAATATCGAGCACTTTTCTTTGATCGGGCATTCGATGGGGGGAAAGCTGGTGATGAAAGTGACCGAACTCGCAGGAGATCGACTAGATCAACTGGTGGTATTGGATATTACGCCTATTGCTTACAAAGAAAATCATCATGAGCAGATTTTTAAAGCGCTCTTTGCTGTACAAAAAGCAGATATTGAAACACGTCAGCAAGCTATAGAAATCATGCGTGAATATCTCAAAGAAGAAATGGTGATTCAGTTTCTATTGAAATCTTTTAGTAAAGGGAAGTGGTTGTTTAATGTGGATGCACTGTATCAGAACTATGCCCAAATTTTGTCATGGGAAAATATAGAAACATGGCATAAGTCTGCATTGTTTATACGTGGTGGAAACTCACCTTATGTAGAAAAGCCAGAATATATAGAAGCTATCCAATCGCAGTTTTCTCAAGCCCAGATTCAGACGGTGACAGATGCTGGACACTGGTTACATGCAGAGAAAACTGAGCAAGTTCTGCAAATCGTTACTCAATATTTGAGTCAGCCTTCAACCTGATTAACTCAAATTCGCAGCTGAAAGTTGTCCTTCAGAGGTCAGCTTTTCAGCGATTTCCGCAGTTTTCTTTAAATTCGGCATTCGATATTCGGTATGGCCATAGTCTTGGATCGACTTCCAACGCCCGCCCCAAGTTAAACCTACAGATTCTGCAACTTCACCATAGAGCTGATAGCCACGCATCGCCCATGGGTCTCGTTCAGAAATAACGACTTTTCCATCTCGCTTAAATGCGACATCCGCTGCTAATCCAAATTGGTGGTAACTTTGGTAACCACGCGCCAAAGTCGTATTTTTATTGCTAGCTAAAGAATTTTGACGCTGCGGGCTACGATAGCCTTCCAGTAAAACCAGTTCATATCCATGCTGCTCATGCATAATTTTAAATACCATCAGTAAACGTTGTTTATAGCGTGGGTTCATTTTGTGCCACTTACGATCAGCTGTTGCTAAATTGTCATGTGAATGAGTTGAATGTAAATCCTGAATACTCGGATCGTAATTCAAAGCACTGGCCTGAATAGAATTATTATTAAGATTCGCTTGCTCAAGCAGACTTGCTTCAACTATGGCCGCAGCAACTAAGGATTCTTCGATCTCTGGTGGCGGGGACAAAATCTGCCCATCAAGTAGGGCATAAATTTGTGGATCCGATTGTCTTAAATAATCGGCTTCGATTTTAGTGGGCGTGACGGGGCTGGTAAAAGCAAACATTAAAATGCTGGCAAATAAAAATAGACCTGCAACCAATATCCACCACTGTTGAATATGCCAATGCGATTGCAATTGCTCGGGTGCAGCAGCATGATTTATATGCCGTGCAAAATGACGAGCGGTTTGAAATCTTTGTTTTCCTTGAGGAATTAATCCCACAAAAAAACCAGCTAGTTTTGCTCTAAGTTCATAGGACAGTGCCAAACTTAGCCCTAGTGCAAGGATTAGAAAGATCGAAAAAAGAGCATAAATCATAGTCTGATAGTGGTTGGCATTGGAGCTTCGACAGTACGAGTTGTAATCTTTGTTTGCACACTCCCTGTGAGAGATTCTTCGGATTTTTCCACTACCTGTTCTGCTTTGGCTACTTTGTTGGGATTTTTATCTTTCGGTCCGGCCGAAATTTGCGCTGATGAGTTTTGTTTCTTATTTTCTTTTGATAAGGGCTGAGGACTAGCACTCTTCATCGATGGTGCAGCAACTGTTTCAGCTGGACGAAGAAAAGCTTTGCTTAATTCATCTTCTTTGGGTTGAGGAAAATCAGAAGGCGGCTCAGTTACATTTGAAGGTTGAACACTTTTAGAAGGGACGGCTTTAGTCGCTTCAAAAATAGCTTCGGGTTCCCGCGTCGGGGCTTCATTATCGACTGAAGGTTCAGCGACATCGACACTAGAGCTTTGACTAACCTGTATTGAATCATTTTTTTGCTGTGTAAAAACGTAAGTAAAACCAAGAGTGGCCATCAATACAACGCCACTCAAAAAACCACCAAACACATAGAGCATAGGTGAAATATTTTTCTTTTTTGTAGACGTCAAAATTTTGACTGAAGTCCGTTTTTCATGAGCCATGGAGTTAGTTCTTAGGGTAAATGAATAGTAATATGTGCCTGTTCTGTTGGCGTAGAAATGACATTTTCATATGTGGCTAAAGAATTCGTACTTTGCTTTGATAACATATAGCGCAAGCCCGCAAAGGATAAGAGGGCGAATACGATTAGAAAAAGTAAAATCCAGTAAAAAGGAAGCTCACGGTGAATCATGTGTTTAATTTGATCGGGTAGCAATGCAAAGGGAGAAAAGGCTGCCTTCTTTCCTTTTAAGTAGTCAATTTCATCGCCTACACGCGCCACTAAATGGTTTAAATTTTCTATAGACTCAATACGATATCTACCATGAAAACCCAGAAGCATGCAGTAATGATAAACTTCAAGTGCGGCTAATCGACTATTTCCTTTACGGCGTAACTCTTCTAAAATTTCGAAAAAACGATAACCCGCAAGTTGCGAGCCAAATAAACTAAGCTGTAAGGGACTGATTAACCAACTATTTTGTAGCTCGAAAAATTGTGCATCTTGCTGAGTCACAATGGTTTCATCTAATAATGCACAGTAAGCATATTTAGCATCTTGAATATCATCTGATGAAAATTGTAATTTTCGGGCTTGGTTTTCAAAACGGTTGAGTAGGGCAATGATTTTTTCGCGAAATTCAGTCGGACTACTCGGTATATATTTTTTTTTTAATAAAAATACAATATAAAAACCATCATGGAGTAAGTCGACCAAGTTGGTTGTACAGGTGACTTTGGCGGTCATGGGCTGAGTAATTGAACCAGTTCCAATTTGTCCATCATCAAAAAGTGAAGGGGCATTATTCATGATTCATTTCCTTAGCCATTCATCACAGCAATCAATTCAACAGCAATATCTTGGAAACCTGCCGGAATATAAATACAAATTGACTCGGCATCCAACATGCGTTGGTATAAGTCATTATTTGGTTCAATTTCAAAGTAACTCACACCAGATCGCACTGGAATAGCGGTTGGAACCTGCATTAAATGATGCAAAGGAACGGCAGGAAGTGCTGCAATGACGCGTTGTTCAACATCTACGGTGTTGCCGACTTTAAATCTCAACGGAACCAATTGAATTAGTTCGTGACTTTGCATCATGCTGCTAGAAACAGCCAAGTAAAGTCTTGAATCTCGAGTAATTTTATCTGACTCTAAACTGCCTAACCAATAAGATGTTCGTGTTTCTTTCAATTGGATACTGATGTAGCGGTTTGAAATAATCGTATCTAATAACTCACGTAGAATGACATCGAGCTGACTAAAACTTTCTTGTAAATTATGATGTTGATAGCGAGGTAAATGATCAACTTCATGAGCCGTTGAAAAAGTCAGCAATGAGCCAGTCAAACGTAATAATTCAAAGAATAGCCGCTCTGGATGGATATGCGGGTATTGCAATAAATGATTCAACGTCGCGTGTGCTGTGTTAAGTGCATTAACCAGCCAAAATGACACAATGTCGCCAGAGCGAAATTCAATCAGTTTTTGCTCGTTTTCTCGATTATTACTTTGAATGGTTTTAATTTTCGCTTTGATAACATTTAAGCTGCGTTTCAAACTCGAGATAAGATTTTCAGAAGATTCAATATGCAAGATAGGCGGAATAAAATGACGATCAAATTCAAATTGACCTGAGCTTTGACGTTTAATTTTTGCTAAAGCTAAATACAAAAAGCCATCAAGCTCTTGATTCGGTTCTGCATTGACCTCTAACAAGCGAAACTCTGCACGGCGACGCAATAAGGTGATATCTGCTGCAGTTGCATCTGTAAATAAATCATGAGTTGAGGTTAGATAAGAATGATAGCGACCGAACTGTGCACTATTTTCAGCGGTCACATTTTTCTTATTGGCTTGTACAATCGGCAAGGCTAAATAAACCAAGATTTCGCCACGTAAATTCAGTTCATCTAATAACACTGGCTCTGGCAATAAATCACGTGTCGGCGCCTGATAGATTTCGCCATCTTGCCAAATCATACTAATACTTTCGAGTGCCAAGATATGTGTGTGTAACTGGGCTTCATCAAATTGAACATTTTGAATGCCATAAGCAAATGGAATCGTAGACCGAATAGTATGATTCAGACGTTGTTCATGATACGCATCTTGTAATTGAAAATGTTGAGGACGTAAAAATAGACCTTCACCCCAAAGTATTTTTTCTGCTTTAAACATTTAGATTACCAATCGTTTGATTCATTTGCTTGTTGTACGCCCAGTAGTTCTTGGACGTTATGCAGTGGATTTTCGTTTTTAATGACTTGATTTAACCATTCATGTAGTGGCATCTGACTCCACTTGATGGTTTTCTGTAACATATAGCTTACGGGACTATGCGGTTCATTGGCTTGGAAATAGTCAGAAATTTCTTGTAATACCCGCATGGCTTGTTCACGGTTTGCTAAGTGATTTTGCGGTTGAACCTGAAAGCCTTTGGATGGATGGACGGTGTGCATGTCAATCTCTTGTTCTTTGTGCTGGGTAAATGAAAGTGCCTGTGTTGTTATCGTTGCGGCAGCAGAAGATTCAGACGTTTGTGTCGCCCTTACAGGTTGGGTAAAAACATCGGTTTTATAGACCTTTTTTAAACTGGCATGGATGTTTTCAAGCTGAGTATCAATAGCAGCAAAGCTTGGTGCATCTAAGCCCATTAAGGTATCTAATACACTTTTCAAAATTGACCATTCAGCCAGAATCGCCGAAAAATGTTGATAGTTCTGATATTGAAATGATTTTGATGTATTGAACAAGCTCTGCTCAAACTGTTCCAAAATTTGAGAGCTATTGGTATCCTTCGTATAACTTTCGACTTGTTTCAACAAATGGTTTTTTTGTCTCAGTAAGGCTTCATAATCACTGAGTGAAAATGCAGGAGCATTCACGATAGCGACTTGTTTAATCAGTGGAATTAAATGATTAATTGAACCTTGTAATAAACCTAGACGTTGATCTAAATCTTCTTCTTCAATTTCAGGATGAAGTTGTGTCCAATATTCACTTAGCGTTCGGTGCATAAGCTCTAGGGCTTTTGCAGTACCTTCGAATCCGTATAAATTTGACCACGCTTCAAGTAACCATCCCAATAAGCGTAAATCTTTTGATTTTCCCGTGAGGAGCTCGATAGATTTTTGTTCAACGAACTGCCAGTCTGCTTGCTTGGGTTCAGCAACCCAGTCGCCTTGATCGAGTAGTGGATCATCCTGAGTTTTTGCAATTTTGATAGCGTGGAATTCATTGGAAAAAGACAAGTCTTGTCCACATGGTTGATCGCTTGAGATAGGAGACAATAAAGGCTCGATTTCTAAGCTCATAATTTTACACTCTATATTCTATTAAACTTGATTCGCTTTATTTTTAGCAGGATGTCGTTTCTTTTTAGCCGTGGTCTTTTCGACAGGGTCTAAAACATAAGTAATTTCATCATCTTTGACATCAATCTGAATGACTTTAGGCAAATGACCGGCTGCCAATGCCATCAATATTTCTGTGGCTAAAGCTGGCAATATGCTGGCATTTAAAATGTGATCAACATTTCGGGCACCGCTATCGACTTCCGTGCAGCGACTTAATAACAGTTCTACCAGTTCCTCTGAATATTGAACTTTGGTTTGGTACCGCTTCTCAAGGCGAGAGGTTATTTTCTTGATTTTATGATGGATAATTTGAACCAGTAAATCATCATGCAGTGCGAAATAGGGAACGATACGCATGCGCCCTAAAAAAGCAGGTTTAAACTGTTTATATAAACTTGGTTTTAACTGCTCAGCTAAACTTTCTGCTGTTGGCCATGTCTCAATCGGTTGATTCAAACACGCCTGCATAATGACATTCGAACCTACATTCGAGGTCAAAATAATGGTGGTATTCTTAAAGTCGATGATTCGACCTTCACCATCTTCAAGCGTACCTTTGTCAAAAACTTGATAAAAGAGTTCTTGAACATCGTTGTGTGCTTTTTCAATTTCATCCAATAAAACCACGCTATAAGGATTGCGGCGAACTGCTTCAGTCAGCACACCACCTTGACCATATCCAACATATCCAGGTGGAGCACCTTTTAAAGAAGAAACGGTATGTGCTTCTTGATATTCAGACATATTTATGGTGATCAGGTGGGATTCTCCACCATAAAGCTCACTCGCCAGCGCAAGTGCAGTTTCGGTTTTACCGACACCACTTGGGCCCACCAACATGAACACGCCTTGCGGTTTATTAGGATCATCCAATTTTGCTTTAGATGTTTTAATCCCCTGAACCAGTTGATGTAGGGCAGAGTCTTGTCCCATAACACGCTCAGCCAGTTTGCTTTCTAGGCTGAGAATCTGTTTTATTTCATCGTTCACCATATTGCCCACAGGAATACCGGTCCAATCTGAAATAATTTCATTAATGATTTGTGCATTAACACGCTCAAACACTAAGGGATTCTGGCCTTGTACCTTGCTTAATTCTTCACGAAGCGCAGCAATCCCTTTTTGATCGTTGTGAGCCGTTGTATCTTGTTGGAGTTGTTTTATCTGTTCAACAAGCGTTCTTTCTTTTTGCCATTGCATTTGCGTGTGTTCAATTTCACACTCAAGCTGCGCTAGTTTTTGCTTTAGGTCGTACAAGCGCTCATGATGAATCGGTAAATTTTTATGTTCATTTTCTAAAATTTCATGTTCAAGTTTGAGATTATGTTGTTGAGCAAGTATCTGATCTAACTTTATAGGTTGTGCATTCTGAGTGAGTGCTACACGCGCTGCGGCTGTATCCAGCACACTAATTGCTTTGTCTGGGAGTTGGCGGCCACTAATATAACGATGCGAAGAGTGTACAGCTGTAACTATGGCTTCATCATCAATATTTAAATTAAAATGATTGGCCATGACTGGCAACATGGCGCGCAACATATCGATGGCGACATCTTCGGTCGGCTCTTCAACTTTAACGACTTGGAAGCGTCGACTGAGCGCCGCATCTTTTTCAAAATATTGTTTATATTCAGCCCATGTGGTTGCTGCAATGGTGCGTAATTCACCACGAGCCAGTGCAGGTTTTAATAGATTGGCAGCATCATTTTGGCCTGCTTGACCTCCTGCACCAATCAAAGTGTGAGCTTCATCAATAAATAAAATTATAGGATGCGTGGCAGACTGAACTTCTTGAATCACTTGTTTCAAGCGATTTTCAAATTCACCTTTTACGCTGGCACCTGCTTGTAATAGCCCCATATCAAGCGTATGCAGCTGAACATTTTTTAAAGCATCAGGCACTTGGTTGTTCACAATTTTTAATGCAAAGCCTTCAACGACAGCCGTTTTTCCTACACCCGGTTCACCAGTTAAAATGGGGTTATTTTGGCGTCGACGCATCAGGATATCGAGCATTAAACGTATTTCAAACTCACGACCAATAACAGGGTCGATAAGGCCACTTTGTGCCTTTTGGGTCAGGTTAATTGTATATTGATCAAGTGCTGGCGTTTTGTTTTTAGCCAAATGCTGTACAGGCTCAGTGCTTTCGCTTGGCGCTGTTTCCTGTAAAACGTCTTGTTCGATACTGTTTGAGCATAGGTCTAAAAATTTATGCTTCATTGTGTCAATTGGGAAAAGTTCGAATTGGCTGGAAGCGCGTAAAGCCATTTGATGTAAATCTGGTGCTGTTAAAAGTGCTACTAAGATATGACCCGTTCTAATGACAGGATTTTGTTCAGCTGAAGCAAGTAACCACGCTTGTTCTAATAAACGAATAATGGATTGAGGCTTTGTTGCACAAAGCCGTTCTTAAGGGCTTCTTCGGCAATATAATTTCCAAATGAAGAAGCCTACACACAAAATCTACCGCACAACCAATTGG
>NZ_JBIMCF010000033.1:0-19954 GCF_048551975.1 Acinetobacter johnsonii | reverse complement strand
GAAGCAATACAACCCATCAAATGAACGGATTCATCACGCCAATTACAAGATGGATTTAGAGATCGCTAAATTGAAACGATCTCTATGAATCACACAAATAAAGTCATGCTGGAATAGCTACGATAACTTTTTCTCTATCCCACAAACGGTGATTTTGAATAGCTTGTTTGAATTGATCTTGGATGTCTTTAAAATTTTGAGTAGAGAATAGAGCTGCATCCTTAGTGAGCTGAAACTCATCTATTAAAGCGCATTTATCGCCCAGGAAAACAATGGGCTTGAGATGTTTATATGTCTCTAATACATAATGTTTAGAAACTCCATCAGCCTTAAATACTTCTAAATTATTCCCATCAACCACGATTACGGCATCATAAGTCACAGAAGGCTCGCCATTTTGTCTTCCATCTACTGGTATTTCATTGCCATCACTAGATTTAACAGGAGCTGCGTTCGGTGCTAAAGTTTCCACAATAGCTTTTTCTGCTTCAGCCCATATTTTAATATCATCTATTGATGAAGCATTTACACCGTCATGAACGAGCAAGGCAATTTTTCGCTGTTTAATATCAGATGCAGGAAAAGATGAGGTACTTAATCTTTTCGAAGATGCAATTACGGGTTGGTGCAGATTATCTTGCTGTTTAGGGGGAGTTTTAATACCTAACTCTTTCGCAACATATTCAGCTAAGTCCAAGTCAATATTAGCTAGGACAGCGTAAACTACACGTCTGCGGATATCTTGCGATTTAACCTTAGATAATTCAAAAGAATATGCATCCTTAATATGCTGTTGTTCATATTTTTCCAAACTATGGTAGTGCATTGTGGCTTGCGAGAAATGATCAGCGAAACTTTCTGGTCGGACTCTTAGTTTGCTGCCTTGTACTTCTTCAGGATGTGTCTTGAAGGCACCACTGTCATTCGGTGATTCTCTTGGCCAATTTTCATCAACAGAATTAGGTTCATAATTTGCCTTTCCTTTATAAACTTCGTGATTAGCATAACCACCTCGTCTATTCGTATGAAAAGGACAAACAGGTTTGTTAATTGGAATTTGATTAAAATTTACCGTACCTAATCTGTGTAAGTGAGTATCCGTATAGCTAAATAGCCGTCCTTGTAAAAGGGGATCGTTACTAAAATCTATACCTGAGACAATATTTACAGGACTAAAAGCAACTTGTTCTGTTTCTGCGAAAAAATCATCTGTATTTTTGTTTAAAACAAATTTACCTAGTGGAGTGACTGGTACAAGTTCTTCTGGGATTAATTTTGTAGCATCTAAGACATCAAAGTCCCATTGTTTTGCATCTTCTTCAGAGAAAATTTGTGCGCCTAATTCCCATTCCGGGTAATTGCCACGCTCAATAGCATCCCACAGATCACGTCTGTGAAAATCGGGATCTTTGCCATTAATTTTTAAGGCTTCATCCCAGACGACTTGAGCTACCCCTTGCTTTGGAGTCCAATGGAATTTCACTAAGAATGCTTCATTATTCTCATTAATCAATCTAAATGTATGAACACCAAAACCTTGTATAGAGCGTAGATTTCTTGGAATTGCTCTATCAGACATTATCCAAGTAGTCATATGCGATGCTTCGGTGTTTAAAGAAATAAAATCCCAAAAAGTATCATGGGCAGATTGACCAGTTGGAACCTCATTGGCATCTTCTGGTTTTACTGCATGAACAAAGTCCGGAAATTTAATAGCATCCTGAATGAAGAAGACAGGGATATTATTCCCCACCAAATCATAATTTCCTTCTTCAGTATAAAATTTTATAGAAAAACCTCGTACATCTCGAACGACATCAGCCGAACCTCGCCCACCTTGAACTGTAGAAATACGGACAAAGATAGGGGTTTGATTATTTGTGTCCGTTAGGAACTTGGCTTTAGTCCATTTTTCATTACCTGTATAAGCTTGAAAGTAACCATGAGCACCGACCCCTCGAGCATGTACAACACGTTCTGGAATACGCTCACGATCAAAATGAATAAGTTTATCCCTTAGAAGAAAGTCCTCGAGAAGAGTAGGGCCTTTCTCATTAATTTTTAGACTATTTTGATTATCAGCTACGGGAACACCTAAAGAAGAGGTAAGGGTTTTACCTATAGGATTCACGTATGCTTCCTCAGTAAGCTGGTCGATTTTTGGTGTATTTGGTTCTTTCATATCATATTCTCTTATACATTTTCTTTATAACATTTTGTGAATATAAGTAATTGTTTTCACGTAAGTTAATGGCTTATTTGTTGACGGATATTTTGTGCTTATACAACTTAATAGGTTATTTACAATCGAATATGAGTTACTTGCCAGAAAACTCTTTTTGGATCAAAGATACCCATATAAACTTTAAGCATTTGCTCTTTGAGTAAGGTAAAGAAATGTATATTTTTTGTTCGCCTAAACTATTCATGTTAAATAATATTGAATTAATCTAAGTCAAAACAAAAGCTTATTAATTTTGATATTCCTCGCAATACAAACAGGATTTAGCCCATTTTGTATTTTGACAGCGTGGGCATTCTTCTTTTAAATGATTTAAATGTTGGGTTTGGCCACATAACATACAAGAATAAAAGTGATCTACATTGTGATGATTTGCGATTTGGTATTCATCGGGAAACAAAGGAAGACCCCATTTTACATTTTCTTTAGAATATGGGATCACGCTTAGGCAGCCATCAGTCTCAAGCAGTGCCATTTTAACTTGTCCAAGATGCTCTATTTTCTTTTGGCGCATTTCAGCAAAGAACTCATCATATGAATACTTTTCTTGCTTAATATCGTCAACAATCAGTAAACCATTTTTGACGATGTATATTGGTCGACCTTCCAATACTGTCTCAATAGCATCGGATTTCATCATTAAATAAGTTGTTAAGCGATATAAAGCCATAATTACTGCAAAAACGATGACAGCATGAATGATAGGAACTTCTTCATAGAACATAGCATCGCCAGCAGCAGATCCTAAACTAAGAATAATTGCGATTTCAAAGATGGAAAGTTGCCTAACACCACGTTTACCAGAAAATCTTAAAACTAAGATAATCAGGAAGTACATCAAGACACTACGAAGTACAATTTCTGCTGCAAAAGTAAATGTAGTATCAGCTAATAGTATTTTTATAAAGTCCATTTTACACCTATTTAATTATTATTTAGATGTGCTGATAATGAGCCTAAAAGGCTCATTATCATTATATTGGCTTACATTTTGTCCCATGCATCTTTAATCGCATGTTTGGCTTGTTCCCACTTTAAGCGTGATTCAGCCTTTAGTTCTTCCCATTTTACTTTCAAATCACTTTCAGAATCTTCAAATCGTGCATCAGTACCACGCTCATTGCGGGCATGCTGACCTAGTTCATAAGCTGAACGAAGATCACGGTCATAATCCACATCGGGAAGTTCTCGTTGGATATCACCGTAATATGGGCGGTTTGAATAATCTGTACGCCAATCATGCTTGATTGGGTTTTCGTCTTGATGGTCATTGATGGTCATAATGAACTCCAATTCTATTAAACTAATGAAAGGATTCTAGTATTTCTGCTTTATTAACCTAACTTCTATTTTCGCTGTTGGTTTTGATTGTCGCCCTCCTGATTTTGCTGACGTTGATTATCGCTCTGTTGATTTTGATTATTCATTTTATAGAACCTCATAAGGTTAGAATTAATCTACATTAATTAATCGGTAGATGTATTATTAATATCATAATTGCATGGTTATGAAATATTAAAGTTGTTACATTTTAATTTTTTAGTTAAGTTTTGTTTTATTTAGAGTGTTGAATATTGATAATTAATGAATATATATATATTTGATATATTACAAACGGTTAACATTAATATTTTTATTAATTTTTAAAGATACTCATATATAGATAAGATTTAAGTTTTTGATTTGATATCTGTTTTATAAGAAAAGAATTTGTTTTTATAGAGTATTACATAGAAAAATGTGCCAACATTTGTTTCTTGGTTTTAGATCCACCTTTCTTAAGTAAGTTAGTATGTTCTATATAGGTATTTGATTTAAATGGTTTTTATTTTTTAATTATTGCTAAGGTTACTTTTTATGATTCTAGAGAGTACTTTTTAAGTGATTTATTTTTTAAATATTTATTAATTAAAATTTAGAAATAATGTGATGGGCATCACAGATATTAAAATTTTACTTATTTATAAAAATTATAAATATTGAATCAAGGTGTTGAATTATGTTGTTAAATAAATCCTGAAGTTACATTTATTAACGTTTCTTTTCAAAGTTGTTAATTAATTAAGTATAAGTGTCAATTATGTTGGTATAAGTTATTTACCGCGAGAGAATTATAATGCCTAATGCAGTAAAAGAGAGAATTTTAAATTTAATAACCGATGCCCATCAGAAATATTTTGAAATAACACAATTTTTCTTAGATCCATCAGTGTCGCGTTCTGCAAAAGAGTTGAAAGCTTTTCATTTCCTAGAAAACGAAATACTTCATTTAGATAGCGATTTCTCTGATTTTCCTACTAATCTTGATCAATTGGCAGTCTGGATGCAGCAACAAAATAAAACACAATGCTTGCATTACAAAGAGTACTTAGAAAGGCGTGAAAATGGGAGTGCAAGGGAGTTTTTTGGAACTACAAGTAAAGCTTATGAGTTTTTATATAAAGTAGCACCGACCAAACGTGTAGACGGTGCTTGGCTTTATAGCTTTACGCAGTACTGGAATGATCCAGCTTTTAGAGACTTTATACAGATATATGTTGAGGAGTTGGGGTTAGGTTCTAGCCAAAGTAACCATGTAAAACTTTTCAATAAATTACTTCTATCACTTGGTCTTCATCAATTTTCAATTAATTTACCTGATGAATACTATCACCAGTCGGCAATACAATTGGCTTTAGCTTATGCTCCATCAGATTTTATACCCGAGATTGCAGGTTTTAATTTTGGATATGAACAACTACCACTTCATTTATTGATAACAAATTATGAACTTAAAGAGTTAGGCATTGATTCCAAATATTTTAACCTACACATTACAATTGATAATTTTGATAATGGACATGCTCAATTAGCTACAAATGCGATTAAATGTTTAGCCAAACGCTACCCAAATCAATCCGAATTTATTCGTAAATTAAAGATAGGCTTTTTATTGAATCATCGGGGAGTTAGCTCAGTTCAAATAATAAAAAACCTAAATACTGAGCGAGTGGTTCTGGACATTTTCAAGAGCAAAGCTTTAGTTGGAAAGCACATGCATAATGAGAAATGCAAGTTTAAGAATAAGTCTGTAAATTCATGGCTATCAGAAGAAAATCAGGTTGAGGAATTCATTCTTGAGCTAATAAAAATAGGATGGATTAAGCTTAACGAAGATCCTGAACATAGCCGATTTTGGAAAATGATCAATGAAGAAGATGGGAAAATGTTTGGAGTTTTCTCTGCTGTAGAAAAAACTTTTATTTATGATTGGATTGCGGGTGCTAATTTAAGTAGACGCATTAATCCAGTAAATTCAGAATACATAAAAAACTTTATCGAACTAAATGATTTTAGTTATTTGTCAGAAAAGGAATTATTGCTGTTACAGCAGCAAATTCAGATATCTACAAATACTGGCCATAAAATTAGCAAATTGATGCCATATTTAGCTCCACATCAACATCACCAAGAGATTGGTTTATGGGCTACTCAAAAAGTAGTTGAGTATATTTTCCCATTCTTAGGCAGTAATTTTAAATAAGAGTAGGCTAACTTATTAATTTATAGAGAATAAATGTAGTCTATGACAAATAGATGGCATCTAGCTATTTTTTACAAGTATGAAATGAAATACGTATGACTCAAACGGACATTGCGAAGGGTTAGGGCTTTTTTGAAATTACTTACAAAGAAGTAAAGAGTACGGTCAAAGTCTAGCCGTACTCTTTACTTTAGGATAATTTAAATAGCTTGCCATTGTTGCTTAACTTCTTCTGAATTTTTAATCAGAACTATTTTTTCATCTTTGACTTCACCAATCCATGCCGTTGGGATCAGATGATGCTGATCATTTTCATCACGCGTCAGCTTGAGTTGGCTATCACCTTCGAGATGATCAACTGTTCCGACTTTGGTACCACAAGAAGCAATTACCACTGAATGTTTTTTAATATCTTGAATATTTAAAGTACTCATTTCTTAAACCTCTTTTATAAACATTACAACACGGAAGCCTTTAAGCTACTGCTTATTTCCTTATAATTGTTGGATTTTAAATAAACCTTACATGATGATTTTATAGATTCACTTAAACCTACTATTTAGTTAACAATGAAACAAAAAGAAATAAATAGTTAAATAATTACGAATAATTATCTCTTCATTACAATTTATCTATTTAACTAAACAGATTATTTCAATTATTATTTAAATAAACTCATTTGAATTAATATTTTAAGAATGAATAGAAAAATATTTATAAAAAGCTCAACTTTAGACATATTAAATCGCTTTGAGCAGTATTCAGCTGAAGAAAAGCTAACTCAACGTCCAATTGTGTTGAAACAGTTGATTCATTCTGTTGGACGTTTGCCTGAACCTGCTTCGGGACAAACCTATCAACGCTGGCAAATTTTGGCCCAGATAGCTGGCTTTGACCTAAGTTTAGCAAAGCTTTTTGAGTCCCATTTTGATGCTTTAAGTATTTTGCATGAACTCGGTTATCAACATGAAATCAATGAGGAGACATGGGCTGTTTGGGCTGCCGATGGTGGACCCGTGCCGTTACAGGTCGAAAATGGGCTTTGTCATGGAATTAAGCCGTGGTGTTCAGGCGCTGAATTTATTCATAAAGCATTAATCAGTTTTAAAGATCAACAGGGGCAATCTCAGCTCTGCATTATTGACCTCAACCAATCATTGATCACCATTGATCTGGCTCACTGGCAAGCTATAGGCATGAAGGGAACACAGACCGCAAGAGTCAATTTTCAGGAGATAGCAGTCAAACTCATTGGTCATCCCAACGACTACCTTGATCGGGTTGGTTTCTGGCATGGTGCTGCGGGTGTTGCAGCTTGCTGGTACGGTGCCGCGGTGCGGTTAGTGGATGAGCTACAACAAAGTTGCCTTAAAACCCCTAATCCTTTTAAGAAAATGTATTTAGGGCGGTTGGTAACTCGACTTGCTGTAACCCGACAATATTTCCAATATATCGCGCAACTGATTGATAGCCAACCCAAGCTTAGCCATGAACGGGATGTACGGATCTTGCGTGCGCAGGCAGAACAAAGCTGTTTGGAGGTTATTGAAGGGGTAGGAAAAGCACTTGGAGCACGGCCTTTTTGTGAACAAGCAACTTTTGCCAGCCTAATGGCTGATTTACCTGTATTTATTCGGCAAAGTCATGCGGCATTCGACGATGAGCAAATTGCTGAACGATGTTTACAGGAGCAAATATCATGGCAGCTCTAAAACACCCTTTAGTCGAAGATCGTATTATTGAAGGGCAAGGGACCTCCCGAGAACAATGGCTGCATGCATTTGAGCAGCAGCCGCTTACTCTACTCAATTTTAAAAAATTTCAATATAAAAGAATCTTGATTGTTGCACCCCATCCAGATGATGAGATACTGGGGTGTGGTGGCTTGATGCAACAATTAATTATGTTGAATTGTCAGTTGGTGATCGTTGCCGTCAGTAATGGGACACAAAGCCATCCACATTCAACCAAATACAGCCCAGATCAATTAGATCAAATTCGCCCACAAGAAAGCTTGGCGGCTTTACAGCGTCTAGATATTTCTGAATATGTTCAACGTATTGCACTAAATTTACCAGATGGGCAGATTCATTTGCACAGAGAACATCTGTGGCAAGAATTAGACAAGTTGGTTAAAGCGGAAGATATTTTAATTTGTAGCTATGCACAGGATGGGCATCCAGATCATGAAGCGGTAGGAAAAACTGTACAGGCATTTGCTCTAGCTCATGACATGTCATATTTACACGTGCTGATCTGGGCTTGGCATTGGGCGCGACCACTAGATCCACGTATCAACTGGCAAAAGGCTAGAGCTTACAACTTAACTCAGGCTCAATTAATCAAAAAACGTCGGGCCATCATGCAGTTTAAGAGTCAGATTGAAGCTGATGAAAGTACAGGCAATTCTGCGATTTTATCTCCAGCAATCATCGAACGTCTGTTAATGCCTTGGGAGGTTTATCTTTGTGAATGATTCTAGTCAATATTTCGAAGCCTTATATCATCACAATAATGACCCTTGGGGCTATGATTTACATTGGTATGAAGCTCGTAAAAGGCAGATTTGTTTGGCATTGCTTACTCAACAGCGTTATTCATCAGTGTTGGAAATCGGCTGTTCCAATGGCCATTTAAGTGTACATTTAGCCAAACGCGCTGATCAGCTTTTATGTCTAGATTTTTCTGAACATGCTGTTCATTGGGCCTCTAAACGTTTAGAGAATTTGAAACATGTGAGCGTTCAACACCAAAAAATTCCTGAATATTTTCCTGAACAGAAATTTGATCTGATTGTCATCAGTGAAGTGGCCTATTACTTATCACGCAATGAACTGCATGAACTGATCGATCAGCTCCAAGACAGTTTAACGCCACAAGGTGAAATCCTGTGTTGTCACTGGCGTCACGCCATTCAGGATTTTGAACTAGATGCTTATCAAGTCCATCATTATTTAAAACAATCTTTGTTGTTCACTCATTATTTAAGTCTGAATGATCCAGATTTCATCATTGATATCTGGACGGTAAATCCTTCATCTTTGGCAAAACAACAGGGCTTAGTATGAAAATAGGTATTGTTATCCCAGCCCATAATGAAGAACAGAATTTATCCGCTTGTTTGCAGTCAATTAAACACGCTATACAGCATATAGGTCACGGTCAGGTCGAGATTCTAGTGGTTTTAGACAGTTGTACTGACCAGTCCCTCATGATTGTAAAGTCACATCAGATGAATTGGCTTGAATGTAATTTTGCTTGTGTGGGCAAGGCCAGAGACCTTGGCATTAGGCAGCTAATCGATCAAGGAGTTACATGGGTCGCTTGCACGGATGCTGATACAATTGTAGATCCAGATTGGTTACTATGCCAAATGCGACATCAGCCAACAGATGCCATTTGTGGAATCGTTATATTGGATGATCTTAGTCACTTATCAATACAACAACAGCAAAAATATCTGACGCATTATCAGGACATGATGGATCATCAACATATACATGGGGCGAATTTAAGCTTTAGTGCCGAAGCCTATATTCAGGCGGGAGGCTTTGAACCTATTCCTTGTCATGAGGATGTCTCATTAATTGAAAAATTTATTAAGCAATGTTGCAAAATCACTTGGAGTAATTTGGTTCGCGTCACCACTAGCAGTCGATTAAATGGACGTGCACCTGAAGGTTTATCGTACTTTTTAAAACATTTATAAAATTGATCTGATTTGGTGGAGAAAGCTAATCCACAGCTATACCGAGTGAAATAGATTATTCAGCTTTATAAATGAACTGCTTAATTCAGTCATCCCTATAAAATTTAAATAAATTCATATCTTTGCCTAATTTAATTGAAAAGCTAAGAATAAAAAGTGTTAAAAATAAACGCTTTAATTTTATTTGAATAAATGAAGATAAATTATTGATATGTATTGATTTTATTTTTTGCAAAAAATACTATTTTTAGCTTGGTTTTGTGTATAATTTCGCCATAAAAACCTCTGTGGATTTATAGAACTTCTCTATAGATTAGCAGGGGTTTTTCTATGGCGATTTATCCGAGATGGACGCTCTGAGTTAATTTGTGTGGATGGTATTAAATGATCCTTTTTTCCAGAACTGCTCTTATTGATCCTGAAATTCAATTAAGTGCTCAACGTCTTTCAACTCGTTTTAGCTTTTTCGGTCTTGGTTTCGCCACGGCTGCGTGGGCGCCGCTGATTCCTTTTGCCCAGCAACGTTTACATTTTAATCATGCCGATTTTGGTTTGTTGCTATTATGCAGCGGCTTAGGTGCAATGCTAGCTATGCCTACAACAGGTAAAATTGTTCAGCGTGTTGGTTGTCGTGTGCCGATCGGTTTCGCTTTACTCTTGCTTGCCGTTTTATTGCCAAGCCTAAGCTTATGGACCACGCCGTTAATGATGGCGATCACCTTATTCTTATTTGGTTCAGCAGCAGGAAGTCTGGGCGTTGCACTCAATATTCAGGCCGTAGTGGTTGAGAAAAATAGCTTAAAATCATTGATGTCTGGCTTTCATGGTATGGCGAGTCTAGGCGGATTAGCTGGGGTACTGACGATTACTGCATTGCTTGCTTTAAGTATTTCGGCTGTTATGAGCGCATTTGCTGTGAGTTTACTGTTGGTAATTATTGTTTTTCTTTCAGTGCCATACAGCATAAAAGCTGTAGAAAATACCAGTCTTGAAGCATCTTCGAAAGTGAAAAAGTCGATACGCCAGCGCCTGCCACAACCTTTGATTATGTTAATTGGTATTGCCTGCTTCATCATTTTTATGATGGAAGGCGCGGCGATGGACTGGAGTGGTATTTATTTAACGCAACAATATGGAGTTAATACCGCTTTTGCGGGATTGGCGTATACCTTCTTCGCGATTGCCATGACCACAGGACGTTTTACGGGGCATTATCTGATCCGTTATTTTGGTGAAAAAAAGCTTTTAACCTATAGCGCGATTTGTGCAACTTTAGGTTTAGCTTTGGTCAGTATCGCGCCTTATTGGTGGCTGGTTTTAGTGGGTTATACACTGGTTGGGACAGGTTGTTCTAACATCGTCCCGATCATGTTTTCCCGTGCTGGACGTCAGACGGTGATGCCGAGCGCAGTTGCATTGTCTTGTGTTTCGACCATGGCTTATACGGGTATTCTGGTTGGACCTGCTTTCATTGGAATGGTGAGTGAGCTGATTGGCCTAAGTACAGTGTTTATGGCACTATCGGGTCTATTATTATTGATTGTGGCTTTAAATCGGTTTACTTATGTGAAATAAGCATCATAGTGAATTGAACTGGCAATATCTGGATACTGCCAGTTCCTTACAAATCGAAGTACTATAAATTTTGATAAATAGGGTTAACGTTACGCATTCCCAGGAATCTGAAATCCTGCATAGCGGTTTTGTTCTGTAAGTCGTTAAGAAATGCATTGCGCCAGTCATTAATATCAAAATCTTTTAAACCTTTCATTAGTTGTTTGTAGCGTGAAATACGTTCATGTCGTGGCATTTCCAGTGCTTTTTTTAAGGCATTGACCATCGCCATTTTGTCGGTGGGATCAACCAGAAGTGCTTCTGACATCTGTTCCGCTGCACCTGCATATTTGGATAGAATTAATACGCCTGGATTAGATGGGTTTTGTGCAGCAATATATTCTTTCGCGACCAGATTCATCCCGTCTCGTATTGAACTGATCCAACACACATCGGCTTGACGATAGATTTGCATCAAATGATGATGTTTCATTGCATCATAAATACATTCCACGGGTTGCCAGTCTTCCTGTGCAAATTCCTGATTAATCATCTCGATCTTAATCTTGAAACGCTCAAATAAACGTTGATAAGCTGGAACATCCAGACGACATGGGCAAGCAATTTGTAAATGTTGAATATGCTGCTGATACTCAGGATATTTCTCTAAGAACTCTGCATAGGACAAAAAGCGTTCCAGTAAACCTTTTGAATAATCAATCCGATCTACGCCGATAATGGTTTTTGCAGCATTCAGCTCTACTGGACGGGTAAGGAAGTCTTGTACATCAATAAACTTATGGGCCGCTTTTTGAATCGCTGTTGGTTTTACCCCAATTGGGTAGCATTTAATTATGGTTAAACGTTGATTGTAGCTTAGCAAAGTTTGTTGAATTTTCTGTGCTTTCAATAAAGATGTGCATACTTGCATACACACTTTTTGATCTTTATCTGTTTGTAGACCCACCACATCGTATTGGCATAGATCCTCAATCAATTGTTGAGCACATGGAATTTTTTGCCAGATAAATAAAGGTGCAAAAGGAATGTGCAGGAAAAATCCAATTTTATTCTGCATACCGAGTTCACGGCAATATTTCGCCACACTTAAAAAATGATAATCATGAACCCAAATGGTATCGTCTGGATCTGCAATTTCGGCAAGTTTTTGAGCGAATAAAGAATTTACTTTTTGATATCCTTCGTATTCTGATGTTTTAAACTCAATCAGGTCTGAACGATAATGCATGGCAGGCCAAAGTGAATTGTTGGCAAACCCTGCATAATAATCTGAATATTGAGAATTTGTTAAAGGGCAGGTGACATAATCAACTTTATCCTTCCGAAAAATATTAAAATGTACTTCCTCTTGCTTATGAACTCGTTCGCCATTCCATCCGAGCCATATACCACCAATATCATCTAATGCATCTTGTATAGCGACTGCAAGCCCACCTGCGGTAGTTTTTTGCCCGTTGGGAATAGTGACTCGATTCGATAAAATAATTAATTTAGACATGTTTTCTCTCCATCTAAGTTGTTGTTACCCTTAAAATTGTTATCATGGTTTCGAATATGGTCTAAAAATAATTCTAAAAAATCATATACTTGCTTTGTGTCTTTAAGCTGGTATTTGGCATGGGTAAGCCCTTGACCTACTTTGATTGAGATGCCATCTTCCAACTGATTCACAAAATAAAAACCATCTTCGTCCGTAACGTCATCACCAATGAAAATTGGTGTGTAAACCTCATACTGGTTTAAATGAGCTAAAACTTCCTTGATTGCTAAGCCTTTATTGGCTTGAGCGGGTATTAATTCATAAACGAATTTCCCTTGAATTAATCTTAGGTTGGGGAATATCTTTTGAGCTTCTAACATTATTTTTTTTGCTATATCTTCGAGCTCTGGAGCTTTCCTATAATGCAACGCAATTGATGATTTCTTGTTTTCAATCAGTAAACTTGGATAGGTGATACATGCTCGAACTAAAATTTTGTAAATATTTGAAATTTCTAAGAAAATCTTTGGTTTATGTAATTTTTTTTCATTTCCTATATATATTTCTAATCCATGCAATGCAGCAATTGGAAGATCAATGGATTCAAATAATTTACGTGCAGAATCAATATCTCGTCCAGTCACAGCTATAACGGGAATCTTCTTTGAAATAATTTGTCTTAAAATATTTAAAGTCTTAGTCGGAATATAACTATCGATAGGATTTAATTGAAAATCAGATAAAGTGCCATCTATATCTAAAAATAGACATGGCTTATTGTAATTTGAGCTAAGCTTATCTCTTAAAGAGTTCAAGTATTCAAGTTTTGAAATTGATTTATCTATTATGTCTCTCAATTTTTAATATCTCATATTGCGATTATATTTTATTATAGATCGATATTTTTTTTATAATACTTAAGTTGTCAATAAGCAAACACAAGCAGAACGTAATTTACATTAGTAACGCTTAGAATACATCGTAAATCTTTCTTACATGTTTAATAAGAATTCATTTTTTATATTTATTAGACCTCTTGCGAAAGTATTATTTTTGACTATTTTAGACTTTGATATTTATTTAGAAATCAAAGCTTATCACTGATTAAATTTTGACTAACGCAAGATGTCTATTATGGCTTTGTTACACAAAGATGTATAAGTTGAAGTCGCTTTATTGCATAAATTTCTTCTTGAAGGTTTTTTCAACAATATAAATTCCAAATGAAGAAGCCTGTACCTAAAATTTATCTTACAATGAATTGGTCCACCAATAACCGAGCTCTCATTAATCGTGTGAATATTGCCATTTGGTTCGATCCAAAGACTTAGTGTATGCACAATCACAAGGCAAGCATGGTCGAAATCAAACTTACTCTGACACCGCTATTCAATGTTGTTTAATGATCAAATCCTTATTTCATCTAATGTAGACCAAAAAGTAAAATAAAATTTTCCCATATTATTAACTTATTAGGTGGTGTTTCAAAAAGTATGCTGGCGTTAAACAAATCCGTTATTAAGGTAAAAGAAAGTCAAATCAAAGGCTTTAAAATTATTTTCGAGCTTTTTAGAAAAGTTGCAACTTCTCCTGAATCCACGCCTGATTCGATGACGAATTCTACAATTGTTACCTTCAATACCGACGGTAAAAAAACTTACCGATCACTTGCTTGCAACATTGAAATGCTGTGATAAAACTATCCCAGTGATCACTCGCAATTCGAGCATATTGAACCCCAAGCTTTTTAAGTCTAGCTTTAAGACGTTGAACCGTTGCTAAATCCCGCTTACCCCAAACATAAGCAACAATTTCTCCAGATTCTCGATGGTAGGCATAAATAAGCCATTGTTTATTTTTCTTATTCCCTACAAAAGTCCAAAGTTCATCGACTTCAAGACATTCGTAGTGGCTTTGTTTAGGCTGAATCTGATAGATCGATTCACTTAAGGTTCGTAATACCTTGCCAATGCTGATACGCTCGACTTCAGTAATATCTCTTACACCGCTTCCTCTGACCATTAAATGTAAGATCTTGCCGGTAATACTTGAGTTACACCCTTGATAGCTTAATGCATGATCACCAATAAACTGACGTTTGCAATCTTTGCACTGATGGTTTTGTTTCCCATCTACTTTGATGCCATTTCTCTTTATATTGTTACTTAGACAGGTAGGACATTTGATTTGTAGCGTTATTTTCATACCTCTATTTTATCAAAAGCCATATTGTTTTTTTCAGCATACTTTTTGAAACACCACCACTTATTATTCCTTAAATGTCTCATTCAAAGCTTGTTGTACAGCATCAACACGTGTTTTACAGGCTTTGTATGCCACCATAGACTCTTCAACGATTTTCATTAAATTGTCGATGTCTGGCTCTTCCTGTGACTCCAATAGCTCGGCATTCTTTTTAAGGACTCCATAGCCTTCCTTGAAAGAGAGTTCTTTTTTACTCATTACTAATTACCTTCGTTACATTTGCTTGAATGGTGCCATCCTGTAATTCGACCTGAATGTTATCACCTGAGATTTGTTGAATAGAGCGAATTGCTTTTCCTTCACTACGAACAATTCCGTAGCCTTTAGCCATTACGTTTCTTGGATTCTGAATTAAGGTTTCACGCATCAATGATTCGACTTGATTCGTTGCCAGTTTGATCTGTTGCTGGGCTAAATAATGTAGGGTGCTTCGCATCAAATCTACGCTCTTATTTGCTTCATTAATCTGCCCATGCGCAAGCGTCTTAATCACTCTCATGTATTGATCATTTTGGCTTTGGTACGCCGTGATTTGATGTTGGGATAATAGCTTAATGGTTTGGAATGAATCTAAGACATCCTGAGTGCGATCAGCAATTAGATTACGAATGCCACCAATTACCTTACTTGGTGTATCAAATGAACGGTTTGCAACTTCATCTAGTATTGTACGGTCTTTCTCGTCACCAATACCAACCCAAATCGGAACAGTCCGTTTGGTCAACAATGCTGCCAGTCCGTAATCATTTAAATAGGCAAGGTCGTTTACAGCACCACCGCCGCGGATAATCACAATGAGATCAGGTGGCGTATTGAAATCGGTAGCCCATTGTCTCAGACCATTACCTAGAGAGGTGATAATACTCTGTGCTGCTGTGTTCCCTTGAAATGTGGCTGAATAGTATTTGAAATGACATACACCAGCTTTTTCTAAAGCATCAGCATCTTTTTTGAAGTCACCTAGACCTGCAGCATTTTCAGGAGCAATTACCAGGACATTCTGAATATCAAAAGGGGTAGGGATGAGCTTGTTTTTGTTTAATAGGCCTTCAGAGGTAAGTCTTTCTAAAATTTGTTGATAGCGCCGTGCAATGTCTCCAAGCGTATAGCTTGAGTCAATATCTTCAACATTCACTGAAAAGCCATACTGAGAATAAAACTTGGCCCTGACTTTTACTAGGACATTTAAATCCTTTGAAAGCTCTACACCGCTTTCCCTTTCAAACTTAAGCACCATTTTCTGAGCTGTAAATTTCCAGATGGTCCCTTTGCAACTTGCTATAACTTTGTCGGTACTTTCATCTTTTTCAGCTAACTCAAGATAGTAATGTCCACCCTTAATATTGAGATTGCGGATCTCAGCTTTCACCCATACAGGCTCATTGAAAGTAATTTGAATTACTTCCTGTACTGTGGATAGGTAATCACTAAGAGAAAACTGAGGTTCGGACATTAGATCAATTATTTTAAGTGCTTAAGTGAATAGTATTAAAGCAAAGCTATAAGTGCAAATTGAGAATATGATAACTTGACCTTAATCAAGGTATATGGCGTATTTCTGCTATAGTGGACGAAGTTATAGAAATTCACTTAATTACCGCAAAAAGCTCATCATTTGAAGGACTTTTTTTGTTTGTAAATAATTTGGAATAAAATGTGAATGAGATCTCAATATAACCCGAGTATATTACTTGGTATTAAGTTCTCCATGATAGTTAATATCAGTTTTCTACCTGCACCTTCCCCAAGTTGCAGGTTTTTTTTGTTTCATTTTTTGTGAGATTAATGATTTAATTATTTTGTTGTAAATAAAAACCACGATTCTTTGTTTCGGCGCAAAAGACCAAGGGAAAAGCCTTACAGAGATGTAGATCTTTTTTAATGGCAGCTTAACTTAAATTGAATCGGTGTAAATTCTAATATTTTATCAGATACTTAGTAGATAAAGTTCGTTCATATAATTGCGCTATTTTGTTTGTGATATAGTTTAATCTTTGCTTACAACAAGAAGAATAGAAATGAATATTTGTATCGGTGGTGATTTAGATGGCAGGGTAATAGTGCTTGATAAACTCTCTTTTAATGCTAAAGAAGTAAACAAGACAAAATCAACAAACTACATTAAGCAAATGTATGTAATAGATGATGACGTCTACTATTTTTGGCGTGATGCTGAGCTTAAATTGTGGGAAGTTACTCAACGAATAGAGATATTACTAGCAAAGGCTAAGCGAAAATCTATTTAAATGTCCTTGAGAGTAGGTTTATTATTGCCTTTATCCATAAAAGAAATTAGTTTAAATTAAACCAATTGTTAAAATAATTATGAGAACGGAAAAAATGAATAGAAAATTTGAACTACATGTGATTAGCCAGATCTATGACTTTTTAGTTGAAAGAGAGGCGTTCACCTCACTAAACCTTGATCGGAAAGTTACGGAGTTTTTTCGGGAAGTACATGTAGGGCAAGAAGAAGATTTTACAATTCTTGAATCAAATAAAATCTCAGGAAACTTTGGTGAAGTTTCCTATATCAATTTATTGAATGTCCCTAATTTCAACGATAAAGATAAATTTCTGAAATGGGCACATAAAGCTTTAAATTTATAAGTTGTAATAACTCAGTGTAATTTGATAGGAATTGTTTCATTATTTAATAAATTCAATTACATAAATAATAATGTGGTTACATTGTGAACAGTAATTCATCACAAGGCGGTTAGATAAATACAAATCACAGTGATATGTTTGAATCAAAAGTTCTAAATGGATGGAATTAAAGATGAAAATATTAACTTTGGTGAGCATAGGTGCGGTAGCAAGTTTCTGTTTATTGTCAAAGCGTCACACTACTGAAAATTCATTTCATTCAAACTTCGACACAGTTGTTCGAAATGCTGTCTTACAGGGATTCATATAAATATAGATGCCTAAGATATATACCTTTTAAGTACTTAAAGGAGGAATAAGATGATCAGATTATTAATGTGTATATTTGGCCTTCATGGTGCTAGGTGTTTAGTCCCAGATTTTAATGGTGCAATATTCTCAGATAAATGGAAGGAAGCACTATGGGACAAGTTCTACACAGCAGCGCCACAAAGACACAGGCAGTGCGTCGAGCAATACAAAATAGTCAAGAGAGCTTAAGAACACTAGCCAAGCGTTACGGCATCAATCAAAAGACCGTCGCAAAATGGAAGAAACGTACTTCAGTAGATGATCTTACAACCGGGCCAAAGAATCCTTGCTCAAGCGTGTTATCGCCTGAAGATGAGGCGGCAATTGTTGCTTTTCGAAAACGCACTTTGTTGCCACTAGACGATAGTCTTTATGCATTGCAGCCGAGTATTCCTTATCTGACACGCTCGTCGTTACACCGCTGCTTGCAGCGGCATCGTATTTCAAGACTGCCTGAGGTACAAGGTGATCGCCCTGTCAGGAAGCGCTTCAAGAGCTACCCCATTGGTTACTTTCATATCGACATCGCTGAGATGCAAACAGCACAGGGTAAGCTTTATCTCTTCGTTGCCATTGATCGCACTTCCAAGTTCGCGTTCACAGAATTGCATACTAAAGCCAGTAAGATGGCAGCCGCGGAGTTCCTGCGCAATCTGGTTAAGGCTGTGCCCTATAGAATCCATACGGTGCTGACAGATAACGGCATCCAGTTTACGAACCGCACCTGTGATCGCTACGCCTCTGAGCACATCTTTGATCGGGTTTGTACTGAATGTGGCATTGAACATCGTCTTACCAAGGTCAAGCATCCATGGACCAATGGACAGGTCGAGCGGATGAACCGAACGGTTAAAGAAGCTACTGTCAAACGGTTCCATTACGACGATCACACTCAGCTATGTATTCACCTTGCTGATTTTATTGCTGCATACAACTTCGGCCGCAGACTCAAAACACTCAGTGGCCTGACTCCCTACGAGTTCATCTGCAAACAGTGGATAGATGAACCTGAATTTTTTAAGATTGATCCGATCCATCAAATGCCGGGACTAAACAGCTAGGGTCTGTTGAGAATTACCGAGAGTTAATTAAACTCGCGCACAATTGAATCATGGCTTCAAAACTCGTATCTGTTTTACAACTACGCATCGCTATACGTTTAAATTCTTTTAACTTACAGAAATAGTTTTCAATGAGATGACGCCATTTATACATAATCGTATCAAATCCTCTCATTACTTTTCGATTAGATTTAGGTGGGATCACCACTTTCACTTTACGTTCATTGAGTTCTTGGATGAGTCAATCTGCATCAAATGCTTTATCCGCTAGTAATGCTTGAAAAACAACATCTTCAATTAAAGGTTTGGTTTCTACTAAATCGTGATATTGACTAGGCATTAATCGAAACTTAATAAGGTTGCCTAGACTATCCACTAAGGCAAGAATTTTACAGGTCATTCCACCTCGAGATTTACCTATAGACTGTTTGAAAGTCTTGCCCATGTCGATGAACTTTAACAATCGTTCCATCAATCATGGCGTATTCCAAATCAACATCTTCATTTACAGATGCAAAAATAGTTTAAAATACACCAGCTTTCACCCAATCACGGTATCTTTTAAAGACGGTATTCCATTTACCAAAATGAGGAGGTAGATCACGCCATGGACTGCCTGTACGGGCAATCCATAGGACTGCTTCTAAAAATAATCGATTATCTTTTCCACTACGACCTCGATCGGTCACTTTACCTAGGCAAAAGAGCGGTTCAATTATTGATTGAATCTGAAAAAGATTATCCTTCTACTTAGGCTGCAATCACAGCAATTGCGCCTAAGATCGGTTGTACTCCTGAAACACTTCGTGCCTGGTATCAAAAGCATTTAGATCAGCAAAATCCTATTAAAGTACAACAGATATCTGATCAAGAAAAAATGAAGCAAATGGAACGTGAAATTAAAGAATTAAAGCGTGCCAATGAAATTCTACGTAAAGCAGCCGCTTTTTTCGCCCAGGCGGAGCTCGACCGCCCACACAAATAATGGTGGATTTCATCTTATTCCAAATCGAGAAGTAATAATGCACAGTGAACCGTACTGGGTTTGTCGGAGACTTTTTTATTTAAGTTAGGCCACCTGACCTAACGGGTTAATCTTATCATAGTACATTGCTTCAAACTCAAAAGGCGATACATA
>NZ_JBIMCF010000032.1:0-20270 GCF_048551975.1 Acinetobacter johnsonii | reverse complement strand
ATCCACCCAATCGCAATGGACCCAGGTCTACGTTTTGCGATCCGTGAAGGTGGTCGTACAGTTGGTGCTGGTGTAGTTGCTAAAGTAACTGCATAATTATAAAATAAAATTACAAATTGGGGTTTCGGCTCCAATTTGTTTTTCAGGTCAGTAGTTCAATTGGTAGAGCGTCGGTCTCCAAAACCGAATGTTGGGGGTTCGAGTCCCTCCTGGCCTGCCAACTTTTTTATAAAAGACGCTTGATGTCGGCAAAACTGGTCATATAATAAGTCGCGAAACCTACGACGAGTACAAAAATGTCGAATGAAAAATTACGCGACGCACAAAGCGACGCGGCAATCCCTCAAAGAAATAATTCTGCTGAAGTAGTTAAATCTGGTTCTCCCCTAGACGTCGTCTTGTGGATTATCGCATTGATTTTATTAATTGGTGCGACCATGGTGAATCAACACCTACCAGCGTATTGGGCACCAGCCAACGATATTTGGGTGCGCGTTGGGGTAATTTTGGCTTGTATCATCGTGGCATTCGGTTTATTATACGCCACCCATCAAGGCAAAGGCTTTGCTCGTTTGTTGAAAGACTCACGAATTGAGCTGCGTCGAGTGACTTGGCCAACGAAGCAAGAGACCATGACCACATCTTGGCAGGTGCTTGTGGTTGTAGTTGTTGCATCCATTTTATTATGGTGTTTTGACTACATTTTAGGCTGGTTAATGAAGTTTATTATCGGGTAAGAGAGCTATGAAACGTTGGTACATTATTCATGCCTATTCAGGTTATGAAAAACAAGTGATGCGTTCACTTAATGATCGAATCCAGCGTAGCGCTGTAGCCGATAGCTTTGGTGAAGTCCTTGTTCCTACCGAAGAAGTGGTAGAAATGAAGGATGGTAAGAAACGTAAATCTGAACGTAAGTTTTTTCCAGGCTATGTATTGGTCGAAATGGAAATGAATGATGAAACTTGGCACATTGTTAAAGAATGTCCAAAAGTTTTAGGTTTTATTGGTGGTACGGCTGAGAAACCGGCGCCAATTACCCAACGTGAAGCAGATGCGATTCTTGCTCGTGTACGCAATACTGGTGAAGCACCTCGTCCGAAGACGATGTTTGAGCCAGGCGAAGAATTACTCGTAATTGACGGTCCATTCACCGACTTTAAAGGCGTGGTGGAAGAAGTTCAATACGAGAAGTCACGTTTAACGTTGACAATTAATGTATTTAATCGACCTACTCAGGTTGAGCTGGAATTTCGTCAAGTCGAAAAATCAGTTTAAGTTTGAGTGGTTGGAAAACGCCTGATTTATGATGAATCGGGCATTGTTGTTGTAACGGTATCGTTACTTAGAAATTGGGGAGCCTTCATCGGCGTTTGTACCCAGAGGTAATTTGAAATGGCTAAGAAGATTGACGGCTATATCAAGCTGCAAGTTCCAGCTGGTAAAGCAAATCCATCTCCACCAATTGGTCCTGCATTGGGTCAACGTGGTGTTAACATCATGGCATTCTGTAAAGAATTCAATGCTGCGACACAAAAACTTGAAGTTGGTTTACCAATTCCAGTCGTGATCACTGTGTACAACGACAAGTCGTTCACATTCATCATGAAAACTCCTCCTGCTGCAATTCTTCTTAAGAAGGCTGCTGGTATCCAAAAGGGTTCTGCTGTACCTAACAAAACTAAAGTTGGTAAGTTGACTCGTGCTCAATTGGAAGAAATCGCGACTACTAAAGAACCAGATTTAACTGGTGCTGATTTAGACGCACGTGTTCGTACCATCGCTGGTTCTGCACGTTCTATGGGCTTGGAAGTGGAGCTATAAGACATGGCAAAGTTAACTAAACGTCAAAAAGCCATTGCTGCTGCTATTGAAGCAAACAAAGTTTACACTTTAGAAGAAGCAGTAGCTGTTCTTGCTGGTCTTCCTGCTGCGAAATTCAAAGAATCTTTGGATGTTGCGGTAAACCTAGGTGTTGACCCTCGTAAATCTGACCAAGTTGTTCGTGGTGCGACTACACTTCCTGCAGGTACTGGTAAAACTGTACGTGTAGCTGTGTTTGCTCAAGGCGCTGCTGCTGAAGCTGCTAAAGAAGCAGGTGCAGATGTTGTTGGATTTGATGACCTTGCTGAAAGCATTCAAGCGGGTAACCTTGACTTTGACGTAGTGATTGCTGCTCCTGATGCAATGCGCGTTGTTGGTAAGTTGGGTACGATTCTTGGTCCACGTGGTTTGATGCCAAACCCGAAAGTGGGCACTGTAACTCCAGACGTTGCTGGTGCAGTTAAAAATGCTAAAGCTGGTCAAGCACGCTACCGTGTTGACAAAGCGGGTATTATCCACGCTGCGATCGGTCAAGTAGATTTCTCTGCTGAAGCGGTTCGTCAAAACGTTGAAACTTTGATTGCAGACTTGAAAAAGTTAAAGCCTGCGACATCTAAAGGTGTATACATCAAAAAGATCACTTTGAGCTCAACTATGGGTCCTGGTCTTGTTGTTGATGTAAACAACGTTTCTAACTAAGTTTAACTTAGACAGAATTTTAAAGCCCTGAGTAGAAATCAAAGCGCTGCTTTGATTTTTACGCAAGAAACGCTCTGTCGTATATTGCGAACTTAGGCAAACTTTGAATTGGTAAATGTAGATTTATCAGCGTCAAAGACCTCAGGCGAGAGTAATTTCGATTACTTTCTTAATTTTCCAGCCTGAGTAGACGCGGTGGTGTGATTTGTTCATCCTCCGCGTGTAAGTTCAGTGATGAACTTGCGAATTGGGAGTGTACTTCGCGTAAGTACATAAATCACCGTTAGGAGGTTTTACAATGGCTCTTCTTATCGAAGGTAAAAAACAGATCGTTGCTGAAGTAACTGAAGTTGCTTCTACTGCGTTTGCTGCTGTTGTTGCTGACTACCAAGGTTTAACTGTTGAGCAATTAACTGCTCTTCGTGTTGAAGCTCGTAAGTTAGGTGTTGCTACACGTGTTGTACGTAATACTTTGGCTAAACGCGCTCTTCAAGATACGCAATTTGCTATCTTGAACGACAACCTTGTTGGCCCAACAATTTTAGCTTTCTCAACTTCTGCAGATGATATGGGTGCTGCGGCACGCTTATTCGAAGAATTTGCGAAAACTAACAAAGCATTTGAACTTAAAGCTGCTGCATTTGAAGGCAAACTTTATCAAGGCGCAGAAGTTAGCGTTATCGCGAATCTTCCAAACCAAGAGAAAGCGCTTACTATGCTTGCAAACGTTCTTCAAGCTCCTATTTCGAAATTGGGTCGCTTACTTACAGCGCTTCAAGAGAAAAACGAGTCAGAAGCTGCATAAGCTCAAACTTAAACACACATCATTCAATACCCATTTGGAGTTACTCTCATGGCTTTAACAAACGAAGAAATCTTAAACGCAGTTGCTGAAAAAACTGTTCTTGAACTTGTTGAACTTATTTCTGCTTTCGAAGAAAAATTCAACGTATCTGCTGCTGCTGTAGCTGTAGCTGCAGGTCCTGCTGCTGCTGCTGCTGAAGAGCAATCAGAATTCAACGTTGAGTTGACTTCTTTCGGCGCGAACAAAGTAGCTGTGATTAAAGCAGTTCGTGAAATCACTGGTCTTGGCTTGAAAGAAGCTAAAGACATGGTTGAAGGCGCTCCTTCAGTTCTTAAAGAAGCAGTTTCTAAAGAAGAAGCTGAAGAACTTAAGAAAAAACTTGAAGAAACTGGTGCTACTATTACTATTAAGTAATGTTACCAGGGGGGGAATATTAATTTCACCCCAAAAATTGGCTGATGGCTCTTGGGTCATCAGCCTTTTTGCGTTACAATAATCGGCTCGATTTTTGTTTGCTTGGTGGAAAATCCATCAAATTAAAATAAAGAAAAGAATCAAACGCTTACCAATATTTTTCAAATTTAAAAATATTGGTAAGCGTTTCAATACCACTGAAAATTGCAGCATTTGTAAAAAGTGGTGGCCATATCGGCCTGCGTAATTCCTTCTGAGCCCGTTCTGCAGGCGGGCTTGGTTTACTTTCCGAGGACTCCAGATGGCATACTCATATACCGAAAAGAAACGGATCCGTAAGAATTTTGGTAAATTGCCTAGTGTTATGGATGCTCCGTACTTGCTCGCGATTCAAGTCGACTCGTACAGAACATTTTTACAAGATGGCAAATCACCAAAAAACCGCGAAGATATCGGTCTGCAAGCCGCGTTTCGTTCAGTTTTTCCTATAGAAAGTTATTCTGGCAATGCTGCTTTAGAATTTGTTGAGTATAGTCTTGGTAAGCCTGAGTTTGATGTACGCGAATGTATTCTTCGTGGCTCAACTTATGCAGCACCAATGCGCGTAAAAATTCGTTTGATCTTAAAAGATCGCGAAACTAAATCAATTAAAGACGTGCGCGAGCAAGAAGTGTACATGGGTGAAATGCCACTCATGACCGATAACGGTACATTCGTTATTAATGGTACTGAGCGTGTAATCGTATCTCAATTACACCGTTCGCCAGGCGTGTTCTTTGACCACGATAAAGGCAAAACCCACTCTAGTGGTAAAGTGCTTTATTCTGCGCGTATTATTCCTTACCGTGGTTCATGGTTAGACTTCGAATTTGACGCAAAAGACCTTGTATTTGTGCGTATTGACCGTCGTCGTAAATTACTCGCTACTGTTGTTCTTCGTGCTTTGGGTTATAACAATGCGCAAATCTTAGACTTGTTCTATGAAAAAGTGCCTGTATACCTAGACATGGGTAGCTACCAGATTGACCTTGTTCCAGAACGCTTACGTGGCGAAATGGCACAATTTGACATCGTAGATAATGATGGCAAAACCATTGTTGAGCAAGGCAAGCGTATCAACGCGCGTCATGTGCGTCAAATGGAAGCTGCTGGCCTAGAAAAGCTTTCTGTACCTGATGAGTACTTGTACGAGCGTATTACTGCTGAAGACATCCCACTTAAAGATGGTGATGTGATTGCAGCAAATACCTTGTTAAGCCATGAAGTGATGGTGAAATTGGCTGAAGGTGGTGTTAAACAATTTAACATTCTATTCACCAATGACATCGACCGTGGTTCATTTGTTGCAGATACTTTACGTGCAGACACCACGACAGGTCGTGAAGAAGCATTGGTAGAAATCTACAAAGTAATGCGTCCAGGCGAGCCACCAACGAAAGAAGCGGCTGAAAACCTATTCAACAACTTGTTCTTCTCTTCTGAACGTTATGACCTCTCTCCAGTGGGGCGTATGAAGTTCAACCGTCGTTTGGGTCGTCCTTACGAAGTAGGTACAGATCAGAAGTCTCGTGAAGTTGAAGGTATTTTGTCGAACGAAGATATCACTGATGTATTAAAAACATTGGTTGAAATCCGTAACGGTAAAGGTGAAGTCGACGATATCGACCACTTGGGTAACCGTCGTGTGCGTTCAGTCGGTGAAATGACTGAAAACCAATTCCGTGTTGGTTTAGTTCGTGTAGAACGTGCTGTTAAAGAACGTTTAAGCCAAGCTGAAACAGATAACTTGTCTCCGCAAGATTTGATCAATGCGAAACCAGTGGCTGCTGCAATCAAAGAATTCTTTGGTTCAAGCCAATTATCTCAGTTCATGGACCAAAACAACCCATTGTCTGAGATTACGCACAAACGTCGTGTATCGGCGCTTGGTCCTGGTGGTTTGACACGTGAACGTGCGGGCTTTGAGGTACGTGACGTACACCAAACTCACTACGGTCGTGTATGTCCAATTGAAACGCCTGAAGGTCCAAACATTGGTTTGATCAACTCGCTTTCTGTTTATGCGAAATGTAACAATTTCGGTTTCTTAGAAACTCCATACCGTAAAGTAGTAGATGGTCGTGTAACGGATGAAGTTGAGTATTTATCTGCCATTGAAGAAGTAGGTACTGTGATTGCACAGGCCGATTCTGGCGTAGATAAAGACGGCAACCTCTCTGAAGAATTCGTTTCTGTACGTCACCAAGGTGAATTCGTTCGTATGCCGCCTGAAAAAGTGACGCATATGGACGTATCTGCACAACAGGTTGTATCTGTAGCAGCATCACTCATTCCATTCCTTGAGCACGATGACGCCAACCGTGCATTGATGGGTTCAAACATGCAGCGTCAAGCTGTGCCTACATTGATTGCTGACAAACCGCTTGTAGGTACAGGCATGGAAGCAAATGTAGCGCATGACTCTGGTGTGTGTGTGATTGCGGGTCGTGGTGGTCGTATCGAATTCGTCGATGCTTCACGTGTCGTGATTCGTGTCAACGAAGACGAAATGGTTGCAGGCGAGGCAGGTGTAGATATCTATAACCTGATCAAATATACACGTTCGAACCAAAACACTTGTATTAACCAAAAGGTTCTTGTGAAACTTGGTGATAAAGTCGGTCGTGGTGATGTATTGGCTGACGGTCCATCAACAGATGGCGGTGAGCTTGCACTCGGTCAAAACATGCGCGTTGCGTTCATGACGTGGAATGGTTACAACTATGAAGACTCGATCTTACTTTCAGAGCGCGTACTTCAAGAAGACCGTTTAACCTCGATTCACATTCAAGAGTTGTCATGTGTTGCTCGTGATACGAAGTTAGGCGCAGAAGAAATTACTGCGGATATTCCTAACGTAGGTGAAGCTGCACTGTCTAAGCTTGATGAATCAGGTATCGTATATATCGGCGCTGAAGTGACTGCGGGCGATATCCTTGTAGGTAAAGTAACGCCTAAAGGTGAAACGCAGTTAACACCAGAAGAAAAATTGCTTCGTGCAATCTTCGGTGAAAAAGCAGCTGACGTAAAAGACTCATCTTTACGTGTTCCATCAGGTACGAAAGGTACAGTGATTGACGTTCAAGTGTTTACTCGTGACGGTCTTGAAAAAGACGAACGTGCCCAAGCAATTGAAAAAGCTCAATTAGACGCTTACCGTAAAGACTTGAAAGAAGAATACAAAATCTTCGAAGAAGCAGCACGTGAACGTATTGTTCGTTTGTTGACGGGTCAAGAGTCTAACGGTGGTGGTACAACTAAGCGTGGCGATAAGCTTTCTGCAGACGTATTATCTAGTTTAGAGTTGGTTGATTTGCTTGAAATCCAACCGACTGATGAAGCTATTGCAGAGCGTTTAACTCAAATTCAAGTTTTCTTGAAAGAGAAGAGCTTCGAAATTGATGAGAAATTTGCAGAGAAAAAACGCAAACTTTCTACAGGTGATGAATTAACAACAGGTGTATTGAAAGTTGTTAAGGTTTACTTGGCTGTTAAACGTCGCATCCAACCGGGTGATAAGATGGCGGGTCGTCACGGTAATAAGGGTGTTGTTTCTAACATCTTACCTGTTGAAGACATGCCGCATGATGCCAATGGTGTACCAGTGGATATCGTATTGAACCCATTGGGTGTACCGTCACGTATGAACGTGGGTCAGATTCTAGAGACACACTTAGGTATGGCAGCGAAAGGTCTTGGCGAAGAAATCGACAAGATGTTAAAAGCACAACGTACTGTACTTGAGCTTCGTGGATTCTTAGACAAGATTTATAACAAAGTTGGTGGCGAGCAAGAAGATCTTGATAGCTTAACTGATGATGAAATTTTGGTGCTTTCGGGTAACTTGCGTGCGGGTGTTCCTCTTGCAACGCCAGTATTCGATGGTGCTGAAGAATCTCAAATTAAAGACTTGTTAGAGCTTGCGAACATTTCACGTACTGGTCAAACAGTATTGTATGATGGTCGCACAGGTGAACAGTTTGACCGTCCTGTAACTGTAGGTTACATGTACATGTTGAAACTGAACCACTTGGTAGACGACAAGATGCACGCGCGTTCTACTGGTTCTTACTCATTAGTAACTCAACAGCCGCTTGGTGGTAAAGCACAATTCGGTGGTCAGCGTTTCGGTGAGATGGAAGTCTGGGCGCTTGAAGCATATGGCGCAGCTTACACGCTTCAAGAAATGCTTACTGTTAAGTCGGATGACGTTGAAGGTCGTACCCGTATCTATAAGAACATTGTAGATGGTAACCATTATATGGACCCAGGTATGCCTGAATCGTTCAACGTATTGACCAAAGAGATCCGTTCTTTAGGTATCAACATTGAACTGAAAAATGGTGACTAATTAGTTCCATTTAATCCCCCCATCCCCCTTTGAGAAGGGGGAGTTCCCACTTTAAAAGAGTAGGAGCTTCCCTCCTTAGAAAAAGGAGGGATTGAGGGAGGATTGTTCAGTAAAAACAATATTTGTGACCCAGTTGTGTAGTGAAAGTCTCCACAACACACGGAGAAAAAAATTGAAAGACTTGCTCGATATCATGCGCAAAAAGACGGATTCAGACGGTCATGCTCCAGTTGAGTTTGATCGCATCCGTATTGGTCTTGCGTCACCAGAAATGATTAAGTCATGGTCTCATGGTGAAGTTAAAAAGCCTGAAACCATTAACTATCGTACGTTCAAACCAGAACGTGATGGTTTATTCTGTGCCAAAATTTTTGGTCCAGTTAAAGATTACGAATGCTTGTGTGGTAAATACAAGCGTATGAAATACAAAGGCGTCATTTGTGAAAAATGTGGCGTTGAAGTAACAACTGCGAAAGTTCGTCGTGAGCGTATGGGTCACATCGAGCTAGCGTCTCCAGTTGCACATATTTGGTTCTTAAAATCACTTCCGAGCCGTATCGGTCTATTATTAGACATGACTTTACGTGATATCGAACGTGTATTGTATTTTGAATCTTACGTAGTAACTGACCCAGGTATGACTCCATTTGAGAAATACCAACTTTTAAACGATGAAGAATACTTCAACGCTTTAGAAGAACACGGTGATGAATTCACTGCGAAAATGGGTGCGGAAGCGGTTCAAGACTTGTTAAAAGACATCGATCTTGAAAACGAAATTTCACGGTTACGTGAAGAAATTCCAAACACAACGTCTGAGACGAAGCTTAAAAAAGCGTCTAAGCGTTTGAAGTTGATGGAAGCGTTTAAAGAGTCAAACAACAAGCCAGAATGGATGGTGATGAATGTACTTCCAGTACTTCCACCAGACCTTCGTCCGTTAGTACCACTTGAAGGTGGTCGTTTCGCGACTTCTGATTTGAACGACCTTTACCGTCGTGTGATCAACCGTAACAACCGTTTGAAGCGTCTTCTTGACCTTGCAGCGCCAGACATTATCGTACGTAACGAAAAACGTATGCTACAAGAGTCTGTTGATGCATTGTTAGACAACGGTCGTCGTGGTCGTGCAATCACGGGTTCGAACAAGCGTCCATTGAAATCTTTGGCTGACATGATCAAAGGTAAACAAGGTCGTTTCCGTCAAAACTTACTTGGTAAGCGTGTTGACTATTCGGGTCGTTCGGTAATTACTGTAGGTCCTACTTTACGTCTGCACCAATGTGGTCTTCCGAAGAAAATGGCACTTGAATTATTCAAGCCATTCATTTTCGCGAAGCTACAAGCATCTGGCCAAGCAACAACCATTAAAGCTGCGAAGAAAATGGTTGAGCGCGAAACTCCAGAAGTTTGGGACGTTCTTGCATCTGTGATTCGTCAACATCCAGTGATGTTGAACCGTGCGCCTACACTTCACCGTTTGGGTCTTCAAGCATTTGAACCGATCCTGATTGAAGGTAAAGCGATCCGTCTTCACCCACTCGTTTGTGCTGCGTTTAACGCCGACTTCGACGGTGACCAAATGGCAGTACACGTACCATTAACACTTGAAGCGCAGTTAGAAGCGCGTGCGTTAATGATGTCGACCAACAACATCTTGTCTCCAGCGAACGGTGAACCAATCATCGTACCGTCTCAGGACGTTGTCTTAGGCTTGTATTACATTACTCGTGATGCAATCAATGCCAAAGGTGAAGGCATGGTGTTTGCGGATACTCACGAAGTAAACCGTGCATTGGCGACTGGTCAGGTTGCGTTACACGCTCGTGTTAAAGCACGTGTACACCAAACCGTGATTGATGAAAATGGTAACCGTGAACAGCAAACCATCGTTGTAGATACTACACCAGGTCGTTGCTTACTTTGGGAAGTTGTTCCTGAAGGTATGGATTTCCAACAAATTAACGTTGAGATGACCAAGAAAAACATCTCGAAGTTAATCAACTCTTGCTACCGTAAATTAGGTCTGAAAGATACTGTTATCTTTGCTGACCAATTGATGTACCTTGGTTTCCGTCAAGCGACACGTTCAGGCGTATCGGTAGGTATGGAAGACATGGTGATTCCACCTGCGAAGTACTCAATTATTGAAAAAGCAGAAGTTGAAGTTCGTGAAATTGAGCAACAGTTCGAACAAGGTTTCGTAACTGCTGGCGAACGTTACAACAAAGTTGTCGATATTTGGGCACGTACCAATGACCAAGTAGCGAAAGCGATGATGGACAACTTGTCTTTTACCACTGTTAAAAACAAACAGGGTGAAGATGAGAAGCAAAAATCATTCAACTCGATCTATATGATGTCTGACTCAGGTGCCCGTGGTTCGGCAGCTCAGATTCGTCAGTTAGCGGGTATGCGTGGTTTGATGGCGAAACCAGATGGTTCGATCATTGAAACTCCAATTAAAGCGAACTTCCGTGAAGGTTTGACAGTACTTCAGTACTTCATTTCAACACACGGTGCACGTAAAGGTTTGGCCGATACAGCACTGAAAACAGCAAACTCTGGTTACTTGACACGTCGTCTTGTAGACGTAGCGCAAGACTTGGTAATTACTGAGCCTGACTGTGGTACTTTGGGCGGTCTTGTAATGACTCCGTTCATTCAAGGCGGTGACGTGATCGAGAACTTAGGTACTCGAGTACTGGGCCGTGTTGTTGCTGAAGATGTGAAGAAAGCAGGTTCTGACGACGTTATCCTGCCACGTAACACTTTGATTGATGAGAAACTTGCAAACTTCCTAGAAGAGCAAGGTGTCGATGAAGTTAAAGTGCGTTCAGTGGTTGCGTGTGAATCTACATTCGGTGTATGTGCGAAATGTTATGGTCGTGACCTGGCACGTGGTCATCAGGTGAACCCTGGTGAGTCTGTGGGTGTTATGGCTGCACAATCGATTGGTGAGCCGGGTACACAGTTAACCATGCGTACCTTCCACGTAGGTGGTGCTGCAAGCCGAACTTCTGCTGCAAACAGCGTACAAGTACGTAACAAAGGTACTGTACGTTTCCACAATGTGAAAACAGTACAACATGCCAAAGGCCACTTGGTATCGACTTCTCGTTCAGGTGAAATCGGTATTGCGGATGATTTAGGTCGTGAGCGTGAGCGTTATAAACTGCCATACGGTGCGTCTATCTTGTTGAAAGATGGCGAAGCTGTAGAAGCTGGCGGTATTGTGGCGACTTGGGATCCGCACACACACCCACTTGTAACAGAAGTTGCAGGTAAAGTACGTTTCAGCCAAATTGCTGATGGCGTAACTGTTACCTCTAAAACTGATGATGCAACAGGTATGACGACGATTGAAATCTTACCTGTGACTGCACGTCCTGCGTCTGGTAAAGATTTACGTCCTGCGGTTGTTCTTGATACGACGGATGGTGGTGAGCAGTTCTACTTCCTACCACAAAATACAATTCTTTCTGTCCGTGATGGCGAAACAATTGGTGTGGGTGACGTTATTGGTCGTGTACCACAAGAAACTTCACGTACGCGTGACATTACCGGTGGTCTACCGCGTGTAGCTGACTTGTTCGAAGCGCGTAAACCTAAAGAGCATGCAATTCTTGCTGAAATTTCAGGTGTTGTAAGCTTCGGTAAAGAGACTAAAGGTAAGAACCGTTTAGTGATTACTCCAGATGATGGTTCTGAGATTTATGAAGAACTGATTCCTAAATGGCGTACCATTAACGTGTTTGAAGGTGAGCATGTCAACCGCGGTGAAACCATTTCTGATGGTCCACAAAACCCGCATGACATCTTGCGTTTGAAAGGTGAAGTTGCATTAACCAACTACATCGTGAACGAAGTTCAAGACGTTTACCGTCTGCAAGGTGTAAAAATCAACGACAAGCACATTGAAGTGATTGTACGTCAAATGTTGCGTAAAGTTGATATCACTGATGGCGGTGATACAAGCTTCATCAAAGGCGAGCAAGTGGATTACATCCGCGTGATGCAAGAGAACCAAGCTGTTCTTGCGCAAAACAAGTTCCCAGCGAAGTTTGAACGTCAATTGATGGGTATTACTAAAGCGTCGCTTTCTACTGACTCGTTTATCTCTGCTGCATCGTTCCAGGAAACCACACGCGTGTTAACTGAAGCGGCTGTAACAGGTAAAGAAGATGATTTACGTGGCTTGAAAGAGAACGTAGTTGTAGGTCGTTTGATTCCTGCAGGTACTGGTCTTGCGTATCACTTAGAGCGTCGTCGTCAAGAAGCTGAAGCTGCAGAGCATGAGCTTGTAAATGATTTCTCTGATGTTGATCAAGCATTAAGCCAAGCATTTAGCGATGAGTTTAACAGTCTGTAATTAGCCCTTTAAATGCATGAAAAAGCCACCTTCGGGTGGCTTTTTTTTGTCCCTTTGTTACAGAAGCGGTTTTAAGCTTTTATAAATTTCACATTTTTCCTATAGTAAAAATATAAGTACACAAATCTCCTTACTTCATTAACGATTAAAAAATAGAGGTGGTTCCACATGAAATTGACATCAAAACTATTGGGCTTAAGCATCTTCGCATTTGTGAGCCAAACAATGGCAGCACCGATGCCGAATACCATCACCGTGGAGGATAAGGCGGTTGTACCCATTGTCAAAACACAGATTATTCGTAGTGTCGCAGGTCAAGATCCTGTGCGGACGACTGAAGCGACTATTTTTGAAGTGAAAAATGGTGGTAAAGATATTGTGGCACGTGAAGTAGTGCTCGAGGAAAATGCCAGCCAATTTTCAGATAAAAAAATGTCGGCACCGATTGTGCAAAAGGGTAGCGTGATTGTTCCGACATCCCAAGTTGAAGTGAAATCGATTTTGAGTCAAGGCGGTGTCGTCCTTGCAGAAGGTAAGCAAATTGACGCACAAGGGGTTGAGTTTAAGAAAGGGCAGGAACCTATACGTAAGGAGCTTAAACTGGATCAAGTGAAAGATCCGAAAAGTCAAGAAAGTGTGACGCGTGCGGTGCTACAAGAAAATGGCACCACCACCAAAGATGTGGTTGTGGTGAAAGAGCCTGAATAAGCTTGAGTTGAATGCTGTATGAGGCCCTCTCAGGAGGGCTTCTTGCTTACAAATTTTCAGCAATAGCACCTGTAACCGTAACATTTCAGGGGTTTTAAGTTCATACTGATCTTTTATGCTGTAAGAAATAGCCAATAAGGACAAATCTCATGAAAAAGTATATGAGTATTATTGCAGTGGTATCTTTTTCGACGATGCTGTTGGCAGGTTGTGAGAATATGAGTGCTTCGGAGCAACGTATTGGGACAGCGGCTTTAGGCGGTGCAGTGGGTGGTGCTGCGGGGAATAGCCTCGGTGGCGGTGTAGGTGCAGCTGTTGGTGGCGGTGCTGGTGCAGCTGTGGGTAGTAAAGCTCAAGGTGGTTCAAACCGTAGTGCAACCTACAGTGGTGTTGGTGGTGCGATTGGTTCAGCAGTGGGTAAAAGCGTATTTGGTGGTAATACCGGCGCAGCCATTGGTGGTGCCATCGGCGGTGGCGCAGGTGCTGCTATTGAAGAGCGTAAATAATGTTTTAAGTTCAGATTTTCAAAAAAAGCACTTCATGGAAGTGCTTTTTTTATAGCTGTGCCGGTTTAGGTTTTTTACGACGGATATATAAAGTCTTTTCCACTGCTGCAATTCGAATACCCGCCTCATCGTAAATATTTAAGGTATAAATACGATGTACGGGGGCATAGTTGTCGGCCAGTTGTTTCACGGTCGCGATTTCTTGGGCATCAAGATGAAAGTCTGCATAGACTGTACTGCGCCCTGGACTGAGAAATTGGATAGAGGCTGCTTTGTCCCAAACAATATATTTGTTGCCTAAGTGATGCATCAGCAGGGTCATATAAAACGGGTCGACCATCGCATATAAACTCCCGCCAAAATGTACGCCGACAATATTTCGATTTTGTCGAGTGAGGGGCATTTTGACACGAATATGGTAGTTTTTAAGGTCAAACTTTTCAATTTGAATCCCTGCACCTTTAAAGGGGGCAAAATGATTGAGAAAGTATTTCGCGACAATCGGCTGTGTCACAAGTTTTTTTAAAATGCTCATTTCGGTCAATGGTATCTGATGAACTTCTATCCATACTAGAGACGATCAAATCAATTGGCATTGATCGTTTTGCCAGCAAAGTATAAAAAACAGTCAATAACAATAAGGAGCTGAATATGGAGCAGCAAAGTTACTGGGTACAAACCACAGACCAACAAAGACTTTATGTGAAAACATGGGGCAATGCGAACAATCCTGCACTGGTCTTGGTGCATGGCTATCCAGATAATCAAGAGGTCTGGGAGCCTGTGATTGGGCATCTGGTGCAAGATTATTATATTGTGACCTATGACGTTCGCGGTGCAGGCATGTCGAGTGTGCCGCGTCGTACACGGGCCTATGCCTTGCCTCAGCTATCACTAGATTTGGAAAGTGTGGTGAATAGTGTGATCCCACAGCGTAGCTTTCATCTGGTTGCGCATGACTGGGGTTCGATTCAGTCATGGGAGTCCGCGACTGAGCCAAAGTTTAGAGAGCGTATGCTGTCATTTACCACCATTTCAGGCCCATGCTTAGACCATGCCGCATTTTGGATGCGTGAACAGTTCGCACAACATAAGCCTCAATTTTTTAAGCAGTTAACGAAGTCTTGGTATATTGCGGCCTTTCAGTTGCCTTTTTTAGCACCAACCGTATGGCAGTTTTTTAGTCCTGAGCATTGGGGCAAAGTTTTATCGCGTTTAGAAGGACGTTCAGACTTACCGCTGAATCATCACATTGCTGCTGATGGTAAACACGGGGTTGGGCTCTACCGCGCCAACTTTATCCCACGCCTGACGAAACCTCGGGAACGCTTTGCAATTTGTCCCGTACAAGCGATTGTGTTGGAGCAGGATCAGTTTGTGAGTCCAGCGTTAATCGATGAAATACCGAAGTGGGTCGAGAATTTTCAACGGGTGAATGTAAATGCCAACCACTGGGCAATCTTGAGCCAGCCTGAGGTAATTGCTAAAGAAATCAAAAGGTTTGTTCAAAACTGGCGTTGTGTTAAAGCCAGCTGAAATGATCTGTGAAAGAGAAAGGTGCTAGCGACCTGTAAGGGCAGAATTTTTTGGTTATTTTCTGATAAAATGCGCCTTTCTTCCAAGTCACTCTTTTCACTATGTTCGCAATTCTTGCCGCTATTGGGGTCATGTTTGGACTTTCATTAGCTCGTGTGCCTGTAGTATTTGCATTAATTATTGGTGCTGTCACAGGTGGTTTATTGGCTGGTTTAGGGCTACACGGTACCCTCGAAGCATTTAATAATGGGCTTGGGGGCGGCGCAAAAATTGCGTTGGCTTACGGGGTCTTAGGTGCATTTGCTTTGGCCTTGGCACGCTCAGGTTTACCTGACTTGTTGGCCTATAAGCTTATTAAAACATTGAAAGGTTCGAGCAATGAAAAGGCACAAAATCGGGTTAAATATCTGATTTTTATAACCGTCGCGTTAGCAGCCATTTGTTCACAAAACGTCATTCCTGTACATATTGCGTTTATTCCAGTCCTGATTCCTCCTTTATTAAGTGTGTTTAACCATCTTCAGTTAGACCGTCGACTAATTGCTTGTGTTCTAACCTTTGGCTTGGTTGCCACATATATGTTGGTACCATTTGGATTTGGTGCGATTTTCCTAAATGATATTTTAGGTCAAAACATTAATACTTTTGGGCAACCCTATGGTTTTAAAATCAATTATGCCGATATCCCTTCAGCAATGGCCATTCCTGTTTTTGGCATGTTTGTTGGTTTATTAGTTGCTGTATTCTTTAGTTACCGTAAGAAACGTGTATACGAAGAAGTACACGTAGAACCAGTGCAGCAAAGTATTTCTTCTGAACTTGATATCACGGGTGAGAAGTCTAAGCCCGAAATTTCAAAGTTTACGTTATCTATGGCTCTCATTGCGGTAGTTGCTACGCTTTGGGTGCAAGTCGCATCAGATTCCATGATTTTAGCTGGTCTGGTTGGTGTTGCGATTTTGAGCTGTGCGGGAATTTTTAAATGGAAAGAAGCAGATGATGTGATTATTAGCGGTATGCGAATGATGGCATTAGTTGGTTTCATTATGATTGCAGCACAAGGTTTTGCATCTGTTATTTCGGCGACCAATCAAGTGCCAGCATTGGTAGAAGCATCAGTGCAGTGGATTGGTTCTAGCCAAGGACTCGCTGCATTTTGGATGCTATTGATTGGCTTACTGATTACTTTAGGAATCGGTTCTTCTTTCTCTACCATTCCAATTTTAGCAATTATTTATGTGCCGTTGTGTATCCAGTTTGGTTTCAGTCCAGCGGCAACCATTGCGATTATTGGTACGGCTGCAGCACTCGGTGATGCGGGTTCTCCGGCTTCTGACTCCACTTTGGGGCCGACTTCGGGTTTGAACATGGATGGTCAGCATGATCACATGAAAGACAGTGTGATCCCGACCTTTATTCACTTTAATATTCCACTCATGATTTTCGGTTGGATTGCGGCCATGGTGTTGTAATTAAAAATCCAATTATTATAAAAAGGCGATTTTAAATCGTCTTTTTTATTATTTATTCAGATTAAAATAATCGGGTTTATAATGTTAATTCGGATTAAAAAGGTTGGAATTAAAATATATTTATTTTGATTTTTCGTTATTAATTTAAAACCAACTAAAATAGTATATTTAATATTTAAATCAATTAAAAACAATTACTTAAAAATAGCATTTAAAATACATTATTATTATAATTGCATATTAATTACACTCTTGTTTATGATGAGTTAATGTTAATTTTTATATTAATTATTTTACAAACAGAGGTTATTTGAAATGTTGAAGCAAATTGCTCTAATTACATTAATGGGTCTTTCTGCATCTGCTGCAATGGCAGGTCAATGGCAAGTCAAAGTCGGTGGATCTGCAGTTGCACCAACGCAGGACACGAAAATTGCGAATGGTACATTAACGGTTGAAGCAGATAGCGAACTCGCGTTTACGCCATCGGTTGAATATTTCTTTAATGACAATATTTCTGCAGAGTTACTGCTAGCAACGCCAATTAGCCACGATATACTCATTAATGGTGCAGAAGCAGTAAAAATTAAACATTTACCGCCAACATTAACTGCAAAATATAACTTTAAAAACTCAACAGGTTTCACGCCTTATATTGGTGTCGGTGCAACAGCTTTTATTGCATGGGATGAAGAAACTTCAGGTGTACTCTCAGGAACTAAAGTTAAAGTCAAAGATGACTACGGCTATGCTGCTCAACTTGGTTTTAATTACCAACCTGCTGATGCAAAAAACTGGGGTGTGTTTGTCGATGTTCGTTATGCAGACTTAAACCCAAAAGTTGAAACTGTGGTTGAAAACTTCAAATTAGATATCGATCCAGTGATTTATACCCTCGGTTATAGCTACAAATTTTAATAATCAAAAGTAGCTTTTTAAGAACCTCATCAATGATGGGGTTTTTTTATGCAAAGACTAAAGTTGAATAGTGGTCAAAGCTGAAATAAATCACGATGATTCAGTATTAAAAGAAAATCGTCTATAGAATGGATAGAAACAAAATAAGAGAGTGATAAAAATGAAATCTATGCTCGGAATTGGTTTAGTTTGTGCTTTGGCGTGGAGCATGCATGCTCAAGCAGCAAGTTTTAATTGTGATAAAGCAAAAACCACGACAGAACATGCGATTTGTGAGTATCGCCAAATCAACGATGCCGATGTGAAAATGGCCACCACCTATACCATCTTAAAACGTCTTGTTCCGATGGGGACACGTGGCTTGATTCAAGATGAGCAAGTGAAGTGGTTGAGTCTCCGTGACCGTTGTGGTACTTCACAACGTTGCCTCATGGATGTGTATAAAATGCGCCAGCAGCAGTTAGAACTACAGCTAGATCGTATTTACCGTCAGGGCCCATTTTAAAAAAAGCAAAAAAACTTGCGATTGCTATTGAAAAACGTATCGCTCACTCCAATTCATTAAGCATTCTCTATAAGACTTAATACATTAAGGAGCGATTGATGAGCGAGCAAAACGTACATAAACATAGTTTCCAAGCTGAAGTGGCTCAGCTATTACATTTAGTGACGCACTCACTGTATTCAAATCCTGACATTTTCCTACGTGAATTGATCTCAAATGCATCCGATGCCTGCGATAAATTGCGTTTTGAAGGCATTAATCATCCTGAATATTATGAAAATGACCCGGACTTACATGTGCGCGTCAGCTTTGATGAAGCCAATCAAACACTGACCATTTCAGATAATGGGATTGGTTTAACTGAACAAGAGGCGATTGACCACTTAGGTACGATTGCTAAGTCTGGAACCAAGGACTTTATGTCTAAGCTCACCGGTGACCAGAAATCAGATGCACAACTGATTGGTCAGTTCGGTGTAGGTTTCTACTCGGGCTTTATTGTGGCTGACAAAATTACCGTAGAATCACGCCGTGCAGGTGTGGATGCTGATCAGGCTGTACGTTGGGTCAGTGCGGGCACGGGTGAGTTCGAAGTCGAGCAGATCCACAAAGACAGCCGCGGTACCGATATTATTTTACATTTGCGTGAAGATGCGTTGGACTATTTACAGTCGCATAAAGTGAAGCAAATTATCAATAAATACTCGGATCACATTAGCCTGCCGATTGAGATGCAAAAAGAGGTTTGGCAGCAAGAAGAAGCGGTCGCAGGTGAAGAACCAAAACCTGGTCAGTATGTGAAAACGGGTGAGTGGGAAGCGATTAACTCAGCCAGCGCCCTGTGGACACGTAATAAAAATGAAGTGACTGAAGAGCAGTATGTCGAGTTTTATAAGAATCTCAGCCATGACTTTGCAGCCCCACTGGCATGGGCGCATAACCGTGTCGAAGGCAGTACTGAATATACGCAGTTGTTGTATGTACCGAGCAAAGCTGCAGCCAATATCTTTACCCGTGAAGCCAAAGCGGGGATTAAGCTCTATGTGAAACGTGTCTTCATTATGGATGACGCGGATAACTTGATTCCAAACTATTTACGCTTTGTTCAAGGGGTGGTTGATAGTGCCGATTTACCACTGAACGTTAGTCGTGAGTTGTTACAAGAAAGCCGTGATGTGAAAACCATTCGTGAAGGGAATGCACGCCGTGTATTGACCATGTTGGATGCTTTAGCCAAATCGGAAGATGAAAAAGATCAAGAGAAGTTCAAAACCTTTTACCGTGAATTTGGTTCAGTGTTGAAAGAAGGTTTAGGCGAAGACTTTGGTAACCGTGAGCGTATTTTAAAACTTTTACGCTTCTCAACTTCAAACAATGATGCGGTGAGCACTTCTTTGCAGGACTATAAAGCGCGTATGCCTGAGGGGCAAAAAGCGATTTACTATGTGACTGCAGACAGTCTCAATGCTGCGAAGAACTCACCACAACTTGAGCTGTTTAAGAAAAAAGGCATTGAAGTCTTACTCATGGTAGACCGTGTTGATGAATGGGCAATGGAATTTGTGCATGAGTTTGATGGCACACCAATGCAGAATGTAGCGAAAGGTGCAGTCGACTTAGGTGATTTACAAGATGCCGAAGAGAAGAAAGCACTTGAAGCAGCTGCAGAGCAGTTTAAACCTGTGGTTGAAAAATTGTCTGATTCATTGAAAGCCAAGACCAAAGAAGTACGTGTGACCACACGTTTGGTCGATTCACCTGCATGCTTAGTGACAGGTGAGGGAGAACTTTCACCACAATTGATTCGTATGCTGCAGCAAGCGGGTCAGGCCGTACCTGAAAGCAAGCCAATTTTGGAAATTAACCCAGAGCATCCATTGGTGAAAAAATTAGAAAATTCGGCACAGTTTGATGACTTGGCCAATGTGATTTTTGACCAAGCGATGATTGCTGAAGGTGGCTTACCTGATGATCCTGCCGAATATATCAAACGGATTAACAGCTTATTGCTTCAATAAACCATGATGTCTTGTCCTGAAATAGATTGACAGTATTCCACTTCAAACCGAGTTAAGCAATTAGCTCGGTTTTAGTTTGCTCATACGTCTGATTCGGGGTGTT
>NZ_JBIMCF010000031.1:0-22383 GCF_048551975.1 Acinetobacter johnsonii | reverse complement strand
GGTTTTAGAAGAAGTTGCAATTTCTCCAAAAAGCTTGAAAACCATTTTAAAGCCTTCGACTTAACCTTCTTTTACATCAATAATGGCTTCATTTAATATCAGCATACTTTTTAAAACACCACCACTGTTCGAAGTAATTCATTTCGCTCTAGCGAGCTGCTCTTTGTATCTTTCCATGGTTTCGCATTTTTACTATAGCTGAATACTTAATTTATTATCACACCTAAAACCATAGGAAATGAGGTTTTACAGATCATACCATGTGCTAGTTTTTTTAGAATTTAGCTATATATAGGTGGAATCACCGCATGCGCTTGCCGATCGGCAATAACCTGACGGCATTTCTTGGTGTCATAAGCTGCATCGGTATAAACAGATTCAATCTGCTCATCTTGTGGAATCTGAGCAAGTAAATCACCAAGTACCTGTGAATCACTGACATTATTGGTTGTGAGCTGAATAGCACGTATTTGCAGGGTTTTAGCATCTAAACCAATATGTAATTTACGCCATTGACGACGATATTCAGGTCCATGTTTCTTGCGTTTCCACCTCGTACAGTTTGCATTTTCAGTATCGCTCTAAAAATCATTTTTGAGCTAAAATTCCGACAAATTAAGTAATGCATATCGAAACTCTGTGGATGAGTTTTCTTCGCCACATAGTTTTGTTAACTTAAATTTCATTACAAATTCGGAATATCAATTCTCGAATCCATCGATGAGCTTCACTTTCATGAGTACGCTCATGCCACGCAATGATTTTGGTAAACCCGGGCACTTCAAAAGGTAAATTAACGGTTGTTAGGCCCTGCACATTTTTAATGAGCCGTTTCGGTACCACAGCACAAAGATCACTGGTTTTTAGAATATCGACGAGCGATAAAAAGCTGGGAACAGAGAGGACGACTCGGCGTTGTTTCTGTACTTTACGTAGAACTTGATCGGTGGTGCCCTCGAAAGCACCACCAACGTAGGATACGATCGCATGGTCAATGCTACAAAACTGATCAATGGTTAATGAAACATCTTTCAGTAACGGATGCCCATCTCTAAGAACACAAACATAGGTTTCGTCAAATAAGGTTTTGGCTCGCAAATCAACAGGGGATGTCTCTGGCGTTGTAAGTGCGATATCAATAATTCCCCGTTCCATCTGTTCAAGAAGTTCATGTTCATTAATCCAGCGAACAGCCACTTTGATATTGGGTGCTTCTTTTCTTAAAGCTAACAAAAAAGGTTCAACAATCGCTCGAAGTGAATAGTCGGTGACTGCTATGGATAATGTTAGCTCAGCACTTTCAGGCTCAAACAGTGTGGGTTCTAATACAGAATCCAACTCTCTAAGTAGTTTTTTTACCGGCCCGGCGAGTTCATTCGCACGAATGGTAGGAACAATGCCGTGCTGGCTGCGAATGAATAACTGATCGTCCAGACTATGCCTCAAGCGCGTTAACATACCACTGACTGCGGGTTGGCTTACTGCCAATTTTTCAGCGGCTCTGGAGACGTTTTTTTCATCCATCAGGGTGTCAAAGACGCGAAGAAGATTCAAATCTAGGTTTTTAATATTTGCCATAATCAAAATTCTTTGTTTTATATAGTTATTTCAATATACAGCAAAAAAGCCGCTCTCAATGACACTGAGAACGGCTTTTTGAATTCAGTGAAATAAACTCACGTTATTTTGCTTTACGTGCAGCTTCAACAAGACCGTCTAACCATTCCTGATGGCCATTAATCATTGGATTAGGTTTAGTTGCTGCTAATTCTTTGGCTGGATTACCATTTTGAGTTTCCTGAGTCAGAATGCGAACTCGATTGCCAGAGAGATCTTCAATTAACCAGGCATGGTGTACATCTAAACGAGTGTCACCTTCACCTGACCAGCCATGCCATGCAACACGTGCAGGTTGACCTTCAACCGGTGCAACATGTTCAACACATTGTGACTCAACAGGGAAGCCGAAAGTTTCGAAATAGAATCGAACGTTATTTTCTAACTCTGGGCCTTTTTCGTCATAAAAACGAGGATTAGCAGAGTTAGCATAGTAAGTTGGCCATAATGCCGGTGTATTAAGTAGAGGCCAGATATCTTTTGTTGAAAGACCTGCGACAATCACTTCATTTGAACAAAAGTTGTCAGTAAAACCGGGTACAAAGCCTTCAGGCCAGACGATGTCACTCATAATAGATTCCTTATGTTTGGATAGTGAATACGTTGTTTCGTTGATGATGATATTATCCAGCTTTTGAGATTATTACTCCAATCGCAATAAAGGATATCAGGTATAACGTAAAGTTATATCTAAACCCTAGCAACGTATTTTCCTCGGGCATGGCCTTGTCTGCTTTTTTTAGAATGTCTGGAATATCGCTTAAGGTAATTATGTTGGTTTGCACAGAAGCAATGATGCTCTGATAAAGAAGGTTATTCATAGCAATGCCCGCTTGAGTGATTGATTTCATGCACTTTTCGCCATTAACATGACCAGCTCTCAGGCTTAACTGATGCAAAGTTAACCCGTGATCAAACGCATTGTGATGTTGAAAAGAATTAATGGTGCTCAACAGTTCAACTAATTGCCCGTTAAAGCCTAGCATTGAGAAAGTCAGTGCTTGTGCCAAACCTCCGATACAATCAAGTGCACATTCCCCCCCCCTGATTTTCTACCGTGGCGCTCACCTTTGTGATAAGTTGCTGATCCCGATAATCGAGGCAGTGCGTTGCACCGTAAGTGTCCGCTGAACCCCATCCCTATTTTTTAATTCGGTTCAGGTTTCCAGCGGTGTGGCAGTAATTCTTCTATTTGGGTCACTTTATGTGTCGGCAACCTTTTCAGCACATCACTTAAATAGGCATACGGATCCAGCCCATTCAGCTTTGCTGACTGGATTAAAGTCATGATATTGGCTGCTCGCTGACCGCTGCGCAGCGAATCTGCAAATAACCAGTTCTTACGTCCCAACGCCCAGGGGCGCATTTGGTTTTCCACCCAGTTATTGCAAATCGGTAGATTGCCATCATGCAGATAGCGGCTTAAAGCTGGCCAACGCTTCAGAGTGTAATTGATGGCCTTGGCAGTTGGAGAACTCGATGGTACCGTCAGATAATGTTGGTTGAGTCATTCATACAGTTGTTGCATCACCGGTTGACTATTCTGTTGTCGGTATTCGCGGCGCTGTTCTGCCGTACCGTCGGTCTTTCTCCTGAGTTCTGCTTCTATCGCATACAGTTTCTGAATCAGCACTAATGCCTATTCAGTGACCTGAGTTTTTTTGGTCACATACAGTTCATGGAATTTACGACGCGCATGTGCCATGCAGCCCACCTCAATGAATTGGCCTGATAAAGTGTGTTTATAACCACAGTAATCATCACAGACCAGACGGCCCTGCCAGTCTTTCAGGAACGCTTCAAGATGCTGACCTGAAAGTCATAAATCACGGCTTGAATTGGATTGTACTGCGTGGTGGCATAAGCCCAGACATAACCTTTCTTCGGTTTTTTTATCATTCACACCCATCCGCATGATGGTGACCGGTGTTTCAACTGCATGCAAGCACATGCTGTTGCAGCACCACCTCTTTTAAAGCATTCGCCAGAGTTTCCAGTTCCACACCGCAGCGGCCAATCCAGTCAGATAAGGTCTTTCTCTTGTTTCTAGAAAGACCTTGCTATCAGACCATATTAGAACTTTACTAAGTCACCTTTTAATGCCACCCCTGCTAATGCCGTACCTTTCGCACATTGGTAAGTCGTAGTGCTACGTGTTTCATTGGACTTATAGAAACTCACCAGATTGGTCACCGCATTGGCGCCTTTGGCTTTGGCTGTATTTTGAAATTGAATCAATGCCGAACGAAGTACATGATCACATGAACTTTCCGCAGATTTGGCAAAACCATTGGTCTTTTTATTGGTCACTAATCCCTTTTCAATCACCTTACCGCCCGACTTGGTTCCCGCCAAATAAAATTTTACTGAACCATCCAACACCCCATCAGCAACAGCACGGTTTACAGCTTCTTGGAAATTAAAATCATGCATTTGATCAGCTGCTTGTGCTGATGTAAATGCAGCTAGTCCCAGAATAGCTGTGAAGCCAAATTGCTTAATATTCATAGTAATTGCTCTCTTATTTAATTTAACGTTTTTGAAAGTTGTGTAAATACCGAATTATCTAAACGTGCCTTCCATGCCATCGCATTTTTATGAATTTTATTACCGCGTTGATCGAGATTACGACTGCCTGTAATTTGTGAACTGACTTGATTACCTGAGATGAGATAGGTTACTTGTAAATAATGGCTACGACGTGTTAAACCCGCAACTACCTTTGTCTGATCTGCCTGTTCAACTACCCAACCAGTGCGCGCATTTTGCCCAACACCCAGTCGAATATTGTTCTCAATATCAGCTGCAGTCACATGTTTTGCTGTCATTACTTGCCGCTGCGGATAATCAGAAATTTTTACAGTACTACAAGCTGTTAATCCCAGCATACTCACTGCTGATAAGATATATAGTGTTTTTTTAAACCCCATTTTTTACCCTCTGTTTCAGTTATGGTCTATATTATTTTTGAAAATTAATGATGTATTAATGCCACCAAAGGCAAAATTATTCGTCATAATAATTTTTGCTGACATCGGGCGAATATCACCACAAATATAATCTAATTCCGCACACGCAGGGTCAATGTTATCTAAGTTTAAAGTTGGCACGAATTGATTACGTTGCATCATTTCAATGCTGAGCCATGCTTCAATTGCACCACATGCACCTAAAGTATGACCAAAATAGCTTTTTAATGAACTGATTGGCTTTTGACCCAATATACGCACAGTTGCTTGTGATTCAGCAATATCACCCTGATCAGTCGAAGTGCCATGTGCATTAATATAATCAATATCCGCAGCAGTAAGCTGTGCATCTTTCAGTGCCAATTGCATACAGCGTCCCATCATCTCAGAATCAGGTCGCGTCACATGCTGACCATCAGTATTGCTGCCATAACCGATGATCTCAGCATAAATAGTCGCTCCACGTGCTTGAGCATGTTCATATTCTTCTAAAATCAAACAGCCTGCACCTTCACCAACAACCAAACCATCCCGATTTGCATCAAAGGGACGCGGAGTTTTCTCTGGATGATCATTTTGAACGCTGGTCGCTAATAGTACATCAAACACAGCTGAACCCGCAGCGCTGAGCTCTTCTGCTCCACCTGCAATCATCACAGTTTGCTTGCCGTATTTAATCGCTTCATAAGCTTGTCCAATGGCCATCGAACCGGAAGTACACGCACTTGAGGTCGGCAGCGTTAAACCTTTTAGCCCAAAATACACCGTCATATTGACCGCGCTGGTATGTGACATCATACGAATGTAGGTCGTGGCATTGAGTTGACTCATATTATGCTCAAGCAACATGGTACCAAACTCACGCACAGCATCCACACTGCCCGCAGAAGAACCAAAAGCCACGCCTGCATCGCCACTTCTTAAGATATCAGCATGGAGTAAACCTGCGTCTTCCAATGCTTTTTCAGCACATACCGTGGACATTAAGGCAACACGCCCCATACCACGAGTAACTTTACGGTTAAAATGCTTCGGTACAGTAAATGACTCAACTGGACCAGCTAATTTACTACGTAAATCAGGATAGATCTCCCAATCGGACATATAGCGAATGCCACTTTTACCGAGTGTAAACTGCTCAAAAATTTGCTCTGCGGTTTCACCCAAAGAAGTAATCCCAGACATGCCTGTTACAACAACACGTTTCATTAGATCAGGCCTCCATTAATTGAAAGCACTTGGCGGGTGATATAACTGGCATCATCACTACATAAAAACTTTACCGCTTTAGCGACTTCTTCTACCTGCCCCATACGTTGCATCGGAATCATTTTCAAGGCATGTTCTTTGACTTCCTCTGTGACCATTTCGGTTTCTATCAAGCCCGGAGCCACACAGTTCACCGTAATTTTGCGTTTTGCCAACTCTAGTGCCAATGCTTTGGTCGCACCAATTAAGCCTGCTTTGGCAGCACTATAATTGACCTGACCACGGTTCCCCATAATTCCAGACACTGAAGATAATGTCACAATACGTCCACCCTTTTTCAAGCGGATCATTGGCATCATCAATGGTTTCAACACATTATAAAAACCGTTCAGAGAGGTCGAGACCACGTCATCCCAGTCTTCATCAGTCAGTGCGGGGAAAGCACCATCACGGGTTAATCCTGCATTCAGCACTGCACCGTAAAAAGCACCATGCTGTGCTATATCTTGCTCTAAAATAGCGGCAATTTTTTCACGCTCATTCACATCGAACATCAGTACATGGCTGGCCTGTCCAAGCGCTTGAATTTCCTGAGCCACCGCTTCGGCCTCAGACTGTCTTGAACGAGCATGTACCGTGACATCAAAGCCTGCCTTTGCCAACTCCAAAGCAATCGCTTTACCTATCCCACGACTCGAACCCGTGACTAAAATTCTTCTGTTCACACTAATTTTCCGATGATTTCATTCATATTTTCAGGCTCAAATACGCTCAACATGGCGCTGAACCGATGTTCGTGATATTCAATTTCACAATGAAACTGCCCCAAACCCTCGTGCAGATAACTTTGTTCTACTCGAATCCTCACGGTTGTGCCCAAACTAAAATAAGCACAAGGCAACTGCATTTTACGCGTTCCCAATAAAAAGCCAATTTTCGGTGGCAAGCCCTGAGTTTGTCCTTTATAACCGGCATAGACGCTAATAGTCTGCGCCATCAACTCAATGCTGCTCCAAGTGGGCAAGCCTTCTGGCTCACAAAACATCAAATCAGGTGTGATGTGAAGTTCTGCAATAGCAAATTCATCATTGGCTTCAATCAAATGGCTCACGAAAACCATCGGTTTTGCATGTGGAATAAACTGTACTGCATCCATCATGGTAAAGCCGTCCCAAAAATTAAACTGATATTACTGCCACCAAAAGCAAAAGAATTACTCATCGCATAGCGAATCGGTGCAGCTAAATGCGGTGAAAGCACATAGTTTTGCCCAGCCAAAGCATCGTCCAATTCACCTGCATGATGTAGGGGTAACCAAGATTGATCTAATAAAACCTGTTGGCAAATAAAAGCTTCGATTGCACCCGCGGCCCCTAGACAATGTCCTGTTTTATGTTTGGTGCTGCTTACGGCCACAACTGTATCTGAGAAAACGGTCTGTACCGCTTTAATTTCCATCGCATCATTTTGCGGTGTAGAAGTCCCGTGTAAGTTCAAATATCCAATATCGCCTGCTTCAAGCTGTGCAGCGTCTAAAGCTTTTTGCATCGCCTCCGCAGCCCCAATTCCTTCTGGATGCGGTGCTGAAATATGCCATGCATCCATTGACTCGCCACTCGACAACAACATCACGGGGGCAGGCGCATTGGACAGTAAAAACAATCCTGCCGCTTCACCAATATTAATGCCGTCACGGTTGGCTCCACAGGGCTGACAAATTCCGTTCGATAAGCTTTCTAAACTATCAAAACCATTTAAGGTTAGCTTGCATAAGGTGTCAACTCCACCTACTAAGACAGCATCAGCCAGATCTGCATTCAGCAGACGTTGCCCCGCCGCCAGTGCTTTAGCTGCCGAGGAGCAAGCGGTAGAAATGGTATAGGCTGGCCCTTCCCAGCCCAAATACTGTTGTAAGGCTTCCGCTAAACTGCCCATTTCTTGTTTTTGGTGCTGTACAGACTGCGGTACAGACTGTTGAAACTGGACTTTTAAGACAGACTCATTATCCGCGATGCCTGAGGTTGAAGTACCGACAATCACAGCAAGACGTTGTTTAGCAAACTGTGCTGTATAAGCATGAATTTCAGTTTCAATTTGCGCCAGAGCCGTCAGCGCAAAGCGTAGATTCCGTGAGTCTACACCGTTCAAGCTTTCAGGCACTGCTTGAACTAAGGTTTGATCACATGCGCCGACCCAGACCGAACGCCCCGCAATCAGATCTCCTCGTTGCGATAGGGTATTTTCAGGGTTGGTCAAGGCATGTTGAAGCTCAGCGGCATTTTGTCCCAAAGCCGACAGCGCCGCACTGAACTGAATACCCACGGCTGAAACATGCTGTAGATTTTTAGTCATGATGGTCACCTTGATCATCTTCTAAAGTATTGCTCACCGTGCTGATCACCATCTGATAAGGCACTTGCAAATTATCCAGTTTAATTGCTCCTTCATTTTGCTGAATTTTCAACACGGGTTGCTGCTGTATATAAATGGTATCGTCTTTCTGCACGACCGCATTTTGAGCTGTATGTAAGGCAGCAAAATTTGGATATGTGGCATAGAGAATATCACGCACTACATAATCAAAAGGTAATCTTTTCATTGGATCAATGCGCTGTTCAGCTTCGACCTTTTGACCATCAAAACTGAGCTTAAACAACTGCTGTCCTGTGAGGCTAAGCGCTAACATATCAAGCGACTGCCCCCGTTGTTTCTGATACATTAAAAAGCTGAAACTCTGGGTTTTCCACTGTACTTCGATTTGATCTTGACGTTGATAATTTTGCGCAACCCACTGTGGGGTCGCGAGCCCCTGCGCCTTGGGAATCAAGCTTTGGCAGGCACTACAAAGCAGAGCACTGACTAAAACCCAACTGACAGTTTTAAAACGCAGCTCAAGTTTCATCGGTCAGCGACTCTTTCTAAAGTTATTTGAGTTTGTTCTTCTCGACAATATTCGGCCAAAGTGCTCAAGCGTTGCTTGGCATTACGATGGATCGGGTTGCTTGCATCCCACGCATAACCTGCGAGTAAAGAAGCAATCATACGGCGGATTTTTTCATCCTGCTGAATCGAAAATACCACATCCTGAAACTCACCTGAATACCATGATTCGACATAGGCACGGAACACTTGAATGCCTTTACGTAACGGTTTTTCATATTGCTCCATCCAGTCTACCTTCTCACCTTGCAACACTTGCTCGACAAATGGCACAGCTAGACTAGACGATTTTAAGGCAATGGTTACCCCTGAAGAAAAGACAGGATCGAGGAACTCACCTGCATTGCCGAGTAGTGCATAGTTTTCAGATGCCAAATGTTTAACATCGGCAGAGTAGCCCACCAAAGTACGCACAGGAGTATCATGCTTAGCATGGCGCAATAAATGCGACAAACTGACATCATCGGCCAAAATACGTTTTTGCAAGGCTTCTAAATCATAATCTGCACTGCCGTCATAGCCGTATTTTTCAAAAAAATCTTGCTCCGCCACAATACCAAATGAAGAACGCCCATCGGCAAAGGGAATCAGCCAATACCACGCACGGTGGTCTTTTTCATGCACGGTAATTAAAATTTTCTCGCGGTCAAATTCAGGATCATCCAACAAACCATCTTCAATATGGGTAAAGACCGCACGGCGCACTGGAAAGTCCGACGGGCTTTCTAAGTCAAGAAACTTTGGTAATATGCGACCAAAACCGCTGGCATCTAAGAGGAATTTGCCTTGAATTTGGTAGCTGTCGCCTTGCGCATCTTTGACCGTCAAAATCGGTTGTGTAGATGCCACGTCGACCTCCAAAACTTCATGACCAAAACGGATATCTGCGCCCATTTTTTCGGCTTGCTGTGCCAAAAGCTGGTCAAAGTTGGCACGTCTTACCTGCCATGTAGTGCCTGGACCTTCGCTAAACTTTTGAGTAAAGTCATAAAAACTGCGCTGCTTACCTCTTAAAAAAGCCGCGCCATTTTTAAACTGAAAGGCATATTCATCGGCATGTGCACGAACCGTATCCAATAAGCCCGCTTCTTCCAAAAACACCATACACTGCGGTAATAAAGACTCTCCAATGGAGAAGCGTGGAAAATATTGCTTTTCGATAACTGTGACTTGATGGCCTTTTTGGCGTAGCAAAGCTGCTGCCGAACTGCCTGATGGTCCCGCCCCAATAATTAAAACATCTGTCTGTTGCATGGTGCTCATTGCACTGTACCCTTTGACTCAGCTCTTTGGCTGATATTGTTGAACCACCACATGTTTTGCATCGGAGGATGTAAAAAGTGTGGCATAAATAAATGAAAAAATAACGCCCAGCAACACTGTTAAGCCAAAACTGTGAATGGCATAGGTATGACTAAAGGACAGCAAACCAAAACCAAAGAACGTCGACATCATGCACAGGAACAAAGCCATGCCCACTACCTGCGGGTGATCATGTCCGTGGCGGTAGAAAATCGCATAGTCCACCCCAATTCCCATGATCAGGAAGGTGCCCATAATGCTGAATAAATTAATCTCCACACCCAGCCAGGTTTGAATCGCAAACGTGGTCATTAGAGCCATACTGACGGGCAGTACCAAAGGCAGAATAGATTTTTTGCCATAAAGTATACCCAAGCCAATGGCTAAAATCATCAAAGCACTAACTAATAGCCACTGTGCCTGCACACGATGCTGTTTAAACAATTCAGACAGTTGATGAACGGGGCGTAACAGTTGTACATCCGCATTTTCAAGCTGTTGCACGGCTTTGACGTCATGCACATTTTGCAGCATCACCAAACGTTGTGTCGGACTCATCTGCAAAAAATGCAGAGGATGATCTTTAAAGACCGCTTCGGTCAATAACGGTTGGTCTTTTAAATGCGCTTGCCAGTTTAAAATATCCGCTGCGTTGAGCTGCAACGCTTGCGCATATTCCACTAAAGCCGGCTGAGGAATCGCCTGTAACATTTCAACATTCTTTTTTTGCTGCTCAAACGATGGAATCCACTGCCCTAAAGCTTGTACAGCATCCAACTTGCCAGCCTGTTGCAAGGACGCAAGCTCTGCCAGTAGTTGCTGTTCGCGCTGCTCCAACTCTGCTGAGGTTCTGCCCTGTACCACAAAGTATTCGCTGCTTTGCTGCTGCATAAAACGTGAACGAACATATTGGTCTTCCTGCTTTAAAGTGGCATCTATACTTTGTAAATTACGAATGTCATCATTGCTTTTCAGCAAGGCGAGACTACTACCCGTCACCAGTAGAATCAGTGCAATCATGCCATAACGCAGTGTATTTCGACTCTGCACATAACTGCGTGCTTTGCCAATAAAGCCCAGTGCACGTATCGCAGGTTCCGCATTCAGTGCAGGTAGACGTGGCAGTAGTAAAATACTGGTCACCCATGCGGCACTCAGTCCAACCATAGAAAAGACTGCAATCTGTTTAAAGCCCGGAAATGGGGTAAAACTAAGCACCACATAGGCCAATAGCGTGGTCATTAACCCCACAAATAGACTCGGCAATAACGGCTTTAGAACAGTAAATCCATCGATCTGTCGGTGCTGAGACTGCATGGCCATGAAGTAAAATGAAAAATCAACACAGACCCCAATCAGACTGGCACCAAAGACCAGTGTCATCAGGTGAATTTCGCCAAAAACCCAATAGGTCACAGCAAAGGCCACCAAGCTGCCTGTGCCGACTGCAACCATTTCCGTCAGCATCGGTCGTATCGAACGGAAGCCAAACCAGACCAAAAGCAAAATCCCGAGGGTCGAACCCACGCCAATGGTGGAGATTTCCTCTTTGGCAGAGTTGGTGCCGAACTGTGCAAACAGCAGCGTGCCCGTCCAATGCGGCTTGACCTGCAACTGGTTGAGCTGCTGCTTGATATTTTGGATAAACGCAGCGGTCTGTTCTTGGTAGACAATATTATAAGGGCTATTATTGAGCTGAAGCACCATCAGGCGTGAGATGCCTTGCGCATCACGAATTGTGGCAAAGCCCTGCTCTAAATTGATATCGGCATTGCTTTGTAAAGCACCTAACCCCACTGCATAACGCGGAAACAACAGCAAAGGATCTTGCTTGAGCATTTCAGCCGTAATAGGCATGCCCGGACTCATCAGTTGCAATAAGCCCTGCTCCATCAAAGCAACATCATCTTGCCCTTGCAAAATCTGCTGATCTGACTTGGATAATAGCCCTGCTTTGTGCTGATACAGTGCTTGGGCAAATTGATCAGGATCAAGCTGCGGACGCACAGGTAAAAACAGCTGACTTTGGTCGGCTTGGGTTTTGAGTACTTGCGTTGCCTGTTCTAATTGCAGATCTGCTTTGGCATCCAACACCACAAAAACTTTGTCATTTAACTGCTGACTCACATATTGCTGTGCTTGTTCCAGATGAGCATCTTGATGGGCTTCAGGCAGCAAAGCAAAAATATTGGTCTCAATCTTGATGCCTTTATTCAGCCAAGCCACGCCCAGTGCCAAAGCAATGACACACAGCACCAACAACCACAGAGCGCTAAATTTATTTTGCCAATTGGAAAAGCGCATTTTCCGCAGCCGTTAAAGTTTGAGGTTGAGCCATTTGCTGGCTAAAACGAATGATGGTGCGGTTATTGGCTTGTTCCAAAATGGTAATACGGTCCACATAACGCTGACCTTGCGCATCGACTTGGACAAAAAGCTTTTTAAATAGACTGCTTTTCGGCGTTAAGCTGACATTCCACTGCGTTGGGCTGTAATTGGCAGACACCACATTAAAGTTTTTAGCGAGCGCCGCTTCATTGCCCGACATCAACTGTAAAAACATCGTCGCTACAGAGCCATAAGGAGTCTTATCGACTTCAATTTGACTGGACGTGCGCTGCGTCTTTTGTACCAGCTTACGCGGTGTCACCACCAAATCGGCCTTGACTGGACTTTGAATCTGCCACAGCACGCCTTGGTTTTTGCTGAACAGCACAGTACCTTTGGACACATAGGTTTTATTCAATGCTGCCAGTTTTTTCTGCTGCTCAAATTGGGCACGCACCACAGGCGTTGCGCCAAGCTGAGCAAATACCTGCTTCAATTCAGTATTTTGTGCATTCGCTGTGGGAGCAAGCAAAGTTATCACACTGGCTGTACACGCAACGAAAATCATCGTGGAGAATTTGTATCGAATCATGCTTGCATTACTCCGCCTTAAACTCAGGCCATGCATTTAAACAATCCAACAACACCTGTGGGGATTGAAAACACATTTCACGTTTTTCAATATGAACTGCCACTTGCGAAGTAAAGCCCTTGGTCAACTTTCTACCCGAGACCGCATCAAAAATCAGATATTCAATTTTCAAGCGATTTTCCCACTCTTTCAAAACAGCGCGCACACGAATTTTCTGTTCAAATTCGATGCCTTGCACATAGCGCACATAGCTTTCAATGACAGGCCATGCATAGCCCGAGTCGCGCATTTGGTTATAGTTATAGTGAAATTGATCTAACAGTTTGCAACGTGCAATTTCAAAATATTTTAAATAATGCCCATGCCACACCACATGCATGGTGTCGACGTCATGAAAAGGCACTTCAATAATTACATCAGCATACATGCTCATTTCCTATAAATATTGAACAGCAATGCTGTCTAACAATTCTAAATGATCAAAACGATTGACCAGCGTTTGAAGCTCTTGTTGCAAAGGACGATCTTCCGCTACGTAGGTGAAGCTCTGAAGCACCCAGTATTGAAATGCTCTTAAAACAGGGCTGAGTTCTGTATCTACACCTTTAAGTTTAACTGCTTGAACTGCTGCACAACTGAGTGCTGCAATCACTTGTTCGGTCAGAGTAATGACACGGCTAGCATCACGTGCGGCAATGGTGCCCATACTGACTTTGTCTTGATTATGACATTCGGTTGAACGTGAGAAAATCGACGCAGCGAGTGTCTGTTTCAAGGCTTCTGCCGTCCATGCCGAAACCCCGATTTGCACTGCTTTAAAGCCATGATTCAGCGGTAACCGCTCAGGACTTGAACCAGTTAAATTACGCGGTAAACCATTGTTCATTTTATAGTCCACCAACTGCGCCAATTGACGATCCATCAGGTCAGCAATATTCGCAATCATGATTTTTAGACTATCCATGGCTTGGGCAATATGTCCGCCATAGAAATGCCCACCATGCAGTACCCGCAGGTTGACTGGGTCAATTAATGGATTGTCATTGCTTGAGTTCAGCTCATTTTCAATAAACTGACGCAGCCACAGTTTAGAGTCTTCAAACACCCCGATCACATGCGGTGCACAGCGCAATGAATAACGGTCTTGCAAGCGTGAACTTTGGTGTTCGGTTTGTACTTCACTGTTTAACCAGTCGCGTAACTGCGCTGCAATATGTTGCTGTCCCGGATGTGGTTTTTGTGCAAACAGGACTTCATCAAAATGACTTGGATTACCCTCTAAAGCCAAAACATTCAATGCAGTAATTAAAGTACTGGCAAAAGAAATCTGTTCGGCTTTTTTATAATTCAGGCAGGCAATCGCAGTCATAACCGCTGTACCATTCATCAGGGCCAAACCTTCTTTAGGACGCATCACCAAAGGCTGCAAACCTTTTTCGGCATACACTTTTGCAATCGGCACGATCTGGCCTTGATAGTACACATCGCGCTCACCGACCAATGCCCCAGCGATATAAGACAAAGGGGTCAAGTCACCACTGGCACCGACCGAACCCTCAGATGGAATCACCGGAATCACATCTTCATTCAGCATCCAGACCAACCGCTGCAACAAGGCATGCGAGACACCCGAATAGCCGCGTGCCAAAGAACATAAACGCACCACCACGACAGCACGTGCGGTAATTAAGTCTAAGTTTTGCCCCATGCCGCAGCCATGAAAACGCGACAAATGCAGCGGCAGCTCATGCACTTGGTGGGCTGGAATTCCGACTAAGCACGAGTCTCCATAACCCGTGGTCACGCCATAAATGACGCCTTCGTCTTGCAACAGCTGATCGAGGAAATCTGCACCGCGTTGAATCAATGCTGTCCATTCAGCAGAGGTAGGCAATACCACCTGTTTTTCTTTACGCGCTACAGCCACAACATCTTCAATACTGAGCGGAGTTTCCCCAACCATTAACACAAGACTTATCCTTTATTCCAAAAATTATAAAAATTAAACCATTGATAGGGCGCGCGTATGCAATGCTGTTCCAACAGTTGGACATACTGTCTTGTGGTCTGTTGCATGGCCTGTAAACGCTCTTTACGCGGCCAGTCCAACTGCTCCACCACTTGATGAATATGCACTTCAAAATGTGTATCAACTCGATAGCAAAACACTGCCAACACAGGAGCTTTCAATAAGCTAGCCAAGATCCAAGCGCCTTGCGGCCACAGCGCTTGCTCTCCTAAAAAAGCAACCGATTGTACACGATCTGACTGCACGGGTACGCGGTCTGCTGCCACAATCACCCATTCACCTTGATCCAACTTATCCTGTAAAATCATTGCTGTTTCAATTCCCAACTCATCCACCGAAACCAAATTAACATCGGCATGTTCATTCAGTTTTTTTAAAAATGCATTGAACTTGGTAGCATGTTTTTGATAAACCAACACATTAATTTTCTGCGGATGCTCTGCTTTGACGGCGCGCAGCAATTCAATATTGCCAAAGTGTGACACCACTATCACCGCACCTTTTTGATAGTGCGAACGAAAGTGCGCATGACCATGCAGCTTTAAGTTCTGCTCAGGAATATGCCCGAGCCAGCCCTCAATTTTATCTAAAATACATTCGCCAAATTGCATAAAATGCGTATAGCTGTGCCACAGCTGCGGCTCAGCCTGAAACGGCGACTGCGCACCTGCAAAATGATGCATTTTTTTTAAGTACAACAGTGAAGCCTGACGCGCAGCATTGGAAAAGAGCCAGTACCATAAAATCACAAAGTATAAGATGACTCGGCACAGCCAACGCCCACCCAAACGGTAGAAACCCAGCATCAGCATTAGCGGTAATATCCCGCCCCGTTCTTTCACAGCGCTCCATTTCTGCATATATTTCTCTGACCGCCTTAGCCTTTGACTTTCTGATAAATCAGTTTGGGGAAACGCAGCAGCATGCCACCCAACAAGCGGCTATGCGCGCGCGCCATACCCAGATTGTCACGCCAAACATCGAAATGTGAAATGCCACCTTCAGGGTAAATCACATGTGTGGGCAGATTGATAAACGGCACATTGTCCCATTTCAAACGTACCAAAATTTCCGAGTCAAAGCCCATACGCGGTTGAAACTTGGCTGTATTTAAAATGTTCACCGTCTGCTCCAGAGGATAGACACGGAAGCCACACATGCTATCTTTAATGTCAAAAGACAGGCTGTTAATCCACACCCAAATGTGCGTTGCATAACGGCCATAGAGACGTTTTTTTGGAACAGTCGCATCAAAAATCGGCTGACCAATAATCATAGCTTCAGGATGTTGGATAGATGTGTCTAAAAAGCGTTGCACATCCTGCCAGTCATGTTGTCCATCGGCATCTAATTGCAAGGCATGGCTATAACCGCATTGATAAGCATGCTTTAGCCCAGTGGTCACTGCCTGCCCTTTCCCTTGATTGTGGGTATGTTCAACCAAATCGACCCTTGGATAGTCCTGCGTAAGCTGATGTAATACCGCCGTACAATCGGCATCACTGCCATCATTCACCATAATGATGGGTAACTCAAAAGCGCTTAAATGTGACAGTAACGCAGCCAAATAATGTGGATGGTTATACACAGGAATCACAAAGCAGTGTTTCATTTTGTCTCTCGGCTTAAACGTCTGAAGGGATAGCAAACAGCAAACGTCCTGATGCCAATATTTTGTCATGATTTTTCAGCTCAAAACTGACCTTATGCGCTTTACGGCTGAGCACCAGTTCCACCGTATGATAGGGTTGGATCAGCCCTTGAAATTTTAATTGCTCAAAACCATTGCACCACAGTAAATCCACCCAATTTTGTTTGGCAAAATGCTGGATAAAACCAATTTGCCCTACGCCCGGATAAATCGGAAAGTTCGGAAAATGCCCTTTAAAGCATTCCAGCTCAGGCACAAACTCCAAAGCATAACTGATCTGCATATCCTGAGACTGCTGTGTCAATACCACAGGCAAGGTCATCGGCAGAAAGAGTGATTTTAAATACTGTTTATTCAGCTTCGATTGTGCATTTTGTGGCATTTGCGTTATGAACCGCCACTGCCGCGGAATCGCGATACTTTCCAGCTTCTGTTGTAATTGTTTTTTCAGCTGTGCGGTAAAGGCAGCTTTGCCCTTTTCGATAAGCAGCACCCTTGCATCCACTGTCAGCACCGCTACCACCGCCAAAATCTGACGCTGTTCTTTTTCATGAATTAAAACATGGCACTGCTGTATTTCTGCCAACTCAGCGATTTTTGCTTCAATTGCATCGAGACTTAACCGCTTTTCTTCGAGTTTGACAATACGGTCCAAACGCCCCAATAGTTGGAATGGACTTTTGGGATTATTTGCATCCACGACCTGCACTTTATCTCCAGTCAAAATCCAATCCATGCTAAAGGCATGATTGGTTTTAACGGCTAACTCTTGTTGCTCGCCGCACTTAATTTCGACATTTGCAAAGGGAGTCCATAGCGCATCATCTGCCTGACGGTGAGCAATCCCGCCTGTTTCAGAACTACCAAACACTTCGGTAATGGGACGGTTCAGCAAAGGACGCACGCCTGCATCCAACTTTCCACCAGAGGAATAGACCCGATGGCAGTCTTGCAACACTACATCTGTGGTCCAGCGCTTCAACAATGCAGGACTTGAAATGAGGTAATTGGGCAGTTGCAAATGGGCAATTTTCTTTTGAAGATCAACCACATCTTCAGGGAAAGCCAATTGTTTCTGATAGAAACTGCGTCCACTGGCTAAAGGCCACAACAACTTAAACAGCAAACCATAAATATGTTGATGGCTCACCGTAGCAATCGCGATCGCCTGCTCAGGCAAATCAAAACTGGCTTCTAAACCACAGACTTCATTGAACAATTGTTGCAAGGTGCGCGGAATCTTTTTCGGCTGCCCTGTTGAGCCCGAAGTATAAAAATACAGCTGTGCCTGATTGAAAAAGGCGGCATCAAATTGAAGCTCAAAAGTTGATGGCAGCGTTGACGACAAACGTTTTAAAAAATAAATCTGCTGCTCCGCCAATTCTTTTTCTAAATCACTGACCCTATGCGGAGGTAGTAGCACCTGCTTACCAGCTTGCAAGGCTGCAAACAACAATACTAAAAATTCATAACTATCTTCTTGCCAAAGCGCCCATACAGGCTGTTCCAACGGCTGAATTTGCGCAACCTGTTCAGCCACATCCAACCAAAAAGTGTGAAAGGAAACAAAAGTTGAGTCCGCCTGAATACACAGGGGATGCGCTGAATGGAGATGGTGTTGAAAATGACAAGACATAAAATTGTTTTTAAAACCGTATTTCTAATCGCTATAGTTCGAGGCCACTGTTTTAGCTGCCCTGACTGAAATGCTGTTATTTCTGTACCTGATGCAGTCGCTGCTGGCGTTTACGCAATATAAACTCGCCCAGTAACAGTCCACCCATCAAGACATAAGAGATCAAGCCGTTATACAGCACCCAAATCTTCATCGGTGCAAAGAAAACAGTGATCAAGGCCAGAACTGCATTGATGTAGAAAAACCCACACCAAACTTTGGTCACTTGACGGGTCCACGCTACCCCTTCTTTAGGTAAATTAGGCTCTACCAAGCGCGCAAAGCGCTCAATCATTGAAGGCGGTCGAATCAAGGTACTGGCAAAAATAAATAGCGCCCCAATACTCATAAAGACAGGATAAAGTTTAAGCCACGCATGATCTTTTAAAATCAAACTCAGCCCGCCACATAAAATAGCAAAACCCGTCAATGGCCACAGTAAAGCATTACCCTTACTCAATAGACGTAGAAGACCCAGTGCAATCAAAGCAGCACTGACCCAGACATACTGTCCATACGCCAATGCATAAGCCACAAAAAAAGGATAGAGGATCAATCCAACCCCCGCTATCCCTTTTAAAATGTTGTTCATGCAGCAGAAATGTTCTGAATGACGACCACCACGTCTTGTACGGTCCGCACATTTTTAAAGTCTTCAGGGTTGACTTGTTTGCCTGTCAACTCTTTAATTTTAACCACCAAATCAATGGCATCAATACTGTCAACATCGAGGTCTGAAGCTAGGTTTGATTCTAATTGCACATCTTCAGGCGCAATTTCAAACAGCTCTTCCATCCATTCACGTAATTTTTCTAACACGGTTTCTTGTGCAAGCATAGCAACCTCTTATGCTGTTTTCTGTGCTTCAACCAAAGCCACTAAGCTTTGAATTGATTTAAAATGTTCTTTGGTTTCTGCAGACTCTGCATTCAAATGAATGCCATAACGTTTTTTCAATGCCAAGCCTAATTCAAGGGCATCAATCGAGTCCAAACCCAGACCATCGCCAAACAAAGGCGCGTCTGTATCAATGTCTTCAATACTGATGTCTTCAAGGGCAAGGACATCAATAATCATTTGCTTTAATTCATCAGCAAGATTAGTCATTTAGAGATAACTCTTGGTTAAAAAACCACTGTAATTGTTGATTTAATTGACGTACATTTTTTGGATTGACCGTTACGTCATCCAGTACGTCTTCCACGCGGATCGCATCCAAGACTTTTACACGGATATGAAAAGGCTGTTCTGGAATGTGATACCATTTTTCGTTTTTGGTGAGTGTCGAGGGCGTACAGCTAATTAGCACAGGCCGAATCGGTACCCCTGCCCTTAGTGCAATATTGGCTGCGCCGCGCTGAAACTCGTTCAACTGCTCACCTTTTGCTGTTCTTGTTCCCTCAGGAAAGATCAACAAGGGCGCGGCATGATCCTGCTGCAATTTGTGTACACAGTCCTGAATAAATTGTTCAGAACCCGCATTTAAAATATATCCCGCACTTTGCACAGGACCTTTGGTAAATGGATTTGACCACAGTGCCTGCTTAACAACACAGTTTGCTTCCTCCATTAAACCAATTAAAACCACCACGTCAATCAGTGTCGGATGGTTAGCAATCACCAGCTCTTGTTGGCTGTGCTGTAGCTTATCTAGACCTTCAACCGTATAGGTCATAATGCCCAGTTTTACCATCATCTCCGTAAAACCTTTGAAACTGTGCTTAATGACTTTTTGAGTGCGCTGTTTGCGAACTTCTGAGTCTTGTGAACTCAACTTGACCATTGGTGCAATCAAACCACCAATCGCCACGCCGCCTAAGCCAAAGCTGGCAAAGCTCAATCCTGTCGCTGCAACGCGCCATGCATAGTTTGCTTTTTGCTTGATTCGATTTAATTTCAGCATTTCGTCCACGCTTCAGATTTAGTTTGCTCAGGATTAGTCCAAAACGTGTTAAATGCTAAAGCTTGCTGATAGGCTGGCGTTGCATTCATATGCTTTGGCGTCAGTATCAAATTTGCAGGCACTAATGAAATCATCGCTCCCATCGCAAAAGCAGAAAATGGCTGATGCTCGATATACATTTCAGGCAAGGCTTCATCATAATACACTAGCAAAACCTGACAGGCTTCTGGCCTTGTTTTTAACAACGCATAGGCTTCAATCAACCCATCATTCCACGAACCCGCCAAACTGGTCGCAGGTGTCGCATCCTGACATAAAATGGAATAAAGCCCGGAAATTGCATTATGCACTGAGGTTGAAAACTGCGTTGGTGAAGGTGTTTGCTCGCTTAATACATCTTCTAAAATATTTAGTGTTTTTGATTCATCGCCATATTGCGACACCCACACAATATAATCGACTTTGTGGGTATTTAAAGTCTGTATTGCACTATTCAAAGCCAGCTTTGCTAGGCGCGATAAGCGCCGGCGTTGCATCGCAGGAATGTGTTGTATAGCTGATAACTCTTGATCAATCGAACTTAGATTTAAGCGGGACACGTGGAGTTGCATCATCATGATCAGTATTTAAAAAATTGACAATTATCAGGTGCGTAATTATAACACCGAGTTAAATTTTTCACAAAAAATAACAAAACCATGTTGTTTTCAAAAATAAAACTGTGAAATCGATTCAATTATCAATTGCTGTATGCTGAAAAAACAGGAGGTTTTAACTTGGTAAACTATACATACTCATCAGGAGTTTACCATGAGCTAGAAACACAAGACGTATACGGTAGAACTTAAATCTGAAGCCATCAAAGCATTAGAAGCCAATCAAGGCAATGTATCGGAAACAGTTAGAGAACTCGGCATTTCCATGAAAACTTATCAAATTGATACAAGAAGGCAAAGGTTGGGACATTAGCTGGTACTAAACAGTATTCACCTGATCTAAACGCTTTGCTCGAAGAAAATAAGCAACTTAAACAAACAGCTTAAATCCGCTGAAATGGAACGTGAATTTCTAAAAAAGGCAGTAGCGTACTTTGCCAAAGTACGTCAGTAAGGTACGCCTATATGAAATCGCAAAAACACTGATTGCCGATTATTTTGATGGCACGATTACTTCATGTATTAGTTTCACACTTTTATAATTGGCTAAAACGAGGTGTGAATAAACGATTAGTTCAGCGAAATCAACAAACAAATTTGGTCAAAATAGCGCACAAATAAACGAAACAGAGCTATGACTATATTCGCTTAACCAAGCATTTACAGGCTCAGGTCGTAAAAATTAGTACATATGCAGTACGTCAGATAAAAAAGTTAAATCAGCTGTATTGTAAGTACCACAAACGTTTCAAAAGAACGACGAACAGTGACCATAACTGAGCGATCTATCCAAATTTGCTTGAGCAACAATTCTCAATGATTAAACCAAACCAAGCGTGGTTGAGTGATATTACGTATATATGGACGACTGAAAGCTTGTTTATGATGCATCGAATATGGCTATTCACAATCAAAAACCAGCTAAGGACCTCATTGTACATTCACAAACTTCATGCCTGTAGAGTCTACGAGTAGATGAAGCCCATCACTGTTTTTCTGATAAATAATTGCAATATCAATATGCTTTTGTCTTCTACAAAGCATACTGTAATCTGGTGCTGTCCAATCCAATCCGCAAAGTTTAATTAAGCTTTGAACAAAGCCAGTAACCCTGTGTAAAGTGAGTCTAAATAGAGATTTGATCATCAAATACATTGAATCGCTATGTCGGAGTAAGTTTTACTTAGACCTTATTTGCCTTGCGGTTCTGCATACCATTGTGTTTTTGGATCGAACCAAATGTCAATATTCCCACGATTAAAGAATGCTTGGTTATATGCTGACCAATTGGTTGTGCGGTAGATTTTGTATGTAAGCTTCTTCATTTGAAAATTATATTGCTGAAAAAGCCTTTACAGATAGGTTTGTGCAACAAAGCCTATGTGAAGTTGAATGTAGACTGGGAAATCTAACAGATTGTCTTGTCCTGAAATAGATTGACAGTATTCCACTTCAAACCGAGTTAAGCAATTAGCTCGGTTTTAGTTTGCTCATACATCTGATTCGGGGTGT
>NZ_JBIMCF010000030.1:0-22699 GCF_048551975.1 Acinetobacter johnsonii | reverse complement strand
ACACCCCGAATCAGACGTATGAGCAAACTAAAACCGAGCTAATTGCTTAACTCGGTTTGAAGTGGAATACTGTCAATCTATTTCAGGACAAGACAAATTCTAAATTAAAAAACACGCCGAAGCGTGTTTTTTAATTTTAAGTGGAGCGTTAACTTAGAAGTCGTAACGCATTCCTAGAGAAAGACCAAGACTGTTTTCACCCGCTACACCGCTTACACTATTTGTACGGCCTTCTTTCCATGGGGTTAGGCTTGATTTGTCATCATTAATAACCGTTGCTAAGTTACCGTATAAACGAACTGCTTTATCTAGGCGGTGCTCAAGGCCAACTGCGAGTAATGTTGAGTTTGCATCATCTGCATCGACATCACGGTAGAATACTTCACCGCGTACTAAAGTTTTTGGAGCAAACTTGTATTCACCCGCTACACCAAAGACTTGAGCATCAGGAGTAACTGTAGAGTTGTCATGTTGTAGGAATTGGTACATGCCACCTAAGTTAAAGTCAGGGGTGATTTTGTATGCGCCAGCGATACGGAAACCATCACGCTCACCGCTGGTAGCTTCTTCTTCATAGTGTTCGTATGCAGCAGCGAAGTCGACGTTACCTTCTTTATAGGTTAAAGCTAAGTCATAAGCTTTATCTTTGTCTTTAGCACCATCTTTTGTGGCATCTGGACTATTCGCTTCATGTAAAGAAAGTGCACCTAATACATTGAAACCATTGCCAAATTTAGGTGATTTATATTCGATAGTATTTGCATTACGCTCATCAAACTTCAAGTTACCTACACGTGTTACGTTACGTACGTCACCAACCATGTCACCAAAGAAGTTGATTGGACCACGTGCAGCCTTGAATGGGCTGTCAAAACGACCCACACGTGCTTGACCGAAGTTGCCTTTTAAGCCTACAAAAGTATCGCGTGTTGCAAACTCCAGATCGCTATTTGATGAACCGCTGGCGAAATTGATTTCTTGTTCAATTTGGCCGAATACAGTCATGCCATTTTCAAGCTCTTGTTCAGCTTTGAAGCCTAAGCGTGAAGAGTTTGAAGAAAGACCAACTTCGTTATAGTCAGCGCCATCATCTAGATAGTCTAAAGAAACATGCGCACGGCCATAAATTTTTACGTCAGCAGCCATCGCTAAAGCTGGTGTAAGTAAAGTTGCCCCAGCTGCTAATGCGCAAAGTGTTTTTTTCATGTGTAGCTCCAAGAAAGACTTTTTGTTGATTCGTCTATAAAAGGTTATTCAGTCGTCTTTTTATTCATCAGACTTCTGTCTCTTGGCGCTCATTATTGATTACAAATAAGTCATTAATATTAAGAGAATATTACAAAAATATTAAACAACTCAATGTCAAATGTATTTCCGCGATAAATTGTTAAGCTTGATTTTAAGAACTTAGATTATTGATCTTATTTATTTTTAGATCTAAAAAAAGGAGCCGAAGCTCCTTGATTGAATGGATGGAATTACAAAGCAGCACGAATTTTTTCTGCTTGTGCTTTGATTTTGTCTTGATCACCCATTTGTAATGCATGCTTACCTAGCTCATGTACCGAACTCGGAATGAGATGGAAATGAACATGGGGAACGGTTTGCCCAGCAGCAGCTCCAGACAGTTGCATGAGGACAATGCCTTGGGCATCCAAACCGACTTCAATGGCTTTTGCTACTTTTTGTACCACTTGAATGGTGTAGGCAGCAGCATCGGCAGGGAGGTCGAGTAAGGTCACCGCAGGTGTTTTGGGTATGACTAAAGTATGACCGTCTGCTTGAGGCATAATATCCATGAATGCAAGAACTTGGTCATCTTCATATACTTTTATGGCTGGAAGTTCACCACGTAAAATCCGTGCAAAAATGTTTTGCTCATCGTAAGCCATGTCTATTCCTTAAGTTTCGCTTAAACTGATTTACTTACAGTTCAATTCTTTTTGACGTTCTTTAATGGCGTCAAGACGTTGTTGCTCTTTTTCAGAGAATTTCGGTTTAGTGGTGTAGCAATTATCATTGCCAAATTTTGCTTTCGCTTCAGGGTCCTTAAAACAGAAACCTTTAGATGCATAAATGACATCATGATCATCTTTTAATTTTTGACACTCTTGCTCAGGTGATGCCGCAAAACTTTGCGCCCCGATTAATGTTGCAAGACTGGCAAAAACCGCTACAGTCAACTTTTTCATGAGAATTTCCTCAGTTTGTAACATTGTATGTAGTCACGCTATTACTTTATAGGGGTTTGTTCTGTTTATTCAATGGTGAGTTCTTACTCAATTGCAATTTTACTTCATAATTGCTGCATATAATACATAAAATTTATATATATCAATTGCTTTCTAAATAGCAGATAGAAATGGATATTTAAGTTTTTATGTAATTCAGCTAATTTTTACAAATTCTCTGAGGTTCTAACACTTTTAAATTTCATTAAGAGGGTCACAGTGATTCGGTGCGTCAGCTTTTTAAACCTTTAATATTCGCCTTGTCTCAAATTCTATTTCAGTCATTTTTATACGATTAGCAATGAATTTTTTTAAGTTATTCATTATTGGAGAGATGAGTATGCAAAGGCTATTAGAACAGATGCCAATTTTAGATTATTACCATCCATCGATTCAAAATTTGATTGAACAACACAAATGGGAGATCTTGATGAAGTTGATAAGGTGAGAAATATTTATAACTTTGTTCGTGATGAAGTTAAATTTGGCTATGACACGGGAGATACGATACATGAATCTCAAGTGTTAAGCGACGGTTATGGTCAGTGTAATACCAAAGCAACGTTATTGATGGCGTTACTTCGAGCGGTGGTTGTGGTGACTCGGATACATGGGTTTACCATCGATAAAGCCTTACAAAAAAATTGCAATCAAAGGTATTTGGTATAACTTATCGCCCAAGAGTATTTTACATAGTTGGGTCGAAGTTTATGTGAGTGGACAATGGTATATTTTGGAGGGTGTAATTCTTGATCGACGCTATCTAGAAAAATTACAAAGTATAAATAAGCATCAAACAACAACCTTTTGTGGTTTTGGGGTATTTACCGAGAATTTTGAAAATCCACCTATCGATTGGAATTTGAATGATACTTTTATCCAAGACAAGGGGATTAACCAAGATTTCGGTTTATTTGATAGCTCAGATGATTTTTATAATATGCATCAACAAGAACTTAGTCCGATACAGCGTATGGCTTTTAAATATGTAGTCAGACACTTAATGAATCAAAATGTCAATAAAATTAGAAATATACAAAAAGCCTCTTTATGAGGCTTTTTGTTCGGCCATAGAAATAGCTTAACTTATAATTGAAGTTAAAGTATGACTGACTATGATAAGCATTACTCTAAAGTAATTTTGCTCCATGACTCATATAGTTTAACTGCGGAAGAAAAATCGCTGTCTGCTTCAGATAAATCACTGGCAGTTTGAATTAAACTTTGAGCCAGTCCAATCACAGGTGCGGACAGTTTTGCTTCGCGGACTAAATCAACGGCAATGCCCGTATCTTTTGCTAATAGAGGGAGTGCAAAAGTAAGCGGGAAGCTGCGGTTCAGAATGCGCTGTGGTAAAACAGTTTCAGTTACGCCACTTTTACCACTCGACGCATTAATGCAATCTAATGCTTCATTTAAGTTTACGCCATGGGCTTTTAGGGTGGTAAACCCTTCGGCAACAGCACAGAGGTTCACAGCCAAAAGCATATTGTTTACGGCTTTAACTGCAAAACCAGCACCCGATTCGCCCACGTGTTTAATCAGTTTACCAAACGCTTGAATGGCTGGTAATGCACGTTCAAAAGCAGCTGTATCACCACCGATCATAACCGTAAGGGTTGCATTATCCGCACCAATAGTTTGACCACTCACAGGTGCATCTAAAAAGTCCACACCGTGTTGTTTAAGCTGTTCAGCTACTTTTTTTGCAGAAGAGGGTACACCGCTGGTGCAATCGACCCAAATGCTGCCTGCTTTAAGCTCAACTTGTGCAAGTAAGTCTTCAATATCTTGACTGGTTGGAAGGCAAGAGAAGACGATATCGGCCTGAACGGCTTGCGCAAGTTCCACCGCCTGCGTGCCATAGGCTTCTGCATGTTGTTTTGCTTTATCAAAATTGCGATTCCATACCCACACGTGTTCAAAGTGTTTAGGTAAGTGTGATGCCATGCGATAACCCATGGCGCCTAGACCGATAAATGCAACTGACTGAATCATGTCAAACCTTAGTATTTAAATTTTACTTGAACGTTCACTTAACCACTGAGCCAGTTGTGGCCAAAATTCATCGGCACTACGCTTACTTGACATCAGTCCTAAATGTCCCCCTGGGATAAGAGTAAACGTGACATCGGTGCTACTTGTCAATTGGGTTAATGGCTGAGCTGCCTCTGCTGTAACAAGTTGGTCTGTTGTCCCCGCAGCCACAAGCAATGAGCACTGTATATTTTTTAAAGCTATGCTTTTCTCATTTAATGTGATTAGTCCAGTTTTGAGTGGATTACGTAGCCAAACATTAAAAAGCATGTCTTGGTTAATGCCGCCGGGATAATCAATCATACGATTGAGAAAACCGCCAATGGTGGCATGTTCATACAAGGCTTCATGGTCATCTAAATTAAGCAGTAAGTTCTTATGACTTTGAAGCCAGCCGATAGGATCAATGATTTTAAAACCAAAAGTATTTAACCCTCCAGAGGTATGAAGTAGACGCTTTGGTATCTTGCCCTGATAAATTTGGTGTTGTAATGCTTTGCTTTTTGAAATGATTCGATTGAGATATGCAAAGAACTGGCCATTTCGCCCAGATTTATAACTGTCAATTGGACTCCCTAAAACCATTAAATTTTTCACAAAATTGGGTTGATGTAAGGCGGTATACAAGGTCACGAAAATGCCAGCCATACTCCACCCATGCAGAGAAATTTGCTCGCTGTGGCTATGTTTTAAAATGCTTTGTATACAGAGTGGAATATAATGATCAATAAACGTCAGAAAGTTAAAATGACGGTTATGAATATTTAATTTCCCCCAATCAATCACATATACGGCAAAGCCTTGCTGTTGGAAGTACTTCACCAGTGAGCGATAAGGATACAGGTCGTAAATAGACATATTGATGGCTAGCGGGACCACAAAAACTAAGGGTTCTTTATACTTACGCACTTCAGGTGCGTAATAGCGAATTTGGGTCAGATCAAATGTTTCAATCACTTCATAAGGTGTGCTTTGTGACAAAATAAGTGACTTTCCATTAAAAATGCGCGTAGAAAGATTCTTTAGTTTATTTTGATGCGTTGAAATTTTAGTTTTTAAAGAGTGCATATAGGTCTTAGATCTCAAATAAGCAGAAAGTTTGATCGAAGTCTAATCAATATTCGCGTATTTTACCTTGACCTTAAATAGCCTAGACGCTCAAAATGTTGGCAATTCTTTACAAAGGCAGTCCGTCGACTGAACCAGAGCCATGAGCCTACAAGACGAATTTGAATACCAATTAGATACCTTAGCCATTCGTACTGGGCATACGCGTAGTTTCGAGGGAGAACATGGCGAACCTATCTTTCTAACTTCATCATTTGTCTATGAAAATGCAGCAGAGGCCGCAGCAAAATTTTCAGGTCAAGAGCCAGGGAACATCTACTCGCGTTTTACCAACCCAACTGTTGCGATGTTTGAAAAACGCCTTGCAGCTTTAGAAGGTGCTGAACGTGCAGTGGCAACCAGTTCGGGTATGGCCGCAATTATGGCCGTGGCAATGTCATTTTTAAAACTAGGCGATCATGTGATTTGTTCACGTGCGGTATTCGGTTCGACCGTATCTTTGTTTGAAAAATATGTGGCTAAGTTTGGTGTAACTGTCGACTTTGTCGATTTAACAGATTTAGATGCATGGAAAAATGCCGTTAAGCCTGAAACTAAATTACTTTTTGTTGAGTCTCCGTCAAATCCTTTGGCTGAAGTGGCAGACATTCAAGCACTTGCTGATATCGCACATGCCAATGGCGCACTTTTAGCAATTGATAATAGTTTCTGTACGCCAGTATTACAGCGTCCAATTGAGTTTGGTGCAGATTTGGTGATTTATTCAGCGACCAAGTATTTGGATGGTCAAGGTCGTGCTCTTGGTGGTGCAGTAGTGGGTAGTCATAAACTACTCGAAGAAGTGTTTGGTTATGTGCGTACTACAGGGCCCTCAATGAGTCCTTTCAATGCATGGGTATTCTTAAAAGGCTTAGAGACTTTACGTTTACGTATGCGTGAGCATTCAGCAAGTGCGCAAAAGCTAGCAGAATTCTTAAATACACACCCGAAAATCGAAAAAGTGTATTACGCAGGTTTACCAGAGCATATTGGGCATGAACTTGCAGCGAAGCAACAAACAGGCTTAGGTGGGATCGTTTCTTTTGAAGTGAAAGGCGAGCGCGAAGGGGCATGGACTGTTATTGACAATACTCAGTTTATTTCAATTACAGGTAACTTGGGCGATGCGAAATCGACCATTACCCATCCTGCAACGACTACCCATGGCAAACTTTCACCAGAAGCGAAACAAGCCGCAGGAATTCGTGAAGGTTTAATTCGTGTTTCTGTTGGTTTGGAAGATATTGATGATATTATTCGCGATATAACACGTGGTTTAGACTTAATCTAATTTTTTAATTTTATGTTCGGAGATTTTAATGAACATTAATATGTTAATGCAACAAGCTCAACGCATGCAAAAAGACATGGAAAGCAACATTAAAAAAGCTAAAGAAGAGCTTGCGCAAACTGAAGTGCATGCTGAAGCTGGTGGTGGTTTGGTTAAAGTAACGATGACTTGCCGTAATGTGGTAAAACGTATCGAAATCAATCCTGAATTATTGCAAGATGATGCAGATATGATTGAAGACTTAATTGCTGCGGCAATGAATGATGCTGCACGCCAAGCAGAAGCAATCACTGAAGAGCGTATGAAAGCTGCGAACTCAGGTGCAGGCTTACCACCGGGTCTTGCTGGTTTATTCTAATTAAGGAATACGTATAGTGTTTAGCGATCGTTTTGATCAATTGGTACAAGCTTTACGTATTTTGCCAAGTGTTGGGCCGAAATCGGCTCAGCGCATGGCGCTTCATCTGATTATGAAAAATCGTGAAGGGGCTGTGGGTCTTGCACATGCTTTAAACGAAGCCACCAGCTATATTCACGAATGCAGTTTGTGTCACTCTCTAACTGAAAACGAAGTTTGTGATATTTGTATCTCGCATGAACGTGACGATCAACTACTTTGTGTGGTTGAGTCTCCCGCAGATGTGATGGCGATTGAGCAGAGTGGCAGTTTCCGCGGTAAGTACCATGTATTGGGTGGGCATTTGTCTCCACTTGATGGTATTGGGCCTGAAGAAATCGGCATTCCTTATCTAATCCAGCGTTTAGGCGATGGTAAAGTAACAGAAGTGATTTTGGCGACCAATGCGACGGTAGAAGGTCAGGCCACAGCGCATTATTTGGTTGAGGCAACGAAACATTTACCGATACAAATGACGCGTATTGCACAAGGCGTACCACAGGGGGGCGAACTTGAATATGTCGATAGCCATACCTTAAGCCAAGCTGTACATAATAGAATGCGAATGAAATAAGTATTTCGATACTTGTTTCATTTTTTAGTTGAGCTACAAGATTGGAATCTTGAGTAAGATAAAAAAAATATTAATTTGAATCTAGTTGGATAAAAAAATCACAAAAAACGGCAAATAATTAAAAAACCCTTAGAAATCTTGATAGCTAAATGATCTTATTCAGGTAAGATAGCCCAAAGAGCATCTAGCATTAGACGCAGTAGGATATGTTTCAGTTTATTCAGCAGCAACAAGACTTAACACCAGTCTTAGAAAAAATGGATCGTAACGAAGTCTATGGACTCGATACAGAATTCATCAAAGTCGATACCTTATGGCCAAAGTTAGGCGTATTTCAAATCAATGTCGAAAACAATGTGTATTTACTCGACGGTACGACACTCGATTTAACTGAATTTTGGAATAAACTTTTTCGTGCACAACAAAATGTCTTTCATGCATGTAGTGAAGATATCGACCTGATTTATCACTATGCACAGCATAAAACCTTAAATAATGTATTTGATACCCAAGTGGGCATGTCATTTTTAGGACATGGTCTACAAGTGAGCTATCAAAATGCACTGAAACAAATGTTGGATGTCGATATCGATAAAGGTGAAACCCGCTCAAACTGGTTGGCCCGGCCATTAAGCCCTGCACAATTGAGCTATGCGGCAAACGATGTGCTGTACTTGATGAATCTCTCAGAAAAAGTTAAACAAGAACTTGATTCAAAGTCACTCCTAACCTTTGCTCTTGAAGACTGTCAGCATCTGACGCAAGAAATCGCGACAGAAACGCCTTTGAATTTACTCTATCAAGATATCGGTAACTATCGACATTCACGTCGTCAGTTAATGCAACTGCAGCAGTTGGCTGTATGGCGTGAGCACATGGTGAAAGCGCTAAATACACCACGTAGTTTCATTTTGAAAAACTCAAGCATGATTGATTTGGTTGAGAAAAATCCAAAAAATGCTTTTCAGTTATCGGGTGTAAAAGACATACGTCAAAACGTCGTCCGCGAGCACGGCAAAACCATTTTAGATTTGGTGAAATTCTTGCCTGAGCAAGCAGATTGGCCACTACGTATGGCACGTCCGATCCGTCATTCTTCAAAAGATGTGGGGGAGAAGATTGATCACTTAATTCAAAATGTGGTCAATGAAACCAGCATTCCTAAAGAAGTGTTGATGCGCAAAAAGTGGATGAACGCGCTGCATCAACATGTGGTTTTTCATAATGATGAGCAAGACTTGCCTGATTATTTATTAGGTTGGCGCTATGATTTGTTAACCCAACCTTTAATTCAACTCCTACGCCGTGATGAAAGCTATCTTTCAACGCAAATGAAAGTCATGGATTAATAATTAATCAATTGGTCTGAAGTTTGAATATTTATACAAAATCACGACTGATGCGTTAATCATGACTAATGTCAGCTGCTTTTATTTGATGTATCCTGTGGCTTGAGTTATTTGAGTGCTGTTTTAGATATGCAATGTTCTATTTATAAATCAAGCAAAAAAGATGAAATGTATCTTTATATTGCTTGTCCAACTGAAGCTGATCAAGCCGCTGAAGATTTTAGCCCATTGAATGTTTTACCTGAAGCTGTTCGTGTTGCATTTGGTCGAGCGACTTTTGTGATGTCATTAGAGCTGAGTGAAGCGCGTAAATTGGCCCGTGTAAATGTATTGCATGTCATGGATTCGATTCAAACTCAAGGCTTTTTTCTACAAATGCCGCCAGAAGGATTAATCAATCCGAACGCTGCGGCACCAGAAGGCCTTCGTGGCGCATAAACCATAATTCAGGAGTTGCACCGTGGATAGTTTTCTTTCAATGCTCGATTCAATTCCTGAAGACAGTATTGCTGTCACAGTTTACCTTTTGGGCAGTTTGCTGATTTTGTGGTGTTGGTATTCCATTGCCATACGCCTTCCGAAGCTGTTGGGTGGCATCACATGGATGATGATCTTTGCCATTTTATTGACGCCAACGGTTTCCGAAGGGCCAAACTCATCGATTGCACCGGCTATTTTTGGCTTGCTTTTCGGTGTGTTAACGAAAGAATCAGCACTCATTTGGTCAAATTTGTCACTGATTCTCTTTGTCATGGGTGTGGGGCTTGTGATCGGTTTCTTTTGGTCAAAATATGTGGCTAATAAAACCAAAGTAGTTGTCAGTAACAATCATTCACCGCTGTAATTAATAAAAATAAGGTTTAATCATGTCTGTTGAAACACAACAATTTACGGGTACAGATCAGTACATCGCTACCGATAGTTTAAAACTTGCTGTAAAAGCTGCACGTAGCTTACAAAAGCCTTTATTGGTCAAAGGTGAGCCAGGTACGGGTAAAACTTTACTTGCTGAACAAGTGGCTGAGAGCTTAGGCTTAAAATTATTGACTTGGCACATCAAGTCAACCACAAAAGCCCAGCAAGGTTTATATGAGTATGATGCGGTTTCACGTCTACGTGACAGTCAACTGGGTGACGACCGTGTTTATGACATTAAAAACTATATTAAACCGGGTAAATTGTGGGAAGCGTTCACCAGTGAAGAACGCTGTGTTTTATTGATTGATGAAATTGATAAGGCAGATATTGAGTTTCCAAATGACCTATTACATGAATTGGACAAGATGTCTTTCTATGTATATGAGACGGGCGAAACCATTACAGCATCACAGCGTCCAATTGTGATTATTACTTCAAATAATGAAAAAGAACTACCAGATGCATTTTTGCGCCGTTGTTTTTTTCACTATATTGAATTTCCAGACGAAGCGACCATGCGTGAAATTATTGATGTTCATTTTCCGCAAATTTCAACTGCATTAGTCAATGAAGCATTACAAGTTTTCTTCAAATTACGTCAAGTTCCGGGTCTAAAAAAACCACCATCAACCTCTGAGTTGATTGACTGGTTAAGCTTGCTGATGGCAGATGATATGCCAGAAGATGTACTGCGTAATCATGATAAGTCTAAAGCCATTCCACCTTTATATGGCGCACTCATTAAAAACGAACAAGATGTGCAGTTGCTTGAACGTTTAGCCTTTATGTCTCGTCGCTAAAGGAGAAACACGCATGTTTGTGCGCTTGTTTTATACCTTACGCAAATACGGTGTTCCTGTCTCGACGCGTGAACTGATCGATCTGAATGAAGCTGTTGCTTCAGGTTTGGTCTTTGCTGATCAAGAAGATTTTTATCAACTCGCCAAAACGATTATGGTGAAAGATGAACGCTTCTTTGACAAATTTGACCGAGGGATGAAAGACTATTTTGATGGGATTTCAACTTTTGATTTAGATGATCTAATGAATAAAGTTCAAAAGTTACCGAAAGACTGGTTTGATTTAGAGCTGTTAGAAAAGCATCTAACTCCTGAGCAGCGTGAAGAATTAAAGAAAGCCGGTTCATTAGAAGAACTCATGAAAATGCTGGAAGAACGCTTGCGCGAACAGCATAAGAAACATCAGGGTGGTAACAAGATGATCGGCACTGGAGGAACGTCTCCATTTGGTGCTTATGGTGATCATCCTGAAGGGGTGCGTATTGGTGGGCCGGGACGTAAACGCTCTGCTGTAAAAGTTTGGGAACAACGTAAATATCAGAATTTGGATGATGATCAAATTCTAGGAACACGCCAAATGCAAATGGCATTGCGTCGTTTACGTAAGTTTGCTAGACAAGGTGCTGCTGAAGAGTTAGACATCGACGGTACAATTCGTGAAACAGCGAAGCAAGGCATACTTGATGTGCAGCTCGTGCCTGAGCGTCGTAATCGTATTAAGGTGCTGATGTTGTTTGATGTGGGTGGATCGATGGATTCACACATTGCGCAATGCGAAAAACTGTTTAGTGCGGCAAAAACTGAGTTTAAAACCTTAGAATATTTCTATTTCCATAACTGTTTATATGACTATGTTTGGAAAGACAATGTGCGTCGCTCAAGCACCCGTATGAATACGTGGGATTTATTCAATACCTATGGACGCGACTATCGTGTAATTGTGGTTGGAGATGCCTCTATGGCACCTTATGAACTCAATTCTGTGGGTGGTTCGGTTGAATATATGAATGATGAAGCAGGCAATGTCTGGCTACAGCGTTTACGCAATCATTTTGAAAAAACATCATGGTTGAATCCAGAAGAAGACCGTTATTGGCATTACACCCATACGATTGGTTTGATTAAGCAAATTTTTGAAGACCATATGTACCCAATGACCCTCAAAGGCGTTGAGGATATGACTAAGTATTTAGCACGATAAAGCTGGAAAGAAAGCACATTTAAAGAATAAGGATCATAAAAAAATGGATCATCAAATTAATGGTATTGCTTTGCCGAATGAAGCGGGCTTTTTTGGGAACTATGGTGGTCAGTTTATTCCACCTCACTTAAAAGCGGCAATGGATGACATTAAAGTCGCTTACGAGCAAATTCGTGCGACAGAAGAATTTCAAACTGAACTTGCTGAACTGTTTGCGCACTATGTTGGTCGTCCAAGTCCGTTGTTTTATGCAAAACGGTTATCTGAACAGTTGGGCGGGGCGCAGATCTATCTTAAACGTGAAGACTTAAACCACACAGGCGCACATAAAATTAATCACTGTTTGGGTGAAGCGCTGCTTGCAAAATATATGGGTAAAACCAAAGTGATTGCAGAAACGGGTGCGGGCCAACACGGCGTTGCACTAGCAACCGCCTGTGCTTTGGTCGGGATTCCGTGTGAAATTCATATGGGGCAGGTGGATATTGAAAAAGAACATCCCAATGTCGTCAAAATGAAAATCCTTGGAGCAACACTCATTTCAGTAACACGTGGTACTGCAACATTGAAAGATGCTGTGGACAGTGCTTTTGAAGAGTATTTAAAAGATCCAACCCATTATATCTATGCTATTGGGTCGGTTGTTGGTCCACATCCATTTCCAATGATGGTGCGCGACTTCCAGTCGATTATTGGTAAAGAAATTAAAGAGCAAACCTATGAACGTTTTGGTGCGAACCCAGATTATGTGGTTGCATGTGTGGGTGGCGGTTCAAATGCTATAGGGGCTTTTACCGCATTTTTAAACGATGCAGATGTGAAACTGATTGGTGTAGAGCCTGCTGGTCATGGTTTAGATACAGACATGCACTCGGCAACCTTAACTTTAGGTAAACCAAGTCAAATTCATGGTATGGCGTGTTATGTACTTGAAAATGATCAAGGTGAAGCGTTACCAGTACACTCAATTGCTTCAGGTCTAGATTATCCTGGCGTCGGGCCTCAGCATAGTCTGCTGAAAGATTTAGGCCGTGTTGAATACACCACTGCGACTGATCAAGAGTGCTTGAATGCGTTTATGCGCTTGTCACGTGTTGAAGGGATTGTTCCTGCGCTTGAAAGTTCACATGCCGTAGCATGGGCGCTTCGTGAAGCTCCCAAGTTGGCCAAAGATATTAAAATTGTGGTGAATGTATCTGGTCGTGGCGACAAAGATGCAGACTATGTCGCTGCAAAATTAGGTCTGAACTAAGTTTTAAGCCTTTCATATTTACATATAAGAATCCCTGCTTAGTGCAGGGATTTTTATATGGTTTCGGTTTTATTTTTTATCATTAGTAGCCAATGCTGAGTATAAGTTCATGATTGGACACGTAAAAATTAAAACTTAACCTGAAATATACTGTTGTAGTTGCTCAATCAGTTTCTTTTGATCATCCATTGCCGCTTTCACCAAGTCACCAATAGAAATGAGTCCCAATAATTGATCTTGTTCAACCACAGGCAAGTGACGTAGGTGGCGATCTGTCATCAGGTCTAAACATTCTTCAACCGTAACTGCTGTTGTGACCGTCAGTACTTTTGCTGTCATAATTTCATTGACTGTGGTTTGCTTTGAAGTACGTTCCATCAACATGACTTTGCGCATATAGTCACGTTCGGACAATATACCTACAACGCGTTCTTCGTGTGTGACCACAAGTGCACCAATGCCTTTATCTGCCATAAGTGAAATTGCTTCAAGAACCGTGGCTTCAGGGCTGATGGTGTAGATTGCTTGATGTGCTTTATCTTTTAATACTTGAGCAACATTGGTCATAGGGCATATCCTCAGTTGTGGTTATTGTTTTATATTTAAATTAGCGAGATTTAAAAAAAAAGCAAATACTTTACAGTCATAGCTCTCAATAAAATAATAAGTTAATTGAACTTTATTGTTCTCAATGAGCCTTAAGCTGGCGCTAGAATAGGGCCATTGAAGAAAAAGTGGCGCATTTGAGACGTACTGAGCTTCATGCGTTTTGTGCCGTTACACAGCGCTGGTGTGACTTTTAAACGTGATAGAGTAGGCAGTAATGCGCTCTGGAAATCCTGCGACGTGATTTTTTTAGGAATATAGTTTGGCCAGTGCAATTGAGCATATTGGTGTGCGTGTAAACCGTTGAGCCAAAAAGGGAAAACATAGTCATCATGATCTGAGGTCATCGCCCAGCCTTGCTGTTCAGTGTTGTAAAGCCCCCAAAGAATACCGCAGTACATCATGCCTCTTAGAATATTGATTTTTAAATATAAATGATTTGAAATCGGTTGTAGTTTCAAAATTTTGTACATAGCGTTATGTCATTAAGGAACATGACGCTATTTTAAATAATTAAGATGAAAGTTCAGTGTAAGCTTTGCATAACTATGTAAATAAATATGTCATATCAAAATGGTAGGCTCAAAAAAAACGCCACCTAGGTGACGTTTTATTATGCTTTCATGGTGGCAAGCTGTTGCCAGTATTGTGCTTTAAGCGAGTCACGTTCTACGCGGAAACCTTGATAATAAAGTTCTGCTAAAAACAGTGCTGCTTTACCGTGGCCTGCGCGTGCAACGCTTTCTAACTGTTGTACTGCTTCTACGAAGTTCATTTGTGATTGAATGGTGTTTACTGCATCCGCATACGCATGTTCTAAGTCATGATGAGAGATTTGTTGAATCATATTAAGCTCCTTATTCTAATTATGATCACTTAAAGGTATTTTTACCTTTAGATATAAATATCACGCTAATGTTAAATATTTATTACAAATTGCTGGAATTGTCAAATATATTGTCGAGTATTCTTCATCTTATTTTGTTTACATGATTAAACAATGAACAATCAAAAGATTGAATATGATAATAAAACAGGAAACTGTATTTCATAAGGAGAATAACATGACAAATACATTAGACGGTTTTGATTTTGATATGCCTCCAACTGTTTCTCAAATTGTAGCGTTGGCGCAATATCACCGAACACTATTAGATGAAGCAGTTTTCCATCAAGAAATTCATCTTGGTGATTTTTGTTTGGCACAACGTAAACGAGTTTATGATTTCACACGTCAGCTTGATGAAAATCAACGGGCTGATTTTTATGAAACATACAATGGAGAGCTAAGACGTATTGCAGATGACGATCCTGCACACCCTGCAGATGCAGAAAATGGTGTTGGGGCTTTCGCCATTATGATTGCATTGGGGGTAATTGCCTTAGTGCTCTATTTTGCAGTTATTCGTAGCATTGTTGGTTAGACTTCTGCTTCACAAACAATCTGACTTGCTGAAATTATGTCCTCTTTAGCATTAATGGGGGCATTTTTCAGCATTTCAACTTGTGATTATGCAATTCGCTACTTACACTAGTTTCACTAGAGGTAGGTTATGCACATTGCGATCCAAAAAATTCTTAAATTAAAATCACAGATTACACTTGTACAAATTTATAATGGTTTGATGGCGTCGATCATTATGCTTATTGTCATTTTATCGAGTATCGCTTTATCTCGGCCCATTTCCCCAAACCAATTTGAAAATGTAAGTCGCTTATCTCATCAAGCGACTTTCCCAGAAACACAAGAGATGGCTCAAGATCTGGTTTTGGAAAACCAGATTTCCTATATTGATTACTTTAGACTAATGCAAGCTCATCAGTTTGAGCAGAATCGGGCGAAGCAGCTTCCGGCATTGGCTCCGGAGGTTCAATAATCGCAGGAATTTGATCAGGATGAGGTATGCTTTGCTTAATATTCGGGTCAAGATTCAATTCTAAAATATGTCGAAGTTGCTCTTTATCTAAAGCATTACTGACAATCACGAGCGTAAGACTTTCAGGGTGAATGTGTTTACGTATCGCATTTTGGACATCTAAAGGCGTGATCGCAGCTAAACGTTTTGGGTAGTCGGCTAAATAATTCGCATCTTGCTGATAAAACCCTATAGAGCCAAGTTGCGCGTTGATGTTTGCATTGCTGCTATAGCTGTTAGGTAGACTGCGTAACATACCAGCTTTGGTTTCTTCTAACTGCTGTGCATCAATTGGTTGATGGACAAAGTCAACTAGGGCTTTATGCGCCACTTGTATGCTGTCCATGAGCTGATCTTGCTGGGTTGAATAACTTAGACTAAAACTTCCAGCCGCTTGGCTAAATGTAAAAGCACTGTTTGCTCCATAGGTGTATCCACGTTTAACGCGTAGTTCTTTCATTAAAATGGAGCTAAATCCACCCCCACCCAACATACGGTTAGCTAGTTCGAGCGCTAAACGATCAGGATCATCCCGCGTGGTTGATAGATGTCCCATGGTGACATGGGCTTGAGTTGAATTAAACACAATATGTTGAATATCAAAGTTAGGTTTATCTTGTGGTAGAGCAAGTGGCTTTACTGCTTCACCTTGTGGGAGGGCTTCACTTATTCGTTCAGCCAGTTTCTGTGCTTGTTTCACACTGAGTTGGCCTGTCAGTGCAATATTCATATTTTGACTAACCAAAAACTCATCTCTGAATTTTTTTAAGTGCTGAGTCGTAATTTTTTTAATACTGCCATTGGTGCCTGTAATCGGTTCAGCATAAGGGTGCGAACCGTAGAGTGCGCGATAAAAGCGAATACTCATCAATCGACTCGGACTTTCTTTCAATTGTTTCTGCCCCACTTGTGTATTGCTCACCATCAAACTAATACTGTTATTTTTAAAAGTAGAGTCTTTTAATACTTCAAGCATCGTACTTACCGCAGCATCTAGTTTTTTAGGGTCAGACAATGAACGCAGTCGAACCACAAACATGTCACGGTGTGCAGCTACACTAAAACGAGCCCCGACTTGTTCAAAGGCATTCGCGATTTCAACTGCATCATGTTGTGTGGTGCCTTCATCGATAAGTTGTGCCGCCATATTAGCAACACCATATAGGCCTTTTTCTACTTCTATATCTCGTGCAGAGCCTGCATTAAAGGTAAGTTGAATATCGACCATGGGTAAGGCGGGTGACTCAACAAATAGACTTCGAACTTTGTATTTGTTCTTAAGTTCATGTACATGTGGTGCTGTATAAAGGTCACTGGTTTGAACTTGTTTTAAGCTTTGTAGAGAAGCAATAGACTGTAATGTACGTGGGTCATCATTGCTAATACTGCTTGTATTTACATCTGCAATTACATTGGTAGTGCAAAAGGTAGACATGGTAATAAATAATAGGTGAAAGATTGTCTTTTGACTTTTCATTATTTTGTGGGCTTCTTTTCTGGTTGAAGGTACAACGTACTTAAGTTATCTCTGATAAAAGCAGTTTGAGCAACGTGCTGAATATCTTCAGGTGTAACCGCTTCAAAATGCTGTGGAAGCTGATCCATTAGCCGATAATTCAAGTCATTCACGGCTAAGTTTCCAATCATCTTTGCTTGCCCGACTATGTCATCTTGACCATAAATTAAGTTTGCAACTAAGCGTGTGCTAATCCGTTCAAGCTCCTGTGGTTGAACAAGTTCTATTTTGAGTCGCTCAATTTCATATTCAATGGCTTTTTGTAGCTCGGGAAGTTCCACGCCAGTGACTGGAAGTGCAGAGATACTAAATAGACTGTCTCCACGGTTATAAGGGTCATAACTGACACTCAGTGCAGTCGCTAATTTTTTGTCACGTACAAGGCGCTGTTGTAATCGAGAGCTGATCCCGCTATCTAATAAGCTTCGAATAAGTGTGAGTGCATAAACATCTTCTGGATTACTTGCTGTTGCAAGCGATTTCACATTCCAAGCCATATATAAATTTGGCACCTCAACATTGGTATTTTGCTCCATGTGGCGGTAACCAATGTTCTCAAACTCAGTCACATCATTGCGTACAGGTGTTGGATGACTTTTGATGTCGCCAAAGTACTTTTGAACTTGTCGGAGCGCGGATTCTGCATTGACATCACCGACAATCACCAAAATCGCATTGTTTGGGCTATACCATTTTTGATACCACTGTTTTACGTCATCTAGACTGATGTTTTGCAAATGTTTCATGTGCCCAATGACGGGTTGACGATAGTGGCTTGTGGGATACGAAATCCATTTGAAACGTTCGAAAGCGAGTGAACGTGGGTTGTCATCGGTACGCAGGCGTCTCTCCTCCATCACCACTTTAATTTCAGGGTCAAAGTCTTGTTTCCGTAGTAATAGATTGCGCATACGATCGGCTTCAAGCTCTAGAGCCATCGGAAAGTAGGTTTTTGGATAAAGCTGATAGTAATTGGTGTAATTGGTAAATGTTGCTGCATTTACTGTGCCGCCATAGATTCGGCTCAAGCGACTGAATTCGTCATTGGGAACTTTGGATGTGCCTTTAAACATCATATGTTCTAGTACATGAGAAATACCCGTTATATTTCCAGACTCATCAGTGCTACCGACTTTGTACCAAATTTGGGTCATGACCATTGGGGAGCGATGATCTTCACGGATAATCACCTGCAAGCCATTGCTTAAAGTGGTTTCAAAACTACTGCGGGTAAGTTCACTGCGTATTTGTGCATGGGTAGTTATAGGTAAACAAAGTAGAGTTAAACCCAGTGCAACTAAACTTTTTTTATAAGAATGCGTGACTAATAAGTGATGCATATAAAATTTGGGCTCAGGTTGAAGTGAAGTTAAAGCATTTCAATAAATAACCATTCTTAAAAAAAATGCGAATTAGATCAAGCCCCAGAAGTATTGATTTGTTAAGTGTTTACATAAAGTATTGTTGCTAAGCGAAAGCCTATCTTTTATGGTAGAATCCGTCTTTTTTAACGCAGTGCTTTTCAAGGATTCGGCATGCAACAGCAATCTAATGAGCAGAACAAATTTTTGATTGATGCTGATATCGGGGATGACGATGTCACACTTCCAAGTTTACCTGTGGTCAATGTGCCAATCGTTGAAACAAAAGAGCAAACAGTTGTTAGTCCAGTTGTGGTTGCTGAAACAAGTGCAGAAGAAGCAGATGTATCTGTAAAAGGCGGTTTCTTTAGTCGCATGAAAGAAGGGTTAACCAAAACCCGTAAAAACCTTGCCGATGGTATGGTCAATATTTTGATCGGCGGTAAGGAAATTGATGATGAGCTGCTTGAAGAAGTTGAAGAACAGCTTCTAGTAGCCGACATCGGTGTAGATGCAACGAAAACCATTATTACCAACTTAACTGAACGTACTGCACGTGGCGATTTAATTTACTCGCACTCACTATATAAAGCACTTCAGGAAGAGTTGGTGGCTTTACTAGCACCACGTGTGAAACCTTTACATATCGATCCGAATAAAACACCTTATGTAATTTTGGTGGTGGGTGTAAACGGTGTGGGTAAAACCACAACCATTGGTAAATTGGCAAAACGTTTACAAGGTGAAGGCAAGAAAGTGATGCTTGCTGCGGGAGATACTTTCCGTGCGGCAGCGACTGAGCAGCTTCAAATTTGGGGTGAACGTAATAATATTGCCGTAGTCGCCCAAGGCCATGGTGCTGACAGCGCTTCTGTCATTTTCGATGCATTTGAAAGTGCGCGTGCGAAAGGTGTTGATGTCTTGATCGCAGATACCGCAGGTCGTTTACATAACAAAGGTCATCTCATGCAAGAGTTGACCAAAGTAAAACGTGTCATGCAAAAAATCGATGCGACTGCGCCACATGAAGTTATGTTGGTGGTCGATGCAGGAACAGGTCAAAATGCGATTAATCAAGTAGAAATGTTTGATGAGGCAGTTGGCTTGACAGGCCTGACGATTACTAAACTCGATGGTACTGCGAAAGGTGGTGTACTATTTAATATTGCTAGTCGTACGCATGTTCCAATTCGCTTCATTGGTGTTGGTGAGAAAATTGATGATTTACGTCCTTTCTCTGCAAAATCCTTTGTTGCTGCTTTGTTCGAAACAGAGAAATAAGATTGAACAGTACAATTTTAAAGTGTTAGATCAGTCACATAAACTCCGCTAAATGCGGAGTTTATTTTTTGATTCAATTTGTTTGTTTTAAAAACAAACATTTAGGAATCACGTAATGAATATAAGTGATTCTCCTGAGATTACACTAGCGCCTAACACAATAGGCATCACTGTACATTTTGGGGAACACGGTATGACTTTATTACATAAAATTGGACAAGTTCTAACAACGGATTTAACCAAAGACTTAAAATTTAAAAAAAATCACGCAGAAGACCTAAAACAAACCACATTTATAGATCAACTAAAAAAGCGCCGTAGTATTTATGCTTTAGGAAAGCGTGTGCATTTAAGTCAGGTGTATTTAGCTGAATTGATCCAAGAGGCTGTGCGAAGTTGTCCTTCGGCGCATAATTCACAAAGTACTTGTATTGTGATTTTAATGGGCGATGCGCATCATCATTTTTGGAATGTTGTAAAAGAAGTGCAGCGTAAGTTAGTCCCCGCACATATTTTTGCTGGTGCAGAACTGAAGGTTGATCAATGCTCGGCAGGGTTTGGCACAGTTTTATTCTATGAAGATCAGCAGATCATTCAACAATTACAAAAGAAAATTCCTTTTGATGCGGCAGAATTTCCAGTTTGGTCAGAGCAAGTTTCAGGTATGGCCCAATATGCTGTATGGACTTGTTTAGCAGATGCGGGTTTGGGTGCTTCATTACAACATTATAACCCGAGTATTGATGCTGACATTTCCAAGGTTTTTGAGATTCCAAAACATTGGCTGTTACGTGCGCAATTGGTCTTTGGTTCGATAGAGGAAAAAGCTGCTGAAAAAGAACATTATAAAGATGAAGAGCGCTTTATGATCTATGCATAATGACACGGAATAATCTTTAGTCGTTCCTAGATCAAGTTTTGTATTGCTATGGCATATTGTTCTATTTTTAAGACACTATGTCGCTGAATTAAGCATGTTCAAATTCAAAATAATAGCTATGATGAATATGAATCTGCATATAACAAGATCGTGAGATCGCTGAGGAAAATAACATGTCATTTTTAGACCACATCAAACAACGTCGTACCATTTATGCTGTTGGTAAAAATGTTGCATTAACACCAGAACAAATTGAATCTGTAATTAAAGAAGCGGTAAATCACAGTCCGTCTGCATTTAACTCACAGACTTCCCGTATAGTGACTTTGTTTGGTGAGTCGCATTTACAGTTTTGGAATATCGTGCGTGAAACTTTACGTAAAATTGTTCCAGAAACTGCTTTTGAAGGCACAAATGCAAAAATTAATAGCTTTGCTGCGGGTTATGGCACTGTTTTATTTTACGAAGACCAAGATGTTGTAAAATCATTGCAGGAACAATTTGCGCTTTATGCAGATAATTTCCCAGTGTGGTCTGAACATTCTTCTGCAATTGCTCAATTTTCCGTATGGACTGCGTTATCTGAGCAAAATATTGGCGCGTCATTACAGCACTATAATCCGATCGTAGATGCAGAGATTGCAGAAATCTTCGATATCCCCGCAAATTGGAAACTTCGTGCACAACTTGTTTTTGGTTCGATTGAAGCACCTGCAGGTGAGAAAACCTTTATGGCGGAAGCGGATCGCTTTAAAACATTCAATTAATCGCTAGTCATTAAAATGAAAAAAGAGCAGAGTAAGTCTGCTCTTTTTTTGTTTAGTGATTTATCTTTAAAACATAAAAGCTTAGCACTATATATTGTACTGCTGAGTTGGTTCTAAGCTCAGCAATTGTCATAAAATTGTCATTTATACACTGCATAGTGCAACTAAACTTTAATAAACCATCGATAGAGTGTAAAAATGACCTTACGCATAACCCTTGTAACAGCAGCATTGATGTTGAGTACTTCAGTATTTTCAGCAGTGACTATTACTGCTCCAGAGGAAATAAAAATTGAAGGGTTAAATGGGCAAGAGGTTAAGAGTCGTTTATTCAGTTCTGACAACAAATATAACATTGATGCTGGTGAAAATATTATCAGTGTTCGCTACACCCAGTTTTTTGAAGAGCATCCAGGTATTGGCTCCCACGATATCGTTCGCTCAGGGATTGTAAATATTAAGACCCCAATTTTACAAGACCAACAGTCTTACCGTTTGGCGCTGATCAATCCTCCGCAAAACCATGATGATGCCAAGGCTTATGCTAAGCAGCCGATCTTTGGTCTATACAATGCCAAAAATCAGTTACTGGTTGAGCAAAAGGGCAGTAAAACTCAAAATGCAGGTATTCTTCAAAATCTATTTACTGATGCACCAACCGCTCTAACTCAAAAAGAAACGACAGTGGTACAACCTGCACCGGTCTATACGTCACAAGCTGTTGTTGCGAAAGCTGGTACATATAAACAAAAAGATTTAACAAGTTCTGGTAATGCTCAACAATTAATTAATACTTGGAAAAGTGCATCTAAATCTGAACGTCAAGCCTTTATGGCTTGGCTTGCTGAACAAGCACAGTAGCTGGTACATTCTAAAAAAAACAGCGTTAGCTGTTTTTTTATTTAGATAGCGCATTTATATGGCAGATAACTTGATAATATTGGCTATAATTTAATCTAAAACGTATGTTTTGTTTTAAAAATAACCAGTCGAATGGGTTTTTTGAATTATTTGTTTAAATGCACTTGCGCTGCAAATAAAAATCTATACAATACGCAGCACACCAACGCAATGTAGTGAATAACTTAAAGCGAAGGTCTTGCTGATGACGAATCAGTAAGAAGATCATTAAGAGATTATGAAGAACAACTTGTGTGGATTTTTACTGATTGATCGATCGAAAATATTTCATTGATTGAATGGTAAAAATTACTC
>NZ_JBIMCF010000029.1:0-23455 GCF_048551975.1 Acinetobacter johnsonii | reverse complement strand
ACACGATAGGGACTGAAGCGAATTATAATGGTATTATAAAAATGAGTGCTCTCGATTGGTTGCTATCTGAAAATAAGTAAAGTTGAGGGTAGACATGAATACTCTTATTTATTGATTAAAGCTCAAAGACTTTTCAGCATCATCCAAGAATGTATTCAAGCATAATTTTTGCTCCAATTGTGATGGATCGATTTACCTCGATTCGATTGAGTCAGACCCTCATGATTGAGCCAGAGTCGCTTACTGAAAGTAGCGAGAATTGCGCTGGAGTTTCTGAAGGATATTAATTCCTTAGTTTGCCCATTCATCCATGTGGGCATTTTTTTTTGATCAAAATACAATGCTGTTCTTGCTAAAAAATGACGGCACCCACCATAAAACACAATATTCCAAAAATAATCCAAGGCCAGATCTTTGTGTTCGGTTGTTCTAAATTCTGAGGATTATATTCCGTGTGTTCTAGCGATGTCGGTTGTGGAACACGGGTCTTTTTAGAGTAAGGCTGGTGTTTAGAGTAAGATAGTCCCGTACCTGGAATACCGACACTGGTTCGCGTACCTTTTTTCCCAATATTTAGAGAAGCACCAGGTTTGCCAATGCTGGCACTGCTGATGCCTTTATGGGTCAGATTAATTTTAAAACCCGGGAATAATTTAATACTTTTACGAAATCTAAAACCCATATTGCTCTCATTCTAAAATTTAGCTCAATTTACGCTCTACACCAGGATCCATGATCTGCTAGAGATCTTACTTTGACAGCTATCATCACGATATTAGTATATTTTTTATCTGGTGATTGCAATACTACCTTTAAATACCGTCAAAAATGTTTACTGTATATTTGCTGTAGGGTAATCTTAAAACTACTATTTTTTGACTGATTGGTATATGACGACAGATAAGCATGAAGTCCTGCTACGAATGCGAGCGATCGAGCTGCTTGCTTACTGGGAAGGTCGTTTGGTTACCAATCGTTTAATGAGCTGGTTTGGGCTCAGTCGACAGCAGGCTTCTGCGGATATCAAGCGTTACAATACGCTGTATAACCCAGATGCCTTGATTCATGACCCCTCCGTCAAGGGTTATGTGCCTAAGGCCAGCTTCCAGCCTGTACTGACTACAGCGCACATCAATGAATATCTTAATATGCTGTCAGGTTTGGTTAGTGAATCGCATACCCTGATTGCGACACCAGAACCGAATCTTGCAGCAGTTCAATTACCTGATCGCAGTGTACGTCCTGAAGTGATTCGGGAAGTTTTGCGTGCCTGCCGAAACCAAAACACTTTAAAAATGATTTATGCCTCGATGCAGAATCCGCAGTGGCATGAACGCATCATTTCCCCACACACCCTGGTGTATACCGGTTTTCGCTGGCATGTCCGTGCCTATTGCCATCAGAGCAAGCAGTTTAAGGACTTTTTACTCTCCAGAATTGATCGCACACCTGTTGTGGTGGCGATTGAGTCAGTAGACCCTGCTCAGGATCAGCAATGGCATGAAGAAATTGTACTGACGCTGATCCCTAATCCAAAATTGAACTCATCACAACAAGCGCTGGTCGAAAAAGACTTCGGCATGCCTGATGGCAGATTACAGATTCCGGTGAAAAAAGCCCTGGCTCACTATACTTTGCAGCGATATCAGGCCGCGATCACGCTGGCTGAGGCGGATGATGCCTTGAAATATCCCTTGGTACTACAACGCTCAGATATCGAAAAGCTGTCGTCTTACCTGTTTGATCAGGCCTCATAGGAGATTGGCCATGTTAGAACAATTTCATTATGACAGTGACCTGATTGGTGGTTCCCTGATGGTGCGTGAAAGCCGGCTGATCGCGGATCTGTTATTACGAGAAGCGACTCCAGAACAATGGCATCAGGCCATTCAGATTGACAATATTCTGCAAAAAAGAACGCCTGCTTCAGCTCAACGCAATGCCACCGCTATTCGTAAGCGTCTGGAGCGCTTAGAGCCTGATTTCTGGAGAGCACTACGTGATGGGGATGATGAGCTGGCGACTCAGGTGGCTTTTTGTGGGGCACTTGAACGCAACCTGTTGCTGCTTGAGTTTATGGAAACAGTGATGAGAGAGGCCTATATCTCCCAGGCTCAATACCTGGATAGCTATATTTGGTCAGATTTTTTGGAGGAGCGTTCACAACGCGATCTTGATATCTGTGATTGGAAAGAGTCCAGCAAGAAAAAAATGGGGCAGGTGGTATTTCGCATGCTGGCAGAAGCCGGTTACTTAAAAAGTACCCGTAAGCTGGAGTTGCAGCGTGTGATCGTCAGAGCAGAGCTGCGTAGCCTGTTGGAAGAACATTATAAACAACGCATTAAAAGATCTATGGAAGTGTCGCTATGGACGTGGTAGTTGTAGAGGGGCAGCAATGAATCAAAAAATACATGAGCGTCTAAATCAGATTCCAGAGCGAATACTTTCCACCGAGTTTCTCACCGGTCAAGGATTGGGCAATGAAATTGGCTTCTGGATTTTTGATTATGCACCTGAAGATGAGTTGAAAGTGCGCGAATATCTGCATTTTCTAGACGGGATGCTGGAGAAAAAACACAGTCAGCTGAAGGTGGTGAATATCAACCTGCTGCAAGCCGTGGTGGATTATCTGGCTGAGCGTAACTTCATCGATAAAGCCATTCAAATGCAAAAAGCCAAAGGCGATGAGGCGCTGCTCAAAGCGCTGAAAGGCCCACTGCATATGGATAAGTTCGCGCCCTATCTGGTGAGTAAATATGCTACCAATGCACAAGATATTGTGTTGATGACTGGGGTAGGGTCGGTTTGGCCACTGTTACGTGCCCATCACTTATTGAACAGTTTACATTCGTTACTGGGGCATAAGCCAGTGGTGCTGTTTTACCCCGGTTATTACGACGGTCAAGCGATGAGTTTATTTGGAAAAATTCCAAGCAATAATTACTACAGAGCATTCAGATTAGTGCCTTAAACACGGCAAATAGAAATAAGAATTCGGGGGAATGGATTGAGATGAACATTAAAGAACTTTTTTATAAGCCATTAGATCGTGCGATTAACGGGGTCGTAAAAGCAGACCAGAATGACAATACTACGGTTTATCAGGAACTCGATGAGTATGTGGTCACCAATGAACTGGAAAAGCATTTTCGGGACTTTTTCCAGTCTTATGGCACAGACCTGAGCGATCCTTCGATTGCCAACCGTGTCGGCGTATGGATTTCAGGCTTCTTTGGTTCAGGTAAATCACATTTCCTGAAGACCTTGTCGTATATTCTGGCCAATAAAGTGGCACGCGATGTGGAAGCTAACGAACGCAGTGCTGCAGAATTTTTTGATGAAACTAAAATTCGTGATGCGTTTATCCGTGCCGATATTGGCAAGGCCGTCAGCCATCATGCCGATGTCATCCTATTTAACATCGACAGTAAAGCCAGCTCCAATGATGATGGCAATCCGATTCTGAATGTGTTTTTACGTGTGTTTAACGAGTATCAGGGTTTTAGTGCTGACCATCCACATATTGCCCATATGGAACGTCACCTGAGCCAGAAAGGTGTGTATGAACGCTTTAAACAGGCGTTTGAGGAATCCAGCGGCATGTCCTGGCTAGAGGAGCGTGACGGCTATCAGTTCTATCAGGATGATGTCGAAACCGCAATTTCCCAAGCCCTCAACTTATCTGCTGAAGCTGCGCATAAATGGTTTGAGGATTCTGAGCAGACCTTTAGTGTTTCGGTCGAAAACTTCTGTCAGTGGGTGAAAGAATACCTAGACAGCAAAGGACCCCAGCAACGCATGTTGTTCTTGGTCGATGAAGTGGGGCAGTTTATTGGCAGTGATACCCGCTTGATGCTGACATTGCAAACCATTACTGAAAACTTGGGTACGATCTGTAAAGGCCGCGCTTGGATTATCGTCACCTCACAGGCAGACATCGATGCTGTTTTAGGTGAGATGTCTTCTTCCAAAGCCAATGACTTCTCCAAGATTGCTGGACGTTTTAAAACCCGTTTATCGCTGTCCAGTTCAAATACCGATGAAGTCATCCAGAAACGTTTATTACGTAAAACCCCAGAAGCTGAAGCATTGCTCAGATCGGTGTTTGAGCAAAAGGGCGATATCTTAAAAAACCAGATTACCTTTGACCGTTCAGGCCCAACCCTCAAGAACTATGAGGGTCCAGACAGCTTTATCCATAACTATCCTTTTGCGCCGTACCATTTCCAGCTGGTGCAGAAAGTTTTTGAAGAAATTCGTAAGGTCGGTGCGACCGGTGCACACCTGGCCTATGGTGAACGGTCCATGCTAGATGCCTTCCAGATGGCCGCGAATGCGATTGCTACAGATGAAGTCGGTGCCCTGGTTCCTTTCCACCGCTTCTATACTTCAGTCGAAGGATTTCTGGATACAGCAGTGAAGCGTACCATCGACCAGGCAGGGCAAAATAAAACCCTGGATGGTTTTGATGTGCAGATGCTGCGTACCCTGTTCATGATCCGCTATGTCGATATCATCAAAGGTACCTTGGATAACCTGGTGACTTTGTCGATTGAGAAAATTGATGAAGATAAGCTGGCATTGCGCAAGCGGATTGAAGAGAGCCTGCAGCGTCTGGAAAAAGAGAGCCTGATTACTAGGAATGGTGATGAGTTCCTGTTCCTGACCAATGAAGAACGCGATATCACCCGTAAAATTAAAGCCACAGACTTAGCGGCTTCAGAAGAAAATAAAGAATTAGCCAATCTAATCTTTAAAGATTTACTGCGCGATCAGAACAAATACCGCCATCAAGCCAACAAGATGGACTATCAGATTGGACGTTTTCTGGATGGTCATAGCCTGGATGGCAAGTATGAGAGCGATTTGAAAGTTGAAATCATTTCTCCACTGGATACGGAATACAACCTCTACACTGAAGCTTACTGTATTGGTAAAAGTACTCAGGCTGAAGGACAAGTGCTGTTTAAACTGGCAGACGATAAACAGTTCTTTAATGAACTGCGCACCTGGCTGAAAACCAATAAATTCATCCGCTTAAATGATGATGGCACTCAGTCCGATATCACCCGTATTCTGGCAGACCGTGGCCGTGAGAATCAGGAGCGTAAAAAACGTCTGCGTGTCCGGATCGAAGAAATGTTGCTGGACGCGGAAAGTTATGCCTTGGGTCAACATTTACAACTTTCATCTTCAAGTCCAACCACCAAGCTGGATGAGGCTTGTCGTTATCTGCTGGAAAACACTTATACCAAACTGAGCTATCTGCAAGTCTATCAGCAGGATGCCTGGCGTGAACTGAACGCCGTCTTGACTGTGGATGATATGGCGCAACTCGGATTGTCTCTGGATGGCGGGCAGACGAACCCGAAAGCCCTACAAGAAGTGGAACAGTACATTGCGCTACGGGCAACAGGTACAGAACGTATTCTGGTGTCAGATGTGGTGGATCGTTTTGCCAAACGTCCTTATGGCTGGCCAGATGCCGAGATTTTACTATTGGTGGGTCAGCTGGCTGCGATGGGGCGGATTTCACTACAGTTAAATGGCGGCAGCTTACAGTTAAAAGATGCCTTTGAGCCTTTACAAAACAGCCGTCGTCGCCGTGATGTGTCGATCATTAAAAAACGCCAGACTGATGATCAGGTGTTGAAACAGGCACGCCAACTCACCCAAGACCTATTCTCGGCTATGGGACCAGCGACAGAAAAAGAGCTGTTTGAATTCTATTTGCAGCATTTTAAAAACTGGTTAGCCAACTTTAAGTCGTATAAGAGTAAAACTGATGTTGGGCAGTTCCCGGGCAAGAAAGTGATTGAAAAGTCGATTCTGACTTTGGAACGTCTGCTGGCAAATAGCGACAGCTTTGATTTCTTTAAGGCCGTGGTCGAGAACAAGGACGACTATCTGGATCTGGAAGAAGATTATCGTGATATTCATGAGTTCTTCAGCAACCAGATGCCGAGCTGGCAGCAACTGCAACAGGCCTTACGTCATTTTGAGAAAAACAAACAGGCGCTGGGCAGTGATGATGTGGCAAAAAAAGCCCTCTCTGAATTACATCGTATTGCCACCCTCGAATCGCCTTATGGCCTGTTAAATAAAGTCGCTGATTTAGTTCGTACAGTGGAAAGCGTCAATGAGCAATTGCTGACTGAGAAGCGCAATCAGGCGATAGAACACATTGATGACAAAATCAAGCAGCTGGAAGCCGAGATTAAAAACAGTGGTATCGCTACCGCTGAATTGAGTAACAAGCTATTACGCCCACTGCAATTGCTGAAAACGGATATTGAAGTGGAAACTAGCCTGTCCACCATCTATATGTTGCAAACGCAAACCGCTGTGGAGCGTTTTGATGAAGCCTTGTATGAGCTAGAGCAAGACGTTCAGGCGGAAATCCAGCGTCAGGCCAAAGCGGCACAACTGGCTCAGAGCAAAGCAGAGAGTGTAACCACCACTGCAACCATCTCCAGCCCAGCAACATCAACACCTGCTGCGAGTACGGTACAGCCTGTGACAGCCGTAGTGCCACCGAAACCGGTAGTCGAAGTCGATGTCGCCAGCATTTACAGCAAAACCTCCAGCAGTGTCTATCTGGAAACAGAAGAATCAGTGGATCAGTTTGTAGACGCACTCAAAGCTAAATTGAAAAAAATTGTGAGTGATAAAAAGCGTGTGCGTATCCGCTAACTTGGGTTAGGGATATCGGCATCAGTCATTAATTAAAGGTTTAAAGATGAATACCAGTAATATTAAAAAATACGCACCGCAAGCACGTAACGATTTTATCGCAGCGATGCGCAAGCAGGCCGCCAAATACGGCATCACCGCAGACAGCATTTTACCGGCAGAACAGAAAGGCGACTTGCTGCTGATTGGCGATCAGGTTTTTCCGCTATCAGTCATGAAACCACGTGACAAGCTGATCAAGCGCATTCAAACCAGCAGTTTTGAGCAGACGGTTGATTATATCGCTTACAGTTGGTTTAACCGTCTCTGTGCGATTCGTTACATGGAATGCAAAGGCTTACTGGATCATGGTCGCCGTGTACTGAGTAGTGCAGATGGTAGTGCAGGCTTGCCACAGATTCTGGAAGAATGTCTGGATATTGACCTACCGGGTTTAGATGCCAGCCGTGTGGCTGAACTCAAGCTGGATGGCAATAAAGACGAAGAGCTGTACCGTGAGCTGTTACTGGCTCAGTGTCATGCGTTGAATCAGGTCATGCCACTCCTGTTCGAACAGGTTTCTGATGAGTCAGAACTGTTATTACCTGACAATTTGACCAAAACCGACTCCTTGATTCGTGACCTGGTCAGCAGCATTCCGGAAGAAGATTGGGCTGATGTACAAATTATTGGCTGGCTGTATCAGTTCTATATTTCTGAAAAGAAAGATCAGGTGATTGGTAAAGTCGTCAAAAGTGAAGACATTCCTGCAGCGACCCAACTCTTCACCCCAAACTGGATTGTGAAGTATTTGGTGCAGAACAGTGTGGGTCGTCTATGGATGATGGCTCAGCCAGAAAGTACCCTGGCCAGTGAGTGGGAATACTATATTCAGCCAGCGGAACAGACCGATGAAGTCAATGCCCAGTTAAAACAGCTGATAGATGTCCGGATTAGTGAAGATGGCGATACTTTAAACCCTGAAAGCATTACGGTACTGGATCCTGCCTGTGGTTCGGGACATATTTTGGTGGAAGCCTATGATTGCCTGAAAGCGATTTACTTAGAACGTGGTTACCGCAGCCGCGATATTCCACGTTTGATTCTGGAAAACAACTTGTACGGCATTGATATTGATACCCGTGCGGCACAGCTCGCCAGTTTTGCACTGCTGATGAAAGCGCGTGAGGACGACCGCCGTTTATTTAGCAACCCACCAAAGCTGAATATTATTGCGTTGCAAGATAGCCAACCTGAACGTTTAGACGCATTGAGCCAGGATTTGGCAAACACTGGTATTGCGCAGGCGGATTTAAAAGAATTGCTAGAATTATTTGAACATGCCTCGACCTTTGGTTCTTTAATTCAGGTACCACCAACATTCGCTAAAAAGCTGCCTGATTTAGAAACCAAGCTGAATACAGCATTAGAGTCAGGGGATATTTTTGCGCAACAGTCAGCGCAAGAGTTATTGCCTTTAGTTCAACAAGCCAAATTACTCGCTAAACAATATGATGCCGTGATCGCTAACCCGCCGTATATGGGCGGTAAGGGGATGAATCCAGCACTTAAAGATTTTGCCAAAAAGAAATTTCCAGACAGCAAGTCAGACCTGTTTGCCATGTTTATTGAACGTGGTTTTAACTGGTGTAAGGACAGAGGCTTTAACAGCATGGTGACCATGCAAAGCTGGATGTTTTTATCCTCTTACGAAGCGATGCGTGAAAAGTTATTACAAGATCGTACGATTCAAACCATGGCACATTTAGGTGCACGAGCATTTCCTGAAATTTCGGGTGAAGTTGTACAAGCGACTGCATTTGTGATGCAAGGTACACACTTAAATGGATTTAAACCTGTATTTTTTCGACTTGTGGATACAGAGCAGAATCAAAAAGAAAATGAATTAAAAGCAGGACTAAATCGCTTTGATTCAACGATTCAAGATGACTTTAAGAAGATTCCTGGTAGTCCTATTGCTTATTGGCTTACTGAAACAGATAGAAAAGTTTTCACTGAATCCGTTGAATTGAAAGATATATCTTCAATTAAGCAGGGATTAGCTACTTGCAACAATAATCTTTTTTTAAGGGCATGGCAGGAAGTTAGTATTCTGAAGGTAGGTTTTGGTAATACTGATTTAGAACAAGCATATTGTTCTGCTAAAAAGTGGTTTCCTTACAATAAAGGTGGTGGTTTTAGAAAATGGTATGGGAACAATGAGTTTCTTGTGAATTGGGAAGATAACGGTCTTGCAATTCATGATTATTCGAATCTTCCCTTAGATTATAGTGGTGCGCCTGTACGAGCCAAAAACTTTTATTTTAGAGAGGGAATAACCTATGGGTTGATTTCTAGTTATGGTTTTAGCGCTAGGCGAGTATATGGTGGATTTATATTTGATGTCGGTGGATCTATGATTTTTCCACGATTAGATATAACCAAGTTACAGGCTTTTTTATGTTCAAAGCTTGTTGAAAGATTCTTACAGGTATTGAATCCTACCCTAAACTATCAAGTGGGAGATATCCAAAAACTACCAATTTTGGAAAAAGCATTTGAGTCGGTTAATAGTAATTTTCAAAAGCCTATAGACATTGCTAAAATAGACTGGGATTCTTATGAAACTTCCTGGGACTTTACTCAAAACCCAATTATTCGTACGGGGCAGCCAAACCTAGAACAAGCCTTTAACACATGGCAACAGCAAAATGCTGACGCCGTGGCTGAAATGAAACGTCTGGAAGAAGAAAACAACAAGCTATTTATTGACGCTTACGGTTTGCAGGATGAACTGACGCCAGACGTACCGGACGAGCAAATTACCCTCACCCGTGCCGACCGTGAGAAAGACAGCCAGCGTTTAGTGTCTTATGCACTTGGTTGCATGATGGGGCGTTATAGCTTGGACGAACCAGGTTTGATCTATGCCCATGCAGGCAATCAAGACTTTGATGCCAGCCGTTATCAAACATTCCCAGCCGATGCTGACGGTATTATTCCATTGACCGAAATGCACTGGTTTGAAGATGACGCAACCCACCGTATCCAAGAGTTCTTAACTGCGGTTTGGGGGAAAGACACACTGGATGCCAATATGCAGTGGCTGGCAGAAAGCTTAGATAAAAAAGCAAGTGAAACAGCTGAAGATACCATTCGCCGTTACCTCGCCAGTAAGTTCTATAAAGACCATATGCAGACCTATAAAAAGCGTCCAATCTACTGGTTATTCAGCAGTGGTAAACAGGGGGCTTTCCAGGCGTTGGTGTACTTGCACCGCTATAACGAAAGTACCTTGGCACGTATGCGTACCGAATACGTGATGCCACTGATTTCCAAAATGGCTGCTTATGCTAATTCTCTGGAAACAGCAAAAGAAAGCAGTGACTCTGCGGCTGAAATCAAACGTATTGAGAAAAAACTGCAAGATTTACATAAGCAACAGGCTGAACTGAGTAGCTTTGAAGAAAAACTGCGCCATTATGCCGATCAGCGTATTACGTTAGATCTGGATGATGGGGTGAAAGTGAACTATGGCAAGTTTGGCGACTTGCTGGCTGAAGTTAAAGCGATTACTGGGGGTAGTGGGGAATAATCATGGAATTACAAAGTCTAAATAGTATTTTTAAAGAACGGATTTTACGAATTCCTGACTATCAACGGGGCTATGCCTGGACTACGACCCAATTGGAAGATTATTGGGAAGATTTACTACAGCTTGATCCTGAAAGAATACATTATACAGGTGTTATTACACTTGAGCCTGTGCCTGAGAAGATCTGGTCTAAATGGACAAATGATCAATGGCTTATAGAAGATTTGGATTATAAGCCGTTTTATGTGGTGGATGGACAGCAACGTTTGACTACATCAATGGTACTGATTCAGGCAATTATTGAATCAATACCAGCTGGTGAGTTAATTGCATCACAAAAAGTTGATAAAATTAAACAAAAATTTATTTTATTAAAAGCGGATGACAATATCCGGGAAAGTTATATTTTTGGCTATGAAAAAGATAATCCAAGTGATGAATTCTTAAGAACTCAGATTTTTGGGATGTATTCACACACCTATCAGCAACAAGAAACCCTTTACACTCGTAATTTGAAAAATGCAAAAGAGTTTTTTAAAGAACGGTTGGCTGTCTTATCACTAGAAGATAAAACTGCACTATATAAAAAATTAACTCAAAAATTTAAGTTCAATCTTTATGTGATTAATGACGAGATAGATGTATTTGTCACCTTTGAAACGATGAACAATCGTGGTAGGCCTCTTTCTAGTCTAGAGCTACTAAAGAATAGACTGATTTATTTATCAACACTTTTTAAAGACAATACGGGTAAAGACAAGCTGAGATCCAATATCAACGATGCTTGGAAAACCATGTATGAATATTTAGGAAAAAATTCAGATGTTCCATTAAGTGATAATCTTTTTCTTCGTAATCATTGGACAATGTATTTTAAGTACACGCGAAGAAAAGGTGATGATTACATTAATTTCTTGCTTAATGAAAAATTTAATGCGCGTAACATCACGCATCCTAAAACTGCAGAAGATGCTTTAAAAATCGAAGAGATTTCTGAATATGTAAAAAGTCTACAACAATCAATTATTTATTGGTTTTACATTCATAATCCTTCCTTTGATCAATCTGATAATCTGACCGATTTACAACGAAGCTGGTTAGATCGATTGGAACGTTTAAGTTTCCGTTCTTTTAAACCTCTAATTCTTTCTGCATTTGTTTCAAAGCAAGATCCAGTGAGAATTGTCGAGTTGTTGCAAGTAGCAGAGAGATATAACTTTACTTTATTTAATTTAAGTCAGCGTCGTTCAAATACAGGTGATACCGAACTTTTTGCTATGTCGAGAGATTTGTTGACAAGTTCCATAACAATTGAATCGGTAATAGAAACGATTAAAAAATTAATCAGCCACTATTATGATCCACAGAAATTTTTAGCCTATATTGATGAAAAATATGAGCTTGATCGAGATGGATTCTATCATTGGGATGGTGTTCGTTATTTTCTCTACGAACATGAACAATGGCTTAGAGAGAAAGGTAAACAATCAACAAATAAATTATCTTGGGATGTAGTTAAATCTAGCCAAAAGGATTGTGTAACCCTAGAACATATTTTTCCACAAACGCCAGATGATCCATATTGGTTGAAGCATTATTCTCACTTAGATGAGCAAAAACGACGATATTTAACTCATTCCTTAGGAAATCTACTTCCTTTATCCCGTGCTAAAAATTCATCATTGCAAAATGTCGCGTTCCCGTTAAAGAAAAACGATGATGATGGGGTCGGATATTACAATGGATCAGTATCTGAAAATGAAGTAAATACAAAACAAGATTGGACACCTAAAGAAATTAAAGAGAGAGGTTTAACTCTATTAAAGTTCATGGAGGAGCGCTGGGAAATCACGTTAGGTGATCAAGATTTTAAAGAAAAGCTACTTCATGTTGATAGCATCCCATTTCCTGTTGTAGTGGCAGAAAAAGAGGTGACTGCATGAATCTGGATCAGCTACATAAGGGTCTGGAACAGGCTTTCTACACTGAAAATCACCGTATTGTCTTCTGGTACGATGCTGAGCAGTCTTTTACTGAAGAAGTACACGCATTAAAGCTGAATGATGTTCATATTCTGAATATGGCAGATGAGTCTAGTTTGGCCATCAAGCTCAAACTGGAACTACAAGACCAGCAGGGCAAATACCTGCTGTATTTTCCAAGCCCAGAGCCTGAAACCGAAAAAGACTGGTTACTGGACATCAAGCTGTATTCACGCAGCTTCTATGCCGATCGTTTCTCGATTATTTTCAATGAGCTCGGTTTACAACAACAAAGTTTAAGAGAACATCTGGCCAAACGTGAAGAGTTCCTCAAAGCCAAAGCCCGTCTGAGCACCTTAAAACGCTATATCCAGTCTGATGCAGATGCACAGGATCTAGATATGGCCATGATTGCGGCTGTGGTCAAGGCTGACAGTGCCGAACTCATGCATATCGTTCTGGTACTGGCAGATGAAATGGTCCAGCAGAATCTGGATTTGGAAGTGAATCCAGACTCCTTTGCTGAACTGGAAAAGTTCCAACTAGTGCCAGCTTTAGTCACAGCATTACAGGCGGAAATTGGTTATCCAGCATCGGTTGAAGAGTTGAATGGGGAAGCACCATTCAAGCTCGGTACGTTCTTTATCCGTTTGATGAGCACAGGTTTCTGTGAAAGCCTGGGCGATATACCGCTATGGGCTCAAGAACTGGTGATGTCATCTGTCAGTTCACGTGCGACGGCTAGAGCCTTCTTATCACGCTGGAGAGACAGTTCTAAATACTACCCAACCTTCGATACACTCTCTCAGACCGTGGCCAATGCACTGCGGATCCAAGAAAAGGTCGGGGCTTTTGATCTGGAGCAGCTGCTCGATGTCATGACCTTTGAAGTAATTGAACAAAAGATCATTGTCGATCTGGCCAGCCAGATCCCTGCAGCAACCAAAGCTGAACTGGAACATTTCAGAACGATTATTTCTACCCGTCTGGATGGCTATTGGGCTTCCAAACATAAGGACGATGCAACCCGCCGTAAATACCGTACCGTCTATACAGCGTTGCAGGCAGCGATTGAGCTGTTCAGTCTGCGACTGCAGTTTGATGCCGGTTTCTATTTCGACTCCAGCGAAGCATTGTATAAAGCCTACGAGCAGGATTTGTATCGCTTTGATATGGCCTATCGCCACTACAGTGCTGCTTCTCAACGCGCTCATGTCGATATCCTGAAGAAACTCGATGAAGAAGTGGAAAATTGCTATTCCTACTGGTTTATTGACCACTTGGCACGCAACTGGGGCGAGCGGGTTGAAGCTGAGCAACGCTTGAATGTCTGGAAAGTGGCAGATATCCCAAATCAGCAAAATTTCTACCATACCCATGTCAGCCCCTTGCTCAGTTCTGCAACGAAACGCCGTATTGTGGTAATTATCAGTGATGCTTTCCGCTATGAAGCTGCGGTAGAGCTGCGTGATCGAATTAATGAAAAACGTTATTCTGAAGCAACTTTGTCTTCACAGCTGGGCGTTGTCCCAAGTTACACCACACTTGGCATGGCCTCGTTGTTGCCGCATCAGACTTTGGAGTACAAAGAGGCTACAGGTGATGATGTATGGGTGGATGGACAGTCCAGCAAAGGGACTGCAGCACGATCCAAAATTCTTGCAGCCTATAACGGATTGGCGGTTACCGCTGAAACGGTAAAAGGCTGGTCGCGTGATGAAGGCCGTGAAGCGCTGAAAGACCATGAGCTGGTTTACGTTTATCACAACGTCATTGATGCTCGGGGAGACAGTGCCTCTACAGAATCAGAAACCTTTATGGCTGTGGAACATGCTATTGAGGAACTGACCGAACTCAGCCGTAAAATTTTAATGCACTTCAATATTTCTACCCTATTGATTACAGCCGACCATGGCTTCTTGTTCCAGCAAAGTAAACTGGAATCTGCGGATCGTTCAAGTTTGACTGAAAAACCGACCAATGCATTGAAGAGCAAGAAACGCTATGTGATTGGGCATGGTTTACCAGAGAGCAAGGAAGCATGGAAAGGCTCAACCCAAGCTACGGCAGGCACACGATCTGCGACTGATTTCTGGATTCCAAAAGGGGCGAACCGTTTCCATTTTGTAGGAGGCTCACGTTTCGTGCATGGCGGCATTATGCCTCAGGAAATTGTGGTGCCTGTACTAACGGTAAAACAGCTGCGTGGTGAAAAGGCTGGACAGCGGACCAAGCGTAAAGTTGAGGTCATTTCTACCAAATCCACGCTGAAAATGGTCAATAACATCCAGAAGTTTGATTTGATGCAAACTGAAGCTGTCAGTGAGCTGGTCATGCCAGTAACCCTGTCGATTGCCATTTATGATGGGGATGTCAAAGTTTCCAGTGAAGAAACCTTGACCTTTGATAGCAGTACCGACTCTGTTGCCGATCGAGTTAAACAGGTCAGGCTGTCACTGTCTGGCACTGATTTTGACCGTAAGAAAGATTACTTCCTGGTACTGAAGGACAAAGACCTGAATATCGAAATGCAGCGCTATAAGGTCACCATTGATCTGGCATTTACCGATGACTTCTTCTGATAACGAATTAACGATAGAGCGTAGCCTACATGGAATCTGCTAACGATAAAGAACTGGATCAGCTGCTGAATGAACACTTTGCCGGGCGGGTGGTACGTAAGGATCTGACTAAACTGATCAAAGAAGGGGCCAATGTCCCTGTCTATGTACTCGAATACCTGCTAGGGATGTACTGTGCCTCGGATGATCCAGAGATCATTGAACAGGGATTACGTAACGTAAAGACCGTACTGGCTGAGAACTACGTCCGACCGGATGAAGCTGAGAAGGTGAAATCCCTGGTCCGTGAACGGGGCAGTTATAAGGTCATTGATCGGGTGACCGTAAAGCTGAATGAGCGTAAGGACAAATACGAAGCATCATTTAGTAATCTGGGCATCAAAGATGCCGAAATCTCGGCAGGCATCGTCAAAGAGTATGAAAAATTACTTGTTGGTGGTATCTGGGTCATTGCTACGCTCAGTTATTATTTTGAAGAAGGACAGACTAGTTCTCCATTTGGCGTGAGCTTACTCAAGCCGATTCAAATGCCGAATATGAATATGGATGAACTTTTCAGTGGCAGAGCAGCATTAAGCACTGATCAGTGGCGCGAGAGTTTAATCCGTTCGATCGGCATGGAACCGGCTTCGCTAAAAGAGGATGTGCAATGGCACCTATTAGCGCGTATGGTTCCGTTTGTTGAAAATAACTATAACGTCTGTGAACTTGGACCACGCGGTACCGGGAAAAGCCATATTTACAAAGAGTGTTCACCGAATAGTATTCTAGTTTCAGGTGGGCAAACCACTGTCGCTAATCTGTTCTATAACATGAGTAGCCGCCGTATTGGTCTGGTGGGGTTGTGGGATGTGGTGGCCTTTGATGAAGTTGCCGGTATTTCCTTTAAGGACAAAGATGGCGTTCAGATCATGAAAGACTATATGGCCTCAGGATCTTTTGCCCGTGGTCGTGAACAGATGGAAGCCTCAGCTTCGATGGTTTTTGTGGGTAATATTAACCAAAGTGTTGAATCCTTGGTGAAGACTAGCCACTTATTGGCTCCGTTTCCTGAAGCTATGATCGATTCAGCATTCTTTGATCGCTTTCATGCCTATATCCCAGGTTGGGAAATTCCGAAAATGCGCCCGGAATTCTTTACCAACCGTTATGGCCTGATTGTTGATTATCTGGCTGAATTCTTCCGGGAAATGCGTAAGCGTAGTTTTGCGGATGCCATTGAGAAGTACTTCAAGCTAGGGAATAACCTGAATCAGCGTGATGTGATCGCCGTTCGCAAGACGGTTTCTGGATTGATGAAGCTGCTCTACCCACATGGTCAATTTAACAAAGAAGATGTACGGCAATGCCTGGAATATGCACTGCAGGTGCGCCGTCGGGTCAAAGAACAGCTGAAGAAAATTGGTGGTATGGAATTCTATGATGTTCATTTCAGCTACATCGATAATGATACCTTAGAAGAACATTTTGTCTCAGTCAAAGAGCAGGGTGGTGGCAGACTGATTCCCGAAGGTCCAGCCAAGCCAGGTTTTTTGTATACCATTGGGCTCAGTAATAAAGGCATGCCGGGGTTATACCGCTTAGAACTTCAAGTGACCAAAGGTTCTGGAAAATTGGCGACATCAGGCTTATGGAATTCAAGCAGTGCCAAGGAGCAGGTCAAGATCGCATTTGACTACTTCAAGGCCAATGCATCCAGAATATCGGGTGGCAGTAAGGTGCTGGAACATGACTTCCACTTACATGTGGTTGAATTACAGAATACCGGGCCGCTCAGCCATCTTGCCTTACCAAGTTTAGTGGCTTTCGCTTCTGGCCTGTTAGGACGATCGGTACAAAGTCAGATGGTGGTACTGGGTGATATGAGCTTGGGTGGCTCTGTGACTCCGGTGGAAAGTATTGCCGAATGTCTGCAAGTTGCTTTTGATGCTGGTGCCAAGAAGGTTGCTTTGCCAATGAGTAGTGCGGCAGATATCCCTACGATTCCTGTGGAACTGTTTACCAAGTTCCAGACCAGTTTCTATGCAGATCCGGTGGATGCTGTGTTTAAGGGGCTAGGGGTGGATTAATTTCATATCTGTCTGGAAGAGTTACAGTAGATTGTTTTAAATTCAGTTTCTCAAGTTTAAATACCATGTTGTAAAAGCATAATACTGCCTCTTTTAAAGAGCTAGTATTTTTAGGGGGGATTACCCTTCATTTTTTCTTGATCAGATATCTTGTACTTTGACAGGATTTTGTTGATCTAAATATTTTTGATACCAAACACGTAGTGTTTCAGGAGTACAGCCAATTTTAGGAGCAATTGCGGAAACTGCTGCCCAATTCGATGGATAATCTTTTTCGGATTCAATCAATAATTGAACCGCTCTTTCTCTGATTTCAGGGGTCAATTTTACTTTGCCATTTGTAAGGTAAAAGGGGTCAATTTTAGAATGCCGTTGACAATGTATCGCCTTTTGAGTTTGAAGCAATGTACAATGATAAGATTAACCCGTTAGGTCAGGTGGCCTAACTTAAATAAAAAGTCTCCGACAAACCCGGTACGGTTCACTAATCTAGCTGTTTAACTTTATTAAAAATAACTTTTTCTTTTTCTAATTTTATTTACATAATCAATATGTTACAATTTTTAAGAATTTTTCCATCTATTTATTATATCGAAATCAGGCCACTTTTAAACTTTAGGAGTATACTTATTGCTTTGATATTATTTAATATATTGTAGTTTGAAAATATTTTTCTAATTTTAGCCTGATGGAGTTGTGTAATGAGTTTAGATTTAGACTTATCTTTTGAAGTTGTCAGCAAGGTAAATGCTGCATGTTATTCAAATGCTTGTTCTGGTAGCAGAAGTGATTGTTGTACTCGTACATGTACTCGACAAAGTAATGCAAACACGAATCAAGATTCATCAATGCAGGCTTGGGACAATTATTTAGAAATTAATGCCGGTGTTTTACAGTATTAATTTTTTATAGATAAAATAAAGCTACTTCGTTAAACAAGAGGTAGCTTTTGGATTTTTTATGCTTAATAAAATTTATAAACTTCAAGATACTGTTGATATTTACATTTCAGAAATGGAAGATTCTAGAAAAGTATTTCTAACATTTCATAAAATGACTACGCGTGATAAAGTTGAGTTAATTGTAGGGCGTGCAGTTGCTGAGTTTTTAGCATTACTTGATGGTATAAAAACTGTAGATTTAATTTTAAAAAATCTAGGTGATTTTAATGAAGATGATGCATTAAAATTAATAACTTTTTTACAAGAAAAACATTTGATTATTGATGTTATGGAATACGATGAGTTAGATCCTCGTTTCTCAAGACAAATAGCTTATTTTGATGACATGATACTGGATAGACGCGGAAGGGATACACAAAAATTACTTGCGTTAAAGAAAGTTGTTATTTTAGGTTGTGGAGCTGTAGGGGCTGCTATCGCAGAAAATTTAGTAAGAGCAGGTATTTCTAAATTTGTATTGGTTGATTATAAGCTAGTAACAAAATCAAGTATAGACCGACATTTATTCACACGATTAAATGATATTGGTTTAGCTAAAGTAGAAGTTCTTAAAAATTACCTTAAAACTATTGATTCAACTGTAACAATTGATACATATCAAGAATGTTTATTACCACAGACTGATTTATCAAAATGGATTACAGATGATACTAACTTAATTATTAATAGTTGTGATGAGCCTTACATTGGACATACCTCAGTTAAAGTTGGTCGCTATGCACAAATCAGAAATATTCCTTTATATGTAGCAGGGGGTTTTGATGCTCATTTAATGAGTTCTGGAGAATTAATTTATCCACCGTACACACCATGTATTGATTGTACACAACAGACATTTACTAAAGCCTTAGGTGATTGGAAACCAATATACAGTACTACGGCTCAAATCAAGAATATTGTTCATCTAAAAGAAACTGTAAGTATATCATCTGACATATCAAAATCTTATCAAATAGGTGGGGCAGGTGGGTTAATAATGATGAATGGATTTTCTGCACACTTAAGTTGTTTAAAGATTTTACAATTTTTGGCAGAAGATTCTACTTATGATTATAAAACGATTCGGTACGAATATTTACCAAATAATGGTGCGTTAACCGAATTTGAAATGCAAAAACAGGAACAATGTCATGTCTGTAACCACTAATTTACGTTTACGTCAAAGTGTAGGGATTGTGGTTCAAGAGAATATAGTCGAGTTTTTTAACTCAAATACTCGCTCTAGTGTATCCTTAAAAATGCAATTTCAGGGTATTGTTGAGTTACTCGAAAATTTCGATGGAGTAACGAGTATTCAGCAAATAGCTGAAAAATATCAGGGCATATCTATAGAGCAGCTCACTTCCTTAGCTCAATTTTTGCGTGAGAAATATATATTAATCCAACAGGATATTGCATATCCCCTTGATATTGTTCAGCATCATTATCGCTTGGTGAATACTCTTGAAGATTATTTCCATTCAAGTCATGAAGTTTTAAAAGCGATTGAGAAATTAAAAAATGCTACGGTAATGATTATTGGACTTGGTGCAGTAGGAAGCCTAATCGCAAGTTATTTAACAAAATCAGGTGTAAAAAACTTTATTCTTGTTGATGCTGACAATGTAGATATTAGTAATTTACATCGTCAATATTATTTTGAATCAGATATTGGGCAAGAAAAGGGTGAAAAACTTAAAAAACAGCTTGAAATGATGCATTCTGATTTGAATGTTGAAATTATTACTGAACATTTACAACAGAATTTTTTTGAACGAATTAAAATTGCAAAACCAATTGATTTAATTATTAATTGTGCTGATGAACCTAATGTGGATATCACTAGTAGAATCATTGCTGAATATGCTATGAAATACAAAATACCACATATTGTAGGTGGTGGTTATAATTTACATCTTACACTGATAGGTCAAACTATTATTCCATTTGAAACTGCATGCTTTAAATGCTTTGGTAATGCTTTAAATGAGCTAAATAATGTTGAACTAAAAAATGTGAGAAAGCTTCATCGAGAGAATCGTAAATTAGGATCATTTTCACCATTGTCAGGTATTGCAGCAAGTTTAGCATCACTTGATGCCTTTAAAGTATTGATTGGTAAAAATGAATTGTTGCAACAAGTTAATAGACGAATAGAGTTTAATATGGTTCAACATCAGTTAAATATTATTGATATTCCAAGAAATCCAAATTGTGAATGGTGTAAAGTTTAATATGAAAAATGGAATTTTATTAAATGGTATATCAACTCATAATTTAAAAAATATTGATATAAAAATTCCATTAAATAAAATAACCGTGATATATGGAAGGTCTGGAGCAGGAAAAAGCTCATTAGCTTTTTCTTCTCTCTACCAATTATGTCATGATGAATTTGATGCTTTAGAACGTGGATTTTCTGAAAGTAGTGAGTATGTTATCCAGTGTTATGAAGGGCTAATCCCTGCTGTTGCAATATCTCAAAAGAACACAAATAATAATCCACGTTCTACACTGTATTCTTATCTTAATATTCCTCAAATTTTATCTACAATAAAAGTAAAATCACCTGTTGCTATTCCAAATTTTGACTTATTAAAAATCAATAAAATCGGCAATGAATGCAAATATTGTCTTGGGTTAGGTGAAAAAGTTGAATTTTCGGAAGATTATATTGTTAATCAAGAGTTAGGTCTTAACCAAAAACCTTTTTCTTGTTGGCGAAATGGTGATTTAGCAGACTACTATAATCAATTATTGTTAGCATATTGTGAACAAGAACAAATAGATATTTATACTCCATTCAAATATTTATCAGATAAAGATAAACAAAAAGTTCTGTATGGTAGCAGTAATGAAAAATTACAATTTAGATTTAAACATCGTGGTAAGTCCAAAGCAAGGAAAGGGATTTATAAAGGTGTAATGCTCTATATAAAAGAAAATAAAAATATAAAAGCTGTAGATAAATATGCAAAGAAAGTCATTTGTTCAGCCTGTAATGGAGCGAGGATTAATATAGAAACTCATCAAACTATTAGTATTTTTAATACGACTATGCCAGATTTTTTATTGATGCCTATTGATGAATTAGTGTTGATGTTAAAAAAAGAAATAAAAGATGATACTGTTTTGGTAAAAGTGTTAGATTCTATGTGTGAAATGGGCTTAGGCTACCTTAATCTTGCACGTTCAATTCCAAGTCTATCAGGTGGTGAATTACAAAAATTAAAATTTAGTAAATTATTACATTCAAATATATCTGGAGTATTGATCGTAATTGATGAAATTTCATCTCAAATTAATGAAAATGATTTTCATAAAATTTGGGAAAAGATGAAAAATATTGTCAAAAATAATACGTTAGTTTTAGTTGAACATGCACAATTTTTTATTGATCATGCAGATTATAAAATTCATATTGGTTATAAAGCAGGGATTGATGGAGGAAAAATTTGTCCTGATGAGATTATTCAACCATTCTTTGATATTTCTAAAAGGAATAGGCCACAAGGTTTCATTGAATTTATAGATTTAAGTAAAAACAATGTAATAAAGCAAAGTGTAAGTATTCCTAGAAAATGTCTCACTGTTTTTACAGGCGTATCTGGTTCGGGGAAATCGTCATTAGCGAAAGCTATCTTTGAACAAGCAGATGTAATTTATGTTAGCCAAAAAATGGCAAATTATAGTAGTCGCTCTATTTTGTCATCTAGTATACAAATAAATACATTAATTGCAGAATATTTTTCAAAAATGACTGGATTAGATGTAAGTTATTTTTCCCCAACACAAAATGGCGGTTGTAAACAATGTCAAGGTATAGGTGTAGTTAAATATGAAAGAGGATATGAACAAGATCTATATTTAACATGTCCTACATGTGAGGGTGACTTATTTGATAAATTCAATGAAAATGTTTTAATACAAGTGCATGGAAAGAATATTATTGATGTTTATAAAATAGAAATAAGTGATTTATTGACATTTTTTCATGATGAACGTATTAAAAATATACTTGATACACTTGTATCTTTAGGCTTATCTCATCTTCAGTTGCAAAGGAAAACACAAACACTTTCAGGTGGGGAATTACGCCGCATAAAGCTTTGTGAAAGTTTATCAAAACAAAGAGCAAGTAAAAAAATTTTAATTATTGATGAACCCACTGCAGGACTGGACCCTGAAACAGCTAGTAAAGTTGCAAGTTTTATTTATCAAAAAACTAAGATGTTTGAGGCAGTTATTCTCATTGAACATAGACCAGAGGTTATAAAATATGCAGATTATAAGGTTGTTATGGGTGTTGCGGCAGGAATAAATGGAGGAAAAATTTTAAAACAAAATTTGATATAGTTTTAAAATTTTATTTTTATAACATGCTTGGGGTCTGTTGACATTTACTGTATAAAAAATAATAAGATAGTAAAATCAAATCGGAGATATCTGAAAGGCTTTGTTGCACAAAGATGTAAAAATTAAGATTGCCCATATCTACTCAAATTTAAGGCATAACTTGGGTATGTGGTTGACCTAACTCGGTAAATTTATTTAACACGGCTACACGTGCATGGATCTCATTGACTTGGCTATTAAAGTTCCTTGCACTGAGTTTATCGCCTAATAATTTGATGCAGTGCTTCTTGGTTTCCACCAAACTTCGGCGATGATAGCCTGACCATTTTTTCCATAGTATTCTGCCAAACCGTTTAACAGTACGAAGTAATTCATTTCGTTCTAGCGAGCTGACCTTTGTATCTTTCCAAGGTTTCGCATTTTTTCTTGGAGGAATTACCGCATGCGCTTGCCGATCTGCAATGACCTGACGACATTGTTTGGTGTCATAAGCGCCATCCGTATAAACAGAGTCAATCTGCTCATCTAAGGAAATTTGATCGAGTAAATCACCAAGTACCTGGAATCACTTACATTGTTAGTTGTAAGCTGAACTGCACGTATTTAGAGAGTTTTAGCATCTATACCAATATGTAATTTACGCCATTGACGACGATATTCAGGCTGATGTTTCTTCCTTTTCCATTCACCTTCACCTAAAAACTTTAGACCGGTAGAGTCCACCAGCAAGTTGAGCCCACCACTGCTTTTTTGATAACTAATCGTAATATCAATATGTTTTTGTCTTCTGCAAAGCGTACTGTAATCTGGTGCTGTCCAATTTAATCCACAGAGCTTAATCAGACTTTGAACAAAACCTGTGACCATACGTAAAGAAAGGCGAAATAAAGATTTAATCATTAGACAGCATTGGATGGCTGTGTCGGAATAAGTTTGATTTCGTCCATACTTGCCTTTTGGCTGCGCATACCATTGAGTCTTAGTGTCAAACCAAATTGAAATATTTCCTCGATTTATTAATGCTCGATTATAAGAAGACCAATTGGTGGTACGATAAATTTTAGGTGCAGGCTTGTTCATCTGGAAATTATATTGTGGAATAAGCCCTTCAAAATCGGTGGCTATTCATTGGGAATGAATATCAAAATAGTTGTATTAGACTATACCCTAAAGTTACAATCTGAAAGTTCATGAAATTATGTATCATTTAAATGATTTTTAATCATAAATAACATGTAACTTTAGTATTAAAGATTTA
>NZ_JBIMCF010000028.1:0-28886 GCF_048551975.1 Acinetobacter johnsonii | reverse complement strand
AAGAAGCCAAAGCAGATATTATAAAATACATTGAATTATTTTATAATCATCGAAGAATTCAAAAGGGTTTGGGTTTTAAGACACCAAATCAAATGGCCGAAGACTTTTATAAGTTGGCTGCCTAGAATCTCCCAAGGGAAAGTCTCCTGATAATTCAGCGTATATCATTAACTTTTTAAATCTAAAAAACAGGAATTTCATTTATGTCTAAACACTATGATTATATTGCGATTGGCGGAGGCAGTGGCGGTATTGCATCAGTCAATCGTGCTGCCATGTATGGTAAGAAATGTGCACTGATAGAAATGGGTGATATTGGTGGAACCTGTGTCAACGTAGGATGTGTTCCTAAAAAAGTGATGTGGTATTCAGCTCAAATTGCCGATGCGATTCATAAATATGGTCCTGACTATGGCTTTAATACAGAATTGAAATCCTTTAACTGGAAGAAATTAGTTGAAAACAGACAAGCCTATATCAGCCGAATACATACATCGTATGACACAGGACTAGCTAAAAATAATGTTGATGTCATTCGAGGTTTTGCAAAATTTTTAGATGCTCAAACAATTGAAGTAAATGGTGAAACGTACACAGCTGACCATATTTTAATTGCTACGGGGACTCAAGCATTCAAACCTGAAATTGAAGGTGCTGAATATGGTATTGATTCCAATGGTTTCTTCGGATTAGAACACTTACCGAAGCGGACTGCTATTGTTGGTTCTGGCTATATTGCTGTGGAATTGGCAGGTGTTCTTAATGCATTGGGTTCGAATGTACAATTATTTATTCGTAAACATCAGCCTTTGCGTGGATTAGATCATTTCCTTGGTAAAACACTATTAGAGAATATGCGCAGTGAAAATATTAACGTGCATACTCATAGTCAGATTAACAAAGTGACTAAAGTTCAAGATAACTCACTTGTATTACACCTAGAAGATGGTACAGAACATAGTGTAGATTGCTTGATTTGGGCAATTGGTAGAAAACCTGCAACTGAAGCGATCAATCTTAATAAGACTCAAGTTCAATTGAACGAGAATCGCTTTATTCATGTTGATGCATATCAAAATACAACACAGTCTGGCATTTATGCAGTGGGTGATATTACAGGTAAAGTCGAGTTAACACCTGTTGCTGTGGCAGCGGGTCGAAGACTGTCTGAACGTTTATTTAACAATAAGCCAAATGAACATTTAGATTATGAAAATATTCCGACTGTGGTGTTTAGTCACCCACCTATTGGAACAGTTGGATTAACCGAAGATCAAGCCATAGAAAAATTTGGTAAAGATGCCATCAAAATTTATAGTTCTTCCTTTACATCCATGTATACAGCGATAACAGAACATCGACAACTCACAAAAATGAAATTAATTTGTGTAGGAACTGATGAGAAAGTGGTCGGAATTCATGGTATTGGATACGGTATGGATGAAATTCTGCAAGGCTTTGCTGTTGCTTTAAAAATGGGAGCAACTAAAAAAGACTTCGATAACACTTTAGCAATTCATCCGACTTCTGCTGAAGAATTCGTCACAATGCGTTAATCATTGATCATCTAAAAGAGCATTTATTTATATATTTGCTCTTATTTTTATATTCTATATCCAAATTATGAACTTTCAACAACTTAGAATTATTAGAGAACTCACTCAACATAATCTCAATTTATCACAAACAGCACATGCTCGGCTTTGTTGCACAAAGATTTGAAATGCAAAGCGCCCCTAATTGAGCCAAATTTAAGGCGTAACTTGGGTAAGTGGTCGACCTAATTCCGTAAATCTGTTAAGGACTGCTACACGTGCATGGATCTCATTCACTTGGCTATCAAAACTCCTTGCACTGAGTTTATCTCCTAATAATTTGATGCAATGCATCTTAGTTTCAACCAAACTTCGCCGATGATAGCCTGACCATTTTTTCCATAGTGTCGTGCCTAAACGTTTAATTGTTCGAAGTAATTCATTTCGCTCTAGCGAGCTACTCTTTGTATCTTTCCATGGTTTCGCATTTTTTCTAGGTGGAATCACCGCATGCGCTTGCCGATCTGCAATGACCTGACGGCATTGCTTGGTGTCATAAGCTCCATCGGTATAAACAGAGTTAATCCGCTCATCTTGTGGAATCTGATTAAGTAAATCACCAAGCACCTGTGAATCACTGACATTATTGGTTGTAAGCTGAACTGCTCGTATTTGCAGGGTTTTAGCATCTATACCAATATGAAGTTTACGCCATTGGCGACGATATTCAGGTCCATGTTTCTTGCGTTTCCATTCGCCCTCACCTAGAAACTTCATGCCTGTAGAGTCCATGAGTAGATGCAGCCCATCGCTACTTTTTTGGTAGCTGATTACAATATCAATATGCTTTTGTCTTCTACAAAGCGTGGTGTAATCTGGAGCTATCCAATTTAATCCGCAAAGTTTAATCAGACTTTGCACAAAGCCAGTGACCATACGTAAAGACAGACGGAATAAGGATTTAATCATTAAGCAGCATTGGATGGCTGCGTCGGAGTAGGTTTGATTTCGCCCTTGTTTGCCTTTTGATGGCGCATACCATTGCGTAGCAGGATCAAACCAAATGGCAATATTTCCGCGACTCATGAGTGCTCGGTTATATGCGGGCCAATTGGTTGTGCGGTAGATTTTGTGTGTAGGCTTCTTCATTTGAAAATTATATCGCTGAAAAACCCTTTACAGATAGGTTTGTGCAACAAAGCCTATTTACTGATTACGTACTTGCTTAACCACTCAGTTGCGCTATAATTAATAGACGCGAAATTTAAATCTCTAATTTTCCAACACTTAGTAAAACCTCGTTTGCCATCCCACTACCATTGTAGGAGCAAATCAGGAGACATAAAAAATTAGCGGTAGCGTGCCTGGCCCTCTAGATAAGTATTGGAGACTGTAATGAAGTTTGAAAAGTCACAGACAGCAATCGACCACCTGACTCCCGAGCAACACCGAATTACCCAGGAGGCGGGCACCGAAAGGCCCTTCACGGGCGAGTACAACGACAACAAGGAGCCTGGCATCTACGTCGACATAGTGTCGGGAGAGCCACTGTTCGCTTCGACGGACAAGTTCGATTCGGGTACTGGCTGGCCCAGCTTCACCAAGCCGATCGTTTCGGCAAACGTGAACGAGGTGCGGGACAGCGCACACGGCATGGTCCGGACGGAGGTCAGGTCAGTACACGCAGACAGTCATCTCGGCCATGTGTTCCCCGATGGTCCTTCCGACCGCGGCGGTCTGCGGTACTGCATCAACTCAGCGTCCCTTCGCTTCATCCCGCGCGACGAGATGGAGTCCGAGGGATACGGTGAATATCTCGATCAAGTAGAGGAGGCTTAACATGCATCAGCGCGCTGTTCTCGCAGGAGGATGTTTCTGGGGCATGCAGGATCTGATCCGCAAGCGGCCCGGCATCATCTCGACCCGTGTGGGTTACACGGGCGGCGATATTCCGAACGCCACGTATCGTAATCACGGCACGCATGCCGAGGGGATCGAGATTGTCTTCGACCCGACAGTGACGAGCTACCGGAACATCCTGGAATTCTTCTTCCAGATCCACGATCCGACGACGCTGAACCGCCAGGGCAATGATCGTGGGCTCTCCTACCGGTCGGGCATCTATTATGTCGACGAGGAGCAGAAGCGCGTCGCCGAGGATACGATCGCCGATGTGGATGCCTCGGGGCTGTGGGATGGCAAAGTGGTGACCGAGGTCCAGCCGGTCGGCGAGTTCTGGGAGGCCGAGCCCGATCACCAGGATTATCTGGAGAAGCGCCCGGGCGGCTACACCTGCCACTTCGTCCGTCCCGGCTGGGTGCTTCCGAAGCGCCAAAAGGTTGACGACGTACAGCCAGCGGCCGGGACCGCGGCGGAATAGGCTTCACTGCCGTTGCCACTGCGCCGGTCCGGTCCGCAATCTTCGTGACCGCGTCGTTCAGCGACGCGGTCATCGAACCCTACTTCAGAGTGACGGCTCGTTCCAGTCAGTCGCCATCGCAACACCAGGATCGCAGATTTATGCCAGACCTCTCGTCCTTTCCGATCACGCAGCGCTGGCCGGCATCTCATCCCGATCGCCTGCAACTCTACGCAGCCCCTACGCCCAATGGCGTCAAGGTCTCGATCATGCTTGAGGAGACTGGCCTGGCGTACGAGCCCCACCTGATCGACATCTCGAACAACGAGTCGAAGGATCCGGCGTTCGTGTCGCTGAACCCGAACGGACGCATACCGGCGATCATCGATCCGGCTGGCCCTGACGGTAGACCCATCGCCTTATGGGAATCCGGTGCGATCCTCCTCTATCTGGCCGACAAGACGGGTCAGTTCATCTCCACCGAACCAGGCCAGCGTTACGAGACCCTAGCGTGGGTGTTCTTTCAGATGTCGGCCATCGGGCCGATGTTCGGACAGCTAGGCTTTTTCCTGCGATTTGCCGGCAAGGACTATGAGGACAAGCGACCTCGGCAGCGCTTTGTTGATGAATCCAGGCGTCTTCTCGGGGTCCTGGATCACCGGCTGGAGGGCCGCGAATGGATTGTCGATGATTACTCGATCGCGGACATTGCGACGTTTGGCTGGGTGAATGCGCTGGTCGAATTCTACGCAGCGGGCGACATCCTCGGCCTAAGCAGCTATTCGAACGTGCAGGCATGGCTCGAACGCGGGCTGGCGCGACCGGCTGTACAGCGTGGCCTGCGAATTCCTGCGAGGCCTGCATGACCATTATCGCCGCATATTATTACAACGAAGGTAAGCGAGTCCGTGAAATCAGGCTCGATGAGCACGTCGAACTAAACGAGAATCGCTCGGGCTTCTGCTGGATCGCGCTTAGCGAGCCCACCGCAGACGAACTCAGCGCGATCCAGACGACGTATAACCTCCATCCTTTGGCGATCGACAACGCCATGCACCCGCTGTGCCCGCCCAAGCTCGAGGTCTACAACGATGAGTTGTACGTCGTCGCCCAGACCGCCGAGCTGGTCGGCGACCGGATCAGCTACGGCAAGATGGCGATCTTCACCGGTCACAATCACCTTATCACCGTGCGGCACGGCAATGCCGGAGCGCTGGGCAAACTTCGGGAGCAACTCGAGGCATCGCCGACGCAGTTCGGCAAGGGTGTCGACTATGTGCTGCACGCGATCTTGCACCGAGTGGTCGACCAGTATCTGCCCATCTTCGAAATGATCGAGGACGACGTCCTGGCGATGGAGCGACGGTCGCTGCACGATTTCCTCGGGCCAGAAGAGGTGGCGCGAATCTTCGAACTAAGGTCCGAACTCACGCGGTTCCAGCGCACGCTCGGGGCTATGGCCGAGCTGGTGCGAAAGCTCGTTCGCGGCCACTTTCCCTGCATCAGCGCCGAAATGACACCATATTTCCACGACGTCGCGGACCATGTCCACCGCGTGCAGTCCATGGTCGACGGCCTCCTGCTTGTCCTGTCCACGGTCTTCGAGGCCAGCAGCCTTCTGGAAGCGCAAAGGATCGGTGTGGTCACTCGCCAGCTCGCGGCCTGGGCGGCGATCTTGACGGTCCCGACGGCGATCGCCGGAATATATGGCATGAACTTCAAGCACATGCCGGAACTGGACACGCCATATGGCTACTTCGTCGTGCTCGGAGTGATAGCGGTGTTCTGCCTTCTCCTGTTCATGCGCTTCAAGAAGGCCAAGTGGCTATGAGTAACGCACTTCGCGAGCTTCTCCGTCCGCCGAGTCACAGCGCGCTTTGTGCGCGAGCGTGTCCAATCCAGTTCAAGATGAAGGTGCTTCCATGACCTCCCAGGTGACCGACGTTCTAGAAGCAGTCCAGTCATTCATCGCCAACGGCTATGACCGCGAATACCGCGTCAAGGACGGCAATCTCGTCGATCTCGAACTAGGGTCAACCCTCGATGCATGCAGCATTCGCGTCGATGCGGCGTTGCGCCTCGAGAGCGGGGACGACGGCGAAGATGCCTCCAACATCTACGCGATCACCGATCCGGCGACAGAGCATAAAGGCCTGTTGATCGACGTGTTCGATGAAATCTGCTACCGCGACCCAGTTCAAGAGTCGGGACCTCAATGTAGAAGAAGTTGACTAACGAGCATTCGCGTCATCCGATCAAGCAAGCTGGAGACATTTATGAAAGCCATTGGTTACAAGGTTCCGGGACCCATCGCCGCGGATGCCGCGCTGGTCGACATCAATCTGCCTCGGCCTGTCGCTGCAGGATACGATATCCTGGTTGAGGTGAAGGCCGTCTCGGTCAACCCGGTCGACTACAAGGTCCGCAACAGCACGCCGCCGGCAGATGGCGATTGGAAGGTGCTGGGATGGGATGCCGCCGGGATTGTGCGCGAGGTCGGCCCCGACGTCACGCAGTTCGAGTTAGGCGACGAGGTCTATTATGCCGGATCGATCACACGGCCCGGTACCAATGCGGAGTTCCATCTCGTCGACGCCCGGATTGTCGGTCACAAACCTGCGTCGCTCTCCTGGGCGGAAGCGGCGGCGCTGCCGCTGACGACGTTGACGGCCTGGGAGGCGATGTTCGACCGCCTGGACGTGGCGAAGCCCGTACCCGGTGCGGCGGAGGCGATCCTCATCATCGGTGGCGCGGGCGGGGTTGGGTCGATCGCCGTCCAGATCGCGCGACAGCGCACGGACCTCACCGTCATCGCCACAGCCTCTCGACCGGAAACCCAAGAGTGGGTAAGAGGGCTTGGAGCTCACCACGTCATCGACCATTCTCGTCCGCTCGCGCCACAGATCGCCGAACTCGGCATCGGTGCTCCCGCTTTCGTCTTTTCGACCACACATACCGAGCAACATGTCGCCGACATCGCCGAACTGATCGCCCCACAAGGACGGTTCGGACTGATCGACGATCCCAAGGCATTCGATATCATGGTTTTCAAGCGCAAGGCGGTGTCGATCCACCACGAGCTGATGTTCACGCGGTCGATCTACGGCACGCCCGACATGAATGAGCAGGGCGAGATTCTGGATGCGATGGCAGCGCTGGTTGACGACGGCAAAATCCGCACGACGCTGACCCGGCGACTGTCGCCGATCAATGCCGCCAATCTGAAGACGGTGCATGCACTGATCGAAAGTGGCGCGGCTAAAGGCAAGATCGTCCTCGAAGGCTTCTAACGACCGCGATCGCCAAACATCTTGTCCAACCTCAAAAAGCCGAACGGGTTATGCCCCAGCGATGAGAATCCCATGACCAAATCTATTGCCACCGCCTCGATCAACCGCGAAACCGCAGTCGCCCTCATCGACGCGGCGCTCGCTGCGGCCCGTGCCATCGGCATCCCGGCTGCCGTCGCCGTCGTCGACGCCACCGGTAACCTGCGCGCGTTCGAGCGCACCGACGATGCGCCGTTCCTTACCGTCGATGTTGCCATCGACAAGGCCTGGAGTTCCGCCTCGTTTGGGTTCCCGACCCATGTCTGGAACGACTATGTGACCAACGATCCAAAAGTGGCGCCGCTAGCCTATCGCCCTCGGATGGTCGCTGTCGGCGGCGGTTATCCGATTCTGGAGGATGGGAAGTTGATCGGCGGCATAGGCATCTCCGGAGGCAACTATCAGCAGGATCAGGATGCGTGCGTCGAGGCACTCATGAAAATCGGGTTCCAGTTGCCAGCCTGACGACTGTGAGGCCATCACCGGTGGTAATGGCCAACAGATCCAACCTTTGAGAGGCCTAATGATGGAAGCGTTCGTCGTCTTTACGCGGGAAGAAACCAGCGACCCACATGCACTCGCAACCTATTCTGCAGGCGTCGGACCATCGTTCGATGGTCACGACGTTACCTTTCTCGCCGCTTATGGCGCGATCCAGCATTTGGAGGGGCCGCCCATCGAAGGGGCCGTAATCTTGCGTTTCCCGACGATGCAGGCCGCTCGCGACTGGTATGACAGTCCCGCCTACCAAACCATCGCTGCTCAACGCTTTGCCGGTTCCCGTTACCGCGCCTTTATCATTGAAGGGCGGCGGTGACATACCGACAGAAGCACTTCGGCGCTGACCACGAGGTATCGGCGTGTGAACTCGCATCTTGGGAATCTGTGGGGGGGACCAAGACAGCGGCGCTAGGGGCTCATATCGTCGATCGGATCAGAGAGTTGCTCGGCGAGAATGGGTTATCTATTGCCGAGCTGACGGAGCGGAGCCGCCCTCTCCCAACGGATTGATTCAATCGTTGACGCTCCTCCTATCCGGATCCGGGTTTTCGCACGCTGATCAACAGAGTTACAGCGCGCAACGCCTGTAGTGGGCATCAGGGGATGGGTGGCAATCAGGATGATTGCCCACCTTCCAACGATTAACCTTGCTCAAGTTGCTTCACTAGTCGCTCTGTGGGATCATCGAATGTAGCGTTTTCTGCGTAGCCACTGATTGCCTTAGAGTCTGAAAATGATGACATAGTTTTATTGCCTAACGTTTGACATGAGGGGCGGCCGAGGGCGACAGCCCTTGGACGTCCCTCTCGATGGAAGTGTTGGGCGTCTTTGCACTGAGCATGGACTACCTGTATTCAGCGGCAGTAATGAACTGTGAGAAAGACTCACACCAGACGATGACGGCTTTGTACTGCGAGACGTCTATTGATTCAGGCACAGGAACCACGAAGTTCTCGAAGGTACGAACATCGCCTATGCGTTTCATCTGCGGCTTCAGACGTGCAAAGTCTTTTTCCGTTTCCACGAACTCAGGAGATAGGTAGAGCTTGTAGTCAGGGCCAGGCGCTAGCTTGCCGGTGAACGCAATGCTCTTTGAGCCCACGTTCACTGTGCCTTGCCCCCAATGGAGGGCGTCACTGTCTTTGAGGTCGCGCCGGAACTCCCCCTTGTAGATGCTTTGGCTCGCTGCTAGCGAGGTTTCGGCTAGCGTGGGTGCAGTAGGGGCGGTAAGGATAGGAAGCGCATAGACACCAAGCGCGAAGCCCGCCGCGAGAACGCACACATGAGACACAACGAGAAGGATTGCTTTCTTCATTGGATGAAAGCCTCACAGATTGGATGAAGACGCCCAACTACTCTTATGCGGCAGAGGTGACACATAAGATGAAAAAAAACTTGCTGCATAAGACACCTATTTGATTAAAAATACAACAAAAAGCATTGATTTATTTAAACTAAAATTATCATTAAACAAAAAAAATAACAAGGATAATATGATGACAACTCAGCACCCAAAACTATTCGATTTAGTTAGACAACGTATACGCTATAAGCATATGAGTTATCGAACTGAGCAAGCGTATTGTGGTTGGATAAAACGCTATGTAATTTTTCATCAAATGCGTCATCCACAAGAGATGGGTCGATTGGAAGTGGAATCTTATCTGTCACATTTGGTGAACGTGGGAAATGTTTCACAATCTACACATCATCAAGCACTTTCAGCATTACTTTTCTTATATAAGGAGGTACTTGGCGTAGGGCTACCTTGGTTACTAGAATTAAATCGACCCAATAAACCCAAAAGATTACCTGTAGCATTAACACACCTAGAGGTTCAGTCCGTTTTTAAACATTTATCAGGTATTCATCTGTTAATGGCTAAAATGCTCTATGGCACAGGCATGAGATTGACAGAGTTATTACAACTACGCATTAAAGATATAGATTTGAGTATAGGAAGTATAAAGCACCTTTTCACCCCTAAGCTGAAGTATCATACCCGAAATTGCTGCTCATTTTTATTGCCTAAGCCCCAGAATTTAGCTTCACAGCGCCTAAAGCAGGTCGTATTTTGGTCGATTTGACCGAAAAGTGCCTGGCGAATGGATCTCTAGCCGACAGTTGCCCCACCGGCCTGCCGCAAAGGCTGACAGTGCATGGATTGAGAACTTAGGCGCGTCAATTAAATAGGCAAGTCTGCGATGGGTCGAACAGGCTGGGAGTCAGTGGCGGGGCTCGCTCTGGCGGCAATTCGTGCTGTTTGGCAGCGTCAACCTTAGCGGCTTTCTGCCTGAGGTAATTAAGAATCAGCTCAATCACCTTCGGGTCTTCAATGCTTGCAATCACTTTGACTTGGCCACCGCAGTGTTCACAGACCTCGATGTCGATGTTGAAAACACGCTTGAGTCGTTGCATCCAGGTCATAGCGCGGTGGCGCTCTGCGGGGCTCTTGTCACACCAGCCAGTATCGAGACCTTCCGATTGATCGGGCTTTTTGCCCCGCTTAGCGGGTGTTACTTGAACGCGGTGTTTGCTGTTCGGTGCAAAAAGCCCGTGGAATCGAGTAAGGTTGACCCTAGGCTTGGGTACCAAAGCCGCTAGCTTGGCAATGAAATCCAGTGGTTCGAAGATCACATGCGTAGTGCCATTGCGGTAAGGGGTTTTGAGCTCGTAGCGGATTTGTCCATTGGCGGTCAATGCCAGACGCTTTTCCGAGATCGCTGGCCGACTGATATAGCGACACAGGCGCTCAAGCTTATCTCGCTGATGCGCTTCGGCCATGACACCGGCGTGTAGCGAGAAGCCGGCATAGTTCGCCACTCGGCTGTTGGTGTCGGCCTGATTCTCTCGCCCCGGTAAGGTTTGTAGGGTGAAGACCTTGCGCCCCTGCTGAGGACCGGTGGCGATGCGATAGGTCACTGATGCGCCCTGCAGTTGCGTCAGCACATCGCCTTCCTCCTCTTCCAGAGTCAACCAGGTATTCTCGGCATCGCGCTCTAATACGCCTCGCTTTTCCAGACAGCGAGCAATGCGATGGCTAAGCGTGTGGACGAGGGTATTCAGCTCATCGTGGGTCGGCGCTTTGACCCGATGGAAGCGCTGTTTACCATGGCCGTCTTCGGTGTAAATCCCGTCGAGAAACAGCATGTGGTAGTGTACATTCAGATTCAGCGCGGAGCCAAAGCGTTGGATGAGCGTTACCGATCCACTTTGTGCCGTAGCCTTGGTAAAACCCGCTTTCTTAATCAGATGGGTTGAGAGTATACGGTAAACGATGCTCAAGACCTTGCCCATCAGCTCCGGGTAACGGGCCAGCAAAAAGCGCAACTGGAAAGGAAAACTCAGCACCCATTGGCGAATAGGCTCTGCGGGAAATACTTCATCCACCAAAAGTGCGGCACTCTCCACCATCCGGCGGGTACCGCAGCTGGGGCAGAAACCACGCCGTTTGCAGCTGAAAGCGACCAAACGCTCGTGATGACAATCTTCACAGCGCACACGCAAAAAGCCATACTCTAGCTCCGCGTCGAGATGGAAGTCCGAGAAAACAATGCTACCGCCAGCGTCGATAACCGTAAACCACGGAGTTCCTCGTGTGCGGTAGTCTTCCATGAAGGTTGGAAACGGCGAGCCGGTCGGTTGCTCGTCGTGACCGAAAACGATAGGAAGCTCATACTTGAGCTGGTTCACGCGCAACTTCTCGAAGGTATTCTCATGCGTTCCTTCGAAGACGGTCTAGATCACTGCGAACCCCACGTCTTTTGAGCTCAACGCTGCATGCAACTTTTGTAGCGTCGGAAACCCATGCAAATGGCAACCTTGGCACCAATGCTGGAAGGCAAACAAGATTTTCGGGCCGGGCCCGATATCTGACAGTTTGAACGGCGCGATACTTTCCCCATCTTTGCCAATCCATTTTTGCACCCGCAGCTCAGGCGCTTGTCGTTCGATCTCGTTCATCTGATCCTCCAACCCCGATACAGAAGCTTAGTGGATGATCGCGCGTCGCGACGGTGCGCGAACGTCCGACCTTATTTTCCCTATTTCCTGAAGCCAGAATAGATCAGATCGACATTTCGTCCTTAATATACTCAAGCTGCCGGCGAGCGCGAACTGGGCAACCATGCGCTGGTGAGCCTTGAGCTTTGCACGCTGCCCATCCGTTTGAGAGCGAACCTGCAACTTCCGCTCCGCATACCGCAGATCAGCGTACGCAGCCTTGGGGTTATCTACCCTATAGCCATTGGGTATTGGGAATCATGCTGGCCTGACGCTATGTTCGATACGCGATTTTTTACGATGATAGAGCATCTGTATCTGATTTTTAGTCGATTGGCTTATTCGGCGGATGTGCGGGCAAATGCTTTACGCAGAGTACTGAAATGAAGGCCGGCTTCGGTCTGCCGTATCGAGCAAGAGGGGTCACTATGGTCACCAGAGGTTTCACCGGTCGCGGTTCAGGCGACCAGTCCGATCGGATTCCGCCAGGTCAGCATCTGGTGGAGGATTTCCCTGTTCTGTCGGCCGGCCCTACGCCGAGGGTAGAGCCCTCCGACTGGAAATTCACAGTCAAAATTGGTCCGAAGCCCGTCAAAACGTGGAATTGGGGCGAATTCAACACTCTACCAAAGACCCAGGTGACAAAGGATATTCACTGCGTCACCTCTTGGTCCAAACTGGATACCGTTTGGGAGGGTGTACTCATTGAAGACATCCTTGCAGATGCAGAGCTTGATCGGCCTACCGATTTCGTCTTGGCGCACTGCTACGATAATTATTCGACAAACGTCCCTCTGACGGATCTGCTTTCCGGGAAAGCGATGGTCGCCCTCAGTTATGCGGGCAAGCCACTTTCCCGCGATCATGGGGGGCCGGCGCGTCTTCTAGTGCCGCACCTTTACTTCTGGAAATCCGCCAAATGGGTGAATGCGCTGCAATTCACGACGCGTGACGAGGCCGGCTTTTGGGAGCTGCACGGCTATCACATCTACGGCGATCCGTGGCGCGAACAACGATACACCCATGACTGAAAACGAAGCGCAAGTCCGTTCGTGGCAATCATGCGTGATCGACGACATCATCCAGCAAACACCGAGTATCAAGAGCTTCTTCCTTCGGTTGAGCAAGCCGTTCGCGCACACCGCAGGTCAGCACGTCGATATCCGGCTGACCGCGCCCGACGGCTACAGTGCAATGCGCAGCTACTCGATCGCGTCATCGGCAGTTTCGACCCCGATCGTCGAGATAGCTATCGAGCGCATGCCGGATGCCGAAGTTTCGCCGTTTTTTCACGACATCGCGGCGATTGGTGACGAAATCGAAGTTCGCGGTCCGCTCGGTGGCCATTTCCTTTGGCCTGAGCCTGCCATAGATCCGGTTCTGTTGATCGGGGGAGGCTCCGGCCTCGTGCCGTTGATGGCAATGATCCGGCAGCGCCACGCATTGGCCCAAGCCGTTCCGACAGCGTTGCTCCTGTCCGCACGAACCGCCGAGGACGTTCTCTTCTCAGAAGAACTTCATTGCATCGAAATCAGCGATCCGGCGTTCGTCCTGGCGCTCGCGATTACGCGCGAGAAACCGGTTCGCGCATCGGACTTTGCGCGACGGATCGACGGCATGATGGTCCAAGAAATTCTAACCAGGCTTCAGGGAAAGCCGACGCAAGTGTTCGTCTGCGGGTCTAACGGATTCGTCAACATCGCAACCGATAGCGCGCTGCTGGCGGGCTTGGACGCCTCCATCATCAAGACGGAGCGCTACGGGGGCTAGCGGCGCGAGCTATCTCACGTCGCGCCGATCGTAGACGTGCGCCCTGGGAAGCTTTGGCGATCAACGTGAACCGTTTTGCCGAACACAGTCTTCGTACCCCCCGGCCTCTAGAACGCCTTCGCTCGCGATACCTGGCTCGACATCAAGCTCAATTTGAAAGTTCCTGCACTATCCGTCGTCCTGATATGCTCGACCAGCATGATGGGCGATTCGAGCGGGACCGCTTCCGTCCCAATCGAGGCTCGGTTACCTTAGAGCATCGGCTCGGCGCTACAGGAGGCGCGTGCGGCCTCTGCCTGGCGGTGAAAGCACTTTGGGCCATGTCGCCTGGATAGCGGCCAATCGTCAGCATCTGCTCCGATGTCGGCCAAGGTGCAGTCGCCATCTTTGAACGCCGCGAATTGGAGATCAACGCCATGACAGCAATCCGCGTGCAACTGCCGGAGATGCAATATGACAACTGATGTATTGCTGTACACCACGAATTGGTGCCCGTTCTGCCGCCGAGCGAAGGCGCTCCTCAAGGAAAAGGGCGTGCGATGGAAGGAGCTCGATATTGAGGCGGATCCGGCTCACCGGCAGGCCATGGCGGAAGCGTCGGGGCGAAGCTCCGTGCCGCAGATCTTCATCAATGGCACCCTTATCGGTGGCTCCGATGAGCTATTCGCGCTCGATGTCAGAGGCGAGCTCGACAAACTTCTCGGGCGCAACCCGCCTGCCACCTGAGGAGGTGCGGCTTGGGGCAGCCAGCCCGCGAGCCTTCGCCGGTTGATGAATACAAAAGGAGAGTCCGTTGGTCTCAGCCATCTGGAAAGACACTACTATCGCCACAAGCGACGAAACAGTCATCGTCGAGGGAAATCACTACTTCCCACCGTCAGGAGTCGACCTGAGCCTGCTTGAGATGAGCCCGCACACATCTGTCTGTCCGATCAAAGGCGCCGCGCGCTTCTTTCATGTTCGCGCGGGTGACGCGCTCAACGTGAACGCCGCTTGGACCTATCCCGCCCCCACTCCGGATGCCGAGGGTATCCGGGATTACATCGCTTTCTGGAAAGGCGTGGACGTTGCCTAGCAGACTGGACGGACGACTTCGCTGATAGCCATGCGGGCGCCGACATCTCAATTATCCTGCCCACCCCGGGCCTCGTCGGCTGCAGGAATCTGCCCGGCACCTTAGCGCGACCCGGCACTGGCGGTCTCGCACCCGCCGCGCCTCTGTTCTATCAATAAGGATGGATGACATGGAGCATTCCGAGTTCGATGCCGCTTTCGCGAAGCTTGCGGAGGGATACAGAGAAGGGACTTATGAAGGCCGGCGTTTCAGCTTGATCGTCCGGCGATCTGGGGACGGACGTCGCAACAGTCTGTTCGCCAGGGAGTTGGACGGGACTGACATTGTCAGCTTCAACCTCTTCCGCGTTACATCAGATAGGACATTGTTGAAGCCGTGCGAAATGTCCGCCGAAAAGGTCGTAGCGTTCGTGCTGGAGTTCCGACCGGACACCTGACGGGCAGAAGAAGATCCCGGCCAACCGGCGCGCCTGCGACGGCCGGCTATCTAAGGCTGCGCAAGCCTATAGCCGCAGCTCATTGCACTTCGTCTGGCGAGGAATTCAACATCGATACGTCGCCATCCGCGGGGATATCGGTACAGGCGCCCGTGTAAGCCAGATTGAGAAATCCTAAGCGATGACTAACACCAATGACGCCACCCTTCCGACACATTCTATTCTTGAGGAATGCACAGCGATGGCTGTCGTCAACGCTCTGAAGATTATTCTGAAGAACAGCTACGCGATCTACCTTAAGACAAAAAATGCCACTCGGGCGCATCCCGCCCCTACTTCAGGGACTTTCACTTGCTTCTCGCTCTGTCACTCACAGCATCGGCACGCCCATGACGCATGGTATCCAGGCCTCATAATTTTCCCATATAACCTTCTTGTCTTTTGCGCACCCAGAAAGACTCGAGGCTTTAACTGGACAGATGAGCCCTCGAGGGTAGTGTTCACCTGATTGGCTTTCTCATATCTGATGTTGATTCGCACAGTGTGCCAACCAGGTGATAGTTTCAAAAAACCTGCGCTTCAGAGCGAATTAGACGATCTTCGATAAGAGCGATCCGCCTCAAAATCCAAAACATCTAACATTGTCCTAGAGCCATATTTGTACCTAGTACTATGGCGCTCCCATTAACACATTTGATGATGCACAGAAAACTTAGCTCATGATAGCTTTCAGCTAACAGCTATTCGGAAGCCCGAAAGGATTCAACCGTTTAAGCGTGAACCGTCGATTATAAATACTTTCGTAAGTTAGCTTTAAAGGACGCTTTTAGTCCTTGTAAATACGCATTACGACTCCACAGCTACCAAATCCATACGGCGCCAGCAACCATTAAAACACCCGACACTACTAAAACAATAGTAGAGGCGCGATTGCTGCCTTTCAAAGTATGACCAACACCCACATCCATAACTAGGTGTCGAATTCCGGCTACGAGATGATAAATAAATGAAGAGTATACCAACCAGAAACTAACTTTGCCGAAAGGTGAAGAAAAAATCTCCTTGACTTCATTAAAACCCTTTTCTGACTCCAACGATTTGCTCAGCATATACAGTATCAGTCCCAGAAAAATAAAGAGCATAATTCCTGAAATCCGGTGCAGAATCGATGTAAGCGCCGTGAGAGGAAGCTGAATGGTTCGAATATCAAGATTAACCGGCCGCTTTTTATTCATTTTGACTCCAGTCAACAATTCTAGTGGGGGATTTCAGTTTTCGATCTCATTCATCATAGCAGCTGTAACAAAAATAAAGAAGCATGGACGACTCTCAATGAGTTTATTTCGCTATGGTTTAGACTATGTTCAAATGGCGATTCAGCGTTTAATTGGTTTTGGGAAAAAAGAAGAGTTTAAGGAAATTTTGGCAATTTTAAGAAGGCAGAATCCTGATAGGATAAGGGTTCTGTGAAATTTGTCGTGTACAGAGAGTAACTTCTTAAAACAAGCCGGTTACTCAACCACAGAAATTGGTTTTTTGTGGGCTGTGGGTGTCATGGCCGAAATTATTATGTTTGCGATTGCTCACATTTTTTTCAAACGTTTTTCATGGCGACTCATGGTGTCTATTTGTCTGATCCTCACGGCGCTACGCTGGTTTATGGTCGGTTGTTTTCCACAAATCTTTGCGATCCAGTTCTTCGCACAAACCATTCATGCTTTTAGCTTTGGTTTATTTCATCTCATCGCCATGCGTATCATTTTCCAAAACTTTAGTTTAGGGCAACAAGGACGTGGTCAAGCCCTGTATAGCACCATGTGGGGACTAGGTGTAGCGTCTGGAAGTATTCTTGCAGGACATTATTGGCACAGCCTGTCAGGCGAAATTATTTTTATTTTGGCAGGCTGTGCTGTTCTACTCGGTTTGGGTTTTATTCACTACTTACCCAAAGAGGTTCAGGCTTAAGTTCTCTTCTGATCTGCGCGCATAAGTTGCAGCAGTTTCATTAATCAACTTTCTAAACTTTGATTTCACTATATTTATGAAACCATGGCTGGGCCTGTTCAAGCTGACTAGCCAACTGTAAGAGCCGATCTTCACGGGCAAAAGGCGCAATAAACTGCGAACCAAGCGGAAGATTATCAGCATTCCAATACAAAGGTACAGACATCGCGGGTAAACCTGTGATGTTGGCTAGCTGAGTAAAAGGCACCCAACGCAAATTATCTTTCACAATTTTATCAACCAGTTTTCCTTGTGCCAGCAGGTGTGCTTTGCCGACTTTTAATAAACTTTTTAAAATTGGTTTTTGCCATGATGGGGTAGAAATTTGCCCATTTTTGGGTGCGACTGAGGCTGTAGCAGGAGTCAGATAAAGATCGTAATGATCAAAGAATTGGTTCATTTTGGTGACATACCCCCCCCAATTATTCAGATTATGAATATATTCTAACGCAGTCGTTTTCGCTCCAAAGGCAGCCAAAGCTAAAGAATCCAGCTCAAAATCTGCTGCTGTGGTCGGAACCTGTTGCTTGATCTGCTCTAACATATAAGAAAATTGACTAAACCACGTCGTGATAAAGTCTCTGGCCAAAGACATACCATCTATCTCAGGTTGTGCTTCAACCACTGTATGCCCTAAAGACTCCAACAAACGTGCGGTATGGTGTACAGCATCAATTGCATCTTTAGATACTGTTGTTCCGATAGGTGACTGAGTACTAAATGCTATTTTAAGTTTTTTTACAGGCTGCTGTAGACATTCCAAATAGCTTTGGCTGGGCAGTTCAATTTTAAACAATGAACTATGCTCTGCACCCTGCGTTGCATCTAACATCGCTGCACTGTCTCTTACACTTTTACTCAATACATGCTGTATCGCAGCGCCGTGCATTGCCTCACTCATATCTGGGCCCCACGGCGTACGTCCACGACTTGGCTTTAAACCAAATAAACCGCAATACGATGCAGGAATTCGAATCGACCCGCCGCCGTCACCCGCACCTGCAATCGGAACAATTCCTGCGGCCACCGCAGAAGCGGAACCACCCGATGAGCCACCACTGTTATGTTTTAAATTCCAAGGATTATGACAGGCTCCCCAAGCATCTGATTCTGTAATACCTTTGATACCAAACTCAGGGGTATTGGTACGGCCAAAAGTTAAAATGCCTGTGTTTTCCCAACGGTTTACAATTTCTGCATTATGTTCTGCAATATGGCCCGTACGTTTAAATGCTTGGCAACCATAAGATGTTGGATAACCTGCATATTCTTGAAATAAGTCTTTTACTAAAAATGGCACTCCTGCAAATGGACCAGACAATGCATTTTGCGCTCTGTTCTTGGCATAATCATGCATCGGAATAATAATCGCATTTAAAGCAGAATGGGTTTGCTGACTACGCTCAATTGCAATTTGTAATAATTCAGCGGGATGGATTTGTTTTTTTGCAACCAACTCAGCCAAACCCAGCCCATCATAACGAAGGTATTCAGAAAAATTCATTTTTATCCAAGTATCTATAGTTCTTATTGTTTTATACTTTTACTAAATTTTAACCTATGAGGCAAGTTGTACTTGGTTGCGTCCTAAAGTTTTGGCTTGATATAACGCCCGATCAGCACGATTTAACAAGCTCTGTAGACTATTGTGAGTTGGTAAAATTTGATGCACCATACCCAGACTCACCGTCATACTCAAAACAGCATGCGCCACTTGGGTTTTTGAAGTAGCGACAGCACGACAGATACGTTCTGCGATGATTTGCGATTCAATCTCTGAAATATTATTTAAAACCACCACAAATTCTTCACCGCCCATACGTGCAAATAAATCGTGTTCACGCAAATGACTTTTCACCGTCGTGGCAAAGCTTTGTAGCAATACATCACCCATATAATGACCATATTGATCGTTAATTTTCTTGAAATGATCAATATCTAGCACAATGATACTCATCGATTTAACCAGATTTTCCTTCAATAAGTTTTCAGTTTGAGTGAAGAAAAAACGGCGATTTCCCACATGGGTTAAGGGATCATGGTTGGCCAGATAGAGCACTTCTTTATACAGATCATGACGATTACGACTCACAATACATAAAAGCAAAGGTGCAATCATCAACATGCACAGCCCTATACGCACCGAAATAGAAGTAGCCAAGAAGTTATCTGCTGTACGAGAAATATAATAGGTCGTTAAACTATGATACGTCACAAAACAAACCAAACTGTTAATGATACTCACATAAAATAAGTTATAACTCAAAGCCGCCCAAATCAGCCCTGTTAAAGGGAAAAGTAAGGCACCAGGACCAAAGAACAGATGAGTACATGCCACAGAAATTAAAACTGAGAGTAAGGGTAAAACATCGACAAACTGCGTTTCGCACTGTCTACGGTTAGTCCAAAGATCCTTTAATTTCTTGGCTGCAGGAAAGGTCAACATGAGGGGTAAAAGTGAAATACAATTGAGAACTTCCCCCGTCCACCAAATATAAAACTCAGCCCAAAGGTCTTGCGTGCTCATAAAGGTGTGTGGCATATACGCAACGACCGCAACGGCAAATATCGCGCTGGAAAAACACCCAAGAAAAACACAAACCAAGAAAAGATAAAGAAAATTGAAGCCTTTGTTATATGCACGATAGTCAATTTGTAAATAATGGATAAAAAATAACGAAACGCCTACAGTCATAAAATTGGCGATCGTTAAAGCCAACGTTAGCTCAAGATGAGTCCCTGTGACTAAGTCTGCCGACATATAACCAATAAATGCGCCCAACCAGCCACCAACATTTCTGAGTCGCTTAAACCGTAAAAATAAGCCGATCAGTACGGCATTAGCTGGCCAAAAATAAGCGAAATATGCAATCGGTCGAGTGAATATCCCAAGCAAACAGGAGACAAAAATCACCGTAGCAACAATCAAAAATGCTCGGCCATGCTGTTTAAAATTCAACGATACTTTTGTGAGCTGAACTGCGTACAAAATATTTCCTTATTTTTACATGAGTTATGATTAAACATCATGTTTTCTACTGTCTATTTGCTTGCGAAGGATGCATTGATGAAAAGTATTACAGATTGACAATATTTACTAAATAAACTCTATCGATTGTTCGTTATGGTTTCAATATAATTTTTTGATTTATATCCTGAATCTAGGTATTTACGATTAAATCCTAATATCACTCTCAGCCATAAAAAAAGCCTCCGCATTGGGAGGCTTTTTGATCTCTGGACTTATTTTGCTTCAGACGCTGCCGCTGGTGCTGATGCACCTGCTTCTTCAGACTCTAAAGGTGCAGCATCAATCATCTCTGGACTAACTTCAATATTGGTCACTGGTGTCTCAGTTGCTGAACTTTCCACTGGCGTTTGTTCAGTCTCTTGTTTTTTGTCACTACACGCAGCAAGCGACAGCATCGTTGCAGAAGCTAAAACCACCAAAGCCATTTTCATGTTAATCATTATCCACCTTCACATTAGTCATCAATTGCTTGAAACAATACTACTTATTTTTGCTCAAGTTTAAAGTATTCGTTTGTGAGCAATCTTTTGAAATTAAGGCAGAATTATAACATCATTGCACAAAAATGATAAAAGCAAGCTTGTTTTTATCCCTTCAAGGGTGCACTCGAATTAAACAGGATACGCTGTCGCCACTTCCTGACTAATCATTGCCGCAGTTGCCGCAGATAGCGTCCAACCTAAGTGCCCATGTCCTGTATTAAAGAACACACGTTCTAGCTTTCCACGGCGAACTACAGGCATCATATTCGGCATCATAGGGCGAAGACCCGCCCAAGGAACTGCATGCTCTGTCGAAACTTTAAAGTTACGATTGGTCCAGTCTACAAGAGGTTGTATCCGATCTGCACGGATATCACGGTTATAGCCATTAAACTCAGCAGTACCCGCAACACGGAAACGATCTTTACCTAAACGTGAAGTTACAATCTTCGCGCTTTCATCCAGCAAACTCACCCACGGCGCATTTTGCTGACTCTCTTCATCATTCAACATCACGGTAATCGAATATCCCTTTACAGGATAAACATTGACGCGTTCTTGGACCAATTCAGCCAATTGATAACTACCTACCCCTGCACAAACCACAACAGCATCGGCAGCGAGCATTTCAACTTCATCTGGCGCAAGTTCTACATTTTCTGAACTGGGTTGTAACTTTACTTCAACACCTGAGCTTAAATGCTGAATATCTGTCACATCCATACCAAAAAGATACTTCACACCTAATTTTTTGGTGACTTCCGCCAAACCTGTGGTGTACTTATGAATATCACCCGTCGCATCGCCTTCACAATAGAATCCAGCATAATAGTCGCCGGTCAGTGTCGGCTCAATTTGCTTAATTTCTTCGTTGGACACGCCAGAACGTTCAAGTCCACCTTTATTGAGTAAATCATTAACTCGAATGGCAACGTCATAATCTTGTTTATTATGATAAAAATGTAAAATGCCACGTTTTTCCAAATTGAAATCGATTGACTCTTTATCCGCAATTTCGAACAAGCGCTGACGAGCCAATAAAGCCAAACGTACTGTTTCGTGGGTATTAGCCTCGTAATGTTTAATATTGCCCAGAAATTCCATCAGCCATGCATACTTATGTACACTAAAAGAAGGATTGAGCAATAAAGGAGCAGATTTTTGAGACATCCATTTCATGCCTTTCAGCACTGTCGATTTTTGGTTCCAAACTTCCGCATTACATGCAGACAGTTGTCCACCATTTGCAAAAGAAGTTTCCATCGCAGGAAATAAATGACGATCAACAACGGTCACTTGATAACCCAATTGACTTAATTCATATGCAGTAGTTACGCCTGTAATTCCAGCACCAATGACAACGACATGACACATAGACACCTCCTTTTTATTGTTTGATGTCAACCCCATCTGTCATGTGTACCTGAGAGCTTCGACCTAAAACATCCCATGACGTTTTAAACCATCCCCTTCGGTGAGTGATTGAACACTTCTCTCCAGAGTTTTTTCATTATTACAGTCCTTTTGCCTGAGAGTTTCCGGGGTCGTTGCTCCTTCGGCGAATGCAGAACATTTCTCTCCTGCAATAATGCTTATTATTCTATGAGCAATTTATATACCATGTAATCATCAGATTTGAAACTGCTCTTAAAGTATTATCTTTCGTTTATTTTTATAAAGCACAACCTCAGCTTAGGGCAGGCATGCACTATACTGATCAAAATTACGCTGTTACTGCTTTAAAATAGGACATATCTATCGCGCACATCTGAGCTATGCTGAGGTCATCTAAACATTTTTAATAGTGATGATTTATACATCTTAAGATGCTTCATTCTGTTTCTCTCCTGTATTAAAAGAATGAATGAGTTGTTCTGCATCTTGATAAATTTCTTGCCAATTCGGCAGTAACTCACTGTGAAAGCTTATAGTGATATAACTCGTATTAAACCCATAATTGGGCTGATGTGTATTAAATTCACAACTTGTTGCACCACTCTTAAAATAAAGACATACAATAGTGAGACTTACCCCTTTACCTTTATGCTCCTGCCAATACACCTTTTTTCTAACACCGTCATCACTTTTTACCTCTATTTCATAGAGCCCTAAATCTGAGTTAAATGTTTTTGTTTCATCTACCCATATTTCACTCACCTCTTCTCCACCAGAAGAAAACATTCCTTTTCTTAATTTTCTTTTTAACTGACCAAAATAATTAAAGAAGTCTTTACTTCCCCACTCCTCTTTCCAAACGGAACGTTGGTTTAATGCGATTTTGATCACATCTTTATTTTCAGAATCTAGTTTAAAGCCTTCTCTAGATGCTTTCATTTCAGGCCATTTCACTTTCAAAGCAATACTTTGAATTTGATCATCACAGCCTTTGGCCTCGTGTTCTTCTTCGATATTTTTCCCCCAATAATTCACACCTTGATAATTCACTCTGCCAAAAAGTAAATACTGCTTATCAATGAGCATGTGCCGATCACCAAATTTTCCACAAGCATATAAGCGCGCTTTAACTTTTTCAGGGTCATGCATACTGTCGTAGCCGTATATCAACAATGAAATAACCAAAACTGTGAGTAGTGATAAAAATATAATGGTGCCTCGCCTGACTGTGCTTATTTTTTTATTCATATCCCCCTTCCTTTTTCTTTTAAAAATTAACTCTCTAAATTTTCTTACTCAGTAAGACCAAATTTGGCACTTAACTTAATAGGTAAGATGCTGTTTTCTGAGTATCGTGATAACCATAGCGGGCATAATATGCCAACAGCTCTTTTCTTACATTTAAGATTAGCTTTCATACGTAAATAAAAAAAGTCAGACCGAAGTCTGACTTTAATGTGTATTCTCTTAAATATAAAGAGAATTTTCTAGTATTCAATCGATGCAAATGGTGCAACGACGTCTGCATTTTGAGCACGATGACGCAGAAAGTGATCCATTAAAACAATCGAAAGCATTGCTTCTGCAATCGGAGCCGCACGCACACCCACACAAGGGTCATGACGACCTTTGGTTAATACATCAGTATCTTCACGATTAATATTGATCGTTTTACCTGGTGTGGTAATAGATGCTGTTGGTTTCAACGCAATTGCAACACGAATAGTTTGACCACTCGAAATACCACCCAAGATGCCACCTGCATGGTTCGCAAGGAAGCCATCAGTCGTTAACTCATCACGGCTCTCATGTCCAAACTGACCAGCAACGGCAAAACCATCACCAATCTCAACCCCTTTGACCGCGTTAATCGACATCATAGCATGGGCAATGTCAGCATCTAGACGGTCAAAGACAGGCTCGCCCCAACCGACAGGTACTTTTTCAGCCAAAATTTCAAGCTTTGCGCCGCAACTGGTACCTTGTTCACGCAATGAAGTCACTAGTGCTTCAAAACGCGGTACGGCATCGACATCGCCACAGAAAAATGGATTATTAGGTACTTCATTCCAATCCAATTTTTCCGCAACTTCAGTTCCAATTTGGGTCACATGACCACGAATTAAAATACCAAACTTTTCAGCCAAGTATTTTTTCGCAATTGCACCCGCAGCCACACGCATAGCCGTTTCACGCGCACTTGAACGACCACCACCACGATAATCGCGAAAACCGTACTTTTGTGTATAAGTATAGTCTGCATGTCCCGGACGGAAGCTTTGTGCAATGTTACCGTAGTCTTTCGATTTTTGGTCGGTATTACGAATGAGTAAACCAATTGAAGTTCCAGTCGTTTTACCTTCAAACACACCTGAAATGATTTCAACTTCATCAGGTTCTTTGCGCTGTGTCGCAAATTTAGATGTGCCTGGCTTACGACGGTTTAAATCTTTTTGTAAATCGTCTGCTGTAAGCTCGAGGCCCGGTGGAACACCATCCACAATCGCCATTAAGCCTACACCATGAGATTCACCACAAGTCGTTACACGGAAGAGTTGCCCTATACTATTACCTGCCATGTCTAACGACTCCTTTTATGCTTGAACAGATTGAATGAATAAATCACGGAATTGACGGCATTGAGCCGCAGTCAATGCAAAGATTCCTGTACCGCCTTTTTGGAACTGTAACCAGTAAAAATCAACAGTATTAAAGTTTTGGCGCATTGCCCATTCAGAATTACCCACTTCAATCACGATGAGACCATTTTCAGTTAAGTAATCCGGCGCTTGAGCTAACATTTTACGAACCAAATCTAAGCCATCTTGACCTGCCGCCAGTGCCAATTCTGGCTCATGATGGAATTCTTCAGGTAAATCTGCCATGTCTTCAGCATCCACATAAGGTGGATTAGACACGATAAGATCGTATTGATTTTCAGCAGGAATTTTGGAAAACAAGTCAGACTCAAGTAGAGCGACTTGATACTGTTTGTCGTGGTGTTCTGAGTTAATTTGAGCCACTTCTAAAGCTTCTTTAGAAATATCCGTTGCATCTACTTCGGCATCTGGGTAGGCATAAGCCAAAGCAATCGCGATACAACCCGAGCCCGTACACATATCTAAAATACGTTGTGGCGTTTTTGGATTCGGGTTTTCTGGCAAGTTATTGACTGCTTCACCCATTTGTCCATTTTCACCTAAGCAATAAGGTGCAAAACGGTTTTGAATCAATTCTGCAATCGGTGAACGCGGAATCAGTACACGTTCATCGACATAATATGGCTTGCCATCAAAATATGCCAAATTAAGCAAATATGAAGTCGGTACTTTTTCATTAATACGACGTTCTAATAAGCTTAAAACTTCTGCCTTTTCGCTTGGTAGTAACTTCGACTCTAAGATTTCAGCATCCGCATTCCAATCTAAAGATAAAGTTTGTAAAACCAAAGCTGAACTTTCAGCAAAATAGTCTTCTGTACCTTGACCTAAATGTGCATCGTATTGACGTAATGCTGTCACTCCAAAACGGATAAAATCACGAATTGTGCTTAAGTTTTCAGCGGCTTCCTGTATATGTTCAGGGCTAATAGTCGGGCGATCCACTAAAGGCGTCTCCAAGGTCATAATAAAAAACGCCTTATGATACCCTGTTTTTCTATGATTTATAATGTTTTGATGCACAGCAAACACATTTTCATACGTTTTGCGCTTATTTACTTATACGGCCTGTACGTGCTTCGTACATATCTGCACGGGTTTGCGTCATTTGCATCAGACACGAAATACGCTGTAATTCAGTCTTTTCATTTTTCACAATAGGTTTGTTATTACAAACCTGATCACGTTGCTCAAGCCATTGCTGATGAGACTGTTTAACCAGTCCTTGCTGTTCTGCAGGAGCATTCGCTAAATACGGCTTAAATACTTTCTTTAAGCGTTTTTTTTGTACGTTATATTCTTTACTCATGCATGTATCAATTTCACTCAATACATTGCCCGTTTGTTTCATACATATTTCATATTCTTTACTTGGACCCATTGCAAAGGCTGAACCACCGCATAATCCCATTATAAAGAGTAGACCTAATATCTGTTTCAATTCCATTCCCCAAAACAAATGTTCTTTAATCACTTTTAATTTATTCATTCACAGCATCTACGTGCTGCAGTGCTTTAATATAACATCCTATTTTGTATGAACATACTAAACACTTATAAAATTTCCACATCCTTACTTTTACATGAAGTCACAGGCTTTGCATTGAAACCTGATCAAACAGCCTTATTATAAAGTTCTTCTGCCAATATTCCCCAAATTTATGAGTTATAAACACAACAATTTAATGGCGATGCGTGAACGCTATTGGAATGACACCGAAAACAATCATGTCGACACTGAAAAAGCTTTTTTTCAGAAGCTGTTACAGCAGCAAGGGATCTATGAATGTGCAACCATTGAGGATGCTCGATACTTCTTTTTTAGTCTGCCGAGCATCATCATTGTTAAAGGTTATGCACATGGGTTTATGCACCAACCGGTACAAGAAATGATACTCCAACACATACAAACGCATAAAGATGAATTGATTCAGAAAAAGACGCTTAAAGTAAAATTTTGCATGTAACAATCCCGATTAGGCTGTATATTGATTCAGAAAAATACGCTTAAAGTAAAATTTTGCATGTAACAATCCCGATTAGGCTGTATTTAGATGGTTGCTTAACACTTATAGCCTTTTTTAACTCGAGATTCAGCAAGTTGAACTTTTTTAATACGTGAATACACGATATTATCCGTTACAATCTAAAATGCTGCCCTTGCTGATGAAAGGATTTTACTGAATTATGTCAGATCACAACGATAAGCTTAAACAACTGAAAACCTCCTCTATGGATCGTCGTTTATCGATTGCCAAAGCTTCGTTGCTTGCTGGAACACGTTGGGCTGCTTCTAATGCGACAACTATGTTTTCTAGCGAAGAAGAAAAAGAAAAAAAACGCAAAAAAGCAATGAAAGAGCAGGCCGATTATCTTGTTTCTGAAATAGGCAAACTTAAAGGCTCTATCGTCAAAATTGGCCAAATGATGGCGCTTTATGGTGAACACTTTCTACCTGAAGAAATCACGCAAGCCTTAAATACTTTAAATAATCAAACAGTCGCTTTAGCGTGGCCTGCGATAAAACAGCAACTGCACAGCCAGTTGGGTTCTAAACTAGATGATTTGACCATCGATCATGAGCCACTGGGCACTGCATCACTGGCACAAGTCCATCGTGCAACGCGTAAGTCTGATGGTTTAGAGATGGTATTGAAAATTCAATATCCAGGCGTTGCTGAAGCCATTGACTCTGACATGAGCCTGTTTAAAAACATGCTTAAACTGACACGTATGGTGCCGCAAACACGCGAATTCGACCAATGGTTCGATGAAGTTCGTGAGATGATGCACCGTGAAGTGAATTATAAAATTGAGGCTGCAACCACACGCCGCTTTGCTGCTCGCTTAAAAGAAGATCCACGCTACATCGTGCCGCAAATTATAGATGGCTACTGCACAGACCAAGTACTGTGTATGACTTTTGAACGTGGCGTGCCGATTAACAGCCCTGTCATGCTGTCTCTGCCGCAAGAACGTCGCAACAAACTTGGTGAAGCATCACTTGAAATTGCGGTACGTGAGATTTTTGAATGGGGTGAAATGCAGACCGACCCGAATTTTGGTAATTACCTCGTTCGCTTAGGTAATGGTAATGATATCTTGGACAAAATCGTTTTGCTTGATTTTGGCGCAATCCGACAGTTTGATGAACACTTGCTTGGCGTAGCACGTAAGCTCATTCATGCTGGGTTTAATCATAGTAGTGAAGAAATGGTTCAAGCAATGACAGGCTATGAGTTTTTCGACTCTATCCCTCAAAGCATTAAACCCGATATGGCTAAAGTCTTCTTACTTGCAACTGAAGCATTCAGCAGCCCAAGCAACAACCCAGACTTACCTGCTGGTGTTATGGATGAACACCTTGCTTATGACTGGAAAGCAAGCCAGCTTCATAGCCGTGTCATGCAGCAAGCTTCAAAGTCTATGGCATCTCGTTATTTCAGTGTTCCACCCAAAGAGTTTATGTTTATCAGCCGTAAATTCATCGGTGCTTATACCTTTATGACGGTGATTGAAGCGAAAACCAATGTTCGTGCAATGGTGAAAAAATTTATCTAAAAGTACATTGACCAAAATGAAGTAATGTCATTTTGGTCAATTGATCAATCACTTTAATTCCAAACGATTCAATAAATAACTTAAAAAACAAAATATTAGAATAATTTAAAACACAACACCTACCATTTATCTTTGACAATACAGCATATCAGTCATGACATAGTTATTCGTGTGCCGCTATGTCAACATAAAACCACAGAATAATTCTGATGGATGAAAATAATGACAAATCTGGTAAATACGGCTCAGGGATTTGGCTTATCACTAATCACAAAAATGGCAAGTAGCGACGTACTTGACCAATTAAAGCTTAGAAAATTTGTGGAGAAATCGTTATATCAAGGCTCAAAAGCTGGCTATAAGACTCTATCAAAAACACAAAAAGCCTTTAAAACCAATAAAGATCTACATAAACAACAACTGAATAATCAAGAAAAATCATTATTTGATCTGAGCTATTCAGAAAATCAGCAAATGATCATCGACACCATGTCAAAGTTTGCCGCCGATATACTTTACCCATTAGTCGCCAGTGCCGATCAAAATGAAACTTTTCCAACAGAACTTTGGCAATATATTGAAGAGCTAGGTCTGAACTTTTATGCTCTGCCTGAGGCGCTTGGTGGTGTCGCTGCTGAAAAAAATATTCTGGTAATCCTCCCATAAATAACCGAAGTTAAAAGTAGAGGTTAAGCAGCCATTAGAGGTGGCCTTCCTTTGTTTGCTTGGTGTGGTCTTTCATAGTT
>NZ_JBIMCF010000027.1:0-29535 GCF_048551975.1 Acinetobacter johnsonii | reverse complement strand
GATATAACTCATTGAGATGTGTCATAGTATTCGTCGTTAGAAAACAATTATTGTGACATTATTTCAATGAGTTATCTATTTTTGTCGTGTACAGAGATAATTACTAAATAAACTGGCACTAATGTCTGTGGTATCGGCACTTTTACGATAGAAATCTCCTGTGAAATTAAACTGATGCTGATCGGAGAGCGCCCATATAACTCGACCCAATACGGCATCGGAACTCCAATCCGTTGGAAACGCTTTGGTTTTCGAGTTAGGTTTTGTTTCGTGTCCATCACGATGAGCATAAGCAACTAAGGCTTTCACATCATCGTTTCCTACCACCCCTGTTACCGAACTTAACCATGCTTCATCTGCAGAGCTATAGCCTGCTTTTGCAGTACCCGCAATGGTTTTTCCATCCACCAAATAATCTTCTGGAGATTTGTTTTTAAATGAAACGCGTCCACCGATTCCATCAGTAGATGCATCTGTTGTTCCGGAAACAATATCTACCGAGCTAAACATTTCAGGCTCGATATAATCACGACCTGCACCACGTTGACTCATACTATTAGGCGGAACATAAGAGCTGACAGTCGCTTCGGCAATATCAACCCCATCAATATCTAAGCCAATACGGTTGGCATCAATCCCGCGAATGTTATAACCACTGGTCCCAGTTCCATCGAAAAATGTACCACTGCCCGCAACTGAAAATGGCGCTTGTACCAAAGGCAAGTACTTCACAATACTTGCCATATCGGTCACCCCAGTTTTATCTAAATTTTCCCGATTAATCGTTGTCTTAGAAACTGTGGCTTGATCTTCATGTTCAGCATAAACCGTAATCTTTGGAAGTGAGGCTGAAACTAAAACATTGTCTTGTGCAAAGCTCTTAGAACTCAAACCTGTGGTCATGAGCACAGCCAAACATAATGATAAATAGCAGGGTCGGAGGTTCAAACTTTTAACTTCATCGCCCGAAAATTGCGACTGATATTGCTTCATACTCATGCGGTTAAACTTACCTTTTAAATGATATTGATAATCATTACATATAATTCAAATTACTTTTCCATGTCTTCAAAGACAGAGGTCAGGAAAGATCATTGATATAGGGATATTTATTTGATGCGAATAATAATCAATTAGATTATTATTTACAAATAGTATTTGCTTTTATTTTATTTTTCCAGTGAATCAGACTGTTCAAAAAATAGTTTTTGATTTCAATGCTTAATTCAAGCTGACTATCTTCTCGATCAATTTGTATGCAAAAAAACCTCAAACTTTAAACCCAATATCGAGCGTTTAAAGCAAAAAATAATGGGATGCTATCATCCATTCCAAGAATCTCAACACAATTCAACTCCACCCTTAAACTGTAAATCATCGGTGCTAGGAATGAAAAAGCAGTGCATATCCACATATGCACTGCCTTGAATAAAACCGTCAGTTCATTATTAAAAACAATATTTTAATCATTATTAGACACTGGAATAATGCCTAAACCAAACGATGATTTTGTCAGTGAGGATGTCAACACAACAGAATCCCCCCTTTTTACTCTACCGAACCACAACTTTCGGATTAGAGTTACCCCACATGGTGTAGACATCTGCCAGCAAAGCGCCATTGTATTCTTCCAAATCACTTTGCTTCACTATTGCGCCCCCTTGTTCGCCAAACAGGACCACTTCATCATTGGCACGAATATCTGGAAAATCAGTAACATCCACCATAGTCGTATTCATGGAGGTGCGCCCAACTACAGACACTTTATGCCCTCGAATCAGTACATAGGCTTTATTACTAAACGCCCGTCGATAACCATCTGAATAACCAAGCGGCAAGTTCGCCAATAGTGAATCACGCTTCAAGGTATATGTTTGGTCATAGCCAACTGTTGTGCCTTTCAAATAGGCATTGACTGTTGCCACTTGAGTTTTAAAGGTCATCAGCTTTTTATATTCAACTCGATCTGGCAGGCTGTCACCATAAATCACACCGCCTGCACGTACCATATCTAGGTGTGACTCTGGAACCGTCAAGGTCGCAAAAGAATTTGCAGAATGTAAAGTCAGTGCTTCTCGCTTTAATTTGGCTTTTTTAATCAACCAGTCCGTTTGCTGGTTAAAGACCGCCAAACGTTCACGTACATATTTTTCATCTTCTACAGCATAATGCGTCATGATGCCCACCAGCTTTAAATTTGGCAGTTTGGTCATGCGCAGCGCTTGTTGTTTACCTAGTGCACTGTTCAGCTCTAAACCGTTTCGATCCATCCCCCCTGCATTTAAACCCAAATGATACGCAAGGCTTAAACCCTGTTGTTTAGCCCATACAGACAAGCGCTCTGCTTGTTCATAGTTCCCCAACAACTCTTCCATATTTAAGGAAGCAGCATTTTGGATTTCTTGATCAGTCGCAGCACGTAATCTTAACAGCCGTCCCTGATAACCAGACTTGCGCACCATCGCTGCTTCGGCATTACTGGTGATGCCGACACAGGGCACATTAAGCTTAATAATACTCGGCATCAACAGTTCAATCCCGTGACCATAAGCATCGGCTTTCATGACCGCACAAATCTGGCTTTTGTCCTGTAGCTGCTGTTGTAAGGTCTGAATATTCTGCTCGAAGGTCTGTACATTAATTTCAACCCATGCATTGGCCTGTGGTGCTGCCACTTGTGTCGCTGAAAGATGTGGCGTCAATAACGGTGCGGCAAAACTGCTCTGTATATGTAGTAATCCAGCACCCAACATGCATGCCCAAAGTGTTGCTTTTTTCAAAATAAATCCCTCTGTTTTACGATAAAAATAAAGGGGGAATATTCCCCCTCTGTTCCTCAACTATTTTCTTGCATTTCATCCTGTTCAATGCGGCGACCATGGGTTAAAATCCAGTTACGCTCAGCATATTTTTTCGTTTTATAGTAATAAGTAATACCCAGTCCAATAAACCAAATTGGTGAGAACGCCAAAGAAATCATGGTGTCATGATCGAGCGCCAAAATCGCGACCACAAAGATTAAGAACAACAAGGTAAACCATGCCATAAAACGTCCACCGGGCATTTTATACGCCGACTGTTCATGCAGTTCAGGCGCTTTTTTGCGATAAGCCAAGTACGACAAAATAATCATGGCAAAGGTGAAAATACACAAAATCGAAGTGAAGGCTGAAATGATGATAAATGCTGTCATGACATCAGGCACAATGAACAAAATTGAAGTACCTACCACCACACAGAACATCGAGAACATTAAGCTCAATACTGGCACTTTACTTTTCGACAGTCGAGCAAAACTTTTCGGTGCATCTTTTTCTACCGCTAAACCGAACAACATACGACTGGTGGCAAACACGCCACTGTTCGCAGAAGACATGGCAGAGGTTGCCACGACAAAGTTGACAATACTGGCTGCTGCGGGCAAACCAATTAAAGTAAACATTTCAACAAATGGACTCTTGTCAGGTGAAATCTGCGACCAAGAAGTGACTGCGATAATACAAACCAAAGCACCGATATAGAACAATAAAATACGTAATGGAATTGAGTTAATCGCGCGTGGTAAAGCATGATGGGGATCTTTAGTTTCTGCTGCTGTGGTACCCACCAATTCAATACCAACAAAGGCAAATACTGCGATTTGGAAACCAGCCAAGAAGCCTGTTAAACCATAAGGGAACAGTGACTCTTTCTCGACCACATGGGCTAAAGACGCTTTCACACCATCTGGAGAGACGAAACCAATCGTAATCAGATAGACACCGACCAACAGGAACATAATAATCGCGATAATTTTAATTAAAGCAAACCAGAACTCCACTTCACCAAACAGTTTTACTGCAACAAAGTTCAACAAAGTCAAAATGGCAATCGAGGTGAAAGCGGGTATCCATGCGGGGAGATCGGGATACCAAAACTGTGCATAACCTCCAATCACAATCACATCCGCGATTGCGGTGACAATCCAACTGAGCCAGTACGACCAACCTAAAAAGAACCCTGCCCACGGTCCCAAATAAGCCGTTGCAAAGTCTGCAAAAGATTTGTAATTGGTATTAGAAAGCAGTAGTTCCCCCATCGCACGCATGACGAAGAAGAAGAAGAAGCCAATAATGAGGTAAGTTAAGATGATCGAAGTACCCGACACAGCGAGTGTCTTGCCCGACCCCATAAAAAGACCCGTACCAATCGCACCACCAATCGCAATCATCTGAATATGACGATTGGTCAGTGAGCGTTGCAGTTGTTCTTCCTCAACTGACTCGTAATGATGTCCACCCAGTAAATCACCTTCTAAGGGCTCTTTTTGTTGATGGGTCTGTTTTCCATTCATCATGTTTTTACTCCAATTTACAACCCAATGGGTGTAAATATGGGACTCAGATTTAGATAATTCCTTATTTCATCTCAGTCCAAAATTAAGCTACATATTATTTTTCAATAACATTAATTTTTATTATTCAGCGCCACACTATTTATCTCTTTATGGCGGCAAAATAATACTCACACAGGCTGCAAAAACCATGCCTAATTTAATTATTTAATATTAAAAAACAATAGCTTAATTAAAACACAGCGCAAAATCAACCATCGACTATAAGTCCCCTTATGATCGACAGATGAAAATATTGAATTAATATTTTTCTCAATATCCATATATTCAATTCCATTGAAAATTAATTTAACGACTTAAGTTCGATAAACCACCATCATCACATTTAATAAATTGACTGAAATCATCAAGGATGAACCTCAGTTAATATCAGTCCTGCTCTTAATCCCTTTTTCACTTGAGTATTCGGAAATAAAATTCGAACCTGCTCAGGTGCAGTCACATACGGTTTGCCCTGTTGCAGAGCAATCACGGCATCGGTTTCGAACACGGAAAAATTAGGCGCAGAATCTGCCAAATTAAGCTGGAAGTCATCTTCAGTTTTGATGATCGAATCAACGACTCGAAAAGTTTGAATTGCTTGTTTTTGACGTACAGGTAAGGCCTGCTCACTCACCACGGCGCGAAGCACATGATTAATCGCGGCGAAAGCCGCCAAATCATTTTGGCCAAAGGGTTTGGCATGACCAAGTTCGAGTGTCGAACTGGCCGCTTGAAACTGAGAGCTGCTAAAGTGTGTAAAAGTACGACCTACAGCATTGTGATACACTAAGGCATCCAATTCCGCAGCGTTTAGGCTGTCTAACATCGCAGCATCATAGTCATGGGTTTGATAAGGAAATAAGGCAAAAGTCGGCAACAAAGATGGGCGAATCGCGGTATGCAAATCGTAATGATAGCGTCGTACTTGAGATGGACTATCATTAAAAAAAGCGGTGACGATCTGTTCTAAGGCCACCACCCGCTGCGCTTCAACTGTGTCGGTAAATTGTTGATAGGCCCCGCAGAACATGCGGTTCATATCATTTTCAACATAGCGTTGCCCCGAGCGAATCGCGATAGGATTCCCTAAAATCAGCAATAACTTAACCTTGAGCTCTAATGCCCCTGCAAACAAATCGTGACTCAGCTGCGCCAACAACTCGATTGGCGCAGTTTCATTGCCATGCACACCCGCGGAAAGCACGACTGCTTTTTCATAAGCCTGTTTCGGCGTAAAAGATAAAACACCTTCAGCCAACCATTCCCAACGAAAATCATGCTGTACGCCATGCGTAACTGTCGGGACACGTTGTGCTAAAACATCACCTAGAAAATCTATCATCTGCTTTCCCTGCACGATTGCTTAACGTTGGAAGTGATACACCGAACCTAAGTTCAAAATTTGCGTCAGTTCATCTAACGCAGTACGGCTTTCAATCAGTAATTGCGGGTCAGCCAAATCTTGCTGCGCCAGCTGGTCGCGGTAGTACTGATCCACCCACGTATTTAAACGGGTAAACAAGGCATCATTCATAAACAGGTTTAGATTGATCGCATTTAGCTCTGCTTCATTCACCGCCACACGTAAACGTAAACATGCAGGCCCACCGCCATTGCGCATACTTTCACGCAGGTCGAAGACTTTGATGTCGTCAATCGGCGTACCCATTTGGATCATGTCGTTTAAGTAGCCCCACACTGCTGGGTTTTGACGTGACTCTTCAGGCACCACAATGCTCATCCCGCCATCGGCACGTGTGAGCAATTGACTATTGAACAAATACGTATTGACCGCATCTTTCACAGAAACACGCTGATCAGGCACTTCAATGGACACAAACTCTTGACCCAAGCGCGCCATTTTTTCGCGAATTTCTGCCAACGCTTCAGATTGATTCAAAAATGCATGCTGATGGTGGAACATTACGTTTTGGTTACTCACCGCAATCACGTCGTTGTGGAAGACGCCTTGGTCAATCACATCGGGATTCTGCTGTACAAACACTGTTTGTTCCGCTTTGAGTTGGTGTAAACGTGCGACTGCTTCACTCGCCTCAAGAGATTGGCGTGCAGGATAGTGTTTTGGACCGATACCACCACCGAGGAACTGCTGACCATAGACAAACACTTGCACGCTGGCCTGATCATAAGCACCGCCTAAACGGTTATGGTTCGCGGCACCTTCATCACCAAACAATGCCACAGGTGGCAATGCTTCATGATGGGCGAAGTGACGCTCATCCTTAAACATGGCCGCCATCACGCGTGATGTAGTATCGTGTTCAATAGAACGGTGGAATTTGTTGTTCAAATTTGCCGCAGTAAAATGCACACGACCATCTGCGCTGTCTGCCGACGGTGAAACCGTCGCCGCATTGGCGGTCCACATACACGATGCAGAACTCAACGCGGATAACAATGCAGGCGAGGTACGCATCGCTTGTTCAATCACGCTATGGTCATCCCCACGGAAGCCCAATTTGCGTAAGGTCGGCACATGTGGGCGTTCTTGCGGTGCAAATACACCTTGCTTTAAGCCCATGTCGGCCAAAGCTTTCATCTTTAACAGACCTTGCTTGGCAGCCAACTTCGGGTTGGAAAGATTATTTTGGTTTTTGGTAGATGCCTCGTTTCCGAATGACAATCCCGCATAGTGATGCGTTGGACCGACTAAACCATCAAAATTAATTTCATAGCCTGACATTTCTAAACTCCCTTTTCTGTCGACTTACAGCACAATGCCTGGCGATAATTTTTCAGGTAGACTTACCTGCTGACTTTCTAGCGATGCCATTGGCCATGCGCAATAATCTGCCGCATAGAAGGCACTGGCACGATGATTCCCTGATGCACCCACACCACCAAATGGTGCGGCACTTGAAGCGCCTGTTAATGGTTTATTCCAGTTCACAATGCCTGCACGCGCTTCAATCAATAAACGATCAAACAGCTCACGGTCAGGTGAAACTAAACCCACCGACAAACCGAATCGAGTGCTATTCGCTAGTGCCAAAGCTTCATCAAAATGGTCATAACGATAAATACAGCTCAATGGGCCAAAATATTCTTCGTCGGGGACGTCGCTCACATGAGTCACATCTAAAAGACCTGGACTTAACAAGCTACTGTTGGCATCCGCTTGAGTCACAGGGAGCAGAACTTGCGCTCCTAAATCAATCAGGCGTTGTTGTGCTTGTAAAATTTGCTGTGCAGCATGCAGTGAAATCACCCCCCCCATAAACGGTTGTGGCTGAGCATCCCACTGACCCACCACCAAGTTACGGCTCACTTCAACCAAACGTTGGATGAAGGCATCGCCTACAGCACCATTTTTGATAATCAAACGGCGCGCACAAGTACAGCGCTGACCTGCGGAAATAAAAGCAGATTGAATGGTTAAGTTCACCACTGCATCAATATCGGTAATTTCATCGATAATTAATGCGTTGTTGCCGCCCATTTCTAGAGCGAGAATTTTTTCTGGAGCACCAGCTAATTGTTTATGCAGGTGATAACCTGTATTGGCACTGCCTGTGAACAATAAGCCATCAATTTCATGCGATTGCGCAAGTGCCTCACCTGTGCTACGACCACCTTGCACCAAGTTCAACACACCCGCAGGTAAACCCGCTTCTTGCCATAATTTGACCGTTTCTTCCGCAGTCCACGGCGTCAATTCACTTGGTTTAAAGACCAAAGTGTTGCCTGCAATCAGCGCAGGGACGATGTGACCATTGGGTAAGTGACCGGGGAAGTTATACGGACCAAATACAGCCAACACACCATGCGGACGGTGACGTAAAGACGCTGCACCATCTGGCATTTCCGTCAGACTTTCACCTGTACGTTCGTGATAAGCACGTATTGAAATTGCCACTTTACCAATCATCGACTGAACTTCAGTCAACGTTTCCCAAATCGGCTTACTGGTTTCACGGCTAATAATCGTTGCGAGCTGTTGTTTGTTTTGTTCTAACAAGCTGGCAAATTGTTGAATAATTTCTAAGCGCTCAGCTAAAGGGCGACGTGCCCAAGCAGCAAATGCTGCACGTGCTGACAGACAAGCCTGTTCAACTTGCTCAGCTGTCGCTTCTGCACCGTGCCAAATTGTTTCTTGCGTAACTGGATCGAGTTTGTCCCATGCTGCACCTTGCGCTGGAGACCATGTCCCGTTTATATATAAATTCCCTTGTGACATTATTTTTGCTCCATCTTATCTAAAGGCAACATACGAATGCTTTGCCCTGCTTGCACACCAAGGGCATGCGCTTGTTCTACCGTTAAACTTAAACTGTCCGACTCAGCCGCATGCTGAATTAAAATTGCGCGATAGTCTTGATAGCGATCATTTGCCACCAAATAACGCCCTGCACTTTCTGGTACGCTATCGACGATTTTGACAGTACAAGTGTGACTTTCTTTGACTGCACGCAGGCTACTGACTTCCGCTTCAAGCGTCGGGCCTGCATCAAAAATATCGACATAACCTTGGTAACACAGCCCTTCCGACTCCAACACACGAGAGGCAGGAACCGTCTGCGGATGAACCTGTGCAATTACTTGTTGCGCAGCCATCGGCAGTAAGTCGATATACACAGGAAAACGTGGCATCAACTCCGCAATAAAGACTTTTTGTCCAATACCACTGAGGTAATCCGCAGTCGAGAAATCCATATTGAAAAAGTGATGGCCTAAGGCATCCCAAAATGGCGAACGACCATTTTCATCCGAATAACCACGCATTTCTGCAATCAGCTTATTTTGAAAAGCCTGTTTGAAAGCTGCGATAAACAGAAAACGAATCTTCGACAGCAGTTTTCCATTTTGGTCTTTGCGGTACTCTGGATCTAAAAACAGTGTGCAGAGTTCACTACAACCTGTATGGTCATTGCTTAAAAACAGCGTATTTAAAGTTTTATAAACATTCAGAGTTTGTGAGGCATGGACTTGTTTGCCCACATGGTAGTTATAAAAAGGTTCAGTTAAACCCACTGAAACTTCAATGGCACTCACACCCACCACACGTTGTAACTGAGTATCTTCTAAAACAAATAAATACCCTTGTTCACTTGGTGCAGCTTGCCCCACTAAGGTCTTTTGTGTGCGTGCAATTCGAGCAGATAAGATCTCTTTATTTTGGGGTAAAGAAGTCAGGCCAACGCCCGACTTCCCCGCCAGAATGTAGATATCATCTAAATCTCGATGCTCTGCATGTCTAACAATCATCATAACCAGTGGCCTATCACGCGCCAACAAAGCGCGCGAGCGCACGCTCAAAGCGTTGTAAACCTGCTTCGATATCTGCTTCTGGAATAATTAACGATGGCGTGAAACGAACGACATTTGGACCTGCAACCAGTGCCAATAATCCTTCTTCGCCTGCTAAAGTCACGATGTCTTTGGCTTTGCCTGCACATTCAGCTTTTAGTACACAGCCAATTAATAAACCTTGACCACGAATTTCTTCAAATAGGCCATAGCGTGCATTTAACTGATTTAAACCGTTGGCAAAAAATTGCGCACGTGTACGTACACCATTTAACACTTCTGGGGTATTGATCAAACCAAATACGGCATTGGCTACAGCAGACGCCAATGGGTTACCACCATAAGTCGTACCATGGTCACCCACCACAAACATGTTGGCAAACTTATCTGTTGTGATCATCGCACCAATTGGAAAACCACCGCCGAGTGCTTTGGCTGTAGTTAAAATGTCTGGGGTCACGTCAGTGTTCATATATGCATATAAAGCACCTGTACGACCAACACCTGTTTGCACTTCATCAAAAATCAGTACCGCACCATGTTGGTCACACAGTTCACGTAAGCCTTTTAAAAACTCAGGGCTTGCGGTAATTACACCACCTTCACCTTGAATCGGCTCAACAATCACCGCACACGTGTCTGCATCAATCGCTTCACGTACTGCGTCTAAATCATTGAATGGTAAGTGGTGAATACCTTCTGGAAGTGGTGCAAAATCTTGTGAATATTTCGGTTGGCCACCTGCCGTAACCGTAAACAAAGTACGGCCGTGGAAAGCATTTTTAAATGCAATAATTTTATTTTTGCGTGCAGAGACTGAAACTAGGCCCACTTTGCGTGCAAGTTTCAAAGCCGCTTCATTGGCTTCTGCACCAGAGTTACAGAAGAACACTTTATCTGCAAAGGTGTTGTCGACTAATTGTTTTGCAAGTGCAAGTACGGGTTCATTGGTATAACCATTGCCAATGTGCCAAAGCTTTTGACCTTGTTCGACCAAAGCTTTCACCGCCACAGGGTGAGCATGTCCAAGCGCATTGACCGCAATACCGCCTGCAAAATCGATATATTCCTTACCTTGCTGATCCCATAAACGAGAACCTTCGCCACGCACAGGAATAAACTGAGCGGGTGCAAAAACTGGCACCATGTACTGATTAAAATCTTGGCGATTTGGTTGACTATTCTGGTTCATGGTTTGTTCGTCCTTAATAAATCTGATGTTGTTCTTTCTAATAATATGGTGTGCCCCGAAGGGCACGGAACTTCCCCTTAACCTGGGAAAATTCCTCGTTCTTTACGTGCTTTTAAGATACGTTTACACGCCAAGATGTATGCTGCTGTACGTAGGCTGCACTTCTTTTCGCTTGCAGTGAACCAAACGTCTTCAACTGCTGACATCATGAGTTTGTCTAAACGTTGGTTAATTTCTTCTTCTGTCCAGAAGTAGCTCGCCATGTCTTGAACCCATTCGAAGTAACTCACGGTTACACCGCCTGCGTTACACAGTACGTCAGGTACAATCGTGATTTTACGTTCTAACAAAATGTCTTCTGCATCTGGATACGTTGGACCGTTCGCACCTTCCAAGACTAATTTTGCAGTCAATTTTTGCGCACGCTCAGGCGTAATCTGACCTTCTAAAGCCGCTGGAATTAAAATATCCATTTCAACCGACCAGAACGCTTCGTCTTCAATTAAAGTGGCATCTGGGAAACCTGCTACACCTTTATGAATCGCAACGTAGTCTTGTAACTGCTTAAGGTCCATACCTTCAGCATTAAAGATCGTGCCTGTATGGTCTTGTACACACACCACTTTCGCATTGGCTTTATGGAATAAGTAACCCGCTTCGCTACCCACGTTACCGAAACCTTGGATCGCTACACGGCTACCTTCAAGTGCGAGATTGATTTTCTTAGCAACTTCTAAACCAGTAACAAATACGCCACGACCTGTTGCACGTACACGGCCTAAAGAACCACCCAAGTGCACAGGCTTACCTGTTACTACACCTGTTACGGTATGACCTTTGATACTTGAATAGGTATCCATCATCCAACCCATGATGTCTGGATTGGTGCCTACATCTGGAGCAGGAATATCGACCTGTGGGCCAATCACTAGGCTAATTTCGCTAGTAAAACGGCGAGTTAAGCGTTCAAGTTCACGTGGAGACAATTTGCGGGGGTCTACACGAACACCACCTTTGGCGCCGCCATACGGTAAGTTCAATACCGCAGTTTTAATCGTCATCCACGCTGAGAGTGCCATGACTTCATTGAGTTCTACGTCTGGATGATAACGAATACCACCTTTACCCGGTCCACGCGACAAATTGTGCTGTACACGATAACCTTCGAAGTGCTGGATCGAACCATCGTCCATCACGATTGGTACATCAACAATCAAAGCGCGCTTAGGACGCTTTAAAGTATCGATGAATGGAATTAAGTCGTCTTCCAGATATGGCGCAACACGGTTAATCTGTGCAAGATAGGTCTGCCAAGCGCCACTATTGTCCATTTCATATGACAAAGACATGATGTTTCCCTTTGAAAATTTGGTGAATCAAATCCATTAAATAGATATGAGACATCACCCGCAGAACACATCGCCTCAGCTCGATGTAACGTTCATGTGAATACTGCTCAATATGCATAGTATGAAAAATCAAACTGCGCCGAAAAAGTTGTAATTTTGATTAAAATGAAATAAATTTCATCAAATTGATAACAGGAAAAATCAAAATGAATGATACGGACAGTCAAATCCTCGGCTTACTGCAAGACAATGCGCGTATCTCGATTACCGACATTGCCAACAAGCTCCGTATCTCTCGAAATACAGTGCAAAAGCGTATTGAATATTTGGAAACCAGTGGCGTCATTACAGGCTATACAGTGCGGATTAAACCGGGGACTGAGAAAAATAGTATCCGAGCTTGGATGAATATTATGGTCGAAGGCACCAAGACCAGTGCAGTCGTCAAAGAGCTCCGAATCGACTCTGCTGTGCATACCTTGCATAGCACCAATGGCAAGTGGGATCTGTTGGTAGAGTTGAAGTCTGACAGCTTAGAGAATTTTGACCGAATTTTAGAACGAATTCGAAATATTTCAGGTATTTACAATACTGAAACCAGCATTTTGCTTTCTACCTATAAAGTTTAAAGTCGATAAAGACAATCTGGAAAATTTATACTTCTCTCTAGCCTGTTGCCTTAAAGATCAAAAGACGTTGTAAATTGGATGCTGAACTAAAAATATATAATTCATAAGGATCAAATTTTTCTTTGTCTGAGCGGTTAGTGTGAATCTTTAACATTATTGATCCAAACTATCTTATTGTTTTATTTAAGATAAAATAGTATACAATATCCCACTAGATGCATTTAGCTATTATAAAAATCCTTTGATAGGCTCGACACTTGGCGGTCGTTTCTCCACCCATACTTAGTCTAGACCACTGATTTGGTCTGTGCTGGTTTGAATGGCATGACACTTCAAATGTTCTCATTTTAAAGCGTGACGAGCCTTTACTTTATAGTCAGTTTGATGGGGTTGATCCATCTCGAACTGTAAAAATGATTCAAGCAGAAAAAACACCAGAACTCATGCAATACATGGAAAAAATTTCAGGTGTAGTGGAGTATGAGAATCAGAGGTTTTTATTATTTTTTGGGTATATTAATTTAAATAATATTGAATTTAATTATATTTAAAATAAGTCTATTTAGTGTACATAGCGGGCTTAATAAATAAAATATCAATATTAAAATATTTTTTTATTGTAGTTTGGTTATTATGCTGATAAGCGAGTATGGTATGGGTAAGGTAGGTTTTGATTTCAAGGCTTCATTTTTATTTAGTGGAGTTATGGTATTGTTATCTGAGTTTCTTCTTGTTTTTTTTGATAAAGATATAATATTGATTAATTTGGAATTAATATTAAGATTTCTTCCATTTTATATTGATGTTTCCTTGTTAAATATTATTGAGGTTAGAGCTTGGATTTACATATTTTTAATGTATTTCTTTTCTTTCCCTACTCTATTTTTAATAGTGTCGTATTTGCTTTATGACCATAAAATGCTAAATCACCCAATTCCTAAGAGGTTTTTAGTTTCAATATTGAATGTGTGTCTATCACCTGTAGCAATTATTTTACCTTTTATTGTTATGTTAGAAGGTGGGGATAGCATAGGTCGTGGAGGAGCATTTTATAGATTATTCACGAATTCTATGTTGGGTTTATGGATACTAGGTGCATTAATGTTTTACGCGATTACTTATATTTTTTGGAACTTAGTCATAGGAATGCCAAAAATGTGGGTTTCGCCAAAGAACAAATAGTAAATCTTCTTCATAAATCAAAAAGTGATCTTATTAGATTTATCAACCCTCACCTCTCATTGCTTCGAATTATAAGAGGATTATGACTAGACCATACAATATTAAAAATAAACCGACTCTTAACTAATATACACCCATAAAAAATCAGCCTTGAATGGGCAAGGCTGATTTTTAAACTGAAGGGTATTGGACTATCTTAAACCGATAAATCCACGCACAAATATTTCATTTCGAGATATTCGTCGATACCAAATTTAGAGCCTTCACGACCTAAGCCAGACTGCTTCACACCACCAAAGGGAGCCACTTCATTTGAAATCGCACCCGTGTTAATGCCGACCATACCGTACTCAAGTGCTTCACCAACACGCCACTGACGTGCGGTATTCTGCGTAAATAGGTAAGTTGCTAAACCAAACTCGGTGTCATTGGCCATTTGCACTGCTTCTTCTTCTGTTTTAAAACGGAATAAGGGTGCTAATGGACCAAAGGTTTCTTCTTTCGCGACTTTCATCTCTTGCGTCACTTCCGTTAAAAGTGTCGGTTCAAAGAAAGTACCACCTAAGCTTGAACGTTGACCACCGGTTTTAAGCTGCGCACCTTTGCTAATGGCATCGGCAATATGCGACTGTACTTTTTCAATCGCGGCTTCATCGATCAGCGGGCCTTGTGTTGAAGTCTCAACTCGGCCATCACCCACTTGTAAGTTCGCTACAGCAACTGCCAGTTTTTCAACCAAGGCATCGTAAATACCGTCTTGTACATAAATACGGTTGGCACATACACAGGTCTGTCCGCTATTGCGGAACTTGCTGGCCATAATGCCTTGTACAGCTTGCTCAAGATTGGCATCATCAAACACCAAAACAGGTGCATTACCACCTAACTCTAAAGACAGTTTTTTGATGGTTGGCGCACATTGTTGCATCAAGATACGACCAACTTGAGTTGAACCTGTGAAGCTCAACTTTTTCACCGTGTCGCTTTCACACAGTGTTTTACCCACTTCGCTTGAATCACCACTGATGTGTAATAATACGTCTTGTGGCAAACCCGCGCGTAGCGCTAACACTTCTAAAGCATAAGCGGTTAAAGGCGTTTGCTCAGCAGGTTTCACAATCATTGAACACCCTGCTGCAATGGCAGGTGCGGCCTTACGTGTGATCATTGCTGCGGGGAAGTTCCACGGCGTAATTGCTGCCGTAACACCAATCGCCTGTTTGATCACCAACAAACGCTGGTTCGGCAGTGTTGGTGTTAAAACTTCACCATCGATACGGCGGGCTTGTTCAGCAAACCAACGAATAAATGAAGCAGCATAGCCAATTTCACCACGTGCTTCAGCTAAAGGCTTACCTTGTTCTGCAGTCAAAATCTGAGCCAATGACTCTTTATTTTCCTGCATCAAATCAAACCAAGCCCAAAGCACATCAGCGCGTTGTAGAGCTGTTTGCGCTTTCCACGCAGTTTGTGCCTTTTGAGAACGAGCAATCACTTGCTCAACTGACGCTCGGTCATGGGATTTCACCCACGCCAAAGTGTCATGTGTTGCGGCATCTTTGACTTCGATATAACCGCCATTTTCAGGCACATCAAAACGAATATCTGGATGCTGTAATAAATCTTTATATTGCGCTTGAAGCATAGTCATTACTCTTCAATTATGCTGCAGCAGAAAGTGCAAAACCTTGTTTTAAAATGTTTAAGCCAGCACGGAATTGTTCTGCAGGAATCGTTAAAGGATATAAGAAACGGATCACATTACCATAACGACCACAGGTCAAAATAAGCAAGCCATTTTGCATTGCATAGTTTTGAATTGCTTTCGCTTGATCCGCCGTTTCCAACTCAATCGCGACCATTGAACCCAACGCACGAATTTCTTGGACCGTAGACGAAGACTGTTTGAGTTCATTCAGAACTTCAACCAACTCTGCGCCCAATACATTTGCACGTTCGCAAAGACCTTCTTCTTCAATCACGTCTAGTACGGCATGTGCAGAAGCTACAGCCACTGGATTACCTGCATAAGTACCACCTAGACCACCTGGGTTCGGTGCATCCATCACTTCAGCACGGCCAACCACACCAGAGATTGGGAAACCACCACCAAGACTTTTCGCCATAGTGATTAAGTCCGCTTTGGTCTCATAGTGATCCATGGCAAATAACTTACCAGTACGTGCAAAACCTGTCTGTACTTCATCTGCAATAATCAAAATACCGTGTTGATCACATAGCGCACGTAAACGCTTTAAGAATTCAGCAGGAACCACGTTGAAACCGCCTTCACCTTGAACAGGTTCAAGCACAATAGCTGCTACATCATGTGCCGCAATATCTTCTGCAAAAATATCTTCAATGCTTTCAATCGCAGTATCTACAGTAATGCCTTTTGACTCTACTGGGTAGCGTGCATGGAAAACACCTGAAGGCATCACACCAAAGTCACGTTTGTACGGTGCAGTTTTACCCGTCATTGCCATGGTCATAAATGAACGACCGTGGAAACCGTTACCAAAAGTCACAATACCGTGACGACCTGTGTAAGAACGTGCGATTTTCACTGCATTTTCTACAGCTTCAGCACCAGTAGAGAAGAATGTTGTTTTCGCTTCACCAGCAATTGGTGCACGTGCATTAATACGTTCAGCCAAAGAAACATAAATTTCGTACGGTACAACTTGGTACGCTGTATGGGTGAATTTAGTCAATTGTTCAGTAACAGCAGCAATAATTTTAGGATGACGGTGACCTGTGTTCAGTACCGCAATACCACCCGCGAAGTCAGTATATTGATTCCCTTCAGCATCCCAAATGGTGGAATTTTCTGCTTTCTCCGCATACCATTGACACATGACACCAACGCCACGAGGAGTCGCTTTTAGTTTACGTGCGTTCAGTGCAGAGTGTTTACTGTCCATTTTGTATCCTCATTCTTGATTCATACATTTATAAAATTTCAGCGTCCCGATCATGCTTTTTGCTGATATATAAAGGACGTGGGGTTTATTGCATTTTGCGCTTTTATTGGCACTAGACGAGAGCCACTTTTCATCAGACAGATGGAGCCAATTCACCCACCGCCTTTATAATCATTTTCCAGATAAAATATTTATTTATTAAAAATTAATAACTTAAAAAATATAAACTTAAAAAAGGCATACTTATACAAGAGGGCCATTACGGTATTCAACCGAATCACCCAAAATGCTAAAGAAGCCCAAAATTCAGCAAATGACTAGGCTAACCTAGAAACCATTTATGTCCTTCTTTAGGCTTTTCTAATTGTATTTTCAAGCCGTTGTACGCGATTATGTAAATCATCTAAAAAAACTTTTGCTTTGGATGCGACTTGTGTATATTTCCAGCCCCTTAGTCGCGGGCATTTGCTCCCAACGTCTACAAGCGAAATGCTTTACAACGGCTGCCTGACGAGATAATTTGCATTTATGGTAATCGCTCACGAAAAGCCATTTTAATATTGTAGGAGAGAGCCAATTGCGTAGCTTGCTTGGAGATTATTTACTGCAACGATTACAGCAAGATATTGACGGAACCCTACAATTGCGGTTGTTTCGCTGCTTACGCAACGCCATTATTGACAGTGTGCTCGCACCCAAAACTCGCCTACCTGCATCGCGTGACTTAGCCAAAGAAATTAAAGTCTCACGCAATACCGTACTCAGTGCGTACGAACAATTACAAGCGCAAGGCTATGTTGAAGCACGTACAGGCCAAGGCACTTGGGTGGCTGAAAAACTGCCTGAATCCTTTTTGGTCAAAGCTGAAAATACCAATAGCCAAACTCAAGAAAAAAAGCCCCAGCAGAATTATAATTTGTCGCAACGCGGTTCCTATCTCATCGGCTATTCAGCTGCATCGCCTTACCAATGGGGCGCGTTTGTGCCCGGGGCACCCGATGTCACAGAATTTCCACACCATATTTTTAGCCGTATTCAGACTCGCCTCAGCCGTGAACCTGAAATTAATAGTCTTATTTATAGCAATGCGGGTGGTTGTTTAGAGCTGCGCCAAGAACTAGCGGAATACCTCAAAATTGCGCGTTCCGTGCAATGCGATGCAGACCAAATCATTATTACCGAAGGGACACATCAGGCGATCGATTTGGTTTCACGGACCTTAAGTGACCCAGGCGATGAGGTCTGGATTGAAGATCCAGCTTATTGGGGAGCACGTAATATTTTACGCATTAATGGCGTGAATCTACGCTCCTTACCTGTTGATCAAGAAGGCATTATTCCTGACCTAGAACCAAAAACCCCACCTAAACTGATTTTTGTGACGCCTTCACATCAGTACCCTTTAGGCTCTCACTTAAGTTTAGAACGTCGTAAACAACTGATTGCCATTGCGCGCCAGCATAAAAGTTGGATTGTGGAAGATGACTATGACAGTGAGTTCCGCTTCTCGGGTCAACCCTTTCCTTCTTTACAAGGTTTGGAGCCAGATGCACCTGTCATTTATATGGGAACCTTCAGTAAAACCATCTACCCTGCGTTGCGCATTGGCTATTTGGTGGTCCCTAAAAAGTTGTTTTCACCACTGCGTATTGTGGCATCGGAACTATATCGGGGTGGGCATTTACTGGATCAAAAAGTCTTGGCAGAGTTTATCCGTGAGGGCCATTATGAAGCACATATTCGTCGTATGCGTTTACTCTATAGCAAGCGTCACGCCTTTTTAATCGATCTGATTACACGTCATCTTGGGGCAGACTTCCTGCATGAATACAATACCGCTGCTGGTTTACATTTGATTTTAAAGCTGCCGAGCAACATGGATGATGTGTTGATTGCCAGCAATGCACTTGATCAAGGCGTAAAAGTTCGAGCGCTGTCACAATACTATACCAAGCATTATTCAACACGGCAGAAAGGACTACTATTAGGCTTTGCCTGTGTCCGTGAACAGGAAATATTGGTGGCTTTTGGTGTGTTACTCAAATGTCTGCGAAATGCAGGAGTTCGTACGCTGAGTTGATTATTTTTATAAATTAGATACTTAAGTTTTCTTACAACCCTTCGACTTGCGACTAAAGCCGCAGTTACAAAGCTGAGTTTTGCTGCTTCATTCTATAAATTATTGAGATGAGAGTAAAAATTGGCTCCCCAGCTTTTCACATTTTAGCTGTAATTGGCTCCTTCCAAATGCTAAAAAATGGCTCTCGTTTAGTGAGAACAAAAAAGAGAGATTAGGTGCATACATAAACAACATGTAACCGTTTTGTAGCCAAAGTGTGATTTTTCACGCTTTGCCAGAAATATCAGATTTATTCATTTTTGCCTTAATAATGATAAAGCCTCTGATCATTCGGTTACAGTTTTAAAGGATGAGTAGTCCGAAAAAGGCTTTGCCCATTTTGAAACTACCTCCTTAAGATTAAGGAAAATTATATGGAAGCACCTAAACAAAGCGCTGTGCCGGATGCATCTCAAGGCTTAAAAAATGGACTTAAGTCGCGTCATCTCACCATGATCTCAATTGCGGGTGTCATTGGTGGTTCACTGTTCATCGGCTCGGGAAATGTTATCTATTCGGCAGGCCCTGCTGCAGTTTTGCCCTATGCGTTTGGTGGATTACTCATTCTGTTAATCATGCGCATGCTAGGTGAAATGGCTGTTCTCAATCCAGACAGTGGGTCATTTTCAACCTATGCAGATCGTGCCATTGGCCGTTGGGCTGGTTTTACCATTGGGTGGTTGTATTGGTGTTCTTGGGCTTTGCTGATGGGTTGGGAAGCGTATGTCGCAGGTAAAATTCTCAACAGTTGGTTTCCCTTTATCCCGATCTGGGGTTACATGCTGGTCGTGATTGTGTCCTTAGTTTTGGTTAACTTACAAAATGTCAAAAACTATGGTGAATTTGAGTTTTGGTTTGCACTCATCAAAGTAATCGCGATTGTGATTTTCTTAGTGATTGGTAGCTTGGCTATCATGCATTTATGGCCTTGGGGTCAAGCAAGTGCATCAGGAATCACGCATTTAACTGCGGACGGCTTCATGCCGAACGGTTTCTCGGCAGTCATCACCGCCTTACTTGGGGTTATGTTTGCCTATATCGGTGCTGAAATTGTTACGGTTGCGGCGGCAGAATCAGAAAATCCTGCCCGTGAAATCCGTAAAGCGTCTAACTCTGTGGTTTGGCGAATTATGTTGTTCTATGTCGGTTCAATGTTTATTACCGTATGCTTAATTCCACATAACAATCCACTATTAAAAGATCCAACGTGGGGAACCTATAGTGTGACTTTGTCAGCACTTGGCATTCCAGAAGCAAAACACATTGTAAATTTTGTAGTACTGACCTCGGTATGTAGCTGCTTTAACTCGGCACTTTATACCTGTTCACGGATGTTATTTTCACTGTCCAAACGTGGCGATGCACCGAAAAGCTTCGGCTCAATCAACCGTAATGGTAGTCCATGGATGGGCGTTCTGGTCTCGTCATTATTTGCTCTGGTGGCGACGTACCTTACCGCTACTGAAAGTATGAATGTCTATGACATCTTCATGTTAGCAACAGGTACAGCAGCGTTGTATGTCTACTTGACTATTGCCTTCTCACAATTACGTATGCGTAAAAAATTAGAAGCTGAAGGGCAAGTGATTGACTTTAAAATGTGGTTATTCCCTTGGCTCACTTATCTTGCCATCGCATTTATCATTGGCGCGCTCATTACCATGCTTGTGGAAGGCACCTACTTCAAAGAAGTGACGTACACCAGTTTACTTGCTCTGTTTATTGTTGGATTGGGCATCTGTGCACAGAAGTTTAATTGGGGAAAGCATGCTCAAGATAAGCCAATGAACACTCAAGTCGATTTGAGCAACAACCTTTAATGTTAAAATAATGTGGTAATAATCTAAGGTCATACCAAGTTAAACCGATGGTTTTCAAGTGAGAGCCATCGGTTTTTTAATGATACGAAATAACCACTTAGATGAAACTCAAAATCTTAGTTGAGATCATTAATTACCACGTTTTTATGGTACGCCTCTACAGGCTACCCCACGATTACACGTTTCTTCAGTGGCCCTGCACGCCAACTTGAACGGTAAATACCCATTTGGAAATAAGGCGACCACTTTTGATGGTAATTATTGACCCCACTGATGTTGGCTACTTTTTCCATTGTGTTTTACCACCACTTTCCTAGGAATCAGTTGATTATATGCATCAAGTTCTGACCATTGGATATCAAAATTCCAATCATCATTGCCTATACCTTATTGTCCTATTGGGTTTTCCGTGACAAAGTAGGTATAGGGGATCAGGGTTATCATTAATTGAGGAGATAGACATGAAAAAATTTGTTGATCGACTCACCCCACGATTATGGTTTATTTTATTGTGGTGCTTTGGCTTTATTTCTCTCGCACTGATTGCGGGTTTCTTTAAGCTGTTCCTGAGTTTTACTTACTAAATCCAGCCAAGCATTTTTTATGAATTAGGCACGGGACTTTCAATACATGTCCTGTGCCTTTTAATTGCAGCGAACCCATATGTATAAATCAGAAAAACTTGCGCTCAGCCTGAAACATTTGATTGAAAGTGGTTTTTGGAAAGCCAACGATAAACTGCCCTCACTCCGTCAACAAGCTGAAACATCGGGTTTTAGCCTGATAACGGTGATGAATGCCTATCAAGAACTCGAAGCGCAAGGGCTGATTTACTCACAAGAAAAACTCGGTTACTTTGTGACAGGTGATGTGCGCTCAGAAAACAACTCTTATAGTGTCATCCTCAACGAAAAAATTGAAATCAACTCTAAAATTTTCAGATACTTAAAATCGATCCAATCTGAACACATGGTTCCCTTCGGCATTGCCTTTCCCAATAGTCAACTACTTTACTCTGCCAAGCTGATGCAAACGTTGGGACAACGTGCCAAACACCGTGTTAGTTATGAACAAATGCCAAGTTTACCTCCCGGGAACTTTGAGCTGCGGAAACTGATTGCGCAGCGCTACTGTATGCAAGGAATTCCAACAGACCCGTCCGACATAGTAATTACCTCGGGCGGGTTGGATGCTTTGAATCTCTCCTTACAAGCCATGACCCAACCGGGTGACTATATTTTACTTCAAAAAACAATATTTTATGGTGCATGGCAAGCGGCTGAACATTTGGGCCTGAAAGTCATTAGTATTCCTGAACATGAAGAACACGGTATTGACCTTGAGGCTTTTAAAGATGCGATTGAACGTTACCCAATTAAAGTCTGTTTGCTGATGCTCAACAGTCACAACCCTATTGGTTTTACGGTCAGTGATGACATCAAATACCAACTGGCAAAGTTACTGCATGAGCGCGATATTTATTTAATTGAAGACGATGTTTATGAAGAGCTTTATTTTGATCATAAAAAACCGCTGTCGATGAAATACTTTGATCAGAAAAATTTGGTTTTACACTGCTCTTCTTTCTCAAAAACTTTAGGTGCGGGTTTTCGAATTGGTTGGGTCTATGCGGGTAAATTTTCGGAGCATATTCAACATCTACAGCTGATGAGTACGCTTTCCGTCAACTCATTTATTCAAAATGCCTTGGTCGATTATTTATCGCATCGACACTATGAAAAGCACTTAAAAACTTTGCGTAACACCTTAAAACGTCTCAAAAATCAGTATTACACTTATTTATCTGAACATTTGTCTGAAGATTATCAAATTCATTATTATTCATCGGGCTATTTCTTATGGATTACTTTGCCCGAGCAGATCAATGGAAATTTGATTTATGAGCAGCTTTTAGAGAAAAATATCAGCATTGCGCCCGGTTCATTATTTTATCAAACCGACAATGTCCCACATCATATTCGGATCAATTGTTCATTTGAAATCAATGAGCGTATTCAAAATGCCTTAAATGCCTTGATCCAATGTATTTACCCAGAAGCCTTTGAATAAAAGTTAAATGGTTTAAATCCAGACTGATTTAAACCATCTTTTGATTTGAAGAGACCCACTACCCATACTGCAAATATCACCATCCTAGAGATAAAATGACATGATCAGAGCTGATCATGTCATTCCTCTCAAGCTAGGGCGAATCCAAAAATGAAAAACATCTGAATTGATTTTGCAGTCAAATAAACCGACTGAAAATAAATACCCTTTATGGATTGCTTCAATGGCATTGGTCTGATTCTTTAATTGCCAATTATATTGCCCTAGACAGGGTACTCCTTTTCGTGAGTAGCCATGAGGTCTGTAATCATGTGACTTAAAACCACTTTCATCCAGATAAATAATCGGGTGGTTTTTTTCTAATTCATTCACTTGCTGAATAAATTTATCCCTAAGCTTTGTATCTGCTTTAGGATGGCTTAACGTCTTTTTTTAACTGAAATATTTAAGCGCTTTAATGCAGCACCAATAGATGAAACACCACAATTAAAACGTGCAGCGCGTTCATATTGATAAGCATCAGGATACTTTTCAACATCTTCACGTAAAGCATCATCGTTAATTTTAGAAGGTTTACGTACACGAGTTTTTTTAATCTCTATACGTTTCTTCCATTTAACAATGGTATTTTTATTAATTTCAAATTGTGCAGCTACCGCTCGAATAGAATAACCTTCCTCAAGCTTAGCTAAAATTTTACGTCTAAAATGTTCTGAATAACTCATTGCACCATTGTATTGGTTTTATAATGATTTGACTATACCCCTGCATATTGGTCTGTGGTGGTGTTTCGAATACAGTTCCACTGGTCTAAATAGAATGCATGTGTACCGTAGCGAGTTCCTACAAAATATCAGAAACATCTGCAAGCTGCGGCCAATTCAGTTGAATATTTTGACGCGTAAAAATGTGTGCATAACGACGGCCATACTTCTGTGCAACCTCAGCCACCTTACGCGATTGCTCAGAGTTCATAAGCCATAAGGCACTGCCAAACGTAGCATGGGAGCATAGCGTTGAACATATAAACCATTTTGTAAGCGTAAGGGACGGTATTCTTCTTCGGTCAGTTTTCCCTGTAAATAACGCTGGGTTTGGTCGCGAAACTGTGCGACACGTTCATTTAATAAATTTTGATCAAAGTCTGTATATAAAAACATGGGGATGACCTAGGTATATGCATCAATATGAAAGAAAAGCTGTTTTGAATAGCGCATCAAAAATGTAATTTAAGCAAAAAAAGTCGCCTGCTTTCGGGACACGCCATGTTGTAAACAGGTTTGCATATACTCTGCATAGACCGATAACTTTTCATAAATATGCTCGGCATAGAACATATCTTCAACCAACTGGGTCGCTTGCTGCTGGTTATAACTGCCATAATTCAACAGTAACTGCGCATTCAATGTAGCGAATCTTTCACATAAATCGATATATTGCTGATCTTTGTTTTTAAAGAACAATTTCCGCATATTCCATTCACTACTGTCGATAATGGCATCTTGTGGATGGGTAGAAATATAGTTAATTTTGACTTTAAAAAACTGTTCCAGCTCTGTGAGTTTTTGTGTATTGAGCACCAATGATGTCACTAAAAAAATCTGAGAGACATCAGTTCGACATAGTGCTTTGATCAATGAAAAATAGAAAAAATCGACATCATTAAATACGCTGTCACTCAAATCTAAATAAACATTGAGTGCCTCAAGCACATCATCTATTTTTAGGTTTTGTTTTTGCTCTGCTTGATAGTAACGATTGAGGATATTGAGTACAGTCGGCGTTGCAGGACTGCTATAAATCACAGGATGGTTTAAATTTGCCAAGATAAAAGGCGCAAATAAAAATGCGACCTCCGCATGTTCTACTTGAATAGCAGACTGCACAATATACTGAACTTTAGCGCTTGAAAAATCACGTAAAACTTTAGCACGTAACAAAGTCGCTTCTAAGTTTAAATACTGCTGCGCAAGTAGATGTTGCAGTTGATCTGAAAGATCCTGCCCCTCAACCAATTCAGAAATTGTATTCAGTTGCTGTGTTATAAACATTACGCCACCATCAAGATTGTGATCCCTTCTTGAGTCAAATTTTCAGCTAGTTTGGTGTGAATGAGTAGCTACAGTAAGGCTTGAAAAAACTATAACAGCGTGCCATCTTCTCAGGTTTTATGGGTACAAAGCCATCAAAATTAGAAAAATAAATTCGTTATATAAATAGGAAGCCTATCCGATCATGGCGTTATTTTGAGTGCCTAAAAATTCAGAATCTGTTCTTCTATTTTCCTATTTTCAAGCAGCTCCTTTAGTGATATACGCTGAATTATCAGGAGACTTTCCCTTGGGAGATTCTAGGCAGCCAACTTATAAAAGTCTTCAGCCATTTGATTTAGTGTCTTAAAACCCAAACCCTTTTGAATTCTTCGATGATTATAAAATAACTCAATGTATTTTATAATATCTGCTTTGGCTTCTTCTCTGGTTTGATAGTTGTAATGATGCACTAACTCATTTTTCAGTATTCCCCAAAAGCTTTCAATCGGTGCATTATCGTAACAGTCTCCGCGCTTGCTCATTGAACCTTGAAAACCATATTGCTCAAGTATATTTCGATATTCATGGCTGCAATATTGACTTCCTCTGTCTGAATGCACAATCAGTTCTTTGGTTGGTTTTTGATTGTGAATAGCCATATTTAGCGCATTACAAACAAGCTGTGCTGTCATGCGCTCATTTAAGCTATAGCCAACCACTTGCTTCGTGTAAAGGTCTTTTACCGCTGCTAAATACAGCCATCCTTCAACAGTCCATATGTACGTAATATCACTTGACCATGCTTGATTTGGTCTAGTCATTGAGAATTGTTGCTCCAGCAGGTTTTCATAGATCGCTCGATTATGGTCACTATTCGTAGTCCTTTTAAAACGCTTGTGTCGCTTACAATACAGGTGGTTCAGCGCTTTTATATGACGTACAGCGTACATACTCATTTTTATACCCTGAGCTTGTAAGTATTTGGTTAATCGAATATAACCATAGCTCTGCCTTGTCTCCTCATGGGCTATTTTCACCAATATCGTCTGTTGATTTCGTTGAATCGTTCTTTTGCTCACGCCTCTCTTGAGCCAATCATAAAAACATGAAACTGAAACATGAAGTAATCGAGCCATTAAGGTAATTGGAAAAGAATATCTTTTTTGTTTCATATAGGCGTACCTTACTGACTTTCTTTGGCAAAGTACGCTGCTGCCTTTTTTAAAAATTCACGTTCCATTTCAGCTATTTTGAGCTGTTGTTTGAGTTTTTTATTTTCTTCGAGTAGAGCGTTTAGATCAGGTGAATACTGTTTTGTACCTGCTAAAGTTCCAGCCTTTGCTTTGGTATTCCAATTTGAAAGAGTTTGCATTGAAATGCTAAGTTGTCTAGCTGTTTCCAAGACATTGCCTTGATTGGCTTCAATTAATTTGATGGCTTCAGCTTTAAATTCTGTGGTGTAAGTCTTGTGTTTCTTGCTTATCGTAAACTCCTGGTGAGTATGTTTAGTTTACCAAGTTAAAACCTCCTGTTTTTTCAGCACACATCAATATCCGAACGCTTCATGGTGTATCATAGTGGTTTCAATTATTTATCAATGATACACGATGTGATACATGATACAAACTCATATACTCGGTTAAGCTCAGTTATGTTTAGGCATAAAAAAAGGCTTGATCCCTTTAGAATCAAGCCTTTTCGCTTTATATAACGTTATATTCGGTTATATAAAGCTAGGTATTTGGTGGAGGTGGCGTCAATTGAACTCAAAACCCAAGTGAATGTTTTTATACAATTTATAAGAAAAAATATATTTCATTGACCCAATTTTGACCCACATCAGATTTAGTACGTTGGAACATAGATTGATCAGTTTATGCAACAAAGCCCCGTAAATAAAAAGCCCTTAGACAAAACTCAGAGCTTTAAAAAAACCACTCTATAATTTATTTTGCTTTTTCAGCTCAACTCGTTTTTCCCACTCTTCATGAGGAATATTATATTCATCAAGTTCACTTTCTTTTAAATCACTGACAGCTTTCATATATAAATTCACCCAACTATCGTCTCTTGGAATATATCCAAATTCCGTATTGAATACACCATTATCCGTAAGTGTAATTTTAAAATGTGTCCATTTTTCTTTAAAAATGTCTAGCAACCTTAGCTCTACAATTAGGTCATCGATTTGACTCTCAATATGATAAGGCCTCTGCCCCATTTCAAAGCTAACTATTTTATTTTCTTTAGTTAGCCACTCAGCGCCTCCAGCTGAATAATCAGGATAAATACAGCCGATATAATAAATTTCCAAAACATTTTCTGGCATAATTGACCGCAAAAACTCACCGATTCTTTGATATATTTTTTGATCATTCATAAATTATATTACTGAAGGAGCTTTTAGGAATAACCTTACATAATAAAGCCAATTAAATTAGAAACTTATGAAAATCACCAATAATCCCATAAAATATTTCTAATCCTTTATAGATTTATTGTACAAATGTCATTTTGCAAATACATAATTGAATATAAAAAAATTAGCTCAAAATTAAATTAAACTAAACGCAAAAATGGCAAAATTCAACTTAAATTTGAGTTAATACGTACTATTCTATATCAAAATTATAAATTTTAACTTCTTCAATTATTGCATCAGGATCTTCTTCAACTTCCAAGCCTCCAGCAAAAAACATTATTCCTTCGATTCTCTCTCCATTCTCAACTAAATAATGTACATCTTCTGTATCATCTAAATATAGCTGATTTTTAATTTCACTAATCTTACTACCTATTTTTACACCTTTAAAAATCTCCCCCATATATCCAACCCCTGCTCGAATATAATAAAGATTTCCTTTTTCTGTAAAACCCAACTCTAACTTAGGCATATTAACATAAACAATAAATCCATTATTATCTGGAATTTTATATAATAATTTCCCATTATTATTTTGTTCAATCATAACCGTCCATGGAACATCCTCCCCATCAATAACAGTATCAATATATGGTAAAAATATTGACAAATTACTTCCCAACTGTAAACCAGCCAATGATTTTCCTATTTCAACGTTCTTTTTAATATCTATCATTTAGTTAACCTTTACATATTTACCGTTAGTATACTCAAGTTTTTGACCTTGCTGATTATAAAAAGTTGATCTTTTTGCAGTTCCTTTAAATGTATTTGGATTAATAATGTAAACTTTTGTATTCCCATAAGCATCTACTTTTCCATCTTTTAAAGTAAATTTAATATACTCGCCTATGTGTTGGCTTTGTTGCTTTGTAGGAAGATTAGCAGTAGAGGGGCTGTGTTGTACTTTACCAATTTCTTTATGATCATATACGCTATAAACTTGAGCATTTCCTGAACCTTTGGGCGCATCTTTTTCAACATTCACCCTATAACCATTCATTTCAAAATAAGTTTTTAATTTTTGTGAATCGAGACCATATACACCTTTGGGTTCAGACAAATTTATATATTTAGGAATTCCTGATTGTTTAGCAAGGTCTGCTTTATATTTATTAGGATCATTAAATCTAACATCTACTTGTTTTGTTTTTCCTTGTATATTCATATCCTTAATTGAACTGAGAGCTTTCGTTCCAGCAGCACTCAACCCCAAACTCGTATATATTTCAGCCTGAACTCTTTGTGCATTTGCAACTTTTAAAGGATCACCACTAGCTAAATCAATGTAAGATTGCTCAATAGCAGCCGCTTGACTTTTTAAATTATTAATTTTAAAAAAGTCAATTATAGCCTGCCCTTTCTGACGATTGTTTTCCATTGCATCAGCACATGCTGAACCTCCAATTGGACAATGAATTGCTGATACTGCTGTGTCCCCGAAAGCATCAGCAATCAGTAATAAACCATCCGCTATACTACCAACACCTTTAATTGCACCTTGGTCAATTGGATGTTTTGCTTTAGAGGATAGTGATATAAAAAAGTCTTTCGATTTTTCCCGTAGATCATCAAATAATAATGCATTACTCTCCACCGCATTCTGCCCAATCACACCTGCCAATTGTGCGTTATAGCTAGAATCTCCTGCTGCTCCGCCAATAACAGCACCTATCCCTGCCGTTAAATCACGTATCTGTGCTTTAACATTTTCAGGAAGCAAGTTCGGCTGGAACTCGCCATTGATGTCTTGATAGCGTGGATCATTTTTATATTGATTGGTCAGATATATGGCTGCTGCTTCACTCGCAACTGCTGCGCTTCCTCCTGCTGTTGGGTCGCCACCATTAATATAAGCCAGTGTTGCCCCTAAGATCGCATGAGATACTAACTGTGCTGCAGTATTCTTGTCCTCTCCATGACCAAATTCTTGCCCAATCACCTGAGCTGCATACGGTGCTAGGGTATTGGTCACCACTTGTAAGTCAGTTTGTCCACCCAATGCTGTGGTAATCGCAGTAGTCACTGCATTCAATGCTCGACTACTATTACCACCGGTAATCCCCCCTAAAAATAATAGGATCTAAAAGTAGAATTTTCTCTTAAGATACGAGCAGGAGATTCTGCATGAAAACATCTAAATTTACTGACA
>NZ_JBIMCF010000026.1:0-29648 GCF_048551975.1 Acinetobacter johnsonii | reverse complement strand
CACAAGTTGTTCTTCATAATCTCTTAATGATCTTCTTGCTGATTCGTCATCAGCAAGCTAGGTCGGCTATACTACTCTCTTTCAAGAAGAAGTCAACAGGTTTTGTTAATTATTTTTAAACTTATTCAAGACTCTCAGATTCTACCGCTTGGGCTAAATCCTTGTTTTTCAACAAGTTTTAATCAACATCACCGCCGATGGATGTGCATTCTACAGTATTTCTAATCCCTTGCAACACCTTTTTCTATTATTTTATTTCAAGCGCATATTTTTTGGTCAAAAATGTGATTTTTGTCGATTATTAAAGCAATTTTAAACATCACTGTTTATTTTTCGTTAAAATAAGCTCACTTTCGCTGCCAAGCAAAATGAATAATGACAGCTTTTAAATACAAAATTTATTTAACCCTCTTGTCCTGCTTAATGATTTCTCAGGTACAGGCACAACCACAATTAAATCTCCCTGCAACCACATTGACGATTTTGAACTATGTACATTGGAATACTCCCAATCCCATTTCTTTATGCATTTTAAATAACAACCAATTATCCAATCAGTTCATTCAAATGAATCAGCAACTCGAAAGTGCGTATCAAATTCAAGCGGTCAGTTTGTCTGAATTAAATAAGGTTATGTGCAATGCTGTTTTTTTCTCAACTTACACACCGCGTGAAGAGCAAAATATTATAAATAGCTTAAAAGATGCTCCTCTGACGTTCAGCTCCAACAATACCGAATGCGAATTAGGTAGCGCATTTTGCTTATATCAAAACAAAACACGAACTTCCTTTAAGGTAAACTTGGCCAACCTGTCCCAATCCCAAGCGCGTGTAGATCCACGTGTTTTATTATTAGCAAAATCTACGGAGCCTTAAGTCAGTGTTTCGTAAAAGTTCTAATACCTCCCTACAAAAAATTTTTAGTCAGTCTCAATTGCTGATTTTTGCTCTTACTCTTGGAATTTGTAGTTTAATTTTCGTGGTAATTTCCATCTACACCATCAATACCTATGCCAAACAAAGCCTCAATATTTTTAGCGCGACCTTAAGTGAGCAAATTCAACCTGCTGTCATTTTCAATGATCGTATTACACTACAGCAAACACTGAACAATCATATTCAGCAATATCCAATTCGCGCTATTCAAGTCATCAACCTGCAAGGGAAACCGCTGGCCGAAGCATACAAACATACACCTGAGTTTGCATGGATGGAAAATCTGTTTGATAAGGTCTTCTTTAAACACCCTGTGACACGCACCATCAAACATCAAAACAACCAGTACGGGACATTGATTATTTACGGTAGTGCCACTCAGCTCAAGAGCTTTTTCTTTCAGCTCTTGATTTGTCTCTCCGCTGGGATTTTTGTCATCCTATTGATTATGTTGTGGTTGCTACATTCAGCATATCAAAAACTGATGCACTCGATTCAACCCATGGTCAATACTGTTGAAAGCCTTAATCTAGATACTCAATATCAAGCACGTCTTCCATCATCCCCCATTTATGAATTTCGCGTCATCAGTGGTGCATTTAATAATTTATTAGATAAAGTGCAGCGTACCAATGAAAAACTACAAAGCGAAAACTCTCAGTTATCACATCAAGCGTTGCATGATCAGTTAACTGAACTCCCGAATCGTCATTATTTTTACAATATTTTGTTCAATCAATTTAAGCACCCCGAGAAAAACCAGACAGCTCTCTTTTTTATCGACAACAATAACTTTAAAAACATTAATGATGTTTATGGGCACTTAGCAGGTGATGCCGTGCTCAAAGAAATGGCTCAACGCTTAAAAAAGAATGTCAGAAGCCACGATGTGGTAGCACGATTAGGTGGTGATGAGTTTGCAATTCTGCTCCGCAATATCAAACACTATGATCACCTAGAACTGATTTGCGAGCATTTAATCGAATGCAGTAAAGCCCCGTTATCTTTTGATCAACATCAGATTCATTTTAGTTTCAGCATTGGCGTTGCTTTCTCAAAATGTGCAACAACGCCTGAAGATTTGATTGCTGAAGCAGACAATGCCATGTATAAAGCCAAAAACTTAGCTCAAGGGTGGTACATCACACCTTGCGTAAATCCGGATCAGGAATCCTCATGTTAAAACATGTTTGCAAATTTATGCTTATCGCAGGTCTTATCACTGCTTTATCTGGTTGCCTGAGTTTAGGGCATCTCAACTATAAACAAGCACGTATGCTGAAAAAACAAGGCTTCGCCTTGACTGAAGAAGGCTGGACACTGAGACTGCCTGAAAAATTATTGTTTGGTTTTGACCAATCTGATATTCAAGCCGCTCAAAAACCTGCACTCGAAGCACTTTCTAAACAGTTGCAGCAGTATAATTTGAATAAAATTAAAGTGGTTGGACATACAGACAATATTGGTGACCCAAGCTACAATCAAACACTCTCGGAGAAACGCGCATCAACGGTTAGCCAGATTTTTATCGAAACAGGGTTTAAAACTCAAAATATTCACAGCATGGGTCGCGGTGCATCACAACCTCTGGTAGAAAATAGCAGCGAGGAAAATCGAGCGCTGAATCGTCGTGTAAATATTATTATTCCTTAAGCATTTATGTTTTATTTTTAGGCTTCGTCACGAAGGCTTTTTTATGTACTTTACTAAATTTTAGGCATAAAAAAACCGCTTAACGCGGTATCTTTATCTCGACCATTTCAATAAATGGTCGGAGCAGTAGGATTCGAACCTACGACCCCCTGGTCCCAAACCAGGTGCACTACCAGGCTGTGCTATGCTCCGATTTCAACTTTTTAAAGTTGGGGTGAATGACGGGATTCGAACCCGCGACAACTGGAATCACAATCCAGGGCTCTACCAACTGAGCTACATCCACCATAACGTGTCGGTTCTTAATACCAAGCTACCTAATGGCGCGCCTGACAGGATTCGAACCTGTGACCATCCGCTTAGAAGGCGGATGCTCTATCCAACTGAGCTACAGGCGCATGACCAATAATACGAGGTATTATGGATAACCTTGCCTTGAAGAATTGGTCGGAGCAGTAGGATTCGAACCTACGACCCCCTGGTCCCAAACCAGGTGCACTACCAGGCTGTGCTATGCTCCGATTCATCTCAGCTTTTGTATCGAACATCTCGTTCGGTACGGTGTGCATTCTAGGCGTGACGCTTGATAACGTCAACACCTATATTTAAAAAAAATAAAAAAATCACGTCAAATGTATATTAATCAAGCGTTTCAGGCATTTTTTATACAAATTTTAACGTTTTAGCGATGCACTGAAATCTAACATACGATCTAAAGGTAATTTCGCACGCTCAGCAAGTGCAGGATCTACGAATATTTCCTGATCGCCACGCTGTAATACCTCTAAAATACCATCCAGCTCATTCATTGCCATCCACGGACAATGTGCACAAGAACGACAGGTTGCACCCTCTCCGGCTGTTGGTGCTTCAACCAAAATTTTGTTGGGCACCGCTTGTTGCATTTTGTAGAAAATACCCCGATCGGTTGCCACAATCAGTCGCTCATTGGGTAAGGTTTGCGCAGCTTTAATCAGCTGTGAAGTACTTCCAACAGCATCAGCAACATCCACCACTGACTCAGGTGACTCAGGATGTACCAGCACCGCAGCTTCAGGATACAGCGCCTTCATTTGCGCGATGCCACGTGCACGGAATTCTTCATGCACAATACATGCGCCATCCCAAAGTAACATGTCAGCGCCTGTTTTCTTTTGAATATAACGGCCTAAATGCTGATCAGGTGCCCAAATAATCTTTTCACCCAAACTATCTAAATGCTCAATAATTTCGACCGCGCAACTTGAGGTCACCACCCAATCAGCACGGGCTTTAACCGCTGCTGAAGTATTGGCATAGACCACTACTGTATGGTCTGGATAGGCATCACAAAACTGACTAAATTCTTCAACAGGGCAACCCAAATCTAAAGAACATGTAGCCTCTAAAGTGGGCATCAGAATGGTTTTATTCGGTGATAAAATTTTTGAGGTTTCCCCCATAAATTTAACACCCGCCACCACCAAGGTCGATGCTGGATGATCACGACCAAAACGGGCCATTTCCAATGAATCAGAAACACAGCCACCACTTAACTCGGCCAATTCCTGCACTTCAGGATCGCAATAGTAGTGCGCTACCAATACTGCATCACGCCTTTTCAACTCGGCTAAAATTAAAGCAAATTTTTCTTGCTTCACTTCTTCACTGAGCTTGGAGTCTTTGGTTTCACCCAAACGATCCAAATGCGCCTGTACAATTGATTTTGCGTCATTGGCAATTAAATTGGTCGCATTGTTCATCATTCATTCATCCCTTCATGCTTGTCGGCAAGCAAGTCCCGCACTTAATTTATTGGTCAAATGGCTTCTTGGCTTTTGACCAATCATTCAAAAGTTCTTATAGTAAAAAAGCCTCCAAAGGAGGCTTTTTTTAAACTCGTTAAGATTAAGAGCGATAATCCGCATTAATCTTTACATAGTCATAAGATAAGTCACAGGTATACACTGTGTCTTTCGCTGCCCCGCGTCCTAGATCTACACGAATGGTCATTTCAGCTTGTGACATTACGCGAGCACCTTCCGCTTCCGTGTAATCGGCAGCCGCACCACCATCCTTACAGATTTGCACATCATCTAACCAAACTTGAATTTTTTCAACATCTAAATTCTTAACCCCAGCATAACCAATCGCAGCCAAGATACGTCCCCAGTTCGGATCTGACGCAAAAATCGCAGTTTTAACCAAAGGTGAATGTGCAATACTATAAGCAATATCACAGCATTCTTGCGTGTCATACCCACCTTCAACAGCAACCGTAATAAACTTAGTTGCACCTTCACCATCACGTACAATCAGTTGTGCAAGACGTTTCATCATACGCGTGAGTACATCTAGCACTACGGTATAGCGTGCATCTTGGGTTGAGCTAATTTCAACACCACCCGCTTGACCCGTAGCCGCAAAGATACAGGAGTCATTGGTTGAAGTATCACCATCAATGGTAATTCGGTTGAACGAAACATTAACCGTTTCGCTCAATAGTTGCTGAACCAACTCACGGCTAATAGGTGCATCGGTTGCTACATAGCCCAACATCGTTGCCATGTTGGGACGAATCATGCCTGCACCCTTAGAAATACCCGTCATGGTATACGTGATGCCATCCAATTCGAATTGCTCAGATGCGCCTTTCGGTGTGGTGTCTGTGGTCATAATCCCAGTAGCAGCATCACCCCAAGCATCAGCACGCAAACTATTTAATGCAGGCTGTAAACCATTTAACAAACGCTCCAACGGCAATTGTTCACCAATCACCCCTGTTGAAAACGGTAACACTTCCGTTGCTTGTACACCAGCAAGCTCAGCCAATTTTGCACAAGTACGCTCAGCATTCAGCATGCCTGTCTTGCCTGTACCTGCATTGGCATTGCCAGTGTTAATAATGAGGTAGCGCGGATTCGCCACTTGTAAGTGCGCTTTAGACACATGCACGGGCGCTGCACAGAACGCATTTTGAGTGAAAACACCCGCAACATTCGTTCCTTCAGCAAATTCGAAAATGACAAGATCACGTCGGTTCTGATAGCGCACATAAGCTTCAGCCGTTCCGATTCTTACCCCTTTCACCACGTGCATTTGTGGCATTGATACGTCACCTACTGGCATTTTAAACGTCCAATTCATTTGTTAGAAAAAACACAGCTTATTAGAATTTTCAGAAAAAATCGAGCAGAAGACTTTGTTTGCTTTAACTTTTCAATGCACACTCATTTTTGACATAAAAAAACCAATCCGAAGATTGGTTTTATGCAACAGCATTTGATTAATTTGAAGCAAGCTGTGCTGAGCTAGACAAAAGCGCTTGTTTAGCATTTTCTTGGCTTACAGGAGAAAGCGCTGGGTTTGAAGCCACAATGCGGTTCACCGTTGCTGCATTTACAGGAGCAATAGCAGCCGTTTGCAGAACCACTGGGCGTTGATTTGGATTGGCAAAGGTATAGCGAATACCTGTACGCGGACTTTGTACCGTAATATTGCCATTGGCTTGTGCCGCAGGTGCTGTGGTTGCACCGCGAGCTTGTTGAACTTTAGCTGCGGTAGTGGTATCTGCAAATGCAAAAGTTGGAAGCGCTAAAGCTACAATCATGATTGGTTTTAATACTTTTTTCATTGTCTTTCCACTTTAGAGGTTTAGATGATGAGCAACTAAATAGCATTTAATGCCTAACACTGCAAATGCTATTCACATTATGCAACGCTTTAACTGTAATCAGAATCTTATTTGGACTGATCTTAACGTCAATTTTTTAGTCATATCAATAAAAAGCAGAACCGAAGTTCTGCTTTTTCACTCGCTCACAGTTTAGATTTTACCGTGGCACTGTTTATATTTTAGACCTGAACCACATGGGCAAGGCGCGTTACGACTCGCAGGTGCCGCAAACTCTTCGACTGGCTCGTACTGTGCATCTACTTCTGCGAATTGGCTTTGATCATCGGTCAACAAACCATCAAAGTCGGCATGCGACAAGTTCAATTGCATCGCTTCAGCTTGAGCTTGCTTTTGAGCTTCCATTTCAGCCAGCTCTTCAGCCGTTGGTACATGTACGCGAGATAAATCGGTCACAACATCCGATTTAATAATCGCCAACATATTTACAAATAAGTTATATGCTTCTTTTTTGTATTCTTGCTCAGGATTTTTCTGCGCATAGCCACGCAAGTGAATACCTTGACGTAAATAATCCATCGCTGCCAAGTGATCTTTCCAGTGACGATCCAGCGAGTTCAACATGAAGTGACGCTCTAGCATAACTGCTGTTTCATCGCCCATTTGCTCACGGCGGCTACGGTAGCGCTGTACCACTTCATCAGTAATACGCTCAACCAAAGATTCTTCATCTAAACGACGGTCATCTTCCAACCATTGGTTGATTGGCAAATCAATCGCGAGGTCTTCACGTAACGCTTTTTCAAGCCCATCAATATCCCATTGATCATGAATTGACTCAGGTGGGATATAGTTAGAAATCACACCTTTAATCACATCACGTTGCATTTCTTCGATATAATCTTGCAATGTGCTTTCGGCCAAAACTTCATCACGTTGCGAGTAAATAATTTTACGCTGTTCGTTGTTGACGTCATCGTATTTCAATAAGTTCTTACGAATATCGAAGTTACGTGCTTCAACTTTACGCTGCGCATTTTCAATCGAACGTGACACCATTTTATGCTCAATGGCTTCGTCTTCTTGTAAGCCCATCGCACGCATCATGCCCACAACACGATCACCCGCAAAGATACGCATTAAGTCATCTTCAAGTGACAAGTAGAAACGTGATACACCTGGGTCACCCTGACGACCTGCACGACCACGAAGCTGGTTATCAATACGACGTGATTCGTGACGCTCAGAACCAATGATGTGTAAGCCACCCGAACTCAATACCATTTCATGGTTTTGTTCCCATTCGGCTTTTAAGCGCGCTTCATCTTCAGGGGTTGGGTTTTCAATTTTTGCCAGTAAAGCTTTCCAGTTACCACCGAGCAGAATGTCTGTACCACGACCTGCCATGTTGGTTGCAATGGTTACTGCTCGCGGTGCACCCGCTTGCGCAATGATATCCGCTTCACGTTCGTGTTGTTTTGCGTTCAACACTTCATGCTGAATGCCTGCTTCTTTCAATTTATCCGACAGAATCTCAGACGCTTCAATCGTTGCAGTACCAATCAAAATTGGGGCTACACCAGACTCATGCACGCGTTGAATTTCTTGAATAATCGCGTTGTATTTACCATTACGATTTAAATAGATTAAATCGTTTTGGTCGAGACGAATCATTGGACGATGCGTCGGAATAATGACGACATCTAGACCATAAATTTCTTTCATTTCCGCAGCTTCAGTATCGGCAGTACCGGTCATACCCGAAAGCTTTTTGTATAGACGGAAATAGTTTTGGAAGGTTGTGGTTGCAAGCGTTTGGTTTTCAGGCTGGATTTCTAAGCCTTCTTTTGCTTCAACTGCTTGGTGTAAACCTTCTGACCAGCGACGACCTGGCATGGTACGTCCTGTGTTTTCATCGACAATAATTACTTCACCATCATTGATGATGTAATGCACATTGCGTTGATACAAGTAATGCGCACGAATGGCGGCAGTAACATGATGAACTAGATTTAGGTTGGTCGATGAATACAGGCTTTCACCTTCAGCCAACAAGCCCATTTCAATCAGTTCATTTTCAACCGTTTCAAAACCAATTTCTGTCATTTCAACAGAACGTTGTTTTTCATCAATCCAGAAATGACCGCCATCCGCGACTTTTTCTTCTTTCTGCGCATGCAGTTTGGGTGGGATGCTGTTGATTGCAGCATACAGCTGTGAAGAGTCATCACTTTGACCTGAAATAATCAAAGGCGTACGCGCTTCATCAATTAAGATCGAATCGACTTCATCAATGATGGCATAGATCAAACCACGTTGTTTTTTCTCAGCAAGCGAGAACACCATGTTGTCACGTAGATAGTCAAAGCCAAATTCGTTGTTGGTACCGTAGGTAATATCAGCACGATAGGCTTCAGCTTTCTCTGTTGGATCTTGCATGGAATAGATAATACCAATGCTTAAACCCAAGAATTCAAAGAGCGGACGGTTTAATTCAGCATCACGCTGTGCCAAGTAGTCATTCACGGTAATGACGTGAACACCTTGTGCACTAATCGCGTTTAAATAACACGCCAAGGTACCCATCAGGGTTTTACCTTCACCTGTACGCATCTCTGCAATTTTACCTTCGTGTAAGGTAATACCACCGATCAACTGTACATCATAATGACGCATGCCCATGACACGCTTAGCTGCTTCACGGCAGACGGCAAATGCTTCCGGGAGTAATTTATCGAGGCTTTCGCCCTTGTTATAACGTTGTTTAAATTCTTCAGTTTTTGCAGATAAGTCTGCATCGCCAAGAGCGGATATCGTCGGCTCGAGCGCATTAATCTTGTCTACGATTTTACGCATGCGTTTGAGTTCGCGCTCATTTTTGGTACCGAAGATTCCTCCGATCAGACTTGCCAACATGAATAGACTCTCTAAATCTTGCTTGTCAAATGAATATGTTTTCTTAGTCGTTATTATGGTGCTAGAAATTTGAAGTACAAGGGCTTTACACAAAACCATTTAAAAAATCTATTCATTGTTTCTAGCCCGTCGAATCTAAGGCAAACTAATGTAACAAATTTTAAACAGCCGATATAGAGATTTCATCCGAACTCATCAGGATTCAAGGTCTTTTTTAAAGTAGTGACTTTAATTGTTTGCAGTTATTCAAGGTTTTGCTTTCAAGTTCTTGATTTTGCCGCAGCGAGGCTTTCACCCCATTATTGGACTGACTTGGATTTATGCTGTGTAGGAAACTCAAGAGTTGTTCATCATTGACTCGCATTGCGGTAAGAATCGGAACAAGCTGTACACAAGCAACTTGATAAATATTATTCGCATTCTGACCTCGAGCTAACTCCTGTTCGAGAGCCTGAGACAGCGCCACTTTCCGCTGTGTAAGGCTTTTTTGAGACGCTATAGCTAAATTCTAAAAACACTAGCCTATGGAAACATCTGTAAAACCTCATTTCCTATGGTTTTAAGTGTGATAATAAATTAAGTATTCAGCTATAGATATTGATCTGTAATTTGTTGTGGCGTTTGATGAGCAGTACTGACTTGGGCTTGTTTCAATTGCCCACCATTCTGCGCATGAGTTACTTCCAGTCCCCATAACAGCAATGTCAGAGCTATACTTATTTTTTGCATTATTCGAATACTCAAGTTTGTTATATTTTTAGAATTACTTTAAAAAACAAATATAAATCAATCATGAAAATAATTATAGCCGATCGTATGTTCGATCAATTCTATAGAGCGATACACTTCACAAAAGCAGAAAAAATCTCGTCTAAACACCGTTACCAAATATGCAAATAAGCGGTGTCTAGAGCAACAATGAAGGTCATCTTTGGCATACCAAATACAGAACACTTATCCGACCAATTATGAGTATTTTGTATAAACAAATAATAAAACACTATTTTTCATGCAAAAGAAATTGCGCCATAGTGATGTTCATTCCATAGACATAAAGATAATTTGAGGTTCAACATGAGTTTACGTTTAGGCGACATCGCACCCAACTTTCAACAGGCTTCGAGCGAAGGCGAAATTGATTTTTATCAATTTTTAAGTGACAGCTGGGGGGTACTGTTTTCACATCCTGCTGACTACACGCCAGTATGTACCACCGAGCTTGGCTTTACCGCAAAACTCAAAGATGAATTTGAAAAACGTGGAGTAAAAGCCATTGCCCTCTCAATCGATGATGTCGAATCGCATTATGGTTGGATCAAAGACATCAATGCAACCCAAAATACCACGGTGAATTTCCCGATCATTGCCGACCAAGACCGTAAAGTGTCTGAGTTATATGGTTTTATCCATCCCAATGCCAGTGAAACATTAACGGTTCGCTCTTTAGTGATTATAGACCCAAACAAAAAAGTCCGTTTGATTATCACTTATCCCGCATCAACAGGTCGTAATTTCCATGAAATCTTACGCGTGATTGACTCACTGCAACTGACTGATCGCCACAAAGTTGCAACTCCTGCGAACTGGCAACAAGGTGAAGATGTGGTGATTGTGCCATCACTCAAAGATGAAGCTGAAATCGCACAGCGCTTTCCGAAAGGTTATAAAGCAGTCACCCCGTATTTACGCCTGACTCCACAGCCTTAGCAAGGATAAAATATTCTGCTGTTGCAGCAGACAACTGAAGCCCGAAGTTTTAACCGAGCAGCCCCATTGAAAACAAAAATGGGGCACTGAACTCCAAGTAATCCAGAGAGGAACCTAAACAATAAAAATACGTTCAGAGTTACCTTATATGATCGTTTCAAACTCTAATGACGAGCCGAGTTTGAGCTTTTGAAAGCCTGTCAATCGACAGGCTTTTTTCCGCTTAATGCAGGCAAACATGACTCTTTAACAAAATCAAACTGTTAAAACTCAAATCTTCCGCTATAACAGTCAAAACAATACGATAAAAATGACTTTATGATCTATAACATTCACCATTTACATTGTGGCACCATGTGTCCAGTGTGTGCCCCACTCTTTGGTCAAAAAGGTTTTCAAGCTAAGGTGGTATGCCATTGTCTTTTGGTTGAAACAGATCAAGGGCTGGTGTTGATTGATACAGGCTTAGGCATACAGGACTATCTATACACCAAGCAGCGTTTGGGGCAGTTGGTGGCTCGAATTGGAAAAATTGAACAAAACTTAGAATTAACCGCTATTGCACAAGTCCAAAAACTTGGCTTTAGCCCAAAGGATGTCAAACACATTTTGGTTTCACATCTGGATTTTGATCATGCGGGTGGTATTTCTGACTTTCCCAATGCAACCGTACATATTCTGTCTAACGAATATAATGCTGCACAAAACCTGAAATCATTTAAAAATAAAGCCCGTTATAAAACACAACAATTTCAGCAGCATCGCCATTGGCACTTTATTGAGCCGATTCACGGTGACGCATGGTTTAATTTGACTCAAGTGCAAGGGTTTGACTTATTTCATAATGAGATTCTTTTGATTCCACTGTTTGGGCATACTGAAGGTCACTGTGGCATTGCCATTAAAACCCAACAAGGTTGGAAACTCTTCTGCGGGGATGCTTACTACTCCCACCTAGAACTTAACCCCCAAAACAGACTTCGCAGCTTAAATGCCTTGGAAGTATTTTTTGCTGAAGATAATGCACAGCGTTTAAGCAACCTGCATAAAATTCAACAATTGGCACAGTCGGAACCACGTATCGAAATCTTTTGTGCGCATGATCCGGTTGAACTTTCACACCATCAGAGCCTGATCCTATGACCAAATATCTTGTTATACTTTCTCTGTGTATCAGTGTTTCTGGCTGTATGACTACGCCTGCACTGCCAGATCCAGAGCGTCCAAGACACTGGGGACAGTCGATGCAGCCTGAGCATAATTTCTATCAAATCAGTGAAACTGTTTTTCGTAGTGAGCAACCCGATCAGAATTTAGTTCCGAGTTTAAAAGCACAAGAAATTGATGTAATTATTAACTTACGCTCACGCAATCAAGATCTGAAAAAACTGTCTAACCAAGGGTTTGAACTGGTACATATCCCGATTCATACATGGGCGATTGACCGAGAAGATTTGTTAAAGGTGATGCAACAAATCCAACTTGCAGAGCAAAACCAACAAAAAGTTTTATTGCATTGCTACCATGGCTCAGACCGTACTGGTGCCAGTGTGGCCATGTATCGCATTATTTTCCAAAACTGGTCTACCGCTGATGCCTTGGCTGAGATGAAACATGGTGGTTATGGTTTTCATCCAATTTGGCAAAATATTGAGCCTTTATTTAGTCCCGAAAATATAAAATGGATTCAACAGCAGTTGTTAAATCCATCTTAGTGAAGGCAATTGGGTTAAACCCGATCTTAACGTTTATCGAGTGGTACCCAGTCAATTACCCATGCCGACTTCATACCAAGGCTTGCATCTGAGGTAATCTTCTTGCGAGCTGCATCGGCAGTATCACGGTCTTTAGATGGTCCCACCATAATCCGCACGCCTTTAGAGGTTGGACTTTTAGTGACCTTATAACCCTTGGCACGAAGCTTGGCAGCCAATGCATCTGCATTGGCTTCATTTGCAGCCAATGCCACCTGTACCATCCATTGCTTATCGCCATGTTCAAGCAAATCACGTGCTTTATCTGCTTCCGCCTTTTTCTTAGCTTCATCAGCTTTACGCTTTTCATCTGCCTTACGTTTGTCTTCCGCTTTTTTCTCAGCATCTGCTTTACGTTCAGCTTCTTTTTTCGCTTCAGCCTTACGCTCGTCTTCTGCTTTACGTTTAGCCTCGGCTTCTCGCTTAGCTTTATCTTCAAGTGCTTGCTTTTCTGCTAAGGCTTTTTGCTCAGCCAGTTTTTTTGCAGCCGCTGCTTTTTCAGCTTCAGTACGCGCTTGCAGCTTTTGCTGTTCCAACTTATTTACTTCAGCGGCTTTATCCGCAACAATTCGCTGTTGCTTGGCTTTTTCATCTTCAACCAATTCTGGTGGAATGTTGTCCGAGCTTTGCTGTGCAGCATTACGGTGCGCATTCAACGCGGCATATTCCTCCGCTGCTTTACGCGCAGCATCTGCTTCGGCTTGCTGTTGCATTGCTAAAAATTCGGCCGCACGAGCTTCTTGTTCAGCAACCGATTTTTCACGTGCTACACGTTGTTGTTCCAGTAAACGCTTTTCTGTTTCGACATCAACCGTTAACGGCTGAAGTTGAACCAACTCACCTTCGGCATTGCGTTGCACATTTTGTGTGACTAGCTCTGGTGTTTTAATATTATTTTGATGTATTTCTTCTTTGCCTTTAAGCAGTAATGCCGCCAAAAGGACACCACCACCTAATAAAACAACGCCACCCATCCAACGTTGTTTGCTATTCATTGACATTCTTCCAAATACTCCCATACCGCTTCTAAGGTATGAAATGAACCACATACCAAAATCAGCTGATTATTCTTTGTTTCGTCGAGCGCTGATTTAAAAGCCAATTTCACACTGTCAAAGTGCTGCACATGTTGCCCTTGCAGCGCTTGATCCAATTGTTCAATTGGAGCTGCACGCGGAACAGTTAATGTCGCAATTTTCCACATTTGTATGGTGTCTTTCAATAACTCTGTGACAGATTTCACATCTTTATCTGCCAACATTGAGAAAACACTGACTACTTCAGTGTACTGTTTATTGTATTTTAGGAAATTTCGCAATTGATTTAATAAAAAAGCAACACCGTGCGGGTTATGCCCTGCATCAAAAATTACGGTTTTGTTCTGTATTTGGCGAATTTCAAAACGACCTTGCAATTTTGCGTTTTGAATTCCTTCAGAAATAGCCGCTTGAGTGACCGTTAAACCACTCAATAAAACAGCAGCAACAGTTGTTGAAATATTTTCAACCGCCAATGTGCCGAGAGGTAAATTTAAAGTGGTGCCGCTAGATGCAAACATCCACGACTGACCATGCTCACTGCGTTGATAAAAATAGTCACGATTCACTGCATAAAGTTTTGCAGCACAAGCATCCACTTTATCGATAATCGCTTGAGGGATTTGTTGTAAGCCACCAAACACCACAGGAATATTAGGACGGATGATACCTGCCTTTTCAAAGGCAATCTTTTCAATAGTATCGCCCAGCCAGTCAGTATGGTCTAAACCAATATTGGTGATCACCGCAACATCGGGTTCAATCACATTGACCACATCTAAACGACCACCTAGACCTACTTCAAGCACCCAAACATCACATGCTTGGTCTTTAAAAATGACAAAAGCCGCGAGTGTGGTCGCCTCAAAGAACGAGAGGCTTAAATCACAATCACGGCGCGCTTGATCCACTTGTACAAAAGCATCGACCAAACGTTGGTTATCGACCTCTACACCACGCAATTTAACCCGCTCATTAAAACGGTAAATATGTGGTGACTGATACAATCCCACCTTATAGCCTTGCGCATTTAAAATGGCAGCCAGTGTGGTGGTGGTCGAACCTTTTCCATTGGTTCCCGCTACAGTTAAAACTTTGGCATCGGGACGCGTTACACCGAGCTTTTCAGCTACAGGAATGACCCGTTCCAATCCTAAATCAATCCCCGTAACGTGAACATGGCCCCAATAATCGAGCCATGTTTCTAAAGAGTCTGTTGCAAGTGGTGCTGTGTTCAAGACAAATTCATCAGTTTCGCGACAATACGATAAACTGTATCACGTAATGCGTGACGGTGAACAATTTGATCGATTACACCATGATCAAGCAAGTATTCCGCACGCTGGAACGGTTCTTCTAGCTTTTCACGCACAGTTTGTTCAATGACACGTTTACCAGCAAAACCAATCATCGCTTTCGGCTCTGCAATATGTACATCACCGAGCATCGCTAAAGATGCCGTTACACCACCGTAAACAGGATGCGTCAACACCACCAAATATGGCAGACCCGCATCTTTCATTTTTTGAATGGCCGCTGAAGTACGCGCCATTTGCATCAAAGACAACATACCTTCTTGCATACGCGCACCGCCTGAAGCAGCAAAGCAAATCAGAGGTTGTTTGTCCGCAATGGCTTTTTCAGCCGCTTGCACAAAACGGTCACCAACAACCGTACCCATTGACCCCCCCATGAAGTCGAATTCAAAGGCACAGGCAATCAAAGGAATACCTTTGAGTAAACCTTGCATCACCACCAAGGCTTCAGTTTCACCTGTTTTGGTCTGTGCTTCAGTCATACGCGCTGGATATGGCTTTGAGTCGACAAATTTCAACGGATCTTTGGCTTTAAATTCTTGTCCCAACTCTGTTTGCACTTGGTCAAAGAACCAATTCAAACGATCACGGGCTTTCATACGCAAATGTTCATCACACTGAGGGCAAACATACGCGTTAAATGACATTGCAGTACGTGTAACAAGTGCATGGCACTCAGGGCATTCAATCGTTGGTTCTGTAAACGTCGCCTTGAGTGAGGTTTGCTCATCAGGTACTTGAATACCGGGTACACCACGTTCAGTCCATGGCGTCGATGGGCTTAGGATTTTCCCTGATTTAACATCTTGACTCATACTAACTCATCGAGCGCTGCTCGAAGCTCCTTGACTTTATTAACCGTTTCAACCACGGCTTGTTCTGGTGCTAAGCTTGCAAATTGCTTAACAAAAGCACTACCAACAATCACAGCATCAGCCACTCCGCCCATTGCTTTGGCAGATGTCGCATCACTGATCCCAAAACCAACACCGACAGGAATATCTGTTTCTGCTTTAATTTTCGCAATTCGGTTTGCAGCTTCAGCAACGTCTAAAGTTGCTGCACCTGTGACCCCTTTTAAAGACACGTAATAGATGAAACCACTCGCCTGTTTCACCACATGTTTAATGCGTTCGTCTGTTGACGTTGGCGCTAGTAAAAAGATTTGATCCATATCAAATTGCTTCAATACAACATCAAGCTCTGCTGCTTCTTCTGGTGGTAAGTCCACTAGAAGAATGCCATCGACACCACATGCATGCGCAGTCGATACAAACTTTTCATAACCAATGACTTCAACTGGATTCAGATAACCCATCAATACCACTGGGGTCTCTTGATCCTTTTGACGGAACTCTTTGACCATATTCAAAGCATCTAAGGTATTGGTGCCACCTGCCAATGCGCGTTCTGCTGCAAGGGCAATCACAGGACCATCTGCCATAGGGTCTGAAAATGGAAGACCGAGTTCAATCACATCTACACCCGCCTCGACCATCTGATGTAACAAAGGAACTGTTACCTGTGGATGAGGGTCACCAGCCATAACATAAGAAACCAAAGCTTTACGCTGTTGAGATTTAAGCTGTCCAAAACGAGTGGCTAAACGTGACATAGGGTTGTGCTTTCCTTAACTTGTTTAAAATTAAAACTACTGAGGAGTTGGCTTTGTAAAAATACAAGACGCTGCATTGTAACGCTATTTTTTACTCATTGAATAGAGCACATCGCGTTCGCGTTCCAATTCATTTTTCGTCAAATATTTTCAGAACAACCGTAAAGCACCATTTACTGATATTTCGGTTTTTTTCTCAATGATCAAAGATGCCTAATTTTAGGAAATACCAAAATGTCTAAGTTTTAGATAAACTTATTTTTATTTGCAAAAAAATGATAAAAATAGGCGGCTTAGCTTTTACATTTAAAGTTTTATGAAATAGCAAAACCTGCATTATACTACGCACATTCTTTCATTTCCCTATCTCCTATGACCACCGATAACTCAGGTTTAGTGCAAGCACGTGCGCTTGCGCTGTTACCGCTTATTGTTTTTTTAGCCATTTTCTTAGGCAGTGGTATTTACCATTCTATGATTGGAACCGAGTTTGCGTTCTATCAAATGAAAGCGCCTGTTGCAGCCATTCCTGCCATTATTTTGGCAGTATTGATTTATCGCGGTGAGCTGAATCAAGGCATCGAAACTTTTCTGCGTGGTGCTAGTCACCCGAACCTCATCTTGATGTTCATGGTGTTCATGCTGGCAGGCGCATTTGCCAGTACCACCAGCGCCATTGGTAGTGTAGATGCTACAGTGCAAATGGGCTTGTCTGCGATTCCACCAGCCTTTGTGTTACCGATGCTATTTATTATTTCAGCGTTCATTGCAACAGCAATGGGCACCTCGATGGGCACCATTGCAGCCTGCGCGCCCATTGCCTTTGGTTTCTCTCAAGCCACTGATATTGCCGCAGTCTATACCATAGGTGCGGTCGTCGGCGGTGCGATGTTTGGTGATAACCTGTCGATGATCTCGGATACCACCATTGCAGCCACCACCAGTCAAAACGTTCAGCTTCGAGACAAGTTTCGCGTCAATGTCTGGATTGCAGTACCTGCAGCTTTAGTCACGATCGCGATTTATGTCTTTAGTATCCATCAAACCGAAACCATTCAATCCAAAGACTTTAACCCTTGGCTAGTGTTGCCCTATGTGGTGGTATTTGTCCTCGCCTTCAGTCGTTTACACGTGCTTGCGGTACTTACAGTCGGTGTGGTGCTCTCTGGGGTGATGGGACTGATTGCAAAGCCAGAATTTACGGTCATTCAACTCAACACAGCCATCTATGATGGTTTTGTCGGTATGTTTGAAGTCGCTTTACTATCGATGTTCTTGGGTGGTCTTTCGACCATTATGCAAAAAGAAGGTGGACTCGACTGGCTTATTCAACGCATTTACAGCCTCACCCGTTTATTTAAAGTTGGTCGTGAGCGCGCAGGGGAAATCGGATTGAGCTTTTTGGTGGTGTTCTCCAACATTTTTGTGGCCAACAACACTGTAGCGATTATTTTATCGGGCGATATGGCGCGCGAAGTCGCTAAAGAATATGGCGTAGACCCCAAACGTGCAGCCGCTTTGCTCGATATCTTTTCATGTGTGGTACAAGGACTGATTCCCTATGGCGCACAACTTTTATTGGCCTGCTCGATTGCAAAGCTTTCTCCTGTCGAACTCATCGGCAGCATTTACTACTGTTGGATACTGGCGATTTTTGCCATCCTTGCGATTGCGTTTCGTTTTCCACGACTGAAATCAGTCTGATCATTTCAGCGTCTCCCTGAAGGCGCTTTTTTTATGCTTGCTGTTATTTGAGTTGTCGTTTCAACTGTAATAAGGTCTGTCCACTGTGCTGTTTATAGGCACGTGCTAAAGCAGACTGTCCTGAATAGCCGAGTTGTAAGGCGATTTCAGTCAAACTCAAACCTTGTTGTAATAAATATTCACAGCGCTTCATGCGCTCTGACTCAAGTACTCGCTTAAATGAACTATCCCAGTCTTGCAACTGGCGTTGTAAGGTTCGCGTTGATAGGTGTAACTCATTAGAAATCTGTTCGATTTTAGGGGCTTCCGCATGTGCTTTAAGATAATCCGCCACGGCGCTATGAATCTGTTGTAATACGCTTTCATAACGAGGTTTGAGTGCAATGGCAACCTCTGCTTGTTTCAGTAAAAGCTGCGTTAAAGCAGGATCAGCAAAGCCCGATTTTAAAGTCAAACTGTCCGCACTCATCACATAGGCATAGCAGGCTTGATTAAAGCTCACTTCACAGCCATAAAATTTTTGATAATGATACTGTGCCATCTGGGCTGAATGCGCCATTTGGATTTTTAAGAACTGTAATTGATCGGGAAAAATTTTCTTGGCCAAATGCACAATAGATGCCATAGTCATTTCATTCAGTGAAGCATATTTCTCATTGAGAAAAGGCCAAGTCAGCCAAACTTCATTGCCCCTTTGCTGCATCTGCATGGGACTAACTTCTGCACCATCAATCACCAAACGATTAAAACGCATCACATAACTCAGTGCTTCAGCCACACTATTACTGCGTGTGGCCATATAGCCCAAAACACCAAAATGTTCAGGTTGAATAAATTTTGCCATCTCCATAATCAACTGCGGACAATCCAACTGTTCTCGCGTCAGTTGTAAAATCGTTTGAAAGAATGAAAATGGAGATTGGGTATCGATTGGCAGTTGTAATACATCCTCCAGTTCATACTGATATTGCGCTAAAAAACCGAGTTGATGAAAATCAATTCCTTGCTCTATGAGATACATATTCCAGAGCTGAAAATAACCATGGGGGATTTGTAATTCTTGCATGACGGCCCACCCGCTATTTGACATGCGATATTTTCACATTGGCGTAAAATGTATAAAAAATGGCAATATCTGTCAAAACAAACTGCATTTTCTCCGACATACTGCAATCATCCAAGGCAAATGAAGTAAAACAAAATGAATGCCATTGTTACAGCCCCTATTGAACCGATTGTGCGAACCCAACTCAATTTTAAGCTCGATGAAGTGCCACGTTTTTGGTTTGGCGGCGACCCATTTCGAACGCGCATGTTTGATGCTCTCAGCCTCACTTTCCCCGATGGAGAACGCTATTTTATTCAAAGCGTGCGTTTATTTCGGGACCAGATTACAGACCCAAGCTTAGCGGCTCGTGTCAGCGATTTTATTAAGCAGGAAGCACAGCATGGCATTGCCCATGACAAAATGAATCAGGTCATGCGAGAACAAGGCATGCCCGTTGACAAATTTATTCAACGTTTAAATAAAATCTTTAAATTTGAACTGAGTAAACGCTCTCCGCAGTACAACATTGCCATGACGGCTGCAGCAGAACATTTAACTGCACTCATGGCAGAAACGTTTTATAGCCAAAAAACAACCTTAGCAGAAGCCCATCCCTATGTACGTGCTTTATTTGCATGGCATGCCATTGAAGAAATGGAACATCGTGATGTGGCGTTTGATGTGATGAAACAAGTCGGACATGTGCCTGAAGCGACGCGTCTATTTGCATTGGCCTTTACCACGGTGATGATGTTTGGTTTCACCACCTACCGCGCAGATGTCATGCTCAAACATGATGGTTTTAGCCGCCTGCAACGTTTGCAAATGATGCGTAAAGGGCTGTCATGGTTATTTGGACAAAAAGGAATACTGTCTCGGATGCGTGGGCAATATTTCGATTGGTTTAAGAAAGACTTTCACCCCAATCAACATCCTGTGATTGCACAGTATGATGTTTGGATCGACACCCTAGCAAAAACGAATGATCCAATTTTAGCGGGCGAAGCTTTTTGGCAAGCTGGGAAATAATTCAGTAAGCGCAACAAATATACACTTTGGATGAGTTTAGGTATCATACGCCCATCTTAAAACATGGGCACATGAAGTTGAATTTGTATGTCCGATTACATCCGAAGTTAAAAATGTCGTTTAAATTCAAACTCCGCGTTCTTGGTTATCTGATCATGGTCAATGCAGTGATCTCGATGCTCATTGCTTGCAGATATTTCCTGTATTTATCTGAGTTTCCAACAGATTTATTGGGATTCAGTTTCTTATTTACTGGAACATTCTCGCACATGACTGTGCTTGCTTCATTGATTGGCTTGATCTTGATTCCGAGCTTATTTCTACCCAATACGCTACGTCATATTACGCAAGCAAGTATTGCTAGCTTGGCACTGATTGCACTGATCATAGATACCTTTGTTTATGCACAGTACCGTTTCCATATCAATACCGTCATGCTGGAACTGGTGATGTCAGGTCAAGTTGTGAGTTTCTCAATCTCAACATGGCTGATGGTCATTGCTGCGATTGCCTGTATTTTTGCAGCACAATTTTACTTGATCCGATTCTTAGAGAAAAAATTACCCACTTTTTCATGGAGCATTGGTAAAAAGTTTACAGGCTTAGTGTTTGTCGCTTTACTTTTAAGTAATGGTATTCACGTTTGGGCTGCAGCACATGTGTATCAACCTGTAACAATGACACAACGCTATTTACCGATGTTTTATCCGATGACCTCGAATAAAACCATGAAAAAGTACGGCTGGATTGATGAAGAAGCCTTAGAAAAACAAAAGGCTATGTCTTTAGAACGTAAAAGTGACCTGAATTATCCGCTGACGCCGATTGTTGGAGAAGCTCCAAAGCAACCCACCAATATTATGTTTATCGTGATTGATTCTTGGCGTGCAGACACATTTAATGCAGACAACTCACCAAACTTGTGGAGTTATGCGCAGAACGGAAAGATTTTTAATCAACACTATTCAACAGGAAATGCCACACGCACAGGTATTTTCGGCATGTTTTATGGTATTCCTGGTACTTACTGGCATGGCATGATTGTGAACCGCCAAAGTCCAGTATTTATTGACCGTTTGCAAGCACTGAATTATCAACTCGGTTTATTTGCTGCCGCCAAATTAACCAACCCTGAATTCCACGAAACCGCGTTTTCAAAAGTGCCAAATTTACGTATTGGTTCTTCTGGCAAAGTGGCGGGGGGGATAGATGAAGAATTAACGCAGGATTGGTTAAAGTGGTATGAAAAAAGAGATCGAAACAAACCGACCTTTTCATTTTTATTTTACGACTCCCCACACGGATACAGCTTCCCTAAAGACTATCCACACCAGTACAAACCTATGCTGGATGAGGTTAATTATCTCAAGTTAAGTAATGATTCTGATCGTTCATTAATGATGAATCGTTATAAAACTAGTGTGCACTACGTCGACAGCATTGTGAAACAGGTTTTAGATAAACTAAAAGAAACGGGTGATGCAGAAAACACATTGGTCATCATTACTGGCGACCACGGACAAGAGGTGAATGATAATCTTCAAAACTTCTGGGGACATAATGGTAACTTTACCGACCCTCAAGTCAAAGTTCCTTTTGCAATCATTGGTCCGAAGATTCAAGCTGATAAACTATGGAATAACCAAGTTTTAACCAGCCATCAAGATATTGTTCCAACCCTCATGAAGAACTATTTGGGTGTGACCACAAAAATTCACGACTATTCAGTGGGTGAAGATTTGTTGGGACCACAAATTCAACGTGATTGGATTTTAACCTCAAGCTATAGTAAATATGGCATTGTTACCCCTAAAAACATCTTAGAAGTAGGGGCTGTTGGGCAGTTCGAAATCTTAGACAAAAAGAATCAGCCAATGTCAGATCAAGAGCCAAACTATGCTCATGTTCAAGCAGCATTAGAGCAAATTAGTCGCTTTAATAAATAAAGGCAAAAGAAAAACCGGCATGATGCCGGTTTTTTTATCACCGGTCTTTTACCACTTTGCATAGTGCTGTTCGAGCAGTCCATATTCATTCAACAATACAACCTCTTGATCACCCTGCTGAATCGTACCGCTAATCTTGGCTTGCCACTGACTAAACTGGCTGCCGACCAGACGTAAATTGAGGTTTTCAAAACGACGCCAACCCGTAGTCACGGTTAAATGCAAACGCTCATCTAACGAACGAATCGTCCAGCGACCTTCTTCTTCCATCTGAAACAAAACATCACTCACTGTGTATAATTTTCCATTTATCCACAGACAGTTTTCATTGCCAAAACTTTCATTCACACCAGAGGCTAAGTTCAGACCAATACGCTTACCCTGTGCATCCCAAAAACTACACGAAAGCCAAAACCATGCCGTTTCCGGTCGGAGGAAACCACAGGTATCGTCTAAAGAAGCCAATGTCCGATCATTGAATTGGATTATCTGACCTGCTTTATTGGTAAAAAATCCTTCACAAGCCAAAGTTGTGAGTTTTTGTGTATAGGTCCAACCATTGATTCCTGTTGGGCTACACATACTCAATGGATCAGTACCTGCGCAGAAAATTCGGGCACTCAGCTTAATTTCACCATACTTGGTGACTTGAACATAGCGCACACCATTGGCATGCTGAATTTCAATTTGAAACGGTGAATTTGCAAAAACACTTTGGTTATATAAAGGCTGTTCATCCAATACGGTTTTACGTGCTAAAAAATTCACCGCATTCCATTCAAGCACTTCATTTTTAAGATGATCGTAAATATAAACGAAACCATGCCCAGCCCAAGCAATATCAGCAATCGCTAAGCCAATGGTGCAATGCTCATGTTGAATGCTACAAAACTTAAATTTCTTATATTTCAGCTTTTTACGCCATCCCGTAAGCACTTCACCATACGGAGTTTTATACTGATATTTATCTAAATCAATGGTTTTTGGAAGTTCACTAAACCGACCATAATGGGGTTGTCCATTGGACTGTATCAAATCCATTGATGCTCTATCCTTAAGCAAAAGTTAATTAATATCCGTATGCTTATTATGCCTATAATTTTGGCACTGAACAGCATTTAGTTTATTTTTTCATCAGCTTCTTATGAAAAGAAATCAGATTAACATTTTGATGTCTTTATGTTTTCATCCTAGCACTGAATACGCACTCAGCTTAATTCAACATTAAATACGTATTTTCCCATATATTCTGTGCAAACTCAGTTTCAACCAACAGCACATAACGTCCATGTATGCAATCAATCGCAATACAGTCATCGACGTCTAAAACACGATCTGTATGTTGCTTTTTCCACTTTTGATCAAAATGTAGTTTGCCAAGTTGTTTGGCTTCCGCTGCATGTGGAGCAACAACGAGTACATAACGATGCAACTCCCCAAATTCACGTGTGTCATAGCCACCTAAATTTATGAGCCACAATTTTTCATCTGTGACTTGAGGCTGAGCATCACTAAACTTTATTTGGTATTTTTTCCCTTCACTTTCAACACCATTCACTTGCATCCAAGCATCAATATGTAAGCCTTTTTGTTCACCAAACCATGCATTTTTTAATTGTGTATACGTATCTTTTAGGCTGTCACCCACAGTAAATACAACATCATGGACTTCGGTATTGGCACGTACATGACGACCACCTAGCATAACCATAAATAGGTTGGGCATTTTCTTTCCTCTATTCAATAGTTTCTCTTACATCACAAAATGATTCATCATTTACGAGGCAGAAAACGTACTTTTTCTGCAAAAGTATTCAACTAAATGATACACGCCAAACTCATCAGCAACTGTTCGAGTCAGGCTAAAATTAAATAAATCATGTTTCTGCGAGGTATAAATCACATGATGATATTCGACGAGTTTTGCTGATGAATCATATTTTGGTTACTTTTTTAAAAGTAACGTGACGAACTCCTACAATGACATAAATAAACGGTAAGACTCCGCCATGATGCAAATAATAATTGATTGTTTAATTACATGATAATGCTATGCAAAGTAAGATATTTCCTACGCGAACCCATAACAATTCATCACTTAAAATGAGGGCGTACATTTATAAATTTTCCCTCTTTTAAGTGAGCTAAGCGATTTTCATTAAAGTAAATAAAAATCGTGCTGAGCTTTCACCCAACACGATTCTTTAAATCTAGTCGTAAAACCTCCCCCAAATGGGAAAGCTTCAAGGAAGTAATTACATCTCAACCATTTCCACGCCATCAATACGCGCCACGGTCATTAAGTCCTTATCACCACGACCAGAAACCGTCGCAATAATAATTTGATCCTTAGACATCGTCGGTGCAAGTTTAGTGACATAGGCCATGGCATGAGAACTTTCTAATGCTGGAATAATCCCTTCAATATGGGTCAAATCACGGAAACCTTGTAAAGCTTCATTGTCATTGATCGGAACATATTCAACACGATGCATATCCTTTAAGAAACTATGCTCAGGGCCTACACCTGGATAATCCAAACCTGCAGAAATCGAATGCGTTTCAATGATCTGACCTTGTGCATCCGACATTAAATAAGTACGGTTGCCGTGTAATACGCCTACGTGTCCTGCATTCAATGGTGCAGAATGTTTACCCGTTTCAATGCCATAACCTGCGGCTTCAACACCATACATTTTCACATCTTGGTCATTTAAGAACGGATAGAACAAGCCCATTGCATTGGAACCACCGCCTACACATGCCACCAAGGCATCAGGTAAACGCCCTGCTTGCTCTTGAATTTGTTTGCGAGCTTCACGACCAATAATGGATTGGAAGTCACGAACTAACTGTGGATATGGGTGCGGGCCAGCGACTGTACCAATCACGTAATATGTAGAGTCAACATTGGTCACCCAATCACGCATAGCTTCGTTCATGGCATCTTTCAATGTTTTAGAGCCACTTTCCACAGGAACAACGGTCGCACCGAGTAAACGCATACGATAAACGTTCATAGCTTGACGTTTTACGTCATCTGCACCCATAAACACAACACATTCAAGACCTAAACGTGCGGCAATCGTGGCCGTTGCTACACCATGCTGACCAGCACCTGTTTCGGCAATAATACGTTTTTTACCAGACAGTTTTGCCAATAGTGCCTGACCAATGGTGTTATTCACTTTATGTGAGCCAGTATGGTTCAAATCTTCACGTTTTAAGTAAATTTGCGCCCCACCCAACTCTTTCGACCATCGCTCAGCATAATATAAAGGACTAGGACGACCTACATAGTAGGCGAGGTCACGGTCGAATTCTGCCAGAAATTGCTCATCATCTTTCATACGGAAATAGAGCTTTTCTAAGTCTTCTAATGCAGCCATTAGAGTTTCTGACACAAAACGTCCGCCATGGATACCGAAATGCCCTTTTGCATCTGGGTATTGGGTATAGTCAATCACATTACTTTGCTGATCCACGATGGACTCCTTGCATGAAGTTTTCTATAAGTTGTTGGTCTTTTATACCTTTAGCGGATTCGACGCCTCCGCTGACATCTACAGCATAAGCCCCAGTCGTCTTTATAGCGTCTTCAACATTAGTTGGGGTTAAGCCGCCAGCTAAAATTAAAGGAATATCCAGTTTGGGGAATTGTGACCAGTCAAAACTGTGTCCTGTTCCCCCTTTCAGTTCAGGATGCCATGCATCTAAGAGCACTGCGCTTGCCCCTGCCTGTTGAAAGCGTTGAACTTCTGCCACCACATCCAGTTCAGGTTTCACTTGAATGGCTTTATACCAACGACGTCCTACTTGTGCAGCAATTGCCTGACAGTCTTTTGGTGTTTCATCACCATGAAACTGAATGATATCCAGCGCTACTAGTTTTAACGCATCGGCAATGTCATCCGCAGTTGCATTCACAAAAAGCCCAACAGTTTGCACATAGGCAGGCACATGTCGAATCAATTCTTTAGCTTGAGCTGTACTGACATGACGTGGACTAGGCGGGAAAAATACAAAACCAATCGCATCAGCCCCAGCATTGACCACAGCTTGAATATCTTGGCTACGGGTAATTCCACAAATTTTGGCACGGGTTCGCATAGGTTATGACTCTGGCTCAACCCTATTTATAGCTGATCTATAAATTAACAGGGCGAATCATTGTAATGCAATTTTTTCACCTTGCGTAAAGTTCATCCTGAAAAAATCTTTACATAGATTGTTTAATTCGCATACAAACCTTATACTTCGCTCAAATGCAATAAGTCTAAGCACTATGCTTTAGGGAAGTTGGTGAGAGTCCAACACTGCCCCCGCAACGGTAAAACGAAACGTATATCTTTATAAGTATTTGCACTTACATCACTGCACTCGTGTGGGAAGATGGATATACCAATATTGTTCGCAATATTTATATTTAAGTCCGGAGACCTGCTTGTTGCGCCATTTAACTCAATCATTCACGGGGGGTGAATGTATGGAGCCAGCATGTCAAATTTATGTCAGCCTACAGCTTTAGTGGGCGCAATCGCGATTGCGATGGGTTTCTCCGTGTCTGCATCTGCAAAAGACAGCATTAATGCCTCTTTAGAAACACTAGTTATAACTGCAACACGTTCTGAAGAAAAGATTAAAGACGTACCAGCACGTATCTCTATTATTGAACCAAAGATTCTCGAACAATCGCCGATTGCGTCATTACCACATTTGCTTCAAACAGATGCTTCGATCAATATGGTTCAAAGCGGTGGTTATGGACAATATACGGAAATATTCTTACGAGGCACTAAAACGAATCAAACCCTATTATTAAGAGATGGTGTCCGTCTTAACTCAAATACATCTGGTGCAGCATCATTACCATTTATCGATACGACTGATATTAAACAAATTGAAGTATTAAAAGGTCCTGCATCAGTTCTATATGGTGCAGATGCGATAGGTGGTGTAATTCAGTTAATCTCAAAAACTCCAGAGAAAAACTCAGCATTTGTTACTGGTGAAATTGGCGAGAATAAAACCTATAAATCAGTCATTGGTGCAGATCTTGCTGAAAATGGTTTTTATGCTCAAATTCGTGGGCAACGTTTAGAAACTGATGGTACGCCAGTGACTGATGCAAAAGATAATAAAAAAGCGAGCTTTGATCAAAAAGGCTATAGCGCAAAAATCGGTGTTGAAAAAGAGCAATTTGCAGCGTCTGTCGACTATAGTGAAAACGAAGGCTATAGCGACTATGACAACTATGGCAACTTAGTTTCTCAAGACTTCAAAAATGAAGTTATTAATGTAAAAGGTCGTGTAAATATTCTTGATAATGTAGCTATTCACGCTCGCTTATCTCAGTTTAAAGATGATTTGAACCAAAATAACTCACCAGACTATGTTTACAGTACTACACAAGAAGCTGAACTTTATACGAAATGGCAAATGACACCTGCTCAAAATATTTTAGTGGGTTCAACATACAAAGATATTAAAGGAAATGTTTTTTCTAAAGGACAAGGTTATGAATGGGAAGGTGTATTCTATCCAGGAGTCGACGTTCTTTACGATGAAAAGGTTAACTCCACTGGCTATTTTGTCCAACATCAATACCAAGGTAATGGTTTAGATACACAAGTTGGTATTCGTCTAGAAGATAATGATAAGTTTGGTACTCATACTGTTGGCCAAGGGGCTATTCGTTATCAAATATTACCTCTAACAAGCGTCTACGCGAATATTGGTTCCGCATTCCGTGCACCAACAACCAATGACTTATATGCAACACCTTGGGGCGCTAATCCAAACTTAAAACCAGAAGAAAGTTTTTCTTATGAAATTGGTTTAGATCAAAAGTTAAACTACAATATTAATCTTGGTTTATCTATTTACCGCAATCAAGTTGATAATTTGATTAGTTCCAAAGCTGGGAAACTTGAAAATATTAAGAAAGCAACCTTTACAGGTGGTGAAGCGTCATTCAAATGGCAGCAAAATGAACTATTTTTAAGTACAACCTATGCCTATGTACAAGCAAAAGATGATGAAACCAAAAAAGATTTAACCCGTCGCCCTCGTCAAAGTCTAACTCTAACAACTGGGTGGGATGATGGAGAATATGGTGTTTCTGCTTCGGTAGTTGCTAAATCAGATTCAAAAGATTTTGCGGATACTGCAACTGCTCCACAAACAATTACACCAGGCTATGTCTCAACAAATGTAAATGTGTATTGGCAACCTATCCCAATGATCAAACTCTTTGCAAATATTGAGAATATTGGTGATGTAAATTATAAAACTGCTTATAACGGTAACGGCGTGTACTACATCAACGGTGGTCGCCAAGCTACCGCAGGAGTCACTTTCCGTTATTAATTTAACGTAAAGACTCAAAAAAATTTAAAAACAGCGCAGTTTATGGATAATGTTTTGACCGGCATTATCCTTTTTTTCATTCTTTAGGCAGGACAAATTATGGGCCACCGTTTAAGTAAAATTTATACCCGTACTGGCGACTCAGGCACCACAGGTCTGGGTGATGGATCACGCGTCACTAAAGATGATCTAAGAATTACCGCACTTGGTGATGTGGACGAACTCAATTCAACAATTGGTGTGCTCCGTGCTCAAATTAGTGCAAGTCAAATCACGAACAAAGCCACATGGGACAAAAGCTTAAGCCTCATTCAACATTGGCTGTTCGATTTAGGCGGTGAAGTATGTATTCCCAACTATCATTTGCTCCAACCGGTTTGTATTGAGTTTCTTGAACAAGAAATTGACCGTATGAATGAAGACTTACCCATGCTGAAAGAATTTATCTTACCTTCGGGTTCTTTAGCATGTAGCTATGCACATCAAGCGCGAGCGGTATGTCGCCGAGCTGAACGTAGCTTAATGTCGGTGCACACTCGTGATCAAAATATTCAAAGCACCGCATTACAGTTGCTCAACCGTTTATCGGATTGGCTTTTTGTTGCATCCCGCGCCTTGCAACGAGCTGAGGGCGGCTCAGAAGTGCTTTGGCAAAAAAATATTAATGAAACCATTTAAACCTTTCTAAGTTTTTAGAACAAAATGGATTCCTTACGAGTCTTTTAGATAAGTTCACTGGAAGACTTTCTAAGATTACTTTTCTTTCGGGAAAAGTAATCAAAACCATTTTTCCAATCGTAAAACTCGTCAAATACCATCACTTATCGTGAATATAAACATTTCATTCAAATTCAGTCCTACCTCTAACTATTACACACAGCATTGGCGTATATCTGATATTTCCACCTGGCTTTGTTGCATAAAGGCTTAAAAGACAGAGTTATCCTAAGTAACTCAATTTTAAGTGACAACTTGGGTGTGAGGTCGGCCTAATTCTGTAAATTT
>NZ_JBIMCF010000025.1:0-34114 GCF_048551975.1 Acinetobacter johnsonii | reverse complement strand
AAGCTATAATCACGTTGTGTACGTTTAACTCGTTGTTCTCGTGCATGTTCCATAAAATAAGTCTCTTAAGGTGTAAACTTATTTCAGGACGGGACAACCTTATAAAAAATAAAAGCCGATCTCATGATCGGCTTTTATACAGTAAATTATATTTATCGCGCCATTAAGGCTTCAATCTCGTCTACCGACTTCACCACTTTCGAAGTCAAATTCAGTGGACCGTTTTTGGTTGCTACGATGTCATCTTCAATACGAATACCAATACCACGCCATTTCGCATCGACCGTTTCATCATCAGGTGCAATGTACAAGCCTGGTTCAACCGTCACCACCATGCCTTCTTCATAGGTACGCCACACACCTTCTTGCTTATATGAACCGACATCGTGCACATCCATACCGAGCCAGTGTCCTGTACCATGCATATAAAACTGACGGAAACTTTCCTTTTGGATTATCTCTTCAATATCACCTTGCATAATCCCCAGATCAAGTAGACCTTGGACTAGAATGCGCACAGCAACATTATGTGGTTCTTTATACGAGTTGCCTACACGCACTGCGTCAATTGCAGCAAGTTGTGCATCGAGGACTACATTATAAAGAGCTTTTTGCTCAGGGCTGAACTTTCCATTGACGGGAAAAGTACGGGTGATGTCTGAAGCATAATATTCATATTCACACGCTGCGTCGATCAGCACCAAATCGCCATCTTTTAGCTCTTTGTTATTCTCTACATAGTGCAAAATGCAAGCGTTTTCACCACCACCGACAATGCTGTTATACGACGGTACACAGCCATTTTGACCAAATACATAATTCAGCTCAGCTTCTAGAGCATATTCCATCATGCCTGGCTTAACAGTTTGCATGGCACGAGTATGAGCTTGTGCAGAGATATTGGAAGCCGTTTGCATCAATTCAATTTCTTGTGCTGATTTAAACAAACGCATTTCATCTAAAATACGGTCTAGCTGTATCACTTGTGCAGGTGCAGCAGTCCCACGACGTGACTCTCCATTGGCAGTCGTGATCCATTTTGCTACACGCGCATCAAATTCAGGGTGTTGCCCAATACGATAGAATAATTTTTCTTTGCTTAAGAGTTTTTCAATGATTTCTTCATCTAACAAATCTATCGCATACGCTTCGTCAGCTTCATAGTCGTCTACCGCCCCATCCACACCTGCGCGGTAACCATTCCAGATTTCCATCTCGCGGTCACGTTCACGGCAGAACAAACTGTAGCTATAACCATCTTCATCGTCTTCGGCAAAGGTTTCGATGACCGCCACGGCTTCAGGCTCAGCAAAACCGGTCAGATAAAAAAAACTGCTATCAGTACGGTATTTATAGTCTGCATCACGATTACGCATCGCCACCGGGCTAGTTGCAATAATGGCAATACTGTTCGGACCCATTTGTGCGGCCAAACGATCACGGCGTTCCTGAAAATCCACTTGCGTTAGTTTCATGTTTGATCTGTCTTTTTTGTACCAAAGAATAAAAGTGCCACGCGCACCTTATATTGTACGCGCAGCAAGTCTTATGCCAATTAGCTTGGGCGATGCGGTGTAAACATTTCTACAACATTGTTCGCTTCTGTTACAGAACGATCAGCTTGTTGCTTGTTATGAAAGTGTTTAAGTAAAGAACTGTCCTCAACCGCAATCTTTTTGCGACCCACAGATAAGCTCACAGGAATTAAACGAACAAACTCATATAATTCTTGATAGCTCTCCTCCCCCTCTTCATCATCATCAGTTTCTTCAAACTCAACTGCCGCGACATCTTGTAAATGTTCGATCAGTTCCATTTCATCTGGGCGAATATGACCTGACGCCAAACCAAAGCCCAGCACTACGCCTGCACACCAATCCGCCAAAGCTTGTACACGGTCTGCGAGCGTATGCGTGTCATCGGGAAGTAATGGTAAATAGTCCAATTCATCTTCAGAAAGTGCATGTGCGACATCTTCTGCTTCATCGGCTAATAAAGCCAAAGCTTCTTCATTTAACTCGGGAATTTCCAAAGTCGTGAGGATGTGTTGCCACTCTTCACGGCTTGGTGCCTGAGTTACACAAATGATACCCGTGAGTAAACCATGTAACTCACTTGGGCTAGAAATCTCTTCAATTTTAGAAAAATTTGGCTGCCATTCTGACCAACCTGAAATATCGTCTTGCATTCGTTTATCCAATCTCTATACTTCTTATATATTACCTTTGTTTGCAACACTGTGCGACCACGATATGTTAGAAGAATTACAGCGTCTACAGGCGCATATTGGCGTTTTAAAAACGCGACTTGCTCATCTTGAAAGTGAAAATAGCACTTTAAATGCAGCCAAACTGGATGCTGAAGAACAGCATCGTTCTCAAGTTGTGCAAAAAAATGGCTTAATTACCCAGAAACAAGAACAAATTGATGATTTAACTGAGCAATTAAGCAGCGCTCAGACCCAATATCAACATTTGAACACTGATGCGACTGCTTTGGCCGATCGTTATAGTCGTTTGGAAAAAAGTTGTACTGATTTAAAAAATCGCTTTCAAGAAATCTTGGCTGAGCGTAATGAATTACGTGCAATTAGAGAAAAATTGAACAATGATCAACGTCAAGCGCAGCAAGAAATCCAAGCACTTCAGCAAGAACGTGAAAGATTGTTACAAAAAAATGAACATGCCAAAGCTAAAGTCGAAGCAATCATCCAGCGTTTGGCTATTTTAGGTACAGAGCAAGACCATCACGCGCAAGAAATTCAACAACTTGCCCATCCTACTGAAGCTGGCGAGGAAGTTTAATCATGAGCGAACCAATTACCGTTGAATTACGTGTCTTAGGCCATAGCTTTCGTTTAGTCACAACGGAAAAAGAAAAAGCCGACCTTGAACGTGCAGCTCTGCTTTTAAATGATAAATATGATGAGTTTCGCCGTAAAGCGCCACGGGTAGAACCCAGTAAAATTATCATTATGGTGGCACTAGAGTTAATGCAAGAAGTGTTGTCGATGAATAAAACACTGCAAGAGTATGCACACGCAGAACGATTACTGGCAAATATTATCGATGACGTTGCGGAACTTGTTTAAACTCGACTGAATTGAATAAAGTATCAACACTTACTTCAGTTGTTTACAGTTCGTAGCGGTGTATGAGTTGCCATCAGCGTGAGATTCGTTATACTTAAGGCAACTCTGAGGTGTTCGCCAGCGGGTCTATTCCCCTGCCGATACTTAAACTTATGGATGTGTTCTGTATATTTAGAGTGTATGCCCACTTTCGTGTGGGAAACCCAGCAAGTATACGTCGCGTCCACCTTGAACTCATCGGGTTCAGGGTAACGACACATGCAGCGGCATCTTCGGAGTCCTTTATTTAGTTAAAATAATAATTACATTCATCGCTAATACCCTTTGATTTTTATTTTTCAAGCTTATCGTTTTCATCTTGTCTCCCTGCTACCGAACAAAATGATTCTTGAATTTCTCTCTTAAAATAACGCTTTTATTGGACTATTAAATCTTTATCGAACCATTTTTCTACTTTATTTGTCCATAAGATAAAGCTAACTAGCCCCCAAATTTTAAGCATTTCCAAATGAAAAACCTGACTTAGCTGAATGCTGCATCAGGTTCATTCACATGATTTAATTTTTTAGCAAATCGATCCAATAATATGCTCTGCGTGACAAGTCACTCCCTGCTGAGCTATCAACTGAATTATCCCACTTTGATGTGCAAGTACAGCGACTTCCATTTTCATAGCCTCCATAATCGCCACTACTTGCCCCTCTACGACCTGCTCCCCGTTTTCTACTTTCCAAGCGCTAATTACGCCATTTATTGGAGCAAGTAAGTGTTCGGTACTCACTGCTGTTTCTGTAGCTGGTTGGTCTTGAGACGTCATTGTAGGGCTTTGTGCAAACATGCCCGCAGGTAAGCCTAAACGATGTAATTTCCCATCAATTTCAATATAGCTGAGTAACATCGGCTGTTGATGATTCGGAATACTGCGTTTCGCTGGCTTTAAGTCCTGTTTAAAATCATTTTCAATCCAACGAGTATGGACATTAAATGTGTTGGAAAAATCAGTTTCATTTAATACTGCACGGTGAAAGTCTAAAACCGACGCAACCCCTTCAATTTTAAATTGCTTCAGCGCACGTTTAGCACGAGCAATAGCAACCTCACGGGTTGGACCTGTGATAATCAGTTTGGCCATGAGCGAATCAAAATGACTCGACACCAAAGAGCCTGTACGAACACCTGTGTCTACGCGTACGCCCTGACCAAACGGTGCTTCAAATAAACTCAATACACCAAATGCAGGAATAAAGCCACGAGCAGGATCTTCAGCATTGATACGAAACTCAATGGCATGTCCCTGCGCTTTCGGAGTTTCTTTGATTGAAAGTTCATGACCTTGAGCCACTCGAATTTGCTCAACCACCAAATCAACTTTGGCAGTTTCTTCAGTAACAGGATGTTCCACCTGCAAGCGGGTATTAACCTCTAAAAATGAAAGCTTTCCATCACGGCTCAGCAAATATTCAACTGTACCCGCACCGACATAATTAGCTGCCTGACAGATATTTTTAGCCGAAGTTAAAATTTCTTCATAAATTGCATCGCTGATAAAAGGTGCTGGGGCCTCTTCAATCAGCTTCTGATTACGACGTTGTAGACAACAGTCACGTGTACCTAAAACCACTACATTGCCATGTTGATCGGCAATCACTTGCGCTTCAACATGGCGTGGTTGATCTAAGTATTGCTCAACAAAACACTCACCGCGGTCAAAGGCAGCTTGCGCTTCACGTACAGCCGAATCATACAGCTCTTTTACATCTTCCAGTTTCCAAACGACTTTTAAACCGCGACCACCACCGCCAAAAGCGGCTTTAATCGCAATAGGTAAACCAAACTGCTTTGCAAACTCGAGTGCTTCATCAGCATTATTTAAGGGGTCTTGTGTACCATGAACTAAAGGTGCGCCCACTGAAGCGGCTATCTTACGTGCTTCAATTTTATCACCCAACTTTTCAATGGCATTCGGTGACGGCCCGACCCACTTTAACCCTGCATCAATTACGGCCTGCGCGAATTCAGCACGTTCAGATAAAAAACCATAACCTGGATGAACCATGGTTGCTTTGGATTTTTTAGCAACATCAAGAATGGCTGGAATATTTAAATAGGTTTCACGTGCAGTTGCACCGGCCACCCCCCATGCTTCATCCGCCAGTTCGACATGCAGACTATCCATATCGTCATCGGCATATAACGCAACCGATGTAATACCCATATCACGGCAAGCATGAATAATACGAACGGCAATTTCACCGCGGTTTGCAATTAATAATTTTTCAGTAGTCATCATTCATTCTCAAAATCTGTAAATTCGGTCATTTTTTTAAATTTGATTTGGCAACCTGCTGGAATCTGTGCCACCAAGTCCCAATGATGCTTCGCTACAGCTGCAATGACGGGGTAGCCACCAGTTAAGGGATGGTCATTCATAAACAGTACAGGTTGACCACTGGGTGGAATCTGTAAGGCACCAATACAAGTTCCCTCACTTTCCAACTCATGGGTAATTTTGCGTTTCAATGGTTGCTCACCTGAAAGTCTCAGTCCAACTCGATTGCTTTCATTCGTCACAAGCCAAGCTTGCTGACATAAGCGCTCAATGCTCTCTGCTTCGAACCAATCCGTTCGCGGTCCCATCACAATGTCGAGCTCAACCACATCGCCTATTTTGGGCAAGTTCAACTTCGCAACTTCGGTGACACTGATATTTGAAACTTCAACCTGTCCTTGATAAACCGTATCCCCCATTTTTAGAGGTTCTGGTCCTAATATGGCCAAACTATCAAATGAGGCGCTATGCAGTACAGGCTGCACGTCAATACCACCACGAATCGCCAAATAATTCCTCAGTCCTGCCGTGGGTGCTTGAATCTGAAATTCATCACCTTCATCAAGGGCAATCGCTTGATAACTTTCAAAGTCTGCCTTTTGGCCATCACTAAATTTCACATGGATGTTTGAAATTGCTCCTGTAACCGCAATGACTGCGGACTGATGCATTTTGGCTTTCAAACCACCATTTAAAACTTCAATTACTGGCGTCGGAGTTGGGTTACCGACAATTCGATTTGCACTGTGCATCGCCGATACATCCATCGCCCCTGCAACACCAACCCCAATCTTGGTTTGGTTAAAACGCCCTTCATCTTGAATCAGCATCTGTAGGCTCGGTGCTGTTACCGTAAACAAAGGCATCGATTGTTTGGGCTCAACTGTACGCGTGACTTGTTGTGCTACGCTGACTGTGGTCGGTTGATGTGTGACATCTTCAAAATGTACCGTCATCCCCGGTAACAATAGCGCTGGATTTTTACGCTCTAGATCCCACATTTTTTCAGCAGTCGTACCGATCAACTGCCAGCCCCCCGGACTGTCTTTCGGGTAAATCCCAGAATATTGTCCTGCCAGTCCCAAAGAACCCGACGGTATTTTTTTACGTGGCACAGCTAAGCGAGGAATATCTGTAAAAGGTCGATCGGGACTGCTCATATAAGCAAAGCCCGGTGCAAAACCGATAAAAGCCACATTCCAAACACTTTGACGATGCTTCAAAATCACATTAGCAATTGAAAGCCCTTGTAACTCTGCAACCTGAGCAAGATCTTCGCCCGTATAGCAGATAGGAATAATCAGCTCTTGGACATTACGCTCAACGCCTGAACCGATTTTTACAGTCTGAATCGAAGTAACCAGTGTTTTAAATGTAGTCTCGATTTCATTAAAAAATACCAAAATCGTTTTTGCAGCAGGGACTAAGTCTTTAATTCCATTCAATTGCATCGTGTGCAATTTATTGTAAAACGCCAATGTTTCCTCTAGGCTGTCAAGCTCTATGAGAAAACAATCCGCGTTTACCGATAAAAAACGCATGTGCCTATCCTTTTTAATTGTTCTTTCGTCCCGCTTAACCTATCCATGCACGATCAGGAATGTCGGTAATGAACATATGACCGGGTGCATGGCTTATGGCAAAAGGAATTTTTGAGTTCATCACCGCCGCTTGTGGGGTTACACCACAAGCCCAAAACACTGGAATTTCCCCAGCCTCAATACGTGAAGCATCGCCAAAGTCTGGCTGATTCACATCACGAATGCCTAAACCTTCAGGATGTCCAATATGCACAGGCGCACCATGCACACTCGGCATCCGTGCTGTAATTTTGACGGCATCCGCGATTTGATGGGATGGAATTGGGCGCATAGACACCACCATGTTGCCCGAAATACGACCCGCAGGCTGACATTGAATATTACTCAAATACATCGGTACATTGGTCTGATCATGGATATGACGAACTTCAATACCTGCTTCTTGCAATGCAGTTTCAAAAGAAAAACTACAGCCAATTAGAAGTGTCACCAAGTCAGGATGTGCATGATAAATGTCACTCGCATCCGAGACTTCATCGACCATTTCACCCTCTTTCCAGATACGATAGCGTGGAAAGTCGGTGCGTATATCTGAGTTTTCTGCCAGTCTTGTGGCATAAACACCTTCCTCTAACACATCTAAAACAGGACAGCTTTGTGGATTACGATGTGCATAGAGTAGAAAATCATAAGCCCAATCTTTAGGCACCGAAATCATATTGACCTGCGTCATGCCCGCGGCCATACCTGCCGTTGGTTTATCAAAGCCTGCACGGATTTTTAAACGTGCGGCTAAAGCGGCTTCAAGCTGCGCTGAATCGACTTGAATATCCTTATACATTGCGTACTTCCTCATGCTTTAAGACAAAGGGACGAATTTCAATATGATGATTTAGCAGTTCAGCTTTAATCGCAGCCGACATCTCTAAAGCACCCGCGGTGTCACCATGTAAGCAAATCGTGTCCGCTTGAATCGGGGTAAATACACCATCAATCGACTCAACGCCACCATTTTTCAACATAGACACCACACGGCGTGCCACAAACGCCGAATCATGTAAAACAGCCCCATCCGAACGACGTGAAACCAATGAACCATCACTGTTATAAGCACGGTCTGCAAATGCCTCAGAGACAACTTTTAAGCCTGCCGCACGTGCTTGTTCAACCAAGTGGGAACCTGCCAGTGCCACCAAAACCAGTTCGGGGTTATACATTTTAATGGCATCAATCACCGCAGCGGCTTGAGCTTGATCGTGTGCAATGGTGTTATACAGTGCGCCATGTGGTTTTACATATTGCACTTGAGAACCAGCCACTTTAGCTAAACCATCCAGTGCAGAAATTTGATACAGCACATCAGCAATCAACTCGTCACGTGACACATCCATATTACGTCGACCAAAACCGACGAGGTCTGGATAAGATACATGCGCGCCAATCGTGACATTTAATTCAACAGCTTTATCCAGTGTCTTTAAAATACCCAGCGGATCTCCTGCATGAAAGCCACATGCAATATTGGCACTGGTTACAACAGGTAGAATTTGGTCATCATTGCCCATTTTCCATGAACCAAAACTTTCACCTAAGTCACTATTTAAATCTACAAACATGGCTTAATTCCTTTATCACTTCACCGTCGTCTAGCTTAAAGTTTGGTTAAATAATTAAAGACTGTGGTAAAGGACATATAGCCCATCCACCATGTCAACATACACGTGAGTACACCCAAAATAAGTAACCATTTTGGATAGTTATAATTCCCCATCATATCTTTACGACAAGCAGCTACATAAACAAAAATAGTCAAACCGATTGGCAGTACCAAGCCATTAAAGCCACCAACGAAGATCAACAATCCAGCTGGGGTTGCGCCTAGTACGACATACAGCAATAACGCTAAAGCGATAAATGTAATGGTAGTGTAATTAGTCTGTTTGGGACTGAGGTTTTTCTTAAATGCAGTAAAGAATGAAACCGAAGTATAAGCGGCTCCAATGGTGCTACTGATGCCAGCTGCCCAGAAAATCAGACCAAATAATTTATAACCGAAAGTCCCTGCGGCATATTGAAATGCTTGAGCTGCTGGATTGGCATTATGGCTGGCTAAATCGATACTTGCACCACTCACAACAACACCTAAGAAAGCTAGAAATAGTACATAGCGCATGATGCCTACAACCACAATGCCTTTGGTTGCTGCTCTTGCGACTTCATCAATATTTTCAGGACCAACTGCACCTTTATCCAGTAAACGATGGGCACCTGCATAGCAGATATAGCCTCCAACCGTTCCACCAACAATCGTGGTAATGATGGCAAAATCAATTTGGTCAGGTGCAAAAGTTTGCTGCACTGCCTGCCCTACTGGTGGCATGACAATCACGGCAACAATAATAATGAGAATAATCTTTAGCAATCCTAGAACAATCATGCTCTTATCCATCGCTAACGTGGCTTTTCTAGATGCGAAAATTAAAATGGCTAAAGCACCACTTAAAATGCCACCCCATTTAGTGTCCAAACCAAATAATGCATTGAGACCTAAAGCTGCGCCTGCAATATTACCAATACTGAAGAAGAAACCACCCAAAATGACCAGAAAAGCCAGTAAGTAACCGCTGCCCGGCAAGGCTTTATTGGCAATATCCGAGGCACGCATTTGCGTCAGCGTGACGACACGCCAAATATTTTGCTGAACTACATAATCAATCAAAATAGACACGAGAATGGCAAAGCCAAACGCCGCACCCAATTTCACAGTAAAGACCGCGGTTTGAGTTAGAAAACCAGGTCCCATGGCGGAGGTTGCCATCATGAAGATTGAAGCAACAATGGCCCATTGGCGATCTGATAAAAAAGAAGATTTTAATAAAGACATATTTAATGCGTTCCTCGTCCATTTGAGCTTAATAACGCTATTTTCAAGTTGAACCAAGAACATCATTTTGTTTGCAAATTCTGTTCTTAAATCCCTTTAACTGACAAAGATTCTCTGTTGCCCAACCAAAGCCATGGCGGATCAAATCTTCTATTTGAAATAAGAACATAGGCAAGCGCGATGAACAATACGACTTTTTACATCCATTATTAAATCTAAATAACTGTATTTTATTATTTTTTATTTATTAAAAGTCTGATGATAAATTTTACTTATCACACACGATAAGCTGTGTTTATGGTTTTGCAAACAAATTCCGTTTTGAGATAAAGAAACATCGCTTGTCAAAAAGCTACGTACGCCTCAATTATTTTTTAATTTTCTCAAGCAGTCTTTTCATTGCACTTTCAGAAACAGTGACTGCGACATCGGTTAATTTCTCTTTCAAGGCTGCATCATTGCCTTGCATATAAATCGAGGTGAAATGAAAGGTTTTGAGCTGGATCGGGGTATTTAAAATTTCCAAGCGACCATCGGTAATTTCCTTTAGCGCCGTTAAGGTCGGCACAACGGCGATCCCCAAACCTTGCTCCGCAAGACGCAATAAGGTCGCAAGCGAATAACTGGTAATTGAAAGCGGCTCATCCAGTGCCTGTTCTTTCATTTTGGCCTTGAGCTCTTTATAGGGATAGGTAATTTTCGGGTAGGTTAAAATGGTATGAGACATCAATGCCTTAAACGACATTTGACCCACACCACCTTTAAAAGATGGAGCTGCCAAGAAGCTCAGTTCAAAGTCACACAGCGCCTGCTCTACACACTCGAAAGCCAAAGTCGGGCCCAGCAAAAAGGCCATGTCCAAATCCCCTGTACGCACACCTTCTTGCAAATTTGGGGTTAAATCCACCACAATTTCCACAGAAACTTTAGGAAACTCTTTTTGTACTTTTTCGATATATTCAACCAGCCACGTATAAACGATCGTCTCGGAAACACCTAAACGAATTGTTCCTGTTAGGTACTGGTTTTCAGTCAGCTCGGCCACCAAATCGGTTTCCAAACGCATAAACTTTTCAGCATATTTAAACAGAGTCATGCCTTTATGAGTGGGTTTAAGCTGTCGAAAGCTGCGATCGAGAACTTTAAAACCTAGATCATTTTCAAGAGAGGTGATTTTTTGTGAAACGGCAGGCTGGGTCGTTTGTAATTTTGTTGCAGCCTTATTGAAACTATTTAAGGTCACAACCCAATAAAATGCTTCTAGATTTTTTAAATTCACCCTGAATCCTGCCTTTACTACATCCCGCTTATAGTACGGCAGTTCCCCCTATTTTTTAAGTTACTGTTTTATATAATTTCAAAATGTCATACGAGATGACGCTCATTCAAGCGCTATGCCTTACCCAAATACATGAATTGTGCGTCTTTTACAACCTTACTCGCTCGAACCGGATCAAGGCTCTTTAAATCAAGTTGAATCAAGAAAAGAGGCTTGAAAAATTAATGTTTATTCGCGCTGCGCTTCATTCCATCACCAATCTTCAAAAAAAAGCACCTTTGTTGAAAAGATGCTTATTTTGAAACTCAACTTAAAAAGAGAACGCAAGAATCTAAAAACGCTTATTTACTCTTCTGTAAACGTAAAGCATTTAAGACTACGGACAATGAACTCAATGACATCGCCACCGCAGCGAACATTGGGGTGAGTAATAAGCCTGTTAATGGATAGAAAATTCCTGCTGCCACAGGTACACCCAAACCGTTATACACAAAGGAAAAAGCAAGGTTTTGTTTCATATTACGCACACCCAGTTTCGCCATATGTAGCGCATCGGCTGCGCCACGAATATCACCTTTAACCAAGGTCACTTGCGCGGTTTGTTTCGCGATATCAGTTCCATTGCCCATGGCAATTCCGACATTGGCTTGTGCTAAGGCTGGTGCATCGTTAATGCCATCTCCCGCCATCGCGACAATTTTACCTTGAGCCTGATATTTCTTCACGATGTCCAGTTTTTCTGTTGGTGAACAGTTGCCATAGACTTGTTGAATACCCAATTCCTGAGCGACCAACTGGGCATTTTGTTCATGGTCACCTGTTGCCATGACCACTTCAATACCATCATCAATCAACTGTTGAATGACTTGATGCGCATTGACCTTAATCGCATCGTGAATAGAAATATAAGCCAGCACTTCTTGGCTTTTACTTAAGAAACTGATCACATTGCCTGTCGCACGTTGGTGGTTCAACTGGCTTTGCAAAGTATCATCTAGAGTAATGCCGAGTTGCTCAAGCAGCTTTTGGCTACCAATATAGAGGGTTTGCTCGCCAATCTGACCTTTGACACCAAAGCCAGTAACATCCTCAAAGTCTGCCACTTTAAGCAATTGCTGTGCAGGCACAATTTGCGTCAAAGTCTGTGCAATCGGATGACTTGAATATTGCTCAATCGAAGCAATCCACTGTTCTACTTGTCCTTGTTCCACATTTGGGCTGAGCAACTGAATTTCTTTCAGGCTTGGTTTACCTTCAGTCAAAGTCCCTGTTTTATCGACAATCAGGGTATTCACTTTACTTAAAGCTTCAATCGCTTCTGCATCCTTAAACAGTACCCCTTTCTGCGCTGCACGCCCTGTAGTAGCCATCACAGACATTGGCGTCGCTAAACCCAGCGCACATGGGCAAGCAATAATAAGTACCGCCACCGCACACATCAGAGCCAAGTCAAATTGTGCACCACCAAAGATCATCCAAGCAGCAAAGGTCAGCACACTAATCAAGAGCACGATGATGACAAAGTACTTGGCAAACACATCGGCCAAACGTTGTAACGGTGCTTTAGAGCGCTGTGCTTCTGCTACCGTTTGAATCATTTTCGCCAAAGTGGTATTCGCCCCGACCGCCGTAGTTTGAATACGGATACTGCCTTGTTGATTGACCGTACCGCCGATTACCGTGTCATGTATTTGCTTTTTCACAGGTACAGGTTCACCTGTCATCATGGCTTCATCGACATAGGTTTTGCCTTCAACCACCACACCATCCAGTGGGATCTGCTCGCCCGAGGAAATCTGTAAAATATCGCCTTGTTTGACCATGCCGATATCCACTTCTACCACTTGATCGTTTTGAACCAACTTAGCTGTGTTGGCTTGCAGTTTGAGTAAGGCTTTCAGTGAATCTGCAGTCTTGGCACGTGCTTTTAACTCCATGATTTGCCCAAGTAAACTTAAAGACACGATCATACAGGCTGCTTCAAAGTACACTGCAACGCCATGCCCAGTTTTGGCTTCCATTGGAATCACACTTGGGAAAATCGTTGCCACGACACTATAAATATAGGCCGCCAACACCCCAACACCAATCAGGCTCCACATATTTAAGTTGCGGGTTTTATACGAAGTCCAGCAACGTTCAATAAAGGGTTTACCTGCCCACAGCACCACAGGAGTCGCAAGGACTAACTCAATCCACGGCTGAATATGCGGTGAAATGAAACTATGAATGTGCGAACCCATCGCCAGTACAAATACAATCAACGTCAGTGATAAAGTCATCCAAAAGCGATGGCTAAAGTCCACCAACTCTGGGTTGGGTGCATCATCTAAAGTCGGTTGCATCGGCTCCAATGCCATACCACAAATCGGACACGTCCCCGGTCCTTTTTGTACAATTTCAGGGTCCATCGGACAGGTATAGTCCATATCCACAGCCCCTTCAGGCACAGGACGCTGATCGGGTGGAATCAGATAAAACTCAGGATCCCCTTTAAACTTATCTAAGCAGGAAGGATTACAGAAATAATAAATCTGTTGCTGATAATCCGTTTTTAACTCTGTATTAGGATCGACTGACATACCACATACGGGGTCAATAAACTCAGCTGATCTAGATGGAGCAGTATGTTCATGCTTTCCTCCACCACAGCAACTTGCTTTGTTGTCTGATTCTGTTTGCGGCTTAGGCTTACAACAGGATGCTTTTTTCTCAACTACTTTCGGGGTCGACCCACAACAGTCTGAAGCTTTAACTACAAAATCTGAACGTTCAGCATTTACATAAGCCTCTGGATTAGCAACGAATTTTTGCTGACATTTTTCACTACAAAAGTAGTAGTTCTGCCCCTGCCACTCGGTGTGAGGTTTGCTTAAATCCGTTACGGTCATACCGCATACTGGATCAATAAATTTGGTCTTCTCCGAGCCTAACTCTGGCTTTGAAACTGCAACCATAGCCCCATCTTGAGGTTGCAAAGATGCCTCAGCTAAATCCACTTTGGGTTTACTGCAACAAGCACTGGGCGCTTTTTCTGATGTTAAATAAGCCTCTGGGTTGGACGAAAATTTCTTTAGACAGCTCGAACAACAAAACAAATAACGAACTGATTGATGCTCATACACATGAAGAGAGTCCTCTGCGACCGTCATCGCACAGACAGGATCGATATTCACCACCATCGGCGCTAATTTCTGTTTGGAACAGCAAGAAGTCTTGTGTTGTTCACTCATTCTGACTCACCTTTTATTTTTGATTGTGTTAGCATAAAGTCTGTACCTAGGTACTGAGTCAAGCCTTTTGGAGATTATTTTATGCTCACTATTGGCAAACTAGCAAAACACTGTCAGGTGAATGTGGAAACCATTCGTTATTATCAACGGATCGGCCTGATGCGCATTCCTGAAACCTCGCAAAACTATCGTTATTACAGTCAGCAAGATATTGAAACCTTAAGCTTTATACAAAAAGGCAAAGATGCGGGCTTACAACTCAGTGAAATTCAGGATCTACTACATTTGCAACTGGATGATCGCGAAAAAGTACGTGATGTGATTCAGCAACGACTAGAAAAAATTGATCAACGGATTCAAGAATTAAATGCACTGAAACAGCGTCTTTCAACTTGGGTAGATGAATGTAAAACCACCACCGACAGTTGCTGCCCAATTTTGCAAGAGCTAAAAAAAGGTTCAAGGATTGCACCATAAACAGATACCATCTTTGAAATTTGACGATCATTTTCACACACACCTTTTCGATTCTCAGGACTGCGTTCACAATGTCGATTGAACTTGCCCAACTCAGAAAACAGCTTCGCAAGCAACGCAGACAAGTTTCCGCCTATCAACAGCAGCAGTCCGAACTTCAAATTTTACAGCGCCTAAGACGTGCGCCCGAATTCAAACATGCCACTCGCGTCGGGATCTACCTACATGCTTTTGGGGAAATTCAGACCCGTAAAATCATTGAATATTGTTTTCATCAAAAAAAAGCAGTGTATTTACCGATGATTTGTAATATGAATCAGCGCTTGGTGTGGGTCAAAGTTTCACGTCATCAATTTCAAAATAAACGCTTTTCACACCATCCGCTGGGTATGCAAGAGCCCATGGCAACACGTGGCCAGCACGTTTCACATTTAGATCTGCTACTCATGCCCTTATTGGCATGTGATCCTTATGGCACACGCATTGGCATGGGCGGTGGTTTTTACGACAAAACCTTGGCTTCTTCGCGCTATCACCGTCCGTTTCGTTTGGGTTTAGCCCATCATTTCCAGTTGGTGCCACAGCGCTTGATTCGAGAAAAATGGGATCAACCTTTGGATGGACTGCTGACCCCTCAACAACATTTACGCTTCAAGCGCTAAAATTGACATTTTTGACTGTTGAGAATACTTAAAAATCACATGTTTAGTCATTTTTTATACAATTTATTTTGACCTGCCCTTGTATTTTTTAAAATACCCATCACTATAAAAAACATGGCAACACCGTTGTCACTCATTAGGAGTGCCCATGTCTGAAATTATTATGAATCAAGAAACCTTAGAGCCTCAGGTTCCAAGTGTATTACCGCTTTTAGCGCTACGTGATGTGGTGGTTTATCCGCACATGCAAATCGCGCTATTTGTAGGTCGTGAAAAATCGATCAATGCAGTTGATGTGGCTCGTAACAGTGACAATCTAGTATTTGTAGTTGCGCAAAAAGATTCGCTTACAGAAGAAATTGATCACGACAATTTGTATCAATACGGTACTGTCGCGAAGATTGTGCAAGTTGTGAATCACGAAAATGATGAAAACTGTATAAAAGTATTAATTGAAGGCTTGCATCGTTCAAAGCTAGAAAAAATCATTGATGAAAATGATTATCTAACCGCAGAACATGCGCTTAGTCCAATGTCAATCAACATTGACGTAACAACGCAAGAAACACGTGTCCAAGAATTACGTGCCCTGTTTGCTCAATATGCTGAAGCAAAACTGCGTAATGCACGTGAACTGATTGCTGCAGCGAACAAGATTGATGATTTACTACAATTGTTATTCTTCGTAGCGACCCGTGTTCCACTGAATATTGATGTGAAGCAAAAATTCCTCGAACACGATGAGTTTGAAGCACATCTACAAGAACTGATGACGTATTTATTGCAACAATCTGAAGAACAACAGATTGAGCAAACTTTACATGACTCAGTGAAGCGTCAAATGGAGAAAAATCAACGCGAATACTTCCTCAATGAAAAGATGAAGGTCATTCAGCGTGAGCTTTCTGACATGAATGGCAGCGCGGAAGATGACGTTGCTGAAATTGAAAAACGTCTTGCCGAAGCTGATTTGCCTGAACATGTGCGTAAAAAAGCTGAAAGCGAATTCCGTAAACTCAAAGCAATGCAACCTGCGTCTAGTGAAGCAGCTGTGGTGCGCAATTATATCGAGGCTATCTTAGATACGCCTTGGAATAAAGCCAGCAAAGTCAGCATTAACTTAAGCAAAGCGCAAGAAATTTTGGATACCGATCATTACGGCTTAGATGACGTGAAAGATCGTATTGTGGAATATCTCGCAGTACAATCGCGCGTGAAAAAACTCAAAGGCCCAATCCTTTGTTTGGTTGGCCCTCCAGGTGTAGGTAAAACCTCACTGGGTGAATCTGTTGCGAAAGCGACAGGTCGTGAATTTGTACGTATGGCACTCGGTGGCGTACGAGACGAGGCGGAAATCCGTGGTCACCGTCGTACCTATATCGGTGCGATGCCGGGTAAAATTGTGCAATCTTTAACGAAAGTTGGCGTGAAAAACCCATTGTTCTTGCTCGACGAAATCGACAAGATGGCACAAGACTACCGAGGCGACCCTGCTTCTGCATTGCTTGAAGTACTCGATCCATCACAGAACAGCAAGTTTAACGATCACTATTTAGATCTTGATCTGGACTTGTCTGAAGTGATGTTCATTTGTACTGCCAACAGCATGAATATTCCAGAAGCATTGCTTGACCGTATGGAAGTGATTCGTCTACCGGGTTATACCGAAGATGAAAAAGTGAATATTGCTGAGCGTTACCTTGTTCCGAAAGCAATGAAGAACAATGGCCTACGTGCGAAAGAATTGACCGTTCACGAAGAAGCAATTCGTGACATCGTGCAACGTTATACACGTGAAGCTGGTGTTCGTAGCTTAGAGCGTGAAGTCTCTAAAATTGCCCGTAAAGTTGTAAAAGAAGCCGTCAGCAAGAAGTCTAAAAATCTTCAGATTGATGTGAATTCTGCCAATCTTCCAGACTACTTAGGTCCACATAAGTTTGACTTTGGTATGGCGGAAGACGAAGCCCAAGTCGGTCGCGTAAACGGTTTAGCGTGGACTTCAGTCGGTGGTGAGTTGTTGACCATTGAAGTTGCTGCGGTCAAAGGTAAAGGTAAATTTATTACCACTGGTTCACTCGGTGATGTGATGAAAGAATCGATTACCGCTGCTATGACTGTGGTGCGTACCCGTGCAGATGAATTAGGTATCGAGTCGACACGTTTCGAAGAAACCGATGTTCACGTCCACTTACCAGAAGGTGCAACACCAAAAGATGGCCCTTCTGCAGGTTTAGCGTTAACAACTGCATTGGTTTCTGCTTTCACAGGCATCCCAATTCGTCCTGATATTGCCATGACAGGTGAAACCAGTCTTGGTGGTCGTGCAATGCGCATTGGTGGCTTGAAAGAGAAACTACTGGCTGCACACCGTGGTGGAATTAAGCTGGTCTTCATTCCTCAAGACAACATCCGTGATTTATCTGAAATCCCTGACAATGTCAAAGAAGGCTTAGAGATTAAAGCGGTTAAATCAATTGATGAGATTTTACCACTGGCGTTGACATCTATGCCTGAACCTTTGGTCAAAGCACCAATTGTGAAAGCGGTCGATGAAGGCAAAAAAGCTGCACGCCACTAATTTCGCATCGTAAAAAAGAGAGCTTCGGCTCTCTTTTTTATTACAATTTACTGTAGATAACACCACACATCTTTATGCTTTTATTTCCTAGAATAATTTGATCAAGGGATACATGTAGGACAACTAAAATGAAAAATCCGATTGGTTGGTTTGAAATTTATGTGGATGACTTATCTCGTGCCAAACAATTTTATTAATTTGTTTTTAACATTCAATAAACTCAATTAACCCACCAGCGGATGATAATTCACTGCAAATGTGGGCTTTCCCCTCAGACATGCAAGCCTGTGGCGCTTCAGGTGCACTGGTGAAAATGCCAGGCCTATCCGCAGGAGGAAACAATACCTTTATCTATTTTTCATGTGATGATTGTGGGAATGAGGCGAGCCGGTTTGTTGAATCGGGCGGAAAAATTCATGAAGCAAAAACGGCCATTGGTGAATATGGTTTTATTGTGTTGGTCTTTGATAGCGAAGGAAATATGATTGGCCTACATTCCATGAAGTGAAACGAATGAAACTCCAAATTTTCGCTTAGCTTGTTTGAATTTTTGCATTAAACCTTTTCCTCTATCATGCTTTAGACTTGAAAAATCGATAAAAAGCCCGATATAAAGAATAAGAATATATACGCGCTGTATGTTTCTTTTTATTGATGGTTTGAAATTGCATGGTCATCTGATTCTCCAGACGGATGACCTTTTATCGCAGTTCTCACTACTTGGGAACTGCGTTTTTTATTACTCAAAATATCTTAAGGTTTCAATAAATGCTGTACCAACCCGTCGATCACATTAGCCATTTTAGTCAAATTCAATGTCGCTAAGCGATCGGCTTTCGTATGGTAGTGACCATTTCGATAAAATGCGGTATCGGTAATCATCACTGCGGGGATATCAAACTCCCAATAATTCAAATGATCTGAAAAATCAAAAGCATTAGCGAATCTCGGAGCAACCAAACGCTGACATTCCAACTGATCAAGTTGCTGCATCGCTGTACAATAGCCTGAGCCTAAATCACGTGAGCTAACGTTACTTACGGTCGCAATAAAATTACCATGGCTTGGATAAATCCACTTTAACCCCACAGGATAGCTTTGGATAGGTTGTTCGCTAAAGAATCCTATCATTTCTAAAATATACACACCTTTAATCTTATCTTTTTGTGACTGAACAGATTTCGCATGCACATAACTGCCCATTTGTTCAGTTTTAGAAAACGGTGGTTCTTCTAAACTATAGAACACAAAGTCCACATTGTTAGGCAGTTTAAACTTTAGCTCTGCCAAAATACGCGCCGTTTCAATCACGCCGGCAACGCCAGAGGCATTGTCATCTGCGCCATCCTGATCGCCAAAGACGTCATAATGTGCCCCAACAATCACGCGGTCTGCCCGTCCGACGTTTAAACTACACACTACATTTCGGTAAATTTGCTGATTGGCCGTAAAGTTTTGATAGTGACAAGGAACGCCTAATAATCGCATTTGTTCTTTGATCCATGCAGAGACACGGTTTAGTTCATCAAGATTTTTATAGTTCCGTGCTTTGCCTTGACCAATCACTTGCTCCAAATAAACTTGTAGGTTTTGTTCATCAGCCATTTTGACGTTGCTTGCAAATACCTGCCCTGTGAAAGTACTCAGTACAACAATCAACAAAAAAGCCTGTTTTTTTAAAGTTTTGAGCCACATTGTTATTATTCCAAGTATTTCTTATTCATCTCATCTGTTGAATTAAGCAACATTAGTTCAGTGAATTCAATTGCATTTTGTTTCGTCTCACTGCAAAGCCTTGCTTTCACAGTTATAATGAATCGTCTCCTTATATTTGACCCATTATGAAAATCCGTATTCTGACCATTGGTCAAAAAATGCCTGCATGGGTACTGACTGGTTTTGAAGATTATTTCAAACGTATTCAACCTTTTGTGCAAACGCAGATTATTGAACTTCCAATGGCAAAACGCGGTAAAAATGATTCAGAAGCAGATATTTTAAAATACCGTCAAATTGAAGGTGATAGCATTTTAAATGCAATGAAAGGCAACGAAGTACTGATTGCTTTGGAAGTCGGTGGTCGTGAGTTTAGCACCGAAAAACTGGCAGAAACCATGAAAGGATGGATGCTTGAGGGCAATGATATTGTACTGGCAATTGGTGGGCCTGACGGTCACTCTGAAGCAGTACGTAAAGCAGCTGCTTGGCATTGGTCTTTATCCAAACTGACCTTACCTCACCCGATGGTTCGCGTGATGCTGATTGAACAACTCTACCGTGCGATGAGTATTAACCATAATCACCCTTATCATCGTGCAGGTTAAGTTCAAGCAATGTTCCATTTTTGGAACAATACGTTGATATTTCCCCCATTACACAGTTGATAAGAATCTGACAAAATTCTTTTCATCTTCTCTTATTAGGCTTTCACCATGAACTTACAAACGCTACCCGGCTTATTCATTTCTCATGGCTCACCCATGCTTGCGTTGAATCCAGAGCAAGTTGGGCCAGCGTTACATCGTTTGGGTCTAAACTTACCGACACCACACGCAATTGTGATTATGTCTGCACACTGGGAAAGTAACTCACTTGAAGTAAGTACCGGAGTCCGTCCTGAGACATGGCATGATTTTCGAGGCTTTCCTCCTGAGCTTTATGACATTCGCTACCCAGCACCCGGTCAACCTGTTCTAGCTGAAGAAATTCTACATTTATTGGCAGAAGCCGGTTTTTCAGCTCATGCAAACAGTACTCATCCGCGTGATCATGGCGTTTGGATGCCTTTACTCCATATGTATCCAGATGCAGATATCCCTGTGGTGGAAATTTCACTCCCGATGAATCTGTCGGCCCAAGAGATTTATAAAATTGGACAAACCCTTGCACCACTACGCGAGCAGCAGGTTCTACTCATCGGCTCAGGGAGTATTACCCATAACTTAGCTGAATTGTCTTGGCATGGTCAGTCACAAGCGGTACCTGAGTGGGCATCGATGTTTCGTAATCATGTGGTCGCGAAACTTAGTCATCAGGACTTTGACGCTATTTTAGACTGGGAATCGATTCCTTTTGTCCGTCGTAACCACCCAACGTTGGAACACTTTGCCCCGATATTTTTTGCAATGGGTACAGGTCATCGTTTCAATATTGTGCATAGTAGTTTTACTATGGGTGCACTGGGCATGGACATTTATCGTTTCGATTAGTTCATAAATTTTATTTATGCATTAACAAAAAAATATTTATGGATACGTTTTGAAACCCAAAAGAACTGAATGTATCCATTATTTTAAAAACAACATCGGATAGCATGTATCTTGTTATTTTAAATAAAGAACTTGCAAGCCATGAACTTAAAATATTTAGCGATTGCCCTTTTCCCACTCGCACTGGCTGCTTGCCAATCATCTGATATTCAAAAAGTAGGAGATTTGGCTGTGTCTGTACTACAACAACAAAATGCAGATCAAACACTCGCAAACCACCATTGGAGCGCGAACACCGCAGATGCGCCTAAACCATTGGTTTTAAACTTTGACAAACAAGCAGGTCGCTTAGGCATTTCAACCAGTTGTAACGGTATGGGGACTAGTTGGAAAGTTGAAAATAATCAAATTGTGACGGATAACCTGATGGCGACTCAAATGGCATGTGAACCAAAAGCCATGGCTCAAGAAGGTGTCGCAGCAGATTTATTTGACAACCGTAAAGCACCGTTTGTTTTAAACCTAAATGATCCTGATGCACCAACACTGACCGTGGTATCAGCAAAAGGTGAAAAAATTGTATTCACAGGCAAACAAACTGCTGAATCGAAATATCAAAGCCAAGGTGAAACTGTTTTCTTAGAAATTTCACCAGAAACCAAAACATGTTCTGCAGGTGTTGCCCGTATGGAATGCCTACAAGTTCGTGAAATTAAATATGCTGATAATGGCGTAAAGACACAGGTCGATAAAGACTGGACTTTATTCTATAACCATATCGATGGTTTCACTCACAATCCGAAAGAACATCAAATCGTGCGTGTTAAACGTTTTGAAATTGCCAACCCAGCAGCTGACCAGTCAAAATATGCTTATGCTCAAGACATGATTATTGAACGTGAAGCGGTAAAAGGTTCATTGTAACCGTTCAATGATCTAGAAAAAGACCGAGGCCTCAGGCCTCGGTCTTTTATCTAAGTATATATAAACTTAGAATATGCCTTGAGCGAGCATTGCATCGGCAACTTTTACAAAGCCTGCAATGTTGGCACCATTTACATAGTTCACAGTACCATCTGCTTGTGTACCGTATTTCACACAGTTACGGTGAATTTCTTTCATGATCGCATGTAAGCGCTCATCGACTTCTTCAAAAGTCCAACCCAAACGCAAAGCATTTTGTGACATTTCTAAGCCCGAAGTCGCAACACCACCCGCGTTCGATGCTTTACCTGGTGCGTATAAAATTTTTGCTTCAACGAATTTTTCGACTGCATCTAAGGTGGAAGGCATGTTTGCCCCTTCAGCGACACAAATCACACCATTTGCAAGAAGTACTTCAGCATCTGCCTGATCTAACTCATTTTGAGTTGCACATGGCAGTGCAATATCACATGGAATAGACCATGGACGCTGGCCTTCTAAGTATTCAAAGCCATGCTTAGATGCAAACTCAGAAATACGACCGCGCTTCACATTTTTCAATTCCATCACTTCAGCAAGTAAAGCATCGGTAAAACCTGCTTTTACATATACCGTACCCGCAGAGTCAGACAATGAAACGACTTTTGCACCCAGATACATTGCTTTTTCAGCTGCGTACTGTGCTACGTTACCAGAACCAGAAATCGTGACTGTTTTGCCTTGGAAGCAGTCGCCACGTGTTTTCAGCATTTCTTCAGCAAAATACACTGTGCCGTAGCCCGTTGCTTCAGGACGCGCCAAAGAACCACCAAAGGTCAAACCTTTACCCGTAAACACAGATGAAGTGTCATTACTCAACTTCTTCATCATGCCAGCCATATAACCCACTTCACGGCCACCCACACCAATATCACCTGCAGGGATATCCGTATTTGAACCTAGGTGACGGTATAGCTCAATCATTAGCGCTTGGCAGAAACGCATAATTTCGCCTTCAGACTTACCCTTAGGATCAAAGTCTGAACCACCTTTACCACCGCCCATTGGCAGTGTAGTGAGGGCATTTTTAAAGGTCTGTTCAAAACCCAAGAACTTAAGAATAGACAAGTTCACCGATGGATGAAAACGCATACCACCTTTAAATGGACCAATAGCCGAGTTGTATTGAACACGGAAAGCACGGTTTACATGGGTTTGACCTTGATCATCCACCCATGAAACGCGGAATTGAATCGCACGCTCTGGCTCAACTAAACGTTCTAGCAAGCCGTGGTCTGCATAACGAGGATTTTTTTCAATGAACGGCCAAAGGCTGGTCATGACTTCCTCTACCGCTTGTAGAAACTCGGGTTGATGTTCATCACGTGTTTTCACGTAATCTAAAAACTCATTAAGGCTGTTATATTTCAACGCTTAATCCTCAGCAGAAAATGGATCAAAAATGGTCAAATTTTATAAACAATGTTAAATTTTGGCGCAAACAATTAAATATCTTTTACTCATAATTCACAACACATTTCTATAAGAAAACATATTTATCATTTATATAACAATTATTTATATAAAACATACCTAAAAACTAGTTATAAAAAACACCAATAAAAACACAGGCTTAAAATCTTTTTTTGCTCAAAAATGATGCAATTAGTGAACCTTTTTAGAACACAGGATTATTCAAAAAAAACATGGTAAAATTCAGTGATCTAACTATTTCTCCTAATATCTCTGCAAATTCAGTTGCAGGATTGGTTTACGCATGAATTCGCACATTTCCCTGATCCAAAATATCGATGCTCTCCTTCCCCAAACCCAATGTGGACTCTGCGGACATCGTGATGGATGTCTGCCTTATGCCCAAGCCATCAGCGAAGGTGAAGCAGCCAATAAATGTGTACCCGGCGGGCAACCTGTAGCCGATGCATTGGCTCAGTTGCTCAATCGGCCAGAATTAATTGCAGAACAAAGTGTTTGGCCTATTCAAGCCGATGGCCGACCACAAAGAATGAAAGCAGTTATTCGTGAAGATGAATGCATTGGTTGTACAAAATGTATTAGTGCCTGTCCTGTAGACGCCATTATTGGCTCAGGTAAACTCATGCACAGTATTTTGACTGATCTGTGTACAGGCTGTGAATTGTGTATCCCACCTTGTCCTGTCGACTGTATTGACCTTATTCCAGATGTAAACGGTATACCAACGGAAATCTTACGCAAAGCTGAGCAAGATGATTTAAGACAACGCTATTACGCGCACATTCAACGTGAGGAAAAACAGCGTCTACACCGTAAAGGTCCAGTGGTTCGTGCGGAAATTGATACGGCGTTATTTGCGCAGTTTTCAGCACAGAACGATGCTGTACCTGATATTCAAATCATTGAAAAAGAACCAGAAATGTCAACAAAGCTCGATGCAAAATCCACCATTGAGCTAGCGAAATTACGTGTACAAATCAAAAAACTAGAAAAGCAGCTCAGCGTGCGTGAAGATACGAAAAAACGTCTGTTGTTAGATGATTTAATCCAACAGCTTAATCTGTTACAGGGAGCTTAAAACATGCTAACGACAAGCGGAAAACCCGTAAAAAACATGACCAAAAAGCAAATCCAAATCTTTTTTGAACGTTTACGCGCACAACGTCCAAACCCCAAAACTGAATTGAATTATTCGAGTCCTTTTGAGCTGTTGGTGGCTGTTACCTTGTCTGCTCAGGCGACGGATGTGAGTGTCAACAAAGCCACCGATAAACTCTTTCCAGTCGCCAATACACCTGAAACTATTTATGCCTTAGGGGTAGATGGTTTAAAAACCTATATTAAAACCATAGGCTTATATAATGCGAAGGCTGAGAATCTCATTAAAGCCTGTAAAATACTGATTGAAAAACATAATAGCATCGTGCCAAACAACCGTGCCGATTTAGAAGCTTTACCCGGTGTAGGGCGAAAAACAGCCAATGTGGTGTTAAATACTGCTTTTGGACAACCGACGATGGCGGTCGATACGCATATTTTTCGTTTAGGCAATCGTACGGGATTAGCGGTCGGCAAAAATGTGCTTGAAGTCGAACATCGTTTGGTAAAAGTCATTCCGAAAGAATTTATTGTCGACTCGCATCATTGGCTGATTTTACATGGTCGATACTGCTGTATCGCACGCAAACCGAAATGTCATGAATGCATCGTTTCAGATGTGTGTAACTGGCCAGATCGTTTTGAATTTGGTGCAGCACGTATTGCCACAACGATGATTGAAGCTGAACACTAAAGTTCAGTTTTTATTGTTGATTTGATTTATCTTTTAAGTCTTGCTGCAACTTCGGATGTAACTGACGTTCTGGCTGCTTCTTCGACATTTTTTCTTGTTTACTGACATCGCGTAGCATTTTTACGCTGATATAAAACAAACCCACCAAGACCGCCGCAGCAACAATAATTAAAACAATGATTCCAACTTGTGCCACACGCGACTCCATTTTTAGAGGATCAAGAAAAAGAGCCCTAATATGACTTAGAGCTCTTTCAATGTCAAAAGATTGCCATGTTTAAAACATGCAATTATTTGTCTTGATCAAGAATCGCGAACAAATCTGCTTGTACTTCTTCAATTGGACGTAAGCCATTCAGCTTGTCATAGGTTGGTGCATTTTCACCAGACGCTGCGCGACCTTGGTAGAAACCAACCAACTGTTCAGTTTCAGTGTGGTATGAACCTAAACGTTTACGAATCGTTGCTTCTTGGTCATCTGGACGCTGTACCAGCTCTTCACCAGTTTCGTCGTCCTTACCTTCCACTTTAGGTGGATTGTAAACGATGTGATAAACACGGCCCGATGCAGGGTGCTGACGGCGACCAGAAAGACGTTGTACGATTTCTTCGTCAGGAACATCAATTTCAATCACGTGATCAATGTTGATGCCTTCTTTTTCAAGCGCTTCGGCTTGAGGAATTGTACGAGGGAAACCATCAAAGATACAGCCATTTACACAGTCAGGTTGTGCAATACGTTCTTTCACTAAACCAATGATCAGTTCATCAGACACAAGACCACCATTGTCCATCACGCTTTTAGCCTGTAGACCGAGTTCAGTTCCTTCACGAATTGCAGCACGGAGCATATCACCGGTTGAAATTTGTGGGACATTGTAGCGCTTACAGATCAACTGAGCTTGTGTACCTTTACCTGCTCCAGGTGGTCCGAGTAAGATAATGCGCATAAAAAAACATCCTCATTTAAACAATGTATTTGACACTTTGTACATGCCGAAAAATTCGACATATTTTTAGCATCTAATTATAAGAAAGCTACAAACAAATGTATTGTACCCGCAATGAAGCCAGTTACCCCACCCAATAGAATCAAAATCCATTCGTCTTCCTGAAATGCAGGACGTAATAAGTTTTGAAATTCTTTCGGCGTTAGCTCTCGAATACGGTCTCTAAACATTTTATAGATTTTCTGTGCACGGCTCGCATTGAACGCTGGGTCGCATACAGGCACCATCGTAATTTCAATTGAACGATCAATCAAGTCTGTCTTCAGTTTTGCGTATTCACGTGGCCCCAAAGACAGCTGCAAAGATGTTCTCACCAATGGTGTTTCCATAATTTCATTAATATGACGTTTGACAATACGACGGGTCTTGTCTTTTTTATTGCCATACATCATTTCAGTCATGATGGATTTTAACGTAATCAGGTCTTCTGTGACTACACTTGCAAACACATCAGACACTTCTTCTTGACGCTTCATGAAAGCGCCTTGCACATTATAAGTCCCAATGCGCGGAATCACAGGCTTAATCCATGGAAACTTACGATCTTTTGTTAATTCAGTCAGTTGCAGATATCGAACATAGTGTGGCTCAATTGGATTAAACACCATCCAAATCGCAATCCAGTTGGTTAAGAAACCCCATACTGCCGCCCAAAATGGAACCGTCCAATGCCATGGCACCACAAACCAAACAATCATTTGGAAGATACCAAAGAACATCCCAATGAGGGCACTAATATGCCAAATAAAGTTGATTTCTTTCTGACCCACTTTCAAGAACATACGCACCATCAGTCTGCGGTCACCTTCCATTTGGCTGACCACCATATCGCGCATATCTACAAGTGACTCGACGTTCATGGTCAGTTCGGTCACTAATTCTCTGAGCACAGCTGGAAGCTGTTTGTGTGCCTGCGCATAAATTCGACGCTTAATCGAATAAGGTAAGTTTTCCCAAAGTACAGCATTACGGTCAATCATGACTTCATCAATCAGGTGCTCAAGTTCAAAACCAACTTGCTCACCAATGATTCGCGCCATATCCTCAGGATCCATTGCATCTAAAAATTCACGCAAAGAACCAAGTTTAGATAAGGTATTATCCGTAATGATGCCTGAAATACGCCCTGCCTTTCTGGGCACAATCCCCTGCCAACCGACAGGTAAAGGGCCAATATGGAAGCCCCAAAAGTTAATCGGATAAAAGACCATTTTCAGGGCCATCCAAACATGCGCCCATGTTACAAATGCAGTTACAGGGATAATACTGAGTACAGCCCAAAAATCGGGTCTATTCAAAAAGGTTTGCCACAACTGATTGACGTACTCAAGCATGCATAACTTCCATATTTAATTTTATTAACTGAATTATATAGCGTTTTAAAAAAGATATTGTGTCTATAAACCAAAGCTTAAAGTATAGGAAAATTGTAGTCTCGGTTCGGTTTCTACAATCACATCCCCCGATTTAGTTTCGAGTTTTTCCCCTGCGCCAATCCCCACACTGAAAGTGCTGATTCGCTCAGGACTCAGTAACACATAAGCAAGATCTACACCACCACCAAGGCGAGATTCGTACTCACCATCCACTTTCTTACTGTCAATATGCCCTGCATAAACACCGAGATAATAGCCATTTTTATCTTTACCAGTAAAATGCACAGGAAATCTAAAACCTAGCTGACCACCGACAGGGTAATCATCATTGATAAATACCCCAGCTTTTGCGTATGCAATGCCATAAGGATTCACCCATTCCAAATTGGTGTGCAGTAATTTCTGCGTTACACCAGCCCCTACATTCCACGTTTGAGCACTGTCAGCATGAATTTTCGCATCAGGCAAAAAGGAATTATCTTGAGCGTAGGCTACGTTTGCACAGGCAACAAGTGCCAACACTGGATAAATTCTTGTCATTATTGTCACCATTATCCGTAATGTTATTTTAGTAATTGGTCCCTTTTTACAGGATTTTGACTGTAGCAGAATTTATAAAACACTTATATACAGCAATTTATATTTTTGATGTCTATAAAGTCAAAATTTAGGCAAAAATGAAAAGCAGAAGCAGCGATAACAAATATCAAAACAGTGTGACATGCGTTAGAATAGCGCGCAGGTATTTTCCTCTTTATCCATGTGTTTAAGTCGATTTGGTATGAAACAGCACTTTCCTTTAAAAAATGTCCAACAAGAAAAGCGCATTTTTCGAAATCGTACCTTTATCTCCATGGGTATTGTGGTTTTCTTCTTGCTGATTTTAGTCACTCGCTATGCCTATTTGCAGCTGGTGCAATTTGATGAGTTTTCAACTGCATCCGATCAAAACCGTATCCGTCTACAACCTTTAGCCCCTGCACGTGGTTATATTTATGACCGCAATGGTGTGCTATTGGCAGACAACTATCCAGTCTTTACCGCGACGATGAGTCGAGCGGATGTGACGGATATTGATGCCACCATTGAACGTTTAACGCCAATCTTAGAACTCACACCAGATGATATTGAGCGCTTTAACAGTCGTATTAAAGCCTCGCGTAAAACTGAACGCGTTTCCATTAAACTTAATCTCAATGAAAATGATATCGCTCGCTTTAGCGAAGTTAAATATCAATTCCCTGGGGTCAATATCGAAACCCAGATGACGCGCTACTATCCACATGGTGAGCTGTTTGCCCATGTGATTGGTTATGTGGGTCGAATTAACGATAAAGAATTAAAAAGCATCAATAAAGATTTGTATGCGGGCACTAACCTGATTGGTAAAATTGGGGTAGAAAGCTCCTATGAAGATTTACTGCATGGTGTACCAGGAAATGAGTCTGTCGAAGCCGATGCACATGGTAACGTGCTACGTCATTTAGGTCGCAAAGAACCCGTTCGTGGTAATGACTTATATCTTTCACTCGATTATGGTTTGCAGACAGTTGCCTCAGAGCAGCTTGCAGGTCGTCGTGGTGCAATCGTGGCGATGGATCCACGTACAGGTGAAATTCTGGCCTTGGTCTCAAGTCCAAGTTTTAACCCTAACCTGTTTGTCACGGGGATTAGCCATACCGACTATAGTGGTTTACGCGATAACCTCGATCAACCACTATATAATCGTGCTGTGCAAGGTGCTTACCCGCCCGGCTCGACCATTAAACCAATGTTTGGTTTAGGTGGTATTCATTATGGCTTAATTGATTGGGGCACGGCTATTTCCGATCATGGCTATTTCACTCTTCCGGGCGATTCTCATAAATTCCGTGACTGGAAAAAGTCAGGGCATGGCGTGGTCAATTTGCATAAAGCTCAAGTTGTTTCTTGCGATACCTTTTATTACATTCTGTCTTTCCGAATGGGCATTGAAAAAATGAACACATGGATGCGTCAGTTTGGCTTTGGTGAAAAAACAGGTGTTGATTTACCAAGTGAAAGTACAGGCCTTTACCCAAACCCTGAATGGAAAATGCGTACTCGCGATGCAAAATGGCTTAAAGGTGAAACCATTTCAGTGAGTATTGGACAAGGTGCTTTTACCGCAACCCCCCTACAATTAGCCATGGCAACTGCCATTACTGCGAATCATGGTTCACATGTGATTCCGCATGTTTTACAAACCAGTAAAGGCGCGAAATCACATAAAGACTTAAATGCACCTGATGGCAGAATCCAGTTCAATGGTACAGACGAAGACTGGGTAAAAATGCGTGATGCCATGGTCGATGTCATTGAAACAGGTACTGGACGTGGTATTCGCACGCCAATGTATAAAATTGCAGGTAAAACTGGTACGGCACAGGTCAAAAGTATTGCTCAAGGTAAACGCTACAATGAAGCCCTACTAACCGAACGTCAATTAGACCACGGTTTATTCGTGGGCTTTGCACCTGCCGAAAACCCTGAAATTGCGATTGCAGTAGTTTGGGAAAATGGTCGCCATGGTGGTTCTGCGGCACAGCTGGCTCGTCCGATCTTAGATTACTGGTTGCTCACTCGTCATAAAAATCCAATTCGTCCACAAAACCATCAAATTAGTGGTGGTTTGATGACAGCGGGGATTAAACCGGGTGAATTACCAAGTGGTAGCACTCCACCAGCGACCACAACTGGGGCAAGTGTAGCAGCACCAACCAGTACTTCCAATACAGCCCGCACTTCAACAACGGCAAATATCAGCCGTTCAGCTACACCGTCTTCTGCACCTGTGGAGTCAGACTAACTATGAAAAATCAACTCCGGATCATTGGAGGGGACTGGAAACGTCGTCAACTACCTTTTGCCAGTATTGAAGGTTTACGTCCTACGCCCGATCGCGTACGTGAGACTTTGTTTAATTGGCTCATGTGGGATATACAAAACACCAATGTTTTGGATATTTGTGCAGGTTCGGGTGCATTGGCATTTGAAGCATTATCACGTGGTGCCTCAAAAGTAGTGATGATTGAACCTGACCGTAGTCAAGCACAATTTTTAACGCAAAACTTGGAACTCCTTAAAGTCCCTAAGTCTCGTGCCCAGTTAAAAGTAGCGACTGCACAGCAAACATTACCCACCTTAAAAGAACAGTTTGATTTGGCCTTTTTAGACCCGCCGTATAGCCTAGAGCTATGGGAAGAATTGGCTCTCTTGGCTGATCCTCTGATTCAAAATAATGGCTATATTTATGTAGAAGCCGATCGGGATTTGAATCAGTTAAAACTTCCAGCATCGTGGATTCAAATGAAGAACACCAAAGCTGGGTCTGTACGTGCAGGTTTATACCAAAAGAAAATAGTGGTTTCCCCATAATCTAGACACTTTTATGTCCTTTTGATTTACGCCATCACGAAAGAAAGTGGTCTTAGCGCATATTAGTATGGTTCTGAGCTACGCTATGTATGAAGATCAATATACATATTCAAAATCAAGCTAAGGTTTCAGTCATTTTTCATGTCTAAAACTATGTAGACCGATCAAAAAACCGTACACTCTCTAAAATTTTAAATATATCGCATATGACTTGGTTGATCTTTATCTTAGGTGCAATGGTGGCGGGTTTTGTGCAGGGACTCACGGGCTTTGCATTTGCCTTAATCGCCATGTCATTTTGGGTCTGGATCTTAGCACCTCAGCTCGCAGCGCCCTTGGTGGTGTTCGCCTCAGTCTGGAGTCACCTAATTTCCTTAAAGTCAGAATCTGCCTTTCAACTTGATAAAAGCCTTGTTACGCCTTATATACTTGCAGGTCTAATTGGCGTTCCATTGGGAACCTATCTGTTAGACATCATTCAAGCATCTACCTTTAAACTGGTTCTAGGGATCTTTCTGATTCTTTGGTGTCCATTAATGCTACTTAATCCCAAGATTCGCTTCATTCAAAACTCTGGAAAATACGCCGATAGCAGTATCGGTTTTCTTGGGGGGTATTGGGTGGGTTAGGAGGCTTTTGTGGTTCATTACCTTCAGCTTGGGTCATGTTAAAAAACCTTCCTAAAGAGCAACAGCGCTCAATTTTAAGGCATTTTAATTTCGCCATTCAGCTATTCACCCTACTCACCTATCTGCTCTGCGGAAATTTAAACTTGCAACATTTATCCTATATGGGCATCTTACTTTTGAGTGTGAGTCTACCGGCCATGCTCGGCACGCAATTGTTTTATAAAATTTCTGAGCGGCAGTTCAAACATACGGTACTGGGTTTATTGTTTAGTTCACGCTGTTTTCTATGTATCAGCTATCGCTTTCTGTAGTGCTATAAAACCTGAATCTGAGTAATGGCTTGGGTCAGCAATTGTGTATTTTGTGTCAAAATAGGCTCATCTTTAAACAACTTAGCTCTAATGGGCTTTCTCCAACTCCAAAAATCTTTATACAATTGGCGTACCTTCCACCCCATCGCTCACCATATATGAAACTGCCTCTTGCACTACTGAGTTTTTGCTTTATCAGTGCTTGCTCCATAAGCTCATCCAAAGAAATAAAACAAGCCGAAAAACTTCTCCAATCTTTTGACTGTCAAAATATAGAACGCGATCAGGCAGACCACAGCAGCATGACCAGTTATCATGAACAAGTGCTGGCCAGCAGCAAACAAAAAGCCCAATCCTATGTAGAAAGCTATCAACACGGTGATCAAATTTTTGACCTTCCCCTGCCCGAAGTGATTGAAACACAGCTACAAAGTTATACGGCCGCATGCCAGTCACTAGGTGGGGTTTTACCCAATCCTCAGCAGAGCCCTTAAAATACGGTTAACAATAAAAAAAGACAGCTCGAAAGCTGTCTTTTTTTATTTCATATGATTCGAATTTAAGACGCAGTTGAGTCGTTGTGATAGCGAGTATCGACACTGAAATCTTGAGGAAATTTAGCAGAAATTTGCGCATAAAATGCCATAATTTCAGCCATATCTTTTTCATAATCACCAGTAGGATAAATAATTTTACCCACCCCAGTTTTTTTCTTCGCATAATCCATATAGGCCAATGCAATTGGAACACCTGCACTAACTGCAACATGGTAAAAACCTGTTTTCCATTGTTCCTGCTTGGCACGTGTCCCTTCAGGGGTGACCAACATCACCAACTTAGGGTGCTCTTTAAAAAGATCACTCATGAGTTGCACCATACTAGGACGCGGTTCCCCTTCATGCTTCGGACGACGGTCAATACCTATCCCGCCCATTGCACGAACAAATGGCCCAAATGGTAGTTTCATATAGCTGTCTTTAATAGTGATACGGACATGCACACCTAAGGCCTTTAATGCCAAACGAGCATACAGCGCATCCCAATTGCTGGTATGTGGCGCTGCAATCATCACACATTGATCGATATTCAAATCCCAATGATTATCAATCTGCCACCCCATTAAGCCTAAACTTTGTTCTGCAAGCTTTTCGAACACAAAAAATACCACATTACTGAAAATCCGCGCCGATTCTAGCAATACTGCTGATCAAGTACACGGCAAGACGGTCAATAAAACAACAATTAATCTATAAACGTATATTTTATTTAATTCCAAATATTTCAAGAAAAAACAGGGTCTTTGAGATTAAAGGTAAAAATACATGAATAGTATTCTTTATTGAAGATACAGAAGCACTCACAGATCTTCACAGATTCATTTCCCGCACACCTGTAAGGTAGAACTAAACACTGAATAATATCGGGTGCTGTATATGCAAAAGACTGTTTTAGCAATATGCCTATCTTTCACCATGTTAGCCGCATGCTCAAAACCGAATGAGAACGATCCTCCACCAGATCACAATGTCACTGCATCTCTGGACGACAGTGCTATCGCAACCGTGTTAGATACACCAGACACAGCAAATGCCTTAGATTGGGTAGGCACATATCAAGGGGTTCTGCCCTGTCACGATTGTTCTGGGATCGATACGAACTTGAGCTGACCTTAGATCGTCATTTCGTGCTGAAACAAAAATTTTGGTGGTGTATCAAAAAGTATGCTAAAAAAAGCAGGTTGAATTTTGATAAAATAGAGAAATGCAAATTGTCCCGTCCTGAAATAAGTTTACACCTTTAAGAGGCTTATTTTATGGAACATACACGAGAACAACGAGTTAAACGTACACAACGTGATTATAGCTTCGCCTTTAAAATGATGGTTGTACATGAAGTAGAAAAAGGGCAAATTACTTATAA
>NZ_JBIMCF010000024.1:0-43010 GCF_048551975.1 Acinetobacter johnsonii | reverse complement strand
ATATAACTCATTGAGATGTGTCATAGTATTCGTCGTTAGAAAACAATTATTGTGACATTATTTCAATGAGTTATCTATTTTTGTCGTGTACAGAGATTAAAATTATAAGAGTTTTAGGTTTTAGACAGCCACTCTTTAATCAAGTGTTTGTACACCACCACCATTTACAAATAAGGTTTGTCCAGAAATCCATGATGAAATAGGTGAGGCAAAGAATAGCACAGCTCTCGCAATATCTTCCGGTTCACCTAATCGTTGTAATGGTGTATGGGAGAGCATTGTTTTTTCAATCTCAGGCTTCAGTACTTTTTCTAATGCTGCGGTACGAATCGCTCCAGGTCCTACAGCATTAATACGTATATTCGGACCAAAATCATGTGCCAAATTAGCGACCATATGATTTAACGCTGCTTTTGATGATGCATATCCGCTCATAGCAGGGCTTTTGTTAATTGAACTCATAGAGCTGATATTTATGATTGAGCCGTCACCAGCTTTATTCATATGCGGTGCGACGAGTTGACACAATCGCCAAGCAGCAAACACATTAAGCTGAAAATCACGTTCTATAGTATCTACGCTAATTTGATCAGGAGATTCACGGCCACCGCCACCACCACCAGCATTGTTCACTAAGATGTGAATGTGACCAAAGGTTTCGATTGTTTTATTCACTGCATTGACCAATTGATCATCTTGCAGAATATTGCATGCAACATATTCTATGTTGCGTCCAGTCAACTTCTTGATTTCTTCAGCTGTATGTTTAGCTGCGTCTAAATTTAAATCGGCAATCATAACGTCCGAGCCTGCTTGAGCAAGAATGAGAGCGCTGGCTTTCCCAATACCTGCTGCACCGCCTGTTACAAGTGCTACTTTATTCGTCAGGGATAATAAACTTTGCGGCATCATTTTGATTTATTTCCATTTATATATTAAAACTCGAAATATTTTAATCTTCTACTGTATAGCTTTATTTTGAGTTCAAAATCCTAAGCCTACCGTATCATTTTGAATTGCAGGTATTGATAGTTTTCCCTTGTTCAACTGAATTGATAAAGCTTCCAATCAGGAATTCACTTTGTCTTAAAGAGTCACGATGATCTCCATTCTTGACTGGGTGAAAGGCAATAGGTTTTTGATTCTTACATACTTGCTGATAGTAAGCATAAGTACCACGGTAATCTACAAGCTGGTCTTTATCACCTTGTACAATTAGCAGCGGCACACTAGGTGTCATATTCTCAATTGACTGTTTTTTTAAATAATTTGTCAAATGTGTCAAATCTACATTCGGTTTAAAGACTGTTTTAGGTGCTGCCTTGAGATCAGATTGTAATTCTGACAAACAGCGATTACGTGCAGAATTAAGAATTACCCCCATGTCCGGACTAACTAAATTTGCTGGAGCAAGGCCAGGATCTGCTGCTTCTGCTCCCAGAAGCACGATTGGAAAAAATGCGGCAACATCGGTAGTGATTTGCGGATTACTGGCAACATATTCAGCAATTCCCTCATATTGATACCCACCTGGTGCGAGTGCTATTGCTCCACGCAGATTAAATTCAGGTGCGTCTTTCTGACCGTCCGCTGCAACCTTCAGAGATGCTGCACCGCCTTGGCTATGCCCCATTACATACCAGTTTTTACTAAACTTATAGGGTTGTAAATGATGGGTGGCCCGGACAGCATCCACGACAGTGTGCAGCTGACTTTGTGCATTCATATATGGATGTCCACCTGGAGTACCTAACCCCTGATAATCAGGTGCGACAACTGCATATCCACGGGCTAGCCAGGCATTTAGTGCTTTCGCAGCAATTTGTTGATAGACATGGACTGGGCCACCGGCATAATCTCCGGAAGGGGCACAAGTATCTGCTACACCAGTTGTGCCATGAGCCCAAACAAGGACAGGCCAACCTCCTTGAGGAACTTTAGCTTTAGGCAGTAAAAGATATCCTGAAGTGACAATTGGTTCAGACTGTACTCCGCGACTACGATAAGTGATTAAGAACCGCTGTGAAGCATTCGTAAATAGACCGGTATTCTCTTCTTGTATAGATAAAATTGTTCCTGGCGTTTTGCTGGAGATATTAGACGTTTGGACTTTATTGTTATTTGGAAATACAGGAGAGGCTATTACGCATGTTGAAGTTAAGCCAAGGCAGCTTAGGACCAATTTTAAAATGGGATGTTTAATTTTCATTACTGGCACCATCTTTTTTATAATATCATTTTTAATGTATCAGCTTTATCTAGCTTTCTAAACAAAGTATTAAAAATTCGGTATGAGCCTAAGTTTTATAGTGATGATTTAAGGCTTATTTTATTATGTTACTTTCATAAAGATCATAAAATTTTCCTAAAATTAACATAATACACCTTATACGAAATACTTGATATTTATCATTAAATTTCAGTATATTAGATCAAGCCGTTGTGGGGCATAGGGTACCAGAGCGGCTTTTTATTGATTATTTATGTTCCACGCTTAAAATTCGAACAATGTTTCATGATTTTTATAAGTTAAACTAAATTTAGTTGCCAATCCCAATAAGCTATTCACTAACTTGTAAATATCGGTATACCGCCTGACGACTAATCCCAAAAGCTTTTCCTAATGCCATTTTTGATGGATACTTCCCTTCCCTCCATGCTTGTCGTAAAGCTTCAGCTTGGTCAGGCTTTAGTTTATGCACCCGACCTTTGTACTTCCCCTGAGCAGAGGCGAGTTTTATTCCTTCCTTTTGCCGCTCTAAAATGATCTCACGTTCGAACTGTGCAAAAGCACCCATCAATTGCAGCATCAAATTATCCATCGGGGTGGATTCGGCCGTAAAAGTAATATTTTCTTTTACAAACTGGATGGCAATCCCTCGTTTGACCAGTTTATCTACTTCAGTGACCAAATCTTTCAGGCTTCGCGCAAAACGATCCATGGAATGTACAATCACCCTGTCCCCTTCCCGGACATAGTTCAACATTTCCTGAAATTTAGGTCGGTCAGTATTTTTACCTGAAGCACGGTCAACAAAAATCCGGTCGACTTCAATTCCCTCAAGTTGACGTCCAGTGTTTTGCTCGACAGAACTTACCCGGATATACCCTACTTTTTGGCCTTTCAATTTTTCACGCCCCAATTGGATAAAAATGAACAATTTCGTAAATTATAAATCTTTAATACTAAAGTTACATGTTATTTATGATTAAAAATCATTTAAATGATACATAATTTCATGAACTTTCAGATTGTAACTTTAGGGTATACTCTAAAGATACAGATAGTGAATTAATTTCTTCGTAGTTATCCAGTGAAAAGACGGTAACCGTTGACAAATTTTAAGTTACATTGATTTTTTATTTGAAATACAATGGAATAGTCAGTAAATTAAGCCCTGATAAGATGTTGAAATGTTTTTAAGGATAGCGTGATGAATTGGGTTACTGAACAAGAGTGTCTATCATTTCTGAAATTCTTAGAAATCTCACCCATGCTAAATAATCATGGTAACTTAAAAACACATTTTTTTTGTTTTTATATATCAGAATGGCTTTGTTGCACAAAGATTTGAAATGCAAAGCGCCCCTAATTGAGCCAAATTTAAGGCGTAATTTGGGTAAGTGGTCGACCTAATTCCGTAAATCTGTTGAGGACTGCTACACGTGCATGAATTTCATTCACCTGACTAGGAAAGCTTCTTGCCATTAATTTATCTCCTAATAATTTGATGCAATGCATCTTGGTTTCCACCAAACTGCGGCGATGATAGCCTGACCATTTTTTCCATAATGTCCTGCCTAAACGTTTAACTGTTCGAAGTAATTCATTTCGCTCTAGCGAGCTACTCTTTGTATCTTTCCATGGTTTCGCATTTTTTCTAGGTGGAATCACCGCATGTGCTTGCCGATCTGCAATGACCTGACGGCATTGCTTGGTGTCGTAAGCTCCATCGGTATAAACACAGTTAATCTGCTCATCTTGTGGAATCTGATTAAGTAAATCACCAAGCACCTGTGAATCACTGACATTATTGGTTGTGAGCTGAATAGCGCGTATTTGTAGGGTTTTGGCATCTATACCAATATGTAGTTTACGCCATTGGCGACGATGTTCAGCTCCATGTTTCTTGCGTTTCCATTCGCCCTCACCTAGAAACTTCATGCCTGTAGAGTCTACGAGTAGATGCAGCCCATCGCTACTTTTTTGGTAGCTGATTGCAATATCAATATGCTTTTGTCTTCTACAAAGCGTACTGTAATCTGGTGCGGTCCAATTTAATCCGCAAAGTTCAATCAGACTTTGCACAAAGCCAGTGACCATACGTAAAGATAGACGGAATAAGGATTTAATCATTAAGCAGCATTGGATAGCTAAGTCGGAGTAGGTTTGATTTCGCCCTTGTTTGCCTTTTGATGGAGCATACCATTGCGTAGCAGGATCAAACCAAATGGCAATATTTCCGCGATTCATGAGTGCTCGGTTATATGCGGGCCAATTGGTTGTGCGGTAGATTTTGTGTGTAGGCTTCTTCATTTGAAAATTATATCGCTGAAAAACCCTTTACAGATAGGTTTGTGCAACAAAGCCGCTCGACAATAGAAAGATCCTGATTTTTCATTCTATGATTCCTAGTAGCTTGTGCAATACTGCATTTCCCTATAACCATGTAGCATATTCACCAGAACCATGAGTTGATTAAGGTACGTACTAGGTAGCCCTTCTAGCTCAGGGAATTTTTCCCACATTAGATATTTATCTTTGTAAAGAAAGCAATTTTTCTTAAATTTCTCTTGGCCTGATAACTCAATTTTCATTTGTTCAAGCTGCTTAAAATGCTCAACCACATCATCTGGAATCGGCATATTGAGAGCTACACTTTTACCATTTAACCAATATTGGATTGGTCGGACGTTAATAGATTCATTAAAGCCTATAGCTTTGAAATAATCGCGTATCGCTTCAGGGTTGTAAAATCCCAATGATTCAACTAGCAGTTTAAAATCTGCATTTGTCATTCTTTACCGTCCTTAATCAGATTAAATTTGATTATATAGTCCACAGGTGGACAATACAAGCAATATCCCAAGTTTAACCTTCTATTGGTTTTAGTAGATTATGGACTGCCAATATTATTGTCTGGTCCATAATCTCTAAAACGTCTAATCCCGATGCTTGGATAAATGCTGCAAGCTGCAGCGTATATCCAGGCATCTATATTACCTATCTAATCTGGATCCATAGCAGATATATCAGAGCAAAGTGTCTACTTTGCGAACTGACGCAATCAGTTAAATTGTCCCTTCCCTGATTACCGTTGATTTTCAAGTGAGCTTTAAAAAGCTGTGCTTTTTAAATGGCGACCGCAGAAAATAAACTGCTCCTATTTGCCCTAGTAGCGGGATATAAAAAACACCCTTAATGGGTGTTTTCGTGGCCAAGATTATCGGGATATATCTCTATTTTTATTTCTCTCTTGAATTTTAACTTGTGGCTGCTGTACTGGCTGTTGTTTTGGAGCATTGGCATCATAAGCCGTTAATTTTGGCTTATGAAATTTCTGATTTTGAATGTCGGCATTATGTTGAATCTGAAGCTTAGTTTTATCATTTTTGGTTAAAGCTTTTTCAGTTGTTTCTTTCAATTTACTCAAGCTTTGAGCTTCCCACTTCCCTTTATTTGCCAATGTTTGAGCTATTGTACCTGTTGGCAGTCCAGTTTTAGGATCAATTTCTTTAGTATTCACTTCGACTTTGTTAGACCCTTTATAGGACAGGACAATATCATCATTCTTAATGATATTTTGCTCTTTCAAAGTACGTTCCAGATCCTTCGCCCAGATTGTATTTTTTTCACCTTTACTATTTTCAATAGTGGCGTAGTAGCTGCTGTTATTTTTAGGATCATGCTTATAAGGTGCTGCACCATGATCTACTAATTTTCCAACGTGCATTTTTTTCTGATTAAGCTGTTCAACCGCAACGTCTATACTGGCTGTACGCTGCTTTTCTGTGAAACCGTCAGCTTTCATCTTTTTATCAAAAACTGTCAGTAAAGCTTTTTCCTGTTCTGACAGGTTATTAATTTTTTCCTTCCGTTCCTGTGCTGTATCTACTTTTTCCTTCTCATTTAAAGGCTTCTCTTTCTGGCGTTCATTACCCTTTTCAATAGTATTGTGAACTACCTCTTTACCTTGTTCTTTTTTCATATCATTGAGCAAGGCTAGATCAATATCACGAGGTTCATAACCCTTTACTGTCATGCCCTTCATTGAAGCTTCAAGCCATACATTCCGTTTAAATTCTTCAGAGCCTTTAACCAGTATTGTTTCCCATTTTTTAGCTTTTGCTACCTCCACCATTGAAGCAGCAATATGTTTATCATCAATTGTGGTTTTTAAAGCTTTTCCAGAATCTTCAAAAGCTACTTTTTCAGGATTACCTTTAAAGTGATATTTGTCATCTACCACATAATATTTATTGAGCAATGCTTTAGGTATGCCTTCTTCACTCGATTCTTTACTGTCATCAGCTTTTAGCTTTTTGGTATCAGTTACCTTAGTTTCTTCAGGATCTTGATTAATACCTTTTGTGCTTTTTGAAATATCTATATTTTCAGCTTTTTCAATCGAATTGACTTCAGCTTGATTTGTTTCAAACGTCTGGCCAAGTTTGGTATGGCCTGTTTGTTCTTTATTAAAACTAGGTTTATCGACCTTGTTTGCTTCAGTCATGATCAAGTCCTTATTGATTAGAAATATTTTGGCGACGTGCTGCTTCGTCAATAATCATTTTGGTTTGAATATATTTGTCTGTTAGAAGTGCAATTTGTCTTTCAGTTTCAGTGCTTAAATCTTTATTTTGCTGATATACAGCTATGCTTTGCATATAGTTTTTTACAGTGTCGGGCTGATTAACCGCTTTAGATGAAAAGCCATTAGGACTGGTCACGGCTTTATTTGAAGTACAGCCCACAACTGAAAAAGATAGGGCAAGGCTGATTAATGTAAGAGAGATTTTTTTCATGATAGTTTCCTTATTTAGAATTAACTTGGTCTGAAAACGCCTGATAAACGTCATCAATATCTGAATTTTCTATAGATCCGTTTTGACCTTCATCGACTGCAACTAGATTTTCCACTTGTTCTGGTTCATTGACTGCAACCAGATTTTCCATTTCTGCAATCATGGCAAGAGGATCTGATTCATCGGCTGCAACTAGATTTTCCGCTTGTTCTGGTTCATCTACTGCAATCAGATTTTCCGTTTGTTCTGGTTCATCTACTGCAATTAGGTTTTCTATTTCTGCAATCATGGCCAGAGGATCTGATTCATCGACTACAACTAGATTTTCCACTTGTTCTGGTTCATCTACTGCAATTAGGTTTTCTATTGGATTTTCAGCACTAGCTTCCACCTGGCTAAAGAAGTCATCGACAATATTTTGCGCTTCAGTATCTTCTTCCCATTCAACAGCCCCAAAGAATTGATCGATCACTTGTAGACATTCTTCAGGTTGTGGATTTTCAGGATCTTCAAAAACTGTTTTATCTAACTTAAATTCAGGGATAACTAAGCTAGAAATATCTATCTGTTCAGCCTGTTCTACTGTAGTAATTTCAGTTATACGTTTTTCAATTTTTGCCTTATGCAGCTTTACGTCTAAATCAGGAATAGGAATTGAAAGTTCCAGATCCTCAAAGGCAATTTTTTCTAATTGCTTGTGAGTTGGAAAACCTTTAATTGCTTTCATGCTAGGAGAAACGGACTTTAGGCGATCCACAAAAGCACTGTCATTAAAATACTTAGCCTTTTCACACATGATAGGTTTTGTATTTTCCATAAAGATAATTTCTTTATCTTGTGACAATTCTTTTAACTCTTGAGGGAGCATTAAAGCTCGTCTTTGATCTGATTCATTTTCTGAATTAGAGCCACCTTGCCCCCATGCCATAGAACGGCTTTGGCCTTTAGATTTTGCTTTAAAAGTGAAATAGCCAAGCATTTCACTATATTCATTAGCATCTCGTTGTTCTCTAGGCGGGTAAACGATCTGCAAAGCATGGTTAGTTACAAGCCCCCTAGTTTGAGTTTTATAAACGTCCTCTAACTGACCAATAGACTGAATAATTGTTAATAAACGAATGTTATAACCCGCAATAAATGAGTTAGCGTCTGCAATTTTCGCTACTTTACCGACAGCCGTTGCTTCATCATTCACGACTAGGCACTGGTATTTCAAAGATGAATCTTGTTGTGGCAGTGTTTTTAGATTCACATCAATTAAGAGTGAATAAAACAGATTAATTAAGTTCTTAGCATCCCCTAAGCGGTTAGGTTGAACACCAAAATAAATAGACATTCTTTGTCTGCGTACATCTTCAAGTTTAAAGTCACTTGATGAAGTTGCAGCGTCCACAATCGGGTTCGCAAAAATCGTTAAAGGTGAGGTAAAAGTAGAAATGATGTTACCGAGCGTATTGTCTGGTGAACTTAAAAAACGGTTTAAAGCATCTAGGCAAGTATCACTAAGCGGTTTATCACTTTGCGCTCTTTCATCAATAATAGATCTAATATGATCCTGAATTGGCTTACCTTTACCTGAACTCTGTCTTAAAACCTCGCCCATAGTTACAGGCAGATCTTCAGTTTCAAATAGATATAGGGCTAGGCCAAGAAATAAGTTATTAGCATTGTCATTCCAGAAGTCGGTTTTAGCATCACCAGTCACAGGGTAGAAACTTCGGCCAATAGCAAGAATTTCACCTACTCTAAAATTTTCGTCATGACTAACGGTATCAAATGGATTCCATTTGTGAGATTTTAGATCTTCAGAAAATGGGCTGAATAGATAAACTTTCTGGCCATTCTTAGCACGAAATTTAGAAGTTAATAGGAAGTTTTCAAGCTTCAAATCCAGTACAACTACACTATCCGAATAGTTTAGAAGGTTAGGAATAACAATCGCTACACCTTTACCGCTTCGCGTCGGAGCAGCCAGAAGTACAAATTGCTGACCGCCAAGCATTAAATATTTATTATGATATTTCCCTACTAAAATTCCCTTATTTCCCATCAATCCAGATTTCTGAATTTCTTTTGTTGTGGCAAATCTGGCATCACCGTGTAACGACTGTTTTTTATTAAACAGACTAGCAATGACTAAAGCAGGGAGAATAAAAGTGATAAATAGTGCAGCGATCAAGGCACCTTGCAGCTTTTTCTTTTGTGCAGGTACATTGTGTGCATATAAATCCCAATAATACCCCCACGTTGTCAGATTCACTTCAGGAAATGGATTGGTCTTATTAGCTAAGTAATAAAGAACACCGGCCAGATATTTAGTAATAAAGAAACCAACGACCGCTAGAAAAATTGCAAGGAGTAGGATCAGGATTTTTTTATTCACGCCCTATCCCCTACAATAATTTCAGCATCACCAAATTGAGCCTTAACTTTAGAAACAGGATCAAATTTGATTTCAGAAATAAAGCGTTCTTTACCTATTAAATTACTTTCATCATCGTATTTTTTCTTCACTTCAACATGAACAATAATATCAATGGTTAAAGCAACTAATTCCTTTAGTGTAGTGGCATCGTAGATATTTGCTTGTTCATGTTCTTTGCACATAAAGACGTAGCGATCATAAGCTAGTGAACAGCTTTCAGCGTGATAACTTGTAATAGATCCACTGTGACCAGTTGTAAGCAGTTTCAGAAAGTCAAAAGCTTCTCCACCACGTAATTCAGCAAGTAATACACGGTCTGGCTTCATACGCATATTACTAGCGATCAGATCAGATGGAGTTACCTTAGCTTTACCTTGACCACCTTTAGAATAAAGTAGGTGAACCTTGTTTTCATGTGGAACAAAAAGTTCACGTACATCTTCAATAGTGACAAGACGTTCATCTTTAGGAATGTACTGACAAATTGCCTTCATGAAAGTGGTTTTACCCGAACCAGTATCACCAACAACTGCAATATTTTTCTTACATTGAACAGCGAATTTAAAAAATCCCTCAAGATCTTTGTTTTCTAAAAACTGGACTAGCTTAATATCTTCAGTACGTAATACAGGTTTAAAATGCTCAAACTCTTTAGATTTCCCATATCTGAAGTGGTCAAAAAAGCCTTGATCTTTATATTCCTGAAATGATCGGTTTGACTCGTCAGGAATACGGATTGTCATTGATACCGTTCCATTTTCAATGGCTGGCGGTAGAACAATCTGAATACGCTCTCCATCAGGCAATTGAGCAGATAATATAGGGTTTTCTTGGCCAATCCGTTGATTGGTATAGGTAGCAATAACATTAGCTAAAGCTGTTATTTGCGCCATTTCCAGATTTATAGAATGCTTTTCCCATCCTTTATTAGATTCCGTCCAAACTTCGTTAGGTGCGTTAATTGCAATTTCAGTCACCCCTTTAGTTTTTAAGAATTTTTCTAATGGAAGTAATAGCTGTCTAACCATTACATCCTTGCTTAAAACATTATTTTGCGCGGAGTTCATACACACCTCTGAAATCAATATCTTTTGCCACGTAAATTGAAGCTACATCACCCTGATTTTTATAAATTGTTGGCTTGATATTGATTGTTTCATTCAACACTGTTTCAGCCATTGATTTACCCATGTCTGAAGTGTTTTGAAGCATATAAGGAGTGCTATTGTTCCCGCCTGTTTCTTTAGAAATACCGTAAGCAATAGCGTCTTGAACTAAAGAAAGCATAAACGCCGCACCGATACGTGCGCCCCAACGGTTATCTACTCGACCACTTAAACCACCTGTTCCTAAATGGTCTGCTGCGGGAGAATCAATATCGACAATAACACCATGCGGAGTTTTTAAGCGTGACCAGATGATACCTAAACGTCTTTGACCTTGTGCTGCAATACTTTTGTATTCTCCAATGACTTCAGATCCCGCTTCAGCAAGGACTACACGACCATTATCAGAATAAACAGGTTGTGGAAGGACACATGAAGCCATACCGCCAATTTCTGAAACGACTTTAACTGACAGGTTGCAACGGATTACACGACCTTTAGCAATTAAGTAATTTCGATCCCCAATAAACCTAGCCTGGACTTTATTAGAGGAATGACTAGCCGTGTTAGTTGTAGCTTGTTGTGGCTGATGCTGCTGCATAGGTTCATCATCATGCGCTAAAGACATCAAACCAGATCCAGAGAAATTACCAGAACGGCTATTACTATTCTGATCCTGTTCAAACTGTTTCATCATGCCTGTTACTTGGTTATAAGCTGCTTGATGATTCATGCTTGACGGCTGGCCAACCGCCCCGCCTTGTTGTGAAGGATTAACAAAGATCCCGCCACCGTAACGGCTTCCATTATTTAAAGGTACATATTGAGCTTGTTGTTGTGGCTGTGGCTGTGGCTGAATTACTACAGGTTGTTGATTTGCTGCTTGCTGTTCAACTACTGGCGCAGCTTCAGGCTGTCTTAAAATCTGCTGACCATTTTGGCATTGAAAAACCAACATGCCGTTATAAGTTAAAGCATTGCCATTATTGTCTGTTAGCTGTCTAGGAATACTTTGATCCTGACAGGCATCTAGGCTTTGAAATTGAGCATTTTGACCCGCATCCATTGGCATAGGATCAGTATTAGTAAAATCTCTTCTTTTAGCTGAAGCATCTAGGCTTGGATCTATCTGATTTTCTTTTAATTGGGCTGCTTCTTCAGCATCACTACTATCTGAAAAGAAGTTATAGGCAAAGACCGCTATAACAGTAAAAAGTACCGCCATAACTGCAATAAACGCTATTTTTTTACCTTTTCCATCTTCCTGATCCCCACGTTCATTGACAGACACAATGCCATTTTCTGATTCGTTAAATTCTTCATCAGGAGCTTGTTGATCATCTAATGGTTTTTGATCATTAATATTCATTAGTTCATATCCCCAGTAATGACACGTTTAACACCCTCTACAGTAGTGCCATCTTGAGGAGCAACACCGACAGGATCATAAGATTCATTGAAAATGCTCACTACGCCTTTTCCTTGACGTAAAACAAATTTTTTAGCTAGAGCTTCAACAATTAAAAGTTTTGGATCTTCTTTACTGATATGGAAATTAACTTTTTCTTCCCCTTCCGTACCTTCAATAAATACGACTGGAATATCAGTATTTCCTTTAAATCGCATATAGGTAAAACGACCGTCATCAAATAGCATTTCAGGAACAAAATGCTTCCCTTTGCTGTTTGCAGCTTGACGATAATTCCAGTTTTTAGGGATAGGCGCAGCATTGGCTAAACGATGCTGTAAAACCAAAAATTCAGTAAGTTGGCTTTCTTCTTTTAATTGTGCTGCATAAGCGTTATAGCGTTGAGCTTCTTCCTGCTTCCGTTTTTCTTCTTCTTCTTGTGGGTATTTAAAGACAACACGATACATCGGTTTTTCTTTGGCATTATTTAGAACTTGAAAATCAAAACTATAGTCACGCTTATTAGTGCGTAACTCTAAGTTATTCCGAGTAGCCTTATCCTTTGGCTTCACCCATACTAAATTTGATCCAGTATCCGCAAAAATACACCAATTGGTATCATCCTTTTCACAGTCTGAAGGGTATCCAGTAGCAGCACCACGCTCTAAAATTCTTTCACCTTCACCTAATACAATGCGGGTTACAGTGCCTTTTTTGACAGTAATTCGATAAACATCATTAGGAACATAATTGATTGTTCTAATACGTGAATCGGTAGGCAAAGCTTTAGGCGTAATTGCTGCATAAGAGATCCCATGCACCGCCAAACCCAAAGCAAGAATTAATTTTTTCATGTAATGATCCTTTACATTCCTTGTTGAGCTTGTGGCTGAACAGCAGCCCCGCCTTGTTGAATCGGAACATAGACTTGCTGACTAGGTTCAACAACAGCAGCTTGCGCTACAGGTCTGTTAGGAGATAGTTCAGGATCGACACGATAGCCCACGACCTTAAAGCCGAATGGATTTTTAATTAGATCTTTTTCTACCAGTTTATTTAGATTGTTCGGAGCATATTCATATCGAATACTTGCAATATAATATTGTGGCTGTTCATCACGATTAGCTTCGACTGAATGCAAAGTCTTAGTGAAGCGGACACTAGCAGTAAAACCTGTTTCATCCTGATTAGTCTGGACAGAAATCACATCAACTTTTAATTCATATTTTTTGCCGTATTTTTTATCTCTTGCACTATCACCTTCATAGAGTGAAGCAAAGTCATTACCGACCTGATTACTACTCATAGTCATGACTAAATCATAATCTGGCTGTAATAACGGATAGAAATAACTCTCACGGGCGGTTACATAACGAGTAATGTTATTTTTATCAATTAATTCTTGTTTACCTTTTACTTGCTGATCATCAACAACGCCCACGTATTCAACATTTCCTTGAGCTTTATCTACTGTGAAAACAACAGGAACAGTCTGGCGCATTGGAGCTAATGTCACTAATCCAATGGCTTCTAAGACGGCCACGCCCACCGCTACTTTTGCAATAGTCCAAGCTTTACGTTCTGACTTAGCCCGCATCGCAATAAGATCTGCTTCCCAATCCATAGCTTTTTCATAGCTTTTAGCTTCTTCAGCCGCAGATACTTTTTTAAGTTTGTTCATGATAGACCCGATAGACCCTATTAGAGTTATTTCTCTAAGTATGCCAAAAAATATAAAGATCTTAAACCAAAATAATATATTTTGGTTTTATAAATTCAATGTTTTATAAAAAATTGCAAAAAAAAATACCCATTTCAAAAGAAATGGGCTTTTTTTTAAAAGTTTAGTTACCAGAGTAGCCGTCAAGAATGTTGCCTTTTTGGGCAGCACGTTTTAATCGGCCTTCAATTTCAAGCTGTTGTGCTGCATCTTTTTGAGCTTGCGCTTGCGCCTGCATCAAAGCAATTCGGTTTGCATCATTAGCAACTTGTGACTGTTCCGTTTGAATCCTAGCCTGTAACTCAGCGATAGCTTTAGCATCAGTAGTGTTATTAATCTGTTTACGCAGATTATCAATCTGTTCAGTACGCAGATCCGCAACGCCTAACGCTTGCTGATTTAAAGCCTGTGTTTGTGCATTGTTATTTAATGCAGCTTGACAGGCTTTATAGTTCTGGCCAGTTCTTGAAGCACAGTCATAAACCATTGTGGCATCACGAATGTTTCTAGCTGCTGAAGTCATACCATTGACACCGCCTTGTTGGATGCCTTTATAAATGTCAGCAACATCACTTGGAATCACGTCTTTAAGATATGGATTATTGACAGCATCACCGAAACCACGAATACCAGTAATGGAATCGTATTGCTGTTTTGCCTGTTGGATCTGGTTCACCATCTGATTGTATTGCTCACCCCAAGCCACCATATTTTGAACAGCTTGAACAAGGTTAGCACCGTCAATGACAGGAATACCTGTAGCATTGGCTTGACCACTAATAAACAAAGATGAACCTAAACCCAAAGCTAACAATTGTTTTTTCATTAGAAAAATTCCTATTTGTTTCTTTTGAGGTTAGAGAGAGTGTGTCGTTGATATAACGGCTTAGATCCTCCTGTATTCGAGCTATTGGAATTATTAGAGCTGCTAGAATTCCCTTGAACACTTCCCCCAGTGGTAGGAGTAGCTGAAGCACTATCAGATTTTGAATTATTACCGCCACGACCTTTAGTAATTGCTTGAGCTACAGCACGACCGACACCTTGAACACCCGCCCCACCTGTTATGGCTGAAGCCATCGTTGGAATGTTCCACATGATCAGTACAATAGTTCCCGCAACAATACAGAGGGAAACTACAGAAGTAAGAATGTCACCCGCATCAAAGTTATTAGCGATTTGCGTACACATGCCTGAAACGAAAGCAAAGAGCATACTGATAATTGCTGTGATAAAGCCTATGGTGAAAACATAGCTCAATGTTTGAGAAAGCCAACTTTCAAAATATTTTTGTGTAGCTGGGAACATTGCACACAGAATGAATATGGGACCAACGCCTAAACAAAGTTGCAGACTGATTTTTGCCAGTAAATATAGGCCAGTACCAATGAAGAACAATAGGAATTGAGCGACAGAAACAACAGCAGCAGATAAATACAAACCAATATCAGGGAAAACGCCAGAAGCTGATTCAGCTTCCTCACCTAATTTTTGGATTAATTCACCCCACGGAACGCTCACTTGATCCAGTAAAGCACCTAATGAAGTTTCACCACCTGGACTAACAATCTGAATTAAACCGATAGCTAATCCATTAATAGCTTCAACAACAAAGGATTGATAGACTCCAGCACTTAAAGCAATTCCACCAACAAAAGCGATCTTAAAAAACTTCCATAAAGCGGTATAAATAGAATCTTCTTGTGCACCAGTCGCAATATTGTAGCCAATGATCAGGATATAAATTGTTGCAGCAGTCAAAGCTATAGGAACAATTGCAGAAGCGATATTACTACTAACACCTGTCACGTAACTTGCTAATAGAGAATCAATTTTTGTTTCTAATGTAGTAATAATTGCCATTGCAATCCCCTATAAATCCTTAATTATTTTGAATCTGGGTTATATCCATCAAGGATGTTTCCAGAGCCTTTTTTGGTTTCTGCTTTTACTGGTTTTTGAGGTGCAGAAGGATCATATTCATCAAGAATATTGCCCTTTTGGGATGCTCTAGCCTTGCGTTGCTTCAGTTCTTCTTGCTGCTCAGCAGTTAAGTCTTGAGGTTTTAATTGTTGTGCAGCCTTCACTTCTTCTTTTAACTGCTTAACCTGTCCCTTATCATCTGAACATGCAGTTGTTAAAGTAGAAATAACCAACAAACTTGATAGTGCTAAATACTTAGTCATGACTAAGCAACTCCTTTTTCTGAAATTAATTTTTTACGTTCTGCGATCCGTTGTAAGAAAAGTTCGCCCCAATCGTTAGGATCTTCACCAACTTCATTCATGAGATTTTCGAGAAGTTCTACATTGTCCTTAGAGCCTGAAATAATCTGTAAAACGTCACGCATTTCGCCTAGATCCATTTTGCAGAGTGCGGAACGGCTACCCTGCTTAACTAAGAACATGCGTGAGTTTTCTTCTAGCTCTTTAATAATTTCAAATTCTTGCGGAGTGACCTTAAAGCCGTTTACATAGTCATCGTAATCAGCACGAGGATTAGGTAAAAAGATTTGAGTAACGCTTTGTTCAACCATTGTTTTACCAATGTCAGAATCTAAAACGTCACTTGGGGATTGCGTCATAAAGACACCTAGACCATTCAATTTACGAATAGTTTTCTGCTTATCTTTGGCAAAATCTTTGAAATATTCATCTGTTAATGGCTTCCAAAACTCGTCCATCCAGTAAATAAACGGACTACCATCAATCAATGAATCTGTGATGTGTAATAGATAAGCCATGATTGGTGTACGGACTTCAGGATCATCTAAAAATTCCGTGTAGTCATAACCAAAGATTGGCATTTTGGCTTTAGAAAAGTCTTGAGTATCGTATGGATTATCAAAGACCCAAGATAAATTTCCGTCATGATCAGCAGTGTTACACCACTTAGCTAAACGATCCTGAAGCGAATCGCCCCCGCCATTTACTTTCAGATTCATATATAAAGCTGAAAGTCTGCGGAGTTCTAACGGCATATCATCACGCATAATGGTACGAACAGCCTGACTGATTTCCAGATCTTCGGCAGCATTACGAACGCCACCTACCAGAATTTTTACAAGCTTTTCTACAAACTGAATATTTGTTTCAGTCGGTGGTAGCTGCAACGGATTAAAGCCAGTTGGTACACCACGCTCTAAGGCATAGTATTGACCCCCAATCCGTCTAATCCCAATTTCTGCGCCCCTATCTTTATCAAAGAAAACACCCTTCAGATTTTTATACTTACAAGCAAACATCATCATGGCCATGACTAGGGTTGTTTTCCCCACACCAGTTGTTCCAATGACACACGTATTACCTGGCATCTTGTCATCTGTAGAATCTTGCTTATCAGGGCTGACATGATGATTAAAGTAAAATGGTTGGCCACTTGGAGTTTTAAATAAAGCTAGTGCTTCACCCCAAGGATTGCCGTCACGCTTACCTCTTGCGAAGTTATGAAAAGGGCTTAAAGCAGAAAAATTTAGGCTTGTGAGATATGCTTCTCTTGGACGCATATTAAAGTTACCCGCTAATTGCGAGAACCATGCACATTCAGGAACAGTATCAATTACAGCCATTTTGAACCCTGCTTCATCTGATAAAGCAGTTCTGGCACTCGAAACATTCAGAGCAACTTGATTTGGTGAATCACCAAAAATCGCAAGCGTATAGTGATATTCGCCTAACTGGAAATTCCCGCTATTAGCTTCACTCATAGCCAGATCAATATCACGAATCTCTTGATCTGAAACGTCCTCTACAGAATTTAGCTGTCCTTTAATTGTTTTTAATTTATCTACAGCATCACGCTTGCCATAAACCGTGAAACTTTGAGTTTCAATGTATTCATAGTTTCCATACAGGATGGAATTGCACATTCCTGATTCTGATAAACGTGGAAATTCTTGAATATCCAGAAAGCCTACATATTTTTGCGCTTCAGGATGTTTGATCTGTAAATAGCCGTTTTTGTCACCAAAGAACAAGCGACTACTTGGAATATATTGATCAAGATTAGCTTGTCTTAAAGGGATTTCTTCCCAAACTCCATTAGTTAAGAAACCAAGCAGATTACACATTTCGGAGTAGACAAAACCTTTCTTGGTATAGGTCGCCAGACGTTCTGGATTGTAGTGATATAGACTTGCTTCAACCTGTTTGGCTACATCATCCAAAATATCCAGATCCCGCTTAATCTGCTTTTTCAGGGCTACTGGATCACGACTAGCTTTACTCTTAAAAATCTTTGTTAATCTGGAAATTTCAGGACGATAAAGAATTGTTAAATACAATTCAGTAGCCATCTGTTTATTCTTTTCACCCTGAAACTGCTGATAATATCTTTCATTAAAATCAGCAATAAAATCATTTTCATAAACGCCATTTAGACGTTCATTAACTCCCCTACGAATCTTATGCGTCCAAACAGCAAAGTGACCGCCACCTAAAGCACGATAAAAATTATTTAATCCTTCTTTACGGATTCTAATAATATCGGCTTCAACTGTTTCAAACGAAATGCCTTCTAATTTCCATGTAGCAATGTATTCACCATTTTTAAGCTTAATAACATTGTTGGAAACATGATTACCAAACGGCAGATAGTCTGAAATTGCGACTTCAGCATTTGCGCTATCTTTAACTTGCTGTTTTGAACGCATGATATTGTTATTTCCTTTTCTTTAATTTAAGTGGCGAAAATGAGATTGCTCCCCATTTTTGATGGTTCTGGATCTGTTTCCCTCTTATGCGCCACCGCATCAATACTTGCTTTAATCGTTGGTCATCTACTTTTGTTATTGCCCGCATCCAGAAGTAAATAGGCACATAAATAGCTGCTATAAATAAAGTCACATAGGCACTAAGTAGATAAAAAGACCAACCCGCTAAAAGAATTGCTACCCCCGTCACCAACAAAAAAGGCAACATTGGAACGCCAAAAAGCATGGCAGGACGAGTGCAACCCCTGAAAATTGGATCAGAAAAATTCGACATTAGTTAATCAGCCAAGCAGCGATACCCGCAGCACCACCTACCAAAATCCCCCCGATAACGATATTAGAAATGTCTGACCACTTCGCTTGTTGCCAAGCCAATTTAAAGCCAGCCCACATGATAGTGATGGTAAATACAGTTACAGCCACACCCGCTAAGACTGACTGAACATTAGCCATAACCGTATTAACTTTTGAGATTTGAGCAAAAGCAGGGCTTGAGATTAACGTCATGAACAACATCAATACGCTTGCTTTGATACCAGTCGTTTTAGTCGTTGTTATTTGCGTTTGATTTGCTTTCATTATTTTCTCCAAGTGAAGCAATTAAGACCTAGCGCATTAAGTACCAAGAACAATATTTTTGGAAAATCAAATATTATTCATTGGTACTGTATATTTAATATATTACACTAAGTTTTAAACTTTTTGAAAATATCTTAAAAGATCATAGAAGATTTTAAACTTTTTTCTTTTTCTTTAATATTTGTGCCGTTAGTTAAGAAAAATGAAGGTCGTTTCTCCACTACTGGAAGGCTTTGAAGTTCTGTATTTTCGGTATATCCATTGGAGTTAGGCATATCTGCATTAGTAGCAAAATATGCAAGCTGTTCTGAGCTATTCATAGGAGGTGAGGGAGGATTGAATTTTACAGGCATGGTATTGAGTGAACCATTAGCAAAATAATTCAAATTTCTTGATACTTTCGCTACATACCCATTTCTAAATCCTGATGAATGGTTGCCAGTGTTATAGCAAGACATAGCTTTATAAATATCTTTGCCTTTTGCCCTATTTCGGCAGTCATTAAAGATAAATTGCATTGCGCTTAGATTAGTGCAGGGATCAAAAACTTGCTCGACACTAAGATTTAATCTTTTGAAATTAGCACTATTAATTTGAGCAAAACCAACATCAATATTTCGTCCCTGGCTAATTAATCTTTTGGCCACAGATACAGCTTCTTCATAGCTAGTCGGCTGTTTTTTAAGACCTGCGGCACGATTAACCCCTATCGCAAAAGGATTAAATGAGGATTCAGATTTAACAATTGCAGACGCAATATTTACATCAACTTGTGGCGCACATTGTTGTGCCAAAACTACGAAATCAATCATTACTTTTTCACCTCAAATTTTGGCTTACCTTTTTGATCTGGATAAGTAGCGGAGCACCCATTTTTATAGTTGGTACACCCCCAAAAATAGCCATTTGCCCCATTGATCCGTCTTAAATCACTGGCACATTGAGGACATGAATAGACTTCAAGAAGTGGCTTTTTATTAACTTCAGGCAAAAAGACTTTGCAATCTGTTTCCCGATTAGGACAGAACCAGATCGGATCTTTACCTTCTTTTTTGGATCTGAATAATGGCGTTGAGCATTTAGGGCAAGGATATTTGATTTTCTCTACTGGCTGACCTTTCTTGTCATCCATCGAGTGCTTACATTCCTGATCATTGCAGATCCAAAAAAATTCTTTAGTTTGCGAATTTTGGAATTTATTTAAGCGACCTGTTTTACATTTAGGGCATGAATGAATAACTTTTTCGACTGGTTTACCCTTGTCGTCATTCATCGAGTGCTTACAGTCCTCATTGCTACAAATCCAAAAAAATTGATTGGTTTTAGTATTCTTAAATTTTTTTAACTGGCTTTTACACTTTGGACAAGGTATTGCGTTTATAGCTGTCAGTTTTGAAGCTGTACTTAGCTCTTGAGCAAGTTGAGTGTATAAGGCAGAAACAACCGAATTATATGAAGTTTCACCAGATGCAATTTTATCTAGCTGCAACTCCATCTCTTTTGAATAGTGCAGATCCAGAAAGCTAAACTTAGCTTTTAACAGACTACCAATTAGATCATTCCCTAATTTAGTTGGTTTTAAGACTTTCTTTTCTACCTCCAGAAAGCCCTTATTCAGAATATTGGCCATAATTGATGAATAAGTAGAAGGGCGACCAATCCCGCAGCTTTCCAATTTTTTAATTAGTGAAGCTTCTGTATAGCGTTTTGGTGGCTTAGTTTGTTTTGCAATAACTTCACCGCTTTCAACATCAACTACAGAACCAACTTCTAAGACCGGCACCACGCCTGAAGGCTCGTTTTCATCTTCATTCAGGCAGTCTTTACCAAAAACCATCCACCCTTTTTTTATTAGCTCACGGCTTTTAGCATGGAACTTATATTTTCCATCTTCAGACAGTAATTCCAAAGTAACGGCTTTATATTCAGCTTTGGCCAATTGACTTGAAATAGTACGTTCCCAAATCAATTGATATAAAGCTTTTTGTTCTGGTGACTTTCCTAGATCTTTATCAGTTATGTGAACAGGTCGGATTGCTTCATGGGCGTTTTGCGCCCCATCTTTTTCCTTAAACTTATTAGGCTTTTCAGGTAAAGAAAATTGATGTTCATTAGCATAAGCAAAGATTTCTTCTACACTTTCATCAGCTATGTTTAGGCCGTCAGTCCGAATGTAAGTAATTGCCCCTTGTTCAAATAATGCCTGTGCTGCTTTGGTTGTTTGTTGAGGGCTAAAGCCTAACGCTACACTAGCAGCTTGTAAAAGTAGGGCTGTAGAGAAAGGAGAAGGAGCATTTGAATACTCTGTTTTTTCAGTGCAGTTTAAAACTTTAACTTTCTTAGTTTTTGCAACTTCTTCAGCTAAGGAACGATCTAAAACATAAGGCTGATCCTCAGTTACAAATTCCGTTGTAACCCATTGCGAGATCCATTTTTTAGGCTCTTTATCAAAACTCAAATTAACGCCAAAGTGGTTAGTAACTTTGAATTTCTGGATTTCGATTTCTCTAAGGACAACGATTAAAACAGCAGGAGATTGTACCCGCCCCGCAGATGAAGGCTGACCCATAAGATTAGATGCAATAGGGGAAACTAGATAGCCCACCAGACGATCTAAAGCCCTACGTGCTTCTTGAGCATATACAAGCTGATAATCTAAACCACGCCCATTATTAATGGCTTCTTTAATAGCTTTTTCTGAAATTTCATTAAATTCTATTCGTTCAAATTGACCATCTTCCAGACCTAAACATTCTTTTAAATGCCATGAAATAGCTTCACCTTCCCTGTCTGGATCGGTAGCTAAATAAATCTTGTTTGCTTTATTCAAAAAGGCTTTTATTTTTTCAATACGTTTTTCGCCACCGTCAAAAGTTCTGTCATTAACTTTGGCATCAGGAATAAATGAATATTCCATTGCAAAATCATTGGCTATATCAATACCTAAGCCTTTTCTTGGTAGATCCCGAACATGGCCAACACTGGCCACAACTTTAAAATCAGATCCTAAAAAACTTCCAATTTTTGAACATTTGTTAGGAGATTCAACGATTACAAGATTCATGGGTTATTTCCAAATTGTGAAATTTAGGAAACTCGAAAGCCCACAAAGAAAAGATGAATATAAGAAAGCAACTACTTGAAATTTAGTGAAATCTACAAGGATTTCTAAAAGCAGTGCATCTTGTGGCATGAAGCACACAAGATAAACACATGAAATAACTAGAAAAAATTTTAAAATATTTCCATATTTATTTAAACTTATAGCCATTTTCTTAAATACCGTCTTATAGCCTTAAAGAATACAATCCAAAATATAACATATTGGAAAGGGATTTTGTATTTTTTACTTGATTCTTATTATTTTTACTTCTTCTGTATAAATTTTTTCTTTCAAGAAATCATTAAGCCTAGTCAGATCCTTAAAGATCCTAGCTTTATCTTTTTCTCGTCTTGTTGTTAAAGTCCAAACCTTTTGGCCTGACCATGCCAGTTTTGCTGTGATAAAAAATCCACCCTCAAATTCATTAATAATTAACTCTTTAATAAATCCTTGTTTATTAGATTCCTCTAGCACCACCTCTGAAATAGAAAAATCAGGATCAATATTTATAAAATCAGTCATCCATAAAACCTTTTAAAGCACCCATAACAAAGGTGCATTATCATCAATTTAGGTAATCTTGGTAAAGTTTTTTTAAATAATTTAAAGAAATTTTAAATGTTTTAGCTAAATTCTGCTTTAGTCATGACTAAAAACCTCGATGCTTGGATAAAAGCTGCAAGCTGCAGCGTTTATCCAGGCATCTATATTACCTATCTAATCTGGATCCATAGCACATATATCAGAGCAAAGTGTCTACTTTGCGAACTGACGCAATCAGTTAAATTTTCCCTTCCCTGATTACCGTTGATTTTCAAGTGAGCTTTAAAAAGCTGTGCTTTTTAAATGGCGACCGCAGAAAATAAACTGCTCCCTTTTGATTTAGTAGCGGGAGTTAAATAGTACATAGTATAAGGTTATTAAAAGGCTTATAACCTCACCTTAAAACATACTATTGCAATGCTACTTCTCATAAATGGCGACCCGATATAAGTAGTAAATTATTTAAAAAGGACTTAATATCCACCTGTGGACATTTATTAAATGGGATAAGTTATGACTGAAGAACTAGGAACAGAAACAGAAACAGAAACAGAAGGAAAGGTATTAGATCGCAGAAAAAGATATAGAAAAAAGCCTACTACCAAAACTCCACTTTCAGTTTATTTCAATATGGATGTTCCTGAAGATGTTGAAGCACTGGAAGCCTTAGAATATTTAAAAGATATTTATGGCGGGGAAAAACACGGAAAAAGTGTAGCAGTCAAAGAAGTTTTAAGAATTTTCTATAAACAATTACAAGAAAAAAAAGCCTGATTAAATCAGGCTTTTTTCTTGCAAAACTTAGGACTTTTTAACTGTAGTGACTAACTTGTCATCTACATACAGATAAACTCTTTTATTATGTGTATAAGATGAAATTTTAGGTTGTCCTTCTCCACCTCCAACAGATCCGTCTTGATTACTGCTGACGAATGAACAGTGAGGAAAGCCTTTACCTTTAGCCAGATCTTTTTTTACGTCACTAATTGTAGACTGACATTCAGAAACATTAAGACCGCCAGCAAAGCACATAAAAGCACGACAGCCATAATTTTCATCTTTAGCTGCAACTAAGGCAGATGCACTAGCTAAAGTTAAACCTAAAATAAATTTTTTATACACAAGTAGTCACTCTATTTAGATGAGTTTTCCATTACGAATAACTTGCCTTCAAAGTTTAGAGATATTGTTTTGGCATTGCTGCACATTGAACAAATCTCTTGAATCAAGAAGGGTAAATTCCGTGTGAATCGAATTTTTCCTGATGCGGTATGAATGATGTGATCAACATCATTTACTTTAACAGTCACAAAATATTGGAACTGCTCGTTCATACCAATTTCAACACCATAGTTATTGGCGTTGAAGTCATCGACTGTTTTCAAATCATTCATCGTTAAAGCCATTTCTGCAAGATCCTTAGTTTTTAAAAGTGAAGTGCGGATTCTTACAAAATATAATTAATTTAAAAATGTAACTGAAGTGTAACTGTGTGTAAAAGACACAAAAACATCAATTATTTTTAAACGCTTTTAATATATATCAAAAAATTTTAAAACTTTAATGAATAATTTAAAACATTTGTAAAAAGTTTGTATATATCAAAGCTCATATTTTTTTTAGATCCCTTCCCTTTTTGTCATGTAAATATTACTTTAATAATCTTCTAAACATTTCTAAAAACTTTTTTAAAAAAACTAGAATCGGGTTTAAAAAGAGTTTAAATAGAGTTTAGGAGTGTTTAGAACAGTTTAGGAGCCTTAATTTCTTTTTGTAAAACATAAGTTTACAAGCCTATAACTATACGTTTTGTCGCTATAACTATACGTTTTGTCGCTATAACTATACGTTTTGTCGCTATAACTATACGTTTTGTCGCTATAACTATACGTTTTGTCACATACCTATACGTTTTGTCGCAAATAGTCCACAGACTTATCAACAGCATACAAAAAATGGCTAAATTATTCTTAAAAATCAGTAATTAATTAGGTGTTTAGCTCTAAATTATTAAATTTTTGCGTATTTTTTAGCCTTAATCTATGCTGAAATCTCAAAACTATACGTTTTGTCGCAACCTCCCGCATAACTATACGTTTTGTCGCAAACCTGCGATTATGCGTACTGGATACGATTATATATATTTTTCAGGAATTAACTAGATTCTTAATAATCTGATAAGTTATTGTTTTATATAAATAATTATATTGATGAACGATTTTTATTTTTTGGTGCTAAAAAAGATATTTGTATAGGCTTAAAATCATAACTATACGTTTTGTCGCAGCGTAAGTTATTGATATTTATATAATAGTTATAAATATTCAAAATTGAATATTTTTTAACTGGTTTTTGTGTTAAAAATAGCCATACGTTTTGTCGCAGCGTAACTAATTGAAATAAAAGAAAATACTTAAACAGGAAAAACATTTATTTTATTTATACTACTACAGGGTTATAAAGTAATTTTACTGATTTTTAATAAATATATATTTTAAAAACAATATCTTATAAAATTAATTAATAACTATACTTGATAAATATACCTGTATAGTTATAATGATTTCAAATGGAATAACGGATTTACAAAAAAATGCAGACAATTATTGGCTCACAAGGCTTAGAGGACTATACACAATCTAATACAAGGGCAAAATTGACCGATTTAGTTGTGACCCGCAATGATTTTCCTACTGCCAGATATAGCATTGATCTCAATCTTGAGAAGCTTATGTACTGTGCAATGATCATCGTGAGAAAGAATGAGCTTAAAAATAAGACCTCAATTACTCATGACGACTTCATTTATGTGAGCAGCGAAAACTTTGGAGAATTGACCTCCCCAATGGCTAGAAAGGAAGTGCTTACTGCAACAGATAAACGTGAAATTCAGCGAAATGCTGAAACTGCTTTAAAACGTATTTATACAAAATTTGATAACCCAACTATGTTGGTTAAAGATGGGGAATCTGACGAACCTGCTAAAGTTCCGATGATGACTTATTGCCATTATGACAAAGCAACTAAATGTATTAAGGTTAGATTCGCAAAAGAATTTTTTGAGTATTTCTATGATCTAGTTAAGAAAGTAGATGAAAAAACTAAGTCATTTAGTAGCCATGAACTGAAGCATATTATCTTATTTAATTCGAGCTATTCCCTTCGTTTGTATCGGATCTTAATGAGCTATATGTGGCGTACATCAGAGGTCACTATTGATCTGGAAGAATTAAGATGGATGCTTGAATGTGAGGATAAATATAAAGAGTTGGCCAATTTTAAAAGCCGTGTTTTGAATGTGGCTCAGGATGAAATTAACGAACTTAGCAATATTAATGTCAGTTTTGAGAACGTAAAAAACGGAAAGGAAGTAGTTGCTATTAAGTTCATTTTTAACTTGAAAACTGAATATAAAGAGCAAGGACACATCAAATTTATAGATAAAATGAAAAAGGGCTATCTGGCTGCTGCAATTCCATTTAATGATGGTGGATCACACTTTAAAGCACCTGATCGTATTAAGCATTTCAAACCACCAGTAAAGGTATCACCAAAACAAATCAGCACCTTAGTAAATTGCAAAGAATTTTTAAATGATTACGGATATTTCTTAGGTAATTTAGACGAGGATACTTCTAAGGTAATTATGAGAACTCTATTAACTGAAAAGTTAGATAAGCTTAATGCTCATAAGCCGATAGATATGGATTATTACTTCTGGTTACAGGCAAAACGAGGGATTATCACTAATAGCAATAATGATAAGAAGGACGATCAGGATTAATATCTAAAAAGCATACCCACCATATTGTCTTAAACAGACTTCGCTAATTTAAGACAATATGGTGGTTCAATTTAAAACCTTCAAAAATTCTTATTAATCTATATAAAAAGTATCTTTTCTGTTCGCATCCAAATAGTAAAATTTAATAATTAGCCAGTTAATACCTTAGTCATGACTAAATATATACGTTTAGCCTAAGTGGAATATTTTGCCAATTTTAAAAAAGTGTCTATCTAATAAAAACAATAACTTAATGTTATGTGGGAACTGGCCACCTTGCTGTGGTCAATGTTATATTTTCCAATAAAATTTAATTTAACTGTTGTTTAAGTATTAAGTTTATTTCTTATTAACCTCTATTTTTTTAAATCTTTATGCTATCTGGTCGCTACCCTGCGAGATAGCTTTGTATATCCCGCTACTGGAACAAATGGGAGCAGTTGCGTTGCTGCGGTCAGCTCGACAAAATCACAGATTTTGTCGGCTTCACTTGCCCCTTGCAACGGTAATCAGGGAAGGGAAAATTTAACTGATTGCGCCAGTTCGCAAAGTAGACACTTTGCTCTGATCTACCTTCTAGGGATTAACTAAACATTGTTTTATTTCTTAGTCATGACTAAGTTTTTGCTTGAATGTCCACAGGTGGACTGATATAATGATTTTTATCAGGACGCATCGGGCGACCTGAAATAAAACAGGTATTTAGTTATGAATCAGGATTTAGTTTTAGTATATACATTAAAGAAATCTGAAGTTGAATCAGTCCATTTTTTTGGTTACTTAGACAATCTTAATGATCAATATGTTTGCTGTCTTACTAAAAAGAATGTAGGTCAATTAATACTAGAATTACAAAACAGTTATAGAGAAAGCTTTGCTGCTGCTTCAGTTATGACTGAAAAAGATTTCTTTCAGAAAGAGAATAACTATTTAGAACCGATTGAAATTTCACTAACTGAATATGATGAAATGTTTAATATCATTCCCCCTACCCGCACGTATGGAGGTTTTAACTTTGAAATGTTCATGCTGCTTGAACAGTTGGGAGGTGGGCTATTCTCACACTTTTTAGTGACCTTTGAGCCATACACTAAAAAACGCCTTAAAGCGTATAGAGTGACGGCTTATAGGAATGATCCATTCCATAAAATTTTTAATTCTTGTCCAATTTAAAAGAGATCCCCGAAAAGGGGATTTTTTTATACTTTCTTAGTCATGACTAAGGGAAAAACGATTGTTCATCTTGTGTGTTTTAAGCTCATTTTAGCGTGTTTGTGAGTTTGATGTGGGGTAGTTAGACATAAGGTGGAGAAAGGCTATCAGCAGCCTAAGAAACGCAAATATAAGCATTAGAAAAGCAGACCAGACAGAATACTTAACTAGCTATTTTTTATAGATTTATATCATTTAAAAAATTAGTCATGACTAATTTTTTGCTTGAATGTCCACAGGTGGACTGATATAATGATTTTATCAGGACGCATCGGGCGACCTGAAATAAAACAGGTATTTAAACATGAAACATTTTTCATCAGTTACATCATTAGACGAGTTAAAACTTCAATACAAAAAACTAGCTTTCAAAAATCATCCTGATCGTGGCGGTAAAACCGAAGTTATGCAGGAGATTAATAGCGAATATGAACAGCTTTTAAATCGCATTATTAATGAAGCATCAAAAGATCAGTATCAAGATAGTTCCGAAAATGGGCGTGGTTTCTGGTCAAGCCGTTCAGAACACTCTGAAGTTGAGAAAAAAGTAAAACAGGCTATTGATGCAATTATTAATCTGGATGGTTTAGATATTGAAATTATTGGCGTTTGGGTTTGGGTTTCTGGTGATACTAAGCAGCACAAAGACAAATTAAAAGAAGCGGGTTTTGTCTGGAATCGAGTGCAATGTAAATGGGTTTTCATTGGTAAAAAATCAAATGGTCGAGGCAGAATGACCTTAGATCAAATGCGAGAGTTACACGGCAGCCAGAAAGTTAAAAAAACCAGAATGTCAGAAGAAAGACAACTTTTAACCGCTTAATGAATGAGTCCCCGAAAGGGGGCTTTTTTTTATCAATATTTTTAGTCATAACCAAGCCTTATTATTCTTAGTCATGACTAATCTTTTGCTTGAATGTCCACAGGTGGACTGATATAATAATTTTTATCAGGACGCATCGGGCGACCTGAAATAAAACAGGTTAAAAATCATGGAACAATACATTTCAGTTTATACACGTCAGCAAGCCATTGAAGATGGTTTTCTAGTTGCAATCAATTCTCTTAGTTCTAAATTAGATGGACTTGCAAAAGAACATTATAAGCATCCTATCTGCTTCACTTCTGCGCTTTGGACGGTAGTTGATAAGGCTGTAAAAAATGAAAAATGGCTTAATGACTTAGAGGGCGTTATTCATGACATATTATGGATGAGCCGAGCATATAAGACACACCTAAGCCCAAGTACGGTACGTTTTACTGTGATTATCACAGGCGCAGGTCGCAAGAGAAATCATATTTTAGAATTGCACGTACATGGTGGAGATCAAGGAGAGCCAGTCATAACAATCGGTTATCCTGAAGATTTTTAATTTACGTCCTCCCTTTATGGGAGGATTTTTTTATGATAAAAAACTTAGTCATGACTAAGAAAATGCTTGCAATGTCCACAGGTGGACGTTAGAATATACAGCATAAGGACGCAATAGGGCGACCCTTAATAAGCCATTAAACTAGGTGAAATATGAAAAAAGTTGTTGCTTCAAATCAAAAGGGCGGTGTGGGTAAATCTGCAATCATTTGCCAGTATGCACACTATTTAAATTCTTTGGGCTTGCGTGTATTAGTCATTGATCTAGACCACCAGAAAAACACTACAAAAGCATTGATTACTGGCGGGGCTGTGACTGTAGCTAATGTATCTGCTTTCGACATGCTGACCAAAGAAGATCAAACTATTTCAAATCCTGAAGCCTTTACTTTGGTACAAGCAACACCAGAATTAACAGCTATTGAAAAAAATGGCACTTTGCATAACAACTTTGCCACCAATTACCAGAAGTTTTTAAAATCAGTTGATTCTTTATTTGATGTTTGCCTGATTGATACCAATCCAAATCCCGACATTCGCCAAGTAGCTTCATTAATTGTTAGTGACTATGTTTTAAGTCCAATTCAGTTGAATCAGGAAGCTATTGACGGCATCGGTGGATTACTCAAGCAGATCCAAGCGATTAATCAAAAGCTAAACCCAAATTTAAAATTAATCGGCATCCTTCCGAATATTGTTGAACCAACTCCATTCCAGAAAGACAACCTAAAAGCTATTGTTCAGCATTTTTCAAAGTACCTGATCAAAAACTCAGACGGTAGCTATGCTTTCGTTAAAAAAACGACTGCAATCGCTGAAGCGCAAGCGCAAGGCATACCTACAAATAAATTGGGTAAAACTAGCGGTTTTACCGCATGGGCTGAATTAAAAACAGTTTTTGAAAGCATTAACAAGTTTATGGAGATTTAAGGAATGTTAGATTTATCAGCTTTGGAAGGTATTGATCTAGGTAATCCTGCACCAGTTGCAGACGGAACACCTAAACAGATTCCACTTACAGATATTCTTGAAGATCCAGATCAGCCGCGTGTTGAGTTTCCAGAAGATCAGATGCAAAAAATGGTCGAATCAATCAAGGCTCGTGGAGTTAAAACACCAATTAGTGTTAAACCCCACCCAACAGAACAAGGCAAGTGGATCATCAATTATGGAGCTAGACGTTTTAGAGCTTCAGTGATGGCTGGCAAGGAAACTATCCCTGCTTTTGTTGATAATGATCATGATGATTATGATCAAGTCATGGAGAATAAAGAACGCCTTAACCATTCACCTATTGAGCTTGCACTTTTCATCCAAAAGAAAATTAAGCAAGGTGAGAAGAAAAACGTAATCGCTAAGAAGTTAAATGAAGATCCTGTTTTTATTTCAACTCACTTAGCTTTAGTAGATATGCCAGAGTGCTTATCTAAGGCTTATGATGCAGGTTTTAAATCTCCAAAGACTTTGTATGACTTACGCAAACTTTGGGAATCCTTCCCTGAAGAAGTAAACGCTTGGGTGGATGAATCTTTAGAGAATGGTCAAGACATTATCAGATCGAGAGTACAGGCTCTATCTAAAAAGTTAAAAGAACCTAAGCAAGCTGAAACGACTGAAGCAGATCCAGAATCAGAACCACAGGCGCAAGAAAGCCAAGAGCAAACCGCCATTATTGATGATAATGAATCTTTCAATTTTGATGGGGATGATCAAGCTGAAGCGACTGAAGAACCTGAAGTTAAAAAACTGATGGATCAATCGAACCAGAAAGAGCAGCCAGAAGCTAAAGAAGCAGATCCAGACAAAATCAAAAAACCGCTTTTAGTTGTTATTCATGACGGCCGACAAGCGAACCTGATGCTTAATAAAAAGCCTTCTTCTTTGGGTTTTGCATGGATCAAATACGAAGATGGAACAGAGGTATCTGTAGATTGCAGCAGCCTTGAAATCGAGTATTTACAAGAAGCCTAAACCTACCAATGGAAAAAGACCTTGCTTATGCAAGGTTTTTTTTGGGGCGGGTTATCCCGACCACCTAGCTTGATTACCCTTAGTCATGACTAAGGAGAAAAGAGGGAAAAATGGAGGTATATAATCTAAGGCAGGATAGGCAACAGCCGTTAAAAAACTTAATTTGTGACACAAATTAAGGTTATACTATTCTTTCAGAATAGCTATCGAAAATATTAGTTTCGATAAAGGTACTGGAATCATGACGAAATCAAACTTGGATCAAGTTTTAAAATTTAGGGTTAGCAATGCCGTTTATGACTGGTGGCAAGCTAAGTGTGAGAAGCAAGGAATCAAGAAAGGTGAGCCTTTCCAGAAGGCTTTAGACAATGCCTATAAAAAAGAAAATGATCCTGATTATTCAGGACAAGATTTTTCCTTGAATCTGGAAAAGGACATAGCCGAAAAAATCTTTCAGTTAGCTAAGTTTGAAGAAGTAGATCCAGACGACCTGATCAAAAAAATGATCAAGGAAAAGTTATCTGAAATAGAAAAAACGCAAGACGTTATAGATGTATTTGAAAAAACATCACGCAAAGAATTACGGCTTAAACCAAGTTTGATGAAAGCCATTAATGAGAAAGCAGCACAGATCGGCATGAAACCGAATCAATATATCATTTCGGTTTTAACAGCTAATGTCACAAAAGATTCAATATTCTTTAGCCAGGAAGAAGCTCTTAAACTTGGCGAATCAAATAGTCAGCTTTTGGCGATTGGTAGAAACCTAAACCAAATGGCTAAGAATATGAATCAGGGTATTTATGAATCTTACGATAGAGAATTTGTCGAGCGAGTACATCAGCTAGTAAAAGCTCAAGTTAGGCATGTTTTCACTCTATTAGAGCGCAATAAAAAGAGGTGGGAATAATGGCTAACGGAAGCAGTAAGACTACCAGAGAAGTGCAAAGCACCTTGCTTGCTCATGGTGAGCAACTACTTAATGGATCTAAAGTTAGGCGTGTTAATCAGACCCAAAGTTTAGATACTTTTTTAAATGACCTGTCTAAGCCTAAAAATGGATCTGGCCATTCAGCTACATCAGCCCCTAAATCATCTCCAAATAGCGTTAAAGCAACTTTAGATAGAATTAGTAAAAAGACCCCTGAAGTAATGGTCAAGGTTACTGGTGGAGGTAATTCTATGGGGAAGGTGAAAGCTCACATGGGATATATCACTCGGAATGGACAATTAGAGGGAATTGATCAGGACGGAAATAAAGTTAATGGTAAGGATGATATAGAAGATGCTGCTGAAGATTGGCAAATGTCAGGTACACCTATTTCTGATGAAGAGTCTAAATATAAGCAGGCTTTTAATATTGTGTTATCTATGCCGAAAGGTACGGATGAAAAAGGCGTTTATGATGCTGCAAAAGAATTTGCAGAGGAACATTTTAAAGACCATAAATATATGATGGTGCAGCATACCTTTACCAATGACCCTTCAAAAGATCCAAGTGAAAACCCGCATGTGCATGTTGTTGTTAAAGCTGTTTCTGAAAAAGGTGATCGGTTAAATATTAGGAAGGCTGACCTTCAGGAATGGCGAGAAAGTTTTGCTGAAAAACTAAGATCCAGAGGGATTGAAGCGAATGCGACAAAACGGATAGCTAGGCTGCAAAAAAACAGAAGTGATAAACAGTCAGTTAAACAAATGAAAGAGCAAGGCAAATCGTTTAAGCGATATGGTAAAAATAAGGCCAGTCCTGAACGTGTCCAGAAAGCTAAACAGCAAGAAAAAGAAGCATTGACGCATTACAAGGAAATTACTAAAGCTCTATCACAGTCACCAGATCCGCAAGATAGAAAACTAGCAGTTGATCTAGTGGACTATTTAAGGACACAGGTAGAAGTGAAAAAACCACAGCCACAGATTCAACCTAATAAGCCAGATCCACAACAAAGATTGAACAAAGGGAAGGAACAAGAACGCTAACGAGATAGTTATCGTACTGAATTGCTCTTACAATTCTAGATACATATAATGATCTTTCGATCAGGTTTATCTAGAATTGTGATTTATTTTCAATACTTAGGATTGGTTTATAGCGTTGGATATATTCAACTAAATCGCGGCTATCCCACACCTCTATAGTATGGCCATAACCTGCGGGTAATGGAGAACCATCATTAAAAAATAAGCTAGCAATATAAAGATCTTTAGTATATTCGCATGCTGAAATAGAGATACTCATTAGGTGACCTTTTATATTTAGTTGTTCTACTATCGGCCTGTAGTCAATCAAACTATTTGATTCAAATCCTAGATATGAGATCAAGAAGGACTTTAATTCATCCATTGTAATTCGGTAAGGTAACTCATCATCACTAAAAATTTTTACTTGATCTTGCCTAAGTGCATGATGAGATAAATATCTATCAAAATTTTCTATCTGTGAGTTAATCGAATTACAGGAATCTTTAAGTTGTTTGTAAGTATCATAAAACATTCGAGATAATTCTGAATATTGATTGATAACTACTTGGTATTTGCGTTCTAAAGCCTTGTGCTTTAATACTAAAACATCATCAGGTGGTGTCTGCGGTAATTGAAGGAAGGGCTTAGGGCGAATTTTTGGCAATTTGTCGTATTGTTTCAAGTACTCTTTATAATGACGCGCGGAATTTTCACCTACATATTTGGCAAAAATTTTTAGTGGTACTCCACTAAAGAAAGGATGTTTTCCAATCGAAACAATATCATTAATATCAACAGCCATCTTTTTTCCTAAAAATAGTTCGTCACTTTATTAAATATTTATAATCGTAGTAGAAAGTCTATATTTAAACTATAGAATTTATTGCTCTCTCACAATTTCTAGTGCATATACTATCTTTTCATTAGGGCAATACTGCTTTTGGGAAAACTTTTCCATGACAGCCGATCCAATAATTTCTTTATCTGCATTAAAGAAAAATATATCTAAGTCATAAGGTACATTGACCATATTAAAACAGGTATAAATTGGCTTTTTCCATGTGAAAACTAATGGTTTTAATAAAGGATTTTCTTTAAATCCTATTTCTTGATCATGTTCCCTATACAGATAAAGAGCCGTTAATTTTTTTCCATTAAAGTTAAAAGTCTTTAGTTCTTTTTCTTGATCAAAGTAAGGGTTATAAACCTGTTTAAAGGCCATAACAGACACTACTATTAAAAGAGCTATAAACGCTGCATATTTTAATTTCAATTCCTGTTATTCCTTTTAGCCAGGTGGCAAGTTACATGCAAAGAAATTGTCTTAGTCATGACTAATTATTTAACACTCATAAGTTGATCCCATTTAAAGTAATTGGGAGACAGCTTATTACGTGACATATTCCAATTTCTATCAGGTAGCATACTGGCACCTAATCCTATTTTTCTCTTACCAAATTTATTCTGTATATCATCGAGTGAATCCATAAGCTTATTACTTGATTCTATCTTATTCATGTCCGTGAATAGGTCATAAATATGAGTAGTTTTAGGTTCAAGACAAGTGAGGATAACTCCACATTTTTTAAATCCAATATTCTTCTGGTATAGCTGATCAATCATTGAGGTAGCAATTTTAGAAAGTAATAAACTATTGTCTGATGGATCGGGTAAAGCGTAAAACAAAGATTTATTATAAAAAGGCTCAGAACTATCAAATGGATTAGATTGCACAAAACTAATAATACAGCCACATAGTAAATTTTCACTTCTTAGACGGCTTACGGCATCTTGAACATAAAGAGTAATCGCTTCTTTAAGATCGTCACAGCTATAAACTTTCTGGCCAAAGGAACGGCTTGCTATTATTTGTTTTTTTGCTTTAGGACTTTGCTCAATTTCAATGCAAGAGATTCCCTGTAATTCTAATATTGTTCTGTGCATGACTACAGAGAATTGATCTCTAATCATTAAGGGGGAAGCACAGACGAAATCTAGAACTGTATTAATGCTTAGGCTATTCAGCTTTTTAGTATGCTTTCTACCAATCCCCCATACTTCACTAACTTCTATAGATTGATATAAGCCCTCAATCGAACAATAGTCCATTGAAACAAGGTTACATACACCTTTTAAATAACTATTCTTTTTAGCGATATGATTAGCCATTTTTGCTTCTGTTTTAGTCCGTCCAATTCCAATACAGGCCGGCAAACCTAGCCAACGTGAGAGCCGATCCAGAATTAAATGAGTATAAGCAGTTAGATCATAATTTGAAGCATAAGCAGTTAGATCTAAAAAGCATTCATCAATCGAATAAATTTCTTGTTCTTGAGGTGTAACAAATTCAGCCACACTATGACCTTTCTCAGTGACTTGTTTTACTGCTTCAATTTTGAATTCTTCAGGGTATCGTTTACTGCTCATAAGCACCTCGTTAATTAGCCATTTTATCTAACTAAAAGGTGTCTACAAAATCGGTGGCTATTCACCTGAAGGTCTTCTATAGCTAATTTTTAAAGCTTACTTATTTGGAATTATCCCTTTTATTCTTTATGGCTAACATTCAAAATCGGCAATGCAATTCTTTCCATTGCGAATATCGATGCATTCATCTATATCAAATTCAAATGAGTCAAAAAATTACATTTATTTCATGATTTTAAAGAAAAAACCTTATCTGCGATCCGCGGTTAATTAATATGATGAAAACCAAAACTAAAAAATTCGAAAATGATTCACAATTGTACTAGGTGTTTAGTCCCGGCATTTGATGGATCGGATCAATCTTAAAAAGTTCAGGTTCATCTGTCCACTGTTTGCAGATGAATTCGTAGGGAGTCAGGCCCCTGAGTGTTTTGAGTCTGCGGCCGAAGTTGTATGCAGCAATAAAATCAGCAAGGTGAATGCATAGCTGAGTGTGATCGTCGTAATGGAACCGTTTGACAGTAGCTTCTTTAATCGTTCGGTTCATCCTCTCGACCTGTCCATTGGTCCATGGATGCTTAACCTTGGTAAGACGATGTTCAATGCCACATTCAGTACAAACCCGATCAAAGATGTGCTCAGAGGCGTAGCGATCACAGGTGCGGTTCGTGAACTGGATGCCGTTATCTGTTAGCACCGTATGGATTCTATAGGGCACAGCCTTAACCAGATTGCGCATGAACTCCGCGGCTGCCATCTTACTGGCTTTGGTATGCAATTCAGTGAACGCAAACTTGGAAGTGCGATCAATGGCAACGAAGAGATAAAGCTTACCCTGTGCTGTTTGCATCTCAGCGATGTCGATATGAAAGTAACCAATGGGGTAGCTCTTGAAGCGCTTCCTGACAGGGCGATCACCTTGTACCTCAGGCAGTCGTGAAATACCATGCCGCTGCAAGCAGCGGTGTAACGACGAGCGTGTCAGATAAAGAATACTCGGCTGCAATGCATAAAGGCAATCGTCTAACGGCAACAAAGTGCGTTTTCGAAAAGCAACAATTGCCACCTCATCTTCAGGCGATAACACGCTTGAGCGAGGATTCTTTGGGCCGGTTGTAAGATCATCTACTGAAGTACGTTTCTTCCATTTTGCGACGGTCTTTTGATTGATGCCGTAACGCTTGGCTAGCGTTCTTAAGCTCTCTTGACTATTTTGTATTGCTCGACGCACTGCCTGTGTCGTTGTGGCGCTGCTGTGTAGAACTTGTCCCATAGTGCTTCCTTCCATTTATCTGAGAATCTTGCACCATTAAAATCTGGGACTAAACACCTAAAAGGTAAATTATTTGGTCTTTTACAATACCCTTTTTATACTCATAATGACATAATAGTTGCAGTGGATTTATCCACTTAATAGTTATTCAAGTTAAGAATGACTAATAATCTATAAAAAGGTGTAAGATGATTCAAAATATTATTCGTGGCGCTATTTTTACTTGCGCACTAGGTATGTCTATTAATGCTGTTGCGGCTCAACATACAGTTTCTGTTGGCTATGCGCAAACAAAAGCGGAAGACTTTAAAGATTTAAAAGGTGTGAATGCACAATATCGCTTTGAAAGCGAATCTCCTGTAGGCGTGGTGGTTTCAACATCATATGTATCTGGTGATGACAAATCTAATTATGGTTTTGGCGAAGAAAAAGCTGAAGTTAAATCTTTTTCACTTTTAGCTGGTCCAGCATACCGCTTTAATGAGTATGTAAGTGCATATGCTTTGGCAGGATTTGCTAATGTTAAGGGCGATTACAGTGAACGTGAATTTGATGGAAGTTACAGCTATTCAGAAAGCATTACTAAAACATCATTTGCATATGGTGTGGGCGTAGCTGTTAATCCTGTGCAAAATGTATCTGTACATGTAGGTTATGAAGGTACGAAGGTTAAATTTAATGGAGAAAGCGCTAAGTTAAACGGATTTAACATTGGTGTAGGTTACCGTTTCTAAAATAATTTAGTTTTAATGGTCTCCAAGACAACTCAAAAGCCCTCAAAAATTAATCTGCACCCAAAAAATTGGACACACAGTCTGATTTGAAGGGTGCATTTTTATGTCAAGACAAAGAAGAACACTAGAGTTCAAGTTGGAAGTAGTACAGCATTTTATATCTACTTCTGATGGACAAAAAAGAACTGGAGCACGTTTCGGTATTGATGAAAGTCATGTAAGAAATCGGGCTAACTTATATAAATTACATGGTTTAGATGGTCTTAGAACCTCCAGAAGAACCTACACTCCTAAAGAAAAAGAATCTATTTTGTTGTACCGTATTAAGAAACACAGGTTTGGTTGTGAACCATAAGTGTGTACAGCGTCTTATGCAATCTATGAAGCTTAAATCGCGGATTAGAGCTGTGAAATATCGTTCCTATAAAGGTGAGATTGGTAAAATTGCTAACAATATATTACAGCGACAATTCAAGGCAGATAAACCTAATCAGAAGTGGGTTACTGATGTGACTGAGTTTAATGTTCAGAGTGATAAACTTTATCTTTCACCGATTATGGACCTATTTAATATTCCAAACTCAGCACAGACCAACCTTTTCGATAATCAGTATGATGCTACAGGATGCTCTCAGTAAACATAAACCAAACGATACCCTAATTTTACATTCTGATCAGGGCTGGCAATATCAAATGTTTCTCTATCAACAACAAGTTAACCAGCAAGGCCTAATTCAAAGTATGTCACGTAAAGGTAATTGCCTAGATAATGCAGCAATGGAAAGCTTCTTTGGAATTATAAAATCAGAGTGCTTCCATGGAGAGCAATTTAAATCAGTTGATGGGCTGGAACAAAAGGTGAAAGAATATATACACTATTACAACCATGAAAGAATCAAGGTTAAATTAAAAGGACTGAGTCCTGTACAGTACAGAATTCAGTCCTTAAAAGTCTCTTAATATCTTGTCCAGCTTTTTGGGGTCAGATCACTTTGAGGGCTTTTTTTAGGTAATCTTCCTTAGGGTGACGGAATAATAGTGAACTGCTGGCCACGATTATTACTACAGGTATACATCTTCATTTTTCCATTATAAATATCTAGACATTTACCACTATCTTGACTACGAATACGATAACCATCAAAAAACCATTTTTGATTGGCTTGGTTATTACACTGATATGCAATAACCTGAGCGCCATCATTTTTATTTGCTCCAGATACGTCTAAGCATTTTCCTTGCACAGTTATGCTTTTATCTTGATTGTAATTAAATTTTTGATGGGACGTACTTTGACAACGTGATGCCAAAAGTTCTTTTTGATTGAAGGGGCTCAATTCGACACAACGATTATCATGAGTACGAATTTGCAATGTTCTTAAACTATTAAGAGCAGGTATCGATGGGTTATCTATAGTAGTAGTTATTTCTTTATTTACAACTACTGGTACAGGAGATTCAACAACGATACATGCAGTTAAAAGTACACTTGAACTAACTAGAAGTATAAATTTTAACATTTTATTTAAAATATAAATTAAAGATAACATATAATATAATTCAAAATTGTGTATTAATAATGAATTAATAGATCTCTTTCATAACTCATTTTTCATTCAATTCTAAGTTGTAAATTCCAGCAATTAAATTGAATCTTAAACCGAGCCTTTTCCCTCTATTTCGATAGCGCTCTGAAAGTATTTTGAAGGTCTTGAGTACACCAAATACATGCTCAATTCCTATTCTTCTTTTATTGATTTCACGGTTGTGTTGTTTTAATACAGGATCTAATTTACATCCTCGTTTTGCTTTTATTGGTATTAAACTTTTTTCATAAATCGCATAGATCCCTTGATAACCTTTATCCGCTAATACAAATGATTCTTTTGGAATTAAATGCTGATTTCTTTTAAATAATTCAAAGTCGTGTACTGCACCTTTGCACATACATAAACTTAGGATTTGCTGTGTTTTATAGTGAATGATCGCTTGTACTTTAAACGTATGGGCCTTTTGCTTGCCGCTATAGCTTTTCTTCTGTTTTTTTAGGACGTTGTACGACTATTTCTGTTGCATCTACGATAACAACATCCCAATCTAAACCTCCACCAACAGGTAATTTTTTCGGTAAATTAAATTTCTTAGAGCGGATTATAGATATGCGCTTTTTTATATTGTATCTTCTGAATCAGAATTCAGATTTATTTAACATAAACCTCTTATACACAGCCCAGGTTAGTCCTGGGCTTTTTGTTCGATCTGATCATTGGAAGCAAACATGCCAGGATTCGTGAACCGGATATTATTCTGACAGCTTTCGCAGAGCATCAATCCTGCAATTTTTTGAACATTTCCCCTTGATTCACATAAGATACAAGGCTGAGGAAAAGAAACAAGATTGGCCGAATTAACAACAAATTCGCTCATAATTAAAAATTCCTAGTGAGAACTCACTATTTTCAAATAAATTTCATACACTTAATATTAAAAATTGGTAATTTTGAGAACTTTTGTCGAAAATAATTTGAGAACTCATATATTTTATTTATTTTTCAATAGTTTGAGTGGTATTTAGCCTCATAGTTGAGAACTATGGTGAGTTCTCACTATAATTTTTAAAAAACATATATTTATTACAAATATGACCGTTTTTTGAGAACTCATTTTTAGAGCACATAAATAGCCAATTCATTTGCCACTTTTCATATCCAAACGACTGGTAAAAGTGACAAAATCATTACTCATTTATTATAAAAATATTTTGATACCACTTAAGATATTGATAATTAATATTAAAATAGCTAATGTTGGTATCATTCCAACAATACAAGTGATACCAAAAAAACTATTTATTAAACAATAGTTTAAGGTGTAAAAAGTGCCTTTTGTTGGTATCATAAGCGGTATCATTAAATTTATATATAAACCAATAATTTAACTACTTTTCTTTCTATTTTTTGGTATCAGATTCTTCATCATAATTAATCGTCTGCACCCTTTATAAATCGTGGATTTTGAGCTTTTATCTTTAGATGCGTGGTGTGTGAACCAAAAATTGCCGGTATGTACCGGCTCCCAATCCATTTCATTGACTGAACTGACAGTAAAGATAGTGCTTGGCCAAAAGAGATCCTGGCTATTGTGTTTCTAAGAGAAAAATCTATAACCGCAAACTCTAGCCTACAGATCAAAAATAAAACCCAAGTTAAAACGCTCTTACACGCGATTTCAGCCACATTTTTACTTAAGACATAGAATCCACTATTGAAATGAGTAATCAGGTCAAAAAACGCAAATGAGCGCCAAATAGAGGCTATTTTTATCCTAATCGGGATGAATAGAGCGAGTGTCTACGAGCGAAGCAACAAAATTCGCACCTCGACTCTCTGAAAAACAGCTTTTTAGGCTGTGAAGCCTAAATAAGCGTAAATCACATGCAGAAAATTGAGCCTAGATTGAGCGTAGCGAGTAAAAAAGCTTTATGAGCGAAGCGAATTCCGAGTTGCTTTTGCTCTTGCCTTTGCTTTTTCTCAAAGTCACAACCGGATGATCTAAAAAATTGCCCCACGAATCGAGCGAAAGCGAGATTCAATAGAGTTTGAGCGTAGCGAAAACCAAGGGCAATTTTCCCTCCTAAGGCTTTTAATAATTTTTAAGTTTTTAAACGCTTTTAGATCTGCTGTAAGCCTTTATTTATAGTATATACAAGAGATATACCACACCAAAAAGTCACCTATTTACACCACTGATTAATGATGGTGTAATAACACCACGTATAATAAAGGTGTAGCAAATGCCTACCAGTGAATTAATAGTAAAAGATAATGCTTTAATTAATGCGAGTTATAATTTAGATACCGTAGAACAACGGTTAATTCTACTGGCTATCTTACAAGCAAGAGAAACAAAAACAGGGATTGATTCAAACACTAGGTTACGGATCCATGCCAGTGACTATATGAGCAGATTTAATGTTAGTAAGCATGCCGCCTACAAAGCCCTAAAAACAGCAGTTACTAATCTTTTTGGTAGACAGTTTAGCTACCAAACAATTGATGAAAAAACAGGAAAATCAAAGAAAGTAATTTCTCGATGGGTTCAAAATATTTCTTATATTGATGATGCTGCAACCTTAGAGGTTACTTTTACAATGGATGTAGTCCCTTTAATTACACGTTTAGAAAAACAATTTACAAGTTATCAGTTAAAACAAGTTACCCAATTAACAGGAAAATATGCCATTCGACTCTATGAGTTGCTTATAGCATGGCGTGAAGTCGGTAACACTCCTATATTTGAAGTTTCTGACTTTCGTTCGAAGCTTGGCTTAACTTCAGATGATTACCCAAGACTAGATACATTTAAACGACGTGTACTTGAATCAGCAGTCAAACAAATAAATGAACATACAGATATCATCGTTAAAGTTGAACAGCATAAAGAAGGTCGCTCTATTTCTGGGTTCTCTTTTAGCTTCAAACAAAAAAGAAATCAGAACAAAGCAATAGAACGTAAGAAAGATCCCAATACATTAGATATTTTTTCCAGAATAACAGATGCTCAACGCCACTTATTTGCTAACAAGCTTTCGGAATTACCTGAAATTGGGAAATACTCTCAGGGCACTGAAAGCTATCAACAGTTTGCAATAAGAATTGCTGAAATGCTTCAAGATCCTACTAAGTTTCAAGAATTACATACTTATCTTGAAAAAGTTGGCTATCGTTAAAATACTGATGTAACGTTACATGATTAATTATTGTCTACAAGCATACAGATTTTTACTTGGGTTACATAATGAAAGCACTATCTGTTATTGAGTTATCACAACTTTATGGGATGAATCGACAAAGTATTTATAAGCGTATTCCCGTGCCGGAGCAGGTTGAACAGGAACCGGAGAAAAGGGGCTTTTGGAGCCGTTTTTTTAGACCCTATGATTAACCACGATTGTTTAACTGATATGAACAAAGTCGTGAAACTTTGATTAAATAACAATCGTGGAACGTGAAAAATCATAAAAAAAGCCCATTCGGTGGCGATTGGGCTATAAACTAGAAACTACAGCATTGATTTCTATAGATAATTATAACGCATTTCGTATAAGGCGTATTATGTTAATTTTAGAAAATCTTAATTAAAGTGAAATATATAGCTCAAATCATAGAATGTAATGAGGATCTCGAATTTATTCTAAAAATTAAGATTCGTAATGAAATTCTAGAGGTATTTAGTTCTTCAATACCCTCATTTATTGATCTCAAAAAAAATTACCTTATAGCTTTAGAAGCTACTATTCTTGATGATTACATTATTGAAGAAGTGAATTGTCCCCATCAAGTTAAGCAAATAGATAATAGTCTAAGATATGAAATTATTGGACATTTAAAAGAAGGAAAGCTAGATAGTAATGGCTTAATTTTTGAAGATTATATTTTAAATAGAGATTTTTTTTACTTAGATAACACTACAGTAAAATGGACTGTAGACAGAATTAATGCCACTTTTGATGACAGTAATTGAGTTTATTTAACATAATAGAGCTTATACGAAACGTAATTGTAACTCCAAAATAGAAATGTCCGGTTTCTCCAAAGTAAAAATGTCCGCTTTTAGAATATGCACTTTTGCAATTTCGTTAGCGGACGGTTTGATAT
>NZ_JBIMCF010000023.1:0-47668 GCF_048551975.1 Acinetobacter johnsonii | reverse complement strand
AGAAATGCCACATCTCCGACAAACTAGGCCAGCATCATTGGTCTCTCAAATAATTTAACCCATACGAGTCTTTGTTGAATTTCTCTGTTCATAAACACCAATTATATTGAAATGATGTCTATGAATTACACATATTAGGTGACTATTTGCTGCTAAATTACTTTACGCTCCAGACGTAAAATAGAAAAGCTCAAGCAATGCCAGATGAATAGCATTTCTTGAGCCGATGGCTTAATTATAGTCAAACTACTTTATTATCCATACAGGATTCTAAAAAAAACTCGAAATAATTCATCGACTGATTTGTATTGGTTTTATAATGATTTGACTATAAACTTACGATGCAGACAATCAGAAAAGTGAATATCCGCAAAGTATCAATCCTGTTCTAGAATTCATATTTCGCCATCATTTCTATACGATTATCTTTTCCAATTCGATCATTCACGGTATTACGCTCACCATAAACATACTCCACCCCAAAAGTTAAAGGTTTATTGGGTTTGAACATCATATTCACCCAGCCCTGTTGTAACTTCTCATTGGCATCTTTCGGAATTCGGTCTTTATCAGCATAGATCAATGCACCATAGCCGAGAGTGCTTCTCAGCTTTTGATTAAATTGATAAGTAAGACCCATTTGAAAGGCATCAAAATCAATTAATTCGATGTCATCACCATTTTGGATATAACGACGGTTATCTGAACTTGCCAAAAGTAATTTATTGTCTCCAGAAACATGCGAATAGTTCGTATTGAATAATAAGGATGGCGTGATTTTATAACGAAGACCGAGTGCTGCTCCCCAACCCAATTCTGTTTCATCATTTTCACTACGTAAGCGTACTTCTTGCAGCAGACCGCGTGCAGTCATTACTCCTTTACCAGTGGCAAATTCATGTTTAACTTTACCTGCGAGTAAGGGCAAACGGTTCTCATCATTGCCTTTTTCTAAGCTTAAGAAATAGATGGTGAGCGGACTGATGGATTGCGAGTATCGCACCATTGGATTACGTGTTGTACCACCACCTAAAGCAGTATTTGAATCGAGCATTTCTGGCGCTGTTTCTGTTGAAAGAAAATTAGATGTCGTTTGACCAATCAACCAACGATCATAATTCAAATAAACATGCCGTAAGCGTGCTGTATCCTTGTTCTCTCCACCACGAAAATCGATTTCAATTTTGCCTTTTAATGTTTGGTCAGCTAAGGGGGTGGAAAAATCTAAACCAATACGTGTGGCATTCACTGTCGAATCCAAGCGATCTTCAGTGGCTTTTTTACTCGGATCCCCTTCTAGCACCACAGTATTAATCCGGTTAAACATGCCTTTCGCACCTTCAATCTGGTATGCAACATCAGCACGAACAAATCCATACAAATTCACATCAGCACCAGATTTGGTTTGCCACTTTGATATAGCTTGGATATTTTTTTCAGCAGGTTTAACTACAGTGGTTTCCGCTGTTGGTGTGATATTCGGATTAGTAGCCGATTTCACTTGCTGAGCCTGAAGCATTTGTCGAAGCTCATTCACTTCAGCACGCAATTGTTCGATTTCACTGCTCTGATTTGCATGGGTAAATGTAGTGATCGTGGTCAAACTCGCAATGAGTGCAATCCTAGGTGTATTAAATTTCATTTTGCATTCCATGTATTTTATTTAAAAAACTATGTTGTTCATCCATTTACAAAAACTGTAGGTATAGTTCCTCCTATATGAGCATGTGCAGCTGCTTAGAACGTCTTATTTTTCAGATTTAAAAAACAGTTGAAGACTGCGTTGATAAAAGAAATGAGTAGTCAGAATGACAAAAATTAATCTGGAAAGTTGAAAAGCCACAACAATGGGTACCGCAAGCCCCAAAGCTTTCGCCATGAGTGACATTTCTGCAATTCCTCCTGGTGAAAGCCCTAAAATCAAAAGCTGTTTTTGCGTATGACTTAAATTGACCAGCAATAAAGCAAAACTAATTGAGAACCCTAAAGCCATTAGATTGAATACCAATGTCATCAAAATAAATTTTTTATTGTTCTTTAAAAAACTAAATGGAAATTTGCTACCCAATGACCAACCAATACAAACTTGACCAAAAGCAATAAACCATTCAGGTAATCTCATTTGAAGCATTCCGTAGAATGACATCAAGCCAATAATGGCTAGTGGACCCAAAATCCAGGCATTCAAAAGATTAAAAAATTGAAAAACCCTACCAACAAAAAATGCTAGACAAAAAAGCAGAAAGACCTGAAGAAAGTCAAATCTTTCCGTATCTTGTATATGTAAACTAGGCCATTCAACTTGAAAATAAACTTGCATAAAAACTGGAACTAACACCACCAGAATCACAATTCTCAAACTATGTGCAGCAACCACTTTATCGACTTGTGCCTGATGACGTTCTGCAATATTCACCATCTCACTAGCACTGCCAATGGCTGAAGAAAACCATGCGGTAGCCCAATCTAAAGCATTAATTCGATATTGCAGACCCGCCAACATAGCTCCCAGTAAGAGTGACCATGCCATCCCAATCAGAATAAAGCCCCAATAAGCAGCGATGGCTTGTACCAGAGCAGGTGTAAAGTATAGACCTAGGGCCATACCAATAATGATCTGCCCTACACGTCGCCAACGAGGATCACAGCTGAGTGGATGCCCAACGCTACCCAGTAGCAAGGCTGTCAACAATGGACCCAGCAACCATGGCAAAGGAATATGCACATAATTGGCCAATACGGCACCCAATAGAGCGAGAGCCAAGCCTTTGATATTTGAGCTGATTGTTTTCATATTTTTGGGCAATAATAGTCAACAGCTACTGACCGTTATTGCCATCCCGTTAAGCTTGTTGCTTTTTGATGAACAGGTACTTACGTACCACTGGTAAGATCAATAACAAGGTCGACATGATCCAAAGACCCATACTGATGTTACTGCTCCACAAAATGTTGAGTTCACCTTGAGAAATAGACAATGCGCGTCGCAGGTTCGACTCCATTAATTCCCCGAGTACGAAGCCAAGAATTAACGGTGCCAATGGGAAATCAAATTTTCTCAGGATATATCCAAATACACCCAAGCCCATGCAGAGCAGCAAGTCAAAGATATTGGTGTGAATGGCATACACCCCAACAAAGCTGACACTGGCAATAATTGGAATCAGAATATAATTAGGAATACTCAACATGCGGGCAAAGAAACCCACTAATGGCAAGTTCAATACCAACAGAATGATATTACCGACCATCAAAGATGCAATTAGTGACCAAACCAATACTGGCTGCTCTGTAAATAATTGTGGGCCTGGAGTAATGTTGTACATAAGCAATGCCCCCATCATTACCGCTGTTGTACCAGAACCTGGTACACCCAAAGTCAACATCGGGACAAATGAGCCACAAGCTGCTGCGTTATTGGCACTTTCGGGAGCTGCAAGACCACGCAGATCACCTTTACCAAACTTGCTATTGTCGCTTGCCATCTTGCGTTCAGTGGTATAAGCCATCGCACTTGCAACGGTTGCACCTGCACCAGGTAAAATTCCCGAGAAGAAACCAATTAATGCACCACGGATAATGGTAGCCAATGAACTGAGAAATTCTTTCACGTTGAATAGTGAACGTTTTCCTTGCTCCATCGCGACTTTACCAATCGTGGTGCGTTCAAGCAGTAATAAGATTTCACTAACACTAAATAAACCAATGACCAAAGTCGTAAACGCAATACCGTCACTTAATCCAACACTGTTAAAGGTAAAGCGATACACCCCTGTAATTGCATCCATCCCCACAGTCGAAAGAGCCAAGCCCATTAATGCCATGATTAATGTTTTGAAAGGCTGTGTGCTGACCAAACCCGTTAAACAGACAATTGCAAATACCATTAAGGCAAAATATTCGGCTGGACCAAACGCGATCGCCCATTTCGCCAAGATTGGAGCAAACAACACAATACCAATAAAAGCGATCGTACTGCCAATGAAAGAACTGACCGAAGACAACGACAAGGCAATACCTGCCTTTCCTTGCTGTGCCAATGGATAACCATCTAAGGTGGTCATAATGGCCCCAGCATCTCCAGGTACGTTTAAGAGAATCGCTGAAATACGTCCACCATATTCACAGCCTAAATAAACTGCTGCCAATAAAATCAAGGCACTATCAACAGGTAAACCTAAGGCATAAGCAAACGGCAATAAAATTGCCACGCCATTAATAGGACCTAAACCTGGCAATAAGCCTACAATTGTTCCAATAAAGGCACCAATAAAGGCAATTAGGAGATTTTGCGGTTGTAAGGCAACCTCGAAACCTGTCATTAAAAAACTTAATACGTCCATATCGGGTCATCCTTAACCAAAAAATCCAAGTGGTAATGGCACATCCAAGAAACGGTCAAACATATAATAGGTACTAACGCTGAGTACCAAACCTGTAACCAAAACTGGTACGGTCTTGCCATGGAAAAGTTTGCCCAATGCTACCGTCATCAACAGCGTTGCAACAATAAAGCCCAGCCATTCAAAAACTAATGCATACAGTGTTAAAGCAACTGTACACAACGCTAACTTACCAAGCAGATACTTCGTCCAGCCTAACTCAACTGGCTCAAACATAATGGCTGGGCGCACAGTGAGATACACTGCACTAGCTGTAATTAAGCCCATTAATAAAATAGGAAAAGCTTTAGGTCCCACTGGATCGTAGGAAATTGGCGCTTCAAAATTGCTTGCATAGATCAGCAAAAATAATCCACACACTGCAATAATGGCGGTAAGAATCCGTTCAGATTTCATCATCTATCCTCAAAACAAAAACTGAGCTGAGAAATTGTTTCTCAACTCAGTCTATGTGCTATTTTGATAATTTATATTCTTGCGACAATTGACGCATTTCTTCAGTCTGCTTATATACATAGGCAGTAATTTCTTCACCTGTCATCTGAAATGGGAGAAGATCTTGGTTGTTACGTATTGCTTCATATTTTTGGTCAGCCATCATTTTATCGAAAGCATTTTTCCACCAGCCATACGCGTCATCACTGACCTTTGGTCCAATATAGAACCCACGGATTACTGGCCATTCAATGTCATAGCCCTGCTCTTTGGCAGTACGTAGCTGTGAGAATTTCCCTTCTAAGCGTTTGTCTGCAAACACTGCCAAAACACGAATATCACCAGATTCTAGGTGTGAGCCGACTTCACTGACATTGCCGACACCAACTTGAATATGCTGCCCCAGTAATGAAGTTAGGACTTCCCCCCCACCTTCAAGTGCAACAAATCTCAAGTCGGCAGGACTAATACCCGCTTTTTTTGCCAACATTGCAGTTTGCATCCAGTCTTGACCACCGACACTCCCTGCACCACCAAAGCTAATGGCTTTCGGATTTTCTCGTAGGGCTTTCATCAGGTCATCGAGGTTTTTCAGTGGTGAGTCTTTATGTACCGAAACCAAACCATAATCTACGGCTACCCCTGACAGCCATTTCACATCTTTTTCAGAGAAGTTTCCAAATTTTCCTTGCGCCAAGTTCAAAAGTGAACCCGTCGAAAATGCAATCACGGCATCATTGTTCGCAGGATCATTATTGACAATCTTGTTATAGGCAACAGCACCTACACCGCCTGGCATATACGTGACACGAATCGGTGCTTCAAGCTGTTCTGTTTTTTTAAAGCCAGACTGAATCAGTTTACAAGTCATGTCAAAACCACCGCCTGGCTTGGCTGGGGCAATACACTCTGGACGTTTAGGCTCACCCGCCGCTTTAGAAGCATTTCCTGAACCACATCCAACCATTGTCACGCCGATGCATGCTAATGCGAGTAATTTTAAATTTTTCATGTTAATACATCCTTATAAAGTGTTTACTCTATTAATCTTTTGATTTTGAACCATCACCATGATCGACCTCCTTGGCACAATCATGGTTAAGGCTTACTTAGTTTTAACCTTATGTTTTGCAATACGCTCTTCTACAGCAAACTTCAGTAAAGCTGCGCTACGGTAAAAACCATGTGCAAACTTGCCAAAAGGAATAGTTAAGAAGAAAGTCATAACGGTCGCCAAATGTATGATCAGTAATAGCGCCATTGCAGAACTGTCACGGAATGCCAGTAGTGCTAGTCCAGTAATACTGATCAATAACAATAAGAAGATAAAACCGCGATCCATTGGCTTTTGTTTAGCATCACCATGTAATGGATGGCGTTTGATATTTAGATAGAGCAGTCCGATTGGACCAACGACCAAACCAATCCCGCCCAATGTGCCTAAAATGACAGGTAAACTGGTATATGCATACGGTGCTTCTAGAGCTAAAAAATAGTGATAGAAAGTCGCAACACTCGTTGCCAAGAAGCACAATAAGAATCCATACATCGTGAAATGATGAAATACACGGCGTATGTGGGTATAACGATCATCTTCTTCATTACAGCCTTTGCCATGTCCTCCATCGAGGTATTTCAGGGTCAAGACATTTTTAGAAGCCTGTAGAATGTCTGGTTGTGCCACACCCTCTGGAATAATTTCAGAAGTTTGCTTCCAAAACTTCGCTACTCCCAAACCTAGCAGTACAAAGGCGGTGATAAAGACTGAACCGAATAAAACTGCTAAAAAGTTATGTGGGAAAATCGCGTAAAAATCACCTTGATATTGACCGAATAAGTCTGTGCCATTCATCCAAACCCCTGCCAACATCAACAAGAAGAAGCTGAATGACATTCCAGACACCAAGGCAATGCCTGTCTTTTTGTAAATGGCACCAAAAGAAGCCGGTACTGCAAACTCTTGATAAGTTTCCAAGCGAACTTGAGCCATAGCTTGAGGAATATTCACACCAAATTCATGTGGCGGTGCATATTGGCAGGCATGTAAACACGCGCCACAGTTATGGCACAAGTTAGCCATATAGTGAATGTCCGCCTGTGTGAATTCCAAACGCTTGGTCATGGCTGGGAATACAGCACAGAAAGTTTCGCAGTAACGGCATGCATTACAAATTTGTAAAGCCTGCTTAACTTGCTGTTCATTCTCAGTAAGTTGCACTACAGGAATGAATTTTTTTACATTGGAATTCATATTTAAGCTCCCTGCTTAAATGCAGCGGATGCAGCATTCTTACCTGCAATACGTCCAAAGGTGGTTCCAATTGACATTCCCACACCCGCGGTATAACCCTGACCAAGCACATTGCCCGCCATCATTTCACCTGCCACATATAAATTTGGGCTTGCGATATCGTTAAAACGTACTGCGGCATCATCTTTAACTTTCAGACCTAAATAGGTGAAGGTAATACCTGGTCTTAAGGCATAGGCATAATACGGGGGCTGATCGAGCGGAACTGCCCAATGCGTTTTTGCCGGGCTTAAATTCTCGGTATGACAATTGTCCAACACTGTGTGGTTAAACTCACCTTCAACACAAGCATGGTTATAGTCCCTTACCGTTTTGGATAAGGTCGCAACATCCAAATTTAACTTTTGGGCGAGCTCTTCAATGCTATTGGCTTGCGTCCCTTCAAAAACAGGCGGCATAAATTTACCCACTGATTTTGAATCGATAATTGAATAAGCAATTTGATTTGGCTGTTGAGCGACCAGACGTCCCCATATCGCATAGCGTTTTGGCCAGAAATCTTCACCCTCATCATAAAAACGCTCAGCGTTTTTATTGACCACAATACCCAAAGACACGCAGTCAATACGGGTACAAATACCGCCATCATATAAAGGAGCACGGGCATCCACCGCTACACAGTGTGACTGAGATGGATCGCCAATAATATCGGCACCTATATCTATCATTAATTTCAGCAAGTTGCCCTGATTAAAACGAGTGCCACGAATAATGAAGTTATCTGCAGGCCATTCACCATTTTCGTTTTGGCCCCAAGCTTCTTTTAACCATTCACGATTAGATTCAAAACCGCCTGCAGCGAGAACACAAGATGCACCTTCAAAGCGGGTACCATCGGCTGCAACCGCTGCGATAAATTTGCCATCTTCAATAATTAGGTCGGTAATTTTAGTGTTGTAACGGATTTCGACACCGAGGTCTTGAGCACTTCTAAAATAAGCATTGACCAGCGCTTTACCTCCGCCCATGAAAAAAGCATTGGTACGGGCAACATGAAGAGCACCTGATAAAGGGGGTTGAAAATTGACCCCGTGTTGACGCATCCAATCACGACAATTCGCTGTGGTACGAATTACCAAACGCGCCAAATGTTCATTGGTTTTTCCAGCAGTGACTTTGAATAAGTCTTGCCAATATTCTTCTTCCGAATATGCATCCACCAATACATCCTGTGGAGCATCATGCATACAGCGCAAGTTGCGAGTGTGCTGTGAATTTCCCCCGCGCCATTCTTTTGGAGCTGCTTCGACTAGTAATACTGATGCACCTGTCTCTCGTGCAGTGATAGCTGCACACAATGCGGCATTCCCACCGCCAATCACTATTACATCATGCATTCGATATCTTCCCTCTCGAATTTTGAACAATTAAAACTCAAAACAAGAGGTCAACGTGATGCTAAGGACTTAAATAGGTCTTTATTAAAACTAAATAGGCTAAAAGTCTAATAGTTCGACACTCGGTCATAAATCTTTACTTATCAATTCCTTAATACAATTTTTTATAGCTACTTTGGTGGCAAGGCTAGCTGGAGATAACTCCTCTTCTGAAATACTAATCAGATAATTCATTCGATCTAGCTCTGGCGAAACGATTTTAAGGAAGCACAAATCCGATCTAAGGTATTCAAAATAGGCACTGCCTGGCTGAATAGTTGCCATATTGAGTTGACGCACACAGTTCATGAGTAAATGCAAACCATCTATTTCAAATTCGACATTTAACAGTTCAACTTTTTGCTCCAAGAATTTGCGTAAGCCATGACGTTGACTGGGTAAAGCCAAAGGCAGTTGATTTACTTTTTCAAATTCAATTTGCTTGGTTTGAATATTTTCTGCAAAGCCATACTTATGAAGTAAATCTTCATGTGCTATCAAAAACATCGGTTCTTTCAGTAAAGGCTGGACTGACCAACTTGGATCAACATCTTGAGTAAAAATAATGGCAATATCTAGTTGGCGCGAATTGACCAAGGTGGCTAGGTTACCAGACAGACTCTCAACCAAATGCACCTTAATATCGGGATAACGTTTGGACATCAAATTCATTAACGGTACACCCAGTACCGAAGCAATACTCGGTGAAAATCCTACACAGACATGTCCCGTTAAACGAGAAGAATGTGCGGCTTCAATGGCATATTGCGTATGCCTAAGGACAAGTTGTGATTGTTTAAAAAAAGCTAAACCTGAAGGCGTTGGTTCCACCCCTGTGGTAGAGCGGCGTAATAAACGTGTGCAAAGTTCATCTTCAAGTTTAGAAATTTGCTGGCTTAAAGCCGAGGTTCCGACATCTAGCTTTTGTGCAGCCTTTCCAAAGCTTCCAGATTCGACAATCGTCACTAAATACTTGAGCTGCTTTAATTCCATTGAATTTCTCGCTTAGATGCACGCACAATCAATACTCATGGATTTTAAAAATAAGATATTGATAAAAAGATAGGAGAGAAAAAACATCATGTTCAACTCGAATTTCAACAGAGAAAGTTGAACATGTTCACCTTCCATAGAGGTCGGTCATACCAGATAAGGTGATGCAGTTTATTGAAATTGGGCACTTAATCAAAATACTATAGTTGTTTTGAAGATTTCCTCATAAAAAACCTATGCTTGTTTTATCTCTATCTGAACGTACTTGATCAAGACAATATGTTTATTTCCTTTAAAAATGTGAACCAAAGCTTATAAATTAACGGTCGCAAATTTCTGGATATATATTGAATTAAACAACATAAGATCTACGCTGCTAATCATTAAAATTAATGAAAATATTAACTACCCGATTAGACATTTCTATAAAATCACTATACTTTGAAAAATATCCATAAACTTAATTTTAGTACGCTTTGGTATTCTCTTGAACACATCCTATCATTCCTGCGACTTATCCAATAAAACCATTCTTGTGGTTGAAGACGACTTTGATATCGGTGATATTCTTGAAAGATATTTAAAAAAAGAAAATATGCATGTAATACGTGCTATACAAGGTCAGCAGGCGCTAGAACTGTTAAAAGTCCATGCTATTGATCTTGTGATCTTAGATATTAAACTGCCCAAAAAAAATGGTTGGGAAATATTAACCGTTCTAAGACAGTACAGTAATCTCCCTGTAATCATGCTTACTGCCATGGATGATTTCGACAATAAAATCATGGCATTAAAAATGGGTGCTGATGACTTCGTGGTGAAACCCTTTAATCCGAATGAAGTGATTGCTCGAGTTGAAGCAGTATTACGTCGGAGTACCTTACAGCAGGAACAAAAGAAATATCTGAACTATAAATCTATTGAAATTGATCTTGAACAACATTTGGTCTATGTTCTTCAACATGATCAAAAGCAACTGCTGAATCTCACGCTGACTGAATTTAATATTCTCAAGCTGATGCTGCAAAGTCCAAATAAGGTCTTTACCAGAAGTGAATTAATTGAAAAATGTATGCCCGAAAAAACGACTCTAGACCGTACCGTGGACAGTCATATTAGTAACTTACGGAAAAAGCTTGAACAAAAAGGTGCATTAGGATATTTCATCAATTTACGTGGTGTAGGCTATCGATTAGATCAAAATCATGATAACTAAACTGAATAAAAGTTCGATTGGTATTAGCGCCCAGCTGCTGATCATGATGAGCGTACTGAATCTGGGCATTACCATATTTTCCTTTGGTTTAGGCTATTTGGTTTATGGTTGGGCTACAGAAAAAGGTTTACTCGATCTCCATAATGCTTGCCCTGAAGATTTTTCCTTTACCTCTGTGGACTATCTGTGGACTTTTTTGGTCTTGTTGACGGGCTTTTTACTGTCAACTTTTTTAGCTTTTAGATACGCTAAACGCTATACCCAACCGATTAATGCGCTGGCCAATGTCGTACAACAAATTCAGCAAGGGAATCTTTCATTAAGAATTGAACAGCAACAAGCACACATTCCGCACGAATTCATGTCACTGATCCAGAATTTTAATGCCATGGCCAATCAGCTTGAGGTATCAGTCAAAAATTCTACCCTTTGGAATGCGGCAATTGCACATGAACTTCGCACCCCGATCACCATTTTACAGGGTCGATTACAAGGAATTGTAGATGGTATTTTTGAAGCAGATCCGCAATTACATCGAAGCTTGCTCAATCAAGTCGAAGGATTATCTTATTTGGTTGAAGATTTACGCACGCTGACTTTGGTTGAAAATCAACAATTCCGTTTAGACCTCCAAGAAACAACCCTTGAGAACAGTATTTTCAAGTGCGTTCAAATGTTTCAGGATCGCTTTCAACACAAAGGCTTGCATGTGGTCTTTAATTTAACCCATGAAACAGTGTTATGTGATGCAAGACGTATGGAACAAGTGCTGATTGCCTTATTTTCTAATGCCTCACGTTATGCAGACGCTGGCATACTTTCAATTACCACCAAAACAACCCAAGACCATTGGATTTTAATGCTTGAAGATCAAGGGCCAGGTATTGATGAACAGCACCTCGAACATTTATTTAAACCCTTTTACCGTTTAGAAGAATCTCGGTCACGCTTGGAAGGTGGCACTGGTCTTGGGCTTGCGGTGATTTACGCTATTATTGAAGCGCATCAAGGGCAGATCACTTATACAAAATCAACAGATTTTGGTGGTAGCTGTTTTACCATTCTCTTGAAAAAATCCTAGTGCTAGATCAAGGTCTCAAATCCTACTTTTTCTCTAACCATTCTTTTTTCAATATGGCGTATTGAAGGGTATTTTCATATTTTGGCGTTCCATCCTCATATTGAACAAAAGAAATATATTCGATAAAACATCCTTCTTTACGCATGCCTAAACGTTCACACAGTTTTTGTGAGGCATGATTATCCTCCTCCACATAAGCATAGATTCTTCGTGCATTAAGCTGATTGAAAAGATGATCTAAGAATGCATCAGCACTCTCATAGGCAAAGCCTTGACCATGAAAATTTGCATTGAAGTTCCACCCTACGGAGTAGGTATCTGGTTCTTCATGAATAAAAAATAGCTCGCCAATGACATGATTGCTTTGTTTTAACTGAACTGCAAGATAATCTTTACTCTGCTGTCTTGATTTTATTTTTTCAATCGCTTGTTCAATATTTGGAATCTGTTCACCGATAAAACAATTTACTTTGGGCTGAGAAAGATAAGCCAGCAAATCACTCGCATCTTCAATTTCAAATGCTCGCAAAATCAATCTTGGTGTTTCAATCTTTAACTGCATTGCATAAACCTCTTTAAAATATTACACAACATCGTCCGATGAGATAAAGTGAACACACCTTATCCCATGACTATGCTGGACTTGGGCTACTCGTGAGAATGTTTTCGCTGAGAGAACTTTTCTACTATGTTCATCACGAAAATAAAGAATACTGGAACAAAAAAGATTGCCAGAATGGTGGCACTGATCATGCCGCCAAAGACGCCTGTACCAATGGCTTTTTGCGTTTCCGAACTGGCACCTGTCGCGATTACCAAGGGAATCACACCACAGGTAAATGCCAAAGACGTCATTAAAATAGGACGTAACCTCAGTTTTGCAGCGGCAACGGTTGCCTCCACCAAGCTCATACCCTCTTGTCTCAATGTTTTGGCAAACTCAACAATCAAAATTGCATTTTTTGCAGATAAACCAATAATGGTAATCAAACCAACTTTGAAAAAAATGTCATTGGGCATGCCTCTTATCATCACCGCAATAAATGCACCCACCATGCCAAGAGGAACCACCAGCATCACCGATAAAGGAATTGGCCAGCTTTCATACAGCGCAGCCAGCACCAAAAACACCACCAGCATCGATAAGATCAGCAAGAATGTGGTCTGCGCTTCAGACTGTCTTTCTTCCAGAGAAATCCCCGTCCACTCATAACCGACACCTTTAGGCAATTGTGCAATGAGACGTTCCATTTCAAGCATTGCTTGCCCTGAAGAAAATCCTGCTGCGGGACTCCCTGTGATACTTAAGGATGGTCGACCATTGTAGCGGTTGTAATGCTGTGGAGCGTGTTGCCAAACGGGTGTGATCACTTCAGACATCGATACCAATTTACCACTCTGGCTACTCACCTTAATTTTTACAATATCCTCAATGCTCATTCTAGATTTGGCATCCAGTTGTACAATCACTTGCTGCATACGATCCTGATTGGGGAAGTCATTGATATACATAGACCCCATAGAAGTCGAAATAATATCCGTGACATCGCTAAAATTGACACCAAGCGCCTGTAATTTTTCACGATCAATTTTAAGCTGTACTGTGCTCCCATCTGGTAAACCTTCGGCATACACCCCCGTGAGTTTTTTACTTTGTGTAGCAAGTGCAATCAGTTGATCTTGCGCTTTGATCAACGCATCCATCCCAATGTTGCCTCTATCCAGTAGACGCAAAGTAAAACCAGACGAAGTCCCTAATTCATCGATCGCGGGCGGTAAAACAGACATTGTCTGCCCCTCTGAGCTTTCGGTCATGGCCATATTGGCATTGTTTACAACCTCTTGAGCAGTAATGGTTCGCTCTTTAAAATCGGTCAGATTGGTAAAAAACATGGCAGTATTTTGACCTGAACCGCTAAATCCAAATCCTAAAATCGCCATATTGTCTTTGATGCCTTTTTCATGATTAAGAAATTGCTGAAACTCATCGACCACCTTCATGGTGCGCTGCTGAGTGGCATCTGCGGGCAACTGAATGGAGGTCATAAACCAGCCTTGATCTTCCTCTGGCATAAATGCAGTTGGCACCATTTTAAAACTGAAGATCAGCACCGCTACAATGCCCAAAAAAATCAGCATCGCAGGAAAAATATGCCGAGTCACTCGAAACAGTGCTTTTTCGTATTGACTATTCAATTTTTCGAAATTTCGATCAAACCAGCCAAAAAATCCTTTTTTTTCTTGGTGTGCATGAATAGGTTTTAGTAACGTTGCACATAAGGCAGGCGTGAATGTCAGTGCCAAGAATGCTGAAAACAAAATAGAAACCGACATAGTAATGGTAAATTGACGGTAAATAATCCCCACAGAGCCTGATGCTAAGGCCATCGGTAAAAATACCGCAGCCAAGACTAAGGTAATCCCGATAATGGGGTTGGTAATTTCAGTCATGGCTTTTGAGGTTGCTTCTACAGGAGACAAGTGTTCTGTTGCCATGATCCTTTCCACGTTCTCAATCACCACAATCGCGTCATCCACAATAATTCCGATGGCGAGCACCATGCCAAACATGGTTAACACGTTAATTGAAAACCCAGCCATCAGCATGACTGCAAAGGTTCCCAGCAAGGCAATTGGCGCCACAATTGCAGGAATTAAGGTATAGCGAATATTGTGAAGAAATATAAACATCACAATAAATACCAACACCATCGCCTCTAGCAAGGTGGTAATTACTTTTTCAATTGATACTTTTACAAAGGGCGCTGTATCGTACGGAATAGAAAATTTCATGCCTTGAGGTAAAGAGCCACTGAGCTGATCAAGTTTGGCTTGAACGCCTTGGGCGGTTTTCACTGCATTGGCACCGGGACTCATTTGAATGGCGATAGCCGTCGAGGGTTTACCATTTTCCAGAATGGCAAAATTATAAGACTGCGCACCAATTTCAATGCGAGCCACATCCGATAATTTAACATTTGCCCCATTTTTATTTGATTTCAGGCTGATATTTTCAAATTGCTCAATATTTTCAAGCTGACCTAAAGCGGTTAAAGGAATGGTAATCTGCTGATCTTTTGACGCAGGCAAATCTCCGATTCGCCCAGGAGAAATTGGAATATTCTGATTTTGAATGGCTGTATTAACATCTTTAATGCTAAGTCCGTATGCAACCAAGCGATCAGGATCGACCCAAATGCGCATGGCTTTTTCCGCACCAAAATTTTGAACCTTACCCACGCCATTGACCCGCTTAAGCTCTTCAATCACAAAGCGAGCCATGTAGTCACTCAGATCAACTTCAGAATAACGATTATCAGGGGAATTGAGTCCCACAATCATCAAAAATCCAGATGATGCAGCATCAACCATTAAACCTTGCTGCCTCACCGACTGTGGTAGTCTCGATTCAATTGCTTTGATCTTGTTTTGTACATCAACTTGGGCAAGTTCAACATCTGTACCAGGCTTAAAGGTCGCTGTGATGGTTGCACTGCCCGAGTTATCCGATGTAGAGCTGTAATAGAGTAAGTTTTTAACCCCTGACATCTCACGCTCAATCAAGGTGACTACACTATCATTGAGGGTTTTAGGCGTCGCACCAGGATAGGTTGCGGTAATACTGATTTGTGGAGGAGCTACACTGGGAAAACGGGCAATGGGTAATTTTGGGATACTCAGCACCCCAAATAAAATAATAAATAGTGCAATGACCCAAGCAAAAATTGGTCTACGTATGAAAAACTGAGACATTTTTAATGTGCTCCTTTTTCAGAGGTAGCTACAGATGGTTGCCAGATTTTTATTTTTAATTCCTGCTCTGGCTGAATACGATCAGCACCTTCAACCACGACCTTTTCACCAGCACTCAAGCCATTGGTTATCACATAATTACTTTGATAACGCTGCCCTAACTGAACAGGTTTAACAACAGCCTGCCCCTGCGGATTAATGACGGTAACATTGGTCTTGCCACTCACATCATGTTGAATTGCTTGTTCTGGTATCAAAATCGCGTTGTCAACTACAGCACGATTAATGTTGACCCGCACATACATGCCCGGTAAAAGCTCTTGCTGGTGATTATTAACGAGGATACGAATTGTGACATCACCCGTATCAGGATCAACATTGGTATCTGAAAACAATAATTTACCCTTTGCCTGATAAGGCTTGCCCTGACTATTTAAAATGACGACTTGAGGTTGCACATCGGATACTGTTCCTTGTTGCAACGCTTCTTGTAATTTCTCATATTCACTAATGGATTGTTTTACATCAACATAAACTTGACTGATCTGTTGAATGACAGCCATCGCCTTAGTATCTGCTTGACCAACCAATGCACCTTCCGTCACTAGAATCTGACCAATACGACCAGAAATCGGTGCTGTAACCGTAGAATATTTTAAGTTCAACTTTTGTCTGGTTAATGCTGCTTTTAGTTGAGCAACATCGGCTATCGCTTGACTATACGCTGTCTCAGTATTGTTATATTCTTGCTGGCTAATTGCATGGCTTGACAATAATTGTTCATAACGACCAAGAAGCGATTTTAAACGCATCACTTCAGCCTGAGCACGTTGCAATGTAGCGTGATTACTCTCTACATCTGCTTGCAAGATATCGGAATTAATTTTGAATAAAGGCTGCCCTGCTTTGACATCAGAACCTTGTGTAAATAAAACCTTTTCCACAATCCCCCCAACTTGTGGACGAATTTCTGCAATTCGGTAGGCTGCTACGCGTGCAGGAAGATTTTCAATAAGATGAATTGGCTGATGCTGTGCAGTAAACACGCTCACAACCGCAGGTGGCTGTTCAGTTTGAATTTCTTCAGCATTTCGTTTACAGCCCATAATCATGGCTGCACTCATCCCTAATGCACAAAGCTTAAGATGAAAGTGATTGTTCATTCTAACTACAACAAAATTAATGATAGTTGCTATTGTTAAAACTGAGTGTCAAATTTCTGCCAATATTGTGTTGAGATTGTGTGGAGATTATCTTTAATTATATTTAGAATTGGCTTTGTTGCATAAATATGTAAGCGTCTGATTTAAATAAATTTAATTTTGGATCAAAAAATAATCAAAACTTTTAAAATCATATAGTTATGAAATCTTTGTGCAACAAAGCCGTGCGGGCTTATTCATTTGAGAATTATATTGCTAGATAAGCCTTTACAGATAGGTTTGTGCAACAAAGCCTCGTCCACTCAAAATTAAATTAAATTGGCGAGAATACAGAAAGGAAAACTGGTCTAGTGAAGTTAAAGAGATATCTACAAAAGCTGAAGCAGGTTTCCGTGTTCACCCGAAACTTCAAGACTTCATTCCAAGCACAGATCAAAACCTAGTAGAACTATACAAAGAAACTGTTTGTTTAAGTTGATTTTATCTGCTTACCATTTGCTTACCAGAATCTAAAAACAAAAAAACCACTTACGATTAGTACACGTAAGTGGTTGTTTTATATGGTGGGCCCAGACAGACTTGAACTGTCGACCAACGGATTATGAGTCCGCTGCTCTAACCAACTGAGCTATAGGCCCTAATATGCTGAATTTGTTATATATCAACAAGTTCAGGCGAAATGAATACTAGCGAAGATTTTTTCAAAAGACAAGCTTTTTCATATATGGTTGTACACTATCCAAACAATCAGGGAAATTTAGATCATCAAACTGACATATTAGGTCTTTCACGATCTTTGAGTTACATACTAAGACTCAAAAGCACTTATAAATACTGGAATAATAAAATTTAATTAAATTGGATAAAAACTAAATACTGGCTTTTTCTTTTTTTCGTGACTCAATGAAAAACTCAACAATTGACCACAAAACAATCAAACTAAAGAGAACTATTGCACATAAAAAAGTCGAAAGATAAGCCATTTTAACAATCCTGAGCTTTGTTAAACCAAAGTTAAAGTGTGAAAATGCACACTTTAATCTTAGACCAAAGTCTAATCTGTCATTTAGATTATGAATAGTGGTATTTTCATTTTCAGCATATTTATTTTCTATTTGATTAGATTTAAAACATCTTAGTATTCAATTCTTGCCCTCTCCTTGTTCAACTGATGAGGATTCAAAACGATTCATAAAAGTAGCAAGTGCAATCAAGTAGGACTTGACTCAAAGAGTAAACAAGCAGACATTACCCTCTTTAAAAAACACTTGTATTTTTATGCTCATGTTAAAAAAATTCATTGGTGAGTCTTTGTTTAAACTCGCAGGCTGGAAATATCATGTACAACCAAACGTTTTGGAAGATAAGCAAGTCATTATTGGTTTTGAACATACTTCTATGTTGGATGCTGTCTTGTCACTGGCGATTTTTCACATCTACGATATGAAAATCCATACTCTGATTAAAAAAGAATTATTTAAAGGGCCAATGAAGCCCATACTCGAAGCCATTGGTGGCATCGCGGTCGATCGCAAGTCAAATAAAGACATTGTGTCTCAAATGGTTGAGCACTTTACCCAAAATAAAAAATTCAATTTAGTGATTGCACCAGAAGCAACACGTGCCAAAACAGGTGAAGTACGCAAACCTATTCGTACTGGGTTTTGGCATATTGCTAAAGCAGCAAATGTGCCTATTGTACTGATGTACGCGAATTCAAAAACTAAGCAAGGCGGTATTTTTGGAAAAATCTACCCAACAGATCTAGATCATGACTTAGCGCTTATTAAAGCACTTTATAAAGAGCATGTTGGTTTAGATATTGAGATTCCAGAACCTAAAACTGCTGCACAATAAGATCGTTTAATTAACCTAAAAGAATCTGAAGACGTTATTCTTTTAGGTCTCTGTGGGTATTTCCCAACAGTTAATTTTTAAAGTGAACTTTCTTTATAAGGTAAATTTGAAATAACTGTATTTATTTCAAACAATTTTAATTCTTTTTTTGTTTGTTCAGGCGATTTTCAGAAAAACACCTACTTTCGCATAAAAAAGTGCTTATGGTAGAATTTGCACAATTTGATAGGCACAAAGCCAATCTACAAGGAGCATATTTCGCATGGCGGGTCATTCCAAGTGGGCCAATATTAAGCATCGTAAAGCAAAACAAGATGCTAGCCGTGGTAAACTTTTTACCAAATTTATTCGTGAATTAACAACTGCTGCAAAGCTTGGCGGTGGTGATGCTGCAAGCAACCCACGTCTTCGTGCAGTTGTAGAAAAAGCGCTTTCTGTAAACATGACACGTGACGTCATCAACCGTGCAATCCAACGTGGTGCTGGTGGCGAAGATAACGATGATTTAAAAGAAATTACTTACGAAGGTTATGGTGTTGGTGGTGTCGCAGTTATTGTGGAAACCATGACTGACAACTTAAACCGTACTGTACCAGATGTCCGTCACTGTTTCTCAAAAACAGATGGTAACTTAGGCACAAATGGTTCAGTTGCTTTCTTATTCACAAAACGTGGTGAGATCACTTTTGAAGATGTGTCTTTAGAAGATCAAATCATGGACGTAGCCCTTGAAGCAGGTGCTGAAGATATCGAAGTGGATGAAAATGAAATCTTAGTCATTACTACACCTGAATCTTTTGGTGACGTACAAGATGCTTTAACTGCTGCAGGTTTAAAATCGGACAATGCTGAAGTGGTCATGAGCCCTTCAACTAAAGCCGAAATCACCGATATCGATCAAGCCAAAAAAATTATGAAAATGATTGATATGCTGGAAGATTTAGATGATGTACAAAACGTTTATACCAACGTTGAGTTCTCTGACGCGGTATTGGCAGAATTAGACGCCTAATCTGCTGCTTTAAAAAAATGCGTTCTCAAATATGATTTTGAGAGCGCATTTTTTATGACTGATTGAATACCTTTTCAATAAATTTTGCTTTTTTAAATCGATATTCATCTATCATTAAATATTGGCTGTCTTGCTTTAATTAGTTACACGCCGTCACTAATTTTTGATTTTCCAACAAACAATCACGAACTATCAGAAAACTTTACCACCGAGCGTTTTTCACGACCAATTGAATAGTAACATCATCCTGCTGTAGCACCTCTAACATACACAGCTCATGTGTTCTTCAGGTACTAGGGCTAAAATTATGGCTGATAATATGCAAACTTTTGAAAGTAGGAAACCTACTACTCATTAGACTCATACAAGTTCAGCGTGACTTAGACTTTGCTCAACAAACCACTACAGTTAAAAACGTTATATTCTTTAATCACAAAGCTTGAGTGGAGTGCCACTACATGTTCGATTTTACCAATGCGTTTGAGTAAAATATCACTATAGTTTTCCATATCTCTTGCCACAACTTCAACAATAAAATCTGCTGACTGCCCTGTCACTAAAAAGGCATTGGTCACTTCAGGAATATTTTCTAGCTCTTCTAAAAACTTGGAAAAAGTGTCGGTATCGTGCTTGCTCAAAGATACTTGTAGCAAAACATGTAGACTAAAACCGAGCTTTTGATAGTTAATGTCACGCTTAACTTTGGTCATAATGTCGTTATCAATGAGGTGCTTAATACGACGATGTACTGAACTGACCGATAGATTAATACGCTCTGATAATTCGTTTAGATTGATATCTTCATTACTTAAAATTTCTAAAATTTGCTTATCAAAACGATCTAATTCCATTATTTAACTCTCATCACAACTTATGTTTGTTTATAGGTGTTTATTTTATATTAAGCATTTCAAATGAAAGATAAAGCTTATTTGCATTTTTTTTCATATATTTTGAGATTGATAAAAAGATATCAGCTTTTTCAAACAAAGAGTGCCATGATCTTTTACAAAGTTATAAATAGACTGAGAAACTTTCTATTCAGCTTCTATAAATCATGATATTGAAAATACAATAAAGGCAAAGGTATCTGTATCACACACCACCTTTGCCTTGTTAGGCTTGAGCTTATCTTAAACGCCGCGCCAGTCGACTCGAGCATTGCGCTCGGTTTGATAGACTCTTAAAACATACTGCCCTAAGGGTAAATTGGTTAAATAGGTTTTATAAGCACTAAATTCTTCAGATAGACTTTCCTCATGGTCTTTTTCCCAAGGTGTCCCCTTAATTTCCAGCACAGGCGCTAACATCGAACATACAGCAATATCCGCCAAACCTAAACGATCCCCGACAAAGTAACGTCCATGATTAGCAATTAACTTCTCATTCAATACTTCAATTAAACGCTGCATTTCGGCTTTGGAATGCTCTATTTTCTCTGCATTCAACTCATAGCCTTTCGACATTAATGTTTTCATTAAAGGTTTGGTGTATTTCTCAAATTTACGTAAATATCCCTTTTCGCCCAACATAATCTGTAACGATTGATCGTTATCGGACAATGCATGTGCCAACCCCCAACGGCGCACATGCAATCCTAAATCATTGGCTAGAGCATTAACATCTAAAGCCTCTTTACGAAGCTGTGCCTCATTACGTAACAATCGATGTTCTGGATAACGCTCATCCAGATATAATGCTATATCGGTGGTATCTGCGACCCATTTGTCTTGATCACGTAAAATAGGCAATTTATTCTGCCCTGTCTTTAACTGCGCAAAGGCCCGATGAACCCCAGGCACTACATTTTGCGCGACAAAATCTAGCTCTTTATGATCGAGCAACCAGCGAGCTTTCTCACAAAAATGAGATAAAGGAAACTGGTATAAAGTTCTCATAAATGCTCCACATTTATTTTTCTATTTTGGCTTTTCAGAAAAACCATCTATTTCAGTTGGATACTTTAGTCACTGTATTTAGGATTTACAATGTACTTTTTACTCAAAACTGCCTAGAAAATATTCAACAGCCTTTATCAAATTTATACGTTTTTTTCTCTACAATATCTCAAATCTTGATAACCAAGGCTTTAATCATACTATTCATCCCTTCTTTAAATTAGTTATTCCTTATTTTTCAACTTCTTGACATATCATCTAAATGATTAAACTTAGCATATTTTATTTTTAACTTTTTAGCTGCTAAGTAATTCAAAATCCTTCATTTAATCATTCAAGCAATCCCAAGTAGCGTATAGGCATTAAGTAAAGGTGCTTTTATGTCTCATACACTCTCTAAAAATATTCACGTGATACAAAATGATCAGGATGCGATTAATGCAGCTTATCATGTCGCTGACTTTGCCTTAGAAGGTCGGGATCAACGTGATCAGAACCGTCAGCTTCCTTTTGCTGAAGTCGAATTATTTACCCAAAAAGGATTAGGCGGTATTCGTATTCCTCAAGCTTTTGGAGGCGCATTTGTTTCCAACAAAACCTTAGCCCAGGTTTTTCGCATTATTAATAAAGCCGACTCAAGTGTCGGTCAAATTCCACAAAACCAAATTGCGCTGCTCAACATGATTGATATCTTGGGCAACGAACAACAAAAACAGTTTATTTTTAATGAAATATTAAACGGCAAACGCCTTGCCAATGGCGGCCCTGAACGAAATACCAAAGACACTAAAACTCTGAGTACAACATTAAACATTGAAAATGGTCGTTATTATGTCGATGGTGAAAAGTTCTACTCTACAGGCAGTAGCTTTGCCCATTGGTTAGCCATTAAAGCCATTCACCCTGAAGAATATGTGGTACTGACGCTTGTTGATGCCACAGCACAAGGTGTTGAAGTCATCGATAACTGGAACGGTTTTGGTCAGCGTACAACCTCAAGTGGCACAGTAAAATTACAACGGGTTGAAGTCGATCCACTCCTTATCTTTGATGAGCGGAAATTGGCTGAAGACGTCAATTATCGCGGTGCTTTCTCACAGTTAATGCAAGTTGCGATTGATGTCGGCATAGCAGAAGCCGCATTTGAAGATACTTTGTCAGCAGTTAAAAAAGCCCGACCAATTGTCGATGCGCAAGTTGAGAAAGCCTGTTTTGAACATTACACCTTACAAGAAGTCGGCAAATCTGCAGTGCTGCTGGATGCCGCTATCCTACTGCTCGATGAAGCTGCTGAATATTTAGATGAGCTCGACCAACTGAGCGTCGTCAGTACCGAACAAGCAGCTAAAGCCTCTATCTTAGTCGCCGAGGCGAAGGTCTATGCCAATGATGCTGCACTACAAATTTCTGAAAAACTCCTAGAGCTTGGCGGCAGTCGTTCGAGCCTAAGCCAACATAATTTAGATCAACATTGGCGCAATGCACGTGTGCATACCTTACACGACCCGATCCGCTGGAAGCTGCATGCACTGGGTAACTACTATTTAAATAACACTTTCCCTGCTCGCCACGCTTGGATTTAAGGAGAACGTCATGACTTCATTTCAACCCATTGTTCCTCTTCAATCCCAAGACACGGCGTATGCACATATTATTCAAAGCGATGCTGAAGCCTTAGAGATTGCCAAAAATTTAGCTGAGCAGTTTAAACAACAGGCTATCCAACGTGATGCGGAACGTCTTTTGCCTTTTGAGGAAATCGAAGCATATAGTCAATCTGGGCTCTGGGCGATTACTGTACCGAAGGAATTCGGGGGCGCAAATGTTTCCAGCTATACGGTCGCGCAAATTATTGCACTAATGAGTGGTGTGGATGGTTCGATTGGACAAATTCCCCAGAACCATTTCTATGCCTTAGAGGTTTTACGTAACAACGGTACTGAACAACAAAAGCGTAAACTCTATGCAGAAGTGCTAAAAGGTGCACGCTTTGGTAATGCCTTGGCAGAGTTTAAAACTAAAAATGCAACACAAAAACAAACTGCACTCAGCCAAACTGAACAAGGCTATGTGGTCAATGGTGAAAAGTTTTATTGCACAGGCAGTCTGTTTGCAGACCGCATCCCCACTTTAGTCAAAGATGCCGATGACAAAGAGTTTCTGGTCTTTATCCCGCGTAGTAGTACAGGACTCAAACTGATTGATGATTGGTCGGGTTTTGGTCAACGTACCACAGGCAGCGGTACAGTCAAATTCAATCATGTCGCTGTAGATGCTGAGGATATTGTTCCTTTCGATACCGCTTTTTCTAGACCAACTCTGGTGGGGCCTTTTGCTCAAATTATGCATGCTGCCATTGAAACAGGCATTGCGCGTGCTTCTTTCGAGGAAACACTGGTTCGTGTGCGTCAGGCTCGCCCATGGATTGACTCTGCTGTTGAACAGGCAACCGATGATCCTCTAACACAGTTTGAACTGGGACGAGTAATTGCCGATGTACGTGCCAGTGAAGTCTTACTCAAACAAGCAGCTCGCTCTATTGATGCAGCACGTCCTAATCCAACCATTGATAACATTGCCAAAGCATCTCTCGATGTAGCGAAAGTTCGTGCACACAGCACAGAAACAGCTTTAAAAGCCGCTTCGAAATTGATTGAACTGGCAGGCAGTCGTGGTAGTCAGCGTGAAGATGGCTTAGACCGCTTTTGGCGTAATGCACGTGTTCACACGCTACACGACGCGTCACGTTGGAAATATTACTTCATTGCCAATTATCTTCTTAATGGTGTACTTCCGCCACGTAGAGGGACATTGTAATGACACTATCATCTCAAAATAACAAGCCGAAGCAAATCATCCTGAATGCCTTTGATATGAATAGCGTAGGTCATATCAATCATGGTTTGTGGACACACCCACGTGATGAGTCGCATCGTTTTAATGAGCTCAGCTATTGGACCGATTTGGCGCAAACTTTAGAGCAAGGTTTATTTGATGGTTTGTTTATCGCCGACATTACGGGTGTCTACGATGTTTATCAAAATGGTCTGGATTTAACCCTAAAAGAGTCAATTCAACTTCCAAGCCATGACCCAAGTACACTCGTTTCAGCAATGGCTGCCGTTACACAGCACTTAGGGTTTGGCGTCACTGTGAACTTGAGCTATGAGTCGCCTTATCAGTTTGCACGGCGCTTTGCAAGCCTTGACCATTTAACCCACGGTCGTATTGGTTGGAACATTGTCACGGGTTACTTAGACAGCGCAGAACGGTTAATTGGTCAAAAAGGTTTAAAAGATCACGACTTGCGTTATGAACAAGCTGAAGAGTTTCTCGAACTTTGCTATAAATTTTGGGAAGGTTCTTGGGAAGACGATGCCGTACAAAAAGATAAACTAAACCGGGTCTTTACCGATCCTTCAAAAGTTCATGCCATACAGCATGAAGGCAAATTTTTCCAAAGTCAGGGCATTTTTCAGGTTTCCCCATCTATTCAGCGGACGCCTGTACTTTATCAAGCGGGCGCTTCAAGTAAAGGCTTAGCTTTTGCAACTCAACATGCTGAAGCCATGTTTATTGGTGCTGACACGCCTGAAAAACTCAAACAGCAAGTCGATAAGATTCGTGTGCTTGCATTAAGACATGGACGTGATGAACAAGCCATTAAACTCTTTGTTGGCATTAGTGTAGTGACGGCAGAAACGGATGAACTCGCACAAGAAAAACTCGCCGACTATATTCGCTATGCCAGTCCAGAAGCAGGTTTGGCACATTTTTCCAGTTCAGTCGGAATTGATTTAGCACAGTTTACAGATGATGAAGCGATTCCTTATAAACAAACCAATAGCATTGCCTCGGTTAATAACAAATTTAAAGAGCAAAAAGTTACCCGAGCTGATTTAAAAGCCCAACATGTACTCGGTGGACGCTATCCACTGATCATCGGGAGTGGAAAAACCGTAGCAGAAAAACTCATTCAGCTCATAGATGAAACTGGCGTAGATGGCTTTAACCTTACACGAACCGTTGCCCCAGAGTCACATCAAGACTTTATTCGTTGGGTCATCCCAGAATTACAAGAGCGTGGCCGTTATAAAACTGCCTATGAAACAGGTAGTTTACGCCACAAATTATTCGCTCAAGGTAACCGACTGTCCGCAGACCACCCAGTACAGCAGTATCGCTGTCAAAGCTCGCCCCTCATACTCAAACACAGCAAAAACAAACCGCATAAATTTTAAAATACGAGAAATATCATGGCTCAAACTGTAAAAACAAAATTTACCATTATTGGGGTAATTGTCGCCGCTATCGTCATCGCACTAGTGGCTTGGTCTTATCATAAAAAATCGAGTAACACTGAACTGGTGATTGGGATCAGCCCACCCTTTGCCAATCCATTAAACGTGGCTGTGGAAGAAGCGAAACAGCAAGGTATCAAGGTCAAACTGGTCGAGTTTTCGGATTGGAATACCCCCAATATCACGCTCAACCATGGTGATATTGATGCCAACTATTTTCAGCATCAGCCCTTCTTAGATAACGCCATTAAAGAAACCCAATTTAAACTCAAAGCACTGGATAAAGGCGTCATCACACACGTCGGTTTATATTCAAAAAAATATGACTCGATTGCCGCGATTCCTGAAAATGCACGTACAGTTATTCCAAATGATCCAGTAAATCAAGGTCGTGCGCTTTTACTGTTACAACAGGCCAAATTGATTAGCTTAAAAGATCCGAACAATCACCTATCCAACCTACAAGATATTGTCAACAACCCTAAAAAGCTCCAGTTTATTGAAGTTGAAGGTCCACAAACTGCGCGTGCCGTTGATGATGCTGACTTGGTTTTTAGCTATCCACATTATTTACGTCTTGCAAAAACCATCGACCCAAATGATGCGCTGATCTTAGATGACAACACCAACACCCTGTATTCGATTTTATTTGTGGTGCGTGACGACTACCAACAGAAACATCCAGAGAAAGCAGCACAGCTTGAAAAGTTCATCAAGATTTATCAAACGTCTGACAAAGTTAAACAGACTTTGAATAGTGAAATTGGTGAAAAACTTTGGTTCCCTGGTTGGAAGTGAGTATAAGCCATGCGCAATCCTTCACTCAAAATCGAAAAAAATGGCTGATTGGCTTAAGCGTCATCGTGGCAATTTTGGCTCTAGCGGGTTACCGCTATAGCAAAAGCCATGCACAAGATGATGTCTTAACGATTGGTATTAGCCCACCTTATGCCGAATTACTACAAAGCGTAGCAGACGATGTAAAAAAGCAAGGCATTCAGGTCAAACTGGTTGAATTCTCGGACTGGCATGCGCCAAATATTGCTGTGCAAAATGGTGACATTGATGCCAACTTTTTTCAGCAAAGTGTCTTTCTGAGCAATGCAATTCGCGAAACAAATTATGACCTGCATGCATTCGCCACAGGAACAGGAAGTCATGTCGGACTGTATTCAAAAAAATATAAGTCCTTAGATGCACTAGCAGCTCAAGCACGTGTGGTTATTCCCAATGATCCTGTGAATTCGGCGCGTGCACTGATTTTACTGCATCGTGCGGGTTTGATTCAGTTCAAAGATATCAACAATGAATTGTGTACCGTAAAAGATATTGTGAGCAATCCTAAACAACTTCAGTTTATTGAAGTAGAAGGCCCACAAACTGCCCATGCATTTAATGATGCCGATTTAATTTTTGGCTTCCCGCATTATTTAAAAATGGCTAAGGTCACAGATCCGCATCATACCCTTTTTCTTGATCCGATAGACAAGAAATACGCCATTTTATTTGTGACACGTAAAGACTATCCAGACCAAAACCAAAAACTTGCGACTTTTGTGCAAGCATTCCAAAACTCAAAACATGTTCAAGAAATTTTAGACCGTGATTTTGGCCAAGGTCTGTGGTTTGAAGGCTGGAAATAAGGAGAAAAAGAATGGTCAGCTTTGGTTCTCATGTGGATTTTTCCATTCCACATATCAAAATTCGTAATTTAAACAAACACTATGCAGTTCAAGGGCATAGTGTACATGCACTCAAAAATATTGACCTCGACATCCCGACAGGGAAAGTGTTTGGCATTATTGGCAAAAGTGGCGCGGGTAAATCTTCCCTGCTCCGCACCTTAAATGGTTTAGAACGTATTAGTGAAGGTCATATCCATATCCATCAGCAAGACTTGGCAACATTGAGTCATGCTGAATTAATTCAGCTCCGCCAACGCATTGGCATGATTTTCTAACATTTTAATTTAATGTCTGCCAAAACAGTCTATGAAAATGTCGCACTGCCCCTCATCGTTGCCAATTATCCCAAACAAGACATCGAACAACGAGTCAATGAAGTTTTACAGTTGGTTGGGCTGAGCGATAAGGTTCAGCATTACCCATCACAACTGTCTGGCGGTCAAAAACAGCGTGTCGGCATTGCCCGTGCATTGGTCCACCATCCTAAAATTTTACTCTGTGATGAAGCAACATCTGCACTTGATCCAGAAAGCACCTCTGTAGTGTTGTCGCTACTCAAAGAGATCAATCAGAAGTTGGGTATCACCATTGTATTGATTACCCATGAAATGCAGGTGATTCGGGAAATCTGCGATCAGGTCGTGGTCATTGATGGCGGTGAAATTGTGGAATCAGGTGAAGTTTGGTCTGTGTTCTCTCAACCGCAGCAAGGCATTACCCAAGAACTGCTGAATCTAGAACAACTCGATTTGCCTTTTCGCTTAAATGCGGGACCCACGCAGCTCGATACACATGCCATTTTCAAAATTCGCTCGACTTCAGATGCGCATCATCCACCTGACTTAAAACAGATTTTGGAGCACTTTCCACAAACTGTACATTTGTATCAAAGTCAGGTCGACACCATCCAAAACCATTTAATTGGAACATTCGTTATTGCTGTTCCCACACAGGGCTTAGAAATTCAATCACTACTACAAAAACTAAAAGCGCATGTGACACATGTAGAGGTACTTGGCTATGCACGACCAACTCATTGATTTATTACTGACAGGTACTATCGACACCTTAATCATGGTCGGTGCATCCGCATTTTTTGCCTTACTCATTGGTCTGCCAATCGCAGTGGTTCTCGTCAGCACCTCTGAGCATGGCATTTATCCGTCTAAAAGTATTAACCATAGTTTAGGCTGGTTGGTGAATATCACCCGTTCTGTTCCCTTCTTGATTTTGATGGTCGCCCTCATTCCACTCACACGTTGGATTGTAGGCACCAGTTATGGTGTTTGGGCAGCCGTTGTCCCTTTAACCTTAGCAGCAACCCCCTTTTTTGCACGAATTGCAGAAGTCAGTTTACGCGAAGTGGATCAAGGGTTGATTGAGGCTGCACAAGCGATCGGCTGTAACCGTACTCAAATCATTTGGCATGTGTTGTTACCTGAGGCGCTACCAGGAATTGTCGCGGGTTTTACAGTGACCATTGTGACCATGATTAACTCCTCTGCCATTGCAGGCGCCATTGGTGCAGGTGGTTTAGGTGATATCGCCTATCGTTATGGTTATCAGCGTTTTGATATGCAGATCATGTTGGCCGTGATTGTCGTGCTTGTAATTTTGGTTATGTGTGTGCAAGCAATTGGAGACAATCTGGCAAATCAACTGGATAAGAGGAAAGTTTAATCCCATCTTCCACATCAAGTAGAGCACTATACTGTCTACTCACATTTTCTAGCCACCTCCTTTTTCTGAGGAGGGTATTTCAATATGAAGTTCACGCAATTTTCATGAAAGACTCAAGCCAGTGTATAGACAATGATCTACATGCAACTGACCTCTTAAATCTGGTTTCTTTATTAAAAGAAAAGGCTTAAAAGGCTCGTACATAGGGCTTAAATGAGGAAGTTCTTCCCACAACATGATTTACAACTTTGATTCTTCTCCCCTGACACCTGACTTTGTCATGGCTTTCATGTAAAATCACTGGCAATTTTTATATAACACGTTGTGAGTTATTTCATGGGTTTTAATTGCGGTATTGTCGGCTTGCCGAACGTTGGTAAATCTACACTTTTCAATGCATTGACTAAAGCTGCTATTGCTGCTGAAAACTTCCCATTCTGTACCATTGAACCAAACACAGGCATCGTTCCTGTACCAGATCCACGTTTAGACAAATTAACAGCAATTGTAAAACCTCAACGTGTCATTCCAACGACGATGGAATTTGTAGACATCGCAGGTTTAGTTGCGGGTGCATCTAAAGGTGAAGGCTTGGGGAACCAATTCCTTGCAAACATCCGTGAAACGGATGCAATTGCTCACGTTGTACGTTGTTTTGAAGATGAAAACGTTATTCACGTTAACGGTAAAATTGACCCGCTTGATGACATTGCAACCATCAACACGGAACTTGCACTTGCTGACTTAGAAACTGTGACAAAAGCAGTGACTCGTTTAGCAAAATCTGCAAAAGGTGGCGACAAAGAAGCGCTTGCAACCAAAGCAGTTTTAGACAAAATTTTGCCTTTACTTGATGAAGGCAAACCTGCTCGCGCAGCTGACCTAGACGACGACGAACGTAAACTGGTTCGTGGTTTTGGTTTAATGACTTTAAAACCAACCATGTATATTGCGAACGTTGCAGAAGATGGTTTTGAAAACAACCCGCATTTAGATGCTGTAAAAAAACTTGCAGCTGAAGAAAATGCAATCGTCGTTCCGCTTTGCAACCAAATCGAAGCCGAGATTTCACTGCTTGAAGATGAAGACCGTGCTGAGTTCCTTGAAGCTTTAGGTATGGAAGAACCGGGTCTAAACGTGGTTATCCGCGCTGGCTACGGGCTTTTAGGTTTACAGACTTACTTCACGGCGGGTGTACAAGAAGTTCGTGCTTGGACCGTTAAAGTAGGTGCAACTGCACCACAAGCGGCGGGTGTAATCCACACTGACTTCGAAAAAGGCTTTATCCGTGCTGAATGTGTTGCTTATAACGACTTCGTTCAATACAACGGTGAAGCAGGCGCGAAAGAAGCAGGTAAATGGCGTTTAGAAGGTAAAACATACATCGTTCAAGACGGTGATGTTCTACACTTCCGCTTTAATGTATAAGTTGTTCAGAATATAAAAAACCCGATACCCATCGGGTTTTTTATAAGCTTAAACCAAGCTTAAAAACAGCATTAAATAACATATGAACACCTGATCCGCTTGGATCTCACACAATATTATCACTTCTATTCTTTCGTATTATCGCTAATTTAATCACAGGCACTAATGCCTTCATTGAACAAACGAAAATGAAAAAGATCAGCATATTTATTGCAGCAGGTTTATTCACAACGCTTAGCGCTACAGCATTTGCATGCCCACAAGGAACAACACTGTCGGGTGGTACAGGTACAAATCATAAAGGTGGTAAGTGCGTCGCAATCATGAGCGTGACGAAACATGATCAGGCAATGAAACAAGAAAAAATGACAAAACATGATCCAACCATGAAGCAAGATAAAATGGTGAAACATGATTCAATGAAAGCCAATGATATGACTAATAAGTCCCATAAAGATGCTCATGCTCCAAACCTGAATACACCCAAAGCTCAACCAGATATGCATAAAGTCGCGAAAACATCTTAAAACAGCATAAAAAAAGCCAGTGAAATTCACTGGCTTTTTTATCGATAAAATAATTCAGTTAATGTGATGTCACAGAGACATGCTTATTATCCATTGCAGCACGCTGTTTACGCGCTTCATCTAACATGCGTTGTTCAATGTCTTTTCTAAAGCCAAGCATAAACACCATTTCCGCCAAAACAAATAATGGTCCAATAGCTAGGCCAATTACATCATCTATAAAGGCCGGTTTTTTCTTCTCATAGAAATGCCCGACAAACTGGAACGCCCAGCCGACGACAAAAACACCAATACTGAGACCTAACCAAAGACCCAAATCAAACTGTGCAATTTTATAAGCCAATGGATAAGCAATGGCATAGATCACTAGCATGATCACACCAAAAATTCGATCTAAGCTCAGGTAGTAAACAATACTCGCTAAGATCAAAACCGTCGCCAAAGTAATTTCAAAACTGCCAATAGTTATGCCAGCTCTTGCGGTTAAGCACATAATTGAAAACACAATCAGCGGAATACCCACAAAGTGGGTCACGATATTTTTATGATCAAGATGATAAGCTGCATACTGACTTAATAATTTTTCTAATTTACTCATACTGTATTTCCTTATTGCATGATATTGATCACGATATAGAATAACTTTAAAGGAAAACAGCACATCAGGTTGTCGTCGACCTGACAAGTTGCTCGATCAATCACGAAAGGACGCGGAATGCTGGAAGTTCAACATCAACAACAATTACTCAATAACAATTGGTTCGCCAAACTACCACACGCCTATCAACAATATATTGTGCAACATGCCAAATATAGTGAGGTTGCAAAAGACCAAGCTGTTTTTCACTCTGGAGATTTATTTGATGGCATCTATGCAGTCTTGAATGGTGCAATTCGCTTAGGTCATGTCGACATTGAAGGTAAAGAAGCCGTTGCAGCAATCGCAGAACCGATTATGTGGTTTGGAGAAATTTCTTTAATAGATCAGCAACCGCGTTCGCACGATGCGATTGCTATTCAAAAAAGCACCCTACTCCATCTACCTAAACGTGATGTTGAGGATTTTATCCAAGCCACCCCAGAATTTTGGTTTCATATTGCTCAACTTGCTTCGCAGAAGTTACGCCTCGCTTTTTTAGAACTAATCGCAATCCAAAGTCAAAATATCAGTCAACGACTGGGTCAACGATTACTGTTTATTTTAAGCGGTTATGGCAACCATCTGTCGATTACCAATGATGAAATCCATTTATCACAGGAGCAACTGGCTCAAATGCTGATGTGTTCGCGCCAAACCATCAACCAAGAACTTCAAAACTTAGAAAAACAAGGAATACTGGCAATTGCTTTTAAAAAGATTAAGATTTTAGATCCTGCAAAGCTGCATACAATTGCACATAGCTCAGAATAGACAATCAAGCTTGCTCCTTAAGAGCGCAGCTCACATAGAAATAATGTATAAAAATATTGCTACACGGCGTAACGTCCTGGCTATTTGTCTCAACGACTTTGGACTGCTGTGGCAGCATTTGACCAATAATTAAGTAAACGTTGTAGCAGCTAATTTTTTTAAATGAACCCTTAAAATTTGACTCAATTTTTATATTTTAGTGCATAGGAATATTTTTATTATGTTATTCATTAAAGCTACAACCATAAAAAAACGAGTTTTAAAAACTCGCTTTTGGGCATGCTACATCGGTCTTAGACGCCTACTTTTTTAGGGTCTGTATTGCCTAAACTTGGGTTATCAATTGCGCCCCGACATTGTGCTTTATCACGTTCATAATCGCTCTGTTTCTGTGCAACACTTGACGAACCGTCTAAGGTCTCACGTGCCCATACTTCTAAACTGGTCACGGCCTTACGACACAGTGCGTATTTCCCTTCGGTCACTGAGTCTGTCATTTTGACATTAATACGCCAGTCCGTACTGAGTTTACGTGCAGGATGACGAACTTTAGCTTCTATCTGATCCAGTTGCTTGTTATAGATCAAGCCATCTACTTCATTGATAAACACCCAAGCACGCTGGGCATATTCCGTCGCGTCATTGGTAATTTTTGGCGCAGCCTTAATTTCTACTTTTTGTTCAGGAGCTTGCTCTGACTGCCCACAAGCTTGCAAAAGTAAACTGCTTACAATGATTGCAGTCAGCCCTAAAGTACGTAATTCGAGCTTCAACATGGTTAAACGCCTCAACAAACAATTGGGCACTATGCTAGTGAATTCAGTTACAATACACAATCAATTTTGACCCATTGATAAAGTCTTCTTCAAGGTGTGTTGTGTCCGAACTTAATCCCACTCCTGTACAAGCTGCTGGTTTTTGGCAAGGGGCTAAGGATAGCCAAGCGATTATCTTTACCTATCTGCCTGTTTCTTTTGCTTTTGGTGTATCTGCAACCCAGTTTGGCTTTAGTGCATGGGAGGCTTTATTTTTATCCTGCTCAATGTATGCAGGAGCCAGTCAGTTTTTAGTGGTTGCCCTATTGGGTAGTGGCACGTCTATTTGGATGACTGCCCTCACTGTAATTACCCTAGATATTCGTCACTTACTCTATGGCCCTGCGCTACAAAACTTAATTCAAGATAAACTGAACCTAAAGAAAACTGCTATTTGGTCATGGGGGCTAACCGACGAAGTCTTTGCATCAGGCATGATTAAATTATCGCAACGTCGCCAAGAGTGGTCTGAGTCTTGGATGCTCGGTTTAAGCCTGTTTAGTTGGCTCGCATGGGCTACTGGTTCTTTTCTAGGGGGAATGTTTGCAGACCAAGTCAGTCATTTACCCCAGTTTTTACAAGCCGCCCTAGACTTTTTATTACCTGCACTGTTCTTAAGTTTTTTATTGGCAGCTTTTGAAAAGAAACACACTTTTGTAGTGGCTGTGACCATTCTTGTATCTGCCATTGCCTGCTATTTTATTGACTTATCTGCTGCGATTTTTATTGGTATAAGCTCTGGTATTTTTGCAGGTTTGTTTAAGCACTATGTACTGAAAAAACCAGACCCTGAACATATGGGAGATCAAGCATGAATATCGAAATTATTTTGGTCGGCATTTTAGTGGGTATTGCAAATTTTGCCTCACGCTTTGGCCCATTCTTCGTCATTCAAAAATTCCAGCAAGGTTCACAAAAGCGCGGTGCCTTATGGTTAAAAATTGCATTAGGCTCGATTGGTATTGCGGCGATCAGTTCAATGCTCGTGGTTGCGACTTTGCCACCACTGTTAGATACACCCAATAAAAGTTTTGCCATGTTAGTCGGCTTCATCGTATTAGCTGGACTTTATTTCAAGTTTAAGCAAATCGTCCCTGCCACACTCACCGCAGCGCTGAGCTACGGCTTGGTTTACACCTATCTTCCTATGCCTTTTTAACCCATATCTTGCATCCATCAAAACTTGAAGCGCTCAGCTGTGTAAGTCATTTCCAGCTTGATTGGAAAAATTTATTGAGCATCCTTTTTGCATGAAAATTTTGACTTTGGAATACACCGCTTTATAAAAAAAATTGTTGGACAATATCATTAATTTATGTGAATGAACCCTGAACACCTTTCAGAGTTCTGCTATGCTAAAAGCCCATAAAATCAAGCATGGATGATTTACATGAGCGTTACTATTGGTACTCCACTTCAGCCTTCAGCATTTAAAGTTCTGCTATTAGGTTCTGGAGAGCTTGGGAAAGAAGTTGTGATTTCTTTACAACGTTTAGGTGTAGAAGTTCATGCTGCTGACCGTTACGATCATGCTCCTGCAATGCAAGTGGCACACCATGCCTATACCTTAAATATGGCAGATGCGACTGCGCTTAAACAACTCATTCAGGACGTTAAGCCAAATCTAATTGTTCCCGAAATTGAAGCTATTGCAACGCAAGTATTGGTTGAAATCGAACAAGAAAATATTGCCACAGTCATCCCCTCTGCAAAAGCGGTCAATTTAACCATGAACCGTGAAGGCATCCGTCGTTTAGCTGCGGAAGAACTGGGCTTACCGACATCGGCTTACCGTTTTGCAGATACTTTAGAATCTTTCCGGGCTGCATGTGATGACATTGGTTATCCAAACTTTGTTAAACCAGTCATGTCCTCTTCTGGTAAAGGCCAATCCCGCGTAAAAGAGTTCGCAGAAGTAGATGCTGCATGGGAATATGCGCAAACAGGTGGTCGTGTAAACCAAGGGACTGTGATTGTAGAATCGCAAATTGATTTTGATTTTGAAATTACGCTATTAACAGTTCGCTCTAAAAACCCTGAAACAGGTGAAATTGAAACGTCGTACTGTGACCCAATTGGTCACCGCCAAGACTCGGGCGACTATGTGGAAAGCTGGCAGCCTCAAGCCATGACACCAGCCGCACTTGACGAAGCAAAACGTATTGCCAATAAAGTCACTATCGCATTGGGTGGCTGTGGTATTTTCGGTGTAGAACTCTTTGTCAAAGGCGATAAAGTGTGGTTTAGTGAAGTATCACCACGCCCACATGACACAGGTCTTGTGACGCTTGCCTCTCAGTTCCAAAGTGAATTTGAATTACATGCACGTGCGATTTTGGGATTACCTGTCAATACAGCACGTCACAGCATTGCAGCGAGTGCTGTGATCTATGCAGGTGTGGATGCAAATAACTTATCTTTTTCTGGCTTAAATCTTGCTTTGGCAAACCCAAATACTGATTTACGCATTTTTGGAAAACCAGAAGGCTTTACACGTCGCCGTATGGGCGTTGCGACAGCGCGGGCTGAAACAACCGACCAAGCGCGTGAACTAGCGGCCGAAGCTGCTGGACTGGTGAGCGTTCATCAAAATTAAGCGTTGTTAAAATATACGGATACGGTTCATGATCAATACTTCTCCACTGCTTAACTATGTCAGCAGTAATCACGACATCAAAGCGATTAATCAATGGCGTAGTGATGTCGAAAATCAATTACAAGAAAGTTTTGATCATGGCCAATCCATCCGCGATGTCATTTTAACGCGTTCAAATATGATCGATGAAGCACTTATTTTCCTATGGAAATATGCAAAACTCGATCAGACAGACTTAAGTTTGTTTGCTGTCGGTGGTTACGGCCGCCGTGAGATGCTGCCTTACTCTGATGTAGACATCATGATCTTGTCTGAAGATGAGTTTAGCGAAGAACAAGAAAAGCTCATTTCTGTCTTTATTTCCTCACTTTGGGATGTCGGCAATTTCAAACCCGGTATTAGTGTACGTACCATTGCCAACTGTGTTGAACAAGCAACCTCCGACTTAACTGTTGCTACTGCCCTCATTGAGTCCCGTTTAATTACAGGCAATGAACACCTAGCCAAATGGCCGCGACGTATTGTTTCGCAAACATGGACAGACAAAACCTTCTATGATGCAAAAATGGATGAACAGGCTAAGCGTTATGCACAGCATAACTTTACGGAAAGTAATCTAGAGCCCGATATTAAAAATGCGCCGGGTGGCATTCGGGACATTAACCAAATTGGTTGGATTGCTAAGCGGCATTTCCGCGTCAACCGTATTTATGACTTGGTGCACTTAGGCTTTATTTCAGAGTTTGAGTTAGGGGTATTAGAAGAAGCCGAAAGCTTCCTCTGGGAAATTCGTCATCACCTACACCGCCTCACTAAACGTGATGAAAACCGTTTACTGTTCGACTATCAACGTGACATTGCTGCAAAGTTTGGCTATGTGCGTGAAGAAGGTAAATCACCGAATTATCCAATTGAACAATTCATGAAGCGTTATTATCGAAGTGCTCAACAAGTCACCACGCTGAATGAAATGCTGTTGGCTTATTTCAATGAATCTGTGATTACCCCACGCCTACCGAACTATGAGCGTAATATTGAGGAAATCAATGAAAATTTTAAACTGGTCGATGGCAAACTAGCCGTTCAACACCATAAGATTTTCTCTGAAAACCCAAGTGCTATTTTAGAAATTTTCTATATATTGGCCAATCGGCCTGAAATCACAGGCATTCGCGCACGTACGCTACGTTTGTTAATTTTGGCTGCTAAACGCATTGACCAAAAATATAGAGATAATCCAGCGCATCAAGCCCTGTTTATGGCCATCATTCGCTCACCCCATCGTTTATATGAAACCATGGTGGCAATGAAACGTTATGGCGTTTTAGGTAACTATATTCCTGCATTTGGGCAGATTATGGGGCTGATGCAATATGACTTGTTCCATATCTATACGGTAGATGCGCATACTTTATTATTACTGCGCAACTTAAACCGTTTCAAAGAACCTGAGTTTGCCAAGGACTTCCCTGTCGTGAGTTCGGTGTTCCAACGTCTGGCACGTCGTGACATTGTTTATTTGGCTGCCATTTTTCATGATATTGCTAAAGGCCGTGGCGGAGACCATAGTGAGCTAGGTGCAACCGATGCGATCGAATTCTGTCGTAGTCATGGTTTTACCGAACGCGAATGCAACCTTGTCGCATGGCTCATCCAAAACCATTTACTTATGTCTGTCACTTCTCAAAAGAAAGATATTTCTGACCCCGATGTGGTTAAAGCGTTTGCTGAGAAAATGGGCGATATGGAACATCTCGACTATCTATATACGTTGACTGTTTCAGATATCAATGCAACCAATACTTCACTTTGGAATACGTGGCGCGCATCTCTCATGCGTCAGCTCTATACCCATGCACGTGACGTGATTCGCTCAGGTTTAGGCCGTCCTGTTGACTATCAAATGCTTATCGAGGACACCAAATTTTCTGCCAGCGAACAACTGGTCGAAGAGTTTGCACTAGATGATGTCGAAAAAGTCTGGCAAGAACTGGGGGATGAATATTTCCTCAAAGAATCTGCTGATGAAATTGCTTGGCACACACGTGCTATTTTAAAGCACGGTGACAACCCTGAACCGCTGGTTTTAATGCGTGCACAGCGTAAATTTGCTCAAGATGCAGTACAAATCTTTATTTATACCCAAGATCAGCCCAACCTGTTTGCAACAACAGTTGCTATTCTCGATCGTATGAATTTGGATGTACAAGATGCGCGTATTATTACCGCGACCAAAGCATTTAGCTTAGACACTTATGTCGTGCTTGACCGCTTTGGTACGCTGCTAACTGACCCTGAACGTGAAGCCAAAGTGCTGTCAGCGTTAAAAGATGCTTTAGCCAATTCAGATAAATACCCTGGGCTCATGCAACGTCGCATACCACGTCAGCTGCGTCATTTTGACATTGAAAACACCGTTGATATTACGCTGAATGAAGCACTGCAACAAAACATGGTTGAAATTGCAACACTCGACCATCCCGGCTTACTTGCCAAAGTAGGCGGGTTGTTTATGATGCAAGGACTAGATATTCACTCTGCTAAAATTGCCACCCTAGGTGAGCGTGCCGAAGATATTTTCTTTGTCACCAAAAAAGATGGTCAACCCATGACCGAAACTGAAGCTGAAACTTTTGCTGCACAACTAAAATCAGCCTTAGATGAAGCCTCTAATCAGGTCTGTGGTCAACATTAACAATACACACTGGTATTTTGTTTCATGAACTCGAGTTTATCCCTTTTACACCCTTATCCTTTTGAAAAGTTGAATAAACTATTTCAGGATATTACTCCCGCAGACTTACCCCTCATTCCACTCTCGATTGGTGAGCCTAAGCATCCTGCACCCGAGTTTGTGAAACAAGCCATTATAGATAATTTTCAGCATTTATCGACCTACCCAAACAGTAAAGGTATACCCGAGTTACGCACCAGTATTGCATACTGGCTAGCCCGTCGTTTTCAACTCAATCAGATTAGTGCAGAAAACAATATATTGCCTGTTTCGGGCACACGTGAAGCAATCTTTTCTTTTGTACAGGCATTGGTGAATCGTGAAGACGCGCCTTATGTGGTGATGCCTAACCCGTTCTACCAAATTTATGAAGGTGCCGCTTTACTTGCTGGGGCAAAACCGTATTTTGTAAATTGCACCGAAGAAAATGGTTATCTCGGTGACTTTGATGCTGTGCCTGCTGAAGTCTGGGAGAAAACAGCCCTGTTATTTGTCTGTACACCGGGCAACCCAACTGGTGCGGTGTTATCAAAAGAACAATTCAAAAAATTAATCGCACTGTCAGACCAATATGGTTTTGTGATTGCATCGGATGAATGCTATTCAGAGCTTTGGTTTGATACTGCACCTGTAGGCTTACTCGAAGTTTGTGCTGAAATAGGTCGAGACGACTATAAAAACTGTGTCGTATTCCACTCACTGTCTAAGCGCTCAAACTTACCGGGTATGCGTTCTGGCTTTGTAGCGGGTGATTCGGCATTGCTCAAACCTTATTTACAATACCGTACGTATCATGGTGCGGCGATGCCTGTACAACACCAATTGGCTTCGATTGCAGCATGGGATGACGAAGTGCATGTTGAAGAAAATCGTGTGCAATATCGTGCAAAATTTGATTTATTTCAAAAGGAATTGGGCCATATACTTCCCCTACAAAAACCAGATGCAGGCTTTTACTACTGGTTGAAAGTAGATAATGACGAAACTTTTGCAAAAATGCTCATGGAAAAGGCACATGTCAAAGTGCTTCCTGGACGTTATTTGTCACGCGATACTGAGCAAGGTAACCCAGGCGAAAACCATGTACGTCTTGCGCTAGTTGCAGATCTTGCACAGTGTGAGCAGGTGATTAAACGCCTAAAAGCAATTTTATAAATAAGCTCATCTAAAAAAAAGAAAACCCCCTATAACGGAGGTTTTCTTTTAATCAATTCTAGAAAATAAGAGCCCTAATCTATGTCCCTTATTTTTAATCTTCCAGATACCATGAGCATGATTGCAAAACCAAGAAAACAAGTCCCAGACATCTTATAAAGCCAACTGAGTCGCTGAGTTAAAAAATGATTCCAGCGCTTACAACTCAATAACTTAAGCAACAATAGATTCCACATCAGAACCACAGCCACCATCCAGAGACTCATTGAAAGCAAGGTATAAACATCAAATTTTGAATAAACCAGCAATATCAAACTACTATAGAACATCATATTTTTAGGGTTCAGCAAACTTGACTGTAAACCTTGAGTAAAACATAGAATTTTAGTTTGATGAGGTGTGGAATCATGTGCTTGAACATCAACATTTTCATGATGCTTATAGCGAAAACACTGTATAGATAAATACAACATATACGCAATACCTAATCCACGTAACAACATCAGAACATAGGCATGAATATGCCCAAGCGACCCCAGTAACGTAAAAATAAGCGCTAGAATAAAAGCATTCCCCACCACAATCCCGAATACTGTATATCGTACTCTTCTTTGACCACTGTTTAATGCCGTCATCAGAATCAAGAAAAAATCGGGGCCAGGAGAAAGCAAAGCCACAAAATGCGTCACAGCAATAACAATAAAAAGCTCCATCACTTATCTCTCTTTAAAAGTGAGACAAGCCTAACGACGAATTAAGATCAACTCTTGGATAAAATTGCGCGATGCTGCTTTTGATAGAGTTTAGGCGTGGTTACCGTTAAACTTTTAAAAACACGATGAAAATGACTTTGATCACTAAAGCCCAGTGTATAACTCAGTTGCGCTACATCCATTCCTTGTTTTAAAAAGGTTCCTGCATCATTAATTTTATGATTCAATTGATAAGCGCGCGACGTCATGCCTAAAGGTGATTTAAATAGCCGAATAATGGCATACCGACTCAACTGGACTTCTTGCGACATTTGATCTAATCATAAAAACACGTCAGCATCCTGAATCATCGATAAAAGCTGCTTAAACTCTTGCTGTGCATAGTGTTGAGGAGCAAGCAATTCTAGTTGAATATATGGAAATAAAAGCTCAGTAAGTGTTGTGATTAAAGTTTGTTCTGTTTCCCAATAAGACAGTGCAGTATCAAATAATTGACTGTTGAAGAAACTAAAGTCTTGATACATCTTTGGCGGTTTATACAACACAGGCTTGAACTGCGGAATGTTATGACAAGTATCATCATATCCAGTTTCTTGTAATAACTGGTTCAAGCAACATGCATCTAAATGCATGATTTGGTAGCTCCAAGCCTGATCTGGAACAGGATTACATGCATGTTCTACATGTGCAGGGACCAATACCAAGGTACGCGCGTCTATTTGTTGTGTTCTACCAAAATGACTAGTGAAAATACTGTTGCCTTGATCCACCGCTCCAATTAAAAATGTCGGATGACTATGGGCTTTATAACAAGCACGACTTGCACATGCCCGACGTGTTTCCACATAAGGCATGCGCGGATCACTCCAAAATTCAACTGAAGCGCCTTACTCTTTCATCACTGACGACACATCAACAGATTATTGTTGTAATGCTTTTTCAATATCTGCCTGAATCGCTTCAGGCTTGGTGGTTGGTGCATATCGATTAATTACTTTGCCATCTTTACCAATCAAGAATTTTGTAAAATTCCACTTAATGCCGCTGCCGAGAATCCCTTTGCTGTTATTGGTTAAATAACGGAATATGGCGTGGGCTTCAGGGCCTTTAACATCGACTTTGGAAAACATGGGAAAAGTCACCCCATAGTTTTTCTGACAATACGCTCCTATTTGCTCATTGCTACCCGGATCTTGCCCCCCAAACTGATTACAAGGGAAGCCTAACACCTCAAACCCTTGCGCATGATATTGCTCATAAATTTTTTCTAATCCCGCAAATTGTGGTGTAAAACCACATTTACTGGCCGTATTGACGATGAGTAGCACTTCGCCCTCATAGTCAGCAAAGGATTTATTTTTTCCATCTAACAATTCCGCTTCAAACTGATAAATGTTGGTCATGGATAAGTATCCTCATCACTTTTTTCTTGTGTTTCTAGTTCTAATGAAGCCGAGTTTACACAGTAACGTAAACCTGTAGGCTCAGGTCCGTCTGTAAAAACATGACCTAAATGAGCATCACAGTGATGGCATACAATTTCGGTACGCACCATGCCATGTGTTGTATCTTGATGCTCTTCTATCACAGTCGTATTGAGTGGCTTATAAAAACTTGGCCAACCGCAACCACTGTCATATTTATTTTCAGAGTTAAATAATGGCGTACCACAGCAACGACATACGTAAGTGCCTGCTTGTTTAGTATTCCAATACTTCCCCGTAAAGGCTGGTTCTGTCCCCTTTTGTCGCGTAATGCGAAATTCGTCAGGTGATAACTCTCTTTGCCATTCTCGGTCTGTTTTATTGAGTTTTCCCATGATTACGTCCCTTTCTATCTTGCTATTTAAAATAGGATAATCCTATATTTACGTGATTCATCTTAAAATTTCTAGTGTTTAGTTCACAATTTACAAAAGACCTATAATTCCAACAAAAGCAAAAAGAAAGCAATTTATAAAAATGGTAAGCAATTTATTTTCTTAAATGCTTTTTTGTGAGCAAATTTAGTGTTAGTCTTATTGACATTCTTGCTCAGGATTAAAAAATGTCGCAAAAAAAGAGCGTTATTTTTAAACATCTACTGCCGGTGATTAAACAATATCAACAGGTGGGTTTTACGCATGAAAAAATTGTTGCTTTACTCAGAGATGAACATGATCTCGATTTGGTGACAACTGAAACATTTAAAAGCTATTTATACCGTTATGCAAAAGTGACCTCCACTCTTTCCGAGAACATCAAAATGCCGAACACTCTCCACACCCCACGCGAAATAAAAAAATCGTCTAAGCTCGAGCATGTATGCTACGACATCCGTGGACCAGTGTTACGAGCGGCCAATGAAATGGAAGAAGCCGGCCATAAGATTATCAAACTCAACATTGGTAACCCTGCACCCTTCGGCTTCGAAGCCCCTCAAGAAATTATTAATGATGTGGCTTTAAACCTGCCAAATGCAGTAGGTTATACCGACTCAAAAGGGATTTTCCCTGCGCGTAAAGCCATCTGTCAGTACTACCAACAAAAAGGCATCTTAGATATGCATGTCAATGACGTGTATATCGGCAATGGTGTCTCTGAATTGATTGTGATGGCCATGCAAGGCTTGTTAGATGATGGTGACGAGATGCTCGTGCCGATGCCTGACTACCCCCTTTGGACGGCTGCGGTAAATCTTTCAGGCGGTACAGCTATTCATTATAAATGTGATGAAGAAAACTTTTGGTATCCCGATATTGCGGATATGGAGACTAAAATCACACCACGCACCCGCGGTATCGTGATTATTAATCCAAACAACCCAACAGGTGCAGTTTATCCACGTCATGTGCTTGAGCAAATTGTCGCATTGGCTAAAAAGCATGATTTGATTTTGTTTGCAGATGAAATTTACGACAAAATTGTTTATGACGGCATTGAACATGTTTCTGTAGCAGCATTAGCGGGTGACCAACTCTGTATCTCTTTCAATGGTTTATCTAAAGCATACCGTATTGCGGGTTACCGTTCAGGCTGGATGGCCATCACAGGCGATAAGTCTCGTGCAGTCGACTATATTGAAGGTTTGGACATGCTGGCTTCTATGCGTTTGTGTGCCAACCACCAAGCGCAGTATGCCATTCAAACTGCTTTAGGCGGCTACCAGTCAATCAATGATTTAATTCGTCCAGGCGGTCGTTTATACGAACAGCGTAATATCGCTTGGCAAATGTTGAATGATATTCCGGGTGTATCTTGTGTTAAGCCTGAAGGTGCAATGTATTGCTTCCCGAAATTGGACCCAGAAATCTATCCAATTCAAGATGATGAAAAACTGATGCTTGATCTACTTCGTGCGGAAAAAGTACTTCTGGTTCAAGGCACAGGCTTTAACTGGCCAACACCAGATCATTTCCGCGTAGTGTTCTTACCTGCTGAAAATGAACTACGTGAAGCCATTACCCGAGTAGGTCGTTTCCTTGCGAAAATGCGTTAATTGATCACTTAAAAAAACCGTACTTTATGTACGGTTTTTTTATTTACAAAACTGTAATACTTCACTTTTTAAGTTTGGCATAAGTTTAAATTAAGCAGCCACATTGCTGTGATTCCATGTAAATAATGGGGAGTCGCTTATGGGGACAATTGCGGTAACATCTTGGAAATACAATGCTTCCACACGCTATTTAAAAATTTTCTATGCCGATGGTTCAGGCGAGCTGTACCACCCTGTGCCTGAATTTATTTATAACAACTTAGTTCGATGTAATAATAAAACAGCCTTTGTTCATAAATATTTAGAATATGATTTGCACTTTACACGCTTAAGTATTCATTAATTTTTGAAGCTCAAACAATCAGGATTTATCCTGATTGTTTTTCATGATTGCATGTCACCACCAACAAGCCCGCACCAATCGCTAATGTAGACAAGTTAAACTGCTCGTCCTGCTGAATAAACGCGATGAAGTCCGTGACTTGATCTGCATGCGATAGAACATTATCAACCACCAAAACTCCGCGTGAAGCACACATTAGTCGTTTCAAATCTTGCCAATAGTCGACATAAGCATCACGCTCAGCATCTAGCAATATAAAATCAAAGATGGCTTGCGACTGCTTCAAATATTCAGCTGCGTCACCCACCCAAAATTCAACACCATTGGATAAATTGAAATCTGCAAGATGACTCGCAGCCTGTTGACTTCTGTCAGCATCAATTTCTAAAGTGGTTAATCGAGCATTCACTTGTTGCGCTGCATAAGCCAACCATAAGGTTGAGTAGCCAGTTGATGTTCCTATTTCTAATATCTGCTGAGGCTGCTGAATATGAACCAGTTGCGCCAAAAATTGTGCAGACTCAGGCTCAATATTGCGAAAGCGCGCGATGCGATCTGTTTGCGTACTGTCATGTTCTTGAAAGTGTTGATATAAGGCCGATACTTTACTCAAAAATTCTGCATGCATCATCAAATCCCCTCTACTTACTTAGCTTCGTTTATACTTCTTGAATCAGTTTAAAGCGCTTAACCTCGCGGTCATCCTCTAGCATTACCGTTTCAGCAAACATGGCAAATGGACGCACCCAAATCGAGTAATCACCATATAAACACTGATAAACCACCAGTTTTTCTTCAGTTTCACTATGTGTTGCCACATGTAAGACTTGATACAGTTGCCCCTTATAATGTTGATAAATACCACGTTGTAATTGCATCAGTTACTTCCCTATTTTTAACTGTATCGATCATACCGAATTTCAGCTCACTAAACTGCGAATCAGTTGAAAAATCATTTAAATTCCCTATATAGCTTTATGAAATGATTCAAGAAAACACCTTAAAATCTATAAAACCGATTATTAAAATAAAAACAAACTGTTTTATCTATTTTTAGATTCACTCTATGATTCTTCTATCAAATAAATTTATAGACTGCTTTGGAGAGCTTAACAATGTTAGATCAAAATACTTCAGCTCAATTAAAAACACTTCTTGAACGCCTTGAAGGTCCGATTGAATTGGTTGCGACTTTGAACGGTTCTGAGAAATCAGACAAAATCAAAGAATTGGTTGAAGAAGTTGCAGCACTGTCTCCACTGGTGACTGCACGTTTTGATGGTCAAAACTCACGTGCACCTAGCTTTGGTGTAGCAAAAGCCGGTGAAGAGCCTCGTGTCTTCTTTGCGGGTTTGCCGATGGGACATGAGTTTACCTCTTTGATCTTGGCATTGTTACAAACCTCAGGTTATGCACCCAAAGTATCGGATGAAGTTTTGGCTTCAATCAAAGCTTTGGGCATCCAGTCTCACTTTGACGTCTTTGTGTCTTTAAGCTGTCATAACTGTCCAGACGTGGTACAAGCGTTGAACCTGATTGCTATTTACAATCCGGGCACGACAGCAACCATGATTGATGGTGCATTCTTCCAAGACGAAGTTGAAGAACGCAAAATCATGGCTGTACCGATGGTGTTCCAAGACAATAACCATATCGGTCAAGGCCGTATGACCTTGGAAGAAATTATTGCCAAACTGGATACCAATTCAGCGGTAAAAGAAGCTGAAAAACTCAATGCCAAAGATGCTTTTGATGTTTTAGTGATTGGTGGTGGCCCTGCAGGAAATACCTCTGCCATTTATGCCGCACGTAAAGGCATTAAAACCGGGATCGTGGCTGAACGGATGGGTGGTCAAGTCATGGACACCATGCACATTGAAAACTATACCTCGATTCAAAAGACCCAAGGGCCTAAGTTTGCTGCTGAAATGGAAGCACATGTACGTGAGTACGGTGTGGACATCATGAACTTACAACGTGTTTCTAACATCAAAGGTGCAGATGAGACTGCGAATGGCTTGGTTGAAGTCACTTTAGAAAATGGTGCGAAGCTTGAATCTAAAACTGTGATTCTTTCAACAGGTGCACGTTGGAGAGAAATGAATGTGCCGGGCGAAGTAGAATACCGTACCCGCGGTGTTGCCTACTGCCCACACTGTGATGGTCCACTGTTTAAAGGCAAACGTGTAGCAGTAATTGGCGGGGGGAACTCAGGTGTCGAAGCTGCGATTGATCTTGCTGGGATTGTAGAACATGTGACTTTGGTTGAGTTTGATACCAAACTACGTGCCGACCAAGTGTTGCAAGACAAATTGCATAGCTTGCCTAATACTACAGTGATCCTAAATGCACTCTCGACCGAAGTTGTGGGTGATGGTTCACAAGTGACGGCATTGAAATATAAAGACCGCGCAACTGATGTAGAACATACGGTTGAGCTTGCAGGAATCTTTGTGCAAATTGGTTTATTACCAAACACTGATTTCTTAAAAGAGACTGCTGTTGAGCTTTCAAACCGTAATGAGATTATGATTAACGATCGCAACGAAACCAATGTCAAAGGTGTATTTGCCGCAGGTGACTGTACGACTGTGCCATACAAGCAAATCATCATTGCCACAGGTGAAGGCGCGAAAGCATCTCTGTCTGCTTTTGATTACATTATTCGTTCTGGTGTGTAATTCACTCAGACTATTCTCAGCTAAAGGCTTATAGGCAACTCCGCTTATAAGCCTTTTTATCACGCTGTTTTTTATAAAAAATTACATTTTTTTAACAATAATGCAGTCTGATTTACATTCAAAGTAGATTATATTTTGCCCAATCCCTACTTTTGGGTATAAAACGAAAAGGATATGAAAATGAATAAATTACTTATTGCCTTAGGTCTTGCTGCTGTTGTTGCTTTAGTGGGTTGTTCAAAAGAAAAAGCACCTGAAACAGGTGCAACGACAGGTGAACACCTTGAAAATGCTGCTGAACAAGCAGGTCATGATATTAATAGTGCGACTAGTGAAGCAGTATCTGACACTCAAAAAGCAGCGGATGAAGCAGCTGCAAAAATTGGTGCTGCCGCTGACGAAGCTGCTGCGAAAACTGAAGCTGCTGCTGAAGATGTTAAAAATGCCTCTAAAGAAGCAACAGCTCATGTTGCTGGTGCAGTAGAACAAGGTGCTGCTGATGTGAAAGAAAAAGCACAATAATATTTTGTCTTGTCCTGAAATAGATTGACAGTATTCCACTTCAAACCGAGTTAAGCAATTAGCTCGGTTTTAGTTTGCTCATACGTCTGATTCGGGGTGTTC
>NZ_JBIMCF010000022.1:0-48326 GCF_048551975.1 Acinetobacter johnsonii | reverse complement strand
GTGCTTTTAACTGGTTGTTTTATCGGGTGTTGTATTTTTATGCACTAAAAAGGTTCAAAAACATGCAACCACACACCTAACCCAATAATTTTAAAGCAGAAATATAAATTTAATATTTCTGCTCTCTTTTTTCATTACTTTTGCACTGCTGCTGCTTTAATATTCACACTGAGAATTTTAACAGGTTGTTTCGGTACACCTTGATGTGGCCCTGCACGTCCTGTCGGTACTTTAGTGATTTTATCTACCACATCCATACCTTTAGTGACCTGACCAAAAACCGCATAACCTGCGTTATTGGTACTTCTATCTAGAAAGTTATTATCCACCACATTAATAAAGAACTGACTGGTTGCAGAATGCGGTAGGTTGGTTCGTGCCATCGCCAAAGTGCCACGTTTATTCGATAGACCATTACTTGATTCATTTTGAATGGCTGGTCGTGTTGGTTTTTCTATCAGGTCCGCAGTCATGCCCCCACCTTGCACCATAAAACCCGGAATGACGCGATGAAAGATCGTGCCGTTATAAAACTTAGCTTTCGTATAGTCTTCAAAGTTTTTTGCTGAGATGGGTGCTTTATCATTAAACAGTTCAATTTCGATGTTGCCCATTGATGTTTTCATTTCAACAATCGTGTTATTTGCCATGACCGCCATACTCATACATGTAGCCGCCACTGCAACTAAACTCTTCTTTAACATTTCGTTACTCACAGCATTTAGATGTTATTAGATTTCGGTATATTAATCGTTCAGTATAAATAAAACACTACTTCTTCTAAGAAAACGAGAATAACGATGAATGAAGCTTTAGCCCTGTCTCAATTGAGTCAATTTCCACCTTGGCATTTACAAGATGAAGCCTTTATTTTGAATTATTGGATTAGTCCGCAATTTATTCGACAATATAAAGCGTTTCGTATTGCCCCGTCCCCGATTGGTCGTGTGGTTCAAGTCATGTTGGTGCGTTATCATCAATCTCCTGTTGGACCTTATGATGAACTACTTTTACTCGACCATCCTTTACTGAGCAAACGGCGTTTAAGTTCGATTCCTAAAATTTATGTGTCTACACAGATTTCAGTTGAACATGGTCAACAACTTTGGGGTATTCCGAAAGAGTTCGCTCAGTTTGACTGGCATACGCAGCACGAAACAACACAATGTCAACTCAGCACTCAAGACCAAACCCTGTGTTTAACACTCACCCAGTGCAAAAAGGCACGTCCGTTTTATATTAATAGTCATCACATTCCACGTTCTATGCTCAAAATACAGCAAGCATGGCAAGGTCAACGTTATGAGTTTTCTCCACAGTTTCGCGCAAAGCTAATGAAACTGAAAAAATTTGAATGGCAAAACCATACCACTCTCTTTCCAGACTTTGGCCAAGCCAAGGCTCTACAAAGTTTTTATCTCCCGAGCTTTCAGCTCGTTTTTCCAGAAGCCAAAATCCGCTCTAAATAAAAAACAATGTTCCACGTGAAACATTCTTTTTAAAATTCATGCTTTTTATTTGGCATTCTTATCCCAAAATTTTCTAAAATCCTTTGCCATTTCTATGGTAATTTTTTTTGCTCGACGAGAAATGATGGTGAAGTTCACAAACCCATGGGGTTGATCTAGATAATTCTGATAATAAACCTTATTGCCCTGCTGCTTTAATTTGATGGCATAAATTTCACCTTCATCATGTAATAAATCATGACCTGCGGTGATGACAAAAGCGGGTGCGACACTTTTTAATACACCATAAGTCGGCGAAACAATAGGATCATCCAGTGCTACCTGATGTTGTTCAGCATACAACGACGTCACTCTATCGACATCTTGCCCCGTTAAGGTCAGTCCATCTTTATAAGCAAAGAACGATGGATGGCGACTTTTGAAATCGACCACGGGGTAAATTAACAGTTGTGCACTTGGCGCATAAGCTTTTGCAGCAGTTCGCTGCGCCACCACGGCACTGATATTACCACCGGCACTATCGCCAACCACCGCAATTCGATTTTTCAAAATTTTGAACTGACGACGGTTTTGATAGACCCAAGCCAAAGCATCTTCACAAGATTGAATTAATAAATTCGGGCCAACTTCTGGCGCCAAAGGATAGTCAATACTGAGCACCTGCACTTTGGCATGGATCGCCAGTAAGCGACAGACTTCATCATGACTGTCGAGACTGCCGACCACGAAGCCGCCGCCATGATAAAACACCAGCATCGGAAGTTTCTTATTCGGTGCAGGATGATAATGCCGCGCAAACACAGTTCCACTTTGTAAAGGTAGACGTAAATCCTCCACTTGTTTTACCGTGCTGGGTTTGGCGGTCAACATTTGAATTTGATTATCAAACAATTTACGCGAACGGTGGTAGTCTTCAAAAATAAAGCCCGATTTGCCTTGCTTATATTGAGCCGCCATTAAGCATTTAATAAAGGGGTCCAGTTGTTCAAACTGGTGAGGATAACCTAGTGCTTTCACCAGGCCTTCTTGTGCTACTGTCGGTAAGCGATCAATCATACGTGCCGCAGTGCCTTGGCCTTGTTCCATCCATTGTTGTAAAGTTTGATTCAACACGCCCATATCAATAATATCCTTTTATCGTTCTTCATATTCTCTACATGATCATCACTTATGTGACCATTCTCTTATATAAGTCTTCACATCAAGATACATAGCAATACGCCCTATACGCTAATCTTCTTTTAAGAGCTTGTCATTGACAATTTTTATGCCGATTTAGGAGTGTTTTGCTACTCCGTTTTATGAAGGAGACCTGCCATGACTAAAAAAATAATATTCCTCTCGCTCATCAGCACCTTGTTTGTTGGTTGTGTGGCTTTTCCTGAGGATGGCTATTATGACGGACGCTACGACCACCGCTATGATTATGATGATCGACGCTACGACCAACATGATCGCTATGAACGTGAACGAGAACGCCAACGTTGGGAATACCAACAACGACAAAACCGTATCGAACGCGAACGTCGCGAGGCAGACCGAAACCGCCAAAGACATGCTGAATGGGAACGCCAAAACCGCGAACAAGAACGGCAACGTATTGAAGCTGAGCGCAAACGGATCGCTAACCAACGTCATCACGACTGGCAACAGAAAAAGCGTGATCAAGAGCGATTAAACCAAGAACGTAAACGTTATGATGCTGAGGGTCAGCAACGACAAAATGCCGAACGCAAACGTCGTGAGCAAGAGCATCAACGGACTGAAGATCGACGCAAACAATCCCATAAGGATCGTAAGCAACGTCCCGATGATCAACGCCGCGATCAAAACAAAGGTTGGGATAACTCACGTCAAGAACGATAAAATCGTCATCGTACATCAGACTGATGAAATAACACGGCTGAACAGCTTCTAATTATTTACCCTTAAAAAAAAGACCTTCACGGCATCCTGTGAAGGTCTTTAACAAAGCGAATGTAAGAGAAGTTCTCTTTTAAGCTTTATTGTTGTGTGGTCGCAGGTGTAGATTGGATGGGTTCAATCTGAGCCGCAGGATCTGCTTGAACCTCGACTCCAGCACTCCCCTCAACGGTTGCTGTTGCATCCGGTGCAGTGGTCACTTGAGCGGACTCAGGCGCTGTATTGGTTTCATTTGAGCTACAGCCCACAATGGCAAATGCTGAACCTAAAAGCGCTAGAGACAATAATGCAGTTTTCTTATTTAACATTCTTTCATTTCCTTTTACGTTATACAAAATAGCAAAGCCAAACTTTGCGCTGCCTATCTTTGTCAAATCCGAAAACTTTTACACACGTGCTGAGTTGTAGTTTTTGCAGACTCGAGTACAACTTGTGCAATTTTTTATTAATTGGGTACAAATACCGCCTTAGGACTACATCTCCACAGCAGCTCAAGTTAATATGCTGATTCTGCATTATTTCTTTCTTCGGTGAGCAGCATAAATAGGAACTCTATGCTTACACAATCAACTCTTCAGTATTGCAGAACTCTTGTATGCTGATACACGATTAAATAATGTTATTTTTAAAGTTGAAGCAAAAAAAAGCTTAATCCAAGGTAGATTAAGCTCGAGAAAGCATACAAAAATAAAGAAACCAGATCCTTAAAATCGAATTTTGAGTGCAAAGCTCGAATCACTCTGACAGCATTATACCTTTGCACCGAATAGAGTACTTTTGGGAGACGTACTATTCAAAAACCTAAATCTCTAAATTAAGAGGGTTTCCCCAAGCTATGCAAATAGGTCGCAGTCACCATACTTTACTCTCTCCACAAAGTATGATCACCGCTGATGAACTCATTATGTGGTCAAGCGAAAAATTAGTAAAACAGATAAATTTAATTAAAATAATTCAATGTAACGATTAGCCTTTGTCAACATAAAAAACTCAAGCAGGATTGGAAATGGACCTTTGCACAGAATAAGCACCTAGAAAGCCTGATTTCAGCAAATTTTTACCAAAAATAAATGAATTAATCACTGAAGCCGCTTGAATTTTTGGCTCTTGCCCCGACCTTTTGTAGTAATCCTGAATTCAATGACGCATGGCAGTTCAGATTAACCCAGTTAACACTGATGCCTGAAGGACTGTACATGTTTAAGAACCCATTTAAACGGAGTAAATCAATGGCGACTGAGCACAATCAAGAAGCTCAAGATCTAGGGCAAGAGCAAGCGGATTCACAAACAGCGCAAACTCAAGCTGAAACGGAGCAAGCTGAAGTTTCAGTTGAGGATTTACAAGCTCAAATTACCAATCTTGAAGAAAGCCTAAAGCTTGAAAAAGCACGCACTGCAAATGCTGTATACGAAGCACAAAAAAGTGTAGAGCGTATTCAACGTGAATCCGATAAGCATAAAGACACCGTTCTCGAAAAATTCGCAAAAGAGTTACTGGACTCAGTGGATAATTTAGAACGTGCCCTTAGCGCATCGGGTGAGGAAAAAACACCAATGTTTGAAGGTGTGGAACTAACGTTGAAATCGCTACTGACTGCACTGGAAAAATTTGGTGTGGTCGCAGTTGATACAGCAAATGGTTTCAATGCGGACTTGCATCAAGCAGTCGGGATTGATCCAAATGCGAAAGCCAACGAGATCGGAACGGTATTACAAAAAGGTTATACCTTAAATGGTCGTTTGCTTCGTCCAGCAATGGTCATGGTTGGCGCATAAACTCTATAAATTCGAGAGTTTGTAAAATTTTTTCTTGATTATCACTTGAAAAAAATTGAACGGCTCTCATATCGAATAACAAGCAAAAACATTGCAAAAATTTTTGAGGAATCATCCAAATGGCTAAAATCATTGGTATTGACTTAGGTACAACAAACTCTTGCGTCGCTGTACTTGAAGGCGACAAAGTTAAAGTGATCGACAACGCTGAAGGTGCACGTACAACACCATCGATTATTGCGTATAAAGATGGCGAAATCTTGGTGGGTCAGTCTGCAAAACGTCAAGCAGTGACTAACCCTAAAAACACATTATTCGCAATCAAACGTTTGATCGGTCGTAAGTATCAAGACCAAGCAGTTCAAAAGGACATCGGTCTTGTCCCTTACAAAATCATCAAAGCTGACAATGGTGATGCTTGGGTTGAAGTAAACGACAAGAAACTTGCACCACAACAAATCTCTGCTGAAATCTTGAAAAAGATGAAGAAAACTGCAGAAGATTACTTAGGTGAGACAGTAACTGAAGCGGTGATTACCGTTCCTGCTTACTTTAACGATGCACAGCGTCAAGCAACTAAAGATGCGGGTAAAATCGCAGGTTTAGAAGTTAAACGTATCATCAACGAACCAACGGCTGCTGCACTTGCGTTCGGTATGGACAAAAAAGAAGGCGACCGTAAAGTTGCAGTTTATGACTTAGGTGGTGGTACTTTTGACGTATCTATCATTGAAATCGCTGATCTTGATGGCGACCAACAAATTGAAGTGTTATCAACCAATGGTGATACTTTCCTTGGCGGTGAAGACTTCGATAACGCTTTAATCGAGTTCTTGGTTGAAGAGTTCAAGAAAGAACAAAACTTCAACTTGAAACAAGATCCACTTGCATTACAACGTTTGAAAGAAGCAGCTGAAAAAGCAAAAATCGAGCTTTCTTCATCAAATGCAACTGAAATTAACCTTCCGTACATCACGGCTGATGCTACTGGTCCTAAACATTTAGTGATTAACGTAACACGTGCAAAACTTGAAGGTTTAGTGGCTGATTTAGTTGAACGTACAATCGAACCTTGCCGCATTGCGCTTAAAGATGCTGGTCTTTCAACAAGCGACATCTCTGACGTAATCTTGGTGGGTGGTCAATCTCGTATGCCACTTGTACAACAAAAAGTACAAGAGTTCTTCGGCCGTGAACCACGTAAAGACGTGAACCCTGACGAAGCGGTAGCAATGGGTGCTGCAATTCAAGGTGCGGTATTGTCTGGTGACAAAACTGACGTACTTCTTCTTGACGTTACTCCGTTGACACTTGGTATCGAAACCATGGGTGGCGTGTTAACAGCAATTATTGAGAAAAACACCACGATTCCTGCGAAGAAATCTCAAGTGTTCTCAACTGCTGCGGACAACCAACCTGCTGTAGACATTTCTGTGTTCCAAGGTGAACGTAAAATGGCACAGCAAAACAAATTGTTAGGTAACTTCCAATTGGGCGACATTCCACCTGCTCCACGTGGTGTGCCACAAATTGAAGTATCGTTCGACATTAACGCTGACGGTATCTTAAAAGTATCGGCTAAAGATAAGAGCACTGGTAAAGAGCAATCAATCCAGATTAAAGCAAACTCAGGTTTGTCTGATGCTGAAATCGAAGCAATGATCAAAGATGCTGAAGCGAATGCTGAAGAAGACCGTAAGTTCGAAGAACTTGCGAAAGCACGTAACGAAGCGGATGCATTGGTATCTTCTGCTCAAAAAGCAGTGAAAGATCTAGGCGAGCAAGTAACTGCTGACGAAAAAACTGCTGTTGAAACTGCTGTTGTTGAGCTTGAAACTTCGACTAAAGAAAATGATGTAGAAGATATCAAAGCGAAAACTGAAGCACTTCAAAACATCATCATGCCGATTACGCAACGCGCTTATGAAGCTGCGCAAGGTCAAGGCGGTGCTGAAGGTTTCGATCCGAATGCATTCGGTGGTGACGCTGGTCAACAACAAAAAGCGGACGATGGCGTTGTAGATGCTGAGTTCACTGAAGTAAAAGATGACAAAAAATAATTTGTCTCTTTAATAAAAAACCGCGCGAAAGCGCGGTTTTTTATTATCTCAATATTGTTGTTTCACATTCCACTTTTACCTTAGGCTGATAAAAAATTTAGATCTTAGCCACCCATGAAAACTATACAGTTGGGACTCATCGTCCTCATTACAACCTTCGGTTCCGCATGTACAACAATAAGCCCCTCCGTAGAAACAGCTAAAAACCAACAGCAACAAAGTGCGCAGCAGCAGATCCAACAGGGCTTCGATCAACTCCAAACCACTGGGGTGATTGTCATTAAGGATAAGTATGGCTTACACAGCTACGGCAATGACTTGAGCCGTGCTCAGACACCCTATGTACCCGCCTCTGCCTTTAAAATGCTGAATGCCTTAATCGGACTAGAACATGGTAAAGCAACCAGCACCGAGGTATTTAAATGGGATGGTCAAAAGCGCAGCTTCCCTGCTTGGGAAAAGGACATGACTTTAGGGCAAGCCATGCAAGCATCTGCCGTTCCCGTTTATCAGGAGCTAGCACGGCGCATTGGCCTAGACCTGATGAAAAAAGAAGTGCAGCGCATTGGATATGGCAATCAACAGATTGGCAACGTTGTCGATAATTTTTGGTTAGTCGGTCCACTACAAATTACGCCTGTTCAAGAAGTCCTTTTTGTAGAGAAGCTGGCCAATACACAACTCGCTTTTAAACCCGATGTACAACATGCAGTACAAGACATGCTGCTGATTGAACAAAAACCGAATTATAAACTCTATGCCAAATCTGGTTGGGGCATGGACCTAGAACCGCAAGTGGGCTGGTGGGCAGGCTGGGTCGAAACTTCAACAGGTGAAAAAGCGTATTTTGCTTTGAATATGCATATGAAAACAGGGATTTCAGCCAGCGTGCGTGAGCAACTGGTCAAACAAAATCTGACAGCACTGGGAATAATTTAAGCCCATAGAGAAGACGCATTTTTTATATTGCAAAGGTATTTTTTACGCTAAAGTAGCTAAAAATAAAGATATATGAATGAAATATGCGTCAAAGTCTCTTGTTTGCTTTACTGAGCTTTTTAGGATTGATTCTGTATCAAAATATGCAACAGCCCCAGCTGCGTCTCAATCCACTGCTGGATCGACTCACCCATCCATTCGATCAGCGTATTCGTTATCGTATTGCGGAAGTCGATCCGCGTTTTGGTCTCAGTGAACATGAGTTAAAGTACATTAGCCAGCAAGCCACGGATATTTGGAAGCAGGGTTTGGGCCAAGACTACTTTGTCTATGACCCCAATGCTCGGTTCAGTATTCGACTCATTTATGACCAGCGTCAAGATGAGTCGGTACAACGCCGTGATCAACTGTCTAAACTGACACAAAATGAACACGGGCTGAATCAAAAAAATAATGAACTCAAAGCCATGCAGCAAAATCTGGCACGCCACTCAGGGGCCTTAGATATGCAAAAACAGAGTCTACAAGACCTTAGCCAAAACTATAATGCCATGATCCGTCAGTATAACCAGCACGGCGGAGTCCCTGCTTCGCAGCAAGCAGCCGTACAACAGAGTTTGGCGCAGCTGCGTCAACAGCAACACGTTTTAGACCAACAAATTGCCAGCTTTAACCTGCAAGTAAATGCCTACAATCAAAAGGTGGATGAGCTGAATCGTTTGGATCAAGGCCATAATCTGGCCATCGACCAGTTCAACCAGCGCTTTCAACCCCGTCTATTTGATAAAGGCCTGTTTAATGGGCGTGAAATTCATATTTATGAGTTTGAGTCCAAAGAAGACTTACGTCTGACTTTAGCGCATGAATTTGGCCATGCCCTCGGAATGAAACATCATAATGATCCGAAAGCCCTGATGTACCCAATGCTAGAAGAGCAAGATATGCAGCATTTCCGTTTAAAAAGTGCCGATATTGCATTGTTTAATGCCCGTTGAAATGATGAATTGCTAAAAAAATCCCCTAATTTTAATATGTGTATGAAATACAATCACAGCACATCTTGACTCGGGTTCGTGTTATTGTAAATAATTGAATATCCACTAGAAGCTTTGGAGACGAATGTGAGTTACTACCATATCTTAATCGAAGTAAATGACCACATCAGTACGATTGAAGAAACTCGTGATATCGAAATCTTTGATATTGTTGAGATTCAACCTTATCTCCATTCTATTCTATTGCCCTATTTTAACGAGCAGCTGTTAGAACTTGAAGATGAAAATTTAGAGTTTAAGGATGTTTTACATCTGGAAGTTAAACAGACGCTTTTACCGATCAATGATTTGATTGAAGAAGAACAGAAACTGTTACCGAGTGACACCGATGTCACCATTACCGCCTATGAAATTTTTAATAACCGTGACTTAAGCCAAGATGTCACCACGATTATTTTTGACTTACTCGATGCGATTAAACTCGATTGAAAGCGAATGATTGCACATAAAAAAAGCCCTCATCATGAGGGCTTTTTTAATCAGATCAGGTTTAGATCGAGAAAGATGAACCACAACCACAGGTCGTTGTTGCATTTGGGTTTTGCACAATGAAACGTGAACCTTCTAAACCTTCAATATAATCCACCACTGAACCGACCAAATATTGATAACTCAATGAGTCAACCAACATTTTCACATCACCATTGATAAATTCTGCGTCGTCTTCATTTTGGTTTTCAGCAAAGTTAAAACCATAAGAAAAACCTGAACAACCACCGCCCGTGACATATACACGAAGCATTAAATCTTGATTACCTTCACTGTCGCGTAATTGACGTACTTTATTTGCGGCATTGTCGCTTAGTTCAAGTGCTTGGGCATTCATCTTAGATTCCTCAGTTCGGTTCAGCTGTCTTTCAAATCAAAAAGACCATATTTCGAGTATAGCATACTCAATATATGGTCCCTATTTGAATATTTAAAGTCAAATCAGACTAATTTTCTCAAGATTGTTTGTAATTTTCATCCTGTAGTCCACATTCAAAGTTTTTCGCCGCTTGCTTACAACGGAATTGCCATAACAGTTTCATCATTCGCTTATCGTAAATACCGCGGTTGGTGAGATCAATTCGTGCTTCCCGCATCATCTTTTGATAACCGGGTTGATCTGCAGCAGGCACCTGCATCCAATATTTTTGCGGAATTTCGGCTTTCATTTTACCCAAGATGCCGAATGCACGCGGCAGCTGGCCTTTGACCCATTCTCGTGATTTTTGTCCATAACCTGCAGGAAATTTATCCGGACGAATGATGATATTACCTGTGACCTGTAAAATCGGATAATTTACAATCGCCCCTTTCGTCCCCAAGCCTTTATGTAACTCTAAGGGCTTAAAAGCCGCTGCAGGTGCACCAATAATATCGACTTGACCGTTATTGAACTTTGCACCAAAGTTCGTGACATCAGCACTCACAGCTTGTGCACCAATTTGTTGAACCATGACTTTTTGCGCTTGGTCATAGTCTAAAACCGCAATTTTCTTGCCTGCAGCTTTCGCTACGGTATTGATGCTACGGTCATTCACCATTAAAAAAGCATCCCCCACAGGAATCACACCTGCCACTTCGTACTTGCCATTGACCATATGTTTAGCAAAAGTTGGGCTGGCCAAGCCTTGCATCACTTTAACAGCTAAATTGAGATCGGGAATCGCACCAATTGCGTCGAGTGAGCCTGTAAACGAATTAAATTGACGCCCGCGCATGCCTGTAACACTAATGGCATCACATTTTCCTGCTTTAAAATCCTCAGCAATCACGGCTTCATTTTGTCCGACCCGAAGTTCAATATCCGCGCCCCAGTTTTTAGCCGCCAACTGATAATCTTTCATCAGGCTATACACATCACCATTTTTACCGACCAAGTCGAATACACAAACTACTTGTTTGGCCTGTGCCATCGCTGTTGCAGAAATGACTAATGTCCCAACACTCAGGCTTTTCATCCACTGTTTCATACATCTTCCTTTAGACTTATTGTTGTTTATTGTGATGAGCCATTCACTTGTGCTCTTTGTTATTTTTTAATGCCCCGAATGGCACTTCACTCGGTTCAAAACCACTCATTTCCTACGCGCTATACAAATTAGCAGCTTCAAGACCATTTAAATCGGTCGATTAAAAGCAAAAAAGAAAGCCCAATTTAAACTGAACTTTCTTTGATCCCATTCAGAAAATTACTCACCGCCCAGTGAGCATTCAAAGTTGGCTTTATCCACCGAGCAACGGGCTTTTTTCAACACCGACATCATTGCTGGATCATAAATGCCTCGTTTGGTCATATCCATCCGACCATCACGCAACATTTTTTGATATTTGGTTTTGTCTTCTGCTGTAAGATTCATTTTGTATTTTGCAGGAATGCCTGCTTCTAAACGACCAATCATCGCGATGCTTTTCGGTAGGTTTTTCACAAACCAATCTCGCGATTTTTGTCCAAAGCCTGCGGGGAATTGATCTGGGCGAATCACAAAGTCAGCTGTCACTTGTAGTACAGGGAAGTTAAACATGGCGCCGTTCGTGCCTAAACCTTTATAAATTTCTAGGGGCTTATAGGCGTAAGCCGGTGCCCCGACCATATCAACTTGACCATTATTAAACTTCGCTACAAAGTTAGACACATCGGAAATCACCGCTTGCGCACCGACGCGTTGTACCATGATTTTTTGGGCATCGTCATAGCCCAAGACTGCAAACTTTTTACCTGCCGCTTTTTCAATGGAATTAATACTTTTATCGCGTACAAAAATAAAAGCTGAACCTAAAGGTGCAATCCCTGCCACTTCATATTTTTTACCTCCAAGATTGGTCACCATTTTGGCCGCATTACGCTGATCCAATGCAAAAGTAATTGCACGTTGTGCAATGGCATTGCTTGGCGCTCCGCCCAAAGCATCAATAGAACCGACAAATTTATTGTACTGGCGTGCACGCATAGCGGTCATAAACACACCATCACACTTACCTGCTTTAAAATCGTTGTCGGCCACGGCTTCATCTTGACGAGGGATTAAATTAATTTCAGCCCCCCAGCCTTTTGCCGCCAAAGCCCATTCTTGCGCCATTTGATACGACTCACCAGATTTGCCAAGCAAGTCAAATACACAGATGTCCACTTTGGCCGCTTGTGCTGTCGACGCCACACCCAAAGCAGAAAAAGCAGCGAGTGCGAGGGTTAATTTTTTCATTCTTGTGTCCTTGTTGGTTTTGTTGTTTGACAGGTGTCCATACACATGCAAAATATTAAGCAAGTTAAAATTAAAAAAATAGAGCATTTACTCAAGAATTATTGTCAATTGGGCAAATTTTTTTCTTTTCTCTCATTTTTTATTTTCACAGGATTATTAAAAGCATTTTAAATTCATCATATTAAAATAAAAACCCTGCATCATCCGTTTTACATGAATGATGCTTAATATTACAAAGAAATACAGATTTTCGCCTTATTCACCGCCCAATGAACATTCAAAATTGGTGCGTTCAACCGTACAACGGGCTTTTTTCAACACGCGCATCATGCCTGGGTCATAGCCCCCTTGTTTGGTTAAATCAATGCACCCTTCCCGTAGCAAGCGCTGATATTTTTCTTTGTCTTCTTTGCTGAGTTGCATTTTGATTTTACTGGGAATGGCAGCGTCAAGTCGATGCACCATGGCAAAGGATTGCGGAATTTTTTGTAAAAACCATTGCCGTGATTGCTCGCCAAATTGAGTAGGAAAACGCTCGGGTCTGACTATTAAATCTGCAGTGACATTGACTACGGGAAAGTTAAGCATAGCCCCTTTAGAGCCTAGACCTTTTTTCAATTTCTAAGGGTTTATAGGCATATGCAGGTGCAGCAACCACATCGACTTCGCCTGTATTAAACTTTTTTATAAAATTGGAAATATCCGACATCACAGGTACAGCGCCCACTCGCTCTACCATCACCCGTTGGGCCCGGTCATAATGCAGAATGGCAAATTTTTTATCTTGTGCTTTTTCGATGGTATTTAGACTTCGGTCTTTTACAAAAATATATGCTGAACCAATCAAGCCAATACCAGCCACTTCATAGTTTTCACCTTGTAATGTGGTGGTCATACGCTTGGGGTTTCTAAGATCCAACACATACTCCACGGCCTTTTGTGCAATTTTATTGCTTGGCACCCCGCCTAAGGCATCAATCGAACCTGCGAACTTATTATAAGTGAGCGCGCATTGAGGTCATATACACCGCATCGCATTTATCATTTTGAAAGGCTCTATCGGCCAAGTCTTCGTCCTGAAAGGAAATGAATTGTACCTGTGCCCCCCATCTTTTACTGACCAAAGCCCATTCTTCTAAGAATTTATAAGATTCCCCTGCTTTACCCAGCACGTCGAAGACACACACCTGCTGCTTCGCTTGCACCATACTTGAGAAGCCGCACAGTGCTAGCGTCGATAAAATAAAAAATCCTTTTATTTTCAATATTATAAATTCATTTTTTGTTTTACTGGGAAAATATATCTGTGTGCTATTCCTCAATACAGGTCAAATGGCTTCATCCTCCCCTTAAAAGTAACTATTCAAGATTTCAGTTCAGATAAATTTTGAATGTTTAGTCTTTTGCTGACGCATCCATTAGAATAGGCGCACCTTTTTCTGATATTTGATAGTTCCATGATTCAGCTTGATCAAGTTTCATTGCGCCGTGGTGGACGAGTGTTATTTCAAAAAGCCTCCATGCAAATCCATCCGGGTTGGAAAGTTGGTCTCACCGGTGTCAATGGTGCTGGAAAATCAACCCTGTTTGCTGCGCTCTTAGGCTCAATCGGTCCTGATGATGGCACCCTAAGCCGCCCTGCCGTATGGACAGTGGCGCACATGGCGCAGGAAGTAAAAGCCTTAGATATGGCTGCGATTGATTTCGTCCTGACTGGTGATGAAGAGTATTGGAACATTCAACAACAGCTCAACCATCCTGAACAATTAACTGACACTGAACTGGCCGATTTACATGGCCGATTCGACGAAATTAACGGTTATTCGGCACTTGCTAAAGCCGCTCAGCTTATGGCGGGTCTGGGTTTTATGGAACATCAAAACCAACTTTTGGTTTCGAGTTTCTCTGGTGGATGGCGGATGCGTTTAAACTTAGCACGTACCCTGATGAGCCGTTCGGATCTATTATTACTCGATGAACCGACCAACCACTTAGATCTCGATGCTATTTTATGGTTAGAAGATTGGTTGAATGCCTATACGGGTACCCTGATTTTAATTTCGCATGACCGCGATTTCTTAGATGCCATTACCAACCGTATTTTGCATATCGAAAATCAAGAACTCACCCTCTATAGCGGCAACTATTCTACCTTTGAAACCACTCGTGCAGAACGTTTGGCACAACAACAACAAGCCTATGAAAAGCAGCTCGAAACACGGGCACATATTCAAAAATATATTGATCGTTTTAAAGCCCAAGCCACTAAAGCGCGTCAGGCACAAAGCCGAATTAAACAACTGGAACGGATGCAACTACTTGCCCCTGCGCATGTCGATACCCCGTTTACCTTTAGCTTCCGTGAACCCACCAAAATGAGTTCGCCACTGCTCACTCTAGAGCAGGCTGATATTGGTTATGGCGATAAACTGATTGCAACCAATATCAACCTACAAATCACCCCGACGAGCCGAATTGGCTTATTGGGGATGAATGGTGCAGGTAAATCAACCTTAATCAAATCCTTGGTTGGTGATTTACCTTTACTCGCAGGACAGCGCAAAGCTTCCGAACTGTTGAATATTGGTTATTTTGCCCAGCATCAAATGGATTCACTGGATGAATCGGCCAGCCCAATGCTGCAATTGGCACGAATTGCGGATAAAAAAATCAGTGAAGCGACCTTACGTGCCTTTTTAGGCAGTTTCGGCTTTAGTGGCGAACGAATGGATACCCCTTGTGAGAGCTTTTCAGGTGGTGAACGTGCGCGTTTGGCATTGGCTTTAATCGTGTGGTTACGTCCCAATGTGTTGATTCTAGACGAACCGACCAACCATTTAGACTTAGATATGCGCCATGCCCTGACCATGGCTTTACAAGACTATGAAGGTGCAGTGGTCTTGGTTTCACACGAACGCCAACTGATTGCCAGCGTGTGCGATGACCTCATTTTAGTCCACGCTGGAAAATCCATCGAATTTGAAGGCGATCTTCACGATTATGCCAACTGGTTACGTCAAGCGCGCCTAGAGATGATTAAAAAAGGCGGAATCGTAGCGCCGATCGTATCTAAAGTCAGCACTCAAAAAACCATCGTTTCAAAGGTTGATAAAGAAGCGCAGCGTAAATTGGCCGCACAGCGCCGTGAACAAACGCGTCCGATTCGTAAAAATATCGAAAAATGTGAAAGCATACTGGCAAAACACCAGCCACGTTTAGTCGACATTGAACGTTTACTCGGTGATGCTGGCCTATATGATGCTGCACGCAAAGATGAACTCATGAAACTGATGAATGAGCAAACCGAACTTAAAAGCCAAGTCAGTGAAGCAGAAGAACAAATGCTAGAGCTGATGATGGAACTTGAAGAACTCGAAAGCTCATTCGAAAACGAATAATCTTTCCTCATACACCCTGCCCGCTCTGTTTATGCATGGCGGGCATTTTTATGTCTTAACCATTTTGATTGATTTACTTTGCTGCAACACCAATCGATCTTGAAAAACGTACCTTTTCGGTCTATGCATATAACTCAATAGGAAATGCACTCAATTAGTCTGAGCATTTTTATAATTCATAAGTTATTGAAATTAAAATTATTTCTTAATAAATTAAGCGATAAATTAATTGATTTTTATTGTTTAGATATTCTTAAAAAGCAAAAATTAGATTGTTTAATTCAGCTTAATTAATTGAATACTCAACTATATACAGCCCTATTCCAGTAAATTTGACAGCTTAAAGCCAAATATAACCTTTACAACAGACAGCGAATATCCATCATGCTCAGGCATGCACCTTTCAACACAACAAGTTTTGAATTTAAAAAGAGGGAATAAATTTAAAAGATCTGATTTAAATTTAAAAATAAGGCAGGGTTTTAAATTTAAAGACCACACTTAAAGCAGCTGTGGATAAAATTATACGTATTTTAGCAGCTAATATAAAGTGCTATTTTTATTTATCCACAGGCCAGCGCTGTTTATTTATCCAGTTGTTTTAGGCAAATCGATTCTCTTTTTCGCGTTCTTTTTCCTTAATTTAATAAAGCTCTTTGCGCCTTTAAAAAGCGTAATTCTTGTATTTTCCATCCCTGATCAAAGACCCATGTTTCTTCAATTTGTTGGCGATTTTCAACCAAACCGATCAAGACCTGACAGCGTGTTTGGTCACGGTTAAACTCAAATTCTTCAAATTCGACGTCGGGTTTTTGAGGTTTCCAAACGCCATTTTTCACAGCATGTGCGATCTTTTCATAGCGGGTATAGTTACTCTCTACACGATCAGCTTCCTCATAGACCACTTTAAAATGCTCATCTTCATATTGAGCTAAAACTTCATAATTGCCCGTAAAAAATGCATTTACCCAAATATCGCGTACTTGTTCTAGTTGGTTATCCATCATAATGACCTCACATTTTGCACTGTGTAAAAGACTTGATACTCACATCATGACATCGCTATAAGTCAGTTTAATAACAGTGTGCACTGCTTATATTTTATTCAAAAGCATGAAAAATTCTGTAAAAAAAAGCACCCCGTAGGGTGCTTTTTTGGCTTATTTTGTAAAGCGCTTAGGCATCAATGTCCGCATTCAGTGCATTTTCTTCAATGAATGCACGACGTGGCTCCACATCATCACCCATCAAACAAGAAAACATACGATCAGCTTCAATCGCGTCCTGAATGGTAACTTGCAACATGTTGCGGTTTTCAGGATCCATGGTAGTTTCCCAAAGCTGCTCCGCATTCATCTCACCCAAACCTTTATAGCGTTGAATCATCATGCCACGACGTGAATCAGACAAAATATGCTGCCATACCTGATGGAAGTTAGTGACTGCAATCTTGCGATCACCTTTTTGTAGATATGCGCCATCTTCCAACAATGTGAACCAACTCTTAGAGTTTTTCAACAAACGCGCATATTCACCAGAACCCAATAAACCTGCATCTAATAAATAGCTGTGCGGCAGATTGTGTACATAGATGGTGATACGAGGTAAGTAAGTTTCGATCTTTTGACCATCCGCCAGTTCTTTTTCAAACATTTCTAAGCTTAACTCAGGACGCAAGCTCGGTTGAATCTCTGCCACAGCACTGCGCACTTGCTCAGCCCACTGCTCGACATAAGCTCGGTCGTGGTTTTGATCAAGTTTAAAGCCTTCAACCGAAATCAACGCATCTAAGACACTGGCAGGATAACGTACAGTTAAACGCTGTAAGCTCTTCTGAGACGTTTGATAGTCCGCAATCACATTCGCTAAAGCTTCACCACGGATTGCTGGTGCAGCATCGCTAATATGCAATTCAAGCTCATCTATCGCGTTTGAAATTAAATAGGTTTCAAGCGCATCATTATCTTTCAGATATTGCTCTTGCTTGCCTTTTTTCAGCTTATACAGTGGTGGCTGAGCGATATAGATATAACCACGTTCCACCAACTCAGGCATTTGGCGGAAGAAGAAGGTCAACAATAGGGTACGAATATGCGAACCATCCACGTCAGCATCGGTCATGATGATGATTTTGTGATAACGCAATTTGTCCGGATTGTACTCTTCACGACCAATTCCACAACCCAATGCCGTGATCAGCGTGCCGACTTCTTGAGATGAAATCATCTTGTCAAAACGCGCACGTTCCACGTTTAGGATTTTACCCTTCAACGGTAAAATCGCTTGCATCTTACGGTTACGACCTTGTTTAGCTGAACCGCCTGCAGAGTCACCCTCGACGAGATACAATTCAGATAATGCTGGATCTTTTTCTTGGCAATCCGCGAGCTTACCTGGTAAGCCTGCAATATCTAACGCACTTTTACGACGCGTCATTTCACGCGCTTTACGTGCTGCATCACGAGCACGAGCCGCATCAATGATTTTGCCCGCAATCGATTTTGCAGCTTGCGGGTTTTCAAGCAAATATTCAGAGAATGATTTGTTCATTGCCTGTTCAACCGCAGGTTTCACTTCACTGGAAACCAACTTTTCTTTGGTTTGTGAAGAGAATTTTGGATCAGGCACTTTCACTGAAACAATCGCAGTTAAACCTTCACGTGCATCATCACCAGAAACTGCTACTTTCTCTTTTTTGAGTAAGTTTTCGTTTTCCATATAGCTGTTTAGACCACGCGTTAATGCCGCACGGAAACCTGCTAAATGCGTTCCACCATCTTTTTGTGGAATGTTGTTGGTAAAGCAACGTACGTTTTCTTGATAGGTATCATTCCACTGCAACGCCACTTCAACACCAATGCCATTTTCAGCCTGTACGGTGAAATGGAAAATGTCATTCAGATGGGTTTTGCCTTGGTTAATATATTTCACAAACTCAGACAGACCGCCTTCGTAGTCAAACACATGTTCTGCATGAATACGCTCGTCACGCAAAACAATGCGCACGCCCGCGTTTAAGAAAGACAATTCACGTAAACGACGCGCCAAAATATCAACATTGAAAATGGTTTGGCTAAAAGTTTCAGCACTTGGCCAAAAACGGACAGTTGTTCCTGTCGTATCCGTATCTCCCACAACAGTCAGTGGGTAAACAGGATCACCGTGTTTATATTCTTGTTGATGAATATGACCTGCACGATGAATGGTCAATTCCAACTTACGTGACAAGGCATTCACAACTGATACGCCTACACCATGTAGACCACCTGAAACCTTGTAGCTATTGTCATCAAACTTACCACCCGCGTGCAGAATGGTCAAAATCACTTCTGCGGCAGAAACCCCTTCTTCAGGGTGAATATCGGTCGGAATACCGCGCCCATTGTCCGATACACTTACAGATTCATCTTCGTGAATCGTCACCAAAATTTCATCACAGTGACCTGCAAGCGCCTCATCGATCGCATTATCCACCACCTCAAACACCATATGGTGTAAGCCTGAACCATCATCCGTATCACCAATATACATACCCGGACGTTTACGTACTGCGTCCAATCCACGTAATACTTTGATACTAGAGGAATCATAAGCTTTTTCTGTGGTTTGTTCCGTTTGAGAAGCAGCTTGTTGATCTTCTGAACTCATGGTTTCTCCCTAGCGAAAAATAGGTCTATCCCGTGATGGGTAAAATCTAAAATCATTGTGCGACAACTTGAACTTGACCGTTTTCAACACAGAATAATTGATAAGAAATAGATAAATCATGTAAGTGATTTTTGACTGATTCATACTCTAAAGTGGTAATAAAAACTTGACTACCCAGTTGGCTCAATCGCTCAATTAAACGTTGTTGTGCTGTTAAATCTAATTCTGCTGTCAGATCATCTAATAATACCACAGTTTCCTTATTACAAGCGTGTAGCATTGCAATCTGTGACAATTTTAAGGCTATGATTAACAGCTTTTTTTGTCCACGTGACAGTACGACATCGGCATCGCCAAGGCTTGTTTTTAAACGTAAATCTGCCTTGTGTGGACCATACTCGGTATAGCGCCGCTCAAGGTCTTTTTGATGGTGATTTTGCAGGTCATTCAGTAACCCCAACTCGGTATGAAAGCCAGGGCTATATTCTAACTGAACCTCGATATCAGGCAGCAGGTGTTTTAAATCTTGCTCAAAAAAGCTCTTCCACTGTTCCACAATGCTGACGCGCTGTGAATGCAACATTTCACCATAATCACCAAGCATTTTGTTCCACGGCTCCAAATCTGCCAGGCTTAGATTCCGTCGTGTTTTTAGTAAACTATTACGCTGTTTTAATGCCCGTGAATAATATTGCCATGCATGATAAAACTCAGGTTCCACGTGGAACATCAGCCAATCTAATAGTTGCCGTCTAGGCTTGGCACCATGATCAATAATATCGGTACTTTGCGGATCAATCAGTTGCAAAGGAAGAATTTTAGCCAACTGACCTTGAGTAGCAATGTTGTCGCCATTGACCTTGATGAGCTGCTCACCAGACAACAGCTTTTGCATCCCAATCTTTTCAGAACTGGATTGGGCAAAGACAATCGCGTCTTGGGTGTCGGTTTGAATATAGTGTTTTGGAATATGGGTACGAAAGGAACGTCCTGTCGCAAGTAGATGAATGGCTTCTAAAATTGAGGTTTTACCTGAACCATTTTGTCCATAAAAAACATTAAACGGTTGCAATCCATGGAGAGCAACCTTTCTGAGATTTCGAACACGTTCGATGTTTAAACGCGTGATTTGCATGCCTGAACCTAGGGCTTAAACACGCATCGGCATGACCACATAGGTCTGATCTTGATGAGCTGGGTCTTGCACTAGAACCGATTGATTTGCTTCTGTCATCGTCATTGACACATCATCACCATCCAATGCGCCTAAGACTTCCAATATGTATTGGGCATTAAAAGACATTTCCATTGGCGCATTATTATATTGAATCGCCAAATCCTCTACAGCTTCGTCTTGCTCAGGGTTATTGGCACGTAGCTGCAAAGTGTCTGCGGCAAAGTTTAAGAACACACCCCGTAGTTTTTCATTACTTAAAATCGAAACACGTTGTAAAGATTGCTTAAAGACATCATGTGCAATTAAGACATTTTTATCCCCACCACGTGGAATCACACGACGATAATCAGGGAACTTACCGTCAATCAGTTTTGTGGTGAAACGAACAGTGGTATCCCCTTGTTCTTTGTCACGACTGGCAATAGAAATGGTCACATTCAATAATTCACGACCGATTAACAACGCCAATTGTTCATCTTCAATGCTCAATAAACGCTGTAGTTCACCCACCGCTTTACGTGGAACAATCGCTTGAATCAATTGAGTGGCATTTGAGCTAGCAACAGTTTCACACAAAGCTAAACGGTGCCCGTCTGTGGTCACTGCACGCAGTTGATTATTATCAATTTCCAGTAAGGTTCCCGTGAGATAAAAACGCACATCCTGCACCGCCATAGCAAATGCAGTTTTTTCAAATAGACGCTTTAATTCACGCTGTGTCACTGCAACTTGCGTGCCTTGCGTGTTCTCTGTGGTCAATAACGGGTAATCTTCAGCCGGCAAAGTCCCCAACACAAAACGGCTATTACCAGACTTTAAAATACAACGTTGATCTTCAGTAATTTGTAGGTCTATCAGTGCTGCAGTCGGTAAAGATTTGCAAATATCCATCAGCTTGCGCGCAGGAACTGTGGTTTCACCCGCTTGTAAACACGCACCTTCTGCAAGAGGGGTGCTTGCAACCAATTCGACTTCTAAGTCTGAACCTGTAATCGTCAACGACGCTTGGCTCACTTGCACTTTAACATTTGAAAGAATGTTTAAAGTATGGCGACGTTCAACCGCTCCTACGACATGTGATAGAACATTAAGTAAGCTTTCTTTCGCGATTTTTAAACGCACGATACATTCCTCGAAAAACTGAAGATAAAATAATAAATAAATGTGTTTTTAGCAGTGTACTATGCGGCACAACATGCCGCATTGCAAGAATAGAATTTGAGCAATTTTGCTTAACTTTGCAGCAAGCGTTGCAAGTTTTTATAGTCCTCATTGAAGATCGCATCTTCATCGCGCAGACTTAAAACTTTTTCACAAGCATGCATGACGGTACTGTGATCTCGACCGCCAAAGGCCATACCAATTTCAGGGAAACTGTCTCCCGTTAACTCACGTGCCAAGCCCATTGCCAATTGGCGGGGACGAGCATAAATACGGGTCCGTTTAGGCCCAACCAACTCTTTGAGTGGGATTCTAAAGTACTCACTCACCACACGTTGAATATTTTCAGTACTGATGGTCCGTGCACGAATGGCCAAGACGTCTTTTAAAGACTCACGCACAACATCCAAATCAATCGCTGTGCCTTTAAAGCGTGAAATGGCCACCACTTTATTCAACGCACCTTCCAATTCACGTACGTTTGCAACCACCTGTTGAGCAATAAATAACGCACAGTTTCGTGGTAATTCCACATCATTGCTTTCTGCTTTTTTCAGCAAAATTTCAATACGGGTTTCAATATCTGGTGGCTCAACTCCAACCGACAAGCCCCAAGAGAAACGTGAAACCAAACGTGGATCCAATTCCGTTAATTCTTTTGGATAACGATCAGAGGTCAGAATAATTTGCTTAGATTCGTCTAAAAGTGCGTTAAAAGTATAGAAAAACTCAACTAAACTCGCCTCTTTACCCGCCAGCAAATGAATATCATCGACCAACAATAGATCTAAAGATCGGCAATTTTTCTTAAATTCTTCCACTTTGCCTTGTTGTAAAGAACTAACAAAATCTTGAACAAAGCTTTCTGCAGTCATATACATGACACGTGCATTCGGTTTAGCTTGTAACAAGGCATTGCCCACTGCTTGCATTAAGTGTGTTTTACCTAGACCAGTCGGGCCATATAAAAATAAGGGATTGTGCTGAGAAGCACCTAACTGGGTTAAAACCTTACGGCACGTTTCAGCAGCCATTTGGTTTGAACGACCTTCCACAAAAAGTGAGAAGGAAAATAAAGGATTTAACTGGCGTTTACGGCTGTTTTTAGAATTCCCTTCTTCTTTTTCTTTTTTCGGACGCACAACAGGTACTGGAGCAGACTCTAAAGCTGCAGTCGTGGTTGCAGGTTGCTCACTCGCAGATAAAATTGCACCCGGGCGTGAATCGACTAAAATTTCAACTTTACGTACACGCCCTTCAGAGAGCTGCTCCACTAAAATTGTAATCAACTCTAGGTGATGTTCTTGAATGTAACGTGTCCAATAGGGATTGGGAGCATAAAGACGTAATGTGTCATTTAACTCTTCTGCAACTAAAGGGCGTATCCACATTGTAAAGACATTCCCAGAGAGCTCTTGTCGCAAGCGAGTTAAGCAGTCCGTCCAAAGCATGTGAAACCCCTATTCATTCCATCGATAATTAATAAAAACACTATGTACCCACCGAAGCGGGTCGCCATTCTAACCAAGTTATCCACATCTGTCATGGAAAATTCTGCAGATATTGCTCAAAAAGCCTGCTTATGAAAATAAATTTAAATTCAAATGCTGGTGTGGATAAGTTTATCCGCAAACTGTGGATAGAATATAACACAAAGTTATCCACAAACTATTAATTTTATAAAAACAATCTTATCCACACTATATTTTATTGTTTTATAACTAAAAAAGTGTCATTTCCACAGAAAAAGACCACCTTAATAATAATAAATTTAAATTTATAAATTTGAATTTATTTATAAGAGATCTGTTTTCTGGGGATAACTGAAGATCCAAAACGAATTTAAATTTAAAAACATGCGCAGCAAGTGAATTTAAAGACCTGTGGATAATTATGTTGGTAATCTTGTTGGTAACTTATATCACTTTAATAAACAATAATCTAGGTTGTGCATAAGAAAAAAGTGCAGTTGTTTAAAACTTATCGAGAAAAGAGCAAGCTCAAGCTGCTGTTACAAATAAAAAGGCTTAATTTCACAAGAAAATCGGTTTTCCATTGACAGCTCAAGCAATGAACACTAAACTCGCGAACCTTCATTGAATGATCATTTTTGGAGTTTCGATATGAAACGTACATTCCAACCATCTGAATTAAAGCGTAAGCGCGTTCATGGTTTCCGTGCTCGTATGGCTACTAAAGCTGGTCGCCAAGTATTAGCTCGTCGTCGTGCAAAAGGTCGTCACAGCTTAACTGTTTAATTAATAGTTAACGCTTAAACGATTTTGGGTGTTATGACTACACTTTATGGCTTCAGCACAGAGGTTCGTATTCGCTGTGCTGCCGATTATAAAAGTGTCTTCGATGGTGCGCTTTTTAAAGTGCATCAGCCCCATTTCTTATTTCTAGCAAAACTGACCGAACAACCTCAAAGTCGTTTGGGTATTGTTGTTGCTAAAAAGAAAGTGCGTCGTGCACACGAAAGAAATAGAGTAAAACGTTTGGCTCGCGAAAGTTTTCGCTTGCATCAACAGCAATTAACTTTAGATATTGTGGTTATGCCTAAAATGGGGATAGAAACAGTGCCTAATGCAGAGTTGCACCAGCAATTACAATTTGCTTGGCAAAAATTACAACGTCTTGCCAAAAAGCATCAAAAAATAGCTCCCTCCCTGCAAAAGTAGAGATGGCCAATGGTCCGGTTACTGCATTGGTTAATTCGATTTTATCAAATTGCGATTAGTCCTTTACTTGGACCGCGTTGTCGTTATATCCCTACATGTTCTCAATATTCATTGGAAGCAGTCCATACACATGGTGCTGTGCGTGGTGTGTGGTTGGCTACTAAACGTATTTGCCGTTGTCATCCTTGGGGTGGATCGGGGTATGACCCTGTTCCAAACAAAAGGATTCGTTTTATCTCTTTTCAGCAAATAGATTCTCAAAAGCATCTGGTTGCTGTACCCTTTCGTGATTGTTTCTTGAACCAAAATCACTCTAACCACTTGGGGTAATCGATATGCAACAATGGGCCAGGTTTGCCATTCTCGGGGCCATGTTTGTTGTCGCTTATTTGCTCATTTTGGCTTGGCAAAAAGATTATGGACATGCTGAAACTCAGCCACAGCCACAACAGGCTGCAGCAGTTTCACATGAAGTATCTGCAGATTTGCCAAATGCTCAAACGGCTTCAGCAGCGTCTGATATGCCACAAGCAAATATCGCGACTCAGCAACCAGCTACAGAAGCAAAAGCATCTGTAAATCAAAAACTTATTTCAGTACAAACTGACCTTTATCATCTTTGGATTAATCCTAAAGGTGGTGATATTGTTCGTATTGAATTGTTAAACCATGACAAGAGCAAAGACAGTAACGAAGCATTTGTCATGCTTGAAAGTGATGCAAAACGTACTTATGTGGCGCAGTCTGGTTTAATTGGTCTTAATGGTCCAGACAGTAACCGTAGCGGTCGTCCAATGTATGAGATTGAAAAATCTGCTTATACATTGAATGATGCCAAAGCGGTTCAAACTGAAGATGGAAAAAGCATCAAAGTGTTAACCGTACCGATGGTGCTGAAAACAGCTGATGGTGTGGAAATCATTAAAACCTTTACCTTTAAGCAAGGTGAATATCCTGTTGTTGTGAACCATAAAGTGGTGAACCGCAGTGGCCAAAACTGGCAGGGTCAAATGTTTGGTCAACTCAAACGTGACAACTCTGATGATCCAGGCAAATCGGATCAAGGGATTTTCACGCTGGGCACTTTCTTAGGTGGTGCTTGGGGTTCGCCTGAAGAACATTATAACAAGCTTAAATTTGCTAACTTCAATGAAGAAAAATTGAATGTTGAAGCGAAAGGCGGCTGGGTTGCTATGGTTCAGCACTACTTTGTGAGTGCTTGGATTCCGGGTGACTTAAAATTGACGCAAGCCAATGGTCAACCTTATGTTGCGAAATTAGAGTCGCGTAAGTCAACGGATGATATGAATATCATTGGTTTTACTTCGCCGACGATTACTGTGCCTGCTGGTACAGTGGCTGAGATTGATGCGACTTTCTATTCAGGTCCTAAAGTACAATCTGAGCTGAAAGAGCTTGCAACAGGTTTAAACCAAACTGTTGATTATGGTTGGTTATGGCCAATTGCGAAATTATTGTTCTTGGGTCTTGAGTTCTTCCACGGTTTAGTGGGTAACTGGGGCTGGGCAATTATTTTGTTAACGGTCTTGGTGAAACTGATTCTTTGGCCATTGTCGTCTAAGAGCTATCGCTCAATGGCGAAAATGCGTGTCATTGCACCTGAAATGCAGCGTATGAAAGAAGAGTTCGGTGAAGACCGCATGCGCTTCTCTCAAGAAATGATGGCACTGTATAAACGTGAACAAGTCAATCCGCTTGCAGGTTGTTTGCCATTGTTATTACAAATGCCAATCTTCCTTGCGTTGTACTGGGTGTTGATGGAGTCAGTTGAGCTTCGTCATGCGCCATGGTTACTTTGGATTCAAGATTTGTCAGCGATGGATCCGTGGTTTATTTTACCGCTGTTAATGGGCGCAACGATGTTCATTCAGCAGTCTTTAAACCCCCAACCGGCTGATCCAATGCAAGCGAAAGTTTTCAAAATCATGCCGATTGTTTTCACAGTCTTTATGTTGTTCTTCCCTGCGGGTCTCGTGTTGTACTGGATTGTCAACAACAGTATCACGATTATTCAGCAGACCTTGATCAACAAATCTGTTGAAAAAGACCGCTTGAATAAGGAAAGTGCGTCGAGTTAATCGAGGCAACTTTTCGCGAAAAGCTGAATAAATCCGCTTAAGATGGTAATCTTAGGCGGATTTTTCATTGTGTGACTTTTAAGATTTTTTAGGTGAATGTTATGTACAACCGAACCACGATTGCTGCCATTGCAACACCACCTGGGCGTGGTGGTGTGGGGGTCATTCGCCTATCTGGTCCCAAGTCTTATGAGATTGCACAGGCCTTGACCCAAAAAGATTTACCGAAAGCCCGTTTTGCAGGTTTTCGCCAGTTTTATGATGCGTCTGGCGAGGTGATGGATGAGGGCTTAGCGATTTGTTTTCCGAACCCGAACTCGTTTACTGGTGAAGATGTGGTTGAGTTGCAAGGTCATGGTGGCCCTGTCATTCAAAATGCTTTACTGGGGCGTTTGTTGGAGCTCGGTGCGATTGCAGCAAAAGCCGGTGAGTTTTCCATGCGTGCTTTTGAAAATGGCAAGCTGGATTTGGTACAGGCTGAAGCGATCGCCGATTTGATTGATGCGACGTCTCAAGCCGCTGCACGTTCTGCGGTACGCTCATTACAAGGCGCATTTTCAACTAAAGTAAATCGCGTGTTGGAGCAATTGATTCATCTACGTTTGCATGTGGAAGCTGCGATTGATTTTCCTGAAGAAGAAATTGATTTTCTTGCGGATGGGAAAATTTTAAATCTTTTAGATGGTGTTACAGCTGCTGTGAACCAAGTGCAACAATCGGCTCGTCAAGGACAGTTGCTGCGTGAAGGTTTACAAGTGGTGATTGCAGGAAAACCGAATGCGGGTAAGTCATCACTGCTCAATGCATTAGCGGGCATTGAACGCGCCATTGTGACGGATATTGCAGGTACGACGCGGGATGTATTACATGAAAAAATTACCATGAATGGTTTACCCATTACCTTAACTGATACCGCGGGTTTACGTGAAACCGGCGATATTGTCGAAAAAGAAGGGATTCGTCGTGCCATTAAAGAAATTGAGCAAGCCGACCTGTTACTTTTAGTCTATGACTTAAGCCAAGGCGAAGACCCACTCAAACTGGCGCAAGAATATTTTGCTGAGCATATTGAACCGAAACGTTTAATGCTGATTGGTAATAAGTGTGATTTGATGGAAACAAAATCGCATATCGAAGATTTTAACGGCTTCCGTCATATTATGGTTTCGGCAAAGAAAGAAACTGGCGTTCAAGCGCTCATAGAAGCGATTACAGCGCATGCAGGCTTCCAGCCTGAAGAAGATACCTTTATTGCACGTACACGCCATTTAGACGCAATGAAACGCACTCAGCTTTACCTTGCTGAAGCGCGTGAACAATTGGTGGTGTATAACGCGGGTGAGTTGGTCGCAGAGTCGCTACGTTTGGCGCAAAATGCCCTCGGTGAAATTACAGGGGACTTTAGTGCGGATGATTTGCTTGGGAAAATTTTTGGATCGTTCTGTATTGGAAAATAACATCGCTAAATATCAAAAGCCCTGATCACAGGGTTTTTGATATTTAAATCAGACGTATACTGCTTTTATGCGCAAACCACAGATAAACACACAATAAAGCGATGGCAATGCAAAAGCTAATGACCCCGAAACTTAATCCAAAGTGATCTGCCAGGTAACCCACAGCTACAATAGGCACAATCGTACCTAAATAACCAATAAAAAGATAAGTCGACATCACCGCAGCACGATTCTCTAAGGTGGTCATGGCATGAATGAGACCAAAGGAACCAATCAAGGTCAGGCCATGACCGACACCGACGAGAAAATCACTGATAAAGAAAAATGCACTCAGTTGAAATAGCATACCCAGCGCCAAAATGCCTAAGCTTGCAATCAAGGTGATTAAGCCATAGTTAAGGCACTTATAAGCAGGAATACTTCTGGCAAAATACTGCACCACGGCAGAGACAATTAGAATACTGGTAATGGCTGAACCGCTAATGAGGGGGCCGTGCCACGGCAAAATATCCCGCACAAATGAAGGTGATAAGGATGCAAATAAACTAAACGCGGCAAAGGCACTAAATGCGGTAAATCCAACGATCAAAAACAACTGATGATATTGCACTTCTGGTCGGAGTAGCTTTGGGGTGATACTAAAGGGCTGTGCGGTAAATGTGGGAGACTCAACCCAAAATAAACCAAAGAAACATAGTACAGCGCCAAGAATAACGGGTAGATAGGGACTGACCAACGGATATTCTGAAAATTGAGCTATCAGGCCACCAATCAGTGGGCCTAAGCCAAAGCCTACTGCGGTAATAATCGAACTCAGTTGTGGTGCAATCTGTTGATGGCTTTTGGGCACGGTATACATCAGTCCCAGTAAGGCCGAAGTGGTCATCAAACCAGATGCAATACCAATAATAAAACGCCCCAAAGATAAGATGAGAGCATCAGAAGCATAAGCGGAAATCACCAACCCGATGCTAATAAACACCAACCCTACTTGTAAGGTTCGTAAATAGCCAATGCTATTACTGGTCCGGCCGAGAAACAGTAAAGTAGCGAGACAACCAAACATATAAGCCACAAAAATATAGGTGATCTGACTCGGCACCAGATGCCATAAGGCTTGATACAGCGGGTAAAGTGGACTGGCTAAGGCAGTCCCCATCGTTCCCATCATTAAGGCGAGGCTGACCATACAAAATGGACGCCAAGAAGTGCTTGTTGTCATGCAAATGCCATGCGGCTCTCTCGGTAAAACAAGAATATTTTGATGCCTAAGAGAAAAAGGATAGAGAGCAACAGTGTATCGGTTTGTGGAAAAAATGGTCAACTAAAAACTTGAAAAAGAACGCAATAAAACTTAGCCATAGCGTTTCAGCAGTTTTAAGAACTCAGCCAACTCCTCTTCATTGACCTGTTCAGCTTGTGCTAATACATGATTGCGTAAGTGTGCTGCAACTAGTTCATTCATCAGCCCATTGACCGCGCCTTTAATAGTAGCGACTTGTTGTAAAACCTCGATACAACTGGCATCTGAATGTGTATTGGCATATGATTTCGCATATGTTCGCACTGGGTTTGGCTTATTTTGCCTATCGTGCTGTACGGCATTATGCCTATGATCAACACTTTAGTCTCGGCACATGGAAAATTGAAATTCTTGCAGGCTACAGCAGTGCTATTTTGCTGATGGTAGTAGTAGGTTTTATGGCTTTTCACTCGATTCAGCGTCTATTCTCGCCTGTACAAATTCATTATAACGAAGCGATTCCAATTGCGATTTTAGGCTTATTGGTGAATTTAATCTCTGCATGGTTGCTGCATGATGGTCACCATCATGCCTCAGAAGTACATCACCATCATCATGATTTAAATCAGAAAGCTGCGTTTATGCATGTAGTGGATGAAATTCGCCAAGTGTTGGCAGAACTACCGCAGACGACCTTGATCGATTTACATGTTTGGAAAATAGGCAAAGGCAAGTTTTCCTGCATTTTGGCTTTAGAAACGACGGTAAACTTAACTGCGGATCGCGTGCGGGCAATGCTCTCGATTCATGAGGAAATTATTCATGTCTCGGTGGAAATTAATAGCACGGCTCAAACTGTTCCACGTGAAACTTTGACCAGTTCATAAGCAAGGCGTGTTAGGTTTCGGTAAAGCCATGGAAAAAATGATTCAATGCTTGAATAATACGCTCTACACTAGCGCCGTGGTTCTCCGATTGAAAGAGCAAAAAGTGATGATAAAAAAACTGGGTTTGGCACTACTCACAAGTGCAATTGCAAGCATGAGTATGGCCAGCGTAGAAAGTGTTCAAGCCAACTTAAAAAAGAATTATCCAAATATTAATGTTCAAAATATTCAAAAAACAGAAATGTCGGGCATTTATAGCGGATCTTTAGATGGCGAAATTGTGTATTTAGGCGAAGCGGCTGAGCATGTGATTGCCGGTTCGATGGTGCGCTTAAAAGATCAGAAAAATTTAAGTGCTGCCTTATATGTGCAACAGAACTCACTTGATTGGAGCAAGCTGCCGCTAAAAGACGCGATTAAAAGCGTTAAAGGCAACGGCAAACGCCAATTGGCGGTTTTTTCAGACCCAAACTGTCCTTACTGTAAGCAGTTAGAGGCTGAGCTGAATAAACTAAATGATGTGACCATCTATACCTTTATTTATGCCATTAAGGCGCAATCGATTGCACCGTCAAAACAAGTGTTTTGTGAAGCAGACCCTGCCCTCGCGTGGAAAAATTTGATCGCGAAAGGGACCCAACCGACATCGAAAAAACCGTGTGCCAATCCAATTGAGCGCAACATTGAACTCGGTCGTAGTCTGGGTTTACAAGGGACGCCTGTGGTTATTTTCTCAAATGGCTTTAAAGTGAATGGTGCTGTGCCGTCAACCACCATTGAAAATATGTGGCGTGAACTAGGCTTATAAGAGTTCAAAGATATAGATAAAAAAGCACCTGCAACGGTGCTTTTTTTAATGGATAAGTTTAGCTTTTTTTGGTGACCATGTTGTAGATGAATAAAATAATAATGGCACCAATAACTGACGCAATAAAGCCTGCGGTAGAACCTTCACTATATAGACCGAGTAAACGACCACCATAAGTGGCTACGAGAGAACCTGCAATCCCCAGTAAAGTGGTGACAATAAATCCCGCTTTGTCATCGCCAGGATGGACAGCACGTGCGATGAGACCTGCAATAAAACCAATCACGATTGCAACAATAAGTGACCACATGAGCCAGCTCCTTTTTTATCATGTCTTTGTTTTTACATCATGTGCAAAAATATCATCGGGCATAATGCGACTGTGCAGTAGAGCGAATCTGCTAAAAACTGTATGTTTTATGTACTTAGCTAATAGTAAAAATAAAAAAAGTGGCCTTCGGCCACTCTTTTGTCGATTGATCTTAAAGACCAATTTCACCAATAAATGGCAAATGACGGTACTTTTGGTCGTAGTCTAGGCCATAACCCACAATGAATCGATCTTCGACACTAAAGCCTAAAAACTTCACATCGAGTTCAATTTCACGGCGTGAAGGTTTGCTGACTAAGGTACATAGTTCAATTGAGTTGGGAGAGCGTGTTTCTAAAATTTCGAGTACTTTGCTCAAGGTGTTGCCTGAGTCGATGATGTCTTCAATGACCAAAACATCTTTACCGCGAATTTCACCGTCTAAATCTTTTAAAATTTTTACATCACGTGAAGATACCGTACCGCTGCCGTAGCTCGAAACCGTCATGAAATCGAGTTCATGGGGTTTTGAAATCGTACGACATAAGTCTGCCATGAAAATGACTGAACCACGTAATAAACCAATTAGTACGAGTTCCTTATCACTGTTTGCATAATGCGCATCGATTTGTGCACCAAGCTCTTTTACTTTCGCTTGAATCTCTTCAGTAGAAATCATTACGCTCATTTGAACGGTCATGGGTAGATACCTAAAAATTAAAAAAAAATCAAAAATAAAAAAGGCGTTGACCTGCAACACCTCTATATATGCATTAATTTTAATATATCTCTAAACGAGATGCACCCCCTTTTGCCCGCTGGAAATGTAATCATTTCATTGCAGGCGGGATGCTGCTTGGTTTAGAGGCGAAAATCAAAGTTGTTTCAAAACTCGATTAGCTGCTTAAATTTTCGCTATTTGCTACTTAGTTTTGCACATAGGCTTTCTGACCAAAAATATAAGTCGCATGAATATTACGGTCATCGCCCATGGTCATTAGGGCAAATAGCGCATCTTCAATCCCTTTTGCATGTTGTTGACGTAATGCTTGTAACGCAGTTGCTTTGAGGTCGAGCACCACAAAGTCCGCTTCTTTGCCCAAATTAAAGTTACCGAGTTTATCATCCAAGCTCAGTGCTTTGGCACCGCCCAGCGTAGCGTGATAAAGCGATTCAAATGCAGATAGTTTATCACCCTGAAGCTGCTGTACTTTATAGGCTTCATTCAGAGTTTGTAGTTGGTTAAAAGAGGTCCCTGCACCAATGTCTGTACCGAGCCCAACTTTTACCTGCTTGTCCCAAGTCTTATTCAATGGAAATAAACCACTGCCTAAAAATAGATTGGAGGTCGGACAGAAAGCAATTGCAGAGTCAGTTTGATGCATGCAGTCCCACTCAGCCTCTTCTAAGTGCACGCAGTGGGCAAAGACCGAATGTGAACCAGTTAAACCAAAGTGATGATAAACATCGAGATAACCTTGCTGCTCAGGGAATAAGTCTTTTACCCAAGCGATTTCATTTTTATTTTCACTTAAATGTGTATGCACATACACATCTGGATATTCAGCTTTGAGTTGCCCTGCTTTAGCCAATTGCTCTGGTGTTGATGTTGGGGCAAAACGTGGCGTAATCGCATACAGGTTACGACCCTTGCCATGCCATTTCTCAATCAGTGCTTTAGAGTCCGCATAAGCACTGTCAGGCGTGTCGCACAGATCTTCAGGTGCATGACGGTCCATCATGACTTTACCTGCGATCAGACGCATCTGGTGCTGTCCTGCTGCTTCAAATAAAGCATCGACTGATTCGGTATGCACGGTACAGAAGACCAAGGCTGTGGTGGTGCCATTTTTTAGCAGTTCTTGCACAAAGAATTGAGCAATCTGGTCGGCATAGGCTTTATCTGAAAATTGTAATTCGGTTGGGAAGGTATACGTATTGAGCCATTCGAGTAGCTGTTCACCATAGGCCCCCACCATTTCTGTTTGTGGAAAATGAATGTGGGTGTCGATAAAACCCGGCACAATCAATTGTTCAGGATAGTGCTGAACCTCGACGCCAATAGGAAGGTGCTGTTGCCCCTCCTGCCAAGATCCAAACCATTGGATTTTGCCATTTTGGCTAATCAGTAAACCATCTTCTACGTAACGCACTTGGTCGTGAATTTCACGCGCTTGGGCAACCGTATTCTGAATATCTAGGAAGCGACCGCGAACCGCCGTCGTTGCAACTACAGAAGACATTTTAAACCTGTGTTTTGACTTTTTTTCGATTGATTGTACCGTAAACTGGATTTTTTTCACGGCTATTTAATGAAGTTTTTATGTGTGTTGTGAACGCTAGATTTTAAATGAAAGACTGGAGCAGTATTTTCTAAAAAATTGAACTGTTTTGAGGCCAGACATGTATCCATGCCATCGATAAGATCATGATTTTTTATGTCATACATAAGCACAAGCTTTGCGCTTAAATGATTCAATCTATTCGCAAAATTTTGTTGAGAAAGTCTTTATCTTTAAATGCTGAGTCAGTACAGTGTCGACATTGATAAAATAAGAGACAATGACCGGCATGTATTTTTGGAATACCAAAGCATTAGCACATGAATTATCTAGCAATACCCTCGATAAGAAGCATTATAAAAATTATTACTTAGTCACCGCCTTACTGGTTTCAGTGGTGTATTACTACGGTATGTATTCACCCTATGGGGATGTCCGTGTGATTGGTATTGAGGGACTTCTGACTTTATTGATTATGTTTATCGGGATTCAAAGTGCTTATAAAGCCAATGGCGGGGATGAGGGTGAGCATTTCCTAGGTCGAATCACAGCGTTGTCTTTTCCCATTTTGGTACAAACCACCGTGGCTGGTGTTGTGTTTGGTGCAGTGTTATTAGGCCTTTATTTTGCTTTTAATCTAGAAGGCACAGCGTTTGATGATTGGTATGAATGGACTATTTCGCTATTTACCATCTTCCTGCAAATCTTGTTTTTCACGCGTTTGGTGTCTTATATGAAGCGGGTTAAAGCGCATACCATTTAAGCTTGAAAAAAATATTGTTTTCGAATGTATGCCTGTCAGTTTTAGATTTGACAGGCATTTTCTTTTTCAATTTAAATTCTATTTGATACACGCAAGCGTCATCCTCAACCTGCGTAGTGTTTGGAATAGATTGTTTTTGCAACACAAATTTTTTTAATTATAGAAAGTGAACAGATTTTGCGGAGGACAAATGCTTTTCTTACGAAGCTTCGCTTCTCATTTGGTGAAACAAAAGAATAACTAAGCTCCCAGTATTGAACTTAAAAAAGATAAGACTCCGCCGTGAATAACCTAAAAGTGGTAGTACTCCTACTAAAACGCCTGAACAGACCCGTATTAATTTTTGGACAGCTATTTTAAATAGCTGATTTAGAGCACCACTTTATTCCACAAAATAATGCGCAGCAAAATGTGCATCATTGCCGATCACATCAAATACATCTTCACGCAGTGACATCCCTGCACATTCATCCCCGACCATCCAAAGTCCCAAGGTGGGCAGCATGCCTTTGTGCAACGGAGTTTTTACCCAGCGCTGCATGACATAGCCATATTTGTCGTAGTCATCGAAGTAAAAACTACCTGAGGCTGCGCCACAATCGACATTGTTTTGTAGGATATGAATATTTGCGCCTTCGCGCGCTAAGATTGGTTTACGTACCCATTTCCCTGCGTAGTGGGCGTGCGCATCATAAGCATGGGTTTCTAACAACAATGGATGATTTGGAAAGCGTTTCCATAGCTCGATCAACAGGGCTTTATTGGAGAGTAGCATTTTCCAACACGGTTCAATCCATTCGGTTTCAGGTTTGAGAAACTGCGAAAAACTTTCTTCCCAAATCCATTCCCACGGATATAGCTTAAATAAATGCTGAATCTCTTGCTGATGCAAATCGACAAAGGCTGTGCCATTCCAACCGATGTTTTCCATCGACAGTTCGCTGACATTTAAGCCTGCCTGAAAAGCAGTATCCATGAGGTATTCTAAATTGCCCCAATCTTCACGTCCTGCTTCTTGGCAGGCTGCGAAATGGACACGGCTACGTGTAGGATAAAGCTGTTTCCAACGCTCAATCAACTTTTCATGAATGCTGTTGAATTGATCACGGTTTGCAATGTTTTCAACCTGTTCAATCCAGTGCCACTGTGCAACAGAGGCTTCGAGTAAACCCGTTGGCGTATCGGCATTGTATTCCAGCATTTTAATGGCTTGACCATCATAGGCAAAATCGAAACGGCCATAGAGCATCGGCGCTTGGTTATTCCATGAGTGTTCAATCAAAGGAATTGCTGCTGGGGGAATTTGAAAATATTCGGGATAATGACCGCGTTGAATCATATCCCCTGCCACTTCAAGGCACATCTGGTGTAATTCGTTCGAGGCATCTTCAAGCTGTTCAATTTGCTTGAGGCTAAACTCATAAGCCACCCCTTCTGACCAATACATTGAACCATCCCGCGACGGCAAGTTGTAGTAGTCAAAACCAATCTCTTGATGAGCCTGTTGCCAGTTTGCACGCTCAGGGAATAGAACTCGTTTCATGTATTAACCTCCGAACGAGCCGCCGCCACGGCCGAAGCCTCCACGAATGGGTTGGGATTTGGCATGGCTAAAAACGTGAGTCGAGATTCTAGGTGTGCCCGTCGAATGACGTCCGCGAGCTTTCATGACTTGACCCAAGTAACGGACTTTACGGTTGTTTTTATAATATTGAGGGCCGATATAAACCCCAGTAGAGCCACTGTAGCTTGACGAACTCTCTTCGTTGGCAGGTTCGCACAGTTCAAAATGCCAGTCTTGGTAGCAGTTGTATTGGTTATTATAAACATCCTGTTGTAGGGTTTTAGAACCGCTACATGCCGTGAGCAAAACTGGCACCACAACAAGAGTTAATTTTTTGGTACGCATGGATGAGCAACCTTCGGGTTGTTTTATTTTTACAGGTAAAACCAAGGGTTTTAAGCCCGCTTATCATAGGGAGCTGTCTACACAAAGTACAGTACATTTACACAGAAAATCATAGGATTAAGTCTTGCGCATACTAAAATTTGGTCATAAAAAAGCCTTCACTGTGGAAGGCTTTTTTAAAACATTAGAGGGTGGTTTGATGATGTTTCTTACTGTATCGAATCGACAAGATCGCAGTAATGGTCAGCACCAACACAATAAAGCCCAGTGAAATCCAAATTGGCATATGGAACACATCCAACATGAGCATCTTAAAGCCGATGAATACCAAGATAATACCTAAACCATACGGGAGATAATGCATCTTGGTTGCTGCACCAGACAACAAGAAGAACATCGCACGTAGACCCAAAATCGCCATTAAGTTTGCAGTCAACACAATAAACGGATCAGAAGTCACCGCGAAAATTGCAGGAATGGAATCCACCGCGAAAATCACATCCGATGCTTCAACTAAAATTAATACCAAGAACAGCGGCGTTGCCCACAACATGCCGTTTTGACGGACAAAGAACTTGTTGCCATGCAGTTGCGGGGTAATCCGCATATGTTTACGCAACCATTTTAAGATCGCCATATCTTCGATATTGGTTTCTTCTTCGTTTTGTCCTTTGAAGAATTTGAAGCCCGTATACACCAAGAACGCACCGAAGATATACAGAATCCATGAGAACTCTTGCACGAACCACGCGCCAATAAAAATAAAGATGGTACGTAGAATAATCGCACCCAACACACCGTAAAGCAGTAATTGGCGTTGTAATGCAGGTGGAATGGCAAAAGCAGCAAAGATCATCAGCCACACAAAGACGTTGTCAACGGCTAAAGATTTTTCAAGTAAATAACCTGCAAAATACTCCATGACCTTGGTGTTGGCCACAGTGACACCTGCAGTTTGTTGTAAATAAAGCCAGAGACCTGCACCAAAGATTGATGCGACGGAAACCCACGCAATACTCCATAAAGCGGCGGTTTTGATTTTAACTTCTTGACCTTCTTTTTGTTTAAAGCCTAAAAAGTCGATCAGTAGCATCACGGTAACAATGCCGAAAAAAGCAATGTATAGCCATAAATTGCCGATAGATTCCATGAAATCCTCCACATCCAGCAATCGGCCACAAAAAAACCTTGACCTGCTGCCAGATGAAATAAAACATCTGTGACAACATGATCAAGGTCTTGCCTACATTTTAGCGTATGTATTTTGTGCGCTAAAATGCTCAGATACCGACTTTTTGCAAAGTGTAATGACGATAATCTGACACGTGAAAGTGATGCATGGCATTGATTTTTCACGTTTGGAGGAGGCTACTCCCCTTGTTCAATATAAATTTGGTTTTGGATTTGATCCAAAAGTGAGCTAAGCATCGCATATTTTTATGGTTTGAGCAAATATTAAAGAAAATTGTAGATGAAATATAAATGAGACAAAATTTTGCTTCAATTTATGGCAAGCTAAAAAAAACAGTAAACAAAAGAGGAATAATAATGAAAATTCAACATCAAGAAACAGGTAGTAAAGGCGAAGTTTTTGTTGAACAAGAAAACGAACGTGTGGCGGAAATGACCTATAGTTGGGCTGGGGACGATAAATTTATTATTGATCACACTTGCGTCAGTGAGTTGCTGCGTGGGCAACATGTGGGGCGTCAGTTATTGGATGTTTTGGTTAACTTTGCCCGTGATAAGGGTGTGAAAATTTTACCCTTGTGCCCTTTTTCCAAATCGGTATTCGACAAAGATCCATCTATTCATGATGTTTTATTCCTCTAAGATAGATAACCATCAATCCATTCAATGAGTGTGCTATGCAATTTCAACATGTAGATCGTGATCAAAAAGGTGAGTTTTTCTTAAATAATGCAGACGGTCAGCGTATTGCTGAAATTAGCTATATTTGGCGGGACGAGACAACCATTGATGCCAACCATACTTGGGTCGATGATTCACTGCGGGGTCAAGGGGTGGCGCGTTTGCTGTTGGATACTCTGGTTGATTTTTCACGTGAGAAAAACTTGAAAATTATCCCAACTTGCTCTTATGTCGATGTGATGTTTCGCCGTGAGAAAAGTTTTGAAGATGTTGCGGCTTAATTGTTCACAACATTCATCGCAACTCTAAAGGTTAAGCTAAAATGAGATCGATATAGCTGCGATTACAGTTCTATTTTGTGTTTTGCAGCGCTGAATGATGGTGAAAAAGTATATAAATACGCTTTTATCTATTGCCCTATTCTGTTCAGTTTTCCCTTTATTGCATGCTGAAGATTGTGTAAAACTTGAGGAAAAGGCAGAACAAAAAGAAGTTCAGATTATTCCACGTTGGGGTATGAAGGTGATTGCTAAAACCAGAGTATATTTTCATTCAGCACCGAGCAATGCTTGTAAAATCAAAGATCTGTTTATGATTAAAAATGACCATATCACTGCTTATAGCACCTATGATGATGGCCAAGAACAGTGGGTTTCGATCATGTATTTCAGCAAGCGCTTGAGAGACACGGTTCAAGGTTGGGCAAAACTAAAAGACTTTGAATATACGGGTACGATGTCTGGTTTTTAATTGAATAAGCTTGTAAAAAAACCCGCCATATGCGGGTTTTTTCGTCTAAGTGAGAACAAATTATTCTGCGTTTAAGGCGCTAATCAATTTTTGGTGTAAACCACCAAAGCCGCCATTAGACATGATCACAACAGCATCGCCCTCGCCTGCATCACTGACGATGGTATGGATAATGTCATCTAATGTACGTGCAACCACAGCCTTGTTCGGTGCAGCTGCAATGACAGGTTGTAAGTCCCAATCCAAACCTTCTGGTTGATACCAAATCACCTCATCGGCCAAACGCGCAGAGTGCGCAAGTCCATCTTTATGGCTTCCCATGCGCATGGTATTTGAACGTGGTTCAATAATCGCCCACAACTTACGCTCGCCTAAACGCTTACGTGCGCCTTCTAGCGTCGTATCTATTGCGGTTGGGTGATGGGCAAAGTCATCATACACTTCAACGCCACGTACCGTGCCTAAAAGCTCCATACGACGCTTCACGCCGCCAAAGTTAGACAGTGCTTCACACGCTTTTTCAATGCTTACGCCCACATGTTCAGCCGCAGCGATAGTCGCCAAAGCATTGGCTACGCTGTGCTGCCCTGTCATGTTCCATTGCACCGTGCCTTTCACCACGCCGTGTTGGAGGACTTTAAAGTGCGAACCATCCGCACTGAGTTGTTCGGCATACAATTCAGACTGGTCGTGGGCCTCTAAAGAGGTACGAACCACAGGCGTCCAACAGCCCTGTTCTAAAACTTCATCAATATTGCTTTCAGTAATCGGCGCAATAATACGACCTTCACTTGGAATGGTACGAACCAAGTGATGGAATTGTTTTTGAATTGCTGCTAGATCATCAAAAATATCGGCATGGTCAAATTCAAGGTTATTTAAAATGGCCGTTTTGGGGTGGTAATGCACGAACTTCGAACGTTTGTCAAAAAAGGCAGAATCATATTCATCAGCTTCGACACAAAAGTATTTACCAGCACCTAAACGCGCACTTTCAGAGAAACCTAATGGTACACCGCCTATCAGGAAACCTGGCTCTAAACCCGCCTGATCCAAGACCCAAGCCAACATGGTAGTGGTGGTGGTTTTACCATGGGTTCCTGCTATGCCAAGTACGTGTTTACCTTGGAGCACATGATCGGCCAAAAATTGTGGGCCTGAAATATACGGCAAGCCTTCATTGAGCATGTATTCAACTGCGTCAATCCCGCGTTTCATCGCATTGCCGACGATGACTAAATCAGGATGCGGTTGTAAATGACTGCGGTCATAACCTTGCATTAAGGTAATGCCTGCATTTTCGAGCTGGGTGGACATGGGAGGATAAACGTTTAGATCCGAACCCGTCACTGTGTGGCCAAGATCACGTGCTAAAAGCGCTAAAGACCCCATAAAGGTGCCACAAATACCCAAAATATGCAGATGCATTCCGCCTCACTCCACTGCTTTTATAGACACATCACGTATTATTGGTGCTGTTGTCGTGATTAATTCGATGTGAAAGCAACCATAGCAAGGCGCTTAGCGAAAAGATAGTGATTCTTGTATCTAATCGTTTAATTATTCTGCGGCTTGAGCAGTGCTTTTATTTTGTAAAAAAGCCGGCTGAAAAGTGCAATATTTGCTGAATTTTCTAGCAAAAAACGTAGAATAAAATGCTCCTAAACTCAGCGATTTTGCTTCATGTCCCTGCCCTTTATTTTATTGATTATTGCCAACTGTTTTATGACACTTGCATGGTATGGACACTTAAAATTTTTGCCGGGTGTACCGCTTTGGCAAGCCATTTTATTTAGCTGGTTCATCGCGTTGGTGGAATACAGTTTTATGATTCCTGCGACCCGTATGCTGTCACAGCAAGGCTGGTCAATGGGTGAAATGAAAATCACCCAAGAAGTGGTGACTTTATTGGTTTTTGTGCCCTTTATGCTTTTCTTATTTAAACAGCCCTTTAAGCTTGATTATTTGTGGGCTGGACTGTGTTTATTTGGTTGTGTGTATTTTGTTTTTCGCAGTCAATAAATTAAAAAATGAAGCTACAGTCCTCTTTTTATTTAAGTTTTATGCTTTAGCCTAAAAAAACAAGAAAAATCTGCATTTAGTTGTACGGTTAAATTTTGGAGAGCTGAAAAATCAGTCTATAATACGGGGCTCTTATTAAAGCTTGGCGCTAGTCGAGATTTATCTCTCTTAACTATCTCTGGAAACATTGCAATGAATGCGGCCGCTTCACAAGACACTCCTCTCGTTGGAATTATCATGGGTTCTCAATCAGATTGGGCCACTCTCGAACACACTGCCAATATGCTTAATAAGCTTGGTGTCCCATTTGAAGCGGAAGTTGTGTCTGCGCACCGTACACCAGATCGTCTTTTTGAATATGCAGAGCAAGCACGTGACCGTGGTATCCAAGTGATTATTGCGGGTGCAGGCGGTGCGGCGCATTTACCGGGAATGTGTGCGGCGAAAACTGATTTGCCTGTACTTGGTGTGCCAGTGAAGTCTTCGATTTTAAACGGTGTCGATTCACTGTTATCGATTGTGCAAATGCCAGCAGGTATTGCAGTGGGTACCTTAGCGATTGGTCCAGCAGGCGCAACCAATGCTGCGATTATGGCAGCACAAATTTTAGGTCTGACATGTCCTGAAATTGCAAAAAATGTAGCCGATTTCCGTGCTGCACAAACCGACAAAGTCGCAAGCAACAATATTCCAGGCCAAGCTTAATACGGGGCATTCCTCATGAATAAAACCATCGGTATTTTTGGTGGTGGGCAGCTGGGTCGCATGATGGCGCAAGCGGCTTTGCCACTAAATATTCAATGTACGTTCTTTGATGTGAGTACAGACTGCCCTTCAGCGGCTTTAGGAACCGTGATTTCAAGCAAAACTGAAAATGGTTTACAAGACTTTATTGCCAGTGCAGATGTCTTCAGTCTTGAGTTTGAAAATACACCTTTGTCCGATGTTGATGTTTTGACCAAGCAAAAAGATATGCATCCGCCGCGTCAGGCTTTAGCCATTGCACAGCATCGCTTGTCTGAAAAAGCGTTATTTGATGAGCTTGAGATTCCTGTTGCGCCTTATAAAGCGGTAGATTCCCTAGAAAGTTTAAGCGCTGCGGTTGCTGAGCTGGGTTTACCGATTGTACTGAAGACAGCCACAGGTGGCTATGATGGTAAAGGTCAGTTCGTATTGCGCTCTGAGCAGCAAATTGAACAAGCATGGGCTGAATTAGGCCCTGCTGGTAGTTTAATTGCAGAAAGTTTTGTGACCTTCTCGCGTGAAGTTTCGATCATTGCGGTACGTGGTCAAAATGGCGATGTGAAAACGTGGCCTTTGACTGAAAACCATCACCATCATGGTATTTTGTCGCATTCAATTGTTCCTGCACCGAATAGTGCGGACTTACAACCCGTTGCACAAGACTACATCACTCGCCTATTGAATCATTTGAATTATGTTGGCGTGTTGACCTTAGAACTGTTTGTCACAGACCAAGGTTTGTATGCCAATGAAATGGCGCCACGTGTGCATAATTCAGGACACTGGTCGATTGAAGGCGCAGTATGCTCTCAGTTTGAAAACCATATTCGTGCAGTTGCAGGATTACCCTTGGGTTCAACTGAAGTGGTTCGCCCTACGGTCATGATCAATATTATTGGTCAATATCCACAGTCTGAACAAGTCTTGGCCTTAGAAGGTGTACATCTACATCTTTATAATAAGGAAGAACGTGAAGGTCGTAAGATTGGTCACCTGACTTTAATGCCGAATGACACTGCTCAACTCACGATGCTATGTCGCCAGTTGGCTAAAATCTTACCAAATCAATTGGCACTGAGCGAAGATATGACCATCTAAAGCTTCAGTTGTTGTTAAAAAAAGCGATCACGATAGTGGTCGCTTTTTTATTTGGACTCATTCAGGCATGATTGCGCCTCTTTGAAAAAAGTGACCGTTAATCGGATCAAATTTAAAATAAATTGCATGTTTTTTATCCGTTTAGATAAAATTAGCGCATAGAAAAATAAACTGAAAGCAAAATAAAGCGAGTTTTGTACAGAGATGCACGTTTTAAAACAGAGCTCACAATTGAATGTGACACTGATTTTCACCTAAAAAAGCTGAAACAGCAGAAATCTCGGTTAACTTGGGTATGTGGATATCTTTTTAGGCGTGTTTTGAATTTAAAGAATAGAAGTAAAATTTTGAATTTAAAAGTGGGTTTTAAATTTAAATCGAGTGTTTAAATTTAAAGTGAATTTAAAAATTTTGATGTTGTTTGAATTTAAATTCAAAACAATAAATTTAAAGTCTGTGAGATGAATTTAAAGTTTTGAATTTAAAAATATTGAGCTTGGGTTTCGAAGTTTAATTCTTTGTATATTGTTGATTATGAATGTTAAATAAAAATCTGGATAAAATAAATTTAAAACAAGATGATTGAATTTAAAGTGCTTGCTGAACTAAAGGTTGTTTTTGAATTCAAAAGTTGAGATCTGCAGTGTTGTGGATAAGTGGTTTTAAATTTAAAAGATGGTTTTGAATTTAAACCAAAATGAATATTCATTTACGTTTTGATTCAGAAAAGTGAAATCGAAAGTGTTAAGGTAAAAAGCATAATTTAGAGATAAAGAATGATTAGGGATTTTATGCACCGTTTTGCTTTTCTTTTAGGTTCATTTTTTTTAGCGGCGACTCAGGCGAATGCTGAGCTCATTATTAATGGTCAAAAAGTTACAGGTAGTTCAAATGTCGCAACTTCCGATTATCGTCCTCAGAATTCATTTCAAAGCTGTATTACCAATTTAAAAAGCCAAGCGATGGCGAATGGTGTGTCTGCGTCTACTTATGATCGCTACACGCAAAATTTAGCGCCTGATTATTCCGTGATTGAAAAATTAAATTACCAACCTGAATTTTCCACGCCTATTTGGGATTATTTGTCAGGATTGGTGGATGATGAGCGTGTTGCAGTAGGTCAGCAAAAATTGGCGCAGCATCGTGAAGTGTTGAATCGTGTTGCGGCAGCATATGATGTGCCTGCGGAGACCGTGGTTGCCGTGTGGGGCGTGGAAAGTAATTTTGGCGATATTTCAGGTAAATATCCATTATTACAAGCTTTAGGTACATTGAGCTGTGAAGGGCGCCGCCAAAGCTATTTCCGTGGAGAGTTTTTTGCCGCTATGCGTATTTTACAGCGTGGCGATTTAACGGAGCCACAACTGAAAGGCTCATGGGCAGGTGCGTTTGGCCATACCCAGTTTATGCCATCGACGTATGAAGAGCTGGCCGTCGACTTTGATGGCGATGGACGCCGTGATTTGGTGTCGAGTACTACAGATGCTTTAGCATCAACAGCCAATTTCCTCAAAAAACGCGGTTGGCAAACTGGGCAACCTTGGGGCTTTGAAGTAAAAAATCCGCAAGCGATTTCTCTGAGTGGTGAAAGTCGTCGCAATAAGAAGTCCTTATCTTACTGGATGCAAAACGGATTGGTACGCGCAGATGGCTCAGCGTTAATTCAAGGCAATTTATCTTCTAGCTCGCAAGCGGGGTTGATGGCACCTGCTGGTGAAAATGGTCCACTGTTTTTAGTGTTTAAAAACTTTGATGCAATCTATAGTTATAACGCAGCAGAAAGTTATGCATTAGCGATTGCGCATTTGTCAGACCGTTTACAAGGGCAAGGCGGTTTTAGTACAACTTGGCCAACTGATGATGCAGGCACTTCACGTTCTGAACGTCGTGAAATTCAGCAGTTTTTACTGAATCGTGGCTATGATATTGGCGCGGTAGATGGTTTGATTGGTGATAAAACTCGTCAAGCCATTCGACAGGAGCAAATCCGTTTAGGTTTAAGTCCGACGGGACGAGCGGGACAGCAAATTTTAAAAGCCTTCCGTCAGGAAAATGCCAAGTTGATGATGCGTTAACATTAATAGCAAAAAATGTTGAGATAGATAAAAAGCCAGTCGGTTATTCACCTGACTGGCTTTTTTTGATTTGCACTGGTTGCGACTAAAAGGTCAGAAGTACTGTGATGTTTAAACCGCGGTAATTGTCCCGAGAATACGGTTACCTTGTGCCCCTGTCACTGTCGGTAAGTTGCCACTGAGTTGCTGGATAAAGCGCATAGCCAACCAAGCAAAGGCAGTTGCCTCTACCCAAGTTGGGGCTAAGCCAATCGCGGAGGTGGTTTGTACAGACCAATTGTGTTTACGTAAGCGCCAGCGTAATTGTTCTAAAAGATGCGAGTTATACGCACCGCCGCCGCAGACGTACACTTCACCCGTATCCATATCGGAGCGATAGATGGCTTTTTTAATGGCGCGCGTGGTGAGCTTCATTAATGTGGCTTGAACATTTTCTGGACTATCTTCAAGCTCGTCATATTCAAGGTCATTGCGCCAGTCGGCAATTTGTTCATCTAACCATTCGAGGTTAAAGTCTTCACGGCCAGTGCTTTTTGGTGGTTCTTTAGAAAAATACTCATGGGATTGGAGCCGATCAAGCAAGCTGCGAATCGGATGGCCGTAAGCTGCCCAATTGCCATTTTCATCGTAGGGCTGTCCAGTAAAGCGTTCACACCAAGCGTCCATTAAAATGTTGGCTGGGCCTGTATCAAAACCGTAGACCTGATCAGGTTGGCCTGCGGGTAACATGCTGACATTTGCGATGCCGCCTAGGTTTAAGATGACGCGATGAATGCTTTCATGTTGGAACATATCTTGGTGAAACGCAGGAACCAGCGGGGCACCTTGGCCACCTGCGGCCATATCACGACGTCGAAAGTCTGAAATCACCGGAATTTGGGTGATTTCAGTGATGATGTTTGGGTCACCAATTTGCAGGGTAAAGCCGTGCTCTGGGCGATGGCGAATGGTTTGTCCATGTGAGCCAATCGCTTTGATTTGACTACGATCTAAATGACTTTGCTCAATCAGCTGATTGATGCCTTCGCCAATCATCTTTGCTAAAGCCACATCTGCCTTGCCCATACGGTCGATTTCGTTGTCACCGGGCAAAGTGAGTGCCATCAGTTCATCGCGTAAATCTGGGTCGAAAGAAAGAGTGAGGGTGGCGTGAAGCTGCAATGGATCAAAAGAAGCAGCAACAATATCAACACCATCCATGCTGGTGCCGGTCATTACCCCAATATAGATCGCTGTCATGATTATTCTAAAGCCTGCAATGTGCTGAAAAAGTGTTAGTATATCGCACAAATTGAATAACTGATGTGTTTGGGTTTTGTGATGTCAAATTTCCTGCCGGCTGAAGAACAACTTGCTCTCATTCAACGAGGCACGCATGAAATTATTTCTGAAGAAGATCTTCTGAAGAAATTAAAAGAAAATCGTCCTTTAAAAATTAAAGCGGGCTTTGACCCGACTGCGCCTGACTTGCACTTGGGGCATACGGTTTTAATTAATAAATTGAAAACTTTCCAAGACTTGGGTCATGACGTGACCTTCTTGATTGGGGATTATACCGCGATGATCGGTGACCCGACTGGAAAAAGTGCAACACGTCCACCATTGTCGCGTGAGCAAGTGCTTGAAAATGCAAAAACCTATCAAGAACAGGTGTTTAAAATTCTTGATCCGAATAAAACTAAAGTGCGCTTCAACTCAGAATGGTTTGCAACCAAAACAGCGGCTGATTTAATTCAGTTGGCATCACAGCAAACGGTTGCACGTATGCTTGAGCGTGATGACTTCACCAAGCGTTATAACAACCATCAACCAATCGCAATTCATGAGTTTTTATATCCATTGGTTCAAGGCTATGACTCGATTGCCCTTGAGGCAGATGTTGAGTTAGGCGGTACGGACCAAACCTTTAACTTATTGATGGGGCGTACACTTCAAGGTCGTTATGATCAAGAAGCGCAAGTCTGCATTACAGTGCCAATCCTTGAAGGTTTAGACGGTGTGAACAAAATGTCTAAGTCTTTGGGTAATTATATTGGGGTATTTGATGCACCAGGGGCGATGTATCAGAAAGTCCTTTCGATGCCAGATGCATTAATTGAACGCTATTTCGATTTACTCAGCTTTAAATCTGTTGATGATATTAAAGTCCTGCTAAACGAAATTGCTGAAGGGCGTAATCCACAAGAAGTGAAGAAAATTCTAGCCCTTGAGTTGGTGGAGCGTTTCCATGGTGCAGAAGCGGCAGAAAATGCACATAAAGGTGCAGGCAACCTGATTACTGAGGGTGAGTTACCAGAAGGAACACCTGAAGTGACAATTTCACGTGCAGAATTTGGTGGCGAGTTGTTTATTGCAACAATTCTTCGCGTAGCGGGCTTAAACCCAAATGCTGCAGCGGCAAAAGATGCCGTGGGTCGTGGTGCGGTAAAAGTCGATTGGAACGTGGTCGATATGGGTTTCTCTGTTAAAGAAAATGTCACTTTAATTGTCCAGTCGGGTAAAAAAGCCATTGCCAAAGTCACTTTTACAGACTAAGTCAGTGCATATATATGCTTTAAGTTATTGATATAAAAGCAGGCTTCGGCCTGCTTTTTATTTTTTTAATCTTTATAAAAAAATCAAATAAGTAAATTCAAAAAAAACCTTATAAAAACAATGCTTAATTTTTTCCAAAAATATTGCAATTTAAAATGAGTGTGTATAAGATTTCAACGTCTAGTCGATGTTTTTAACATCGCTAGCAGGTTCAATAAGAATAACTCTCCACAGTTTTCAAGTCTCTTCCCCAAGGGACTTTTTTTAAGATAACTATAATAATGACATCTATGGATCAGATAACGATCTAACTCCGAGGAAGAGGTTTTGGGAGAGATCTCTTCCTTTTTTATTGGCAAAAATTTAGTTTTTTAAAATCAGCCTCTCACGGACAAATAACGAGCTTTCATAAAAGTTGGGTACAACAGACTCTTAAATAAAGCTGGTCATCACCTTCAAAGGTATATAACACTGCGTTTTCTACTTATATTCAGATGCTTCTTATCATCCAGCTTTATCGTGGCTGTTATTTCAGCTCTGTCTTGAATTATTTTGATTGAGATGTGCATAGAAGAGGGTTTTGCTATTTATGCGAATGAAATAAAAACAGACTAAGCACTCCATTCTTGTTAAATAATTAGGTGCCTTTATAGCGATGTGGCAGTTTTTTAGCTTAGGCATGTATCAAATATAAAAGAACTACGTCTTTAGAAAGATGATTTATCAAAAATACAGAGATGAACGGAATACAGAGTGATTTTAAACCTGAAAACAACGTTGCTAGAAGATTGGTAAGAGTCTGCTGAAAGAAAAAATAAATGCTAAGGCGTAAATTTCAAGCTTAAAAGACTTTTAAAGATTGGAAATGAAATACTCATGTTGAAAGAAATAAGAGAAAAAATGATAAATATGATCAAAAAATAGATGAAAAATACGATTTTTCTTAAGTTTTGTAGAAAAAACCAACGCCTGTTTCAAATAAGTGAATTTGGGGG
>NZ_JBIMCF010000021.1:0-50053 GCF_048551975.1 Acinetobacter johnsonii | reverse complement strand
CCAATTGGTTGTGCGGTAGATTTTGTGTGTAGGCTTCTTCATTTGGAAATTATATTGCCGAAGAAGCCCTTAAGAACGGCTTTGTGCAACAAAGCCTTTCCACCTTAGAATCTATCCCAATCAGATATTTTTAGCGCTACAATCACGCAAAAGACGTATATAGATCAGGTTCAATATGAGAATCATCGGACATCGTGGTGCACGTGGCGAAGCCCCAGAAAATACACTCGGCGGTTTTCAATATATTCATGATCTGAGCATACGTGCGGTCGAATTTGATGTTCGTCAGCTCAAAGACCATGAGCTGATCATTATGCATGATGACAACATGCTCCGAACCACCGGTATCGACCAAGCACTCTACCCATTAAGCAGTACAGAACTCGATACCTATAATCAAGCACATATTTGGCTAGACTGGGAAAAGCAAAGTACGCCAACATTACGACAAGCACTCCAGATTATGCAGGACTTCGAACATCTTGAAGTTGAAGTCAAAGCTGTAGAAACACAAGCTGAAGCTGAGCGACTAACACAACATCTCACACAGCAACTTAGAGGCTTTGAACACAGTGCGGTCATCACCAGTTTTGATCTTAAAATCCTACAAGCACTCCAAAATCAAAACTCAACATTTAAACGTGGCTTATTGATTGAAGACGATATTCAACATCTTGCGATTGAACAAGCGCTCAAATACGACTGTTGCCAAATCGGCTGGATGAACCAACTGGCAACCGATGACTTGTTAAAAGCCACACAACAAGCGAATTTAGCCATTAGTGTTTGGACAGTGAATGACATCGAACGCGCCAAACATTTACGTGACTGTGGCATTGATGGATTAATTACCGATTTTCCTAAAATGATGCTACAACATTTGGCAGATGCACATTGAACAAGCCAACGACTGACTTGAGTTTTACATGAGTAGTGACACTGAAAATATTGATTTTTCATATTGATCGCTCTGCTACGATAAAGCCTAGAAATGCTTCGGTAATTTCGATATCTAAACATTCGTATTCTGTTACTGTTTAGTACAATACATCTGTACAATAATGCTAGTGAACCAAGGTTCGCTCATGCTAATATGCTGTAGCTTAATCCATGCAAAAAGTAATGGATTGACCTTCCATTTATACCTCCCAAGGTTTCAGGAGTGCTGTTGGAGATGAATGCTCCCCTACCCAAAGCCCCATTTAACTGGGTTGCAATTTTTGCATTGGTTTTTCTTCCCATTGTGGCTGTGATTGCAATTCCCTTATATGCCTTTCAGCATGATTTCAGCTTAGCCGCTTGGATCAGTATGTTTGTATTACTGGGTGTTAGTAGCTTAGGTATTACCGCTGGCTATCACCGTCTATGGGCACACCGTGCATATGAAGCAAGCTTACCTTTAAAAATCATTTTGATGATTATGGGTACCTTTGCCGTGCAAAACAGTATTTTATATTGGGGTTCAGGTCACCGTACCCACCACCGCCATGTCGATGATATCGAGAAAGATCCGTACTCGATTAACAATGGCTTTTGGTATGCGCACATGGGTTGGATGCTTCGTGACTATCCATCAGCAGAACCTGATTTTAAAAATGCACCCGATTTACTGAATGACAAATTGGTGATGTTCCAACACAAATACTATGTTCCTTTAGTGATCATCGTCCACACGGGTATTTTATTACCTATTGGTTGGGCTGTAGGCGACTTATGGGGCGTGTTATTGTTGGGCGGATTAATGCGTTTAATCCTCAGCCACCACGTTACGTTCTTCATTAACTCTTTATGCCACATGTGGGGAAAACGTCCATATACAGACGAAAATACCGCACGTGACAACTTCTGGTTAGCGATTGCGACTTGGGGTGAGGGTTATCATAACTACCATCACATTTTCCAATACGACTACCGTAATGGTGTGAAATGGTGGCAATATGACCCAACTAAATGGTTGATTTGGTCATGCTCAAAACTGGGTTTAGCTAAAAACTTACGTCGTATTCCGAGCTTCAATATTAAAAAAGCTGAACTTGCGATGAAGTTTAAATATGCTGAGCAAGACTTAGAAGTTCATGGTCTGAATGTCAGTGATGACATCAGCTCAGCAAAAGCTCGTATTGCACAAGAGTATGATGCGTTCACCCAGACCTTAAATGACTGGGCAAAATTGAAAGAACAAGAAATTCAAGCCAAGAAAACAGCAGTGGCTGAAAAAATCCATCAAATGGATGAAAAGCTTAAAATTGAATTTCAATTGGTTGAACAGCGTCTAGGTCATCACCGTCAAACCTTAACCACCTTGATGCGTAGCATTAAAAAAGCCCCTGTTTCACAATAATTAATCTCTGATTCACCATTTCAAAAGAAAGCTCCGCAAGGGGCTTTTTTTAGCAGTTCATAAAGGATAACAGCATGGATATTAACAACATTCCTTTCGGTATCACCAACTGGGCCTAGATACCAACCACCCGCCATATAGGTGATCAAGGTTATGCCCTATGGCGTACTCAGCAATTTGACGCGATTCGCGTGTGTATGGAGGAGTATTCTGAGAACTATGTGGCCCTTGCGTATAAATAAAGCAATGCTTGATTTATCCTCATTGTGTTCTAAAGGACATATCCTGTTGTTCTTAGAAGGCGAACTACACACGGAACTAGATGATGGTCGAACTTTTACCCTCACAGCTGGCATGAGTTACCAAGTTGCAGATCAAGCTAAAGCTCATCGCTCGTCCAGCTCAAAGCGTGCCAAGCTGTTTATAGTTGACTAAAACAGTTGGATATATGTCTTAACACTAAAACTTTGCTATATTGATGGGGTCATGGCTTATCCCTTGTGATCCTTCACTATGCAGTTCAATTCACGCTACTCCCTCCTTTCTTCAAAGCTTTATCACCATCAACAGCCCCTACCACTAAAAGGCGCAAAAGCAGGTCACTTCAATGCCGCTTTAGCAGAACAGTTGCAATGGTCTGAAGCCGACAAACAGTCTTGGGTAGAGATTTGTAGCGGACAAAAAACCTTTAGTGAATTTGAACCATTGGCAATGGTCTATGCTGGGCATCAATTTGGTCAGTGGGCAGGACAGCTCGGTGATGGTCGGGGTTTATTGATCGCACAGATTCTCGATCAACATGGTCAAACCATTGACCTGCATTTAAAGGGTGCCGGCTCTACTCCTTACTCGCGTATGGGAGATGGTCGTGCGGTACTTCGCTCCGTCATTCGTGAGTATTTGGCTGGACATGCGCTGAATAGTTTAGGCGTGGCTTCAAGTAACGCGGTGGGCTTTACCTCGTCAGCTCAAGGCGTGCAGCGGGAGAAATTGGAACTCGGTGCAATGATGTTACGCACATCAGACTGTCATATTCGCTTAGGACATTTTGAGTGGATCAACCAGTACCAACCGGATTTACTCGACGAATTTACCCAAAAATGCATCGAATGGCATTACCCTGAGTGTTTAGAGGCAGAGCAACCTGTTTTGGCATTTGCAACTCAAGTGATTCAACGGACTGCGATAATGATTGCCAAATGGCAACTGGTCGGTTTCGCACATGGAGTAATGAATACCGATAATTTAAACATTACAGGTTCAACCCTCGATTTTGGCCCTTATGGCTTTATGGAACGCTTTCGTCCGAATTGGATTAACAATCATTCCGACTACCAAGGCCGCTATACCTATCAGCAGCAGCCAAGCATTGGACACTGGAACTTATGGACATGGTTGAATAACCTCATTCCGCTTTGCCCTCAAGACTATGACAAAGAACAATGGAAGCAAGACCTTGCCACTTGCCTAGAGCACTATGAACCTACGTTCTTGGAGCACTACAAACTGGGTTTAAGTCAGAAAATGGGCTTACCTCATTTCCACACGGACAGTTTTGACTGTGCCATGACCTTCTTACGGATTCTACAAACAGAACAGCTCGACTACACACAAAGCTTTACGCGTTTACAGAATCAACAATATGAGACGATTAAAGATGACTGCCTTGACCGTCGTCAATTTGAAAGTTTCCTCGCGCAATATGAACAGATTCGTGCAAATCAAGACACAGCAGAACTTAATGCGGCCATGCAACAAGCCAACCCTGTTTATATCCTACGCAATCACATGGCACAAAAAGCGATTGAGCTGGCTGAACGGAATGATTTCTCAGAAGTCGAACGCTTATTTGACCTGCTTAGTCAACCGTTTGAGCGAAATGTAGCACTAGAGAAAGCGGAAGATTTAGCACCTTTGCCAACGGATGTTCCTGAGGTGATGGTGAGTTGTTCCTCTTAAGCATTTGGCTTAAACTGTGGATAAATTAAACAATATCCACAAGGCTTTCCACTAGAGTGATGATCACCATGTCCTTACACCTTATTGCTGCAAAAGCTGCACTTGCCCTACCAGAAGTGACGTGTAGTCAGCCCTTTGGTGAAGGCCGTGATGTCTATAAGGTCATGGATAAAATGTTTTTGCTCAATTCATCTTTAAGTGGCGCGGCTTTAAGTAACTTAAAAGTTACGCCTGACCAGGGCGCGATGCTACGTGATATTTATCCGTATATTCATGCAGGATGGCATATGAATAAAAAGCATTGGATTTCAATTTATGAAGATGAAGACTTAGATTCGGATTTAGTCATTGATCTGGTACAAAGTTCTTATGAGCTCGTGGTATCCAAGCTGAATAAACGACAAAGAAAGCAAATCGCTGCGCTTCAAGCCATCACCTAAATATGTATTGAATGAAAAAATTGCTAATTATTCCTATTACATGTTCTAAAGCACAACCCTATCACCACATCAAACAGGTCATGGATTTGAACGTATATTGTTTCGGCTAAACAGTTTTTCAACGTTTTCTACGTATTGCCCACTTTGGAACCCAAAATTCGAAACGAAAAGTGAAATGAGACATTTATAGATGATAAAAAAAGCCCGACATCCTGTCGGACTTTTTCGTATTGGTTAGCTAGGTATAACTCCTGTCGTACCTCACATCCTAGTGTTGAACTTATCATTTTTGTTTTATGTTTTGGAACTTCCTGTTCTCTATGACTGCATCATATAAAAAAACTTGGGACTAACCTAGACGTAATCCGCTTAAATAGTTGTAAGCCAAAACGTACATAGAAAAATAAGCTTAATTAGACTTACCCCCAAAATTATCCGCAGAAATTGTGGATAGTTTTCAGGATGACTAAAGCTGAGCCTTACTCCTAAAAATTACTTTTTGCGTGATTTAAAAGCAACTTTATAGCTCAGTACTTCAATCTGTTGGAAATACAATCACTCTTTCTCGATTTTGCCTATTTAATTATCTATCCATATCAATCCGAAAAGTTGAAGTATGAGAGTAGCTCACTCTCCACCCAATTTAATCAGCAGGTCAGGATGAACTCGTACAAAGACGGGCTGAGAATCAGTAAAGTCTTAGTCATTTTCCTGCTCAGTTGCTTATTTGATTGTATTGTTGAAAAGTTAGAATGCCATCTCACAGTCCAACCCTAGGTGACATACATATGGTTTGTAGAATGCTTCCTTGATTTGAATACAGACTCATCGACCTTATCTAAAACAAATGTAAAAGTAAAAAGACAAACCGACACATGATTTGAAATATCTATAATTTATATACCGATCAAAAGCCCAATAAAAAAGGACTCATATGGAGTCCTTTTCAACATCATCATCTGCGCTTTAGCTCTTCTTCGGCTTCAATGTTTTAAATAAAACAAATAACAGGAGTATCCAGACAGGAAGCATCAATACTGACAGCATAAAACCCTGATTCCACATGATATATAAAATCATCAGCATAAACACTAAAACAAAATAATTGCTAAACGGTGCAAATAACGCTGGAAACTTGGTTTGAATGCCCTGCTTTTTCATAGTCTGTCTAAATTTAAGATGGATCAAACTGATCATCATCCAATTGAGCACCGCCGCACTGACCACAACATAAATCAGATAACTGAGCGCTTTTTCAGGCAAAAAGTAATTCAACAGCACGCAACCAAAAATCAGTAATGCTGAAAATAAAACCGCCGCAATCGGTGTCCCTTGCCGATTCACCTGCTTAAAAACTTGTGGGGCATTGCCCTGTTCTGCCAGACCTAATAGCATGCGGCTATTGGCATACATCCCACTATTACAAACAGAAACCGATGCAGTCAGAATAATAAAATTCAGTAAATGCGCTGCCCATTCAATGCCAATTTGCTTAAAAATAAGCACAAATGGACTTTTATCTAAGCCACCCAAATCCAATTGATTCCAAGGCACCAGAGACAAAAGAATCGCCAGCGAGCAAATATAGAACAGGAAAACCCGAATCACCGTTTGATTGACGGCTTTTGGAATGTTCTTTTCAGGATCTTCGGTTTCCGCAGCCGCCATACTGATCAGCTCAATGCCGCCAAATGCAAACATCATAAAGGCCAGCATATAAAACAAACCTTCAAAGCCGTGTGGGAAAAACCCGCCATGTGCCCATAAGTTCGTGACGGATGCGGTTGAACCGACATCAGCCGTCAACAATAGATAAACCCCGAAGATGATCATGGCGATAATCGCCACAACTTTAATCATCGACAGCCAAAACTCAGACTCCGCATACAGTTTGACATTGGCAAGATTGGCCAGTGTGATCACCACAAAAAACACCAGCACCGAGACCCACGCAGGAATATGAGGCCACCAGTAATTCACATATTTGCCAATCGCGGTCAGTTCAGTCATCACCACCAAGATATATAGTACCCAGTAGTTCCAGCCCGTTAAAAAGCCTGAAAACCGCCCCCAATATTTAAAGGCAAAGTAGCTGAATGAACCCGTCACTGGCTCATGTACAATCATTTCACCGAGCTGACGCATAATTAAAAATGCAATCAAACCGCCAATCATATAACCCAAAATAATCGAAGGGCCAGCAGATTCAATAATATGTGCTGAACCTAAGAACAGCCCTGTGCCAATTGCACCACCCATGGCGATCAACTGGATATGACGGTTCTTTAAACGGCGCTGAAGTTTAGGCGTCTCGCTGCTCAAAACACATGCTCATCTGATAAAAAAAAGAATTGTACCGCTTGCACAGATGATCAACCAGTCTTGTTCTTTAAAATCGCAGATTGCTCGTTTTCATTTCACCAGTTGGAGATTTAAGTGAACTGCTGATTTTGATTGACGCCTTGACTCCATCACATAAAAAAAGCGGATAGCCCAAGGCTTATCCGCTTCTTCTATCCTTCAGAAAACTGAATTAATCTTCAGGATATTCAAAACGGTAACCTACACCATATACCGCCTGCACCCATTCATGACGGTTACCTGTTTCAGCCGCATCCGAAATCTTACGACGTAAGTTCTTAATATGACTATCAATCACACGGTCAGCCACTTCAAAACTGTCAGGGTTGATATGATCCAGTAACTGCGCACGTGAATAGACTTGTCCCACATGCTCTAAAAACAACTCCAATAATCGAAACTCCGTCGGCGTTAGGTTTAAAGGCTTTTGTTGATACCAAATACGTTGCTGCGCTTTATCCATACGGAACAAAGACTGATCTTCGGGCTCAGCCTTACGCTCTAAACGGCGTAACACGGCTTGGACACGTGCCACCAATTCTTTCGGGCTAAAAGGTTTACACACATAGTCGTCAGCCCCCATGTTCAAGCCAAGCACACGGTCAATTTCTTCCGTACGTGCCGTGACCATAATAATCGGCAAGTCCGACTGTTCACGGACTTTACGGCAAATGGTCAAGCCATCCATACGCGGCACCATCAAGTCTAAAATCATCAGGCTCGGTTTACGCTGCGTAAAGCTATCAAATGCGTCCTGACCATCGTGAAACATACTGACTTCAAAGCCCGCTGCGTCAAGATAATCGCGGATCAATTGTGCAAGTTCTACTTCATCTTCAACCAGCATAATATGTTTCATACATACTTCCTTTTGTGTTTCATTTTTTTGGGAACGTTAACCTGCAACGTAAACCACCCAAAGGTGAATGATCAAAACTCAATTCACCGCCTAAAGCCTGTGCCAGTTTAGCCGATAAAGCCAAACCTAAACCTGTACCACCTGTGCTACGCGTACGCGAGTCATCTACTCGGTAGAAACGCTCACCGAGTCTTGCTAGTTGCTCATCACTTAAACCATAAGGACTGTCATCAACATAGACGGTCCAAGATGTTGTGGACTGTTCCGTATGAACTCGAACCTGACCACCTGCTTCGGTATAACGAATGCTATTACCCAACAAATTGACCATGATTTGCTTAAAGCGGTCAATATCAAGTTGTAACTCAGCGCCCTCACCTTCGACACTGATGCTTAAATGGGCCTGTTCAAATTTGGGCTTAAAGTTTTCCACTTCTTGCTCAATCACCGCCCAAGGGTTCACGGTTGCAAAGTAACAGTTTAATTGCTGTGCTTCCGCTTGTGCCAAATCGGCCAAGTCATGCGTGAGTTTTTTCAAACTGGTGACTTGGCGTAACATCGATTCAAAATGCTCAGGTGTTGGTTTTCGAATCCCGTCTTGCATCGCTTCGATCTGCGCTTGTAACACGGCCAGCGGCGTTTTCAACTCGTGCGAAGTATCTGACACCCATTGACGACGTGAAATTTCATGCTGATCTAAAATCACCGCCAGTTGGTTAAGTTCATTGGATAAATCACCCAGCTCATCGTTTCGATTCACTTTAACTTGATGCTGAAAATTACCCTTGGTTAATTCACGCGTACCATTTAACAAGCGTTGAATCGGTGTCTTAAAATAAGTCGCAAGTAACAACGCAGCAATTAAACTCGCAAAAACGGTTAAACCATAGACCAGTAATAAATAACGCTTTTGATTACTAAAGAAGTTAATACTCAACGCATCATCTTGATCAAGAACTGGTTTCAGCCCCAAGTAGCCCACCACTTGGTTATTCACCACAATAGGACGGAAAGAAACTTGATCATCCGAAGGTTCACCGACCACGAACTGACGCTGCGTATCGTATAAAGACAAACGCGAGCTAAGGCCTAAACGGTCAGGCGTAGAAATAAACTGTTTTTTGCCTGTGTTTTGTTTGCTCTCTTGTTCAATCTCTTCTTTTTTACGATCTGGACGGAAAACATTTTGATTGGCGCTGAGCGGGAACTTTAAACCTTCAAAGGGTTGAAACTCCGAAGGTAAGTTTTCCTCCAAAGCTTGCAATTCTTGTTCGGTTAAAATCTGTTTTTCATGTTTGACTTCAGTGGTAGAGACATCACTGAGTAAGGTGTTGGTATTTTCTTTAAAATAACGCTGTTGCAAAGCAATGTCATACTGGCGACGTAACCACCAACGAGAGAGACGGTCATAATCATCTGGCGCAGCATGTCCTTCAATCTGCAAAATTTGCGCTTGAATGGCATTGCCCCAGTCATGATAAGTACTATAAACACCTGCCAAGTTATCAATCAGATGATCGAGCTTTTGCATTTCCACATCCGCCACATATTTGGCAAAATTCTTTTGCATCGTCCAATGCAGCACACCTAAACTCACCGTGGTAATCACCAAAGTGGTCAGCAATACAGTGAGGAATAAGCGTAAAGCAATCGGTACGCGGCGAATCTTCAAAAGCAATCTCTCGGTCGTTCTTTTGCCTTTTTATTGTATAGAACACTGCATCAAAAAACTCTCCATTGTTTCTACATCTTTATTATTTAATCTTTAATCATCCAAAATGACATGCTCTTGTATGGGGGAGTTGTAGAATGAATAAGATGACAAAAATTGCTTTAGCGACTGCCAGCGTTTTATCTGTAGGTGCTTTGACTGCCTGTCAATCCACCCAAGCACCAAAAGATATGGAGCAGTCGCAACATATGCATGGTCATTATCAAAAAGACCGTCGCATGACACCTGAACAACGCGAACAGTTTGAAAAAATGCGTACTGAACGCAAACAGGTCATGAAAGACATTAAAAAAGCCTGCGATGGCAAAGCGGTGGGGGCAGCAGTCCAAATTAAAGCAGGTGAGCAAACACTAGAAGGCACATGTGCGATTTCATTTAAACCGAACCGTGATGAAATGAAACGTGGTGAACATCGCCCAATGCATGGTGATCAAGCCGATCGTGGTGAATTCCGTGGCATGCATATGCAACGCGGCGAACCACTAACCGATGCGAAACGTGCTGAGTTAACCCAGCAATACGATCAACGTTTAGCTGAACATCAAGCGCGTCAACAAGCTGCGGCCAAAGCCTGCCAAGGTCAAACCAATGGTAAAGCCGTGCAGTTAAAAATTGGCACACAAACAGTAGATGGCAAGTGCATGGTTCACTTCCAGCCTAAAGCCCCTGTTTCAGCATCGAATAAGGGCGCTTAAGCCACTCTAAAAAGCATAAATAGATAAAAAAGGCGCTAATTGCGCCTTTTTTATTGGACATAACTTTTTACGCTTTTTGACTATTTATGTCATGCTAGAACAGCCAAAACTGTTTACACTCAAACCACTTAGCGATTTTAAATAATATTTATTTGACTTTACAGTCACCAAGAAAAGCCCCTGAAACGCTTGTACCAAATTAGAAGATGTTGCACGATTGAACCATTCCAACACGTGTCAATGAAGACACGTTTTCATGTTTATTAGGATTATAAGCTGGTTAAACCAGTATTGAGGAAACCGAGATGCCACAATACAAAGCGCCCTTACGTGATATGCAATTTGTACTGCATGAGTTACTTAACGCAGAAGAACATTACTCTAAATTGCCTGCATTTCAGGAAACTGTAAACCGTGAATTGGTTGACCAATATTTAGAAGCTGCTGCAGACTTCTGTGAAAATGAATTATCTCCAATTAACCAAAGCGGTGACCTAGAAGGTTGTACGTGGAACGATGGTGTGGTCACAACACCCGCGGGCTTCAAAGAAGCGTATCAAAAATATATCGAACTGGGTTTCCCATCGCTGTCTGCTGAAGAGCAATATGGCGGTCAAGGTCTACCTGTTTCTCTAGGTAACGTGATTTCAGAAATGGTAGGTACAGCAAACTGGGCATGGGGCATGTATCCTGGCCTTTCTCACGGTGCAGTACGTACCCTAGAACATCATGGTTCAGACGAACAAAAATCCACCTACCTACCTAACTTGGTTTCAGGTGTTTGGACCGGCACCATGTGTCTTACTGAATCACATGCAGGTTCTGATTTAGGTATCATTCGCACCAAAGCTGAGCCTCAAGCAGACGGTAGCTATGCCATCACAGGCGAGAAAATCTTTATCTCTGCTGGTGAACATGACATGGCAGAGAATATCGTGCACATCGTATTGGCACGTTTACCAGGCGCACCTAAAGGCACCAAAGGTATTTCTTTATTTATCGTACCAAAGTTCAATGTAAATGCAGATGGCTCTTTAGGCGAGCGTAACGCAGTTCGTTGTGGTTCAATCGAACACAAAATGGGGATTCATGGTAACGCAACTTGCGTCATCAACTTTGATAACGCGAAAGGTTTCTTGATTGGTCCTGAAAACCGTGGTTTAAACTGCATGTTCACTTTCATGAACACTGCACGTATTGGTACTGCTGTACAAGGTCTTTCAGCCTCTGAAGGTGCATTCCAAGGTGCTTTGACTTATGCCAAAGATCGCTTAGCGATGCGTTCACTTTCTGGCCCTAAAGCCCCTGAAAAAGAAGCAGATCCAATCATTGTGCATCCTGCGGTACGTAACATGCTGTTGACGCAGAAAGCATTTGCAGAAGGTGGTCGCGCACTAGTGTATCTGTTGTGTCTACACGCAGATATCGTTGAACAAGGTGCAACTGAAGAAGAACGCAAATCTTCTGACAATATCTTGTCTCTTTTAACCCCAATTGCAAAAGCGTTCTTAACTGAAACAGGTTCAGAGTCAGCAAAACACGGTATTCAAGTATTGGGTGGTCATGGTTTCATTTCTGAATACGGTATGGAACAAATTGCACGAGATACACGTATCTCTACCATTTATGAAGGAACCACTGAGATTCAAGCACTTGACCTTTTAGGCCGTAAAGTGTTGGGTACACAAGGTGCAATGTTGAAAGACTTCACCAAAATCATCCATAAGTTTGTTGAAGCAAACAAAGACAATGCTGCAATAAAAGAGTTTGTTGAACCTCTTGCTACTCTAAACAAAGAGTGGGGCGACTTAACCATGCAAATTGGTATGCGCGCAATGCAAAACCCTGATGAAGTGGGTGCAGCTGCAGTTGATTACATGTATTTCTCTGGCTATGTAACGCTTGCTTACCTATGGGCACGTATGGCTTTGGTTGCACAAGACAAGCTTGCAGCGGGCAGCAGTGATGTAGACTTCTACAATGCGAAAGTAACGACAGCGCGTTTCTACTTTAAGAAGATTCTGCCACGTGTTCGTTCACATGTAGATGTGATTGCAGGCGGCGTAGAACCGTTACTTGCATTAGATGCAGAACACTTTGCATTCTAATCTGAATCTCTAAATGATATTCAAAATGTTGTACTCTTGAGTACAGAAATGAAAAAGGACGGTCATAGCTTTGATGGTCCTTTTTCTTTATAAATAAAGCGTTATTTCCCTTGGGTCATCTAACAACCTCTGCAGTTGTTTACTAAGCTGCCCTAAGTCTACCCGGATTCAAACAATAAACAGGTGAACCAACATGCCCATTTATAATGCTCCCCTTGCGGATATGAAGTTTATCCTCAATGACGTTTTTAACGCTGAACAGTTCTGGCAGTCTAATGAAAATCTAGCTCATGTAGACAGTGCGACGGCTGAAGCGATCCTCGAAGAAATGGCTAAATTTTCGCAAAACGTCACCCTACCCATCAACCGCACCGGTGATGAAGAAGGCGCAACTTTTAGCAACGGTGCAGTGACTACACCTGCTGGTTTTAAAGAAGCGTTTAAGCAATATGCTGAAGGTGGCTGGATTGGTCTAGGCGCAGATGAAGAATGGGGCGGTCAAGGCATGCCGAAAATGCTGACTGTTCTGTCTGATGAAATGCTGTTTGCAACCAACCCATCATTCATGCTCTACCCGCTTCTTTCTGTAGGTGCAGGCATGGCGTTAAACAGCTATGCATCACAAGAGCAAAAAGAAACTTATTTGCCAAAAATGTACACAGGTGAATGGTCAGGCACGATGTGTTTAACTGAGCCACATGCAGGTACAGATTTAGGTATTATCAAAACTAAAGCCGAACGTAATGAAGACGGTACTTATAACATTACAGGTACGAAAATCTTCATCACTGGCGGTGACCACGACCTGTCTGAAAACATCATTCACTTAGTATTGGCGAAAACGCCGGATGCGCCTGCGGGCTCACGCGGTATTTCACTATTCATCGTACCTAAATTCTTGGTGAATGCAGACGGTTCTCTAGGTGAGCGCAATGCTGCAGGCCCAGGTTCAATTGAACATAAAATGGGGATCAAAGCATCTGCGACTTGTGTGATGAACTTTGACGGTGCGAAGGGTTTCTTGGTCGGTAAAGAAAATGAGGGCCTTGCGGCGATGTTCGTGATGATGAACTACGAACGCTTGTCGATGGGTATCCAAGGTTTAGGTGCATCTGAGTTTGCTTACCAAAATGCTGCACAGTACGCAACAGACCGTCTACAAGGCCGTAGTGCATCAGGTGTTCAATCACCTGCTAAACCTGCAGACAGCATTCTTGTACATGGTGATGTGCGTCGTATGTTGCTGAATGCACGTGCGAACAACGAAGCATCGCGTGCCTTTGCAGTTTACGTCGGTCAGCAACTGGATATCACTAAGTTCTCAACAGACCCTGAAGCGGTGAAAGCAGCCAATGACCGTGTAGCCTTATTAACCCCTATTGCAAAAGCCTATTTAACCGATACTGCATTTAACGCTGTAATTGATTCACAAATGGTCTTCGGTGGACATGGTTTTATTCGTGAATGGGGCATGGAGCAGTGTGTACGTGACTTACGTATTGCGCAAATCTATGAAGGCACCAACGGCGTTCAGTCTCAAGATTTAATTGGTCGTAAAACTATTAAGTGTAATGGTGAATTTATTGCAGAATACATTGCAGAAATCCGTGACTTCACCAATGGTTTAGATGCAGACCTCAACTTTATTAAAGATGCAACTTTAGATGCAGCGACCGAAGTCGAATCTGTGACCCAATACGTTTTAAATGCAGCTAAAGAAAATGTAGATTTCCCGAATGCTGCAGCAGTAGATTACTTACATGCGGTAGGTTTGCTCAGCTTCTCATATATGTTTGCGCGCATTGCCAATGCCGCTAAGCAAAAAGAGGGCGAGTTCTATCAAAACAAATTGTCATTGGCACTGTACTTTGTACAACGTATTTTGCCAGAATTGGCTTTACGCATTACCAAAGTGAAAGCGGGTGCAGAAGTGGTAATGAACTTCAGCGAAGATTACTTCACCAACCAGTCTTAATTAGTTTAAACACGATAAAAAACGCCTGCCCAGTCAGGCGTTTTTTTAAAGTCAGCTTTTTATAATCAACTTCTCGTCATTTGCATGAAATTTGCATATGATTCAATATAATATCCGCAAAATATGAGGAGGCAGCCATGACTAACCGTGACCCTAAAATAGAGAAAATAGAAACCCTCCTCGACAAACTGGGCAATACTGCAGTAGAAAGTTTTCACTATGTGGCTTTATTTATTATTGGCTGCATGGTGATTTGGTCGGCAGGACATACCGTTTATGAGATCCTGACCATTAAACAATATGCTTCAATTGATGATATTTTACTGTTATTCATCTACTTAGAACTGGGTGCAATGGTCGGTATCTATTTTAAAACTAACCACATGCCTGTCCGCTTTTTAATTTATATCGCCATTACTGCCCTCACCCGTCTTTTAATTTCCGATATCCAGCATGACCACAAAGCTGATATGGATTTGGTAATTATTACGGGTTCAATTTTAATTATGGCGATTGCAATTTTGGTGGTGCGTTATGCATCGTGGAATTATCCTTCAGTAATTCGGGATAAACATGCCGACAAGCCTTTACCTGAAGGGAAAACACCACGCCCACAAGATGATGAACTCGCTTAATTCTTTATTGACCACTAAAAAACCCTCCATCTAAACAACGGAGGGTTTTCTGTATCAAGCAAAGATTCATTTATTTTGAATCAGGTTCTAAAGCGTAGCGTCCATTTTCAAAAATCCAGTGCATACCTTCAGGTGGGTCTGGCAGTCCCAAACGTCGCCAATCGGTAATCAACACATAATCACGGCTTTCAATACTGGAATCACCATCCCCATACACATAGCTATTGGTTTCCTGACTATAGGTTGAATAGCTGGGCGCTCGGTAAATAATACTCACACCGGGTCGCATCGGATATCCGCCATGTGGTGGATTGTGCGGAGGCGGTCTGTGATGAGGGGGCTCAATTTGAGGCGGTGATGTAGGTCTGGGCATTGCACCTTGATATGGCCCAGCATAGGTTGGGAAACGTTGGGTTTGCGAAGTCAGCGGTTTTCCATAATAACGCATCGCGGGTTGAGCAAAACTCAGTGCAGGAAATAAGTTGAGTAAACTTATTCTATAGATTATTTTTAAATATTTCATCATCTTCCTCCTCCACTGAGTTGAATATTATTATTTTAAACCCATTTATGAATAAAAAATGTACAATTTGTCAATTTTAGATCACTGCCTATTATCATCGCTATAGTCAAACTACTTTATTATCCATACACTATTCGAAAAAAACTCGAAATAATTCATCGACTGATTTGTATTAGTTTTATAATGATTTGACTATATAAGGTTTAAAGCAGGATTTCTTTGAAAAGCAAAAAATTGTATATGTTTTCAGTTTATACTTAATCTTTGTTTATAAATGTATTGGATGAACAATCGTGGCTGAATTAAGTTTTGATCGACTCTATGAATATTTTGCAAAAGTGCCCAGTATTCAAAAAAATCTGATTGATGCTTATGGCACAGATGGAAAAAGTGCATGGTGGTTTAAGTTTCAAATTGATGTAGATCATCCTTTGGCATGGCAAACGGTACAAGAGCTGGGACATGTACTGAACTATATTTCTAAAAATGAGCGCCTACCGACGCAGTTTCTACCTGTTTCCCCGCCGCCATATATGAATGGTGAAGCCAAGCAATTCTTGGCATGGGTCATTCAGTGTAACCATGCTGATTTTCCACCCGATGTCATTTGTGACTGGTTAGAAGCACGCCTACCAAGCCCTGTAGAAGATATTGAAAAATGGAAAATCAAAACCGATCTACATGAACTCGATAAGATGACTGATAAAGATTTGGATCAAATCATCCCGCCAAATCCTGAACAGTAAGTCCGAATAAAAAAAGCGCATATTGCGCTTTTTTTATTTTATTTTTTTCTCTTCCCTAGCTGTGCTACGCCTTTTCTAACAAGGAAAAAAATCTCTAAAACGTCGACAAACCACTCCATTCCATAAAGCGGTATAGCCCATATTTGAGTTTTGACTCATCTTTGTATTGCTCATAGCCCACACTCATTTGACGACCATTTAAGTTCGACCATGCCCCATCAAAATATTGCTGTGCATCTGTAAACACCGCTGCCTTAGACTGGCCAATCACACGTAAATTGGTCTCTAAGTTATAATTTTTCAAATTCCGTGCGGTAAAATTCGCTGAACCTAAAATAAGCTCTGCTTCTTGCGCATGGCGTTTTAAAATCATTTTGCTATGACACTGCTCTCCTTGAGTATTACACCACCGCACTGTATTACCTGCATCGTTAAGCTCAGAGGCAACTTGACGGTTCGGAATTCCATTCTTTTGACGACCAAATGCATCTTTATTAGGGTCGAGTAAAATCCGAAGTTTAACGCCACGGTTCTGTGCATCTTTTAAAGCATTGATGATTTGACGCTCAGACAAATAGAACATCGCCAAATCAATCTGATCATTGGCTTTTGCCGTATTCAACAAGTTGAGTGTTGCATCTAAGATTGCTTTTTCCGTCAGCACCTGTACCTGAGGCTGCGATGAATTTCCTGCAATTTCGCCTAGAATCACCATCGGCACATCGCCCTGAGACATGTGAGCCACAGTTTGCTCGGTTTTCAAGACATCAATTGCGGTATTGCCTGTCACCAACAGCGCCACATTGGAATGTCGCGAACTGCCATCATGTGGATTCGCCGATGTGACCAAGGTTTTCCAACCTTCCGCGGTATCGACCACCAAAGTTTTGCGGTGATTAGCTTTGAAATTAAATAAGTTTAGATAGCTACGTAGGGTGATTTTTTCATTCCCAAACGGGTTTCGTAACCAACCGCCGTCGGGATTATTACCTGCATTTTGGCAACAGATATACCAAAAACCAGACCAAACAGGGTTGGAAGTACGTAGCGGACGTAAATCCGTTTCAATTACATCCACGCCTGCCTGACGCAATTTACGGTAATGCTCAGGTAATAGCCCGCCATATACCGAGTTAATCGGGTCAGTAATGACTTTGATTTCAATATTCGGATGTAAGCTTCGCTTGACAATCAACGCATCGGTCAACTGCCGAGTCAACGCCCGTTGTGATGCTTGAGATGTCCCCACTTCATCATTAAACAAGAACATATCCAACACAATCGTGGTTTGTGCATCTTCAATTAGTTTAAACACTGTGTCGAAAATATGATGATCTTGTTGCTGTTTGCCTTGTGAGTCGATGTAGGTTTGATCTGCAATAAATTTGACATCAGCATGACGTAACTTGCCCGTATAGTCCATGCCATCAGGCAGTGGTTTAACAGTATGATAAACCGCTGAGCTTAAGTAAGTTAGAGCCAATAACCCCACCACGACACCGACATAACGGGTCGATGTCCAGTTGAGCTTTTGATGTAATTTTCGAAAGATACGCATAACAAAAAACCTAATCCAATATACTCAGACTAGGTCTTATTGTTTGATTTTTCAAGAGGATCTCTGTTGTCAATGTTTTGGCAACCTCTCCCTAACACTCTCCTTTGAGGAGAGAGCGAGCATCTCCTCTTTATGGAAAAGGTTGGATTGAAGCTTGAAATAGCACCTTAGAAACTAAAGTCCAGTCCGACCGTGAAGTTACGCCCCACTTGTGGAATGGTCGATAAGAAAGAGGTATGCGAATAAACCGTCTCATCTAAGAGGTTATTGGCTTTGAAATACACGCGATAATCATTGCCCTGCATATACTGACCATTATACGCCAAGCCCAGATTCACCATGTTATAGCCCTCGGTTTCGGTCTCATAGCTTGCAATTCGATCTTGCTCAAACACATGGTAGTACTCTGCTGTTCCTGACCACGTGTCACTAAATTTCGCATTCACTTTTGTTCCTAAACGGCCAGCAGGCACCCGTGGAGCATTTTTATTGTCAATTTTGCCACGTACATAGTCACCAAAGATACTCATTTTATAAACATCATTGATGGTATAAGAGGCTTCTGCTTCAGTCCCATAAAAATGCGCTTTGTCTTGAGTGTAGTCTACTAGGCGGAAGTTTTCGTAACGGTCTGCGGTTTGAGCGTAAATGTAGTTGTCATACCAGTTGTGGTAAACATGAACGTGATAATCAAATTTATCCGTATCGTAATGGAAACCTAACTCTAGGTTATTAGACTTTTCGACATCGAGATTTTCATTGCCACGCTCATAGGTATTGGTTGCAAGATGCTTACCATCAGCATAAAGCTCTTGCGCCAAAGGTAAACGCTCTTGATGTGATCCAACCAAAGACAGCTTATAGTTCGGTGCAAACATCCAATTCACAGCACCCGAATAGGACACGGCATAATAATCATAGTCTTTTCGATCAGATTCAATATCAATGGTGTGCTGATCGACACGTGCCCCTAACTCAAAATGGAAGTCATTCCATTGCTTATGTTCTAAACCAAATACGCTCCACTTTTGCGTCTTGGTCGGTTCTAAAATAGACTCTTCACCGGTGATATCTAATTTTTGTTGATTGTACTGTACGCCAACCACACCTTCCCAATCCGCAATCGGCTGATGCACCATTTCTAGACGCGCATCATAACTCTTACTTTTAAAGGTAGTTGCAACACTATCGCCTTCAATTTCATCATGTTGGTAGTCGGTATAACTGGCATGGGCTCGTAACTTCTCAAACCCTGCAAGGGGATTTAAGATTTCTGTACGGAAGTCATAACGCTCAGACTTTAAGTCAACCCAAGGCCCTGCCTCATGTTCGTCATGTGCATGGTCGCGTCCTGAGTGATCGTGTTCATCCATATGTCCATGATTATCGCTTCCGTCACAGTGCAAATGATCATCATGCGGATGACAGCTTTCATATTCATGGCTGTGCCCAGGTAAACCGTACTGATCTTGACGGTTGGTATAAGCGATACCCGCAAAACCACGCTCACTAATCCATGAACCACCAACACTGACAGTTTCGCCTTTGGCAAAGGTATTTCCGACACGACGTTCTTTTTCGAGTTCACCCTCATGCTCATGGAAATAGTTCGGTGCAATATAGTCATTCGCTTCACGCTTTGAACCTTCAACCCGTAGAGCAAACTGACTGCCCAAAGCAACCGTCGCCCCAGCACTGGCCATCTTTTCATCACTGCCAGAGTTGTAGCGTAATCCCGCCGTACCTTCAAGACCTTTTTCAGGCATGCTGGTTGGAATTTTTTGATCGGTGACATTGACTAAACCGCCCACGGTACCTGCACTGTATAACAGGGTTGAAGGGCCACGAATGATTTCAATTTGCTTGGCCAAAATCGGATCGACAGTCACGGCATGGTCTGGCGATAAACTCGAGACATCAGCAGTTTCTGAAGCATGTTGTAAGACTTTCACGCGTGGGCCATCTTGACCACGAATCACAGGTCGGCTTGAACCTGAACCATATTGATTTGAATATACGCCTAGCTCATCGGCCAAAGCATCCCCGATGGTCGGTGCACGTTCTTTTAAGCTTTTTTGCTCGATAACCTGATCGGCGACTGCAAAATCAGCAGCGGTCTGAACGAGTGGATGTGCTTGGCTGGTCAACGTTTCAAGTTGTTGTGTTGTTGTGTCATCTGCAAAAACGGCAGGCGTGGCCACCGCCAAAATAGAGAGCGTTATCAAATTTTTATGGAAAGCCATGGAACTCACTCAAGCGTACAATTTTTGATTATTGTTATAATATAACATTTCAAATTCATTGCAATAAAAAACATTCCAATCGTAGAAAAAAGATAAACTGCCCTATCCAACTAAGCCGATGCCAACACCAACAGATCAATGCCCTTTACCATTTCACATGCCGTTCTCGCACCCCCTTTAGCCAAACTCAGTGGTGACCGATTGCCAGTTGCGGCGATTGCCATTGGCAGTATGACCCCAGATCTTTATCGACTGTTTACACAAGCCAATTCAAATACGACCCACTACTGGACTTCACTGATTCACCCCGATCTTTGGATTGGACTCAGTTTTTGTGTTTTGTGGTACACGCTATTGCGGCCCTGTTTTTATCGTTTTTTAGGTATTCAGCATGAGTTAAGGCTGAGCAGTATGCTGCGTTTTTTTAAATTTTCTATGGCCGTTATTCTCGCGATACTGCTGGGTACAGCAACGCATCTGTTATGGGATGGACTCACCCATGCTGACTTCCGCACCTTGTTCGGACATGAGTTTCTAAGCCAGAAGGTCTCACTGTTAGGGCAATATTATCCGCTACACCGCATTTTACAAATTGGCACATCAGCACTGGCTCTGCCCTTGTTAGCATGGATGGGTTGGCGCTATTACCAAACTTATCAGCAACATTTCCCTGTCAGTCTAAAAATCAAACGCTTCGCGATGGGGCTGTTCATACTGAGCCTGTTGGGCGGGTTAGTCAGTGTTTGGGATTATGCACGTTATATCCCCACGCAAGTGTGGCAGTCAGACCTGTATTATTTTACGGGGCGAAGTATTAATGAGTTTAGCCAAATCGCTTTGCTAATTTTGATCTTTGGCTGCATTCTGTTTTTATTTTTAGATCGAGACTATCGTTTGGGCTGAATTTAGACCAACGCTTAAATGCTATTTCATGCCTTTTTTAAGCTATACCTTGAGAGTCAATGCCCAAAGAGGCATAATCCTACCTTTATTTCTGGCGGTACGCTGTTTACGTATTCGCTACCTTTAGCCATATAGTTGGATTTTTAACGCCATGATGCGAACTCATTACTGCGGTTCTTTAACCGAAGCTCAAATTGATGAAACAGTAACCCTCTGCGGTTGGGTACACCGTCGCCGTGACCACGGTGGTGTCATCTTCCTTGATATGCGTGACCGTGATGGTCTTGTGCAAGTGGTTATTGACCCAGATACTCCTGAAGCATTTGCAACTGCAGACAAAGTACGTTCAGAATTCGTATTAAAAATTACAGGTCGTGTACGTCGTCGCTATGCAGGCACAGAAAATGCCAATATGGTGAGCGGTCAAATCGAAGTGTTGGGTAAAGAAATCGAAGTTCTTGCTGCATCAGAAACTCCGCCGTTCCCATTGAATGACGACAACACCAATATTTCTGAAGAAATTCGTTTGAAATATCGTTTCTTGGACATCCGTCGTCCTGAAATGTTAGATCGTTTACGTTTCCGTTCAAAACTAACCAATCTCATTCGTAACTACTTCGAAGACAATGGTTTCTTAGACGTTGAAACCCCGATTTTAACCCGTGCAACGCCTGAAGGTGCACGTGACTACTTAGTGCCAAGTCGTGTTTCAAATGGTAGCTTCTACGCACTTCCACAATCACCACAATTATTCAAACAATTGTTGATGGTAGGTGGTATCGATCGTTACTACCAAATCGCAAAATGTTTCCGTGATGAAGACTTACGTGCCGACCGTCAGCCAGAATTCACCCAGATCGACGTTGAAACATCGTTCATGAGTGACGATGACATCATGGATTTAATGGAAACGTTGACGGTTAAGATGTTCAAAGAACTTCTTGATGTTCAATTCGATAAATTCCCGCGCATGACCTATACAGATGCTATGCGTGATTATGCATCGGACAAACCAGACTTACGTATTCCTTTGAAATTGGTTGACGTTGCAGACCTGATGCAAGACGTTGAATTCAAAGTATTCGCAGGTCCTGCAAAAGATCCTAAAGGTCGTATCGTTGCATTACGTGTTCCGGGTGCAGGTTCTTTACCGCGTAGCCAAATTGATGAATACACGAAATTTGTCGGCATCTACGGTGCAAAAGGTTTGGCTTACATCAAAGTCAATGAACTTGAAAAAGGTATCGAAGGCTTACAATCTCCAATCGTGAAATTCATCGAGCCGATCGTGCTTGATCTATTGAAACGTGTTGGTGCAGAAAATGGCGATATCGTGTTCTTCGGTGCAGACAAAGCTAAAGTTGTGAACGATGCCATGGGTGCTTTACGTATTAAAGTCGGTCATGACTTAAAAATGTCGACTTGCGAGTGGGCACCGCTTTGGGTGGTTGACTTCCCAATGTTTGAAGAAACAGATGATGGCAAATGGACTTCTGTTCACCATCCATTCACACTGCCTAAATCAAGCGTTGAAGATGTGAAAAATAACCCAGGTGCTGCGCTTTCTGTGGCTTATGACATGGTGTTAAACGGTACCGAAATTGGTGGTGGTTCACTGCGTATTCATAACCTAGAAATGCAAAAAGCAATTTTTGAAGCATTAGGTATTGGTGAAGAAGAAGCTGAAGAGAAATTCAGCTTCTTACTCAACGCATTACGTTACGGTGCTCCTCCGCATGGTGGTTTAGCATTCGGTCTAGACCGTTTAGTCATGCTCATGACGGGTGGTGCTTCTATTCGTGATGTGATTGCATTCCCGAAAACTAAAACTGCTGAATGTCCATTAACGCAAGCACCTGCTCCAGTTGAATCAAATCAACTACGTGATTTAGGTATTCGCTTACGTGAAAAACCAAAAGCTGAAGAAACCAAATAATCTTTAGATTTTGATTAAAGAAACCCTGCCATGTGCAGGGTTTTTTCATTCAAGACCAGACCATCCATTCTATAGATATTATTTTCGCTTCAAATTTTCCAAAATTTCTTTTGAACTTTTGATCTATTCCCCTTACAGTGATTCACGATAGTCTATATTTTATTGCAGCCGTTCTTGCACTGAATCACTCTATTGATTTATTCATTTATTTTGTTCTTAAGATGCTCATCTTTTTTTGATTCTATCTATCTTAGATTTTTAAGTCTCTTTGCAAAATTTTCTCTCATCTCATCTTTTAAAAAGATTTCTGAGTCAAAATATGGCTATTTATTATCTGCTTAAAATAATCTCACTTTTTCCATTGTCCTTTTTACAATACATCGCACGCGGAATTGCGCACTTGATTTACTATAGTGACTCTTCAATTAAGCGTATCACCACCATTAATCTACAGTTGGTCTACCCTGAGCTCGACCCAATAGCACTCCAGAAACGCGTTCATCTCAGCATTCAAAGCCAGTGTCAGACCTATATTGAATTTTTAAAATGTTGGGGAATGCCACCACAATACAACCTAGATTTATTAAAAAATATTCATGGGGAATCTGTTCTAACAGAGGCTTTAGCCAATAAAAAAGGCGTGATTGTGGTCATTCCACATTTTGGCTGTTGGGAGCTGTTAAATGCATGGTTAAATGTCTATACGCAACCGATGATCATGTATAAACCCTATAAAATTAAAGGGGTTAATCGCTATATTTTAGCTGCACGGCAAAAGTTTAATGCAACCCTTGTTCCTACTGATGAAACGGGTATCCGCAGTATCTTCAGGCACTTAAAACAAGGTGGCCTGACAGTGATTTTACCGGATCATTTGCCAAAACCGAGTGGCGGTATTTATTCATATTTTTTCCAGCAAAATACTTTGTCCACGACACTGGTCTCTAAAATGGCGGCTAAAACACAATGCAATGTAATTGGATTAAGTTGTATTCGTAATACTGACGCAGCGAGTTTTAATGTGTACTGTACAGATTTATCTCAAGATATTTTATCGACAGATTTACAGCTGTCGGTGGACAGTTTAAATCTTGCCATGCAAGACATAATTAACCAAGCACCTGAACAGTATATTTGGTCCTATAAACGTTTTCGAAATTGTTATGGCAATATCAATGCTTATCGGATACAGCCACCAATATAGGCTCCACAAACTCGCACATGATCTCAAGCAGTTCGAAAGCAATAATTTATGCTATTTGCTAAAGGCCTGAATAGAATACTTTTATTCATTTGAGATCAATTCTCAGCAATGGCATAATAGCGTCCTGTTTTATATCAGTTGTGAGCAAGCAAATGGCTATGCGTCCTGAAGTCCGTCGTCGTGGTATTGTGCTAATTGTGTTTGCAATCGTGCAATGGTTTTTCATGCGCTATATTCTAGACAATCAATTATTTAATTTAACCACCTATGACCGTATTGTCTTTTTCTGTGTAAGTAGCCTTGCAGGTGCTTTTGTCATTTTTGTTGGCTTAATTTATATGGTTTTGAAAGGAAATGCGGATAAGGAGTAATTATCCGCCCTTTCACTCAATAATTATAAATATTTCGCTGTGAAGATGTTTTCTAACTCTTCATGTCTATCATATTGATGAACAAATAGAGGGGTTGTTCCATCTAAATTTAAAAGGATAGCATCCTCATTTAAATTTATTTTATCAACATTCATAACACCTAATGTTGCAATTTTAGACTCTAAGGGCTGACATAAGTGCAATGCAGAAAATGCACCAGAATACAATAACTTGTTATGAATACCTTGATCGTAATTCGATCTCACCATCGTATAGTAAGGCAAGCTCATAAATTCATTGATCATTACATCAAGATATTTGCTCATAGACTGATAATCACCGAAGGTTACCCCAGCACAAGAAATCTGTTTATCAGCAATTTCTTTCAGATAGTTTTTACCATAAACATCACTAATCCACTTAATATGAAAAGAATCTTTACCTAATAGTAAACTCTTATCCTCCATGCCTAAAAAGAGCCCATCCTGATTTAGCTCGTTCAAATCACCCTGAATAATTACATCTCGAGTATCAGTCAGCACGACATGACTAAAATTATTGCGCTGCAAATAATCATAGTAATCAAAAAAACGAGAAACATGAGGCGGTGCAAGAAAATAGATAAAATCTTTCTTAAGTTTAGGTTCTGAAGAGACAATAAATTTACTTAAAAAACGAATACATTTCTTGAAGTTTTTACTAATGCTCTTAGAGCTACTGAAGGTTCCTATCTTAGAGTCCACAAACTCTAAACTAAACTTATAATTCGTTCTGTTTTTGAAGAAATCTTTATATTCAGTAACCTGAGATCCATTTAAAAATAAAGTTACCACACCTGTATAGTTTGTCCGAGATATACTGTTAAGAAATAATTCAACTTTGTCGGGTGAATAACCTGTTGCTGCTCCCATAATAACAGGGCGAAATTCGGAACACTTTTCCATAAAAACAGACTACTAAAAATTCAGGAATAATTTTATCTTATCAAGCAAGCCATTTGTTTGTCTAAATTTTTTAAATATTCCAAACCAATTGTTTTTGCCTAAATAGTTTAACTGGATCATATCTGGATTTCTCAATTTTGATAAGAGATAAACTCCTTGATCGTCATCCACCAAATTATTATTAAGCAATTCCATTTGGCTACTTAAGATTAGATTGTAAAAATCTGGCCATTTTTCAACACTACCAACGATACCGCCACCAATGATATAAGGTACATTACCTAAAATTGAGTTAAGCACATTAGCTTCACTGAATTCAAATTCCTCCGCAATGGTAAACAAGTGTATTTTTGACGTATCGAAGCTATAGCTCCATTGTCGTAGCTTGCTTAAGGTTTTTTTATCTCGACAGTATCCAAAATCCAGCCAAGCAACTAAATCTGTCGTGACTAAATTGTTCTTGATAGATTCATAAACAAAATAGGACTTTAAATTATTAACCAATACATAATAAGGAGACCAATATTCGGGATTCCGTAGCTGCTTATCATCTACCTTTGAACGAAAATGTTCATCATTCTGTATCACGTCTATTCTTTCTAAAACAGATGAAAATTTTTCTTTAAGGTCAATAGAAATAACAGTCGTCGGTTTACCTTCTCGAATTTCTAAAATTTGTTCCACAAAATCAGATGAAGTATAAACAATGAATGGGTTATCTAATTCAGCAAGGTTTTTAAAGTAATCAAAATATTGAGATGTAGGCCTATGCAAATAACCAGGATGTCCCTTATCTTTAGTCCAATCTCCGCGACCAATATCAAAAAAAGCAGTCACAATTGTTATATTTGGCTCTATCATGATACTCATAGATGATAAAAATAAAGTAGCTATTATAAAACGCTCAGCCAATTAAACACAGTTTAAAGGCAAATTAACTAAAAAGATTAGTCAGTTTTTTAAAGATTCGCAAACCTAATTCAGCACAATATCAAGCAAATCAAACTACATGTGAAAACATACTTTTAGCCCAATATTTCTTTATACCTATCATATTGATTGCCCCCATCTACTTATGGATACCCCATACAAAAAGAAAGTCAACAAATGAGCAATCCATTTCACATCATCACTTATTTAAATTTAAGCCTACTTAACTAAAAATTTCAAAGAGCGACCTGCATCCATACACACACCATAAAGTCATGAAAATCCTCTAGCTTTTTTAGCTTCTGTCCTCTAACATTTGTTCTTTGCGTGCCATAAAGAAATGTCTTAATGAAATTTAGAAAAATTTACAATAAAATAAGATGTTTTATTTACAAAAAACTGCTTTCCGATTGTGATCATTTAGTTATTAAAAAAGAGTCTCGCTATCCGACGTTATTCTCAGGGAAAGGGAAAATTCATATTGAAATGGCTCAATTAGGTGTCATCCCTTCTCCATATTTTTATAATAGACTTCTTGCGTTAGTCAAAATTTAAACAGCCTAAAGCTACATTTAATAAGGTTTTAGCTAGTTCAAAAATTAGGTAAACGATACTTTCGCAAGAGGTCTAATACTGTCGGATATATTGAAGCACGAAATAGTTCGGCACTGGTGACAATTAAAGATCATACAATTATTAATAATAATTTTGTAATTATTGCAGATAAAACCTCTATAACTATTGGGGAACACTGCTTAATTGGTCCAAATTTATTTATCACTGACTCTGATTTCCAGGCGTAGAAATAAAAGATCGATCAAATGGAAATTATCAATGCTTACCTGTTTCTATAGAGAATCATGTATTTATCGGAGAAAATGTGAGAATTTTAAAAGGAGTAACCATAGGAGAAGGTTCCGTCATTGGTAACAGTTCTGTTGTCACAAAAAGCGTCCCCGCATACTCAATTTATGCAGGAAATCCAGCTAAGTTACTAAAAAAACTGAGTTCAAACTAAAGTTTCAGTTAAATTTATATTCTAAAAGAATCTTAATCTTTAAGAAAAAGGCCTTTAACTTACTTATTTTTTTCATAGGATTAACAAGCAGTCTTTTTTTTACTATATATAAGGCCTGTGCATATTTAGGTTCATCTACATATTGATCTAGTATTTTTATCATTTCAGTATACATAAAGGTGTTATCTGAGCTAATGTTAGAATCATGCTTACGATAATTAATCAGCAATTGTGGTATATAAACCATTTTTTTATTTAGTTTTGACATACGTAACAACAAATCCCAATCTTCTACCTTTACATTAGGATTATATCCGCCAACCTGCCTCAAAATGTCTGTTTTAAACATTTGTGAAGAGGCTGGTAGATCATGTTTATTCAGAAGAATATCTTCAAATCCAGTTTCAGAATATTCTCTTACCCGTGAGGAAAGTATTTGATTTGTATTGTTAATAATATTCACACCGCCAAAAACTCCCACAGTATCAGACTTAAACGAGCTAATCTGTAAGCTTGTTTTTTCAGGAAGCATCTGGTCGTCAGAAGCAATCACACAAAAATAATCTCCTTGAGCCCATTCTAAAGCTTCATTTAAGGTGTTACATAATCCCTTATTTGCACGACCCCGAAATTCAAACCGAGTGAATCTTTGCTCACATTGACCGAGCATTTCCTTTATTTTATTCACAGACTGATCAGTTGAACCATCATCAATAATAATGAACTCAATATTTTTATATGTTTGGTTAATAACACTTCTAATACTATCCTGCACGAATACCTCATGGTTATAGCATGGGATAGCAATTGTAACTAACGGTGTATCTAGTAAATTATCCATTACACTTTAAACTCATTACAAAGCTGAATGACTTTTTCAGCATCTTCAACTGTTAAAGTTGGTCCCATCGGCAGGCTCAAAATCTCTGCATGAATTTGCTCAGAAATAGGATAACTTAGGTCATTCCATTCCTCATATGCTTGCTGCTTATGTGGTGGGATTGGATAATGAATTAAAGTTTGTACGCCATTTTCTGCTAAATACTTTTGCAATTCCATTCGATGCTTTGAACGAATTACAAATACATGCCAAACATGTTGCTGATCATTAAGTACATCTTTATTTACTTTTGGTAATTCAATGAGTGGGTTATTTATTTCAGCCATATAAAGATCTGCAATCTGGCGTCGATGTTGGGTTTCATCATCCAAATGTTTTAATTTCACATCAAGTATTGCTGCTTGGATTTCATCTAATCGACTATTCACACCCGCGAATAAATTTTTATATTTCTCGTGTGATCCGTAATTGCGCAAGGCCTTCAACGTTTTTGCCAACTCAGCATCATTTGTTGTAATCGCTCCAGCATCTCCTAGAGCACCTAGATTTTTCCCCGGATAGAAGCTAAAACCCGAAGCATCTCCCCAGTTACCCGCTTTTTTACAATCTAATTGGGCACCGTGACTTTGTGCTGAGTCTTCTAAAACCAATAAATTATGTTGTTTTGCAATCTCCATAATTTCTGGCATTTCAGCTAATTGACCATATAAATGGACAGGTAAAATAACTTTAGTTTTGGCGGTTATTGCTTCTTCTATTTTCAATGGATCAATATTGTAGGTAGCAAGATCTGGCTCAACCAAAACAGGCATTAGGTTATTTGCTGTAATTGCTAAAATACTGGCAATATAGGTGTTTGAAGGAACAATCACTTCATCACCATCTTGAAGCTTACCTAACTCTTTCCAAGCACGTAAGGTTACAATTAATGCATCCAAACCATTAGCCACGCCAATAGCAAATTTGACCCCACAATAGTTTGCAAAGTTTTGTTCAAATTGTTCTAACTCTTTACCATCAATGTACCAGCCTGAATCAAAAACACGCGTACAAGCTGCAATTAGCTCTTCACGATACTGCTGATTGATATTTTTTAAATCTAGAAAAGGAATCATTTCATCACATTTGTATTTTGGTTTTTTAAGTAAGTTATTCAGTTTAACTGTCCGATCGGCTCTTATTTAAACTCAACCCGCTTAGCCACTAACGCATATTTTATTTGTTTCAATATACGTAAAATCTCCAGTCGAACTTTAGCCAAGCCCTTCTTCTTTTGCTTTTTCATTCGAGCTTTACGCTCTGCAAGCAAGTCGCTTGAAAGTGTCGTTTTCTTTTCAGGAAATAACATCATTTCCTGTATACATAAAGCAGGCGTCATCTGATATACGGGATGAAATGTATGACGTATAAATTCATCAAACATCACTTGGTCCAGTGGAATCAATTGAATTTTTTTCACATATTCCAAATATTTTTGAGCACCTTCAAGACTCAGGATATAACCTGCGGTGCCCAAGTTTTTTCCCGTGAGTTGAACAATATGACGCATGCCATTTGCTATTTCCGACTGGGCATTACCGAGAAAAACTTGATCTGCAAATGCTTCCGTCTTAATAATGTCCCAATTTGGGTTGATCCAGCCTGCGTTATTTAATAATTCAGCAGCAGCATCACCTAAATACACATCATCTTCAAAAATAGCCAAATGAGGAATGTGCTCATCCACCATTTTTTGCCAAATCGAGACATGACTCATAAAACAAGCCAATTCGCCTGAACTTAAAAATTCTTCCTGAATATTAAGCTGCATTTTTTCTGCTAAAGGACGAGCCAGATCAGGCGTTAACGCATCAAAAAACTCAAACCCAATATTTTGTTTACCGAACTCTTGTACGATGTGCTCACGACGCGCTGTGGCTGTCTTTAAGCTGATGACTATATTTTTCATACCAATACTACTTATTTCGATGCAACCAAATGCTTCATGGCATAAAATTTATCACGCCACATCCGTTTTTGTTTTTTGATGCCGTGAGAAAGACTACGCCCTTCTTTTTCTTTCCGAGAAATGCCTTGTGCGGCTACAGTCCCCAAAATATCACTGTCCAAACCAGCAGGTTTCACTAAGGCAGGCCACACGCCTAAACCCTTCCCATTTTTACTGAGCCATGTTTGGAAGAAAATGTCGACAGGCATGGTCATTTTTTTTCCAGCCTGCATAAATGCATCAGCACCTTGACGTGACCAAACCAAACCTAAACCACGAATAGGGAAATAAAAAGCATGCCACAAGCTCATACCATCAATATTCGTAATATCTTTGGCCAACTTTTTCTTTTTGGTTGCAATGTTAATCAAATACCAATCCAGCTCTTTATGCTGATCGAGATACTCAATCACACCATCAAGCTTGTCTTTAAAATCTTGATTAATTTTCATATCATCTTCAAGTACCACCAAATAATCAGCATCTGTACTTAAAAATTTTTCCGCACAGCCATAATGACTTAAATAGCAGCCCAACTCTGAATTCATCAATTTACGACCAAGTACGTCCTTCGCCCCTTGATCATCGTAGTTTGCAAATTCAGTTAACGCTTTACCACGACCATCGACTGCAGAAAAGCGTTCAAAAGGCCAGTTGACTTGATTCAGCTGCTGAGTTGCTCTTTCAAGTCGTTCCTGACTGCCGTCCAAATTAATCAAATAAGTAACAACTTTCATCATGAACCTTTAAACTAAAACTGAATGGGGCAAATAGCCTGCTAATTTTTCCTGCATAGCCGTACTGATTTTCTCTGCAGCACCTCTATCGAGTTGATCTAAACTCTGTATACAACCGTACTTAATATCAGGATTATGCAACGCTTGTATAAAACTATTCAAACTGTCCTGATTTTTAAGGTAGGCCAATTCAAGATCTGGTTTCAACTCCGCCTGCTGTTTTTGAATCTTAATGTGGTTCATTAATGAAATTGGATTCAACTGCTCTACACTACGAAATTTAAACTTAATCTGCGTTTCTAAAAGCTGTGGATGCTCCAGCAAATAATCTTTTAATGCACGACGATCTACAATATGTGGATAGTGATGGATTTCAAAAAACTTCTTAAATCCCAAAACATCCGCACCAAGCATCTGCGCAATCATATGTTTCGGCTGAATTGGCTTTCCAAATTGGCGACTCATTAGCTGACGATATTTGAGCTTTGCTTTGAGTGCAAAACTATTTTGCCAATGACCATAGATCACCAAGTTTTCCGCTTTTAAAAAGTCTTCGACTTGCGCAGGTGCATTAAAAAAGAAATCATCATTAAGATAGATAAAATAATCCGACAGCCCTTCAATATTCCAAAGCATGCTTTCAATAGAACGGGTATTGAAGGTCGGTAAATGCTCTTCAAAACCTCTAAAAATTTCTTGGTGATCAACCACACGAATTTTATCTACGGCGCACAAACCTTGCGCTGCAAATTCATCGATAAACTCAGGACGCTGATTATCTGCCACCACATAGATATGACGACAGAACGGTACATATTTCAAAATAGAAGCGATGTTATAATAAATTTCGTTATTACTGGCAAAACGCGTCGCACTGACCGCATCAGATGCATCTTCACCGGTCAGATATTTATGGCGTTTCTTTTTTAATTCAAGATCATTGCCATCTACCCAGGCAATCACGATATCAATATTTTGCATTCACTTGACCACTTCAAAATCTGAGTCTAAATAGGCAATTATTGCCAAGCATCCTTAATCCACTGTGATGGCAATACATAACGATACCATTTCCCACCACCACCATTAATCGCATCAGGTGGATTGATTTCACCGTGGAAAATAATGACCTTAACCCCTACAGGTTTTACAGGGGGTTTAAAGTATGCCAACGGAATTTTTTGCAAACAGTGATATTTGTAACTCTTACACCAACTATCAGGCCAGTAAGAAAGTTTTTTCTCTTGATCGACATACCAAGACAAATAAGCTTGCTCATTGCGGAATTTTTGACGAATTTCATCAAAATGCTCACGAAAATAGGGCATCAACCCCGGGAAAGCGCCCAGTTTAAAACGGTAAACCGAGCTATTACCGGTAATACGCCAAGGACGTTTCCAGTCATGGATAATTAGGAAGTCTCCTGGATGGGTAAAGAAACTGTCGATATTGTCAACAATCACTACATCCAAGTCTAAAAAGAGCGCATTACCTTGTAAACCGTATAAGTCTGGCTCGAATGTAGACAATTTATTCCACCCACGTTCAGGACTTCCCTCTGGAAGCGCTAAAGGTGGAATGGGAAAACATTCAACTGCAGGGTCGATTCCTTCGGTGCGGTCTGTTAGACAAACCATTTTAAAATCAACCGTGGTGTGACGCTTCACCATGTTATATAAACGATTGACGTACTCGGCCCCATATTTGGTGCCCCATTTCATGCATAAAACAATATTTTGATCTGTCTGTGTTTCAGCCTGTTTTGACAACGAGTCGTTTACGTTTTCCTGCATGTTCTATCATCCACCAGCATTCTGCGTTGTATCATAACATTTCTTGCAATAAGTTAGTGTATGGCTTTTTCAAAGCCTTCATAATACTCAAAAATAGTTTGTGCTATGATACGAAATCGCTTTATGTAAATCCTTTACAAGGTTCACTTAAGCCCTCATATGAAGAATATATAATCAGGTTGATATGAAAATAGCAGTTGCAGGCACAGGTTACGTCGGCCTTTCTAATGCCATGATCTTCTCACAACATCATGAAGTGATTGCACTAGACATCATCGACACGAAAGTCGACATGTTGAATCAAAAAATCTCTCCGATCCAAGACGCAGATATATCGACATTTTTAAGCGAGAAACCGCTCAATTTTCGTGCCACAACTGACAAATATGAAGCCTATCAAGGTGCTGATTTTGTCATTATTGCAACACCCACTGACTATGATACGCAAACTAATTATTTCAACACACAGAGTGTGGAAAGTGTCATTCGAGATGTGGTCGAGATTAATCCTCAGGCAACGATGATTATCAAATCAACAGTACCAGTGGGCTTTACTCAAAAAGTCAAAAGCCAGTACAACACTGAAAATGTGATCTTCTCCCCTGAGTTCTTACGTGAAGGCAAGGCGCTGCATGACAACCTTTATCCATCTCGGATTATTGTCGGTGAAAAGTCACAACGTGCTCAATTGTTTGCAGATATGCTGATCGAAGGGGCAATCAAAAAAGACAGTCCTGTATTGTTTACCGATTCAACTGAAGCCGAAGCAATCAAGTTATTTGCCAATACCTATCTCGCAATGCGTGTTGCTTACTTTAATGAACTCGATACCTATGCTCAGTCCTTCGGACTGGATACCCGTCAAATTATTGAAGGTGTATGTTTAGATCAACGCATTGGCAATCATTATAACAACCCATCGTTTGGCTATGGTGGCTATTGTCTACCCAAGGATACAAAACAACTTCTTGCTAACTACAATCAAGTGCCGAGTAACTTGATTCAGGCAATTGTAGATTCCAACAGTACGCGTAAAGACTTTATTGCAGACTCTATCATTGCAAAAAATCCCAATACTGTCGGTATTTATCGTTTAGTGATGAAAAGTGGCTCCGATAACTTCCGTGCCTCCGCAATTCAAGGCGTCATGAAACGCATCAAAGCAAAAGGCATTGATGTGATTGTTTATGAACCCACCTTAAATGAAGATGAATTTTTCAAATCCAAAGTCATTAATGATTTAGAACAATTTAAACAACAAAGTGATGTCATCATCGCCAATCGTAAGTCCCAGGACTTAAGTGATGTTGAAAACAAAATCTATACCCGTGATATTTTTGGAGGCGATGAATGAAGGTTTTAGTAACAGGTGCAGCAGGCTTTATCGGCTTTCATGTCTCTAAAAAACTACTCGAGCGTGGTGATACTGTTGTCGGTTTTGACAATATGAATGATTATTATGATCCTGCTTTAAAGCAAGCACGTATCGACTTATTACATCAAACTGCTCAGCAAAGTGCTGGCCAATTTGACTTCATTCAAGCCAATCTTGCTGACAAAACAGCAGTTGATCAATGCTTTCAACAACACCAGTTTGCCCGTGTGATTCACTTGGCTGCACAAGCAGGCGTGCGCTACTCACTTGAAAATCCAATGAGTTATGTAGAAAGCAATATTATTGGCTTTACCAATATTATTGAAGCTTGCCGCTATGCGAAAACACCACATCTGACCTATGCCAGCACCAGCAGCGTATACGGTGCAAATACCACTATGCCTTTTAGTGAGCAGCATGGCGTAAACCATCCGATTCAGTTCTATGCAGCGACAAAACGTGCAAATGAATTAATGGCGCATAGCTATAGTCACCTATTTCAACTGCCAACCACAGGCTTACGTTTCTTTACGGTCTATGGACCTTGGGGACGCCCCGATATGGCGCTGTTTAAGTTCACCAAAAACATCATTGCGGGTCAATCAATTCCGGTATTTAACCATGGTAATCACACACGCGATTTCACATTTGTTGAAGACATTGCTGAAGGCGTGATTCGCTCAAGTGATCAAATTGCTGAGGTCAACCCAAATTGGGACAGCAATCATCCAGATCCAGCGACCAGCAATGCGCCTTTCCGTATATTCAATATCGGCAATAACAATCCTGTGAAACTCATCGAATATATTCAAGCAATTGAAAAAGCCGTTGGCCAAGAAGCCATCTTAGAACTGCTCCCACTTCAAGCAGGCGATGTACCTGATACCTACGCAGATAGCAGCGCTTTAGAAAAAAGTGTGGGGTATAAACCCTCTGTTTCAGTTGAAGATGGTGTGAAACAATTTGTAGATTGGTATCGTGACTTTTATCAGGTTTAAATAAAAGCCACTCGCTAATTAAACCAATCTAGAATAAAAACCCTAATTACACAGTAATTAGGGTTTTTAAATACAACCGTATTTAAATTAAATTGTAGATCGTTACACTATAAAATTTTTCTTACTAAATCACCATCCAACACAAAACTGTCCCCTATACCTATACAAATTCTTTGAGGTAGAAAAAACCTATCCTTCGCTTGAATATCCTCAACTAAATAAACGAAGCTTATTTTTAAATAGCAACATCTTAGCAATAAGACAACTTTTATTTATAATCGCTGAGGTTAATGAAATGGCTTTTTATTAAAAATTACAGTATCAAAAAACCATTAATACCATACAAAACATTGGCTTAAATTACTCAAGAGAAATACCAAATTAAAAACCATCCGAGCCACCATAAATAATCTCATGGTGACTCTATCTTTATAAAAATAATTTATTTATTTTTATTTTTGCATATATTTATCAATATATGATTAAGAACGCCATAATTCTCCAAGTTTTACATCCCACTCAACAGGAGAAATAACCATACGCCCTGCATTTGGGGTCAATGTGATTTCACTAAACAGCACTTCATCTTGTGACAATAGGAAGTCAATTCGACTATAGCCATATTCCAAACATAACTGCTCAGATAGCTCAAACATTTTATGCATCTTACACGGTTCTATCACCGCTTCTGGCGTATTCTCTTTGCAATCTACCGTAAAAGGCTGTAACACCCAAGAGGTATCATAAATATTTGAATACTCTGTACCATCACTCCCTTGGACATCGACTTCAATATACTTAGGCTGCCCTTCAAAACAGTGAACACGACATGTTGTAATGGTGGCATTCGTGTTAGCATCACGATATAAGTCAACATAATGCTCTGCCAAGATGAGCGGCGAAATATTTTTATAGTGCCACTCTCGCTTGCGGTAGTACATATTCATTTTTAAACTGTTATTTAGTTTACTTTTTGCATGTTTAATATCAAATGTACTTTTATCACGGCAAACAATCGCACTTCCACTGTCATGAGTACACTTTAAAACGAATTGGTTCGGAAATTGATTAAAATCAATAATATTAAAGTCACAATATGTGCCTATAAGTGGGACCAGATGTTTTTCTCCAATCCGATCTATAACCAACTCTCTTACTGCCGATTTATCAGCTAATTTGGTATGTAGTGCACTTCTATCAAAAATCATTCGTGCAGTAACTTTCTCATTAAAACTTTCAGGTTGATTAAAATTTGGGGTATACCCTAATTTATTAATAAACCTCTTTTTTAAATATCTCTCATCAGAAACAAACAATGTTCTAAATACTTTTGCTTTATATATAAGACTGTTAATCATGGATAAAATTTTAAATATATCTAATTTTTACCGAATAATAACAAATTTATTCAATTGTGTATGCTTTGTGAATATTATATTTTTTCAGAAACTAATAGATAATGTTGTATTGATCATTTTAAAATCAAAATTAGTCAATAAAAATAAAATAGAGAAAATAAAAAAGGGCTCTGAAGAGCCCTTTTCCCACCGAATCACTTATTTTACATAAGTTAGCCAGTGTGCATATTTCGGGTCTTTACCTTTAACCGCATTAAAGAATGTGGTTTGAATTTGTTCAGTGATTGGACCACGAGTACCTGACCCAATTTCACGATCATCATATTCACGAATAGGCGTCACTTCAGCAGCTGTACCTGTAAAGAATGCTTCATCTGCAATGTAGAACTCATCACGTGTAATACGACGCTCAACCACGTCATAGCCCAAGTCTTTTGCAATAGTAATAATGGTTTGACGCGTAATGCCATCCAGTGCACCACCCGCGATATCTGGCGTATGTAATACACCATCTTTCACCAAGAATACGTTTTCGCCAGAACCTTGGCATACATAACCTTGAGGGTCGAGCAGCATTGCTTCATCATAGCCAGAATGCGCTACTTCTTGGTGAGCCAAAATCGACAAGGTATAGTTACCTGACGCTTTCGCTTTACACATCGTCACGTTTGGATGGTGATGGGTAAATGATGAAGTTTTCACACGAATACCTTTCGCCATTGCTTCGTCACCAAGGTACGCACCCCAGCTCCACGCAGCAACCACCGCATGAATCGTATTGTCTGTTGCAGCAATACCTAATTTTTCCGATCCAATAAAAATAATTGGACGCAAGTAGCAAGACGCTAATTTATTTTCACGAACCACATCAATTTGAGCTTGCTCTAGTGTTGCTTGATCAAATGGGACTTTCATTTGATAAATTTTTGCAGAGTTCAATAAACGCTTAGTGTGTTCTTTTAAACGGAAAATAGCCGTGCCATTCGGTGTTTCATAGGCACGGACACCTTCAAACACACCCATGCTGTAGTGCAAGGTATGTGTTAGTACGTGAGTTTTTGCCTCACGCCAGTCAACCAATTGTCCATCTTGCCAAATAAAACCATCACGATCAGCCAAATTCATGACACACACTCCAAATTTATATACACAGTCATGTTACCCAATGCTCACGATTGAGCTTGGATCAATTAATCTTTGCCATAATTTGCAAACGATCACTCGGGTATCGCGCCAGTCCGCAGCATTTACTTGCATGGATTGATTCGCAAGGGCTAAGCGGTGGCTCTCGGCTCGTTCACTGAGATAAGCTTGAATCAATGCAGTCGCATCGTCACTGGATAAGCAACTGGCTTTTGCGGCGTCTTCAAGGATTCGTACATTGTCGGAATAATGGGCAAGATCTGGATGAGATCCGCTCCATGCCAACACAGCATACTGTGCCATAAATTCGATATCGACGATACCACCTGCATCTTGTTTTAAATGAAAAATTCCATCTTTTTGTTGTTCTTTAGAAGAACCCAAATGGTCTTTCATTTTTTGACGCATCTTCAGCACTTCTGCGCGAACATTTTCTTCATCTCGTGGCTGTGTCAAAATCCGACAGCGCAATGCTTCAAATTTATCACGCAAACTTGGCTCACCTGCAATCGAGCGAGCACGTACCAATGCTTGATGCTCCCAGACCCATGCATTTTTCAACTGATATTGCTCAAAGGCTTTTAAACTGGTGACCAAGACCCCCGCTTCACCCGATGGGCGTAAGCGCGTATCGATTTCATAAACCCGACCATCGAGGGTCTGCGTGGTCATCAATGACATAAATTTCTGCGCAACACGCATTGCAAATTCAAATCCACTGATCGACTTCAGCCCATCGGTATCGGCTTGCTCATCCATATAATGAATAAAGACCAGATCTAAGTCCGAGCCATAACCCAACTCAATCCCACCAACTTTTCCATAGCCCACCACAGCAAATGCCAAATGATCAATCGAACAACGCTGCCCTTCTACATCGAGCGGATAACCATGTTTCTTTGCCGTCATTTGGTAAGCTAAATTTAAAGTTGTACTGACCGAAACTTCTGCAATATCGGTCAAAGCATCGGATACTTTCATCAACGGACTTTCAGCCAAAACATCACTAGCCGCAACTGCCAAAACATTGGATTTTTTGAATAGGCGCAGCACACGCATCAAATCTTCAACGTCATCAAGCTCAATACGAAGCAACTGTTGACGTAGAGAATCTTCCAAATCTTGACGGCGCGGCAGCTCAAAGTCCATGGACAAAAATTCATCCAAGAGTACTGGATAATGGGTCAATTCTTCACAAATCCATGGACTTACGGTTGCCATTTTCACCAAGCGCTGTAACGCCCCTTTACTCTCAATCAACATGACCAAATATACGGTGCGTCGCATGACAGACTCGACCAAGGGCATAAGGCGTAGCAGCGCGTCTTGCGGCTTATCTGACTGTAAAATCGCTTCAATCAAATGCGGCCAAAACATTTTTAAGCGTTGCACCGCTTTTGCAGGCAGCTTTTTCAGCGCATGACCATTCCAAAATTCATGAATGAGGTTTTTTGCATTCGCATCCAACACCTCATTTAAACGCGCTTCTAACTGACTAAAGCTTTCTACGAAAGGGTCATGTTCTTTTTCTTTAATTAAATGCTCAAATTGGTAAATAACTTTGGCGCGCTTTTGGTTTAAGTACTCAATAAATGCATCCCAACTGACAAAACCCAAGGTGTCAATCATCCTTTGTCTGAGTTCTGGTTCTGTTGGCAAAGACTGGGTTTGTTGATCATTTAAAGCTTGAATGGCATGTTCTACACGGCGCAGAAATAAGTAGGCATCTTCCAACTCACCGACCGCTTGACCATCCAGTAAACCCACTTCACCCAAATGATGTAAGCTCACTAAACATTGACGGTCTTGTAATTCTAACTTTGCCCCACCATAAATTAGCTGAAACACCTGTACAATAAATTCGACTTCACGGATACCGCCTGCACCCAGCTTAATATCATCTTCGATATTACGGCGTAATACTTCACGCTCAATCATGGCTTTCATTTCGCGCATGGCTTCAAAAGCGGTGTAATCGACATACTTACGGAACACGAAAGGACGAGTCATGACCAACAACTCATCCCCCTCTTTGCCCCCTGTCACAATCCGCGCCTTAATCCACGCATAGCGCTCCCACTCGCGACCATGCTGGCTTAAATACTTCTCCAGTGCCGCATGACTAATCGCCAGTGCAGAACCATCCCCCCAAGGACGCAAGCGCATATCCACACGGAAGACAAAACCATCAGCCGTGATATGGTCCAACAAGTAAATGAGTTTCTGACCCCACAAAATGCAAAACTGTTGTACGTCTATGCATTTACGACCATCAGTTTCACCTTGTTCATCAAAAGCAAAAATCAAGTCAATATCACTGGATAGATTCAGCTCTTGTGCACCGAGCTTCCCCATCGCGACCACAATTAAATCTTGAATTTTATGGTTATAACCCACAGGCTGACCATGTTTAGCTACCAATGGTGCTAAGGCAAACGCTTTTGCCACACAAATGGCTGCATCAGCAAAATCAGATAACTCACGCGTTAGCGTCATCACATCGATCAATTGATTGGCATCCTGCCAAATCCAGCGAAACATTAAACGCGCACGTAAAATTCGGATGGTGCGCATCCACGTGATTTCATCACTGATGTCTTTTAAGGTGTTTTGAACGACATCGAAAATTTGTTCGGTGGTCAATGGCTGAGAAAATTGATCAATTGCATAATCTTGTTCAAGATAAACCTGATGTATAGATAGGACTTGTTCCGCATATTGACTTGCGCGCAATGTCTTTTGCAATTGCTCAGCATTCATGATCGACTCTTTCGCATTGTTTTGGTTATTTATAACAGCAGATCATGAGATTAGGCGAATTATTTTATAAGAAAAGTATGATTATTCACTAAATTCTTGCTGAGATGTCTCAAGTGACAATGCTTGATGTGCGCTGTTCGAACGGGGCAGGCTGACGATAAAAGTTGAACCTACACCTTCTTTCGATGTGACTGAAATTTCACCTTTATTCAAATCAACAAAACGCTTACACAACACCAGACCTAGCCCCGTACCTTTCTCCCCTGCTGTCCCCTTAAAACTAACGGTTAGTTTCGGTTCAAACAAAGATTCAATTTGCCCCGAGGTCATACCTAAACCTGTATCTTGAATGTAGATATCGATAAAATCGTCACGCTGTTTGGCATCAATCGTCACAACACCTTCGCCATGCATATGGGTAAATTTCAGTGCATTTGAGACCAAGTTTTGGATCACTGAGGTCACCATATTGATATCTGCAAAAATTTTTAAATCATCGGGGACACGGTCAATCAGTTGAATATTTTTATTGATAGCCAACGCATGCAACACATCAAAAACGATTTGAGAGGACTGCTTAAGCTTGTAATGGATGGGGTGATAAACAAAGCGCCCACCCTCTGCCATCGCCCAATTCAGTAGGCTCTCTAACAAGCTATAAGTCGATTGCGCGGTATCATGCAAATAATCTGCAATGCTTTGCACACCAGACTCATCCAAACTTTTGCGCTCTTCAGCCAACACTTCTGAGAAACCAATTAAGCCATGAAAAGGCGCCCTTAAGTCATGTGCAATAATTTGGAAAAATTTGGTTTTACTGACATTCATAGCCACTTGTTGTTCATACAACTCTTTGAGCTCCGCATTTTCCATACGCAAATGCAGCAGATTAAGAAACCCAGAGGCCAGTTCATAGACATTTTCTACAGCATCTTGCGTAAAAGCTTCCAACTGCTCATCAAAGAAAATCACTTGCCCTACAGATTTATCCGATACCTTTAAATCCAATGCGATGATCCGCTGATGTTTAAACCCTAAAGCACTCACCTGCTGAGAAAGATGATGATAATGGGAATGTAGGCTATCAATCGCAATCTCCCCTTCAAAATGAGTAGCAAAATTGGCTGCAGCGGGTAACTGAAAAGCATTGAATGCGTGTTTGCCCGCATACCAACTATAAGGTTCATTGCTAAACGTTAAAATTGCGGCATGTGCACCTAAAATTTTTCGCGCAAATTTGAGAAAGCTCTTAATTTTATTGTCATTACTGTTCACGCCCAACAATAAAGATAAGTGACAAGCACTTAACTGTTCTGTATCAGACCCGATATCTAGCAATTGAATACCCATTTCTGCCTCATCTTTTGTGATTTTCGGCACAAACCTATTATTTACTTGTATTTATTAGCAAATTTTCAACATTAAAACAATATAAAAATACAACAATACAAGCATGGCATTTAACAAAAAAATTAATTATTTCAGAATTTTATCTTGTGACTACTTTCTCTTTTTGAAAACTCGTTATTTATCAGAAGGATTAAAACAAAATTGTGAGTCCATCATATGAGGACATAATTAAGCAAACCCGCACCAAACATTCAATTGCTTTAAGCCATCTGTAATGTTTTATGGCGATTTGATTCAAATCTTAAATTTCAGGCAATAAAAAACCCAAGACTGAATATGCTTGGGTTTTTTAATATCTTGGTCCCGAGGGTCGGACTCGAACCGACACGTCATCTCTGACAGCGGATTTTGAGTCCGCCGCGTCTACCAATTTCACCACCTCGGGAAGGTGTTGATGCGTATATTAAACTTTTTGAAAAACTTGTCAACGCAAGTTGGTAGTGATTGGCTATTTTTAAGTCACATTTGTTTTTTTAGCTTTATATTTGTGCAATTTCAGCGTTTTTCAACAAAAACGCATATACTAAGCGCAATTTTGACCTCCCTTATTTTGACGCTGCTTTCCCATCATGCAACTTTCTGATTTTAATTTCGACCTCCCCGATGAACTCATTGCCCGTTATCCTTTAGACACGCGCAGTGCTTCTCGACTGTTACACCTCGATGCTCAAGGTCAGCATCATGACTTTCAATTCACCGACATTTTAGATTTGCTCGATGCAGGTGATTTACTGGTCTTAAATGACACCAAAGTGATGAAAGCACGTCTCAAAGGCAAACGTGCCAGCGGCGGAGCTGTCGAAGTTCTGGTTGAACGCATGCAAGATGCATTTATTGCACACTGCCACATCAAAGCCAGTAACACACCCAAAGCCGGCGCTGAGCTCTTTATTGGCCCAGATGCCATTAAAGTCACGGTGCTAGGTCGTCATGAAAATTTATTTATTGTGGAGTTTTCCCAGCCAATTTTAACGGTGCTGGATTTATACGGACAACTTCCGATCCCTCCTTACTTCAACCGTGAAGCTGAAGCCATTGATACCGAGCGTTATCAAACAGTATTTAATGATCCAACCAAGTTAGCCAGTGTCGCTGCACCTACCGCAAGCTTACACTTCGACCAAAAGCTGTTGGATCAACTTGAAGCCAAAGGTATTCAAAAAACTTTTGTCACTTTACACGTGGGTGCTGGTACCTTTCTGCCTGTACGTACCGATGATATTGCCAATCACATTATGCACAGTGAATGGTGTGATGTTCCAGAGCACGCCGTTGAGCTGATTCGCCAAACCAAAGCTCGCGGCAACAAAGTCATCTCAGTTGGAACAACCGCCACCCGTGCCGTAGAAAGTGCAGCGCAGTCGCATGATGGTGAACTCAAAGCGTGGACGGGAGATACTCAAATTTTTATCTATCCAGGTTATGAGTTCAAAGTGGTGGATCGTCTTATCACCAACTTCCATCTGCCTGAATCGACCCTCTTGATGTTGGTTTCAGCGCTATCAAATCGTGATAATATTTTGGCAGCTTATCAACATGCGGTAGCCAACCAGTATCGCTTCTTTAGTTATGGCGATGCCATGTTAGTCGACCAACTTCAACCCAAATAAGAAGAACCATGCCTCTCGATACGATCAAACATTCTATTCATATTCGACGTAAAAAGAATCAGGTCGTGTTTGATAATATCGATAGGCTTTGGGACATTGCTCGGAGTGCGGACACTGCCCAAGAAATCTTGGATCGGTTACATCCATGGAAAGCACCGATTACTCTGAAATTTGAAAATGTGCTGCCTATTCTACTTGGAATAGTCGGCATTTTTTTTATTGTGCCAGTGTTCTTTGCCGGAGAGCACATTTGGACCTTATTCAGCTTTTTATTCGGCTTAGGCTGTCTGCTTTGGGCCTATTTAAGTTATGAGCAAGATGATCCGCTTGAAGAGATCACCGACTATCTCGAAAAACAAATTATTCATAAAAAATACCAGCTCAACGAGTTTACCCCTCCACAGCATATTGGCGTGGTCCTACAACCTACATTTTTTATTGCCCATTTAAAGCAGTTGTTTCCAATTTTTAACCAAGGCACCATCAGCAACGATATTCCTTACTACGCCAGTACCACTTGGCAGGATGAAGCAGGACAACAACATCAGGTTTTGCTGTTTCAATATCATTTTGTTGATGAAATTCGCGTACGTGATAAAGATGGCAATGAGTTAAAAGTGAAAGAAGTGCATAAAGACTTATGGGGATGTTTTGTCTTTGAGATACCCACGCAAGGACTCGCGATTACCGCATACAATAAAAAATTCTATTACCCTTATAGCTTTCCGTGGCATAGTAGTGATATTCAGATTAACCAGAAACTCAAATTTTTTGGTACTGACCAGATGCAGATGGCCAAACTTCTCTCCCCTGCATTTGTACTGCGTACTGCCGATTTTTTCCGTTCTCGTGAAGGCGATTTACTTTTTCATCCTGAAAAAAATATCTTGTGCTATATCAGCCCACAAAACCTGTTTGAAATCTCCAGCAAAGCAAAAAAAATCAATGACATTTCGACATTGCGTGGACACTTACGCACTTTTAAATTACCTTATCTAGAGCGCTTAGAGTCTGATCTAACGCAATTTTTAAAATAATGACATTTTGCTGTTTGAGGACTGTATGGGGCTATTGATTTTCTTCTTGATTATTATTGCAATCGTGTTTGGCGTAATCGTCATTCGCAATAATATTGTGCGACACCACAATGCAACCATTCGCGCATGGTCGGATGTAGCAACCTATGAGCGCCAGAAAATAAAAATTCTAGATGGCTTAGAGCCTCTGGTCGAACAATACTCCAGCTTTGAAAAAGGCACTTTGGAAAAAGTTACTGAGCTCCGTCAGAACATTCTCAACCTGAACTTAAACAATACAGATGTCAATCAGCTACAGCGCATTGAAGTATTAAACCAAGAGCTGATGCGCAGCCTCAATGTTGTGGTCGAAAACTACCCTGAACTTAAAGCCAATGATATTTATCTAAAAATGATGAATGAAATTGAAGAGCAAAACGAAAATGTCGGTGCTGCGATCAGCATCTTTAACCGCAATGTCGAACTGTTTAACAACCACATTCAAATCTTTCCCAACAACATTGTAAACACCATGACTGTCGGTAAAAAAGCTGTGCGTCCATTCCGTGACGCTGCTGCGCTGCAAAATTTTGATTACCGTCCCAATTTCAACTAAAAAGATCGCGCTAACACAAAGAACACATCCAAGGCACTCATTTTGATTGCCTTTTTTAATATCTACATTTACTTCACTTCTGGCAGCTATCGCTTGCTATGCCACGGCAATTCATCTCCCACGCTCCCCAACATACTCAAATCAAAACCGTTGTCACCGCACACAATTTCGTACAAAAAAGCTTTGCGTTAAAAGTGTTACAACACTGGTGTTTATTTGCATAATCAAGGAAAATAGCCTCCTTTTAGCGGCGAACTGTTTTTTCGCTCTTGCACTGCAAGCAGAGCAGTGCTTTGCTCTTGTTCAGGATATTTTATGAAGTTTGAAAAATTAGGTCAGTCGGGTCGCGCCCGTCGTGGTCGTTTAACTTTAGAGCATGGTGTGGTTGAAACCCCTGTGTTCATGCCTGTCGGTACTTATGGTACGGTGAAAGGCATGCTCCCGCGTGATATTGAAGACATCAAAGCGCAAATTATTTTAGGCAACACCTTCCATCTTTACCTACGCCCTGGCCTTGAAGTGATTAAAGAGCACGGCGGTCTGCATAAATTCATGAAGTGGGATAAACCCATTCTGACCGATTCAGGCGGCTTCCAAGTCTTCAGTTTGGGCGCGATGCGTAAAATTAAAGAAGATGGCGTAACGTTCCGCTCTCCAATTGACGGTTCTAAAGTATTTTTGTCTCCTGAAATCTCAATGGACATCCAACATACATTGAACTCTGACATCGTGATGATTTTTGACGAATGTACGCCTTATCCTGCAACGCATGAAGAAGCGCAAAAGTCGCTACAATTGTCATTGCGTTGGGCAAAGCGTTGTAAGACTCAGCATCATGATGTGCTTGAAAATAAAAATGCGCTATTCGGCATTATTCAAGGTGGTATGTATGAAGACTTACGTGATGAGTCTTTAAAAGGCTTGCTTGAAGTTGGTTTTGACGGTTATGCCATTGGTGGTCTATCCGTCGGCGAACCGAAAGAAGAAATGATTAAAGTGCTGGATTATCTTCCAGAAAAAATGCCAGCAGACAAACCGCGCTACCTGATGGGCGTGGGTAAACCTGAGGACATCGTAGAAGGCATCCGCCGTGGCGTCGATATGTTTGACTGTGTCATGCCTACACGTAATGCCCGAAATGGACATTATTTTGTGACCGATGGTTTAGTACGTATCCGTAACAGTAAATACCGTCATGATCAAAGTCCGCTTGATCCACACTGCGACTGTTATACCTGTACCAACTTTACTCGCGCTTATTTATTCCATTTGGAAAAATGTGGTGAAATGCTGGGTTCAATGCTCGGTACTATTCACAACTTACGTTACTACCAACGCTTCACTCAAGACATTCGTGATGCATTGGATAATGATCGCTTTGATACCTTTGTTGAAGATTTTTATGCACGTCGTGGTTTAGAAGTTCCACCTTGCCCCCAAGATTAATTGTTGTGAGCATTTGCGCTTGGTAAAAAGACAAGGTAAATTGCAGAACAAGTCTATTTATGATCAATTCGTTGGTCACCGTTTTTTTAGTTTAGGAATTTGAAATGAGCCTTTTTATTTCTACAGCTCACGCAGCGGGTGAAGCTGCGCAACAACCAAGTATGGTCGCAAACTTATTGATGATTGCTGTTTTTATTGCAATCTTCTACTTCTTAATTTGGCGCCCTCAAGCTAAACGTGCCAAAGAGCACCGCTCTTTGGTTGAAAGTCTTGGTGTAGGCAGTGAAGTTGTTTTTGCTGGTGGCCTCATGGGTAAAATCACTAAACTCGAAGGTGACTTTGCAGTGGTTGAACTGAGCCGTGGTGTAGACGTAAAAATCCAACGCGCAAGTGTGATTTCAGTTCTTCCTGAAGGCACATTAAATAACCTTTAATCAAAAAAATTAGTCGTGCATCCGCACGACTTTTTTCATTTTAAGAAGAAAACAAATGCGTTACCCAGCATGGAAATATCTACTGATTCTCGTGGTTTTGACGATCAGTACATTATATGCCCTGCCTAGTTTGTATCCAGATGAGCCTGCGGTTCAAATTTCTGGTGCCAAAGCTGGTACCCAAATTGACCAAAGCATCGTACAAAAAGCAGAGCAGATTTTAAAATCTGAAAGCATTTCAAGCCATGACAACAGTTTTAGCAATAATGCTGCACTGTTACGTCTTGACTCTAGCGAAGCACAATTAAAAGCCAAAGAAGCGTTACGTCGTGGCCTTGGTGATGACTATGTTGTCGCGTTGAACTTGGCACCAACCACGCCAGAGTGGCTACAAAAAATTGGTGCAAAACCAATGAAGCTCGGTCTGGACTTACGTGGTGGTGTTCACTTCTTATTAGAAGTGGATATGGATAAAGCGATTGCTCAGCGCATGGAAACCTCTGCGACAGATTTACGTCGTCAGTTCCGTGACAACAAAATTAAATTTAACAGCCTTGCATTAAACAACAACACCATTACCGTTCAGTTCGCCAACAATGATGATCGTACTGCGGCTCAAGACTACTTACGTAGCAGTGGTAATGAGTTTAATCAGCAAGCGGTCGCAACTGCGACAGGTGCAACCTTACGCTTAACCTATACCGATGTTCGCCGCCAAGAAATTCAATCTTACGCCGTGAACCAAAACTTAACCACCTTACGTAACCGTATTAACGAGTTAGGTGTTGCAGAAGCCTTGGTACAAACACAAGGTAGTAACCGCATCGTAGTTGAGCTTCCTGGTGTTCAAGACACTGCTGAAGCAAAACGTGTCTTGGGTCGTACAGCAAACCTAGAGTTCCGTTTGGTCTCTGACCAAAATGACCAAGTGATTGACCCTTATACCAGTAAGAGCAATGGTCAACCGCTTCCACCAGGAACTGAGCTTTTTGCATATCAGTCTTTAGACAGTGGACGTGAATTACTGTTAAACCGTAACCGTATTTTAACGGGTGAACGTGTCCAAAACGCATCAAGTGGCTTTAGCCAAGACACTGGCGGTGCGGAGGTAAATATTACCTTAGACACAGCAGGTGGCAAACTGATGTCAGACGCAACCCGTAATGCTGTAGGTAAGCGTATGGCAGTGTTGTTTATTGAAAATAAACAACGTATTAGCTATATCACCGATCCTGCGACTGGCGTGCAAACCGAAGTCCGTACACCTTATGCAGAGTCTGTCGTGATTAACGCTGCAACTATTCAAGCGGTACTCGGCTCTCAATTCCGTATTACGGGTCTAGATTCACCTCAAGAAGCGTCTGAACTCGCACTAATGCTACGTGCTGGTGCACTTGCTGCGCCAATGTACTTTGTTGAAGAACGTGTAGTGGGTCCAAGCCTCGGTCAAGAAAACATTGATAAAGGTGTTTTATCAACGCAAATCGGTTTCTTATTGGTCGCAATCTGGATGGTGGTCTTCTTCCGTCTCTTTGGTTTAATTGCTAACTTTGCCTTGGTCTTCAACTTAGCCATGATTCTAACGGTCATGTCTTGGATTGGTGCTTCCCTCACCTTGCCGGGTATTGCGGGTATTGTGATTACCATTGGTATGGCGGTCGATGCCAACGTCTTGATCTGTGAGCGAATACGTGAAGAAATGAAGTGGGGAGCATCACCCAAACAAGCCATTGTAGCGGGTTATGACCGTGCTTATAACACCATTTTCGACTCAAACTTAACCACATTCTTGGTTGCGTTTATCCTATTTGCTATCGGTACAGGCCCAATTAAAGGCTTCGCTGTGACCTTAATGATCGGTATTATCTGCTCTATGTTTACTGCTATTACAGTAACACGTGCGATTGTACAGCTCATTTATGGCAAAAAACGTAACTTGAAAAAGTTGAGCATATAAGGAGATCGATGATGACTGATGTGACTCAACAAGATTCAAAAAAATACGGCCGTCCAGATGATGAGCGTGTGATAGATTTTATGAAGATTGCGCTGCCTGCAGCCATTCTTTCTATTGTCTTAACCATCGGCAGCCTATTCTTTATTTTCACCAAGGGTCTTAACTTAGGTTTGGACTTTACTGGTGGTATTTCTGCCGAACTAAACTATAGCAAACCCGTGAAGTCAGCCGATGTCTCTGCTGCACTGACCACAGCAGGTTTTCATGACCCTGTGGTACAAACTATTGGTTCAGATCGTGATTTGATTGTACGTATGCCTGTACAAGAAGACACAGCGGCAGAAGACTTAACCAAAACCATTACCCAAGCTGTACAGCTACCGGGTAACTCAGCCTCAGTTAACAAAGTTGATGTGGTGGGTGGACAAGTCGGCAATGAACTCTACATTCGCTCAGCGGGTGCTGTGGCTTTAGCATTACTGCTGATGTTGGTCTATGTAACAATTCGCTTTGAGTTCAAACTGGCAATGGGTGCGGTACTGTCGTTGTTCCATGACGTGGTGGTCACCATCGGTATTTTTGCCATGATGCAATGGCCGTTTGACTTAACGGTTTTAGCTGCTGTTTTGGCCCTGATTGGCTTCTCGCTGAATGACAACATTGTTGTATCGGATCGTATTCGTGAAAACTTCCGTAAGATTCGTGGTGCAACGCCTTTAGAAATCGTTAACATCGCTTTAACTGAAACATTACGTCGTACCATTCACACCTCAATGACTTTATTACTGGTGGTGATCTCGATGATGTTACTCGGTGGTGATGGTCTGAAATGGTTCTCTGTAGCGATGTTTGTCGGGGTTTTTGTGGGTACCTACTCTTCAATCTACATCGGTACAGCTTTTGCTTTATGGCGTGGCTTAAACCGTCAAGACTTCATTGTACAAGTGAAGCCTGAGTTTGAAGAAGAAAATGAAATTCCATAAACTCATATAGCTTGTCTTGTCCTGAAATAGATTGACAGTATTCCACTTCAAACCGAGTTAAGCAATTAGCTCGGTTTTAGTTTGCTCATACATCTGATTCGGGGTGTT
>NZ_JBIMCF010000020.1:0-50464 GCF_048551975.1 Acinetobacter johnsonii | reverse complement strand
ACACCCCGAATCAGATGTATGAGCAAACTAAAACCGAGCTAATTGCTTAACTCGGTTTGAAGTGGAATACTGTCAATCTATTTCAGGACAAGACAGAGTTCGTAAACTAGAAAAAATCACAAAAAATTCATGATTGTACTGTTATTCTTTTAATCAAATTAAAGTCGATAAAGCTTATTGACGCTTCATGATGATTAAAAACGAGAATAGTATGAATCAATTTTCTGAAGAAGACGTATCCAGAATTATAGAAATGGCTTGGGAAGATAGAACTCCTTTTGAAGCTATTTTATGTGAGTATGGTTTAAATGAAGCGGCGGTGATCCGCTTGATGCGGCAAAATATGAAAGCATCGAGTTTTAAAATGTGGCGTGAACGCGTCACCGGCCGAAAAACTAAACATCTGCAACTGCGTTCACCCGACGTGATACGGGCCTATTGTTCACGGCAATACAAGCGTTTCTAAGCCTTTGATTTTGACTGCTGTCTGGACTCACGTTTACATCGTTCAGAACAGTATCTGACTTCCTCCCAGCAGCGTTGCCATTTTTTGCGCCAAGTAAAAGGACGCAAACAGTGCATACAGATTTTTTCAGGAAGATGCTGTTTTTTCATGGTTATAACTCATCAATCAGGCTAAGAAGTTGCTGGGCATGGCTGATAATCTGCGGCCGATCTTTAAGCTTGTCCAGCTGTCGATAGATCATGCCCATACGTGGATGAGTACGGAATTTCGCTTCATGCCGAATCATGAAATACCAGTACAGGCTGTTGAAAGGACAGCTGTCCGGTTCGGTTCGGGTTTTGACATTGTAGCTACAGTGCTTGCAGTAATCCGACATCTTATGGATATAATTGCCCGAGGCCGCATAGGGTTTGCTGGCCATCAAGCCGCCATCGGCATGCATTACCATGCCCAGTGTGTTCGGTAATTCTACCCATTCATAGGCATCGGCATAGACTGCCAGATACCACTCGCTGATCTGCTGCGGGTCTACACCAGTTAATAAGGCAAAATTTCCAGTCACCATCAAACGCTGGATATGATGTGCATAGGCATGCTGAAAAGTATTACGGAAACACTCAGCCATACAGTTCATCCGAGTACGTCTAGTCCAGTAAAATTGTGGCAATGGTGCTGAGTGCTGCAGTGCATTGCGGCTGGCATATTCTGGCATGTACAGCCAGTAAATTCCGCGAACATATTCGCGCCAGCCTAGAATCTGTCGGATAAAACCTTCCACTGCATTCAGTGGTGCATGACCGTCATAGTAGGCAGCTTCTGCCGCATCACAGACTTCTTTGGGCAGTAACAGACCACAATTTAGATAAGGCGAGAGCAGGCTGTGAAACAGCATGTCTGCACCCTGAACCATGGCATCCTGATAATCTCCAAAATGCGGCAAACTGTGGGTAATGAAATGCTCCAGTGCAAGCAGAGCATTGCTACGTGTGGTGGCCCAGCGGAAGTTGTCAAGGCTGCCAGCGTGAAGTGGAAACTCGCGCTCAACCAGTTGTATTACATCCAGATCAATCTGATCGCGTTCAAAATGAAGTGTTGGAGGCAATGGTGGAGTGCCTGACCATGCCTTGCGATTGGCGCTGTCATAGTTCCACTGTTGTCCAAGTGGCTGCTGTCTCTGCATCAAATAACCGGTCTGTTTACGCATTTCCCGGTAAAAATATTCCATGCGCAACGTCTGGTAACGGCTGGCCCAGTGCCGGAACTGTTCCGGGCTACAGAAAAAACGATCGTCATCCAGACATTGTACCGGCAGTTGCAGCTGCTGGCTCCAGTGCTGTTCAATCTGCTGCTGCAGGCGGTATTCCCCGCATCGGGTCATTACCAATTCTGTGACGGGGAAGAGCAGTTGCTGTGCCTGTACGAAATCCAGCAGGCTACGAATCGGACTGCCGGACTGAAAGGCATGGTAACGTACACGCCAGCCTTTCGCTTTGAGCTCTTTGGCAAAATGCCGCATCGCGCTAAAAATCAGGGCAATTTTCTGCGGATGATGGGCGACATAAGTCGCTTCCTCAACCACTTCGGCCATCAGGATCACATCCCGGGTACGGTCTAGCGCTTTAAGCGTAGCAAGCTGATGATGAAGTTGGTCACCCAGAATTAAACCGAAACGCATAGCCTTTCCAGACCCGATCAAAGATAGCCTAGTCTATAGCCAGCCAGTTCAATTTTTTGTGAAAATACAGATCAGTCCGCATGTTCAGTTAATTCAGCCCGACCAGATGATCTGGTGACATTGCAAAGGAATCATGATTGCTACAATAACAGAGTGTTCATCTCTATAATGCTACAGCCAGTTGATGAAACGCGCTTCGCATTATTCCTGAATACATAATTGTTGTGAAAATTATGTGATTTTAATCAAAAAGATACAAATTATTATGGTTGTAATTCAGGCAGCGTGCGCTTAGTATCTAAAGAGAAGTTACTCTATGTAAGTTTCCTTAGTTTTGTCCCATACACCCCCATGTATGGGATTTTTTTTAATCAGTGGATGTCATGAGCATGCATTCAAAAGCATATATTTTTAGACAGCAGCAATTAATGGTGGATGAGCATTTTCAGTTGCCGCTGGTAGCAAGACTGCAGCACGACTTGGATCTGTCGGAAAATGGCCAGGTCATTGCACGGGATCTAAAAGAAAATGAATTAGTACCTGAAGGCTATCAACTAGTCCCGATCCGGCAATTGGTGCAGGTCTGGAGCAGACCACAGTTTGAACAAGCCAGTCGTGCTGTGCAGTTGCTCGAGTGGCGCCGTAATCACCGCTTTTGCAGTAAATGTGGCCATCCGACCCAGCAGCACGTCAGTCACTATGCCATGATCTGCCCATCCTGTGGTTATAACCAGTATCCACGTGTGAATCCTTGTGTGATCACTATCATTACTCGGGGTACAGATGAAATTCTGCTGGCAAAAAATGCCCGCAATAAAACCCAGATGTACAGCCTGATTGCAGGCTTTGTTGAGGTTGGAGAAACCTTGGAAGAGGCAGTAAGCCGTGAAACACTGGAAGAAGTGGGGCTACAGATCAAAAACATTCAATATCTGGCCAGCCAGCCGTGGCCGTTTCCCAGCAATCTGATGATGGCTTTCAGAGCAGAATATCACTCGGGTGAGATTCAGATTCAGGAAAATGAACTCAGCGATGCGCAGTTTTTCAAATTTGATCAGTTACCCGAGATTCCGTTCAAGGGCAGTATCGCCTATGCCATGATTCAGCATGTGATGCATGGCACACCTGTTGCCGATGACAGCAAAGAATGGCTTTGAAATTTTGAACAAATATAGTGCGCATTCTCGCTCTTTTAAGGGCGAGTTAAGCCACTAGAAATTTAAAATTATTATATTAGTTATAAATAATATAAAGCTATAAGATATAAATATTTTTATATTATTGGCTTTGTTTTAGCAGTGAGTAGTTCATCGACTTAAATAATCTTGAAAATTTTTCCGCTAGAAGTACTTTGGAAAAACATTTCAAAGCTGGGCCGAATATCTTCACCATCCACGGTAATATATTTGACATGGGAACAAGACTGGCTAGCACTAAAATTGCGCTCAACCGTGGCCTGAATAGAATATTTGATACCGAATTGGTCTTTTACATTTAGATTTTGTTTAAACATTATTTTACCTTTAATAAGATTATGGAGCGGCTATGCAATTAATTAAGTAATATATTATTTTTTAAATAACTTTTTGATTTAGCTTAAATAATTGATTTAAAGACGTATAAAATGTACGACCATCTAAGTTTAAATCTACCTCAACTCCAGATTCCAGAAGAACTCTTTTACCCACTTCAATTTCTTTAAAACCTTGACGTGTATTCTGCATTTTATTTAAGGGAATTAAAGAAACGATAATTTCGGTACCATTTTTAGATTTTGCAATTAATTCATTAGCTTTTAACAATTTATATCCTGTTTTTATGTTTTTTTCCAATGTGGAACAACAACTTTTTCTTTAAAATTAAAAAAGCACTGAGTAGTGCTTTTTCAACTCGTATTTTAGTGCTTATATAGCAACAATATTGACCGCATTCGGTCCTTTTTGACCTTGAGCAATACTAAATTCAACCTGTTGGCCTTCAAATAAGGTTTTAAAACCTGAGTTAGCAATTTCACTGAAGTGCGCAAAAACATCTGGACCTGATTCTTGTTGAATAAATCCAAAACCTTTAGTTTCATTGAACCACTTAACGGTACCTTTAACAACATTTGAGTTTGACATAATAAATCCTACTGATTTTTTAATAATTTTTAGTCATTTTATTGACTGCATATAACTTTGAAAATAATAAAGATTGAAACTTAAAATCTGAAAAAAACGAAGAATTATGAATAAAACGACGATACTTAAGAGAGATTTAATGAAACAAGACTTTTTTCTAGTTGAGTTAACTATACCTTAAAAATAAAATTAATCAAGTTTTTTTATATGTATATTTAATTGCCTTATAAAAGATGATTAGTTCAGGAATTAATATGTTGATCTAGTTGACTTTTTTAAATAATACTATCGACAATATTGCTACATTGAATCTAAAAAATTCAATTTACCGCTTTAAAAGGGGATCCAAGAAGAAATGATTTTCCCCATTTTCTCATGCTGTAAGATTGAAATTTCTCCTACCTTCATTCTGCATTTAATCTTCACACTTTGTTCACATCGACTTGGGTTATCTTAAGTCTCAAATACAACAAGGCTTAAAAATGAAGATGCTATTCAAGTCGGTTTTTGCAGTTACAGCGTTAGCCATCATCACTTTAAGCTTTACTGCTCGAGCTGAAACGGTTGCCCCTCGGGCAGTCGATCAGGTAGATATCCGGCAGTATGCCGGTAAATGGTATGAAATTGCCCATTTACCGATGTATTTTCAGCGTAAATGTGTCTCGGATATCTCGGCACAATACACTGTCAATGCCGATCAGACCATGGGCGTCTTAAATAGCTGCCGGATTGAAAATGGTGAAATGATTAGCTCTGAAGGGGTGGCCTATTCGCAAAATCAGGGCAACAGCAAACTGAAAGTCAGCTTTTTGCCGCCAGGTTTAAGATGGATTCCGTTTACCAAAGGGCATTACTGGGTATTACGCGTGGATCCGGAATATAAAGTGGCCCTGGTCGGTGGACCGAGTACCAAATACCTGTGGATTTTATCGCGCGAACCGCAACTGGATGAAGCCACCTATCAGTCCTATCCGGATACAGCAAAATATTATGGTTATGACATTACAAAACTGATCAAATTGCCACATTAATCTGTTACCCTTTTGCCGAACTCATTAGTCTCTCTATAGTTCGGCTTTTTTTTATTTACTTCACATAAAATTCATACCTGACTGATTACACTCATCAAATAGAATAAAGACAACCGCTTAAAAGTAGGACGAGTCCATGTTGAAAAGCCTGATGCGATGGATAGACAGCTGGTCTACACCCACAGCGCCCGACACACTGACGGCTGAAAACAGCAAGATTCAGTGGCTCCGGATTTTGCCCTTTATTCTGTTGCATCTGGCCTGTCTCGCCGTGTTCTGGGTGGGGGTGTCATGGTTTGCGCTGGGCTTTATGCTGGCGTTCTACCTGATCCGCATGTTTTCCATCACCGCTTTTTTTCATCGTTATCTGTCACATAAAACTTTTCAGACTTCGCGTCCGGTACAGTTCCTGTTTGTGCTGATGGGTACCATGAGTGCGCAGCGTGGCCCGCTCTGGTGGGCGGCGCATCACCGTTATCACCATCGCTATACCGATACCTTGAAAGACCCGCATTCCTCCACGCATGGTTTTTGGTACAGCCACGTTGGCTGGTTTTTAAATGAATATAACTTTGCCACGCGAAAAGAAGTCATTAGAGATTGGCTAAAATATCCTGAACTGATCTGGCTGGACCGTTTCAGTTTAATTGTGGTGCTGCTGACCGCGGGCGGGATTTATGCGCTAGGGGAGTGGCTGGCCATGACCTGGCCGCAACTCGGTACCTCCGGCCTGCAATTGCTGGTCTGGGGATTTGTGGTCTCCACTGTGTTACTGCTCCATGCCACTTTGTGTATTAACTCACTGGCGCATCATTATGGCAGCCGGGATTTTGACACTGAAGATCACAGCCGCAACAACTTGTTTTTGTCCATCATTACCTTAGGCGAAGGCTGGCACAACAATCACCATTATTATGCCGGCAGTACCCGGCAGGGTTTTTACTGGTGGCAGATTGATGTGACCTATTACCTGCTGAAACTCATGTCTTTGTTCGGGCTGGTCTGGGGACTCAAGCCCATTCCGGCACGTGTCTATGATGTCAGTAAAATTGCCCGGGCTCGAAAACAGAAAAAAGCTGCCAAGACCGGCACTCCGACTATTCATTCAAAGGAATCACCATGAAAATTGCAATTATTGGTTCAGGTATTTCCGGTTTGTATGCGGCTTGGAAATTAGGTAAAGTGCATGACGTTACCGTCTTTGAAAAGAATAACTACTTTGGCGGTCATACCGATACCCATCAGTTGAATATAGATGGCGAACAGGTCGCGGTAGACAGTGGCTTTATTGTCTTTAATGAGCATAACTATCCGCTGTTCTGCGCCATGCTAAAAGAACTTGGCATTCAATCGCAAAGCAGTGACATGGGCTTTTCGGTGAATAATCAGGTCACTGGCTTACAGTACAATCCTTCAAAAAAATTCTCGTTATTGTTCCGACCTCAAAACTTTTTTAATGCAGATTTTCGTGCGATGTTGTCGGATCTGTTCCGCTTCTATGCCGCCAATAAAGATCTGGATGTCGAGCATGTCGATGCACAGCTCAGTATTGATGAGTATCTGGATCGGCATGGCTATTCCGAAGCCTTCCGTCATGAACATCTCTATCCGATGTGTGGAGCGCTGTGGTCCTGCCCGGTAGAACAGGCCGGACAGATTCCGTATAAGTTTGTGGTGAGTTTTTTCCAGCATCATCGCATGTTGCAGCTCAAAGACCGTCCTTTATGGCTGACGGTCAAGGGTGGATCAGCTCGCTACGTCCGTGCCATTCAGGCCCAGTGCAATATCACGCTTCGTAAAACTGCTGTGCATCGGGTGTCTCGCAGTGCCAATGATGTGCTGATTGAAACCCAACAGGGCAGCGAGCGTTTTGACTGGGTGATTTTCGCCAGCCACGCCGATGACAGCCTGAAACTGCTGAAAGACCCGACCGCGCAGGAGCTGGACGTGCTAGGCAAGTTCCGCTATCAGAATAACCGCATGGTGGTACATTCCGATACCTCTATCATGCCCAAATCCCGTCGCCAGTGGGCCAGCTGGCATGTACACGTCACGCCGACTCAGGTCACTGAACAGACGCCATTCCAACACAGTGGCACACATTATGGCTTTAGCTACTGGATGAACCAGTTGCAGAACCTGAACTGCAAAACCCAGGTCTTTGCCACCCTGAATCCTAATTTTGCCCTGAATCCGAAAAAAGTCTGGATAGAACGACATTACCGTCATCCAGTGTTTGATGCCCCGGCGATTGAAGCACAGCAACGCTGGGCCGAGGTCAACGGCCAAAACCGCACCTCATATTGCGGCGCTTACTGGGGCTGGGGCTTTCATGAGGATGGGGCACGTAGCGCATCATGGGTAATCGATCAGCTATTAAAACAGGCCGAACAGGCAGACTAGGAGCGCATGATGCAGATGTATCCACTGGCGATCGCCACTGCTGAAATCCGGCATCGACGTTATTTGCCCCAAGCCCATGCTTTTAAAACCCAGCTGAGCTATCTATGGTTTGATCCAGATCAACTCGCGACGTTTACCGGAAAATCCTGGCTGTGGTCATCTAACCGCTGGAATTTCCTGACCCTAGATGAGCGCGATTTTCTGACTATGGAATGTGGCTCGATTCGGCAGAAGATTGCACGCCTGCTGATCAAGCGGGAAAACTATCTGTTACCGCATGCCGCGTCTATCCGGGTGCTAGCTTTGCCACGAACACTCGGCTTTCGTTTCAATTCCGTAGTGTTTTATCTGGTCTTTGGTGCCACCGACCAGTTGCTCTTTGTGCTGAGTGAAATCACCAACACACCGTGGAATGAACGACAGGTCTACATTCACGATTGCCGGAACAATGCAGACGAATATGCGCCGTACCAGAGTCACCAGTTTGACTTTAAAAAGGCCTTTCATGTGTCGCCGTTCATGCCGATGGGGCTGGATTATCGCTGGCGCTTCAGCTTTTCGGATCGGCAGAACGTGATTCATATGCAGCTGTTTGAGCAGGGAATCTTGCAATTCGATGCCACCCTGAAATTTTCCTTGCAGGCCATCACGGTTCCTTCACAGCAGCATCGCTATGCTGTACTGAAAGTTCTTGAACCCTTCAGGATGGTCAGAGGAATTTATCTGCACGCCTTTCGTTTATGGAAAAAGAAAGTTCCATTTTACCGACATCCTAAAAAAGAAAAAGGAAACACATTGCGATGAAGACACTATTCATGGGAGAGCAAAGCACACTGCCGGTGGTATTGCGCCACCTGCTGAAATTACGCCATGGTCAGCTGATTTTTAAAGGCGTCTGGAATGGGGCTGTCGGGGAAAATAGCGATTTACAGGCGGTGATACAGGTGCATGATGTTCGTCTGATGGATCAGCTGTTCCGTAATGGTGTACTGGGTGCTGCCGAAGGTTTTATCCGTGGCTACTGGAGCAGTGCAGATCTAGTCGATGTGATCCGCATTTTGGCACGTAACCGCGATGTGCTGGACCAGATGAATCAGAATGCAGTGGCCAAAGCCAGCCAGTTACTGTTAAAGGTCTGGTATAAATCGCGCAAGAATTCGATTGATGGCAGCCGCAAAAATATTGCCGAGCATTATGACCTGAGCAATGACTTTTTCAAGCTGTTCCTAGATTACAGCATGATGTATTCCAGTGCGGTGTTTAAAGAACCGGGCATGAGCCTGGAACAGGCTTCGGATTATAAAAAAGAGCTAATCTGCCAGAAACTGCAACTCAAGCCGATGGATCATTTGGTCGAAATTGGCAGCGGCTGGGGCGGTTTTGCCATTTATGCCGCGCAGCAGTATGGCTGCAAGGTCACCACCATTACCATTTCCAGAGCACAGTATGATGAAGCCGTGGCCCGGGTCGCTGCAGCAGGACTGTCACATCGTGTGACTGTGCAGCTGAAAGATTACCGCTTACTGGAAGGCAAATACGACAAGTTGGTGTCGATTGAAATGATCGAGGCCGTAGGTGAGCAGTATTTACCAACTTATTTCCGAAAATGCCGCGAGCTCCTCAAGCCGAATGGTCTGGCCCTGATTCAGGCCATCACCATTGAAGATGCACGCTATGCCAAAGCCCTGAATACAGTGGACTATATCAAGCGCTATATTTTCCCGGGCAGTTTTATTCCCTGTATCAGTGTCATGACCCAGACCGCTTCCGAACAAAAACTGCGTCTCAAACATCTGGAAGATATCGGCCAGAGCTATGCCCAGACCTTGCACTGCTGGCGTCAGCGTTTTCTGGAGCAACGTGATCAGGTGCTGCAACTCGGCTTTGATGAGCGTTTTATCCGCATGTGGGATTTTTATCTGTGTTATTGCGAAGGTGGCTTCCGCGAAGGCGTGATCAGTGATGTACATCTGCTGTTCGAAGCCAGTGCCTACTAAGTCAAGATAAAACAGGAGGGCCGAAATGCTGCTGAATTTACTGATGCTGAATGTCTTTATCATGCTCTGTAGCTGGGTGTTGGTGACCTATAACCGCAGAGCAGGGCTGGTCGATGTTGCTTGGAGTTTCAGTATTGCCCTCAATGTGATTATTGCCGCTTGGGCGATTGACAGTGCACCGATGTTGGTTCGCTTATTTCTGGGACTGGCGAGTGGGATCTGGTTTTCACGGCTGACTTGGCATCTGTTACGGCGCTATGCCAGTGAAACCCAAGAAGACACGCGTTATGCCAACATGCGCCGAGCGATGGGGGATTATCAGCATCTTGGTTTTCTGGTGTTTTTTATATTTCAGGCAGGTTTGGCTCTACTGTTTTCTTACCCAATGCTGAAGTTGTTAAGTATCTCGACCGAGCAATGGAATAACTGGACTTTAGTCACTGTGATTGTGGCGGGCATGATCATGCTATCCGCTTTGATAGGCGAAAGCACTGCCGATCAGCAACTTTACCGTTTTAAGCTAGATCCACAGAATCAAGGTAAAACCATGGATCGGGGACTCTGGAAATACTCGCGCCATCCGAATTATTTCTTTGAATGGCTGCATTGGTTTGCGTATCCAGTGCTCGGTCTGGCAGCAGGATGCTATGAATTATGGATTTATCCACTGCTGATGTGGCTGTTTCTGTACTACATCACCGGGATTCCATTTAGTGAACAACAGGCGCTGGCACATCGCGGCGACAACTATAAAGACTATCAACGACGAACTTCAATGTTTATTCCGTGGCCACCCAAACAGTAGGTAAATACATGGACTTTATGATTCAACAATCTTTAAAACTGGTCGAAAGCGGTAAGCTGCCCGATTCGGTGATTCGCGCGGGCATTCGTAGCCTAAGCAAAAAACGTCTGGCACAAGAAGGACGCTTTGACCCGGCACTGGCAGCTCGGCGCTATATGGATGTGCTGCATATGCTGAAAAATAGCGAGATTGCCATCGAGACCGACAAGGCGAATGAACAGCACTATGAACTGCCCACCGCATTTTTCCAGGCGGTGCTGGGCAAGCGTTTGAAATATAGCGCGAGTCTATTTGAACATGCCGATATGACGCTAGACCAAGCCGAAGAAGCTGCCCTTGCCTGCTATTGCCAGCGAGCACAATTGAAAGACGGGCAGGATATTTTGGAAATTGGCTGTGGCTGGGGATCGTTGAGTCTGTATATGGCCGAGCATTATCCCAAGGCTCGCATTACAGTGGTGTCGAATTCCTCGACCCAGCGCCTGTATATTCAGGAACAGGCGCGTCTGAAAAAACTGCAGAACCTGACGGTAATCACCTGCGACGTCAATGTGCTGCAACTGGAACCCACGTCCTTTGACCGCGTGGTTTCGGTGGAAATGTTTGAACATGTGCGCAACTACCAGAAACTGTTTGAAAATATCAGCAGCTGGCTGAAAGCGGATGGTCTGCTCTGGTGCCATATTTTCTGTCACCGTTTCCTGCATTATCCGTTTAAAGTGAAAAATGAATTCGACTGGATGTCGAGATATTTCTTTAGTGGCGGACTGATGCCGGCAGCTTCGACCTTTCTGCATTTCCAGCAGCATTTGCAATTAGAGCAGCACTGGCAATGGGCGGGTACGCAGTATGAACGTACCGCAAATGCTTGGCTAGAAAATATGGATGCTAAACAGGCCGAGCTAAAGCCCTTGTTTGAAAAAACTTATGGTGCAGATGCCGCAATCTGGTGGCAACGCTGGCGGATTTTCTTTATGGCTTGTGCCGAGCTGTTCGGTTATGAGCATGGACGCGAGTGGGTGATCGGTCACTTTCTGTTTAAAAAGAAAACCGTATAATTGAATGGCGAATCGGATAGGGTAGCGGGGAATGCGCCAATGTTAAAGCTGTTCAGGGACAAACACGATCATCCTCTGGGTGAGGTGTTTAACCGCTATTACTGGCTGCAAATCGGATTCATTGCCCTGTCTGTGGTGATCGGGATTGGCTGTAGTGCTTGGGTAATCAAAGGTTCCCTGCTTAGAACAGCGCTAGAACAGGAAATGTCACACTACTGGCAGCGGCTGGAACGTAATCCGGCTGCTGAACTGCCCGACACCAAAAACCTGTATGGTTACCGCTGGAACACTGTGCCACCCTCCCAATTTAAGAATATGTCACTTGAGCAAGGGGTGAATCGGCATTTTGTCGATGGCAAGGAGCGCATGACCGTGTATGGTGAAAAAGACGGACAGCATGTGCTGCTGGTGTTTGGCGAAAGCAACGTCAACAAGCTGGTGTGGCTGTTTGGTCTGGCACCGCTGATGGTCAGCTTGTTTGTGCTATATAGTGTGCTGTGGTGGTGGAACCGTCGGGCCCGGCGCTATTTTTCCCCGATTACCCGTCTGGCCAATGCGCTGGAATATATCGACTGGGAACATCAGAAAAACCAGGCTTCGCCTTTTCAGGACATCCGCACCGACTCTAATCTGGAAGCTGAATACCTCAAGCAGGCACTGGAAAAATATCATCAGGTATTAAGCGAATTTATTCAGCGTGAGCGTGAATTTACCGGAGATGTCAGCCATGAGCTACGCACGCCACTGACTATTTTAAAAGGCAATGTGCAGCTGTGTCAGGCACGCTATGGCGACAACAAGTCCTTTACCCGCCTGCATAACACCATTGAAGACATGCAGCTGCTGGTCGATACCTTGCTGGCCATTGCCCGCAATACCACCAACACTTTAACTGCTGAACCGACCATGCTTTCAGAATGTCTGGACAATCTTGTGCAGGATCTGGAGAGTGTCAGTCATAACAAAGGCATGCAGATAGACCTGCAAAAAGACCTCGATGAACAGCCGCGTAAACTTTATCCATCCATGACCAAAATGGTGTTTGGCAATATTCTGCGCAATGCGCTGAACTATTCACAGGGCACAGAAATTGATGTGATTCTGGAAAAAAATAAAGTGCTGATTGCTGACAATGGGGTCGGCATGCCTTTACCTAACAATTCTAAAGTTCAGGAACTGTCTGGTCAGCAGCTACAACTTGAAATCAAAGGGCATGGTATTGGATTGCAATTGGTGCAAAAGTTATGCAAACAGTTAGGTTGGCGTGTGGAGCTGTTTGACAGGCAATATTATCTCGACACTCATCAGAATGTTGATCTAGCAATGACCACTGGACTGATTGTTGTTGTTTACCTAAATTAGGCTTCATCTTCGAAAGCAATCTTTAAACCAATCCCGGAAATGGTGTGAATCAGCTTTTGTTCAAAGGGTTTATCGACCATTTTGCGTAAATTATAGATATGACTGCGCAGAGCATCACTTTCTGGCTCTTCGTCACCCCAAAGCTGAATCATAATTTCCTGTTTGGTCAGTACTTTAGGAGAATGACGCATCAATAGCTTCAAAAGTTTAAACTGAATCGGAGGTAATTCAATGTTCTGCCCAGCTCGCGTTAGCTGCTGTGTTGCTGTGTCCAAAATTAGGTCATGAATTTGCAGACGACTGCTAGATACTTCACCCAGGGAACGTTTGATCAGGGCCTTGACCCGAACCACAAGCTCGTTAAAGTCAAAGGGCTTGACCAGATAATCATCCGTGCCGGAATTGAAGCCTTTGAGTTTATCATCCAAGGTATCCCGAGCGGTAAGCATCAAGACAGGTAAGTCCAACCCCTCTTCATTACGTAACCACTCGCACAATTCATAACCCGAACCATCAGGCAAATTAATGTCTAGTAGCAAGATATGGTAGCGTTGCTGTTTCAGTAATTGTCTAGCAGCACTCAGATTGCGGGCATGATCGACCACAAAGCCATGTTCTTCTAGAAACTCGCATAGGGTAGAGGCCAGTTCATAATGGTCTTCAACCATCAGGATAAAATGTTTCGACATAGCGGCAGATACTAATTTAATAATTGCTGTTTTAATTTAGCACTAAATGGCTGGGGACCCAGCCATATATTAAAATATTGTTGTGCCAGAGGATGTTTAAGCTGCCCTAAACTTTGCTGGTTCAAAGATAAGCTCAGGGTGTGTGTAGCATGGTTGTATTTTAAACGGTACAGGTCGCCTGATCTGACCGGACGATACAAATCGGTGATTGGGTTGAATAGAGCATGTATTTTTGCGTCTTTAACATTACGTTTCAGTAAATGTGTGGCCGCACGCTTAAATGCCCATTCCGGAATATTCTGGGTATAGGAAAAGTCCATCTGTATATTTTGTTTTTCCCAGGACTGGCTACAGTTTTGTGCAAAATAACTGGCCATACCGACCTGTTTTTTACCCACCATCAGCGGACCATTGCCGCATTGATTCAGGCTTTGTGCCTGTGCCCATGGACAGAAGCTACATCCCATCACTAACGCCGTGCTGATCGCTATTTTTTGAAAGGCAGTAGCCATGAATAGACCCCTCCAACATAAGGCAGGGAACGATACAGGCCATTCGCAGGGTCCCAGAAATCCTGCTGGAAAATAATCTTGTTGTTTTCGTTAATCTTGATTTCACTGATACCGTAAGAGTCCATACTACGGGTCGTGCCGAACATTTTAAAATCATAGGTCATATGCCAGTGCACATAGGCAGAGTCCTGATGATATGAAGCGTTTAACAGCTTGACGCTGACCTTGCTGACCCGTTTGTTCATGCCTTGAAAGTGCTCGAGTAGATTTTGACGGGATGAAAATTGCGATAGGGTATCGTTAATAAACAGCTGGTCGGCATACAGCGATCCGGCTCTTTCCACAAATTCTGGTGTGCCCAAAGTATTAAAAGCTGAGGTAAAGCGGAGGCCGATATCCTGAGCTTTAGTCTGATCCAGCGCTATCCCCTGAATACCGTTTCTGGATTGGGCGTAATCGGCTGAATAACTGGGAATACTTTTACATCCGGCTAACAACAGAAGCGGCAAGGATAAGGCTGTAGCAATTAGTGTTTTTACAAGTCTCATCATCAGTGTCCGTATGAAGTGTATGTTTATACCTTAGGCAGCACAGCGTGAACAGAATGTGAAATAGACGTTATAGATGAGCAATTGAATAGAACTTTTCAAATCAAAGATTAAATGTTTAACTTTTTTCTTCGGCCATTAACCAATCAATGATATTCATAACATCACGATTTTCGTTATTTTTTCTGACCATTGCATAAAAATTATAGTCACAATAGATAAAACCAAAAGGGGCAATGATCTTTCCATTTAACATTTCTTTTTCTACTAAAATTTGAGGTGTTATGGCAATTCCTAACCCAGACACGGCAGCTTCTATCATTAAATTCAGACTATCAAAATAACGGTCATTGGATTTTGGGGAAAAGCTTATTTGAAACTGATCAAACCATGTATGCCATGCACTTTTATTTGAGTGGGTATGAAGTAATGGATAGTTTAAAAGATCATTTACGGAATGAAGAGGATTTATTTCACGATGACAAATAGGACCCATGTTATCGGGAAATAACAGATATTTATTCAAAAAGTTGGGAAGTAGATGATGCTCACTGACGCTATTGATAAATATATCAACCTTCTCTTTTTCTAACAATTTTAAGTCATTACATGTCATTAATTTGATATGGATATTGGGATAAATGACTTCGAGCTTTTCTAATCTCGGAATCAGCCAATTTGCCATAAAACTATGAGAAGCGCCTATGACAACTTCAACTTCTGAAGTTTTATTTGTTAACTCAAAGACGCATTGTTCTAAACGATTAAAAATCTGCGTACAAACGAGCGACAATTCTTCGGCATCCGCCGTCAGAGAGATGGTCGAGGAATGTCGAATAAACAATTTTTTATCCAACCATTCTTCTAACTGCTTTATTTGATGGCTAATCGCGCTATGGGTTACACATAATTCTTCGGCAGCTAAGCTGAAACTTTTATTTCTGGTGACAGCTTCGAAAGCTTTTAAAGCATTAAGAGGAGGTAATGTTCTGCGTTTCATGTTGTAAAATTTTCTAACATCATAAGTTCAAAATATATCAATTATCATCAAAATGAAAATATTTTAAGATCGAACGAGTTTTGATTGTAAAAGAGATATGAGATGACAACCCCTTATACAGGTAATGGTCCTGATGCCTTGGGATTTTTTGGTAAATTTGGCGGATGCTACATGCCAGAGAGCTTAATGCCAGCACTTCAAGAATTAGAGCAAGCCTTTAATACTGTTCGGGTCAAACCTGAATTTTGGGCTGAATATCAGCAGATTTTAACGGACTTTGTTGGTCGTCCTAGTCCTCTTTTTTATGCAAAAAACCTAACAGCTTATGCAGGCGGCGCTCGAATATATTTCAAGCGAGAAGATTTGAACCATACGGGTGCGCATAAGATCAATAATTGTGTAGGGCAAATCTTATTAGCCAAATTTATGGGGAAAACCAGAATCATTGCAGAAACGGGTGCTGGACAACATGGTGTTGCAACAGCAACGGTTTGCGCGCTGTTTAAGATAAAATGTACCATTTTTATGGGAGAAACAGATATTCAGCGCCAACAAATGAATGTTGAACGTATGAAATTACTCGGTGCTGAAGTCAGAAGTGTTCAAAAAGGGCGTGGGACTTTAAAAGATGCCATGAATGAAGCATTACGTGACTGGATTCGTCATGTGGATACAACCTATTACCTATTGGGTACGGGTGCAGGCCCTCATCCATATCCCACCATGGTCAGAGAATTTCAGAAAATTATTGGTCTAGAAGCCAGAAACCAAATACTTCTGAAAGAAAATAGACTGCCTGATGCTCTAGTTGCTTGCGTGGGTGGGGGATCAAATGCATTAGGGTTGATGCATCCTTTTCTAGAAGACCTGAATGTCAAAATGTTTGGCGTTGAGGCAGGTGGAAAAGGAATAAATAGCGATGAACATGCCGCCTCTATTTGCAAAGGTCAGGTCGGTGTGCTGCATGGCAATTTAACCTATTTATTACAAGACTTAGATGGGCAGATTTTAGAAGGGCACTCTATATCAGCTGGATTGGATTATCCTGGTGTTGGTCCAGAGCATGGCATTCTGTTTGAAACAGGACGTGTGACATACACGGCTATAACCGATCAAGAAGCCTTAAATGCATTTCAGCTTTTAAGTCAACAGGAGGGCATTATTCCTGCGCTTGAGAGTTCTCATGCGATTGCATATGCGATTCAACTTGCTCAAGAAATGCAGCCAGAACAGATCATTATTGTCAATTTAAGTGGCAGAGGAGACAAAGACTTAAACACGGTCAAAAAATATCTTGCAGGAGCTACAGCATGAACCGTCTAGATCAAAAATTAGAGCAATTGAAACTGGAAAATCGAAGCGGTCTGGTCTGTTATTTTACTGCTGGAGATCCTAATTTCGCAGAAAGTTGTCGTCTGTTGAGCCAATTAGGTCAAGCTGGGGCTGACATTATTGAAGTTGGCATTCCTTTTTCAGATCCAGTGGCAGATGGGGAAATCATTCAGGCAGCGCATCTTAGGGCTTTAGGTGCAGGTCAAACGGTAAAACAGACCATTGAGTTGGTAAAAGCAATCAGGCTGCATGATGACCAGACACCGATAATTTTCATGACTTATTTAAATCCAATGATGCAATATGGTTTCGAGACACTTATCGCCGAAACAGAGAATCTTATAGATGGAATATTGATTTTAGATGCTCCATATGGATATCGAGAAAACTTTGAAATGCAATTAAATAAAAAAAATATGCATTTAATTGCAATGACCGCGCCGACGACCCCAGTTGAAAGGTTAGAGCAAATCTCAGCGCGCGCGACAGGGTTTTTATATCATGTTGCAGAAAATGGCTTAACAGGAGGAGACTTAAATTTGTCTAAACTTGAAAAAAAGATTGCTGAAATCAAGCCTATTTTTAATATCCCAGTTGCAATCGGCTTTGGGATCAAAAATGAAAACCACGTTAAAGCCTTAGCCAATAAAGTAGATCTTATTATCATTGGCTCAGCTTTCGTCGACACTTTTTTTAATAAAGGAATGAACGCAACTTTAGAAAAAGTCACAGTTTTTTCACAAATCCTGAGAGAAAATACAGAATAAGCTAGCTATCTTTGATAGGTATTTGCTTATTCTTTAAAAACATAATTAAATATAAAACAGTATTTTATCTTCGCCTTCTCCCGAAAGGGAGATGGAACTTTGGATGTGGATTTTTTTCTAAAAGTGATCGCTTTTTAAAAATCACTATTATCATATAAATGTGACATGCGTTTTTGCTTTGTTTCTAGATAAGCTTTGTTAAAGATATTTAAACCAACTTTTAAAGGAATACGTTCAACAACATTAATTCCTAAATCAGTTAAAGATTTAATTTTAAGGGGATTATTTGTAATGAGTTTTACATTCTTTATTTTTAAATAATCTAACATAATGGTACACATATCATATTTACGAGCATCTGCTGGTAAATTTAATAATAAATTGGCGTCAAGAGTATCATGTCCTTGATCTTGAAGTGCGTAAGCTCGAATTTTATTGGTTAGTCCTATGCCGCGACCTTCTTGGCGTAAGTATAAGATCACACCTTGACCTGCATCATTTATCATTTTCATAGTTGAGTGTAATTGTGGACCACAATCACATTTGAGTGATCCAAAAGCATCACCTGTTAAGCATTCCGAATGAATTCTGACGAGTACAGATTGATTAGAAATAGTATCCATTCCTTTAGCAAGAGCGATATGTTCTTCACCAGTACTTTGGTCTTGAAACGCTATAATTTCAAAATCGCCAAATGCAGTAGGTAACTTTGATTTTGAAACAAATTCTATAGCCATTTAACGATACCCCTGTATTTTAAGAATTTAGAAACTTGCAACTATTACTTTCCAGTTAAAATAGTTCTCAGATAGTGAAATTTATGTGAAAACACAAGAGTTTTTAGTGTGTGAAGTAAATTTCAATAAAAAAGCAATAAGTTACTTCTAATTTTAGATTTGACAAGTTTTCTAAAATTATTTTTTAGTTGGATGTTAAATATACAATTTTTATATGCACAATAACTAAGATCGCAATTAACAGTCATTAGGAATGATATAGACAATTTTTAGGTGGTGTTTTAAAAAGTATGCTGACATTAAATGAAGTGATGTGTGCTGAAAAAACAGGAGGTTTTAACTTGGTAAACTAAACACACTCATCAGGAGTTTACCATGAGCAAGAAACACAAGACTTACACCACAGAATTTAAAGCTGAAGCCATCAAATTAATTGAAGCCAATCAAGGCAATGTCTCGGAAACAGCTAGACAACTTAGCATTTCAATGCAAACTCTTTCAAATTGGAATACCAAAGCAAAGCCTGGAACTTTAGCAGGTACAAAACAGTATTCACCTGATCTAAACGCTCTACTCGAAGAAAATAAAAAACTCAAACAACAGCTCAAAATAGCTGAAATGGAACGTGAATTTTTAAAAAAGGCAGCAGCGTACTTTGCCAAAGAAAGTCAGTAAGGTACGCCTATATGAAACAAAAAAGATATTCTTTTCCAATTACCTTAATGGCTCGATTACTTCATGTTTCAGTTTCACGTTTTTATGATTGGCTCAAGAGAGGCGTGAGCAAAAGAACGCTTCAACGAAATCAACAGACGATATTGGTGAAAATAGCCCATGAGGAAACAAGGCAGAGCTATGGTTATATTCGATTAACCAAATACTTACAAGCTCAGGACATAAAAATGAGTATGTACGCTGTACGTCAGATAAAAGTGCTGAACCACCTGTATTGTAAGCGACACAAGCGTTTTAAAAGGACTACGAATAGTGACCATAATCGAGCGATCTATGAAAACCTGTTGGAGCAACAATTCTCAATGACTAGACCAAATCAAGCATGGTCAAGTGATATTACGTACATATGGACTGTTGAAGGATGGCTGTATTTAGCAGCGGTAAAAGACCTTTACACGAAGCAAGTGGTTGGCTATAGCTTAAATGAGCGCATGACAGCACAGCTTGTTTGTAATGCGCTAAATATGGCTATTCACAATCAAAAACCAACCAAAGAACTGATTGTGCATTCAGACAGAGGAAGTCAATATTGCAGCCATGAATATCGAAATATACTTGAGCAATATGGATTTCAAGGTTCAATGAGCAATCGCGGAGACTGTTACGATAATGCACCGATTGAAAGCTTTTGGGGAATATAGTCAAACTGCATAATGACCCATACACTCGTTAAAAAAACGACTAAAAAGCTTATCTATTGAGTTAACCAACCATTTTTTCCTTTTTGCTTTCACCCATGCCCACATTTTTTCAATAGGATTAAGGTCAGGACTATAAGGTGGTAACCAAAGTATTTGATGCCCATGTTGGCTTAATAGATCTTGTATATCTTGTCGTTTATGGAAGGCTGCATTGTCCAGGACAATTACACTATTCGTGGGTAATTCTGGTAATAAAAACTGATCTACCCAAAAATAAAATACATCCGAATTTACTTTGCTATCAAATAAACCCACTGCAAATAATTTACCCTCATGGATTGCTCCTATTGCATTGGTTTGATTTTTTAATTGCCAATTATATGTTCCATAACAAGGCGTTCCCTGTTTTGAATAACCATGAGGTCTATGTTCATGAGATTTAAATCCACTTTCATCAAGATAGATGATCGGATGTTGACACCTTAATCGGTTCAAATCTTTTAAATACTGCTCTCTGAGTTCTGTTTTTGCTTTCGGGTGCCGTAAGGTCTTTTTTTAACTGTGATATTTAGACGCTTGAGCGCATCTCCAATTGTAGAAGTAGCACAACCAAAACGAGCAGCGCGTTCATATTGATAATCATCAGGATATTGCTCAACATCTGCACGTAAGGCATCATCATCAACTTTAGATGGTTTTCTTGGTCGAGTTCTTTTTATTTCGATTCGCTTTTTCCATTCGACAATTGTATTTTTATTAATTTCGAAGTGCTGAGCAACCGCTCGGATAGATTGACCTTCTTCAAGCTTGGCTAATATTTTCTTTCTAAAATCTATTGGATAACTCATATCGGTATTGTATTGGTTTTTTGGCGTGCGGACTATACTGAAAAATGAGTTAGTGCATCATTACAACTATCAAACCAGAGAAGAAGCCAAAGCAGATATTATAAAATACATTGAGTTATTTTATAATCATCGAAGAATTCAAAAGGGTTTGGATTTTAAGACACCAAATCAAATGGCCGAAGACTTTTATAAGTTGGCTGCCTAGAATCTCCCAAGGGAAAGTCTCCTGATAATTCAGCGTATATCAATGCCTTAAAAGATAATAAACCTGAAGAAATTCCAAGTATTTTGAGAGATATGTCTAAGCTTTGGAGTAAAACTGGTCCAAAAGGAAATAGTGGTGTAGGAATACGCCGGAGAGAAGAAGCTAAAATTTTTGAAAAAGGGTTAAAGTGTGATTGCTATAAATAAAAAAATTAAGATCTCTATCTTAACTATCTTTATCTCTTCATATGTATTTGCAGATGAAGATAGTTTGGTATGTAAACCTGATAGCACTGTTTTTAATGATATATTGAGTTGTTATTTAATTGATTACAAGAAAAATGACCAAATATTAAACTCTTTATATAAGAAGAAAGTATCAAAATTATCTGAAGAAGAAAGAGTAAAATTAAGAGAATCCCAAAGAGCTTGGTTGAAAAAGAAAGAAAAGATATGTGTTGCCAATCAGGAGGAGTTTGGGCGAGAAAGCCATTTTGAAGCGATAGAATGTCAAACAGAAATGACAAAAGAACGAATTTTATTTTTAGAAAAATACTGATTGATTAGGAATATTTTATAAAATATAGGACTTACGTGTGTGATTCATAGAGATCGTTTCAATATAATGGGTGTCTATGAACGGAGAAATTCAAAAAAGACTCGTATGGGTTAAATTATTTGAAGAGACCAATGATGCTGGCCTAGTCTGTCGGAGATGTGGCATTTCTAGACCAACATTAGGCAAGTGGTGGAAACGATATTCTGAGCAAGATATTGATGGATTAAGTAGTCAGAGTAAACGCCCATTAAAATCTCCAAATACTAAAATCAATGCTGAGCTAGAGGCCTTAATATTGGAAATGCGCTCGGCTAGAAATCTGGGTGCTCGACGTTTGCAAACAGAATTGATGAGGCTACACGGAGTCTCGTTGTCCTTAGCGACTATCCATAAAGTACTCTCCACCCATCAAGTCAAATCGATTAAAAAATTCCGTCATAAAGCAAATTTCATTCGTTATGAACGCCCATTACCAGGCGATAGAATTCAAATGGATACCTGTAAACTGGGTCCTGGAATATATCAATACACATCTATCGATGACTGCACACGATATCGCGTTTTAAGGATATATAAACGCCGAACAGTAGCGAATACGCTCGACTTTTTAGACTGCGTAATTGAAGAAATGCCTTTTCCCATACAGCGAATACAGACCGATCGAGGGCGGGAATTCTTTGCTGAAAAAGTACAGAAAAAATTGATGCAGCATGGAATCAAATTGAGGCCAAATAACCCAGGTTCACCTCATTTGAATAGCAAGGTAGAGCGTTCTCAAAAGACTGATAAATCTGAGTTCTACGCTACTGTCGATATTAATTCTGAAGATATCCAAGACAAGCTAGCCGAATGGCAGCATTACTATAACTGGATGAGACCACATTCAGCTTTGAAAGGTAAAACACCGATGTAAAGGTACTTTGAATTATGTGAAGAAACCCCTTTCTCTGATGAGGTCCAGAAGCAATACAACCCATCAAATGAACGGATTCAACACGCCAATTACAAGATGGATTTAGAGATCGCTAAATTGAAACGATCTCTATCAATCACACAGATTAACGTATCCTGAGTAAAGACAAAATAAAGGTCATGTGGGATTTGTCCTACATGACCTTTTCTAATAAACGATTAGCTATGACGTTTATTTCTTAAACTCAGTAATCTGGATCGGCTTATCTTTGACAAACTCGACAATGCCTTCACTTCCTTTGATGTGAATCGATACGCCTTTGCCGTCCGTCATAAACATACCGCTTGCGGCTGGTGCACTTTTCAGCATGAATGTTCGATCTGAGTTATCCGTCATCATCGCTGTTTCAAAATTATCAGATGACTTCAGTTCAATGGTTAAATCCATTGGTCCTGTGAAGTGAATCACTTGTTTTTCTGCAGTATTATTGTTTGATGTGTTTTCTTGAGTGACTTTTCCTGTTGGTGCAGAAGTACAACCCACTAAGGCTAAAGTAACGAGTATTGCACCTAAAGCATTTTTCATAAAAATGACCTTTTTATATATAAATCATAAGTCCATATATACTATTTGTTATATCTTAAGTTTAAAAGTTTGCTTTACATTCGCTTTACATAAATGGAATTTTACGCTGTATAAACGTACTGTTATTCACCTTAAGCGGTTCAAAATACGGTTTAAAGTATTCATTCAAACCTTACACAACAGAGTAAATTGATATTTAAAAGTTCAATTTATTCAGTGGCATTAAATGCGTCATGATAACTGACAACGCCCTGCGGTATTTCTCCATTGAAACTAAGGGCTTGAAAGTATTCGCTAGGAACGCCAGGTAAAACCAACTCTAGATTAGGCCGAAACCCAAAGCGATGATAATAATTGGGGTCGCCTAATAGAACACAGCCTTTCGCACCCAGTTGTTTTAATTTTTCAAGGGATGTCTGCATCAGCTGTGACCCAATGCCCATACCTTGTTTAGTTGGGTAGACAGAAATTGGGCCTAGGCCATACCAACTAGTTGTACCTGTCGAGATAGATATAGGTGAAATGGCGACATGACCGATAATTGAATCATCTTCAACAGCCACTAAAGAAATCGTAAGTTGACCACTTTTTCGGAGACTGTTCACAATGAATTGTTCCGTACGGCTGGTATGCTCTGCATTTAAAAATGCAGCGCGAGTCAAGGTCTCAATGCTTTCAATATCTTCTGGCTGTTCGTCTCGAATCATGATATTCATTCAAAAAATCCTTATGCGTATTCGTTCAGTGGGAAGTGATCTACTTTTATGAGGACTTAACTTCAACCCACTCTAAATAGCTCCGACCAGTTGCTTAAATAGGCAGGAGAGCGATTGCACTGATTCATTTGCCAAGGTTCTTTTTTCTCATGGCAAAACCCTAAAGAAATCATATTTTTACCAAAACGTTCAGTAATGGCATCCATTGTATTGGAGAGTTCTTCACGCTCATTTTTATGGCTATAGTCGATAAAAAGATCATGCACAAATTTAGATTTATCCATAATTTCCAAAAGGACGATGCCCGCCTTTTTGTATTTAAACCCTGACTTGAAAATTTGGTCAATGCCTTTCATGGCCGCCTGTGTAATTTCAAGCAGATCATCGGTATGTTCATACATGTGCACAATGGTATAGGGCGAGTAACGTTCACTTTGGCTAAAACGACCTGTTTGAATATACACCCCGATCATTTTACAAATAGAGCCATCATGACGTAAGCGTTTAACAGCACTGGCAACATATAAGCGTACAGAGGCTTTGATGTCATCAATTTCATACACAGCTTGACCATATGAGCGACTACTAATAATTTGCTTATGCGCAACCTCATCATTTTCAATATTGATGCAAGACATCCCTTGAAGTTCACGGACAGTCTTTTCCATCACTATGCTAAATTGCTTTTTAATTTCACTCGGCTTGGAGTCGATCAAATCTAAAACCGTATAAATACCCATCGAGTTTAGCTTTTTGCAGTTCTGTCGACCGACGCCCCAGACTTCACCGACCTCCACATCTGCAAGCATGTATTCAGCAGTACATGGGTCCATGTGTGCCAAATTGCACACGCCATTTAACGCCTTATTTTTCTTGGCTAAATGATTGGCAATTTTGGCTTCTGTTTTAGAACGACCAATTCCAATACAGCAGGGAAGACCAAGCCACTGCCATGCCTTGTCTTTCATGTCTTTGGCATAGTCAGTGAGGTTAAATAAATGCTCATAAGCGGTTAGCTTTAAAAAACATTCATCAATGGAATAGATCTCTTGTTCATCGGCTGCCACATATTGCCCCAATAACTGCATGAAGCGGCGAGACATTTCCCCATATAGAGCATAGTTACTCGAAAACACTTGAATATTATGCTGCTGGACAAGTTCTTGAATTTGAAAAAAAGGGACAGCCATGCCAATGCCGAGATCCTTGGCTTCTTGGCTTCGAGCAACTACACAACCATCATTATTACTTAATACAATCACAGGGCGGTCATTGAGCTTTGGATTAAAGACGCGTTCACATGAGATATAGCAATTATTCACGTCAACGAGCGCGAATATTTCAGTTTCATTTTTCATATTGCTTCTTCTTATTATTCTTAACGGTGGTACAGACGTTTTAAGTTAAACGTCACCACTCCCCAAATGACAAAGGTTTGATTTTCTGTAGGAATAATATGTTCATACTCGGGGTTTTCAGCTTTTAGCCAAAGTTGAGGCAAAGGGTAGTTTTCATCTCCAAAAATGTCTTTGATGTCCGACTTTGACATTTTGTTTGTCATCATCAGTCTTTTAATAGTGAAGTCATTATTATCAATTAAAGCCACCACAATGTCGTAGTGTTTGGCTTCAATACTCCGATCAATAATAATCGGGTCATTTACTTCAAGACCTACGCCCAACATTGACTCACTGTCTACATGAGCGATGAACGTTGAAATGGGGTTTTGTATTAAGAATTCATTGAGATCGATGGCTTTGCCTTGCTCATCTTTAGTGCTGAACGCTGGGCCTGCTGGAATGCGTTCTAAAGAAACAGGAATAGAGACTTTGGACTGAGGTAGAACAGGAGTCAGCCTAAGTTGATCCGCAAGTTCAGCTTGCTGCGCAATTTGTTCGAGCATGCTATTGATGGTGGGACTGGGTTTACCTTCTGGCCCCATGAGATCTTGTAAAGACGACCATGCGTCGTCCGAGAAGTAGATAGGTAACTTCTTTGACATGGTGAATACTCCTACGCTACAAGGCGTGTTTGGAAGTGGAATCTGTCTGTTTAGAATATGCTGATGTAAGTGAAAACTCAAATTTAAAAACACTGAATAAATAATGCCCCGTCAATTTTGGTCGCGGATAAGAAAAAGTAAGAAACTTTCTTTTAGATGATGAGTAGCCCTTTGATCAGGGCTATTATTGATGGTGATTATATTTTTAAGCCGATGATATAACTGAAAACTTAGGGATTAGTTCCTAAAAACTCAAAAGGTTTGGTGACTTTAAAGGATGCATTGGCTTTGCCTGCATATGTCATCGCTTGGTCTGGGCCAAGTTCTAACTTCTTGGTTTGACCATCTTTAAAGTTAATTTCCTTTAAATCGACCCAAAACACATTTGGTGAAACGGCAGATTCAAAGAAATATAAACCACGTTTATGATTGACCACCGTACGCCAACGCGTTGAGGAAATATTCGGCTCTTCTTCAGTGTTTAGGCCAAAAGGGACTGAGGTATTGCGGATGACACTAAATACACTGGCGAGCGAATGGTCTGGAGTTGCATTTTTTGGAATCGCATTGATATAAAAAGAAGCACGGGCAAAACGATCAGATGCGCGGTTAGTGCCTGGAAGCATGGTTGTGCCACCAATTTGCTTCCAATAGCTATTTAAAGCGAGCTGTTGATCAAAGGTTGGCGAGTTGGTCATCACTTGATACTGTCGACCATGATGAATGACTTGTTTACCGTTAATATAATCAATAATGGCACTATCACCCGTGGCATCGGAAATGGATAAATGCAGGGTAGCTAAACGTTTCTCACCCGGAACTTGGTCAGTCACAACGATGAAAGGCTCTTTTTCGAGTGCCTGAATGGCTTCATTCACTGTAGCATTTATCTAGGCTCTAGACTAACATATCTATTCTGCTAGTCTAGAGCCTTCTTAAATACTTGCTTTTTTTTCACATGGTTATTGGCCCAAACGAAATTAAGCCTTACATCTTGGGCATCAGATGTAAGGCTTATGCTATTTATTTGAAAGTAACAATAAAATAGAAAGTATGTGCTATTGAACACTGACCTTCATGACACACCGTTTATAAAAACAGTGCGCCTGACATTGCTCCAAAGAGCATGACCGACAGTGGATGAATTTTTTTCACTAAACTTAACCCCGTCGCCACGATAACGATCGCGATAAGTAACCAGTTCTGAGCAGATGCTGCGGCAATAATATAGGCACTAACCAAAACCAAGCCGACAGTAATTGGTTTCAATGCTTTTTCAAACATGCTACGTAGCGGGTGATCCTTAAACTGATTCCAAAACTTGAGTGCAAATATTGTCAGTACAGAAGAGGGACCAAACTTCGCCAGTGAGCTCACGAACAGTCCAGCAGGCCCAGCCACATGCCAGCCGACCAAAGGTACAATCATCATATTGGGGCCCGGAGCTGCTTGAGCCATGGCAAACATGGTACTGAACTCTGTGGCAGTAAGCCAACGATGCACTTCGACCACTTGATGTTGCATTTCAGGCAAAATGGCATTGCCGCCACCAAAAGCCAGTATAGAAAGCTGGGTAAAAACGATGGCTAAGGTGATTAAAATCATGCGTTTTTTCCTCTTTTTTTCAAGCTTAAGACTGCGACATTGATGCTGACTAAGATCAGTAACGTTAATGCCAAGGGAATCTTAATAATCAGCATAAAGACAATGGTCAGCGCAATGGTAAAGATCGTGAGGTAACTTTTCAGAATGGGTTTCAGCATTTTTAGCCCCATGGCGAACAGTAAACCTGCGGCAGCGGTTGCCAAACCTTGAATCATATGTTGAATCACGGGGATACTTTGAAATTGTATATAGAGCTGATACAGCAAAATCACAATCACCGTCGGTGCAAAAATCAACCCGAGAACAGCACTAATAGAACCTTTAACCCCCTGAAACTCATAACCAATCGCAACAGCCATATTAATGATGTTTCCACCGGGGAGGATTTGACAGACACCCAATAAGTGCGTGAACTCTTCCGTGTTGAGCCATTTTTGGTCTTCTACAACCATTTGGTGTGCAAGTGGCAGTACGCCACCAAAGCCCATGAGTCCTAGCTTCATAAAGCCTGCAAATAGTTCCCGTGAAGTTGGATGGGTTATTTGTTCAGCAGGGAGTACTTCAGTGTTCATATCTTTCACCTTTTGTGGAATGTGCCCAGTATGAACCTGTAGAGATATGTTGAAAAATGCTATTTTTGACGTTATATATACTGAAAAAGTATGTTTAATGGGGCAGACATGATGGATATCCATAAACTCAGAGCATTTATTGCAGTTGTAGAAGAAAGTAATATTTCACATGCTGCTGTACGTTTGAATATGCAACAACCACCGTTGACACGGATTATCAAAAGCTTGGAAGAAGAGCTGAATGCTCAACTGTTAAAGCGTTTGCCACGTGGTGTCGAGGTAACAGAAGCGGGCAAAGTTTTGTACAAAGAAGCCCTTGCGATATTGGCGCATGCGCAGTTGATTCCTAAACGTGTGCAGGATATTTCTTTGGGGGTCGAAGGTCAGATTAATATTGGCTTTACCAACTCGGTTGGCTTACATCCTTTTTTACCGGCTTTGTTGCGTAACTTCCGGGAAACTTTTCCACGTGTTTCAATTCATCTGGAAGAAGATGGCAGTAGCTCGCTGATTGATTCCATTAGTAATGAAAAAAATGACATTGTGTTCTTACGCAAACCTGCACCGATTGGCCTTGGTTTAACCAGTCTACATATACTAGATGAGCCACTCATTGTGGCCTTACCCAACAATCATCCTTTGGCTGAACAAGCCGAACCAATTCATTTGCTAGATCTTGAACCGCATGATTTTGTGTTGTACCGACGTTTAGCGGGGCAAGATTTATTTGATAATATTTTGGCCAGTTGTTACCAAGCTGGATTTAGTCCCAAAATTGTACAAGAAACGCCACGTTTAACCTCGAGTTTAAACTTGATTGCTGCAGGGATTGGTTTATCCATCGTGCCTGAGGCCATTCGTGACTTTTGGAATAAGCAGATTGTTTATAAAGCACTCAAGGCGAACAATCCATGTATTGCGCCGATTTATGCAGTGTATAAAGAAAATATAGACAATGTCCGTTTGCAACACATCTTAAAGTTATTGCAATAATTCGTTCAATATTGAGCACTTTATTCTGCCTGACAAGAGTTTGCTTAAAGTACTAAGGTCAGAGTGATGATGTGTTGTATTTAAAGTTTTATACCTATAACGAATGCTCGTATGGAGCAAAATATAATATTTAGCAATATTAAATGTTTAACCCATGCTTTTTAATAAAATTCCTTTTGCACTCACGGCTCTGATTTCTTCCACTGTGGTAATGATGAGTGGTTGTGCAACCAGTCTTCTAGCACCGCTTCAAACACACAACAACAGGCGCAAAATTGGTGTATGGTGGACCTATTTTAACCATGCAAGGGATGCAGCCCAGCTATAGCTGAGTACTTACTTTATTATCACACTTAAAACCATAGGAAATGAGGTTTTACAGATGTTTCCATGTGCTAGTGTTTTTAGAATTTAGCTATATGTCGATGCCATGTTAATTCAAGATGGAAAGATTCGTTATACAGGCACATTGTCTGAGGCTGAAAAGCTTGAGCCACAGGCGAAACGCTTAAACTTGAATAACAAGATCGTCATTCCTGGCATCATCGATGCACATAGCCATTTAAACTCTGTCGGTATGCAGCAAACCGTGGCGAATTTATATCCGCTACCAGATGGTAAGGTGGTGAGTATTGCCACACTTATCCAAGAAATGAAGGCGTGGCAAAGCAAAATCCACAGTTTATAAAAGCCACTTCTGGCTGGATTATTGGCAATGGTTATGATGATGCCCAGCTACAAGAGAAAACCCATCCGACAGCCACAGATTTAGATCAGATTTCAACGACTCAACGACCGCAAGTATGGCGGGCTCCTACATCAGTAGTGTGGTGGGGCAGGTCAATCAAGAACGTTTGGGGGCTAGCTCAGCGATTACGGTACAAGCGCGAACATGGTATAACCAGAATTTCGAGTCAAGATAGGGCATCATACCATCTCTGATTGCAACTTTAAGTATGATGCAGACACTGTTACTTTCGGCACTTTCAGTAGCACGCGAGCGTGAACAAGGGACTTTTGATCAGCTCTTGGTGACACCTTATACCCCGAAGCAGATTATGATGAGGAAGGCCATTCCGCCGATTATCATTGGGGTTATTCAATCTTCCATTATTTTGGCGATTATTCTGTTCTGGTTTCAGATCCGGATGAATGGCTCCTTGACCTTACTTTATTTTGGATTATTTGTCTTTAATATTGTGGTTGTGGTTGTGGTTGTGGTTGGGGTTGTGGTTGTGGTTGTAGGACTGTCGATTTCAGCGATTGCACTGAATATGCAACAAGCCATGCTATATACTTTCTTTTTGATCAGGCCTTTGACACTCTTATCAGACTTACTAACTCCTGTACAAAATATGCCTGAAGTATTGAATTGGCTGACTTCTGCCAATCCGCTACGCTTTGGAATAGATTTGGTATAACGGGTGTATTTGGAAGGTGCGAGTTTTGCGCAAGTGAAATGGAACTTTGTACCGATGTTGATATTAGCCATAATTACTTTGCCTTTGGCTACGTGGTTATTTCGAAATCGTTTGTCATAATAGATTGATATCTCTATGTATCGCTTATCGATACAGACTGTGATCAGGCATTTGACGTTAAATAATGCAATCAATATCGGTTCATGATTAAAAAAAACGATTTTTGCATTGTATTTCTGGCTTAAGCTTTTTATTATTGCCCGCTTGTTTTCGCGATCAGCTTGGAATGGAACCTTGAGTAATTTTCTAACCGAACACCTGATTCATCGAGATGAAGACTTTATGGTCATCCATAAGCCTGCAGGTATACTCACCGTTCCGGGGAAGACAGAAGACTTACAAGATTGTATGATCAATCGTTTAGTCAAACTAGAACCTAAAACTCTACTAATCCACCGTCTTGATCGCGATACCTCGGGTATCTTGGTTTTTGGTCTCAGCCGTTGGGGACAAAAAAAAATTTCTCGTCAGTTTCAAGAGCGCCAAACCGATAAAACCTATCAAGCGATTGTGGCTGGTCATCTAGAGGGTCAGGGCACTGTTGATGTGCCTGTCATTTATGATCCATCCCGTCCACCGTTACATATTGCAGAGCCTAGTCATAACAAGCCTGCTTTGACGGAGTGGAAAGCCATTGAGTATTTTGAAATACAGGGTCAGCCCGTGACTCGTGTAGCGCTCACCCCTATTACAGGGCGCTCGCATCAACTTCGTGTACATATGCAGTTTTTAGGTCATCCTATCGTGGGAGATACGCTTTATGCTGCGCCTGACCAGCAAGATTTGATGCCGCGTTTGTGTTTACACGCCGAGCGTTTGAGTTTTCATCATCCCCAAACCAATGAACGTATCGAATTTATTTGTCCAGTACCATTTTAAGTACGTGGAATCATCAAATTTGCTCACTTTTTTAGTGAGCTTTATGTCAAAATATATTGCTTAAAGGTGTATAATTTTGCTCAAATATCAAACAATGTTTGAGCATTAAATTTGCAGTCCTAACTTGTAGATAAAGGTGGAAAAATTGCAGCAGTTTGCTATTGGTCAACGTTGGTTATCAGATACTGAAACGGAACTCGGTCTAGGAGTTCTTATTGATGTAGATGAGCGATCTGTCAGCATCTTATTCCCTAAAAGTGATGAAACACGTGTATATGCACGGAATAATGCACCTTTATCACGTATCATTTTTAACGTGAACGATGAATTACAAGATCAAGAAGGCACCAAGTGGACGGTTGAATCACATGAAGACCGTCATGGTGTAGTGCGTTATAATGTTGTTCGTCGCTTAGAAGATAGTACGGAAGAACGTAAATCACTGAATGAGACTCGCATTGGCGCTCAAATTCAGCTGTCTAAACCGCTTGATCGCTTATTGGCAAGCCAAATTGACTATAAAGAATGGTACGACTTACGTATTGAAGCAATGCTGATGCAAGCCAATATGAAGTCGAGCCCTTTACGTGGCATGGTCGGTTCACGTGTCGGTTTGATTCCTCATCAGTTGTATATTGCACACGAAGTGGGTCAGCGTTTTGCTCCCCGTGTCCTTTTAGCCGATGAAGTGGGCTTAGGTAAAACCATTGAAGCTGGATTAATCATCCATCAACAGCTTAAAACGGGCCGTTCAGAACGCATCCTAATTTTGGTGCCTGATTCACTGCAATATCAGTGGATGATTGAAATGCGTCGTCGTTTCAATTTGAACTTCTCATTATTTGATTTAACCCGTACGGCTTCAATCAAAGAACATGACCCTGAACTGAATCCATTCCTGACTGAACAATGCATTATTGCGTCAATCGATTTGATGATTGACCATGATGACTTGCGTGAACAAGCCCTAGAAGCGGGTTTCGATCTGTTGGTGGTCGATGAAGCGCATCACTTGATGTGGAATGAAGAAGACGGTGGCAATGACCGCTATGACTTGATCGAAGAGCTAGCAGAAAAAACTCCGGGTGTTTTACTGTTAACGGCAACTCCAGAACAGCTGGGTGTGGAAAGTCACTTTGCACGTTTACGTTTACTTGACCCACAGCGTTTTAGTTCGCTGGATCGTTTCTTGGATGAAGAAACCCAGTATCAGCAAACTGCAAAAATTGCTGAAGTACTGATGTCAGATATGCCACTTGAAGAAGGGCATTTGGCTGCATTGGAAGGTTTGCTAGGGCATCGCATTGAAGATGCACCCGAACAACGTTTCCGTGCCATTCATGAGCTTTTAGACCGTCATGGTACAGGGCGTATTTTGTTCCGTAATACCCGTGAAGCCATTCAAGGCTTCCCAGGTCGTGACTGTCAACCTGCACCTTTGCCTGCACCAGAAAATTGGTCTAAAGACGGTAAATTGCGTGAACAAATGTGGCCAGAAGAAGCGCAGCTTGACGGTGCGTGGATGGAAGCTGACCCGCGTGTCATGTGGCTCATGGAAAAACTACGTACAGACTTAAAACATAAAAAAGTGTTGCTCATTGCACGTACTGGTCCCGTGGTTGAAGCGCTTGAAAATGTACTCCGCTTACATGCAGGTATTCGTACGGCAATGTTCCATGAAGGCATGAGTTTACTTGAGCGTGACCAAGCGTCAGCTTACTTTGCTGAAGAATCTTATGGTGCACAAATTTTACTGTGCTCTGAAATTGGTTCTGAAGGTCGTAACTTCCAGTTTGCATCGGATTTGATTTTATTTGATTTACCTGCAAACCCAGATGTACTTGAACAACGTATTGGTCGTTTGGATCGTATTGGTCAAGAAAACCGGATTCAAATTCATGTGCCGTATCTAATTGGAACAGCACAAGAACGTATGTTCCGTTGGTATAACGAAGCCTTGAATATTTTCAGTAATATCTCGCCAACTGCGCAAACTTTACAAGAAAACTTTATTGTTGAATTGAAAGATTGTTTACTGACAGATAAAGGTCAGCAGTTTGATGACTTACTCGAAGCAGTTAGCGTGCAACGCGAAGCTTTAGAAGCAGAGTTACAATCAGGTCGCGATCGTTTGCTTGAATACAACTCTTGTCGTCCAATTGTGGCGAAAGAAATTGTACAAGCGCTTGAGTCTTATGATGATAATACTACTTTACCAATGTTTATGAAGCGCTTTATGGCGTCGACAAACATTGATTTTGACGAGCAAAGCAACGGTACAGTTATCATTAAACCAACGGATCAAATGCAAGTTCAAGGTTTAACCTTGGACGAAGAAGGCATGACTGCGACCTTCTACCGCGATCAAGCTCAGATACGTGAAGATGCTCAGTATTTAACCCTTGAGCATCCATTTACTGAAAGTGTAATGGAAATGATCAATACTCAAGGTTTTGGTAGTACCAACGTTGCAGTGTTGAAGTCAGCGGCTTTACCGCAAGGTTCGGTGTTGTTGGAAGTGTGGTTTAAGGTCGATGTGGTTGCACCGAAAGCATTGAATTTGCCTTCAAGCTTACCGCAGCAGCTGGTTCGCGTTTTGTTAAGTGAAAAGGGTCAAGACCTGTCGCAGAAAATTGCGTCTGAAATCTTAAAACCGTACTTGCATCATTTGGATGGTAATAGCTGTCGTCAAGTCGTGAAAGCACGCCGTGAAGTGATTGAACAGCGTTATCTACAAGCATTGGAGCTTGCGCGTGCAGCTTTACCAAGCTTTGTGCAACAAGCGAAAGAAGTCTATGGTAGCAAGTGGCAATACGAAATTGACCGCCTGACTTACTTAAAGCAGTTTAATCCGAGTATTCGTGAAGATGAAATTTCGCGCCTACAAAAACTGCAAAAAGAAGGTCTTGGTTTGCTCGATGGCTTATCGGTCACACCAGAAGCAATTCAAGTGATGGTTGTGGTTAAACCATAATTGGAATTGCTGTATGAAAAGCACCTTCGGGTGCTTTTTTAATGAGTCCTTAAAAAAGGGATGTCTAAGTTGTATTTGAAAAGTAAACCATTGAAATTTTAAGCGCTTGCTTATGCTAGAATTTTCGCCATTAAAACTCTAATGTATCAAACAATAAATTATGTCTAAAGCTCTAGTAACAATGGGTTCAAAAACAACACATGGTGGCATAGTCACTGAGTGTGAAAACAGTTTTGTGATCAATGGCATTGCTGTGCATTTAAATGGAATGAAGCATTTTTGTCCAAAGTGTCGAATGGTGGTTTCTGCGATTGCAGCAGATCAGAGCACAACGGTCTTGGGGCGTGCTGTGGTGATTGCCGGAGACAAAACCAACTGTGGCGCAACTTTCTTAGGCAATCAAAATCTAACTGTTTCTGCAAAGTGATCTCAGATCAATCCCAGAATATTTTTAAAAATTGGCCGAAGTGATCAAAGTTCATGACTTAGGATTCATCCTGCACCATTTCGTTGGGATTAAAAAACGATTATGGTAAATAGGCTATAAAAACAATAGATCTGAATGAGATGAGCAAACCAGCCTTACACTTTACCCATGCAAATGGCATTCCCTCGGGCAGCTATCAAAAATTTTTCCAGTTTTTAAATCAAGATTTTGATGTCAAAGCGATCCCAATGATTGGTTTAGATCCGCGCTATCCTGTGGAATACCGTTGGGAAGCGTTGGTGGACCAAGTTATTTCAGATATTGAACAGCAGTTTCCACTGCAACAAGTGATTGGTTTAGGGCATTCTTTTGGTTCTTTACTCACGCTTATGGCGGCTTATAAAAATCCACAGTTGTTTTCGCAAGTGATTATCATGGATCCACCATTTGTGATTGGTTCCAAGGCCTTTTTATTTGAAGCGTTACAAAAGCTGGGATCGAAGTCCATTGAAAAACTCACCCCAGCTGCGGTGACCGTCAAACGTCGTGATCATTGGGAAAGTATTGAACAGGCCAGTCAGGCGCTCAGACCGAATCGTATTTTTAAAGACTTTGACGAACAGTGTTTTGCGGACTTTATAGAATGTGGTTTAAAAAGTGATCCGACTCGAAATGGGGTGACGCTAACCATTCCCAAACATACTGAAGCAGAGATATTCAGAACAGTGCCTGCATGGTGGTGGCGTACCCCACGCAAAGCACCTGATATGCCGATTCATGTACTGACTGCAAAAGATAGCCATTTCTATAAGCAAGGTTTACCCCAAGGGATGAAAAAAACCTATGCGATTGAGTATAGCGTGCTTGAAGGCGGGCATATGTTTCCACTGGAACAACCGAAACAGACCGCTGAATTTGTGCAACAGCTCATTGAAAAACAACGACGAAAGAAATAATCAGATATTTCAGCGAATCTGTTGGATGTAATCACAGATTAGCGAATCATCGCTTCATCCAAATGGCGTGAACCTTCCAAAATCATGCGAATCATAATCATGGTTTGTTCAGCCATTTTTTTACGCTCTACACTTGGCATATCAATCACTTTGGCACCCATATTGAAAACCAATTGGGTGATTGCCATGGACACCAATTCAGGGTGGAAGAGTTTACTATTATTTAAACGTTCTAAACGAATTAAATCGTCTTTGAGCTCTTGCTGGAAATAATTCAACTGTCTTTCGACCGCATTTTTATAAGATGCTGAACCCGTATATGCTTCGCGTAATAGCAGGCTTAAGTTGCCGTCATCCGCATCGAGTTGTTCAATAAAAACTTCGACTGAGCTACGAATAATACTTTCTTGGCGAATAGCCTTAATCCGTGCTTCATGCAAAATTTGACGTAGCACAACACCTGCACGTTCGATCAACTCAATAGCCAGTTCATCGGTATCTTTAAAATGACGATAAAAACTATTCGGTGCAATGCCTGCTTCACGTGCGACTTCACGCAAGCTTAGGGATGCAATACTTTTTTCAGGACCAATCAAATTTAAAGCAGCTTGAAACAGTTCATCTTTTGTAATCGTTGCTTTTCGACCAACACTACGTGCAAGCACTGGTGCATGTTGTTTTGAAGCTTCATGCTCTGTGTTGGTTGTATGGGTTTGAATGGTGGTCGGTGTCATATTTATCAAGCAATTAAATCAATCAGTTCATTATAGCCCCACTGGTCGGCATTGTGAAACGAAACGAAACAATCAGAGTATATATACAAATATATATACATGTGTATAATAATTCAAAATCTATGGCGTGGTCCTTTACTATGCAGATCCTTGAAAAAACTAAATCTCCTTTAACTGAGTATGCTGAGAGTGTTATAGACCGACACACAGCTAACTTTTGGCTTCAAAAAATCAACCCACTTTGGTCGATACACCAAGCTTTGGGTAAAGTGGTAAAAAAAGAGAAAGTTGCACACGATATGGTGAGTTTGACGCTGCAAACCAACCGTCACTTTCAAATGGGGCAAGCGGGACAGCACCATCCTGTATATGTCGTGGTTCAAGGCGTACGTTATGAACGCACCTATAGTTTGACCCAGATTGATGCGCAACATGTCTTGCTGAATGTAAAAATGGTAGACCAAGGCAAAGCAAGTCATTGGTTATGTAAACAGGCTCAAATCGGCGATGTTTTAGAATTCGGCCAGCCTTATGGTGATATGCAATTGACTGTAAATGATCTACAGTTAATTTTACTCGCTGCGGGCAGTGGTATTACCCCCATGGTGAGTTTATTGAAACGTTTAGATAAGACTGCCAAGCTTAAAAAGCAGCCTGTACATTTAATGTATTGGGTGAAAAAGCATACTGATGCAGCTTTCAAAGCATATTTTGAGCAGTTGGCAGCACAATACTCAAACTTCACATTTAGCATGTTTTATACCCAAGAGTCAGATGAAGGTGAGCGTTTAAACCAAAACCATGTGTCTAGACTGGATCAGATTGAAAATGCAACGGTATATGCATGCGGCCCTTCAGGGTTTGTGGCTACGGTTGAGCAGCTTTTCGCTCATGCCAATACCTTAAAAACTGAAGCGTTTAGCATGAGTCCATTTGCAAATGATGATGTTGGTTTTGTGAATATTACCTTAACAAAGTCGAAGAAGATTTTAAGCATTCCAAAAGGTCAATCCATTCTTGCAAGTTTGGAACAGCAAAATGTGAAGCCTCAACATGGCTGCCGTATGGGAATCTGTAATAAATGTGCCTGTAACAAAGTCGAAGGTTCGACTAAAAACTTGGTTAATGGTACAGAAAATTCTGAGCCTGGAAATTTTCTAAAAATTTGTGTTAATACGGCACAAACCAATCTTGTTGTTGATTTATAAGGAGAATAAATACAATGAATATGCCTGTTAAAGTTGAATATTTTAAAAACCCGAAGAATCGTGAGTTAACGACATCTGAGTTAGATGAACTTGCACGTGAGCTAGATGCCATTAAACAAGAAGTACTGGATGATATTGGCGAGAAAGATGCGCAATATATTCGTCGTGTCTATGCAGCGGTGCGTTATGCATCTATTGCAGGTCGTGCATGTTTGTTTGCTGGTTGGTTCCCACCTGCATGGGTGTTGGGCACGGGTTTGCTGAGTTTTGCTAAGATTATGGAAAACATGGAATTAGGTCATAACGTGATGCACGGTCAATATGACTGGATGAACGACCCTAAGTTTAATGGTCAAAACTATGAGTGGGACATCGTAGGTACAGCAGACAATTGGCGTCAGACCCATAACTATAAGCATCATACTTATACCAACATTAAAGGTATGGATGATGACATTGGCTATGGCCTGCTTCGATTATTCCCTGAACAACGTTGGAAACCGGGCTTTTTATTGCAACCGATTTATAGCATTCCATTTTGTTTGTTGTTCCAGTGGGGCGTTGCGATCCAAAACTTGGAATTAGGCAAATACTTCAAGGGGCGTAAAAGCAAAGCGCAGACTTTAGCCGAATGGAAACCTATGCAGCGAAAAATTGGTAAACAATTGTTTAAAGATTATGTATTTTTCCCACTTATTGCAGGACCTGCGGCATTGCCTGTCTTTACGGGAAATTTGGTTGCAAATGGTATTCGTAACATGTGGACATTTAGTGTGATTTTCTGTGGTCACTTCACCAAAGACGTTGAAGTTTTCCCGAAAAAAGTACTGGAAAATGAAAGCCGTGGTCACTGGTACATGCGCCAAATTCGTGGTTCGTCGAATTTAACCGGTTCAGAAGCGTTCCATATTTTGACAGGGCACTTAAGCCATCAAATTGAACATCACTTATATCCAGATGTACCTGCGCGTCGTTACCGTAAAATGGCGCCGAAAGTACAAGCGGTGTGTGAAAAGTATGGCATTAATTATAACAATGCAAGCTTAGTGAAACAGTATGGTAGTGTCATCAAACGTATTGTGAAATATGCGTTTCCCTTTAAAAAGTAAGTAAAAAAGCCACCTCATTTGAAGTGGCTTTTTTTGTTATTTACTAAATTGACGTAATGTCTTTACCAGATGATTGTAATCACCTTGTTTGGCAATGTTAAGCACATGTTCAATTTCATGTTTTAACCATTTTTGTTTTGAAGCATTTAAAGCGAACTGTGCCAATAATACAAATGGGCTTTCACCGAATTTGATCGAAAGACCTTTGACATACTTGGGTGGAGATAACTGTTCCATACTGATGCCTTTTTATAATTTAAGTGGAGTGGTTCTCAAAATATTTTTATTAGGCAAGATTTATCATAAATATATTTTTTGGTAAATAAAAAATGCTGAATTTTAATAATAAATATTTTCGAAAAACAATATGGTTAATTATTAACCCATGCTTAATAACTAGCTTATTTGGCGCTGATTTGATGTATTTGACAAGTCAGGAAGACTTAAATCTGTCCCTACCAAATAGCTAAAATCAGCCAAAGACAACATTTGTTTATCTTCAATGCTATTTCCATAAGCATAAACGGCATGATAACTATCCAGCTCATATTTTTCTTGGATACGTTGAGCTTTGTAGTCACAGCTACAGTCCGCAGTCAGATAGCGCCCTGTATAGCGTTGCTGGTCTTGTTCAACTTGGGTACAGATCAGATCGATTGAGAGTATTTCACACACATATTTTAAATAGATATCAATTGAGGCAGAGACCAAAACCACATCATCACCCAAACTTTGGTGTTGCTTCAGTTGGCTATACAGTGCTGGGTTGAGTCCTTTGATTAAAAGTTCTGCATAGCGTTTCGCATAAGCGTCAATTTCGCTCACTTCAGCTTGCTTAAACATCGCATGGAAGAGTTTAGAGCGCATATGATTGGCAGGATAAAAACCCAAATAATAACTTTGAATATAAGGCAGTACTTTTAAGCCTTGTAGGGCAATATGCCGTTTCGAGTGTACGTAGAAGATGAACCCCGTAAAACTGTCTTTGTCATACAGGGTGCCATCAAAGTCAAATAAGGCTAGATTTTTATGCGCTTTGCACGTTGCATGCATGTTTGATAACGTCCATTGACACGAGTGGCAAACCAGTTGGTATTGTAGTCACGGCTGAGCTTTGGACCAGAAATGACGACTTCTGGCATCATGGCATAGAAAGGTTCTTTTTTAGTGACTTCTTGATAAAGCTTAGCCACAGCACGATAGGTGGCTGTATCTTCAAATTTCTTCTCTTTCTCTTTTTTCAGGTCAGAGCGAATTTGACGCGGAGTAACCAAAATATTGTGCTGAGCGAAAACACTGATGAGTTCACGTTCTGATTGGCTTTTTGCAGATTTAGGTGAGCCATCTTTGCCATAAAGTAACAGGTCGCCGTCTAAATCAAGTTCTGCTTCAGTTAAGTCATTTAACATACTTTGGAAGGCTGCATTTCGACTTGAGTACATACCTGAGTTATAGTCGGCAAAACGGTAGAGCGGTTTGTCATAGTCAGCAGGGTACATCATCAGGCGGTGAATACCGTAATACAGACCACCATATTGGCTATAAAGGTCGGTACGTAGGTCAGCCATGCTGCCACCTTCACGTTTATTATCTTTGGCATAACCGATATGCACTTGCATTGAACCCAACGTGGTAATCGGGTTCATTTTTTCGCCTACATCCTGACCGACAAGTTTGGCTGCACCTGTGAGCGCACTGACGTGATAGTGCTTTGACATATAGTCAAAAATTTCACGGTACAGTTCATCCAGTTCGCGTTCTGTTTTAACTCGGCGCATTTGACTTAAATAGTTATCTTTAGGACTCGGCTGCTCTTTTAAAACCTGTTGGAAATAGCCTGCGATGGTGCCACCAATGGCATCACCGAGCTTATCTTTAAATTTTTCATCTAAGCGATCTTGGACTTCTTTAACCGCTTTTTCACCTAAACCATAAACTTGTGGATCTGCAACAAAGTTAGACTCTTGATCAACCACGGCAATGATCGAACACATATTCTCTTTATTTTGCGGAATACCAAACTGCTCTGAAATATCGTAAATATCTTCAGCCCATGAACGGCGGTCATTTACGCGTCCAGGAATGATGCGTGCGATTTGTTCAGCATTGAGCTTAGGCTCATCATCTGTCCACCATGAACGATCACCGCAGGCAGTTAAGCCTATAGATATGGCCAAGACACTTAGTGTTTTTAAACCAGAAGAAAGAAACAGCTTTTTATTCATAAACAGAGAACACATGATAAAAGGTGAGCCGAAACAGCAGATGCAGTATACTATGTCGGTCGAAAAAGTGATGAATTTATATGTATATTGGTCGGTGTCAACTGTCAAATCATCTGATTGTTGTTCGGATGGTAAGTAGGTCGGGTTGTTAAGAAAAATGAGTAGTATTTAGTCTGTTATCGGTTTTATTGTCCAGTGAATAGACTGTAATGACATTCTAAAAACAAATTTAAATTAATATTTGAAAAATAAAGTAAAAGGGTTAAGATCTAAAATTAGATCAAAAAATATACTTGTAATAATAATGAGGGGAGTATGGAAAATTTTATTAATAGACTAAGAAGCCATATTGAGCATGTGAAAAAAGTAGGTGGCCACTGTACTACAGAAGAAACAACTAGACAGGCTTTAATCCTTCCTTTATTAGATATTTTAGGTTTTAGCCCTTATGACCCGACTAAGGTACCTGCAGAATTTGCAGCTGATTTTCCAGGTGTGAAATCTACAGAAAGAGTTGATTATGCACTTTACTGTAATGGGCAACCTGTAAATGTTTAGGCTCTAGACTAGCAGAATAGATATTTTAGTCTAGAATAATGATAGAAAACAGCAAATTAAGTAACTATAAGATTAAAAAAATTATTCAGTGCTTTTGCATTGATATTCCTGCTTCTAAAACAGCCTTATTGCTTAACTTGAACCGTAATACCATCAACTATTGGTACATGCTTTTTAGAGAAGCAATCTACGATTATCAAACAGATTTAAGAGCAAAGTTTGTAGGTTCTATTGAAGTTGATGAGAGCTATTTTGGAGCAAAAAGACAACGTGGTTTTCATGGGAAGTTGAAGCGAGGTCGAGGTACTTTAAAACAACCTGTATTTAGAATATTTGAAAGGAATGGTCGAGTTTATACAGAAATAGTCCCTGATTGTAAAAAGACTACATTACAACAAGTTATCTTAGGTAAAGTTGTACTTGAAAGTGTAATTTATAGTGATGGTTGGCGTGGATACAATGGTTTGGTAGATGTTGGTTACTCAAAGCATTTTAGAGTAAATCATGGAGCGAATGAATTTGCCAGAGGACAATGTCATATAAATGGAATAGAAGCATTCTGAAGCTTTTGTAAAAGAAGGCTAGCAAAGTTCAACGGTATATCAAAAGAGTATTTTGATTATCATCTTAAAGAAACAGAATGGCGTTGGATGAGGGAGCTTAATGAGCTAGCAACAGAGTTGCGGGACCTCATTAGGTAAAACTAAGTGCAAATCTGCTAGTCTAGAGCCTACAATTCTAGGGCGTGACTGTCGTGCAAAAAAGCTATCAAAATGATGTTTCTAATTTTCGATGATTTATGAACATAGAGTTATGGGCTACAGCCAGAGCCTCGATAAAAAGCTTATCAAAAAGGCGGCTTTTTTATTTGTGCTATAGTTCAATTGTTACTTAACAGGCAGAACAATATGAATATCTGTATTGGTGGTGACTTGGATGGTCAAGTAGTGGTTTTAAATAAGATGCGATTTAATGCAAAAGAAATAGATCAAAATAAACCATCAAGCTATATCAAGCAAATGTATGTTAAGGGCGATCAAGTCTTAAATTTTTGGCGACATGCAGAAATGAAAATATGGGATGTTACTCATCAAGTTGAGTTGATTTTAGGAAAGAAAAACTAGCTAGAAGCGGGTAAATAAGCTTTATTCGCCTTTAGTGAAGATTTTCTTATCAATATGGATAAAAAGCATTTCATGTAGAGTTAGGTGTTAGCAATAAAATAATATGTTAAGGTCTATCTATTGCACGCTAAAAAGCTTATAGTGATACTGTATTAGAATTATTTATTTTATTGTATTTACTAAAGTTATTTCGCAATTGATTCAACTCTGCGGTTTATCCGATGTATATGATTTAAAAGATTAATTCTTATATTTTTCAAAATTTAAGAGAATATTTATGTCAAACATTACAACTGGTACCGTTAAGTGGTTTAATGAAACTAAAGGCTTTGGTTTTATTTCTAGCGATACTGGAGAAGACGTTTTTGCACACTTTAGCGAAATCCAATCAAACGGTTTCAAAGTGTTGAATGAAGGTCAACGTGTTCAGTTTACGATTGTAGCTGGCAAGAAAGGCCCTCAAGCAAGCTCTATCACAGTAATCTAAGAATATTGTGAATTAAAAAACCCGCTTCAGTTAGCGGGTTTTTTAATGGCAGCTTATTTACTATTCGGTTGTTAAGGCGTCGTACGCGCACTATCTTTAGGGGGTGAATGGCTTATTTAAAAAAACATATGAACAAATATTAATTGATTTATAAGAAATCTTTTGAAAGACTTATTAAAAATAGTAGAAAAATCCCTAGATAAAGGGATTTCAATGCCAAGTAATCAATATGAGAATAGGAATGAGGTGAAATTGTGATATTTGCTATGACACCGTAAAAGACTCTAGGAACGAGTTTAGTGATGAAAGTGTAAAAGCTGACTCGGAAAAATGGAGTGATCTATGAGTATTGTTGAATTATATGAAGTAAAGCGCCACTTACACTATGCCGATGATAGCAATGATGCATCATTAAAAAGCTTTATTGTTGTTGCTGACGCTATAATTAAAAATTATATTACAGATAATTTTGGATCGGAATATCCATCTGCCCTTAAACAAGCTGCTTTACTATTAATTGAATACTGGGAACAGCACAGCAAAGATGGGGGAGAGGTGTCTGTGAATGGTAACTACCTCCCGATACCCGTACTCTCTTTGCTTAATCTGTATCGTAAGCCCACTGTTTGATAGGTAATGTAGATAATTGTATGTATCTTTAGATAGGCATATTTGAAATTACGATAATTGTAATTGAGAATTATTTGCGTTTATTGGATTTGTGCTTTAGAATCAATTTCAAGAATAAAATAAAATTTGACAATGATGTTTCATTAACCCAGCTCTATTGATTCTCCAGAGGCTGGGTTTTTTATCTACTTTAACAAAGAAAAAAATTAGGTTAAATTATACCAATTGTTAAAATAAATATGAGAAGAATAGACCATGAATAAAAAATTTGAATTACATGTACTCAGCCAAATCTATGACTTTCTAATTGAAAGAGAAGGATTCACTGCTCTGAATCTTCATTTTAAGGTTATGGAATTTTTTAGGGAGTTACATGTAGGGGATAAGAGAGATTTTGTTATTTTGGCACCGAATAAAATTTCAGGTAATTTCGGTGAGGTTACTCATATTCATTTATTAAATATTCCACATTTCCATGAAAAGGATAAATTCATTCATTGGGCACATAAAGCTCTAAATCGCCAAGCGTCTCATCTGTAAAGAAAGAGAATGGGGTTGTTTCACAAATTAAACATTGAAATCTTTAGATTTTGATAAGTTATATTTTTAAATCGTGCTAGGCAAAAATGATGAAAATATTTGCAATAGTAAGTTTAGTTTTAATGCTGGGATTAACGGCATGCCAAAAAAGAGATACAGATACGAAAGAGCAGGATAAAACTACAACGCCACATTCCATGGATAAAGATCAGTAAGAAAAAGCTCGCCAAATGGTGGGCTTTTTCAAGAGTTAAAATGGTATAGTAGCGCTGTCCTTTAAGTACTTTTTTCTATGTCTGAAACCTATAAATACATTTACACCCAAATTAGTACATTTGGATCATTACCTACACATAAAGTTCTTATAAGTAGTGTAGGAAGGAAGACAAAATTAGTTTTCGCTGATAATACTTTTGTTTATAGTACAGTTTCTGATTGGGCTTTAAGTCATTCGGGGCTTGATTCTAGGAAATCAATATGGTCTGAAGAGCCTAAGTCATTTTTAGACAGTGAAAAAATAAGATTAAGCGTCTACAGAGCCTCACATCCTGCTTTTATCACTGAAGCAAGCATTGGTTAAACACCACCGGTTTTTTTATATTATGAGTATTTCATAGCCGCGGAACACATGATAAAAGATGAGCCGAAAGTGTAGATGCAGTATACTGTGCTGGTCGAAAAAGTGATGAATTCATATGTATATTGGTCCGTATCAACTGTCAAATAATTTGATTGTGGCTCCTATGGCAGGCGTAACTGACCGTCCATTTAGGTCTCTGTGCAAATACTTTGGTGCAGGGCATGCTGTCAGTGAAATGATGACATCAGACCAAACGTTACGAATGAGTAAAAAAAGCTTATATCGTGCTAATTTTGATGGTGAATTGGCGCCTATTTCAGCGCAAATTGCAGGATCAGATCCCAAAGAGTTGGCGGAAGCTGCACGATATCAGGTCTCAAATGGTGCTCAAATTGTGGACATCAATATGGGGTGTCCTGCCAAGAAAGTCTGTAACAAACTGGCAGGTTCTGCACTTTTAAAAGACGAAGACTTGGTGGCTCGAATTTTGGATGAAGTTGTTGCCGCAGTTGATGTACCTGTAACACTTAAAACTCGTTTGGGTTTTTTGAATGGCCATGAAAATATCTTGCATGTAGCGAAACGTGCGGAAGAGGCGGGTGTTGCTGCGTTAGCATTGCATGGGCGGACCCGTGAAGACATGTATTTGAATACGGCTCGTTATGATTTGATTAAAGAAGTAAAACAGCTGATTCGTATACCCGTGGTTGCCAATGGGGATATTGATAGTCCAGAAAAAGCCAAATATGTACTCGATTATACCGGTGCAGATGCAATTATGATTGGTCGCGCTGCGCAAGGGCGTCCATGGATATTTCGTGAAATCGCACATTATTTGGAAACAGGGGAACATTTGGCCGCACCAAGCATTCAAGAAGTAAAAGAAGTTCTACTTGGACATCTTGCTGAACTGTATGCATTTTATGGAGAATACTCTGGCTGCCGAATTGCACGTAAACATATTGCTTGGTACACCAAAGGTTTACGTTCAAGTAATGAATTTCGGCAGAACATGTACAAAGTGGAAAGTACAACTGAACAATTTAAAGTGGTCGCTGACTACTTTGACCAGTTACTCATACATGGTGAAACCATGAATGACGTACAGGTTGAACAGGTCAATTTGTTAGAAACCAATTAAACAAAGCTCCACGTATGGAGCTTTGAGTGAATAACGTGACTTAATAACTGACTTGTTGCATTTCAACCAACAATTGGTTAATTAAGTCAGGGGCTTCCATGGCACGAATTTGCGAAACATTCGTACCTGCCCAAAATGCACCAAAGCCTTGATCGCCTTGTTTAGTCGCTGCGGCATGTAATTGTTTCCCTAGATCATAACAGTATGGGTATGCAGCAACCGCAGGGCGGTTCTGTAAATCAATCTGGGTATGCCAGTGACCCAGTAAGCCGCGAGCAGGGCGACCTGAAATACTGGCACTTATTTGTGTGATGTGCTCATGGAAAAGTGCATGACGGTAGGCCTCATTGGCATTTGATGTTTTGCATTGTACGAAAGCTGTTCCCAACTGTACCGCACTCGCGCCGAGGCTTAACATCTGCTGAGCCTGTGTACCATTCATAATGCCACCCGCAGCAATAATCGGGCACCGACAGTGCTGAGTCAGAAGTTGTACAAGGTCGACCGTACGTATTGCACTATCAAAATGTTCATTAAAAATCCCGCGATGTCCACCTGCTTCTATGCCTTGAGCAATAATAAAATCAATTCCTGCTGCTTCAATGGCCCGTGCTTCCGCTAGGTTGGTTGCAGAAACCATGGTTAAAATGCCAGCGTCTTTTAGCGCCTGTATTTGATGCGGATGCGGAATACCAAAGTGGAAACTGACGGCTTTAGGGCGAGTTTCAAGTACGACATTTAAAAAGTCATCATTGTCCAAAAAGCTATGATAAATACAGTGCAGTTGAGTAGGTGGTTCTGCATTGTATTGTTCAAAATAAGGTCTTACAAAATCAATCCATGTTTGTGCGATAGCTGGATCAATTTCGGCACTTTGATGACAGAAAAAATTAACTTGAAAAGGTTGTTCGGTCAGTGCTTGGGTTTTTAAAATTTGGCTAAATGCGGTTTCTGCGGTGTTTGCACCTAATCCAAGTGAGCCTAGCCCGCCTTGATTTGAAACTTCCGCCGCAAGCTCTGGTGTAGAAACACCGGCCATCGGTGCAAGGAAGATAGGATGTTTAATTTCAAGACGTTCTAATAATAAAGACATGTACTTGCTCCTTTTACATATAGACACTTTGCCCAAGCACTGCAAAATTGGCAAATAATATTCAGTATTTTCTCGAAAAATATCTAAAGCAATCACGTTTATTTTTCGGTTTTTAGCGACAAACTCTGTCGTTGGGTATGTGTATTGGCAATGCTTTTAGTCTGAAATTTTTTATACTTTTATTTTAGATTTTACTGAGGACCGTCATGACCGATCGTATCCGTGAAAAGCTACAGATTTTAGCTGATGCAGCTAAATATGACGTGTCCTGTTCGTCCAGTGGTAGCAATCGTAAAAACAAAGGCAAAGGTTTGGGGAACACAGGAAACGGTATTTGCCATAGTTATACAGAAGATGGTCGCTGTGTTTCATTGCTTAAAATTCTATTTTCAAATGTCTGTATTTTTGATTGTTCGTACTGTGTTTCTAGGCGCTCTAACGATGTCAAACGAGCCGCTTTTACTGTACAAGAAGTCGTAGATTTAACCATTAACTTTTACCGCCGCAATTATATTGAAGGTTTATTTCTCAGTTCAGGTATTTTTAAATCAGCTGATTTCACTATGGAGCGAATGCTACAAGTGGTGAAAAAGTTACGCCTTGAAGAGAACTTTAATGGTTATATTCATCTAAAAACGATACCTGGTGCTTCACAAGAGATTATTACCGAGGCGGGCTTATATGTAGACCGCATGAGTATTAACTTGGAAATGCCAACGGAAGTTGGTTTAAAACAGTTTGCACCTGAGAAATCACATGCAGAAGTACAAAAGGACTTGGGCATTGTCCGCGATCGCTTAATTCAGTTGACGGATGAACGACGTGTAATTCGGCATGTGCCGAAGTTTGTACCCGCGGGACAAACCACTCAGATGGTGGTGGGCGCACATCAAGAAACAGACAAAGATATTATTTTAATGGCGGATCACCATTACAAAGTGTATCAGCTCAAACGAGTGTATTTTTCAGGTTATATTCCAATCAATGAACAGGAAAAAATGCTTCCTGTTGTGGGTTCTGCTCCGCCATTATTAAGAGAAAATCGGCTGTACCAGTCGGATTGGCTCATGCGTTTCTATGGTTTTGATGCGCAGGAAATTGTGAATGATCAGCATCCGAATTTAGATTTGGACATTGACCCGAAGCTAAGTTGGGCACTACGTAACCCTGAGCATTTCCCTGTTGATATTCAACATGCAGACTATCGTATGATTTTACGTGTTCCGGGTATAGGGGTGCAATCGGCTAAAAAAATTGTGCAAGCTCGTCGTTTTGGGCAGCTTCATATCGATCAACTAAAGCGTATGGGCATTGCTTACAATCGGGCACAGCATTTCATTCGCTGTGCCGATACGCCAAAGTTTAAAAAAGAACAACAAGCGAACCAGATTCGGCAGCACATTTTGCAATCGGGGCAATCCAAATATCAAAAACAGCTTTCGCCTCAACTAGGCTTTGGTTTTTAGTATGTCGACATATCACTTTGATCAAAGCATGACTGGACTACTGAGTTGTGTATATAGAAGCTTTCAGTTTAAAGATTTTGACGTCAAGCTTGCATCTAACAATTCCCAAACCAGCTTGTTTGATGAGTGTATTGAGGTTGCTTCAAATGACGAACACGCAGAGCGAGTTTGGCGAGGGTTAAAGCAAAAAATTACGGCTGAAAGGCTACGATCTTTTTATTATTGCTTTCTGTCTGAGCAGGAGGAGGCACATCAACATCTTTTTAATTTCTGTATCTATGTGTTTAAAAATACACATTCTGTAGATCGTAACTATGCGCATGCGGATATATTGGCTGTTTCGCAGTGGGCCAAGCAAGTGGGCAGAGAAAAGCACCGTATGGAAGCTTTTGTCCGCTTTAAAAAATGTCAGGATGGATTGTTTTTAAGTTTGGTACAGCCAGATTTTAATGTTTTACCGCTGATAGAACGACATTTTAGAAACCGATATCAAGATCAAAGATGGTTGATTTATGATGAAAGAAGAAATTTTGGAATTTATTATGATTTGACAGCTGTGCATCAGGTAGAAATGGATGTAGATCAAATTGATCATGCACACAAAGTCGGACACAGTCAGTCCTTTAGTGTTGAATTAGATGATGATGAGCTGCTGTATGACCAGTTATGGAAAGATTATTTTAAAAGTATCAACATCGAGGCAAGAGCAAATATCAAACTACATGTGCAATATGTTCCTAAACGCTACTGGCGTTATATGAATGAAAAAACAATCTAGCGAGATGTAAGTAAGGCGTTGACTCATCATTTTCTATGATGTTTTGAGCTGTTATGGGAAGGGGAACAGACGTTAAGCAATTGATGCTAATTAAAAAATAAGCTGTTGCACCTGTAGAATGGAACCTCAATCATCAGTAATAGTGCATCTGAGTAGTGGCTCAGAGAAAAATGTGCAAGCTTAAAGTTGATGATAAATGATGCTATAAATAGTAAAAAGCCCATTCAATCCATGGACTTTTTACATTTTAATAGGTAGTCTGCTATCGCTTTTCGTGTTGTTGACGTTAAACATGCACATTAAATAGGGAACCAATCCAACTAGAAAATAGCATCGCAAAAATTCCCCATAGTGTCACACGAAATGCACCTGTCCACATAGAAGTCCCAGAAAAGTAGCTCGATAAAGCCCCTAAACCGAACAATGATAGTACCCCTGTTAGGGCAACTGACTGAGTCAGATAACCTTGAGGGCTTAATAGAATGGCCAGCATAGGAAACAGAGCACCTAGTGAAAAGGCGAGGGCAGAAGAACCCGCGGCTTCAGGCGGCTTGGCACTGGTATTTTCATGGATGCCTATTTCATCACGAGCATGTGCAGACAGTGCATCATGTGCGCTGAGTTGTACTGCGACTTCATGTGCCAGTTTGGGTTCTAGTCCACGTTGTATATAAATTTGGGTCAGTTCTTTAAGTTCTAAGTGCGGGTTCTTATCTAATTCTCGGGCTTCATGTTTTAAATCGGCTTCTTCAATATCCGATTGAGACTTCACCGAAATATACTCACCCGCAGCCATAGAGCTTGCACCTGAAATGAGCCCGGCAATACACGTGATGAGTAAGGTATGGCTGGTTGCACCACTGGCTGCCATCCCCATAATCAAACTGGTCACTGAAATGATGCCGTCATTGGCACCCAATACCGCTGCACGTAGCCAACCAGTACGATGAATTAAATGAGGTTCAACATGGTGAGAGTAGGACATGACGATAGATCATCCTCAAATTTTAAAATTATGATTTGTTTAATAATGCACGTTTCCTCTACTATAGCACAGCCCATAAAAAAGCCTCCGAGTGGGAGGCTTTTTTAAGCTTAGAAATGTCCCGTCCTGAAATAAGTTTACACCTTAAGAGACTTATTTTATGGAACATGCACGAGAACAACGAGTTAAACGTACACAACGTGATTATAGCTTG
>NZ_JBIMCF010000019.1:0-51618 GCF_048551975.1 Acinetobacter johnsonii | reverse complement strand
TTTATAAGTAATTTGCCCTTTTTCTACTTCATGTACCACCATCATTTTAAAGGCCAAGCTATAATCACGTTGTGTACGTTTAACTCGTTGTTCTCGTTCATGTTCCATAAAATAAGCCTCTTAAAGGTGTAAGCTTATTTCAGGACGGGACAGCTACGTCAAAAGAAAAGCCTCTCAATCGAGAGGCTTTTTTATATCGGTATGAAGCTGTTGTACCAGCTCTATCTGAGGCAACGCATAGCCACGGCAGGACTGCTCTGCCCGCCAAGCCACGGTCAACATCACATCTCCTAACTCAAAATTTTGATAGGCAAAAGTCCCAATCAGAGGATGACTACACATTCCGCCATTATGCGTTGGATGTGCTTGGGTGTTCAGTTCATTTAAGTTTAAACGAATGCCTAAACCTGATGCTTTAAGCACCGCTTCTTTGGTTGTCCAGACCTTAAACCAGTATGCTTTGTCCTGATCATACTGTTGCCACACGCGAAGTTCCTCTACGTGAAAAGCATGTTTAGCCAAAGCCTCAAAGCGAACTTTTCGGTTTAACTCCTCCACGTCCACGCCTAGATCCTGCATCCGCTCACTCGTAGCTAAAGCATAGTAATTTTGGCTGTGGCTATGATTGAAATGAAAAGAAGGCTGATCAACCCAATACGGTTTACCTGTCTCACTCAGTGCAATGGAGTGATCATCTACAACCATCTGCCGTTGTTCGGATAAGCATTGATTGCGATATTGATAAATGGCTTGTTTTCGCTGTGCAATTTGCTCAACACGTGACAGGTTGTGATCCACCAGCACAATGTCCTCAATCTTTTTCAGCTCAACACGTATTGTCTTTGCCACTTTGCCTTCCTATCATCATTTCATGCATCATAAAATAAAAAAGCCCAAAGATCACTTTGGGCTTTTCAGCATCAGAACCTTAATGCCTGATTAACGTTTGAATTTCTTCTCTGCTTTCTTAAACTTCTGAACATAACGACGCTTACGCGCTGCTGTACGCTCATCCACTTGCGACTTACGTCCTTCAAATGGGTTTTCAGAGGTTTTAAACTCAATACGCACTGGCGTACCCTCAAGCTTATATACTTTACGGAATACGTTTTCCAAATAACGGCGGTAGTCATGTGGAGTCTTGTCGACTTTGTTGCCGTGAATCACGATGGTTGGTGGATTTTGTCCACCCATATGTGCATAACGCATCTTGATACGACGACCTTGTACCATAGGTGGTTGATGCGCATCTGTTGCATCATTTAAAATTTGTGTAATTTTCGCAGGCGAGACTTTCAAATGCGATGAGTCATAAGCACGGTGAATTGATGGATACATTTCACCAACACCTGTACCATGCAAAGCAGAAATCAGGTGGATCTTCGCCCATGGAATAAAGTCAAAACGGCGCTCTACATCCAACTTACATTGCTTACGATCATAATCGGACATATTGTCCCATTTGTTAATCGCAATCACCATCGCTCGGCCTGCTTCAAGCGCATAGCCAATTAAGTGTAAGTCTTGTTCTACAATACCTTCACGTGCATCAACAACTATGACCACCACATGGGCATCTTTCATGGCTTGCAAGGTTTTCACGATTGAGAATTTCTCAATCATTTCATCAACCTTACCTTTACGACGAACACCTGCTGTGTCAATTAAGGTGTACTGACGACCATCACGCTCAAACGGAATATAGATTGAATCACGGGTGGTTCCCGGTTGGTCAAATGCCACCACACGCTCTTCACCCAATAAACGGTTGACTAACGTTGATTTACCCACATTCGGACGACCAATAATCGCTAAGCGTAAACCTGTGTGCTTATCATGTTCGTCTGGGTTTTCATCTTCAGGCACATCATGTAGAACTTCTTCCAGCATTTGCTGAACACCGCGACCATGGCTGGCTGCCACTTGCATGGGTTCGCCCATACCCAACTTGTAGAATTCAACAAGTGCAGCTTCGGCATGTACACCATCAACTTTGTTCGCCACAAGGTAAACTTTCTTACCGAGTGTACGCAGCTCACGCGCAATTTGCTCATCCGATGCGAGCAGGCCTGCGCGTGCATCGACGACAAATACAATAATATCGGCTTCATTGATGGCAGTTTTAGACTGTTCTGCCATGTAAGAGTCGATACCACCTTCATTTTCGCCAATACCACCAGTGTCAACCACAATGAAAGACTTATTTTGAAATACAGCATCACCATATTTACGGTCACGAGTCAGACCGGCAAAGTCAGCAACAAGCGCATCTCGGCTTTTGGTGATCTGGTTAAATAGCGTTGATTTTCCGACGTTCGGACGACCAATGAGCGCAATTACGGGTTTCATAGATTAACCTTTATTCAAGATCAGCCAGTGAGACTGGTCTGAACATCAGAAACTGGAAGAAAAATTAGGTGAAAAACCTGAATAAAAACTCGGGGTTTTGACTAAGCAAACACCCCGAGGAATTTAAAAAATACGAATTTTGACTAGTTTAACATAAGTCGAACAGAATTAACGATTCTGCCAAATGCTTAATGCACCCTTTCGTGTCGCAACATAGAGTTGATCATCAATCACACGTAAAGTACGCACTTCACCACACGTCTTCGCACGACCGATCAACTCACCTGTCGCAGGGTTCAGCATGTGCAATACGCCATCTAGATCACCGACAATTAGGTCTTGGCCTAACATGACTGGATTACTCAATTGGCGGTTCAGCAGGCTGTCATTTTCCCAAAGCTTTTGACCCGTGCTAATTTCATAAGCCACTAACTTGCCGTCAGTTTGCGCCACAAATACACCATTACCCACCACTTCAGGGCGCTGCGTACTGCTTGAGTCTTCACTCCACACCACTTGCTGTGAAGCCAAATCTGTCATGGTCACTTGACTTTGATAGCTGGTCGTAATCAAGTACTGACCTGCCACTACAGGATCACCATCGACATCATTCAAACGTTGAATATCCGAACGACCATCCGACACAGCTACACGGCGCTGCATACGGGGTACACCTGTAAGCACATCTAAAGCATAAACATAGGCATTAGCTGAAGAAATGAGCACTGTACGTGCATCAACAGGAACAGGCGCTGCATTACCACGTAAGCTAAGTTGTACATTTGGTAAGTTATAAGTCCACACTTGCTGACCTGTTGCCAAATCATGTGCAAAAACAGTGCCATCATTACTGACAGAAATTACACGACCAGCTTGAATCAACGATGGCGCAAGAAGTGCACCTGTTAATTGTGCAGTCCATTTTTGCTCGCCAGTTGCCTGATCTAAAGCAAACAATTGACCTTTGGCGTTACCTACAATGACATGACCATCGGCAGCTTCAACGCCTGAACTCAACCCAGCTTTAGATACTTCTTTCTGCCATAGTTTTTGTTTGCCTTGATATGCCGTTACGACACCTTTAGGGTCAAGTGCAAAAACTACTCCGTTGTCTGCATCTAGGCGTAAACGTAAAGGATCAGCAGTCGAAGTTGAAGACACACTTTGAGAAAATACAGGAGTCAGAGTTTTCGCCTGCGTCAGTTTTGGAAGTGGATTCGGCTTAACTTCTTCTACTTTTCCGCTACTTGCACAACCCGCAAGCGCTAAAGTTAATACGGTTAATGCGCACGAAATTTTGTATTTTCTATTCATTCAGTTTCTTCCGCTGCTGTTTCTATGAGTGGACGTTCGATTTCAGGATCATCAACTAAAATACCAACACTTTCGAGTTTAATTTGTAAAATTTGACGTTCTTGTTTACGTTCAACCAACTGATCCCATGCACTTTGGTAGGCTTTTTTCGCATTTTCGATGTCGTTTTTAGCCACATAGACATCACCCAAAGCTTCATCGGCTGTCGCTTTAAAAGCAGGTTCTTTTACCAATGCGAGGTTTTTAATCGCATCATCAAACTTCTTTTGAGCCAATTGTGCATACGCTAAACGCAATTTCACAATTTGCACTAAGCCGTCGTCATCCACTTTCGAGTTTTCAACTTTCTTCAACGCTTTTTCAGCACTAGCATAATCCGCTTTGTCATAGGCCAACTTTGCCATCAACAATTGCGTTTGAATGGCCTGCGCCGAATCTGGTGCTTCCTTCACAATTTTGTCCGCAGTTGCAGACAAGGCTGTAAATGCATCACCTTGCGTTGCACGTGCTTCATCCATCAATTGCTGAACTTTAGCCGTGTTCATTTGCTTCTCGGCCAAAGTTTTCTTCTGCCAGTATTGCCATCCAAAAAAGGCAATCAGCGCAATTAAAATCCCACTAATAATGGCTGAACCATATTTTTTAGTGAAAGACTTTAAACTATCAAGTTGTTCTTCATCACTTAATGCGCTCATGTGACTACCCTTTCCTTATATTTTGGCTTATTTTGAAGAAAATTTTTCAATCATAAATGGCACGATGTCATCCACCGCAACCAAAGTTTGTTCAGCTGTCGCCAACTCTTTTACGGCAAACTGTGCAGCTTCCACCTCGCGCTCACCCAAAATGAGGGCAAACAATGCGCCAGACTGATCCGCTTTTTTCATTTGCGACTTCATTGAACCATGTGAACCAACTTTCAAACGAAGCGTACTTGATACAGCATCTAACTGGTTACGAATTTGTTCTGCAAGCACCAAAGCTTTACCTTGAGAAGCAGGATCTGCCAATAAAAACATTTCGCAGTCACGTATAGGCGTAGCGTCTTCGACTTGCTCAAGCAATAACAACAGACGCTCCATACCCATCGCAAAGCCAACTGCAGGTACAGACTGATCAGCCTTGCCTTTAAGCTGACCCACTAAGCCATCGTAACGACCGCCCGCACAGACTGTACCTTGTGAGCCCAAATGCGTGGTGGTCCACTCAAAAACTGTCTTGTTGTAATAATCTAAGCCACGCACCAGTTTTTGGTTAATCACGAAGCTCACACCTGCATCAGTTAAATACTGCTGCAAAGTTGCAAAGTGCTGTAGCGTCTCTTCCCCCATAAAGTCATGCAACTTCGGCGCATTTTCTAAAATGGCTTGGGTTTTTGCATCTTTAGAGTCAAGGATACGTAGTGGGTTGGTGGTTAAACGACGCTGTGAATCCTCATCTAAATCATTTTTATGTGATTCTAAGAACTCCACCAATGCCGCACGATAAGCTGCACGCTCATCAGACTCACCGAGAGTATTCAACTCAAGTTGAACTTTATCTGCTACACCCATGCGTTTCCACAGACGTGCTGTCATCAAAATCAGCTCAGCATCCATATCTGGGGTTGCCACACCAAAGGTTTCCACGCCAAATTGGTGGAACTGACGATAACGACCCTTTTGCGGCTTTTCATAACGGAACATCGGCCCGATATACCAAACACGAGGCGTTGCACCGCGAAGCAAGTTATGCTCCAGCATGGCACGTACACAGCCTGCTGTTCCTTCAGGACGCAAAGTCAAAGACTCAGGCGGATTACCTTTGTCCAAGAAGGTGTACATTTCTTTTTCAACGATATCCGTTGCATCACCAATCGAACGTTTGAACAAATTGGTTTGTTCAACAATAGGCAAACGAATTTGCTGGTAGCCATACGCATCCATCAATGATGCGAGATGCTGTTCAAGACGTCTCCACGCTGGTGTTTGCTTAGGAAGAATGTCATTAAAACCTTTGATTGCGACAATTGAACTCATGATGAACTACGGATGATCTCTTTAGATTTAGCTTCTTCAAGCTCTGAAACACGCTGACGAACCATCGTTTCGATTTCGTCAACCAACTGATTTGTGTCAATTAAATGGCTCTTTTCACCACTACGATACACCAGTGAACGTGGACTTGCACCAACTACACCAATATCGGCTTCTTTGGCTTCACCCGGACCATTCACTTTACACCCAATCACCGACACATCCATTGGGGTACGAATATCTTCTAAACGCTCTTCTAAGGCTTGCATCACTGAAATCACGTTGAACTCTTGACGTGAACAACTTGGACAAGCAATGAAGTTAATGCCATTTGAGCGAAGACTGAGTGATTTTAAAATATCAAAACCAATCTTAATCTCTTCTTCAGGTTCCGCTGCCAAGGAAATACGCATGGTGTCACCAATGCCATCCAACAACAAACCGCCCAATGCAATCGCAGACTTCACCGAACCTGTACGGTAAATCCCAGCTTCTGTCACACCCAGATGTAACGGATTATCAATTTGCTGTGACAGTAGGCGATAAGCATCCATGGTTAAAAACACATTGGATGCTTTCACTGAGACTTTGAATTCATGGAAATCTAAACGATCTAGAATATCAATATGACGCATCGCCGACTCAAGCAAAGCCTGACCTGTTGGCTCACCATATTTCTTTTGAATATCTTTTTCCAGTGAACCTGCATTCACCCCAATACGCATAGAAATATCGTTATGGCGTGCTGCGGCAACCACTTCACGGATTTTAGCTTCAGAGCCAATATTTCCGGGGTTAATCCTTAAACAGTCCGCACCCAAATCGGCAACACGCAGTGCAATCTTGTAGTCAAAATGAATATCTGCAACCAACGGCACAGATGAACGCTTACGAATTTCACCAAAAGCCTCTGCCGCTTCCATGGTCGGTACAGAAACACGCATGATGTCCGCACCTACATCTACACAGCGCTGAATTTGCGCCAGCGTTGCTTCCACATCACAAGTTTCAGTATTGGTCATACTTTGAATGCTGATAGGCGCATCACCACCGACATAGACTGAACCTACACGAATCTTGCGAGTAGGCTTGCGTTTAATTGGATTTACAATCATTGCTTTTCCTTGATCCCATTAACGTGACAAGCGGAAATCTGCTTTTCCACCGACGGTATATGGTGACAATGAAATACTTTCATTATTTAAGCTGAGTGACACAGCAGCAGCATCATCGATACGAATTTGAAAAGGAGTCTCACCCGCAAGCTCAAGCGTAGAAGCTTGACGCCCTGTTGCCAGTACCTTCCCCGTTGAATCGACAATATGTACAGATGTCGGACGATTGAACTCAAGTTTCAACTGATCCCCTGTGGTTGCAGCAGCTCCATTCATATTGATGATTTGTACATCAGACTCAGTCTGCGGAGTCGCAGTCTCATCTGTACTGCCTGACCAATTCTGAATTGTGCCGAACAACGCTGCCAAAATCACAATTACAACAATCGCAATCAGTCCACGTTTCAACCATTTACGGTTACGGTCACGCTTAGAACCAGGTAATTTACCCATGATTTTAATCGGTGAATTATTCAATGCGTGATTCGGTAATAGTCCCGTATCATTGGCATAGATGTCATCAAAACGCTGAATAATCGTAGTGGCATCGACTTTTAGGAACTTCGCATAAGTACGATAGTAACCTTTAATGAAGGTTGCTTCTGGAAGCGCCGTATATTCGTCCTGCTCAAGCGCAGTTAAAGTCTTGAGTGGAATATTCAACTCTTTGGCAACATCGCTTAATTCACGTTTTTGTGTAATACGAATTTGACGAAGATAATCACCCGGACGTTGGATATTTCCTAAAGCATTGCTAGAACCATTCGATTGTGGTGAATTAGGATTTACTTCCATACGGCCTCAGTAGTGTACTGTAATTGCAAATAACGTTTGTATTCTTGACTGTCTGGATACAATGCACGTAGCTGGTTGACCAGTACTTGCGAACCCATCGTGTCATGATTTGCTCGCGCAATTCGGATCCCAATCCAAAGCGCACGTGCATCTAAGTTTTTCTCGCCAACCGCTCGCACAAACTGTTCATAGTACTGCGTAGCTTCAGCATTTTGCTGACGTAAATATGAAATTTCCGCCATTTCGATCATGGCAAGATAGGCACCTGAGTTTACCTGTAGGGCTTGCTTAAAAGCTGCTTCTGCTTCCGCCACTCGACCTACTTGTAGATACGCACGACCTAAATTTTCCAATGCTCGATAACGTTGATCATACCCTAAAGTTGAACCTGCAACTTGAAGTTGATCAATCGCGTCATTATAACGCCCAATTTGATATAAATACGTACCGTAGTTGTTACGAGCCTGTGCATTTTTTGGCTCAGCCGCAATTGCATGCTTAAAATAACGCTCAGCCTTTTCCACATTTTGTGGACTGCCTTCGCGCTGTAACAACACCCCCATCATCATATTTGCAGATGCATCACGAGAGTCGATGTCTAATGCCTGATCCAATGTACGTTTCGCAGCATCGTAATCATTCGACTTAATATATTCAGCCGCCAACTGCGTTCTAACTTGTACTGCTTTACTTGGATCACCTTTCGTATTCACGGTTTGGCAACCCATCAAGTACCACACTGACACACCCAGGGTCAGCGCAAGGTAAAGTTTAGAAACGGGTTTTTTCAATTGGCATCCCCTTATATTATCCTTGTGAACGTAGAATCTCGTTTTTCTCTGCTACTTTCTTTTTCCACTGCTCAGCACGACGTGTTCGATCGGCCACTTGACCGACCAATTGTCCGCAGGCAGCATCAATGTCATCGCCACGCGTTTGACGAATCGTACACACAAATCCAGCGTCAGACAAAGTTTTTTGGAAAGAAATAATGCGGTTGCGACTTGAACGACCATAAGGCGCATGTGGAAATGGATTAAACGGAATTAAATTAATTTTACTTGGTAAGTTCTTCAACAACTTAATCATCTGCTGCGCATGCTCAGGATGATCATTCACCCCATCCAACATCACATATTCAATTGTGACATGCTTACGTGCACTTTCATTACCGTCTTTAGCGATATAACGCTGACATGCTGCAATCAGTTGTGCTAATGGATATTTTTTATTGATTGGAACCAATTCATTTCGCAGTTCGTCATTTGGCGCGTGTAGGGAGATTGCCAACGCAACATCAATATCTTGTGCCAATTGATCAATTTTCGGCACCACACCTGAAGTCGATAAGGTCACACGGCGCTTAGACATACCATAAGCAAAATCATCTAACATAATACGCATTGAGCTCAATACGGCATCATAGTTCAGTAATGGCTCGCCCATCCCCATCATTACCACATTGGTCACCGAGCGCTCACGCTCAGCTACAGGTACATCTTCCATGTAAGAATAGTTTGCGACCCATAACTGCCCAATAATTTCATCTGGATTTAAGTCGCGCTGAAAGCCTTGTTTACCGGTTGAACAGAATGAACAATCCAGTGCACAGCCCACTTGAGATGAAATACATAAAGTACGGCGCAAACCACTGCGATGTTCAGCAGGAATCAATACGGTTTCAACCAAAGAGCCTTCACCCTCACCGACGCGAAAGACCCACTTACGCGTACCATCTTTAGAATAGTTTTTATGCACCACTTCTGGTGCTTTAATTTCACAGAGCTTTTCAAGTTTTTCACGCAATTTGCCTGAGATATTGGTCATCTCAGCAAAATCAGTCACAAAAAACTGGTGAATCCATTTCATCACCTGTCCTGCGCGAAACTTTTTTTCTCCCATATCTTCGAAGAATTTTTCAAGCTGCGGACGTGACATGCCAAGTAAGTTCACTTTCGCAACAGAGTTTTGCTGTGCAGGAGCGGATGGAGATTGTTTCTGTTCAGCCGAAACTGTAGAGACAGCGACCACTTCAGTACTCATGTGTATTACCTAAACCATGTCTAAAGATGAAAGGAGAAGCTCAATAAGCGAGCAGAAATTTATTCAGGGAATAAAAAAACCAGATAAGTATAATAACACTTATCTGGTTTGAATACTTCGAATTAACGAGTACGTGGAGCAATCTCAGTTTGAGCGAAGAAGTAGTTAACTTCACGATCAGCAGATGCTACAGAGTCAGAACCGTGAGCAGCATTTTCGTCGATGCTTACAGCAAAGTCAGCGCGGATAGTGCCTGGAGCAGCTTCTTTAGGGTTAGTTGCGCCAAGGATTTCGCGGTGAGCAAGAACTGCGTTTTCGCCTTCAAGAACTGAAACAACAACTGGACCAGAAGTCATGAACGCAACTAGATCAGCAAAGAAACCACGTTCTTTGTGCTCTGCATAGAAACCTTCAGCTTCAGTTTGAGTCAAGTGTTTCATTTTAGTTGCAACGATTTGAAGACCAGCTTTTTCAAAACGAGCAAAAATGTCACCGATGTGGTTTTTAGCAACTGCATCTGGTTTTACGATAGATAAAGTACGTTCAATAGCCATGATTGGCTCCTTAAGTCAATGTAGACATGAAAATTTTGGCGCATTATACCGACATAATGCACAATTTTCTGCTTTTACTCTGTAAAAAGTTGCTTTTTTCGATGCAAGGATTATCGCGCTTCGTCAATCCATGCCATTTGAATTGCTTCAAGCAAACCTTCAGTCGACTTGGTCGGATCATCACTAAAGTCTGGTAAGGCACACACCCAAGCATGCAAGTCTGTAAAGCGAATCCACTGCGGATCGACATCTGGATGAGCTTCATACAACTCAATAGCAATATCAATAGTGTCTGACCAACGTAAGCCCATGGTGGAGTCTCATCACAATGTAGAAGATACTGTACTGTAGCAAACTCCGAAATTTAAGCGCTAGTTTGTTTGAGAAAAATTGGGCTTTTTTACAACACGATATTTAAAAATGGTGCACTACAAATTAAAGTAACAGCTACGACCGCACCTATAGCCGCTCCCACCAACACATCACTTGGATAATGTAGTCCTAAAATCATGCGTGACGCGGCAACCAAAACAGTAAAAGGCAACATGAGCACCAATAAAATTGGCTGTACAAAGCCCAATAACGTACTGACCATCACCGCATGTAAAGTATGACCTGAAGGAAAACTAAAATGGTCAAGCGGTCGCTCACCCATTCGAATCACCTGATGTACTTGATAAGGTCTTGGGCGAATAGTTTTGATTTTTAAGACTTTATAAATTAAAGTCCCACACAATGAACCAAGCACCAAATACACGATTTGTAAACTGTAGACCAATCCTTGCAACAACCAAGTTAAGGCCAACATGGTGTACCAAAAAATGCCATCTCCCAATCGACTGATCCGCTTAAAAAAATTGGCTACAGTATGCGAATGGGAAAAATGATTGAGATAGACACAGCCTTTTAAATCTAAATCTAATATTCTTATTTTTGCAGTTTTAAGATTCATACCACTTCTCCTTAACAACAATGTTGAAAGTTCAGCTGGAAAATCATTGTTATATGACGATTTAATTCATCAAAATCGCTTTTCGTTAAGCTCATATTAAAGGGTGTTTTTGACAGTTTGATGATTTAAGTTAAAACTCATCAAAATTACCCAACTCATCTTTATCACTGACACTTTTAAAACAGCTATTGGTTAAGGTGCTGCCTTAATATTTGCCGCGTGATATAAGGCTTGCTCAAACTGTTTCACAGGATACCGCCAGCCTACACTCTCAATGTCTTGACGCGCTTGAGTTCCCATACATCTAAGCACCTTTTGCTCTGGCAACTGATTAATAGTTTGCATAAAGTGTGCCACTTGTCCAAAAGGACTCAACCACCCTGTTATACCTTGCTTGATATAACGCTGCGGACTGGCATAGTTATAGGCCACCACAGGTAAGCCACTGGCCATGGCTTCAAGTACCACATTACCAAAAGTCTCTATTTGACTAGCAAAAACAAAAGCATCTGCACTGGCGTAGGCTTGAGCGAGTGACTGCCCTGTTAAGCTTCCCGTAAAAATAACATCTGAGCCATTTGCCATCTCGGTTAATCGCTTACGATCCGGACCATCTCCCACAATCACCATTTTCAACTTGCGTGACTGCTGTTTCTTGATATTCAAATAACTTTGAATGAGCACATCGACTTCTTTTTCTGGAGATAAACGTCCCACATATAGCAACACAGAAGTCTTGGCATCTGCTTGCCAACGCTGACGGAATTGTTCTGAGCGATGCTCTGGATGGAAGCGAGTTGTATCCACCCCTCGGCCAACCTCAACCAAAGGACAGGTCACACCGAAGGTCTGGAGTTGATTTAACGTGGTTTGACTCGGCACACAGGTGAGTACCGTATGGTTATGAAACCAGCGGAGATAACTTTCAATCGGTTTGACCAGCAAAGCCAAATCAAAGAAGCGGCTAAAATCATGAAAAGTTGAATGAAAGCCACTTGATACTGGAATTTGATGCGCTTGAGCTGCATACAGTGCAGTCAGCCCTAGAGGACCTTCCGTCACAATATGGACCACATCTGGCGCGAAGCGCTCAATCGCTTTGCTGACTTTAACATACTGAGGCATACCAAATTGCATGTCAGCATATTTAGGAATGCTCTTTGCCCAGACCAAACATTCCTGCTCTGCCTGAAAGTCGGTACATATGGTTTTTTGTATTGGGCGGATGAGCTGAATACGATGCCCCAGTTTTTGCAAACCTTTACACAGTTGTAATAAAGAGTTCGCCACACCATTGATTTCTGGTGACCATGTTTCCGTCACGATGGTTATTTTTAACTTTGGCTTAAGTGTTTCATGAAGGATAGAGAGTTCTTGCTGAATATTATGCTGATGCTGTTGCTTGAGATAAAACCGCTGTGGTTCTGGGAAATTGTGCTGTTTGAATAATTTTGTTGTCATTGAACCGATCATGTTATTCCAAACTTTTCTTATTTTCGCTCAAGTTTAGTTAAACTATTTGACAGTTTGATGATAATGAATGCAATCAAATAAAAAGACACCTATGATTAGTAGGTATCTTTTTACATATTAATAGTTTAAAGGCCTAAAATTTAAAACATCAAATTAATATACAAGCTATCCTTATACACACCTGCTGGGGTTAAGGCAGTTGGGCGTTCCATCAATTGCACCAAGACTACAAACTTATTTTGCTCAGTTGCTGGTTGAGCAATAGGGCTATTCCAACGTGATGCACTTGCTCCTGAAATATTCATTTGAGTTCTCAATTTATAGTTTTTCTCATTGACTAAATAACTACTCCCTGTTGCATTAGTTAAATTACGCGAATTGAATTTAATCGCGTAATTACTATCACAAGCAACTGAGAAAGAAGTTGCAGCTTGACTAAGATATGATGAACTTAGGTTCAACTGGCTTGAAGTTAAACGCTCAATTTGACACTGTTTTGCATAAGCTATTGGGGTGGCCGCTACACAAAACAGCAGTATAATAATGTTCAGTTTCATGGCTCTACTCCATTTATTTACACTGAAGATCCAGTATTGATGAGTTGTCATCATTCTTAGTATCTGTAATTGTAAGTTCTGACGAACAACTGCGTGCTTCTTTAGTTTTAATTTGTATCTTATATGTTCCCGGAATCAAACCATAAAGCGTTACGCTACCATCGGTAGAAATCGGATAAACCTCTCCTTCACCATTATTATCAATATAAAGCTCTGAACCAGCAGCAAAAGACCGATTGTTACTGTCTACTGGCTTAACAGTAACTTGTTTTGCATGGAATACTGGGAAATTGATGATATAACCGCGTTGATTTAAAGCTGTTAATTGTTTGCTTGAATACTGTATTTTATCTTCGATAGGTAGTTGATTTTGATCAAATGCAATATCGTATTTAACATAAGGAATAACATCATGAATAAAGGCATATCCCTTTTTATTGGTTTTATCAACATAGGTCAGCGATCTTAAAATATCAATATCTTGATAATCCCCTACTTTGACTAGAGTAAATGCGTTATCAACCATTTTGGTAAAACTGATTTTATTACCCAACCAAACAACTGCTCCTCGATAATTTAACTGTGACTCACGGTCTTCACGACCTTGCACATGATAGAAATCTAAATCTCCTACGTCTGTTTTAACAACACCATTAAAGTTAAACATCGTGTCTTCACTACGACGGTTTACGCCAAGAGAATAATCGAACCCGACTTGATTGGAGTCATATTTCACTAACTGGAGGTTTGTGTTTTGGTCAGCTGATTGACTAAAGTAAACGGACTTATTATCAAAACTGTAGCTAAGTGAAAGAATGCCGCCTGAGTCTTTCCTGTCACCAAAAGAGTTGAAATAACTCAAACCAAATGAAATTCGACGACCAAAATTCCGATTAAACCCAACATTTATTACCTTTTGGTTACTATTAGGAAAATCAGGATTTTCATAATATTTTTGTTCTGCATAGTTAATATTTAGATTATGCAAATAGGGCACATTACTCATACCAAAATATGCAAGATTTTCAAATTTCGGATAGTTAGAATTGGCACCCAACTCATCTCCTAAAAATTTAAAATCTTTTTCTGTATATTTTGAGCTCGCCCCCATTGAAAATCGACCAAAGTCTTTACTTGCGGATAACCCATAGGAATAATTAAATTGGTTTTCATCATCATGAGAAGCAAGGACGACACTATCGAGAACAAAAATATTACTAATCGCTTGTGTCCACATGAAACCTATATTTTGTATATCTTTACTGTAAGATAAATTGCTTCCTAACGTAGTTGAGTTTGACATACCCCTGCGAAAATAAGTATTCACAAAGAAGTCCCTATAATCACTACTATCCAAATTATAGTTATAACGAAGTTTACCTGCTGCAACACTATATTCGTTCAGACCAGATCGTAATAGCCTATTGGTTACCATAATAGGAAAGCTTTGTACACTTCGATTCCCGAGTACATCCTCAACTACAATTTGCGCATTACCTGCTTGTTGGATTTGTGCCCCCATTAGTAAGTTATAATCACCAGGGCTCACCTTCTGATTATAAATATTTACGCCATTTATATATAAATCAACAGTAGAAGGAACGCGCGCACTCCCTTGTAAACTTGGCATATTCCAGTACACAAAATTCGGTCTTTCAGTGTAATTCGTCCCCCAATTCAAACCTGCAAAACGTAAAGAATTAATCAAAGGGTTATATGTAGTTGTAGTATCCCCTACCGTTAAGCGGGTCATATGTTTAGGAAATTCAAAATCGACACTACTACTTAAGCGAACCACTCGCTCATCAGTGGGGGTATTCTGATACAACATCGAGTTTTTCATGATCCAATAATCTTTGAAAACCCCTAACTCCATCAGTCCACTATAAGAGTTATTAGAATTACTAGTTGCATAAAGAAAATCATAATTTATGAAACCACCAAAACTGGCCTTTTCAGGAATGATGCTATTGTTTAATGCATTAAAGTCCGTTTCAAAAAGTTCTGTTGGAATCGTGAGCTTAATGGATTGCGATGAATCATCAAAAGTTGACTGAACACTACTTGATGACACTAAGCAGAATTCTGGTCGTGAAGCTAAGGTTTTTAATTGCGCAGTTGAAATTTGACGTTCTGCCAGTACCTGACATTCAAGATAATATTGATCACCCTGCTTTAATAAGGCGACATCTGTATGATGATCTAGATTATTAATCCAAAGGTTCGCAATATTTTCTTCCGGCATACCCTCACTGGCATTTACATTGAGTGCTAAAAAAAAATGAATAACGATCATTATTTTTATTTTAGTATTCATTCTACCCCCACCTTGGACTAATCCGAGAATTTGAGTTCCACCATTTTATCGTTCTTATCTGTAAACAATTGAACGTAATAATTTTTAGGGTTTGTTATTCGTATATTGTTTAGATCATAAGACATACTTTTATTTGCAAGCAAATAATTCATGTTTTCCGTTTTAAAAACTTCTTTTTTATTTGCATCTACAATTTTCAAATTTGCGATTTGAATATGCGATTTTGCATTATTTTTAACAATCAACTTATTATTTTCAACGTTGAAATTTAGTTTAACATCTTCCTGCTTACCAACAAAGAGGGGTAAATTAAAGCTGACCAGAAAATTTACTGAAGATTCTTTTACAGCCTGTGGAATTTCATCAACCATCACACGCCATGTCCCTTCTTGTTGCCCTTCTAAAACCGACTCTACTGGACGATTAAAACCGACGCGAATGGTTTGCTTGCCATTGGCTTGTAAAATAAAATTCTTAGGGTTAATAATTAAACTATCGTCAGGCTCGAGCACATTTTCGCCATTTTCTTTTTGAGTCCACTTAAATGCTTTAACTTCAAAAATGCGCTTTTCTGTCTCATCTTTAGATTCTAGGGTTAATGTTGTTGTTCTTTGCTTTGCGGGATTTTGAATATACATTTGGACTGGGTCAACTGAAACACCAGCATGTGTTCCCGACATATACAGCATCGAAGACACCAGAATTGATATTATTCTTTTCATGTTACGCCCCTTATTATAATTTTAAAAAACCTAACCTGATACTGTGATCAAGTTAGGCTTAGTTTAACCAGATTAGTAGTAAACTTTAATTTTATAAGTATCGTTGTATGTACCCGCACGTTGGAACGCACTTACTGCTGCATTTGTAACAGATACAGAGTATACATCATCAGCTAGACCATTGTGATTTGAGTTACCAAATGGAATCAAACCACCGCCTGTTTTATTTGTAACAATTGTTGTTGGTACACGAACACTGCCATCGTCCTCATGTTTCACATAAGTGCTGACACTTGTACCAGTGTTTGCTGTTTGAATGTTAAGCGTATAGTGGGTATTACTACGCACAGTGTAGGTTGAACTCTGGGTTCCGCCATTTTTATTCAACGTAATGGCACTACCACCGAGCACTTCACATTTTTTAGGAATTTCCAATTTAATTGGAATATCTTTTTCACAACCAACTGAAGTACAGTTACCCCAATTATATCCGCCACCACCACGTGCTGCTTCGCCACCTTCAGCATCAGCAAAAACTGCTGTTGAGCCAAGACCTAATGCAACTGCCATTAAAGATGTTTGAACTAATTTATTCATAGCCATTCTCCGGGACGTTTATTTTTAAAACCTGATTAATTGTTATGGTTACCCTTAATCAAAACTGGGCCTTTCTTGGCTACCAAGCTTTTTGTTAAGCGTGTTTTAATTGTAGTTATTCTGAACAAAAAACCACCTATACGTCCCTTTTCACCCAAAAAGACAACAAGTACGTATTTTTAAAAAAAGTAAATTTAAATAACTATTTTTATTAATATTTTTATACACCCTATACTTTTTAATTCCCAAAAAATAGTTACACAACTTCCAGGGATGCACAATTTTAGTGATTTTTTATATTTTAAATAGATCTCTGTTTTATATTAGAAATTCACTTTTACATTTCATTACATTTTCAGTTGAATAATTTCTTAAATCGCTAAAAAATTCATTTTTCATCTTTTTTTTACTTTACATTTCCATCAATTTTTCAATTCAGGTCGATCATCTTGCTAAAATCCAAAGTTTATTCACATGCTATTTACCCAATTTCAGTGATTGAACAATATGACTAAAATCACATAATCAAGCCTTAAATTTACATGACCTACTATTTCAGAAATCAAAAACTCACACTAAAAACCCAAACGTAATGATAGGTACACTTTTTTGAGAGTTTCATTTATTGCAATAAAGCCCATGGATACGTTATTAATCCAATAGTTTTTGGACGATATATGCTACCCATATATCTAGCACTGAAATGAAATAAACGTGGACTCCATATAACAATTTTGAACACGGGTAAGATCAACTTATAGCTGTGTACCGATAGCCATATCATGGCCCTATTTATACTCACATCTTTTTAATTAATAGCTTTGCCACACATAAAACATGATAGTAGATCAATAAAAAATCCTACCGAAGCAGGGTTTTATTACTTAAAATAAGCTAGATCAGAAACTTAGTTCTTTTCTTTATCTACAATCTTGTTCGCTTGAATCTAAGGTACGAAAAAAAAGGGAAAGCATTGCTTTCCCTTTTTAAAAGGCACGTAACAATAAAAATAGAAAAAACCCACTCAAATAGAGTGGGTTTTCGCATTCAAATCAATTGATTCGAGAAATTAATTCTTCTCTTTATCAACGATTTTGTTCGCTTGAATCCACGGCATCATTGCACGAAGTTTATTACCTGTTACTTCGATACCATGCGCAGCATTTTGACGGCGGCGAGCAGTCATAGATGGGTAGTTTAATGCACCTTCTTGAATGAACATTTTCGCATATTCACCAGATTGGATACGTTTCAATGCATTACGCATTGCTTCACGAGACTGTTCGTTGATTACTTCAGTACCAGTCACATATTCACCGTATTCAGCATTGTTAGATACTGAATAGTTCATGTCCGCGATACCACCTTCAAACATCAAGTCAACGATTAACTTAAGTTCGTGTAAGCATTCGAAGTAAGCCATTTCAGGTGCATAACCTGCTTCTACCAAAGTTTCGAAGCCCATTTTCACAAGTTCTACCGCACCACCACAAAGAACTGCTTGCTCACCAAATAGGTCAGTTTCAGTTTCTTCACGGAATGAAGTCTCGATAATACCTGTACGACCACCACCTACACCAGAAGCATAAGAAAGTGCTACGTTGCGTGCATTACCAGACGCATCTTGATGAATCGCGATTAAGTCAGGAACACCTGAACCACGTTGGTATTCAGAACGTACTGTATGACCTGGTGCTTTTGGAGCAACCATGATCACGTCTAAATCAGCACGTGGAACCACTTGGTTATAAAGAACAGAGAAACCGTGAGCAAATGCTAACGTTGCACCTTCTTTGATATTTGGCTCGATCACGTCACGATAAAGTTGTGATTGGAACTCATCTGGAGTCAAGATCATGACAACGTCAGCTTGAGCAACTGCAGCAGGAACTTCAGCAACTTTAAGACCTGAATTTTCAGCTTTTTTCCAAGAAGTAGAACCAGCGCGTAAGCCTACAGTTACGTCTACACCAGAATCTTTAAGGTTAAGCGCGTGTGCGTGACCTTGTGAACCGTAACCAATGATTGCTACTTTCTTAGATTGGATGATAGATAAGTCGCAGTCTTTATCGTAAAAAATTTGCATTGCTGTCTCCGCTAAAATGCTTGGTATTCTGTAATTCCATCAAGGGGTTTATTGTTTGATGAAACCCTCCTCTTTCTCAAAAGGAGGTTGAATCGTGTTAATTAATTAAATGGTTAAAACTTTTTCGCCACGTGCGATGCCTGAAACACCTGAGCGTACAACTTCAAGGATGGTGTTCTCTGCGAGTGCATCAATAAAACCATCAATTTTTTCAGTCGTACCCGCGATTTGAATGGTATACGTCGTTGGGGTGACATCAACAATTTGCGCACGGAAAATGTCCGCAGTTCGTTTGATTTCAGCACGTGCAGAGCCAAGTGATTTAACTTTAATCAACATCAACTCACGTTCAATGTGCGCACCTTCAGACAAATCAACCACTTTCACCACTTCAACCAATTTGTTGAGCTGTTTGGTGATTTGTTCAATTTTATGGTCATCGCCATAAGTCGTTAATGTCAAACGAGATAAAGTCGGATCTTCGGTTGGCGCAACGTTTAAAGTCTCAATGTTATAACCACGTTGAGAGAATAAACCCACCAAACGAGAAAGCGCACCAGCTTCGTTTTCTACAAGTACAGAGATAATGTGTCTCATGACGTGCGCTCCCCTTTACCTAACCACATATCTTGCATTGACTGACCTGCGATAAGCATTGGATAAACATGCTCTGTACGGTCAACCATCACATTAATAAATACGCATTTATCGTTGATTGCCATTGCTTCTGCAAGCTTAGACTCAAGCTCATCGGCATGGTTAATCTGAATACCTACATGACCATACGCTTCCATCAATTTAGGGAAGTCAGGCAATGAATCTACATAAGAACTTGAATGACGTCCTTCATAGTTCATATCTTGCCACTGCTTCACCATTCCTAAAGCTTGGTTATTCAAGCAGAGGATTTTTACGTTTAGGCCATATTGCTTACACGTCGAAAGCTCTTGGATACACATCTGGATGGATGCTTCACCCGTGATACACACTACTTGTTGGTCAGGGAAAGCCAATTTCGCCGCCATCGCATAGGGTAAACCAACACCCATGGTCCCTAGGCCACCTGAGTTAATCCATTGGCGTGGACGTTTATACTTGTAATAGTTCGCACCAAACATTTGATGCTGACCTACGTCAGAAGTAATGATCGCATCACCATTGGTGATTTTATCCAACGCTTCGACCACTTGTTGTGGTTTCATTACGCCGTTTGCACCAGACTCATATCGCATGCCATGAACTTTACGCCATTCATTGATTTGCGCCCACCAAGCAGCGATATCTTCAGGATTTGGTTTAGACACATTCATTTGTTTCAATTGTGTCAACATTTCTTGAAGGACAGGTTCTACCGCACCCACGATCGGGATATGCGCCATGATGGTTTTCGAAATCGTCGCAGGGTCGATATCAATATGAATCACTTTGGCATTTGGACAGAATTTTGCTGGATTATTGGTTACACGGTCATCGAAACGCGCACCGATACACAAAATCACATCAGCATTGTGCATGGTCATATTGGCTTCATAGGTACCATGCATACCCAACATACCAATAAACTGTGGATCATTACCTGGGAATGCACCAAGCCCCATTAAGGTATTGGTCACTGGGAAGCCCAAAATATGTGCCAGTTCAGTCAATTGTGCAGAAGCATTACCTTGAACCACACCACCGCCAGTATAAATCACAGGACGTTTAGCGTGAATCAGCTCTTCAATCGCTTTACGAATTTGACCTGAGTGACCACGATGCGGCGGTTGATACGAACGCATCTTCACTTTTTCTGGGTATTCGTAAGCAAATTTCTCAGCAGGATTGGTTGCATCTTTTGGAATATCGACCACAACTGGACCCGGACGACCAGAAGATGCAATATAAAATGCCTTCTTAATAATCGAAGGAATTTCGCTGGCATGGCGCACTTGGAAACTATGTTTTACGATCGGACGAGAAATACCGACCATATCTGTTTCTTGGAATGCATCTTCACCAATTAAATGTGACGCAACCTGACCAGACAAAATCACCATTGGGATTGAGTCCATATAAGCCGTTGCAATTGGAGTCACAGTATTGGTTGCACCCGGACCTGAAGTCACGAGGACCACACCCGTCTTACCTGTTACGCGTGAGTAAGCATCTGCCATATGGCCAGCAGCTTGTTCATGGCGCACGAGGTAATGATTGATTTTGTCTTGTTGAAAGAACGCGTCGTAGATATGTAAAACTGCGCCGCCTGGATATCCAAATACATGTTCAACGCCTTCGTCCGCCAATGCGCGAACGAGCATTTCACCACCAGATAAAAGTTCCAACGTGATTCACCCTAATCTTTATCACTGCAATGGTGGAAGGCACCAGCAGTGTTTCATTCATTGATTGTCTGCACTGTTATAGCACACATATTTCTTAGTTTTCATAGCAATAGGAAAAAATTCTGATCTGTATGCTGTTTGAGCAATATGAGATCTAAAACGTGTTGGGATAAACACATTTTTTTACTTTGTTCACGGTCTCGGCTAGAAAGCGTGTCCATTGCATGAAATGACACTTTATCGAAGGGTGATCGAGTAAAGGCATATAAAACTAAAGACAGCATTTTTAGGAGTTTCGTGACTAAAGTCAAGTTTAAAAATTAGCTTTTTTTTGTTTATTTACAGAGCGTTTATTTTTTATTCATCGCGGACAAAGAAAACTGAGCCACTTTTTCTTGGTTTTTTAGTGCAAAAACAAATAGATTTCTATTTCACTGAATTTATTAATAAAAAAACATAATAAAACCCATAAATAAGTTTAATAAGATATTCACCCAAATTTAAATCCAACATCTCTCTCAGATTTTTTCAGTTTTAAATATAGATCAGCATTTGCTCATCAGTTTTTAGCACAACCTTCTGATTTTCATACTGTGCCATGACGCATATTTCACGCATTAAACTGAGGATTTGACCTGCAAAATATTTCAAAAAACTCAGATGAAAAATGCATCAAACACTGCTTATTATTCTCAAATTAGCATAAAATAACGACAACGATAAACCCGATAAAATCCAATGACTCCGGATATAAAAAGGACAATGGTAGATGAGTATTCAGTTTGCAAAAATGGCAGCATGTTTGGTGGGGATGGCGCTTGCAATGGGCAGTACACAAAGCTTTGCCAAGACGTATTATAAGTGGGTTGATAGCCAAGGCTCGACACATTACACCACGACACCTCCACCCAAAACAGCAAAGAAAAAAGGCAAAGTCGATACCTATGGTTGGAAAAATTCGCCACCAGCTGCTTCATCGGAAGCACCTCCACCTGCCAATATGCCAAATACCGTACCAACTCCCCCCAATGCTGTACCAAGTGCTGCCCCAGCACCAGCGGTTGATTTAGAAAATCAACGACGTGAAGCGAATGAAGCACTTCAACAAGGCCAACAAGTCCGCCCTGCGGTTTAATCATTCCGTACGGTTCCAGATTTATTTTCAGCTTGTTTAATTTCCTGCACAAAACATAGCGCAAAATTCACTTTTAGGTGCATTTTGCGCTATGCTGTGCAACAAACTTTTTAACCATTGTTCTACATACGTATATGACTACTCACATTGACCCTGAATATCAAGCGAGCGCGATTGAACCTACCGTCCAACAAGACTGGGAAGCTCGTAAAGCCTTTAAAGTTGCCGACTCTGTAGAAGGTCCACGTCGTTATATCCTTTCGATGTTTCCTTATCCAAGTGGCAAACTGCATATGGGTCATGTACGTAACTACACTATTGGTGATGTCATCAGCCGTTTCCACCGTCTCAAAGGGGAAACTGTCTTGCAACCTATGGGTTGGGATGCTTTTGGTTTACCTGCTGAAAACGCTGCGATTGCACACCAAGTTGCACCTGCGAAATGGACCTTTGAAAACATCGCATATATGCGTGACCAATTAAAAAAATTAGGTCTATCCGTCGATTGGGATCGTGAATTTGCAACTTGTACCCCTGAGTACTACCGCTGGGAACAGTGGTTGTTCGTACAACTGTACAAAAAAGGCTTGATCTATCGTAAGCTTTCAACTGTGAACTGGGACCCTGTAGATCAGACAGTTTTAGCCAATGAACAAGTTGAAAATGGTCGTGGCTGGCGTTCAGGTGCATTGGTTGAAAAACGTGATATTCCAATGTATTACTTCCGCATTACCGACTATGCACAAGAATTATTAGACGATTTAGATACCTTAAAAGATGGTTGGCCACAGCAAGTCTTGACCATGCAACGAAACTGGATTGGTCGCTCACAAGGAATGGATATCACCTTCCCTTCAGCGAATCCTGAAATTTACGCAGACGGCCTTACTGTATTCACCACACGTGCTGACACCTTAATGGGTGTGACTTATGTTGCAGTTGCAGCAGAACATCCAATGGCGCTGAAAGCTGCGGAAAATAATACTGAACTTAAAGCATTTATTGAAGAATGCCGTATGGGTTCTGTGGCTGAAGCTGACCTTGCCACTGCTGAAAAGAAAGGCATGGCAACAGGTCTGTCTGTGAAGCATCCTGTTACTGGCGAAGACATTCCTGTTTGGATTGCCAACTACGTGTTGATGTCTTATGGCTCTGGCGCAGTGATGGCTGTACCTGCACACGACGAACGTGATTTTGAATTTGCCAATAAATACGGCTTAACCATCAAACAAGTGATTGATGCTCAAGGCGCAGATGATGCTGACTTTGATGCGACTCAATGGCAAGAATGGTACGGCTCTAAAGAGGGTAAATTGGTCAATTCTGCTGAATTTGACGGTTTAGATTTTCAGGGTGCATACGATGCATTTCTTGCTAAATTAGAACCAACAGGCCTGGCAAGTTCTAAAGTTCAATTCCGTTTACGTGACTGGGGTGTATCTCGTCAGCGTTATTGGGGTTGTCCAATTCCAATGATCAACTGTGAAAAATGTGGTCAGGTTCCTGTACCTGAAGAGCAACTTCCAGTGGTCTTACCGACTGATGTCGTACCTGATGGCTCGGGTAACCCATTGAACAAGATGCCTGAGTTTTATCAAACCACTTGCCCAAGCTGTGGTGGTGATGCGCGTCGTGAAACTGATACTTTAGATACCTTTGTAGAGTCATCTTGGTACTATGCACGTTATGCATCTCCTGATTTTACTGATGGTTTAGTTAAACCTGAAGCTGCTCAAACATGGCTTCCAGTAAATCAATACATCGGTGGTGTTGAACACGCGATTCTGCACTTACTTTATGCACGCTTCTTCCACAAATTGATGCGTGATGAAGGTGTAGTACAAGGTAATGAACCATTTACCAATCTGTTAACTCAAGGTATGGTTTTGGCAGACACTTATTACCGTGAAGCTGAATCAGGCAAGAAAACTTGGTTTAACCCTGCAGATATCGACCTCGAACGTGATGAAAAAGGGCGTATTCTGTCTGCGAAATACCAAGGTGATGGTCAGGACGTAATTGTTGGTGGCCAAGAGAAAATGTCGAAATCGAAAAATAACGGTATCGACCCACAAGCTATTATTGATCAGTACGGTGCAGATACGGCACGTGTGTTCATGATGTTTGCAGCTCCACCAGATCAATCACTCGAATGGTCTGATGCAGGTGTGGAAGGCGCAAACCGTTTCTTGAAACGTGTATGGCGTTTGGTTGCCAGCTTCCTTGAAAAAGGTAATGCAGCCTCTGCAATTGATACTGCTCAACTGTCTACAGAAGCACAAGACTTACGTCGTAAAACGCATGAAACCATTCAAAAAGTGGGTGATGACATCGAACGTCGCCATGCCTTTAACACGGCTATTGCAGCGATGATGGAACTATTAAATGCGAACAATAAATTTGAAGCGAAAAATGATAATGATGTTGCGGTTGCTCGTGAATCGATTACAACGCTTTTAACTTTACTTGCACCATTTGCACCACATTTAAGCCAGACTCTATTAGCTGAATTCGGACTGGACTTAACCAGCGTGTTGTTCCCGACTGTAGACGAATCTGCACTCACACGTAATACGCAAACGATTGTGGTTCAAGTGAATGGTAAACTGCGTGGCAAATTAGAAGTGTCTGTCGATACATCGAAAGATGAATTGCTTGCATTGGCTAAAGCCTTGCCAGAAGTTCAACAATTCTTGACAGGTCCAACCAAGAAAGAAATTGTGGTGCCAAATAAATTAGTGAATTTGGTGGTTTAAAAAGCTTTAAAACTCCTTCTTAAGTTCCCTCTCCTGAAGAATTGTTTAAGCACTGCTTTAAACAATTCTGCAAGTGAGGGCTAGGGATAGGTAAACTCCCCTCATCCTAACCTTCTCCCTAAGGGAGAAGGAACTGAAAATGATAAACAAAGCCCGTTGCCAGTCAACGGGCTTTGCACATACAATCACGGCATATTATTTTTCTTTTATCAAAAAGAGCAAACAGAGGACAACACATGCATTTAGGCAAACGTTTGGCAGCTATTGTTTTAACTTGTGGCCTAAGTGCGGGCTTGGTCGGGTGTGGCTTTCACTTGAAAGGCATCAATCCAAGCGCAACACCGATTGCTTATTCAAAAATGAATTTGGTGCTTCCGAAGAACACCGATGAATTGCATGAAAAATTGGCCATTTATTTGGGTGCGTCGGGTGTACAGCTGAGCAGTGGTTCAGATGCCTATGTGCTTCGCGTGCTAGATTATAAACCGCAGCGTTTAGAGTTGAACGGTAAACTGATTGAAGTATTATTACGCCTCAATGTCACCTTCCGTATTGAAGATGCGCAAGGCCGTCCAATCACTGAACCACGGACCGTAGTTGCAACGCGTAGTTATCAATACAACGTTGAAACCGTCAACACCGATGACCAAGAGAAAAACTATTTGAATCAAGTCATCGTGGATGATGTCGCGCAGCAAATTGTGCGTCAGATTTCATCGAACCGTCTACCACCTGCACAGCAGTAAGGTTTATTAACAATGAAACTTGACTATTTGCAAGCCTTAAAACGTGTCGATGAAGCTCGCGGCGTGTGGATTATGCAAGGTCAAGAACCATTGCTTGAGCAAAATTTACTGGATGCGTTTCGAGCAAGTTGGCAAAAGCAAGAAATTGAACGACAACGGCATGACATTAGCAATGTCAATGACTGGAAAAATGTCTTTAATGCACTCAATAGTTTGTCCTTATTTTCAAGTCAGCTTGCCATTGAAGTCCATGGCAATATTAAGCCCGATGCTAACGCTTTAAAGTTGCTAAAAAGCTATATCCAAAACAATGAACAGAACTTGCTTTTGGTGGTGATGCCAAAACAGGACAGCGCCAGCCTAAAAACGGGCTTTTTCCAAACGGTTGAAGCCAATGGAGTGCATGTTGCCCTGACCGCAAATTATCCGCGTGACCGTCAGCAGATTTTAAGCATTGAAGCAGATAAGCTTGGGGTTAAACTGAGTCAGGATGCATGGCAATGGTTAGAACAACACCATGAACACAACTTACTCGCAGCTAAAAATAGCTTAATGCGTGTCAGCGATACCTTTGCCGAGGTTGAGCTGATTCAGATTGATCATTTACATGCCTGCTTACAAGACCAGTCCCGCTATAGTACTTTCGATTTGAGTGATGCTCTGCTCGAAGGCAATCTGGCGCAATCGATTAAAATTTACCAATACCTGATTGCCTCAGGTGAACCCCTCAGTCTGATTTTGTGGAGTATCAGTAAAGAAATGCGTTTACTCATGCAACTGTTTGAGCAACCGCAAAATGCACTACAACTGGGGATTTGGAAGAATAAAGTCAGCGTCTATCAACACGCCTTACGTCGACTGAACCCGCAGTGCTTTTTAACGTGGCCCAGTCTCCTGCTTCGCATTGATGCTTCGATTAAAGGTTTAGGGCATGAAAATGCTGAACATGTCGTGATGCAAGCCATTGCAACGCTGTGTGGAAAGTCACTCTTTCCCGCTTAAATTACCGCAACGAGTCTTTTAAAAATAATAATCATTTCTATTTGTTCAAAAAATTCACGATTTATCCGTATTTCGCTTTTATACTATCTGCAATTCTGTTTACTCCCTGATTCCAATGCAAAAAATAAAAGCTGTCAAAATGGTTATCGCGGTACTGTGTGTTGCCGTACTTGCTTATGTCGCGTGGACATATTTCAAACCAAAACAAGAACAACCACAGTATATTAGCGAATCCGTCACTCGTGGTGATCTTGAAAATACGGTATTGGCGACAGGTACTTTAGATGCAACCAAACTGGTAAGTGTCGGCGCACAGGTCTCAGGTCAAGTACAGAAAATGTATGTGCAACTGGGCGATGAAGTTAAACAAGGTCAATTGATTGCGCAGATTGATTCAACCACCCAAGAAAACAGCTTCAAAACAGCAGAAGCCAATATTAAAAATTTGCAGGCGCAGCGTCTACAACAAGAAGCCAGTCTTAATGAGGCGCAACTGGCATATAAGCGTCAACAGCAAATGTATGCACAAGATGCTACCTCAAAAGCAGAATTAGAATCGGCTGAGGCCAGCTATAAAACAGCACAAGCACAGATTAAAGCCATTGATGCACAGATTGAATCTGCAAAAGTAACCAAGTCGACCGCGCAAACCAATATCGGTTATACCCGCATTGTGGCACCGACTGACGGTACTGTGGTGGCGATCGTAACTGAGGAAGGTCAAACGGTAAACGCCAATCAAAGTGCCCCGACTATTGTTAAAATTGCAAAATTGCAAAACATGACCATTAAGGCGCAGGTCAGTGAAGCGGACATCATGAAAGTTGAAAAAGGCCAACAGGTGTATTTCACCACTTTAGGTGATGACAGCAAGCGTTATGCTAGCCTACGTCAAGTTGAGCCTGCACCAGACTCGATTACCGATGAAAGTACCACCAGCACATCAACCAGCACCGCAATTTACTACAATGCTCTGTTTGATGTACCTAACCCCGATGGCAAGTTACGTATTGATATGACTGCACAAGTCTACATCGTGCTCGATTCTGCAAAAAATGCGTTATTAATACCTTCTTCTGCAATTTCAACTCGTCCTGCAAATGCAACGCGGAACAGCGGTTCGAATACGCAAGCAGCGTCATCGACACAAAACAAATCGGCCTCAGACCGAACTCAAGGTCCACGTGTTGAACGTCTAAATTTAAATGCAGCACAACAACAATTGGTTAAAGAAGGCAAAGCTACGCTGAGCGTGGTTCGGGTCTTACAAGCGGACGGCTCAGCTCAACCCAAACAAATTTTGGTGGGGATTAATAACCGCGTCAATGCACAAGTACTTGCGGGTTTAAAAGAAGGTGATCAAGTCGTGATTGCAGACAGTTCGGAGAATACTGCCGCTTCTGCCAATAGCAGCAACCGCCGTCGCAACAGTCCACCAATGGGAATGTAAGCATGACCAAAAAAGCCTTGCTTGAAGTCAGCAATTTGGTGCGAGAGTTTCCAGCTGGCGAAAGTACTGTCCAAATTCTCAAAGGCATTGACCTGACCATTTACGAAGGTGAATTGGTTGCCATTGTCGGCCAGTCGGGTTCAGGTAAATCGACCCTGATGAATATTTTGGGCTGTCTCGACCGCCCAACCTCAGGAAGTTATCAGGTCAATGGTCGTGAAACAGGTAAACTCGAACCAGATCAGTTGGCCGAACTACGTCGTGAATATTTTGGTTTTATTTTCCAGCGTTACCACCTTTTAGGCGACTTAACCGCAGAAGGTAATGTGGAAGTCCCTGCTGTTTATGCAGGGGCAACACCGTATGCACGTAAACAGCGTGCCACTGCTTTACTGACAGAATTGGGATTGGGCAATAAAACTCAAAACCGACCAAGTCAACTTTCTGGGGGGCAGCAACAACGCGTTTCGATTGCACGTGCGTTGATGAATGGCGGTGATGTCATTCTCGCTGACGAACCAACAGGTGCCCTAGACTCGCATAGTGGCGTGGAAGTGATGCGTATTTTGCGTGAGTTAAATGCCGCAGGCCATACCATTATTTTGGTCACCCACGATATGCAAGTAGCGAAAAATGCTTCGCGGATTATCGAGATCAGCGATGGAAAAATCATTGCAGACCGTGCCAATCAACCTGAGCATGACACTGAACTACACAGCGACCCTGATGCAGAAACTGCGATTTCTGCCCAGCAAGAAAAAAATAAAAGTGTTTCCGCATGGCGTTCTCTGCTCGACCGTTTAGGTGAAGCCTTCCGTATGGCACTTTTGTCAATGAATGCACACCGCATGCGAACCTTTTTGACCATGCTCGGCATTATTATCGGGATTGCCTCTGTCGTGACAGTAGTGGCTTTAGGAAATGGATCACAACAACAGATTTTAAGTAACATCAGTAGCTTAGGAACCAACACCATTACGGTGTTCCAAGGTCGTGGTTTTGGTGACAACTCCAAAACGGCCAACTTTAAAACTCTTGTTCCTGCCGATGCTGAAGCGCTCGCCACCCAACCGTATGTGAGTGCGGTTAGTCCAATGGTGAGTTCATCCAAAACCATTCGCTATCAACAAAGTGAAGCCAATGCCACCATTAATGGTGTCGGTGGCGATTATTTCACAGTGAAAGGCCTGACCTTCAAAAATGGACAAACCTTTGACCAGCGAAGTGTCCGCGACCGTACTCAAGACGTGGTCATTGACACCAACACACAAAAGCAGTTTTTTAGTGATGGTAGCAGTCCGATTGGGCAGGTCGTACTTTTAGGCAGTGTCCCTGCACGAATTATTGGTGTAGTCGAACCACAAACCAGTGCCATGGGTTCCGATGATACTTTGAATGTCTATATGCCCTATACCACAGTCATGAGTCGTATGCTCGGTCAAAGTAATGTGCGCAATATCGTGGTGCAAATCAACGATAAGTACTCCACTAGCGCGGCTGAAAACGCAATTGTGAACTTGCTCACCTTGCGCCATGGTCAACAAGATGTGTTCACCATGAACAGCGACAGTATTCGCCAAACCATTGAAAAGACTACCAGTACCATGACTCTGTTGGTTTCTGCAATTGCCGTGATTTCTTTAGTGGTAGGTGGTATTGGTGTAATGAATATTATGTTGGTTTCAGTGACCGAACGGACGCAAGAAATTGGGGTTCGGATGGCGGTGGGTGCGCGTCAAAGTGATATTTTGCAGCAGTTCCTGATTGAAGCCATTTTAGTCTGCCTGATTGGTGGGGTGTTAGGCGTGTTGCTCTCGCTGGGTCTAGGACAAATCATTCAAAAATTTGCTGGAGATAATTTCGGGGTTGCTTACTCAACCACCTCGATTATCGCCGCATTTGTATGCTCGACTTTAATTGGTGTGGTGTTTGGTTTCTTGCCTGCAAAAAATGCAGCCAAACTCGACCCTGTTGCAGCACTTGCCAGAGAATAAGGAAAAAAATATGCCTTTTTTATTAACGCGCCTTTGTACCGCGATGCTGCTTGGCAGCACGTTGGTTGGCTGTGCAGCTGTGGTTAAAACACCTTATCAAGCGCCAGCGGTACAGACGCCATCTCAGTTTCAATACGACAAAGCAACATCGCAACAACGTCAACAAGCCTTGTATGCCGATCAATGGTGGACGCTATTTGGTGATGCACAACTCAATCAACTGGTCGATGCTGTACTCGCAAAAAATGCCGATTTGGCCGTTGCAGGGATGACCTTAAAACAAGCGCGTTTACAAGCAGAACTGGCTGAAAATCAGCAAAAGCCAAGAGTGAACTCTACGGTATCTACAGGTCATCAGTTTGACTTAAACTCAGGCAATGACAGCTCAAGTGGCCTGTCTTTGGGTGCTGGCTTAAGTTATGAAGTCGATTTATTTGGTAAATTGGCTCGTCAAACTGAAGCAAAGCGATGGGAAGCACTGGCAACTGAGCAAGATTTACAAGCCACTGCTCAAAGCTTAATTGGCACCACGGCGAAGCTATATTGGCAGTTGGCCTATTATAATGAAAGCCGTACAACGGCTGAGCAAAGCCTTGCAACCTCACAAAAACTCTATGACTTGGTGAAAGTTCAGTATCAAGCTGGTGCTGTATCAGGACTGGACTTAACTCAAGCTGAACAGTCAGTACAAAGTCAAAAAGCCAGTCTGAGTCAAATTCAGCAAAGTCTGGTCGAGACCCGTACCGCAATTGCCGTGTTACTGCATATGCCTGTACAGCAGTTGAATATTGATGAACCAAAGCGTTTACCACGCTTAGCTTTACCAACTATTGCAGCGGGCTTACCAGCCGACATTTTGTCGCGCCGTCCAGACTTAAAAGCGGCTGAGCTACGTTTACGAGAGAGTTTAGCCACCAAAGATGCCACCACGGCGAGTTATTATCCTTCGATCAGTTTGACTGGGAATCTTGGTTCAAGCAGTACCTCGCTAACGCAATTACTCAAAAACCCTGCCCTAACCTTAGGTGCGAGTTTAAGTCTGCCGTTCTTGCAATATAACGACATGAAACGTGACCTTGCGATTAGTCAATTGGACTATGAAAAAGCCATCGTGCAATATCGTCAGACTTTGTACCAAGCCTTTGCCGATGTAGAAAATGCCCTGTCTGCACGAACTGAGTTGAGTCAAGAAGTGCAATTGCAACAGCGGAATTTAGAACTTGCGGAGAAAGTGGAACGTTTGACCCAAGTCCGCTATCGCTATGGTGCTGTTGCTTTAAAAACCTTGTTGGATCAACAAGAAACCACGCGCACTGCGCGCTTAACCTTGGTCAATACCAAACAAAGCCAATACAACGCTTATGTGACCTTGATGCAAGCACTGGGCGGTAGCCCGATTCAACAGCTCCCTCAATAAAAAGTAGAATAAAAAACGGCACATGATGTGCCGTTTTTTACATTTCAACTAAGCGATTAGTCATCGAGCATCAAGTCTGGGCTCATGCCTACAGTATTGAAACCTGCATCAACATACATGATTTCACCCGTAATACCATTTGCCCAAGGTGAGCAAAGAAATAATGCAGCATTACCGACATCTTCAATGGTCACATTACGTTTAAGTGGGGAAATTTTTTCGTTGACGTCTAGCATTTTACGGAACGATTTAATACCTGATGCCGCCAAAGTACGGATTGGGCCTGCTGAAATCGCATTCACACGAATCCCTTCTGCACCTAAACTTGACGCCAAATAACGTACGCCTGCTTCTAATGATGCCTTTGCCATACCCATTACATTGTAGTTTGGCATCACACGCTCAGAACCTTGGTAAGTCAAGGTCAACAAGCAACCTTGACGAACTAAAAGTAATGGCTTCGCAGCACGCGCCATAGCAATAAAGCTATATGCACTGATGTCATGTGCTACTTTAAAGCCATCACGATCCGTAACATCGGTAAAGTCACCATCTAAAGTATGCGCAGGCGCAAAACCAATCGAATGTACTACACCGTCTAAACCATCCCAGTGTTTTGCCAACTCAACAAAAGTCTGTTCAATTTCAGCATCGACAGCCACATCACATGGTAGAACAATCGTTGAGCCAAATTGTGCTGCAAATTCATCTACACGTTTTTTCAGTTTTTCATTCGGATAGGTAAACGCAAGTTCCGCGCCTTCACGGTGAAGTGCTTGAGCAATACCAAATGCGATTGATAATTTACTTGCAATACCCGCTACTAAAAAACGCTTTCCAGCCAATAGTCCTTGTGCCATGTGACTCTCACTCAAAATAATTTATCTGCATAATGCCAAGTTTAAGTTGAAACCGAAATTGCATAATGCGCCTTTTTTCAATTCATCAACGTTCAATAACAAATACGCCCCGATGAAGGGGCGTATTTGTTAAAACCGTGGAACTTAGTCGTCACCACGCAGCATGCTGAGTAGACGCAGGAATGAATAATACATCCACACCAGAGTCGCTAGTAGTGCAATACCACACAGCCACTCCATCGCTTTAGGAGCGTGTTGTGCCGCAGCACTTTCAATCAAATCAAAATCTAGAATTAAGTTCAGTGATGCAATCACTGCAACAAAAGCGGCAAAACCTAGACCTAACAAGTTATTTTCAAATAAAAATGGAATGCTTGAACCAAAAGCCAAACGCATAACCATCTGCACCACAAACACAATCGCGATGGCAATCGATGCCGACATCACTACCGATTTGAATTTTTCAGTGGCACGAATAATTTGGAAACGATACAAACCAAACATCACTAAAGTGGTGACAAAAGTTGCCAACAGCGCTTGTAAAGGGACACCCGGATATTTCAATTGAAAAATAACCGACACCCCACCTAAAAAAGCACCTTCAAACAAGGCATACGGAATGGCAAGGGTACGTGCGGTACTTGGTTTAAAAGTTGCAATTAGGCCTAAAATTAGACCACCAATCGCACCGACTAAGGTTGCAGCATAGGCTAGCGAAATATTTAAGGTCATGAAACAGTATAAAAACAGTGCCATACCGACCACAGCTGCAATGACTGTAAGTAATACAGACTTCTGAATAGCACCCTGAACAGTCATCGGTTGACTATAGTCCGCATGTGTTTCCACGCGGTTCAAAATAGGGTTATTACTTTGCATAACTCAACTCTTTGTTATAATTTAATTAATTTACTTTATCATAAAGCTTGTTTTAAACTTGTATAGCAAAAAAGTGTTTCTTTTTTCTACACAAACACCCTCAGCTCTATTCTATTCGATTTCAATAAAAAAGAGGCTAGCGCCTCTTTCTTTACTACTTATTTATTCATAATAAAAAAGTATTCACGATAATACTTCAGTTCCGCAATCGAATCACGAATGTCATCCATCGCTAAGTGTGAAGCATTCTTTTTCAAGCCACTCATAATTTCTGGACGCCAGCGTTTAGCCAACTCTTTTACCGAAGACACGTCTAAATTACGGTAGTGGAAATATTGTTCCATTTCAGGCATTAAACGGTGTAAAAAACGGCGGTCTTGGCAGATTGAATTGCCACACATCGGTGAGCTTTTTGGATTGACCCATTTCTTTAGAAATTCTAAAGTTTGCTGCTCCGCATCTTGCGCAGTCAATTTACTGCGACGTACACGTTCAATTAAGCCGGATTGACCATGTTGGCGGGTGTTCCACTCATCCATTGCATTCAGCACACGGTCTGGCTGATGTACAGCAAGCACAGGCCCTTCAGCTAAAATATTTAAGTTATCATCCGTTACAATTGTAGCAACTTCAATAATTTGGTCATTATCAGTATCGAGACCTGTCATTTCAAGGTCAATCCAAATCAAACGCGTATCAGCGGTGCTGCTCATAAATGTGCAATCTTATTCGGCTTAAAAACGATGATAGTAGCAAATTAATTGCTTCGATGCTGTAACTGATACCCTGCTTCGTGCTATTTTTGCCATCTTGAATTCATGGTTTTTTAGGATATGAATGGCTTTAATTCGTAAACGTCGTTTAACTGAACAGCAACAACGCCGCATTCAGAAACAACAGCAAACACGTCAAGAAGATATCGACACTTCAAATGATTTAGAAGGTTTGGTGGTACAACACTACGGCCGTCAGCTTGAAGTGCAAGCCCTTACGACTCCGGACCCACATCCCATCAAACCGACAGTACAAGCAGGCGAACCTGAACCGTTTTGGAAACCGATTGAACTCGGCAGCATTTGGCGCTGTCACACACGAACCAATCTCGAATTACTGGTCACAGGTGATCGTGTCAAATGGCAAGCCGACCCAAATACGGGGCTCGGTATCATCAATGCCATACAGCCACGTCAGTCACTACTGACTCGTCCAGACCGTTATCATAAAGTAAAACCTGTCGCTGCCAATATCAGCCTGATTGTGATTGTGTTTGCGCCACTGCCTGAGCCTGCACCAGGTCTAATTGACCGTTATTTGGTGGCCTGTGCCGATGCCAATATTCCAGCACTTTTGGTGCTGAACAAAACCGATTTGCTCAAAGACAATGATCCGATTTTAGCGTTGATTGCAGAATATCAAGCCTTAGGCTATGAAGTGATGCAAACACAAGCCGATGGTGATTTAACCGCACTGACTCAGCGTTTAAAAAATGAAACCGTGGCTTTTGTTGGCCAGTCTGGTGTTGGTAAAAGCACTTTAATTAATGCCATCGTGCCTGACGCTGCACAAAAAACCAATGTCATTTCTGAAAACTCAGCCTTAGGGCAGCACACCACGACCTCTACCCGTTTGATTGGCTTTGGCGAAGGCGCCTCGCTGATTGACTCACCGGGAATTCGTGAGTTTGGTTTATGGCACTTAGATGCGGACAAAGTACAACACGGCTTTCCTGAAATTGAAAACTTGTTGGGCTACTGTCAGTTTCGTAACTGCACCCATAAACATGAAAAACAATGTGCTTTACGCTTAGCTGCGGCAAATGGTGAAATTTTAACGCGCCGTTTAGACAGCTATTTACGTCTGATTGATGAAATTGCTGAAGCTCAGCAAAAAAATTAATTTTTATTCAACCTTAGCCCTTGAAGCGGTGATTTTGATCACCATATTTTATAAGCTATACTCTCTAGCAATTTTTGAATTGTAATTTAGGTGACTTGTGGAACGTTGGTTCGAGTTTATGGGGAATCACCCCTTCTTATTTGGAACACTTGCGGTATTGGTTGTTTTGTTTTTCGTACTTGAAGGACAACGCAATGGTCGCAAAATTTCACCACAATCTTTAGGTATTTTAGTGAAAGCTAAAAATGCCATGTTGATTGACTTACGTGATGCCAAAGATTTCCGTGAAGGTCATATCAGTGGAAGTCGCAACATTCCCTACAGCCAAATTACAAAACATGCTGAAGAGTTAAAAGCTGCAGATCGTCCACTCGTCTTCATCTGTAATTTAGGCCAAGTGGCAGGTACTGCTTTACAACAAGTTTCACATACTGACAGCTATCGTTTAGATGGCGGGATTAGTAACTGGAAGGCTCAAGGCTTACCACTGGTTAAAGCTAAATAATTTGCACAAGGAGAAACTCATGGCTCAAGTCACTATTTACTCAACGACTGTATGTCCATATTGCGTTCGCGCAAAGCAGCTCCTTGAGCGTAAAGGCGTTGAATATAAAGAAATTAATTTATCTAAAGAAGCGCCAGAAGTTCGCATTGAATTGATGCAACGCACCAATCACCGTACGGTTCCACAAATTTTTATTGATGACCAATTTATTGGTGGTTTTGATCAGCTTTATGCTTTAGAGCGTGAAGGCAAACTCGACCAACTATTGGCATAATTAGCTCAGCATATTAAGGATTAGAAAATGAGTGAAGCTCAACCACAACTTGCTTTAGAACGTATTTACACAAAAGATATTTCTTTTGAAGTCCCTGGGGCGCAAGTTTTTACCAAAGAATGGCAACCAGAGTTGAACATCAACTTGTCATCTTCTGCTGAAAAAGTTGATCCAACTCACTACGAAGTTTCACTTAAAGTGGTTGTACAAGCAAACAATGCAGGCGACACGGCGTTTATTGTCGATGTTACTCAAGCGGGTATTTTCCTTGTAGATGGTGTTGAAGAAGAACGTCTTCCGTACATCTTAGGTGCATATTGCCCGAACATCTTGTTCCCGTTCCTTCGTGAAGCGGTGAATGATATGGTGACTAAAGGCAGTTTCCCACAATTGTTACTTACACCAATTAACTTTGATGCTGAGTTCGAAGCAAATATGCAGCGTGCTCAAGCAGCCGCTGTTGAAGGTCAAGCTTAAAACTTTAAGCCCTTCAAACATAAAAAAGACCGCTTTTGCGGTCTTTTTTTATTGTACTGAATTATTTAAATGCTTTATGACCTTGCTGCTTAATAGCCTCAAACTTGGCTGAACTTTGTCTAGCTTCTGCAAGTTTCCCAGCATGTACCAAATGCTGAGCATGTTCAATTTCTTCGGTTAATGCATCAAACTTTTGTTCATATTGTTTCACTTTAACACTGTCTTTTGGTTGTTTCATCAAAGTGTCAGGTTTGTTTTGCTTGGCAGTTGCCGCAGCTTTTTGCATTTCAGTTAATGCGGTATTCGCCTCTGCGGCAGTCTTGGCTTGAGCAAAAGCTTTTGAGTTTTTCGCCAAAGATTTCATCGCACCTTCTAGCACTTCCGACGCTTGTGCAAGTCCTGCCAAACATAAACCACTGCTCAACAGCACAACCTTTAATAATGTTTTCATTCTTATTCCTATGAGTTTGCAAAAAAAATGCAGCCTAAGGCTGCATTGAATATCGCAAAAATGAAGACCGATGTAAATTAAAAATCATCATCACTTTCAGGGTCTCGATGTAAAGCATCGTGAATCGCTTCAACCAACTGTAAAGCAATTTCTTGTTTCGACGCTTTATCCAAATCGCGCTTTTCCATTTTATAGCTTTCTGCAAAAAAGACCGTCATCGCATTTTCATCAGAAGCAAAACCAATATCAGGACGTGACACATCATTACAGGCAATCATATCGAGCTTTTTCGCGACCAATTTACCTGCGGCATATTCCTCGACATTACGTGTTTCTGCTGCGAACCCCACCATGAACGGGCGTTTATCTTGCTGTGCAATAGTCGCCACAATATCAGGGTTTTTAATTAAAGAAACATTGAGCTCGTCCCCTGCTTTCTTAATCTTATGCTCTGCGACTTCTGCAACACGATAGTCCGCGACAGCGGCAGTCGCGATAAACACATCACAGCCTTCATCTAACATTTGCATACTGGTATCCAGCATTTTCATGGCAGATGAAACATTGATTCGGCGTACACCGTTCGGTGTGTCTAAGCTGACAGGACCTGCAATTAAAGTCACTTTGGCTCCTGCCGCATAACAGGCAGCAGCAATAGCAAAGCCCATTTTCCCTGTACTGTGGTTGGAAATATAACGCACAGGATCAATCGCTTCACGCGTTGGCCCAGCAGTAATGGTGACTTTTTTACCCGCCAGCATCCCAAATTTTTCAGCCATGGCACGCTGCGCTTTATGGAAGTATTCTGTCACTTGATGTGCCAAATCCTCAGGCTCAGGCATACGGCCTAAACCGACATCACCACAAGCTTGCGCACCTGCATCTGGCATGATTACATGCACGCCATCTTCCACCAAAGTCGCTAAATTACGCTGTGTGGCTTTTGCCGCCCACATTTGTTGGTTCATGGCTGGTGCAACCCATACAGGGGCTTTGGTGGCTAAATATAAAGTAGAAAGCAGATCATCGGCTAAACCCGCAGCAAACTTTGCGATGGTGTTGCAACTGGCAGGCGCAACCAAGAGTAAGTCTGCCCAACGTGCCAGCTCAATATGCCCCATGCCCGCTTCAGCTTCAGGATCGAGAAGTGCGGTATGGACAGGGTTGCCCGACAAAGCTTGAAAAGTTAGCGGCGTAATAAAAGCCTGTGCACCTTCGGTCATCACCACACGGACTTGAAAACCCGCATCTTTTAAACGGCGAACCAAAATGGCACTTTTATAGGCTGCAATACCGCCCGTAACAGCTAAAAGGATATTTTTATTTGGAATTACACTGAGATCAAAGCTCACGAACAGGCTACCTTTCTGTTGCAGTGGCGCTCACAATAGCATTAAATAGTCTCGTACCCAATCATCGATTGGGCCCTATTTCTCAGATTAAGAATAAAAAAGTATTAAATAATGCACTTATCCATAAAAAAATGGCCCGAACAAGAGCGGCCACGTGAACGCTTATTACAACAAGGGCCTGCCAGCCTCTCTGATGCTGAACTACTGGCTATTTTCATCCGTTCGGGTTCAACGCAACATTCTGCGGTCGAATTGGCCCGTCTGCTGTTACAGCATTTCGGCAGTCTGAATGCCGTTTTCGATGCTGAACTACCCGAACTCAGCCAATTTCACGGCATTGGCCCGACCAAGTATTCACAATTAATGGCCGTCAAAGAATTGGGACGACGCTACAGTAGTCAGCAGCTCAAGCAAGAAAAGTTAGAGCTCAATCATTCAGCTCAGTTACTCAAGTTTTTACAGTATGAATTTTCAAGCGAGAACCAAGAGGTTTTTGCCGTACTCTGTCTCGATGCACATTTAAGAAAAATAAACTTTAAAAAGTTGTTCTTTGGTGCAGTAAATTCTTGTGAAATCTCGATTAACCAATTGCTCCGTTATTGTATTGCTCAACATGCTACCTTTGTCGTGATTGCCCATAACCATCCGCTTGGAAAAGCTCAGCCCTCCGCGGCGGATATCGAACTGACCGAGCGTATTCTTCAAGCCAGTCAGCTCGTGGACATTCAACTGATTGATCATTTTATTTTATCGCCCGAAGGTACATTTTCTTTTGCTGAACACGACCTGATCCAACCCACTTAAATATGCAGACAAATGATTGACAAATACCGCGACAAATATGAAGATCAAGCAAAATTTTAAAAGAATTCTAATCACATGATTGTGCGTGATCAGCCCAGTATTTTTAAGGTGCTTTTTTCATGGCGTGGCACCATTCTTCCCAAAGTTTTACCCCCTTTGGGCGTGGTCATGTTGGTCTCCGCCATTATTGGCATTTTGTCATATGTCGGCTATTTTCACTTCCCTGAACTGCCTTTGGTCGGCTTCACCCTCATTGGGGTGGTACTTTCCATTTTCCTCGGCTTTAAAAATAGTGCCTGCTATGACCGTTGGTGGGAAGCACGGAAGCTATGGGGTATTTTAATTGCCAATTCACGTCACTTTGACCGTGACTGTCGTATCTTGACCCAAGGTCGTCGTGAGCGTGTGATTCAACATGTGATTGTCTTTGCCAATGTCTTGCGTGACCGTTTACGCCATCAAACAGCCAATCCTACGGAACTGGTGGAAACCAGTGGCCTAAGTCAAAATGCACTGACTCAGTTGTATCAACAAGCCAATGCCCCGCAGTACACGCTTAGTCTGATTCAGTGGGAGTTAATGCAAGCATTAAAAGAAGGTGAAATTAGCGACATTGTCTATGCGCAGTTGAATCAGCACGTTGCTGACTTGAGTGTGGTACAAACTGGCTGTGATCGTATTGCGACAACACCGCTACCTTTTGCCTACTCTGTATTACTCAATCGTACGGTATATTTTTTCTGTCTCATTTTACCGTTTAGCTTAGGCTCAACCTTGGGTATTTTCACCCCGCTCTTGGTTGGTGTGTTGGCCTATACCTTCTTAGGACTCGATGCTTTGAGCTCGGAAATTGAAGAACCTTTCGGAACGCAAAGTAATGACTTGCCGCTAGACTCGATGGTACGGACTATCGAAATTGAACTGCTTGGAACTTTAGGTAAACCTACCCCTCCCCCCATTCAGGCACAAGACAATAACTTACTCTAATCAAGCGCACGCTGACCTTCTCTTAGGCTAGATAACTCTTGGAGAAGTTAAGAATGACCAGTACTCGTTAAATAAAACTTTCCCAAATCCCCACTTGCCCGTCTTTAACTCTGGGAATATTGCCCAACTTAATCCACGGCATATTGTCACCATGAAAGTCACTCCCGACCGATACTTTTAAACCATGCTCTGCAATCATCCGATCCACCATTTGACGGGTAGATGCCGGTTCCACATTAGGCGGTAACTCAACTGCATCTCCACCAAACTGCGCAAATATTTCAATCAGATAACGAATATTAGTAGCAGATAAATCATACCGTGTCGGATGCGCCAATACGGCAAAACCGCCACTGGCATGAATCACTTGAATGGTTTCTTCTAAGCCCAGCCCATCAAATTTTACATAGGCTTTCTTACCTTCTTTAATATATTTATCAAACGCTTGTTGCGCACGACTCACATACTTTTTTTCAACCAAGGTCTTGGCAATATGGGTTCGAGTCACACGGTCAGGCATCTGTTCAACTTTCGCCAAAACATCGAGATAAATATCTTCACCAATCAGTGGAATTAACAAATCACAAATTTCTTTGGCGCGGCGCGCGCGGATTTGTTTTTGCTGTTCAAGACATCTTTGCAGTGGTTCTAAGTCTTGCATATTCAATGCAACCACATGCACACCGTAATTTTTCTTAATCGATGGTCTCGACCACTGACTGGAAATTTCTACACCTGAAATAATACGCATCGCATGCGACTTTGCAGCTAACTCTGCTAAAGCAACGCCATCCATGGTGTCATGGTCTGTCAAAGCCAAGGTGTGGATGCCTTTTTCCGCGGCAGCATCAACCAATTGCTTCGGTGTGAAAGTACCATCAGAAATATTGCTGTGAGTATGTAAATCTACGCCTTCCATCACTTATACTAGCTATTTATTTGAACAGATTTAGATACTCTAACATGAAAGCACTTTTAGACTTTGTGCCGCTGATCATTTTCTTTTATTTATATAAAACTGTAGATCCTAAAAATACTGATCACCCATTGCTCCAATTGATTGGTTCTGCTGGGGGTGTCGATAATAATAATATTCTTGTCGCGACTACAGGTTTGATCATTTCGATGCTGGTGGTTTACGGTGCACTGTTCTTCATGCAAAAGTTCCGTTTAGACAAACAACAGTGGATTGTGTTGTTTATGACGGTTATTTTTGGCGGTGTCACCTTAATGCTGTCGGATGACTTTTACATCAAACTTAAAGCGGCCTTGCTGAACATTATTTTCTCAGGTGCTTTCTTACTTTCTCCTTATTTTGGCAAAGAACGTAAACCGCTGATCAAACGTTTGTTCGGCCCAATCTTCAATTTAACCGACGCAGGTTGGAAAAACTTAAACTTTGCATGGGCTGCTATGTTTGCCCTCATGTCTTTTTTACACGTATTTTTCGCATTTTTATTTATGGACGGAAAATATTGGGGAGAATTCACGGCTTTTGGTGACATGATCGTGATGTTTTCCTTTATCATTATTCAGTTTATTGTATTGCGTAAATACTTTAAATCTTCTGAAGAGTAATTTAGCCAGAACATACATCGAGAACTCTTATGCCGCTATTCGTCGTCACATGTACCGATCAAGAAGGTACAGTCGAAAAACGTCTTGCTACACGTCCAGAACATCTTGCTCGTTTACAAAAGCTCAATGATGAGGGTCGTTTAATTGTTGCAGGAGCGATGCCGAAAGACCCAAGCAATCCGCAAGCAGGCTTTTATGGCAGTACAATCATTGTTGACTTTGACTCACGTGAAGCACTCGATGCATGGTTACAGGAAGAGCCATTCTTAAAAGCAGGGGTTTATCGTCAGATTGATGTTAAACCATTTAATAAAGCATTCCCTCAAGGATAAGGTCATGCGCGTTGTTGTCACAAGCTTATTGGGCTTATCTCTTCTTTCTTCTATAGCGTGGGCCGTTGAAACCGCTCCTGCCCCGAGTGTAGCCCCTGCTGTACCAGCAACCACTGCCACACCTGTTCAAGTGCAAGGCAGTACAACTCAACTGAAAATCATTCCAGCGGTGGCCACAGTTAGCCCAACAGGTCAACCACAAGAAGCCAAACCACTCACCGCTGAACAACTTGCTAAGAACAAAGCATTGCAAGATGCCAAAGTCAAAGCACTGGTCAAAGACCAAGCTTCACGTCTTGCACAATTGGAAAAAGCCAACCTTGATGCTTTGGCGCAAAACCAAGAGCTACAACTCAAAAATGATAGCCTCGGTGTACAAGTACAAGTCTTACAAAGCGAACGCAGTGCGCAAATGTTCCTCTACGGCGCAGCAACCATAGCTGTTGGTGTATTACTGGGTTTCTTAATTGCCAGTTACGTTTATACCAAACGCCGTCGTCAGTGGTAAGCTAAGCCCTATTGAAAACAATAGGGTGCTGTGGTTGTGTCGCGTGCAATTCAAACTGCCGATTTAGAATGGCAACATATTGATGGCATAGATGTGCCAGTTTCAAAACAATTTGGCGATGTCTATTTTTCCAAAGACAATGGTCTACTTGAAACACGCCATGTGTTTTTAAATGGCAACGATTTATCTGAGCGCCTGTCAAATCTTCAGTCCTTTGAATATTTTAGTGTGGGTGAAACAGGCTTTGGCACAGGGCTCAACATCTTGGCGCTTTGGCAACTTTGGCAACAGGTTCGCCCAAATAACCACAGCCACCTCCATGCCATTTCAGTTGAAAAATTTCCGCTGTCTAAAACGGATCTTATACGTGCACTCAATGTCTGGCCTGAACTCAAACCGATCGCCGATCAACTGATTGCACAGTACCCGCATCCGATTGCGGGTTGTCATCGCCTGAGCTTCCCTGAGGAACGTTTTAGCCTTGACCTTTGGTTAGGCGATGCTCACGATGTTTTTTCCAGTATGGCAAAAACCAGTAGCGTTAACGCATGGTTCCTCGATGGTTTCGCGCCTGCCTGTAATCCAGATATATGGGAAGAGCAAGTACTGAATCACATCGTTCGCTTATCTGGTATTGGAACGACATTTTCTTCATTTAGTGTCGCAGGCGTGCTCAAACGTGGTTTAACGCAGCATGGTATTTCTATTTCACGTCCGCGTGGCTATAAGCATAAACGCGAAATGCTGAAAGCCATCTGGTTAGCTGCTGAGCCTGAAAATACATCAGACGCTGTAGATAGCCAATCAGTATTGAATCAAAATCGACCTGATCAAGTACTACACGCTTGTAAACAACGCCAAATTGCAATCATTGGCGCAGGGATTGCAGGTTTAACTAGTGCATGGGCCTTTGCTGAGCGTGGGCACGAAGTCACGCTCTACGACCATTCTGAGCCACTTGCAGGAGGTTCAGGCAATCCGCTGGCGTTACTTAATCCCAAACTTTGTCCAATTGAACAAAGTCATGAGCATTTAATGACTTTGGCTTGGCAACATGCTTTACAGCACTATCCCAAGTTTCAGGCTTTTCGCCCCATTCAAGTACATCAACTGGCACTGAAAAAAGCTGAAGACTTACTCGATCTCGAACAACAATATCCTGCGGGTCTTCTGACAGCCGAAACTGCTGCTAATTCTGCGTTAATCACTGAATATCCAAGTCTGAATCTAACTGAAGCTGGCGCTGTCTCACCACATCAACTCAGAGATCAAATCTTAGCGCATCCGCTGATTCAGTTCGTACAAGCCAAAATTACTCAAATCCATCCAGAGCACAATGAACTTTTCAATGAACAAGCTCAATCTCTCGGTCAATTTGATCACGTGATTGTCTGTTGTGCACGCCACACAGCTACTTTCTTTGAGCACTACCCTGTGCTGAAGCCCATTCGCGGACAAGTCAGTTGGGTGGAGAATACTGCGCAACCTTTAGCCCTCAATCAAGCTTATAGCTATGGCGGCTATTGTATGCAGCTTGATGCTCAACAACTCATATTAGGTGCATCCTTCTATCCAAATCGGGACGACAGCGATGTTTTACTTGAAGACCATGTGCATAACTACGAGCTTATCCACAGTATCTTTCCACATTATGCACAATCACTTCCTGATGTGACGACTTGGCAAGGCCGTGCATCCGTTCGCGCGCAAAGTTTGGACTATTTTCCAGTCCTTGGAAAAATGTCTGAACAGACTGAAATTTATAGCTTTGCGGGCTTGGGTTCTAAAGGCTTTTTGTTTGCGCCTTTATGTAGTGAAATTTTAGCGGCACAGATGCTAAAAGAGGCCTGCCCTGTTCCTGAGTCATTGCTACAAAAGCTCAGTCCGACCCGATTCCAGAAAAAGCTCAAAGCTAAAAAGCCTTATTTTAAAGCGTAGTCTTAGTTCTGCTTATGACTCAAGTACAGCGTATGGCGCTATAAATAGAGAAATGTAAATTTCTAAGACATTAAAAAAGCGCCTTACGGCGCTTTTTTTGCTTCTGCTTAATTACTTTGTTCTAAGGCTAAACCAGCATCACGAGCAGCACGGGTACCCCCCATTAAAATCACATACTCACGCTCACTGTCAAAACCTTCGAGTAACTCTGCAGCACGTGGCGCTTTACTACCGCCACCGCATAAAATGTAAATCGGTTGATCCGTCGACACTTGAGTAAGGCTCTGTGCTGAAAGTTCTGTGATTGGCTGATTAATCGCCCCTTTCACGTGTGCTTCAGCATAAGCACTTGAATCGCGTACATCCCAGATGATCGCATCCTCTGGGAACTCAAATGTTGTAATTTCTTGTTTACGGATCATTGCGCACTCCTTTGATGTAAACAACACTTGGCAAATGAAGAAAACATCCCTAGCATCTCAGATATTCTTTCCATTTGTAAAGGTCTAATCCATGCCATCTTTTGATATTGTTTCAGAATTAGAAATTTTTGAAGTAAATCATGCCGTTCAGAATACCCAAAAGGAAATCGCAACCCGTTTCGACTTCCGTGGTCAGGATGTTTCTATTGAACTCAATGAAAAAAACAAAGAAATCAAAATCTCAACTGAAAGTGATTTCCAGTGTGAACAAGTGTATACCATGTTAGAGAACCATTTCTTTAAGCGTAAAGTCGATATTCAAGCGCTTGATCCACAAAAAATGACTGCTTCAGGTAAAAATGTACTTCAAGTGGTGAAATTAAAAGACGGACTTGACTCAGATACCGCAAAAAAAATTAACAAGGCCATTAAAGAAAGCGGCATTAAAGTGCAATCTTCAATTCAAGGCGACAAAATTCGTGTGACTGATAAAAAGCGCGATACATTACAGCAAGTAATGACCTTTTTAAAAGAACAACAATTTGGTCTGCCTTTACAGTTCAATAACTTTAAAGACTAATACTCTTGTTTGATCATTTGAGGTAACTATGCCAAAGGCCAATCGCTTATCAAAACTTGTAAAAACCACGTCACGCTTGCCGAAAGCATTACGTACGCGATTATGGAGTCAAGCTTTTGGTCGCATAGTTCCCATGGTCGGCAGTGCCAATATTCGTTATTTGCAAGTCAGTCACAGCGAAGTCGTGGTCAAAATCGAAAATCACCGTGCCATGCAAAACCATATTGGTCAACTGCATGCCTGCGCCATGGCTTTAATTGCTGAAACGGCAACCGGTTTTGTAACAGGGATGAATGTACCTGATCATTGCATCGTTCTGATTAAAAGCATGCACGTTGACTTTAAACGTCCGAGTAAAGGTGCCATGACAGCGACAGCCACCTTAACACCAGAACAACAGCAGCTGATGCAAACCACCGCTAAAGGTGAAACTTTAGTTTCTGTGACAGTAATGGATGAATCGGGTGAAGCACCCGTTCAATGTGAAATGTTATGGGCGTGGCTCGACAAAGCATCATTAAAAAAGTAAAAATGTAAATATAACTTACTGTTTGGTAAGTATAAAATTTACAAGAACACGCTAAAGCTGCGACTAAAACTTACTATATCTGTGCTTCGACTCAGCTCAAAATCATGCTACATAACATGAATATTTGAGCTGACTTGATGAAAAAAAGACTAATTTTAGCGACTGCCTTATTTTCTTTGGGGCTGGTGGCCTGCCAACAGCACAACTAGCCAACTCATCGGTTTCAACAACGCCGAGTCATCATTCTGCCTCTGCTCTGACCGAACAGAATAAAAAAATTGTGGTGGACTTTTATGAAGGGGTTTTTAGCAAACATCAGGTTCAAACCTATTCAGACCGCTATATTGGTACACAATACATTCAACATAATCCCTATGTCGCAGACGGCAAAGCGCCTTTTGTAAACTATTTCACCCAGTATTTTAAAGAACACCCACAAGCAAAAAGTACCATCAAGCGTGTGATTGCCGATGGTGATTTGGTTGTACTGCACGTCCACTCCACCCAAAATGCACAAGACCGCGGAGAGGCTGTCGTTGATATTTTCCGTGTCGAACAAGGTAAAATTGTAGAACATTGGGATGCCGTGCAGAGCGTGCCTGCAGAATCAGCAAATAGCAACACGATGTTCTAAAGCTTAATCACTTTTCAAATAATTATAAAAAAGCCAGTATTATTACTGGCTTTTAGCTCGTCTCAAGCTTGATTGGCAAAAAATTTCTCTTTCACATCAGTTGGAATTTGGCGCTTATTGCCTTTGACATCCACTGCCACAAAGGTAAATACACCTTCAGTTACACGTACAGGTGGGCGTGAACTATCATGACTATCCCATACCTCAATTTCCATTTGAATCGAGGTATTGCCTACTTTTAAAATTTTAGTATAACAACTAATCACGTCCCCGACTTTGACAGGGACCAAGAACGTCATCTGATTAATCGAAATCGTTGCACAACGCCCTTTACTAAAGCGTTCTGCGTGAATTGCGCCGGCCAAATCCATTTGTGACACAATCCAACCACCAAACACATCTCCACTCCAGTTGGTATCAGCTGGCATTGCAATCGTTTGAAGAGATAGCATCCCTTCTGGTTTCACATGAATCTCTGACACGTTGACTCCAATTTTCGTTATGACTGGGCTTGCAACTGTTGATCTAACCATTGTTGCAATTGTGGCGCACGGAGCGCGCCGCTTATTCTAGCAATTTCAGTAGTTTTATTCATTAAAACTAAGGTTGGAATACTTCGCACATTAAAGGCACTACTTAATCGTGGAGATTCTTCGGTATTAATTTTGGCAAAAATCACTTGTGGATTTTGTTTCGCCACTTCAGCAAAGTGCGGAGCCATCATTTTACATGGACCACACCACTCTGCCCATAAATCAATAAATACAGGCAAATCGCTATGGCTAATGAACTGGCTAAAATTCTGCTCATTCAATTCAATCGGTGCCGCAGGTAAAAGCGCTGCGTGGCATTGACCACAACTCGGATTAGCATTCAGCTTCTCTTCAGGGACACGATTTTTTGCCATACAGGTCGGACAGACGATAATCATTTAGTTGACTCCAATATGTTGATGTAAGAATTCTAATTGGGTCGAAATGGCTTTTTCAAACCAACTGGCATGATAAATATCAAAATGCTGCATCTCCCATTCATGATATTGAACAAAAGGGGCAATATTGGTAGCTGCTTCACGACTGGATTCAATCGGAATTAAACTATCATGCTTGGCGGCAATGAAAAGTACAGGAATATTAATTTGTCTGACATTTTGAATCGGACGATAACGAATTAAATTAAAAAATAATCGGGCAGGTATCTCACCACTCCAATAATAATCAGGATTAATAATCGAACGATAACCCAAATACGCATCTTGCGTCGGTAAAAAACATAACTCACGTGGATCAACTACAGGTAAAGTGGTCGGGGACATCCCAACTTTACCCCCCATATAATCTTGGCTGGACAGCTTTAACGCTTTCGGGAGTTGCTGTAACGGGTAAAGCTTGGCACTTTCAGCACCATCGACAAAAGGCACTTGCGCCATCACCGCCTGAACATTTTTGAACTCTGCAGCAATATCGAGTACATATCCACCGCTGAGTGCCGTCCCCCACAGCACAATACGTCGCCTATCAATCGACTTACGCTCTTTGATATGGTTAATCATGGTGCGCCAGTCTTCGAGCTGCTTTTTAATCGACACCAGCTCTCTTGGGCGCCCCGTACTCCCCCCCCAATAACGATAGTCGAATAACACGACCGCATAGCCTGCTTGTGCAAACCTTTGCGCAAATTGAATCAGTTTGAATTGGCGAAGCCCAGCCAAGCCATGGGCCATCACAATCACTGCTGGTTTTTCTTCGGTTTTCGGACGATAAAAATCCGCAGCAATGACCTCTTGGCCACTTTTGACATATAGCGGTTCAACGGTATAGGCGTGCATACCTGCTCCATTGCGTTATTTTATGGTTGTAATCGCTTATAAATATTTCAACAGCATAGGCTGAACTTTCAGCTTAATGCTATCATAAAGCATATCTCGATTAGTTTAATTTTGGAGTGACAGCATGAGCGAAAATGTAGGCTTTGCAGGTCAAATTGGCCCAGAACATTTAGTTCAAGTGGTTGAAAAAGGATTTAAATCTTTGATCAATAACCGCCCAGATATGGAAGGTGGCGCAGAACAACCAACCAGCGCTCAAATTGAAGAAGCAGCACGTGTTGCAGGCCTAGATTACGTCTACCAACCTGTGGTTGCTGGTCAAATCACAGAAATGGATGTACGCACTTTTGCCAATCATTTCAATGAGCTACCAAAACCTATTTTAATGTTCTGCCGTACAGGCAATCGCTCGAACAACTTATACCAACTGGCCAAACAAATGGACCTGTTAGATGACTAAACGGTTGTTTAAAAGTGTCATCTGCACTGCTCTTATTTTAACGAGCAGTGCATTGTGGGCGGCAATGAATAACCTGAGTCAAGCACTCAGCCCGCAGCTCAGCGTTTCAGGGGAAATGACCCAAGACAAGTTTCAACAGTTAATAAAACAAGGTTTTAAGTCGGTCATTGTCAACCGACCAGATCAAGAAAAAGGCAATACCGTTCGCGTTGATCAATTGCGTAATATTGCGGAACAGTCCAAAGTCAGCGTAATTTACCAACCGGTTATCAGCAGTAAAATTTCTGAAACAGACGTGGTCGAATTTGCTAAATATTATAATGAATTGCCCAAGCCTATTTTAATGGTTTGCAAGAGTGGTGCTCGCTCTAGTCTGCTGTTCAATCAGGCAAAACAACGAGGATTACTCCATGAATAAACTGTTGCTGCTTTTGCTCTGCTGTACTTTAATGACAGCATGTAGCTCAATGAATGTCCGTCCTACCGTTGGGGTAAGCGTTGGCACTGGCTTATAAGTCAAATGAAAGTGAAGAAGGCATCTAATGCCGTTTTTTTACAAAATATAATCATCTACAGCCCTGAATATGTTAACTATAGAGTATGTCTCGCTTAGATAAACGTTTGCTTATGTATGATCTGATTATTATTGGGGCTGGAACTGCGGGTATCGTAGCCTACCAACAAGCCGTGAAGTCCACACAAAATCTATTAATCATTAATGATGGACCATGGGACACAACTTGTGCACGTGTCGGCTGCATGCCGTCAAAAGTCCTGATTTCTACAGCAAATCGCATGCACGATATACAACACGCGGATCGTGTTGGATTGCAAGTAGAGTCAAAAATAGACCGCAGTCAGGTCGTGCAACACGTACAAAAACTACGTGATCGCTTTACTCATAGTACCCTTAAAACCGTAGAGAGCTGGCCTGAGTCCCATAAAATACAGGGCCGTGCTCGCTTTGTCGATGAAAAAACGGTCGAAGTTAATGGGCAACACTACCAAGCCAAAAGCTTTATTTTAGCTGTAGGCTCCACACCTATCTTTGACCCAGCATGGAAGAATGAACTCGGTGATCGTCTCATCACCTCCGATCAAATCTTTGAACTTGATGCTTTGCCTAACTCCTTAGCCGTTATTGGAAGCGGCGTCATCGCGATTGAACTTGCGCAAGCCATGCAACGACTTGGCGTCAATACCACAGTCTTTGCACGTAGTCGTAAAGTCGGCATTCTGACTAGTCCAAAATTGCAACAGTTGGCACAAACAGAAATTAGCGCCGAACTTGAAATCAAGTTCGAAGTTTTACCCACAGAGGTTAAGTATATAAATAATCAAGTTGAAATTAGTTTTACTGAAAATGATCAGCCTAAAACTCTCAACATCGATTATTTACTGGTTGCCACTGGCCGAAGCAGCCTTTTAAATACTCTTCAACTCGAAAATATCAACACCTCATTCACAGACTTAAAACATTTACCTGTTGATCCTGAGAGCAAACAACTTGCAGGCTACCCGATTTTTATCATTGGCGATGCATATACTGATACTCCACTACAACATGAAGCCGCACACGAAGGTAAAGTTTCGGTCAAAAATGCATTAAACTTTCCCACTATAGAATCATGTAACACCCTAACGCCTTTAGGCATCGTGTTTAGTAGCCCAGAAATGGCAATGGTTGGACAAAACTTTAAGCAACTACAAAGTGTTCCTATCGATTTTGTCATCGGCGAAGTCTCTTATGCTAAACAAGGACGTGCATTAATTCTGGGTAAAAACCATGGCGCCATCGAGGTATATGTGGATAAAAGCAGCCGAAAGTTGCTGGGTGCTGAATTACTCACAGACTCTACTGAACATTTGGCCCATTTACTGGCATGGATGATTTCAGAGCAACTGACTGTTGATGAAATTTTGCAGAAACCATTTTATCACCCGACCCTTGAAGAAGGTTTAAGAACAGCATTAAAGCATGCGCGCCGACAACTGGATACGTAGGCTGCGAAATTTATGATTCATATTCTTTTAATAAGGTTTGCTGTGTGTAATTAAAACGATTTCATCAACACTGTGCAGTGAACTATAAATCATTCGCGGCATAACGTTGATTTAACTACAAGACACACACCTTATTAGATTAGCGGTAAAGTTCTTATTTTAGTGCGTAACTTAACTGATCTAAGACACATTAATAACCGTAATAAACCATGTGTTGTAATACATAAGTCAGTCATTCCTGATCCATTTTGGTTCATAAATGGCTATTCTCTTCAAATAATTGCTTACTTGGCAAATAATTCCACCATATTCTTGCTTTTGTTTAGAGAATAAATTTATTAAGATTATAGAAAGCATGCCAACAAAACAAGTTAAAGCACATCAAGAAACGTTAAAAGGTGCTCTGTGATCTTGTTAAATATGACATAAAAACCAGAAAATGCTGGCTTTTTACCACTTAGGCCCTTATAAATGCATGTTCTCAGCTCTTTTGTTTTTGTTTTAATAAATGGCGCATAAAAAAATCCCCCTCAGCGATTAGCGGAGGGGGATTTAGAATTAATGAGCTGGCGATGACTTACTCTCACATGGATAACTCCACACTACCATC
>NZ_JBIMCF010000018.1:0-53332 GCF_048551975.1 Acinetobacter johnsonii | reverse complement strand
TGATGGTAGTGTGGAGTTATCCATGTGAGAGTAAGTCATCGCCAGCTCATTAATTCTAAATCCCCCTCCGCTAATCGCTGAGGGGGATTTTTTTATGATGAAAAGATTAAGTAATATACGAATGAATCAGCTAATTGAGATATATTGTAATTAAATAAAAAAACTAAATAGTCGTAATTATTATTTAAATGAATCTTTCTATACTTATTTTTCTTTTTTACTATGAGTTAATTTTTACTATCAACTAAATACTATATTTTTATCTAATTTAAATTTAGACCTTTATTATTTTATTTCATATCAGGAAGGTAAGTGTTAATGGTTGGTTTTATTTATTTTTAATGCGAATTAAATCAATTATTTAGACTGATTTTGAATTTTTATATCACTATAAATTGTGTGGATATAACACCAAATTACTTTGGTGAATGACTTCTATTTGGGCTGAATTAGCACATTATAAAAACTGAAGGGCGCTAGTTAAAGTGCAATGAAACAATAGCTCATAGGAGGTGAATAATGTCAGCTAAAGCAGTTAATGTGAATGATATTATTGATCGTGAAAAATTTTCGGGTTTCCATTTTCAAGTTGTTGCTTGGTCTTTACTAATTATTTTATTTGATGGTTATGACTTGGCAATTAATGGTGTGGTATTGCCATTATTAATGGAGGATTGGGGCTTAAGTGCTGTACAGGCAGGTATGCTTGCCAGTACTGCCTTAGCAGGCATGATGTTTGGTCAATGATATTTGGTTCTTTGGCGGATAAAATTGGCCGTAAAAAAAGTCATTATGATCTGTATTGTGCTTTTTAGCGAGCTTACCTGTGCAGGTGGTTTTGCATCAAATCCAACGGAATGTGCGATTTTACGTTTCCTTGCAGGACTTGGAATTGGTGAAGTAATGCCAAACCTTGTCGCGCTGACATCTGAATATGCACCACAAAAAATGTATAGTACCTTAGTAACCACAATGTTTAGTGGTTATGCTGTAGGTGGTGTAATGGCTACATTGCTAGATGCGTGGTTTACTCCAAGTTTTGGTTGGCAAATTATGTTCTTTATTGCGGGTATTCCTTTGTTGTTATTACCTATTATTTGGAAGTTTTTTCCCGAGTCTTTGACTCTTATTGTGCAACAAAACCGTCAGGCGGAAGCACGTAAAATTGTTCGTCGTTTAGCACCAACAGTAACGGTAAAAGAAGATACAACTTTTGAGTTGCATCAGCTCGATGTGCCATAGTCTGCAAATGTTGTGAGCTTATTTAAACGTGGGCGTGCGGTAAATACCTTGTTGTTTTGGGTGGCGTTCTTCTCTTGCTTACTGACGATGTATGCTTTAAGCAGTTGGTTGCCGAAGTTAATGATGGCAGCAGGCTACTCAATGGACAATAGCTTGATGTTTATGATGGTGATGAATATTGGTGCTGTGATTGGTATTGTGGGGGGAGGGGTTTTAGCCGGTCGCTTCCATTTGAAACCTGTGCTGATGTGCTTGGGCATGATGGGTGCTGTTGTAAGGAGCTTGATGGGCTTCCAATCGAATCAATTCCTTTTATATATTTTAGTATTCTTGGCGGGTGCTGCATCCATTGGTTCGCAAATGCTGCTTTATAGCTATGTCGCTCAGTACTATCTGCTTGCTGTTCGTTCAACTGGGATTGGGTGGTCGTCTGCGATTGGCCGTATGGGTGCAATCATTGGACCAATTTTAATTGGTAGTTTGTTGGGAATGAATTTGCCTGCACACTTTAACTTTATTGCAATGGGTTTACCTGTGTTGATTACTGCTATTGCGGTTGCACGGATTATGCATGATAGTGACAGCGATAAGATTGATCTTAAAGACGCGTCTATAGCTAAAGCATAAGTTGTGATTCCTTAAAAAGAAAAACCTCCGAAAGGAGGCTTTTTTTTATCTAGTAGATGTATATTATTGATTATAAATATTAAGTATTATTGAAGTTATGATCGAGGATTATTTTAAACCTTTAGCTTTGCAGACAGATTTAGGATTGGGGGGCAACAGCGGATTCTTTCTATTATGCGGCACAGGCACTAGATGATAATCAAGATACAAAATATGGTTTTGGTATCGGTGGAGGTAAATTACCAATTCTATATCTTTATAGGCATTCGATTGAACTATATCTAAAATCAGCAATTACTCTCATATATAAGATCAGTTTTAAAAAATCAAAAACTGGAAATGATGATTTCCCAAAATTAGTTGAAAATGGTAAAGAGAAAAAAATATTTAATGTCCATTCAATTAAAACTTTATTTGAAAATTTTTTAATTATTTTAAAAAATAACCGTGATTCTATAGATAGTAGAATAAGATATAACTGGTTTGATATTCCTGAAGAAATACCTATATTAATTAATAAATTAGAAGAATATGATAGTAATTCAACTATTTTTAGATATCCTATTAGTATGGATAAAAATTTAGATTATCAAAAATCTACTTTTAAAAAATGTAATCTTGTTAAAGGAAAAACTCCAAAAAAGTCGAAAAGTGAATCAAAATCTAAGATTTTCTTACTTGTCCATAATGGGAACGATGAAATCATCGAATCATACGTAAGCGATAATGAAGTGTTAAGTGAGATTCATGAGGTTCTAAAAGAGTTATCTGAACAGTTATCAGGATTACACTTTTGTCTGAAATTCGATTTAATTAGGTAACTTATTATGAAACTCAACTCATTCTCTCCAATTCCTGAAAACGATGATGAACTGCATTTACCTGAATTGGTGTATTGGGCGTCTTTAGGTGAACTCGCTGAAGTAGAAAAAAGTCTCGTCAATGGTGTAGATGTGAACTCTACTGATGATGAAGGTTATAGCGCCCTCCAAGCGGCGGCTGAAAATGGCTATCTAGATGTGGTGAAACTACTGGTTGAAAAAGGTGCGAATGTCCACTACAAAGGTGAGTACACAGCGCTTCAACTGGCTGAAATGGCAGAACAAGTGGAAATTATTGAATATTTAAAAAGTCTGTAACTTTTATAATGAATAAAAGAGCCTGCTCAATATCAGGCTCTTTTGTTTTTATGGAGTCTTAAACGGACGAATTGGATTCAAGTTCTTTCAATATCACTTGATTAAAAGCAGGAAGATCTTCTGGATTACGTGAACTGATGAGTGTCCAACCACCTGCATTACATGTGTGAACGGCTTCATCGACCCATATAGCACCTGCATTTTCCAGATCGAGTCGTATATTTTTATGCGAAGTCAGATGTTTAGCTTGAACCCGCTCAGCATTAATCAAAACCCAAGGAGCATGACAAATCACAGCTATTGGTTTGGCTTGGTTGCTAAAACTTTGAATAATTTCGAGCGCTTTGGAATAGTGGCGTAATAAATCAGCATTAACTGCACCGCCGGGGATAATTAGCAAATCGTAGTCGTCATAATGAACATGATCCAAATCGACGTCTGGAGGATAACTTGCTGCCGATTCTGAGTCCATTTTAACAGTTCGAACTTCACTAGCTTCAATCGCAGCATGAATACATTCTATGCCTTTGGACTGTAGAAAATGGAGAGGCTGAATTAGCTCATCATGCTCTACGCCTATATTTGAGGTTATGAACAATACTTTTTGAGTCATGTAAACCACCTAAAAAAATGTCTATGCTTTTAGCTTAACAAAGCAGAATAATCCTGATGTTTTGATTTAACGGACTCTTGTAAGTAAGTGAAAGTAGCCGATGCAGTGTTTCGTGTAATTCTGGACTGTGTGAAGGTATTAATGATCCTTTTAAATAATTGATATGCATTAAGACATTTATAAAGTTCGAAACTGGATAGGAAATGAAAAACAATCTGCTCAAAAAATGTAGGTTTTTTGAATTTTCTATGCTATAAAAAATAAAACGGCACAAAAATTGCTTATAAAGCGTGCTTTAAAAATAGTTGTATTGATGAGTAGGGTTTTATGAAGTTATCGGTTGGATTGAAAGTTTCGAACTCTTTGTCGCTAACCCCCCAATTACAACAAGCCATTCGATTGCTTCAATTATCGAGCCTTGAACTTGAACAGGAAATTCAGATTCAACTCGACAGCAATCCACTCTTAGAAAAAGTAGAAGAACAGTCATCTATCGAAAGCTTATCTAGTGTGCAAGAGCAAGAACAGGATAAGAAAGATTTGACCAACGAACTCAACGCCGACCATTTACCCGATGATTTACCGGTCGATACCGACTGGGATGATGTCTATACACATCAACCGACCAGTTTGGGCGCAGCAGAATTTGAAGAGCGAGAAGATAATCGCCAAGGTCACTTGGGCTTAAAAGAGCATATGCTTGAACAAATCAATCTATTACATTTTTCGCAAGTAGATCAGTTGATTGCTTATTGCATTATTGATTCTTTGGACGATAAAGGTTTTTTAGACAGTGATATTTCAGAAATAACGACTTCAGTTCAACATCTTTTAACAAGCATGGACTATGACGATGAAGTTGAAGATGACGAAGTGGTTGTGGTGCTCAAGCATATTCAGCGTTTAGACCCACTCGGAGTTGGGGCGCGGAATCTTGCAGAGTGTTTAATGGTGCAGTTGGAAGCCTTACCAATGCAGACTCCTTGTCGAAATGATGCCATGAACCTGCTGAAAAACTATGAACTATTGATCAGCAATGAACTGGCAAAACTAATCAAACAAACAGGTTTAAATCAAGAGCAGCTCAAGTGTGCGGTTGATTTATTGAAAACGCTAAAAGCTCATCCAGGGCTTGAGTTTGAAGATAAAGACTCGGATTATCAAATTCCTGATGTCGTCGTAATGAAGAAAAATGAACAATGGCAAGTGGCTTTAAATCCTGATGTGATGCCGAAACTTCGTGTAAACTCGTTTTATGCCAATATGATTAAGCGTGCTGATCAAAGTGAAGATAATCAATACTTACGTAATCAAATGTTGGATGCGAAAAACTTTATTAAAAGTGTCGATGAACGCCATAAAACTTTACTGAAAGTGGCGACTTGTATCATTGAACATCAGCGTGCATTTTTAGAAATTGGTGCTGAAGGGATGAAGCCTTTGGTACTTCGGGATATTGCAGAAGAAGTTGAATTGCATGAGTCGACCGTATCTCGGGTGACCACCAACAAATATATGCTGACGCCACGCGGCTTGTTCGAGTTGAAATATTTCTTTTCTAGCCATGTGGGGACTACTTCAGGCGGTGAAGCATCTTCAACTGCAATTCGCGCCAAGATTAAAAAATTGATTGCTGAAGAGAATGCACGTAAACCTTTGTCTGATAACGCAATTGCTAATCTTTTAAAAGACGATGGAATTGATGTAGCGCGTCGGACAGTAGCAAAGTATCGCGAATCGTTACATATTCCGTCATCTTCTGAACGAAAAGTCTTGATCTAAAATTTAAAATCTGAATATTCTAGAGGTTCATTATGACAACATAATGAACCTCTTTTTTCTTTAAGGAATGGCTAAAATGATTTGATGTTTCTATGCACGCTGGTTATTTTGCAGTCATTAAATCGTCTTGGCTTTTCCTCATTAATCCTAATGAAGGTGAGGGATAGATATATGCAAATAACAATTCGTGGACATCATTTGAGCATTACCCCTGCTATTGAAGATACCATTCGCTGCAAATTTGCAGAAATGACCAAGCATATTGATCAGGTGAACAGTATGCAGGTGAAATTAACCAAGGATCATCAGGTCGATAAACATACTAAAAAAGGCAGTAGCAATCATATTGCAGAAGCAATTATTCGTTTACCAGGCATTGAGTTTTTTGCTCAGGCTTCAGCAGATGATATGTATACGTCGATTAAAAAATTATCAGAAAAACTAAAAAGACAGCTCGATAAGCACCGTAAAATGCAGCAGGTTTACCAACCGATTGCCATTTAGTTTGATTTTTATGCAAAAAGAGGTTTTTTAAAACCTCTTTTTTTATATATAAAGTGTGCGGGTTTATGATTTATTTTTCAGATTTATAGTAAAATGGCAGGTTTTTACACCGTTGGTCCTATAAGAGGTCTTTGTGATGAATAGTGAACAGCTCACTGAAATTTTAAAAGCTGCTTTTCCTGAAGCTGAAGTTGCAGTTAGTGGGCAAGGCGGAAAGTTTGACTTACGTATTGTCGACGACCAATTCGAAGGCAAACGTCCTGTTGCACGTCAGCAAGCTGTTTATGCACCATTAAATTCTTATATCGCAAGTGGCGAAGTGCATGCGGTGACTATTCGTGCAATGACTAAAGAAGAATGGCGTAAAGCAAGCTTATTCGGAGCTTAAAATTAGATGGATAAATTTTTAATTCAAGGTGGCACTAAACTCGAAGGTGAAGTCCGTATTTCGGGGGCTAAAAATGCTGCCTTGCCGTTGCTTGCAGCAATGATTTTGCCTGAAACCCCAACCAAGCTTACCAACGTGCCGCATTTAAAAGATGTTAATACTTTGGTGCAGTTAATTGGTGGTCTAGGCATTACCATGACCTACGAAGGCGACACGGTTACTGCAGATACCTCAACACTGGACAATCAGTTTGCACCTTATGAGTTGGTGAAAACCATGCGTGCATCTATTTTAGTGCTGGGCCCATTGGTGGCGCGCTATGGTAGTGCAAAAGTGTCTTTGCCGGGTGGATGTGCGATTGGCTCGCGCCCAGTCGATCAACATTTAAAAGCTTTAGAAGCTTTAGGTGCAGAGATTGAAGTTGAAGCGGGTTATGTACACGCTAAAGTCGACGGCCGTCTGAAAGGTGGTGAAGTCGTTTTTGATATGGTGACCGTGGGTGGTACCGAAAATATCTTAATGGCTGCGGCATTGGCAGAAGGTGTGACTACGATTCGTAATGCGGCACGTGAACCTGAAATTACGGACCTTGCGAAAATGTTGATCGCGATGGGTGCAAAAGTTGAAGGTTTAGATACTGATACCTTAGTGGTCACAGGTGTTGAAAAACTACATGGCTGTGAATACGCTGTAGTTGCTGACCGTATTGAAACAGGTTCGTATTTGGCTGCTGCGGCCATTACCGGTGGTCGTGTAAAAACCACACATACGGATCCAACTTTGATGGAATCGGTCTTGGAAAAGTTTGAAGAAATGGGCGCGGAAGTGACCCGTGGTGATGATTGGATCGAACTTGATATGATGGGTAAACGCCCGAAAGCAGTGAGTTTCCAAACGCTTCCACATCCAGACTTCCCAACTGATATGCAAGCACAGATTATGGCAGTTAATGCCATTGGTCGTGGTTTTGCCACTATTTCTGAAACGATTTTTGAAAACCGTTTTATGCACGTACCTGAATTGTCACGTATGGGTGCCAATATTCAGGTCGAAGGTAATGATGCTGTCGTGACTGGTGTAGAGAAACTTTCTGCAGCACCTGTGATGGCAACAGATTTACGCGCTTCTTTTTCTCTAGTATTAGCTGCGCTAGCTGCGGATGGTGAGACGCTGATTGATCGTATCTATCATATTGACCGCGGTTATGAAGATGTCGAAGCGAAATTACAAGGTATAGGCGCCCAAATTAAGCGAGTAAGTTCATGAGCGATATGAGAAACGATGATCCAAATTTTGACGTAATGGGCAATTTTGATCATGGTTTAACATTGGCATTGAGTAAAGGTCGTATTTTAAAAGAAACCCTGCCTTTACTTGAAACGGCTGGAATTAACTTACTGGAAGATCCTGATAAGTCACGTAAGTTAATTTTCCCAACCACCCATAAACAAGTCCGTATTTTAATTTTACGTGCTTCTGACGTACCCACCTATGTGGAGAATGGTGCGGCTGATATTGGTGTTGCGGGTAAAGACGTGCTTATGGAACATGGAGCGCAAAACGTTTATGAACCGCTCGATCTAAAAATCGCAGTATGTAAACTGATGACCGCGGGCAAAGTTGGCATGGAGCGTCCCAAAGGGCGTTTAAAAATTGCCACTAAATACGTAAACTTAACCCGTCAGTACTATGCAAGCTTAGGTGAGCAAGTCGATGTGATTAAGTTGTATGGTTCAATGGAACTTGCACCGTTGGTGGGTTTAGGTGATTACATTGTTGACGTGGTCGATACTGGGAATACTTTACGTGCCAATGGTTTAGAGCCTTTGGAAGAAATTTGTAAAGTGTCTTCGCGTTTGATCGTGAACAAGGCAAGTTTCAAACGTAAGCAAGCATTGTTAAATCCCATTCTTGCACAGTTAGAAACAGCAGTCGCTGAACGTGAAGCGTTAAAAAACAAATAAGTTAATCTTTTTTGTTTAAAGAAACCGCTATCGATGATGGCGGTTTTTTGTACCTGCTTATTTTTTAATATTTTTATTGGATTGAATCTGAGCCAGTTGAATTAAAGTATTAAAAGTATAGACATCACAAGCAGAAATTCGGGATGTCTGCTTGGCGTCATGAAATTGCGCTTCACCTTGAACAATCACATGATGACCCGTTTGATGAATTGCTTGAATATGGAACTCATGCGCGGCCGTCGTAAAATAATGCTCGATAGACTGGCAATGCTTCAGCACTTGATCAAAACCTGAAAGCCGTTGTTCACCCACAATTTCCCATGTAATGGTTTGTGAAAAATGCTGTTGGATTCGGCTAAATTGCCGCGTTGAAAAGTGGGTGGCTATGTCCGTGAGGGTCATCTCGTTTTGCCTGTTTTTTAGTCAAGTTTAATAATTCTAGTTTAAAAATCATAATCACATTCATTTCCCGATGAAGTTAAAAGTAATTTTTCATTACACTCCGTGTTTAGCTGGAGGATTGTTGCCCACAAAATACAGGAAACAAGGTAAACTAAAGCTTCCCTTTATTTTCATTGTGGATAAATTGATGCGACGTTTATCGACTCAAGATCAAAACTTTAAACAAGTCTTTGCTGATTTGTTGGCTTTTGAAACCGTGAGTGACCCAGAACTTTTAAAAACCGTAGATCAAATCATCGCTGATGTTCGTCAGCATGGTAATGCTCATGTTCTTAAACTCACTCAACAGTTCGATCGACATCCCGCGCATCAATTCTCAGATTTAGAACTGACCCAAGAACAATTAAAAACCGCTTTTGAGGGTTTGAGTACCGAAGTCCGCGAGGCGTTAGAGCTTGCTGCAAACCGCATTCGTGAGTTTCACCAAGCGCAAAAACAAGAAGGCTGGACCTATGTGGATGCCTTAGGGAACACACTTGGGCAAAAAGTAACGCCTTTAGATCGCGTTGGTATTTATGTACCTGGTGGTTTGGCATCTTATCCGTCTTCTGTACTGATGAATGCTGTACCTGCTCATGTGGCGGGTGTACCTGAAATTATTATGGTCGTCCCTGCACCGAATGGTGAGTTGAATCCTTTGGTGTTAGCAGCTGCTTATTTGGCTGGCGTCAGCCGTGTCTTTACCATTGGTGGGGCACAAGCGGTTGCGGCTTTAGCTTATGGTACAGAAACAATTCCAGCGGTGGATAAGATTACGGGGCCGGGCAACCGTTTTGTCGCGGCTGCGAAACGTGCAGTATTCGGACAAGTCGGTATCGACATGATTGCAGGGCCGTCTGAAATTTTAGTCTATGCCGAAGGCGTAAATAACGCACAATGGCTGGCGATGGATTTATTGTCCCAAGCTGAACACGATACTGTGGCACAAGCAGTGTTTATCACACCGGATGAACAGCTGTTAAATGAAGTAGAACTAGCTATTGAAGCGCATTTACAAGCTTTACCTAAAGCGGAGATTGCGCGTACTTCAATTGCCAATCGTGGCGCCTTAGTACTTGTGAAAGACCGCGCTGAAGCAGTTGAGCTGATTAATCAGGTTGCGCCTGAGCATTTAGAACTGTGCCTAGACGAAGCGCAGGAAATGGCCGAAGATATTCGCCATGCCGGTGCGATTTTTATGGGGAGATATACCCCTGAAGCGATTGGTGATTATTGTGCAGGCCCGAACCACGTGTTACCTACCTCGGGTACGGCACGCTTTTCTTCGCCGCTGGGTGTATACGATTTCCAAAAGCGTTCAAGTTTGATTATGTGCTCTGAGCAAGGTGTGAAAACTTTGGCGAAAACCGCAGATATATTAGCGCAACAAGAAAACTTAGATGCACATGCGCGTTCGGCACGTTATCGTTATCAATAATATAAATTTAGATCCCTCATTTTTTCAGTAATGAACGTTCCTCTCCCTATGGGAGGGGTTAGGAGAGGGGAAAATATTTTAATTCAGTTTGGGACATCATAAACCTCTCCCAAACCCTCTCCTAGAAGGAGAGGGCTTATATAAAAGTAAGTTGAGTGCATAAATGAGATAGACAATGTTTAACATTACTACAGAACAAATGCGTTTTTGGAGTCCTGAAGTACGTGAATTAGAACCGTATGTACCAGGCGAACAACCGAAAATTCAAAATTTATTGAAGCTCAATACCAATGAAAATCCATATCCACCCTCACCAAAAGTGGTGGAGGCTGTTCAAGCAGTCTTGGTAAACTCAGCAGATGTACTGCGTTTATATCCAGATCCAGACGCTGCTGCATTAAAGCAGGCGATTGCGAAACAACAAAATGTTGTGGTTGAAAATGTCTTTGTTGGCAATGGTTCAGATGAAGTCTTAGCACATATTTTTAAAGCATTTTTTGTGCAAGAGCTGCCTATACTTTACCCCGATATTACCTATAGCTTCTATCCTGTTTATAGCCAATTCTTTGGGGTCAAAACCAAAATTTTGCCACTCAATGATGACTTTGAAATTGTGGTGGATGACTATAAACAAGCTAATGGCGGCATAATTATCACCAATCCAAATGCGCCAACCAGTATAGATATTGGTTTGGCAGCAATTGAGGAAGTGCTTCAGGCCAATCCAAATTCAGTGGTGGTGATAGATGAGGCTTATGTAGACTTTGGTGCTGAATCGGCAGTCAGTTTGGTGGAAAAATATGAGAACTTGGTGGTGTGCCAAACCACGTCTAAGTCTCGCTCACTGGCGGGTTTACGGGTTGGTTTTGCGATTGCTCAACCGCATTTGATTGCGGCACTTGAAGCGGTGAAGAATAGTTTTAACTCTTATCCGATGGACCGTTTTGCGATAGCTGCTGCAGTCGCTTCATTTGAAGATCAAGCTTATTTCGAAGCACAAAATCAAAAAGTGATTCAAAGCCGTGAACATTTGGTTGAACAATTGACCGCACTGGGCTTTAACGTTTTACCATCAAGTGCCAACTTTATCTTTGCATCATTGCCTAGCAAAGATGCGGGTGAATTAGCGGCTGAATTACGTGAACAAGGCATTATTGTGCGTTATTTCAATAAACCGCGTATTAACCAGTTTTTACGTATCACGGTTGGAACTGATGAACAAAATCAACGTTTAGTCGATACATTGAAAAATGATATTTTAAAATAAACTTTCAACAGTTGTGATCTTTGAAAAGTGAACGTTCATTAATATGAAGGTTCACTTTTTTATTTTGGAGGCTATTCAGTGTCCGTTTGTAAAAAGGTATTGAGTAAATTAAGCAGTGCTGAGACCTTGTCAAAGCATTCTTGGTATTCAGCCTCATACTCTGATGCAATAGTGATTCCACCGCCAGCCCAAAGCGAAATATCATCTTGGAATTTTTGAATAGAACGAATCAGAATGTTCCAAGAACCCGTACCATCGAAATTAAAATAACCCATTGAGCCACAGTACGCTCCGCGTGGTGCACCTTCGAGTTCTTCAATAATCTGCATTGCTCGAATTTTAGGTGCACCTGTAATAGACCCGCCAGGTAGCGCAGAGAGCAGCACATGAAAGGGATGAACTTCTGCTTTCAGTGTTGCTTCGACTTCGCTGACCATATGATGGACTTGATTAAAGCTTTCAATATTAAACAGTTTAGGTGTTTTGACTGAGCCTGTTTCTGCATAAACACTCAAGTCATTACGCAGTAGATCAACAATCATTACATTTTCAGCTTGATCTTTTTCCGAAGCCATTAAGCGTTGTTTAGATTGTTCATCTAAGACTGGATCTGCATAGCGCGGCATGGTGCCTTTAATCGGCTTAGTGATGATTTTACGATGGGTTTGAAAATCAATAAACAACTCGGGCGAACAACTTAAGAGTTCAAAATCATCGCTACGGAGATAGCCTGAGTAAGGTGCATTGGTCAATTGCCAAAATGCTTCGACTGCACTTAGGAGTTGACCGTGTGCCTTGGCAGTGAACTCTTGTGTCAGATTGATTTGATAGCAATCCCCAGCTTTGATGTATTCCTGTACTTGCTGAAAGGCTTGTTTGTATTGGGTTTCAGTCCAGCGTGCTTGGCAGATCGACTTGAGTTGGAGTGGATGGGTTAAGGCAGATGGCTGTAATAAATACGATTCAATTTTGCGATAAATGCGTTCTGCTTGTGAATCACTACTGCAAAATAGCCAGCCTGCATCAGTCCATTGTAGATAACTGCTGTATAAACCTAAAAATAGGCTTGGCTGTGACTTAATTTGAACCGGAACGTGTTGCTGGGCGGCATAATCATAACTGACGAATCCAATGAGTCCGCCACTAAAAGATGCTTCTTTTTGTTCTGAGCTTGGCTGAATATTACTGGAAATGTCTATTTCTTCATCATCACGGATATAACAAAAATCCCGTGTGCGTTGAAAGAAAAAGTGCTGGTTTTTTTGAAAAACTTGATAACGCTCGGGTAAAAAAGCAATGACAGGTGCATCGACATTTTGTAAATAGACTAACTGTGTGAGCTCATTCAATGCCTGTAGTATATGAGATACAGAGAGGCTTGAATCACAAATTATCTTTTTAAATGATTGGCTTAGAGTCATGCTAACGCAAATAGGATTAAAAAATTCAGGCTATTTTACCTCATTGTAGGTGTACGCATAGAGGAAATACCGTTTATCGGTAAGCTATGGATTGCGACCAACAGTAGTTGATCAAAAAATCACTCGCATATAACTTAGTTCAGGCAATAAAGTCACTCAAGGATAGGTGTTAATACTGCGACAAAATAAAAAAACAGTAACTAACACCGAGTGATCGATATCACAAAAATAAAGCTCTTAGGAGAGGAACGCGATGAAAATTATTACTAAACTTGCTTTAGTTTCTTCAATGGCAATCAGTGCAAATGCAATGGCAATGCAAGCAATGGATGACGCTTCGCTTAGTGCCGCTACAGGTCAAGATGGCATTAGTATTGGGATTGGTATTTCTAAGGTCGAAATCGGTAAAGTCTTTATTCACGATAATGATGGTTTAGCTACTGCAAATGGTGGTACTGCTAAGGCTGGTGCTATTGTGATTCAAGGTAATGGGAAAGATAATGCTGATGGTACAGCGCATGTAAATAAAGTTAACGGTATTGTCATTGGTGCAAACTATGATAAAGCTGGGGCATATTTACTTCCTTCTCGTAACTTAGCTGACTTGCAAATTGACACAGATGCAAACAGTGGTAATGCATTTATTAATGTTGCAGCTCAAGTTTCAGGCCTAGATATTAATATTGGTCAAATTGGTGTCGTGGCTTCAGCTGATATGCCTGCAACTGGTGCAACCTCTATCCGTCGTGGTGGTACAGGTACGGTGAATCCGATTTTAAGTGGTTTATCACTGAAAACAGGTCCAATGTCTGCAAACATCCAACTAGGTGCTGCACCGCAAGGCGCAATGATCCAATTAAGTGCGACTATGGTTGGTGGTTTAGAAATTAAAGATCTCGGTATCTTAGATAATTCAACTAAAACAGGAACGCGTGCTGCAGGCGAAATCTTTGTGGAAAGCATTAAAGTTGCAGATGCAAATTCTCTAGATTTAACACTGAATCAAAAAATTAGTGTGATTGGTGAAGAGGGTGCGAATAAGGGCTATATTCGTATGATTAGCACAAGTGGTGCGCACGACACTTATGTTAAAGGTGTACATTTGGGTAGCCGTAATGCTGCATCTATTGGTGATGTCGAAGTTCAAGGTATGCAAACTTACTTTAGCCCAGCTGCTGGTGTATACATGCCAGGTGCTGTGATTACCATTTCGGGGCACTAAAATTAGACTTCAAGAAAGCGCGTGAATTCACGCGCTTTTTTTCCAAAATATATTCATAAAAAATGCAAAAAACACTATTTTTTTTAGATAAAACACAGTATCTTCTTGAATGTATGGATATAGAGCATTAACTCTAAAAACAAAAAATGGGCGGGATGCCTATATTATTAAAAAAAGTAAAAAGCTATGTTAGAGATCGCATTGGGCTCAGCAATGATGTATTACTTTGCCACCGAAGCCTTTGATATTAAGAAAAAACCAGCGGAAGCGGTTTACTATACTGAAGTTTTAGACTCTCGAAATGCATCTTTTACCAGAATGCATCATGAACCTGTCCTAATTAACCCTGCTGTAGAAGACCAATTTCGAGGCATTGTCCGTCAAGCTTATGACTATAGTTGTGGTTCAGCAGCACTGACCACCTTAATCAATGGCTATGTCGGCGCTCAACTTACAGAACAACAAACCATGGATGGCTTGCTTCGCTATGGCGAATATGAGCGAATTATTGAGCGTCGTAGTTTTTCTTTATTGGACATGAAACGCTTTGTGACTGCACTTGGTTTAGAAAGTGGAGGCTACAAGGGGGAATTTGAAGATTTGGTTAAGCAAGGTCAACCTGCCATTGTTCCAATCTCCTATGCTGGCTTTAAACATTTTGTGGTGTATAAGGGCTATAAAGATGGACGGGTCTATGTTGCCGATCCTGCCTTAGGAAATATTAGTTTTGATGAACAACGTTTCAAGGATGTTTGGGAAAATAACACGTTGTTTTTAATTAATGTTCCGACTGAAATGCGTAAAAATATGTTGGCTTTACAGGAAGCCGATCTGCGACATGTAGATGATGCTACGGTCAATCGCTACGCACTCGTCGATATTCAATATCCGCAACACTATATGGAAAAAATAGCCGATCGTGCATCTACAATTCGCCTAGAGCGTAATAAAAATAAAGAGTCGGAATACTATGGACAGCCGACGTACAATTTTCTCAGGCTTTATTATAAAAACAAATAAAGTGTGAAAAAAATAAAACAAGAACAATGGTGTGGATAAGGGACAATGATGAAGACATGGATGAATAAAACACTGCTCGCAGTGAGTGTGCAGATGATTCTTGGGGTGGCCTATGCTGCGGAAGAACCGAGCTTAGGCGGTTATGAAACAGTCGATGAAACTGTGACAGAACAAGCACAAGTCGGATCTGATCAACCTACTGTGCCTGCGCAACCAGAAAAGCCAGCAGCTGTAAACACTGGAAGTGTTGAGCAAGCAGCATCTTCTGCATTGCAACAGCAAGAGGGTGATGCAACTAAAGAGACCAACTTAGAAGAAGTTTTTACCTCAAATGAACGTCAGTATTCATTGATTAAACAAGGTGAGATTTCATCTTATTACGACATCGATTATACCTATTACCGAGATACTCAACTTGATTTAGAGATGGCACAAGGTCAGCTCTATCAACTGCGGGTACAAGAAAATGCAACGCACAGTTTAACCAATACTTTTACGGCACAATATGGTTTAAGAGATAACTTAACGTTAACGGCATCATTGCCTTTGGTTGCCAAAACTGACTTATTAAAAGACACCTCTACAGCAGGTCTTGGGGACATTTCCTTTGGTGCTCGTTGGGAACCTTTTCCACTCAAAGCTGGCCGTTTGCCATTGATTTTATTTGGTAACGTTTCTACCAAAACTGGCGATAGCCCTTATGAAATTAATGCCACTTCAGACTTAGCAACAGGCAAGGGATATTATTCAGCAGGAGTTGGGGCAAGTACGCGTAAATATATTGATCCCGTGGTGCTGTTTGCATCGGTCTCTGCGAACTATGGTTTCAAAGAATCGGGCTTAGATCAGCGCCGTGGTAGCCGTGTGATTGAAGCGTTTGAACCAGGGATTAGTGGTGGTTTTGCCTTCGGTTTTGCCTATTCCTTTAACTATGATGTCTCAATGACAATGTCATACCAACAAAGTTTCAATACTGGGGCTGAATTTACCTACAGCTCAGGGGAACGTTACTCTCCAGCAGATCAAACCAGTTCAACTTTTGCGATTTCATTAGGTGTACGCGTTTCACCTGAAACAATTGTGAATGGGACGGTTGGCCTTGGTTTAACAGAAGATGCACCTGATGTCTCATTAGGGTTGTCTTTCCCGCTAGATATTCTTGGTTTTGGAAAAAAGCTTAAATAATAGGGGGAGTCGTATGAAAAATATCCGACTTAGCCCTTTGGTGTCTGCCATATTATTAACGGGCTATTCTAGTGTCACCTTTGCTGCTTTAGGGCAAAACTTATCAGTTGATATTCGCTCTTTGGCTATGGGCAATGCAGTCACTGCTGATCCACCTGGAATCAGTGCCATTCACTTTAACCCAGCAGCACTGACCAAAATTGAAGGTTTGCAAACGGATGTGCAGGGTATTCTCGCTGATTTTAATATCGAGCGCGAGTTCTCAGTTCCCGCAGGTTATAACGTATTTGGCTATTCAGATGACCCAATTGTTTGTAATGATGGGCCTGAAGTTGATGCCGATATCTGTACCGACTTTAAAGGGCCTGTCCGCGGTGATGTTGAATACCCGAGCTTATATGTCCCTGGTTTAAAGAAAATGGTGGACTTGGGTAAAGGTATGCCTGTGGCTGCCCCGACCGCGGGTATAGCATATAATCCGCCTGGCTCTAAAATGACGTTTGCAACAGCTATGTATGCGCCATTAATTGCAGGATTCGGTGCGGAAGATGGCAATCCTGGCAATTTTATGGGGCAACAAGTTGCGCTAGAGCGGATCACCTATTTATCACCGTCCATGGCCTACCAAATCAATGATCAGCTTTCCATTGGCGGTTCAATTGGGATGTCTTATCAAGCATTAGCATTAAAAAATGATCTACGTTTTCCCAATGAGTTAATTGGGATGCTGCGTATGATTGATGATGTCGTTTGTACCCCGTTTAAAGAAAACTCAGATGTGATTACCGATATTCTCTTGCTGGGGATGTGTAATGCCGAAGAGGGGATGAATCCTTTTGGGCGTTTTGGTCAGCTCGAACTTTCAGCAGAACAGTCACTGAGTCCAAGCTATAACTTAGGTGTACTGTGGGAGCCGACAGAAGATTTTAGTTTTGGTGTGGTCTACCAAAGTGCTGCCAAAATGCGGATGAAAGGTAAATATCACATAGACAATGCTAAAGCACCACAAGAACTCATTAAGGGGCTGATGTCATCCCCAACAGGGCAGATTCTGGCTGCTGTTTTAGGTTTCCCAAGTTCTGTGCCAGCCAGTGAGTCGGGGCTAGTATCGATGGATTTAGAATATCCGGCACATTTCCAAGCAGGGATTAAATATAAACTTTTACCCGATTTACAAGTCAATGTTGATGTGGGGTGGACCGACTATAAAGCATGGGAAAAATTTAAATTTGAATTTGACCGTCAAGTTTCTGCGCTCAAAATTGCAAAATTGCTTTCAGCCAATATTTCAGATAGTAGTTTGGCTTTACCTTTGGCTTTTGAGTCACCGTGGAACTACGGTATTGGGATTGAATATTCAGCAACAGATCGGTTAAAACTCCGTGCAGGCTATGAGCCACGCACCAGTGCGATCCCTGATGATAAACGGAATACGATGGTACCGATTAACAATGCACGCTTGTTTGGTTTAGGTGTTGGTTATCGTTTTGATGCAGATACTGATTTAGATCTATCGATTGGTTTTTTGCAAAGCCGAGATAAAATTCCTGCAAATTCTAGTAGCTTAGCGAACCAAACTGGGGTAAATAACATTTTATTAAACCCATATGCAGGTTTAAATGTAAAAACAGATACAACCATTACGATTTTAGGGTTGAATTATAGAACACGGTGGTAAGCACATTGAATACAATAAAAAGGATTTTATTGCCCTCATCAATATGCTTATTGGGTTGGATTTCGAATGCAAGTTTTGCGGGAGAGTTTTTTACGATTATTGGTCCAGATGGTAGACCGATGGTGGTACAAGGCAAAGCCAGTGAGTCCCCAGAAAAGCAAGTGAAACCGGGCCGTAAGCAGGAAGAAAAGGGAACGCGTGAAGTCTCTGAGGTCAGAGTACCAGTACTAATGCCCGCTCAGGAATTTGCAACACAGCCGATACAGCCTGTAACCGAAATGAAGGCACATTTACCAGATACAAAGCCTGCGCCAAAAAAGAAACTTTCTGCTGAGAAGCAAGTCACTTCTTCTACAGTGATTCAGGCTGAGCGTCCATTAAACAAAACTAAAACTAAGGCGCTGGTTCAACAAAAAGTGATTGAAACCACTCAGCAGATATCACAAGCCGAAGTGGGTAGTACTCAAACCATTAAGCCTGCATCAACGCCCAAAAGCATAACTCATACGGATTCGGTAAGTGCAGAGAAATCAACTGCATCCTCAAGCATGTTTAATCAAATGGATGGAACTGATTACGTTCGCAACGAATATTTAGAAGACCGTGAATTTAACTTAGAAGGCAAACGTCGTTTTTATACCATGCCTGAAGGAGTGATTGATCATAAAACTGGAGCGACTCGTTTTCAGGTCATTGAACGAGAAAAAGGAGTGAGTAAATCTGTCCTTAACGCTATGTTTAAACCCAAGCAAAAAGACAATTTAGCACCGATTGCCTTAGCATCGACCTATTACCGAATGTCACAACAAGACACGATCGCTAGCTTAGGACAAACTTGTTTTAAGGATAAAAAACTGAAAAAAGCAAAAAGCTTACAAGCCAATCACGATATTAATGTTTGGCCGAAAAAGCCGATAAAAGAAAATTTTGAATTTGAAATCATCAAAGTGGACAGCAATATTCAAAATATTCAATTAAATTCGTATGCATCTACACAAAATGATCCCACATTTTATTGGCCTTTTGCTGTGTTCTTAGACCAAAATGCCTGTGTGCTTGAAGGAGTAGGAGGGTTTAAAAATGATGAAAACTCACCCTCCATGCTATCGCATGAAATGATCGCAGGTATTTTACATGTACCTGAGCAAAGTCATTATTTATTGTTAACACCACTCTCTTCCGCTGTAGATGTCGAACATAAAGTTCTAACCAATCACGGTCAGTTAAAATTAATCGCAATTCGCTAAAAATAAATAGAGTATGAAAATGAAAAAACAAATTTTATGGCCATTTACCTTGTCGACATTGGTTGTTGCCTTAGCTGGTTGTGGTGGAGAAAGCGCCAATGTGAATCCAGAGCCGAATCAAGTGAATTCTGTCAACGGAAGCTGTTTGCTGAAAGATAAAAACTGTGTTGAGTTTGCCTTAGACTACCCTGTTGATGGAATTAACTTTGTCTGTAGTAGCGACCCCGATAATACGTATATGACTCTGATGGAGCCGAAAACCAATGCGGCAACAGGCCGATGCTCTGAAGGAGACAAAATTCACTTTTTGTTGACTGGAAGTTCAGATAAACAGGTAGAACTCGGTACAGTTCCTTTGTCTGAAATTGGCAATGTGAGTACGGCTTCAGCGTCACTGCCGCGCCTTAGTATTTTAGATATGGCAAAAGGGCTTAATGGTGGAACGGCTGCAACCAGTTTGAGTCCAAACGATAAGACCGTAAAAATTGCGATGGCTTTGGCGAAAATTTTTCAAGCTTTAGGTCTAGAGCGTGGCGCTGGTGTGGTTGGAGATGTACAACCTTTTGGTATTTTAGCCTCTAAAAAAGCAGACTTATCACTTCTCTTGGTATCAATTAGTGCTGAAGATTATGCATCAGGAGCGTATGTCGATAAAATCAGACCATGGATTGATGTCAGCCAAATTAGCAATGAGGATGCTTTTAAGGTGGTCCAAACATTGGTGCTTATGAATAACTCCGCCACCTATCAAGCGGACTTCCCGATTTTTGCAAATGTCCTATCGGACAAGACAGGGATTGGTTTACCACAAGGCTTATATGGTTGTAATGCTTCAGACTGCAAGACTAGTCCTGCTAATCTTCGTCATTTAATTGGAAGTTTTATTATTTTAACGGATCGACAAGGTTATACCTTTGGTTCAGGTGTACAGTGGCGTGGACCATTAAAAGAACAATTAGGCAGTGATTTAGCAACCAGTGTGACGGTCGATTTACTGAAAAATATTGAACCTGCTAAAATGAATGCTTTAGCACAAACGTCTTGGATTAACCCCTTAACTAAAAGTATTCAGCAACCGTTTAAGTTTAATCTGACAGATCCAAATTCGGATGATTTCACCATTACCCAAGGCAAGCTGTTTAATGATTATTTGATTGCAGGGACGGAAAAATTTTATAAACAATTAACCAAGGATCCGAATGCTAGCCCATCGTCCTATGGTTTATGGCAGCAAAACTATGGCACAGATACCTTCAAAGGTTCATTTGATGCCTTTAAAATTTTTCCAATTGGCTATTTAGATAATGATGTATTTAAGTCTAAGAACAATGTGGCGGCTGGGCAGAAGTATATTTTTCCACTGTATGCCAACTTAATTTTTAAGGCAAATAACTCTAGTGATAGCGTAGCCTTAGGTATTGCAATTGATGAATCGGGTGATATTCGTACTGATATGCAGTCCGCTAATAATAAAACCACAGCATGTACACCGCTACTAACAACGGGTGCAACCTTAACTACAGATAACAATCAAGTACAGTACCGAATTGGAACACTGGGTGCGACAGATACTTCAAACAAAGCTGTAACCTTCCGTATCCTCTTGGCAAATCCTATCTTTGATAAAATTGATGGCGCAGTTATTGGCGCAAATACCAATATTGTAAGTGATGTGAATAGTGAAGGAAAACAGACCTCTACAGTGATTGGTGGGGCACGCGTTAATCTCGGCAATTTATTGTCTGCCAATGTTAATGAAAGTGCTTATATTTCCCTCAGTGATTTTTCTGGTGCAGGGGTAAAGTGGACCAATATCTATAAAGCGTATTTGAATAACTATTATGAAAAAAATAGCATCGCCAATCGAGCGGCTGCGGACTTCCGTGAGGGTGAGGTTTCAATTGAAATTGCTGAATGCTATAAGGTGTTAGCAAAATAATATCGTTGTAAACACAAAAACGCCCATCATCAATGGGCTTTTTTTGATATTAGGCAAAACATTAACCTGTATGGTCTAAGCGTGTACCTAGGGTTTCGAGATGAAGATTAAATTGATTACTTTTACGGTCGGCAAAATAGTGACGTAAGGTATGTTCGACACTTGGGAAAGCCAGTTCTGACCAAGGAATTTCATCTTCTTCAAATAAACGACATTCGATGCTTTCTTCGCCAGCACCGAATTTTCCATCCACTAAATTCGCTTTGAATAGCACATAAATTTGACCAATACGTGGAATATTGTACATGCAATATAGCTGTTCAATTTCAACTTCCGCTTCCGCTTCTTCACGGGTTTCTCGTGCAGCACCTTGTTCCATAGTTTCAAACAACTCCATGTAACCTGCTGGTAAAGTCCATAATCCATAACGCGGTTCAATGGCACGGCGGCATAATAATACTTTATTTTCCCAAAGTGCGAGTGCGCCACAAATCACTTTAGGGTTCACATAATGAATAGAACTACAAGAGGTGCAAACACGACGCAATTGATGGTCGCCAAGAGGGATTTGTTCTGTTGTTTTTTGTCCGCAATTGCTGCAAAAGTCCATATTCATCATCAATGATAAAGTTCAGACTCAGCATAACTTAAAAATTAAATTTTGGCATCATTTCTCTTTTTTCAGTATTAAATTCAGCTATGATGAAAAAAAGAATGATGGGGACGACGTTCAATGGATGAACATTCATTAACACGCATACTGCAGCAACAGTTACGGTTTTCAAGCAAAATTAAATCGGCAGATGCAGCTGTGTTAATCGCGATCACCAATGAAGACGATCCCAAAGTTTTACTGACCCGCCGCTCTGTTTACCTATCTAATCATGCTGGTGAAGTATCTTTTCCTGGCGGAAAAAGAGATCCGCAAGATACCAGTAATATCGTGGTTGCCTTACGTGAAGCCTATGAAGAGACCGCGCTGAATCCTTTTGATGTGCAGCTGCTCGGTGATTTGCCGATGCAAAAGGCCCGTAATGGTATGCTGGTCAAACCTGTGGTCGGGCTGATTCCGCCTGAAGTTGAACTGGTTGCCCAGCCGACAGAAATTGATCGTATTTTCTTTGCATCACTCAAACAGCTGATGGAAGTGCCTGCGGTGCCTTATGAAGTTCGTTTTGCCCATCAATCTCTCTATTTTCCTAGTATGCGGGTGGAAAATGAAATTGTTTGGGGGCTGACAGCACGGATGTTGGTTACATTATTTCAATATGGTTTGGGTTACCATAAAGAGTGGCCATTTTTAGTCAATTCACCGACATTTCGGTTGTCCAAGTAAGTTTAATATTTTAAGGAAGAGATATGCTGTACAAATTTAAAGGTCATGCCCCACAAGCGATGCATCAACCATGGAATGGCTGGGTTGCGGAAAATGCCACAGTCATCGGTCAAGTCGAATTGGGGCAGCAAGTCAGTATTTGGTTTGGAGCAGTCATACGTGCAGACAATTGCAAAATTCGTTTAGGTGACTTTACCAATATTCAGGAAAATGCGGTTTTACATACCGATGCTGGGATTGAAATGAATATTGGCAATTATGTCACGATTGGGCATCAAGCTATGTTGCATGGTTGCACCGTGGGGGATAACAGTCTGATTGGGATTAATGCCGTAGTTTTAAACAATGCCATGATTGGTAAAAATTGTATTATTGGCGCAAATGCACTGATTCCGGAAGGTAAAGTCATTCCAGATAATTCTCTGGTTATGGGCTCACCGGGTAAAGTCGTCAAAACTTTGGATGAAACGGCTGAAGCTCGTTTGAAAATGAGTGCACTGCATTATGCAGAACACTTTAAACAATTTATCGATTTAGAGCCGGCACAGTTATAAGCTTACTTTTTCCCATTCAGCCTAGATTTTTCTAGGCTTTTTTAGCTCTATTTCGAGAACATCTCGCCTAGTGCTTTTGAGTGGAGTATCATAGCCACGTTTTTATAGATTAAATCATTAAGGTTGTGCATGAAAGTGCTGGCATTGGAATCTGCAAATGAGCAGTGTTCCGTCTCTATTGTAGATGAAAATCAAGAACTTTTTTTCCAATTAGATACGCGCGCAAAAGCACAAACGCAAACGATTCTGCCAATGATTGAACAAGGGTTTTTACAGTTGGATATAAAGACAGAAGATTTGTCTTGTATCGCTTTTAGTCGTGGTCCTGGTTCTTTTAGCGGCGTTCGTATTAATGCCGCCGTGACTCAAGCTTTGGCATGGTCGAATGATTTGCCTGTGGTTCCTGTTTCAACTTTACAAGCGCTCGCACAAGCTGCACATCGTGTGCACGGTCTAACCACAGTCACTGCAGTTTTAGACGCTCGCATGAGTGAAGTCTATATTGCAAGTTTTCAATTAGATACGGACGGCATCATGCAAGCCGTCGATGAAGAACAGCTTCTAAGCTATGCCGCGGCTACTGAATGTACACCGTTTACTTTAGTTGGTTCAGGCGCAACCTTAATTGATCCATCACAAATACAATACAAAGATTTAAGTGCAACTGCGCAAGATATTGCCACAATTGCGCGCAAGAATGCACAGCAACAACACTGGGTGAGTGCTGAACTTGCACTTCCAGTCTATTTACGTGATAACGCTTGGAAAAAAATCCCGGAACAGGGCAAAGCATAATTAGGGTTTTTTTATGGATCTTTTACTGCTGCTCAAAGCGGCAATTATGGGTATTGTTGAAGGTATTACTGAATTCTTACCCATTTCGAGTACTGGACATTTAATTTTAGCTTCAGAACTCATGAATTTCTGGACCAAAGAAAAAAGTGATGTCTTTGTGATCGCCATTCAAATGGGGGCAATTGCAGCCGTCATTTATGAATATTGGGCACGTTTGTGGGGGGCAGCAACGGGGATTTTTAGTGGTGAACCCCAAGGTCGCCGTCTTGGGATTGGGCTAATTTTAGCGTCGATTCCTATTGTGCTGATTGGTCTGACATTTGGTCAAACGGTGAAAGAGCTTTTATTTAATGATATTGCCATTGCTATTGGTTTGATTGTGGGTGGCTTGATTATTATTTGGATTGAAAAGCATCCACCACAAGAGCGCGTGCATGAAGTTGAAGACCTGAGTGTAAAGGATGCGATTTGGATTGGTCTGATTCAAGTGCTGTCTTTAATTCCAGGGACATCACGTTCGGGGGCAACCATTATTGGCGCGATGTTCTTAGGTGTATCGCGCAAAGCAGCCACTGAGTTTTCATTCTTCTTGGGTATTCCAGTAATTATTGGTGCGGGTCTGTTAGATTTGTACCAAAGTGCGCATGTGTTTGAGGGACAACAAGATTGGATCGTATTGGCAACAGGCATTATTGTTTCTTTTATCTCGGCTTTACTGTTGATTCGTGCTTTAGTCGCTTATGTGGCGAAGCGTGATTTTATGATTTTTGCATGGTATCGCATCGCTTCAGGTTTAGTGATTCTACTGTTTGCCTTTACAGGTTGGAAGTTATGGTAGGCCCAATGCGCTTATATGTGGAACAAGAGCATTTAGAAAAAGCACAGCACTATGTTGCTGTGCTTTTTTCTCGTGGTGTCGAAGTCAGCATCGAAGTCGCCGAAAAGTTAAATGCACGTTTTTTCCGTTTTCATCCTGAACTGGGTCTGTGTGCCGATGCTGATGGGCTTTGGCTTTGTGCCAATGGCATGAAAATGCAGCCGGATTGGAAAGCTGAAGTTCCACGTTTAAAGCGTGCGTCGTTAAAGTCTGAAATGATTGCTCGTGCTTGCCACTTGACTGAAAAACCTAAGCTCATTGATGCAACGGCAGGGCTTGGGCATGATTCACTGCTCATGGCACATTTGGGCGCCAATGTCACTTTGGTGGAACGCCATCCCATTTTATTCACCTTGTTAGAGTCAAGTAAGGAACATGCTTTGCAAGATGCATTTTTAAACCCTGTAGTGAATAGAATTGACTTGGTTTTTTCAGATTCCGCACAGTATTTGCAGCAGCAAGCAGAGCAGGGCAATATGGTTGATGTGGTTTATCTAGATCCGATGTTTCCACAACGTGATCAAAACCAGCAAGCGGTGAAAAAACAGGCGCAAGTGAAAAAGCAAATGCAGCTTTTACATATGTTATTGCCTGAAGATGGTGAGATGGATTTGGGCGATAATCTGCTTGGCTTAGCGCAAAAAGTGGCAAAACGGGTGGTGGTCAAACGTCCTCGCTTGGCCGTATTTTTGGCAAATCAAGAAACCACTCATCAGTGGTTGGGTGATGCCTGCCGTTTTGATGCCTATTTTCAGCATGAACGCTTAGACTGAAGTGGAAGACTGCTTCAAAAGTATGCAAAGATTTGTTATATAGTTAAAAACATCATTGATAAAATGCTGATCAAGCATAAACTTAGTGTGTCCCTACGCAAGTCACAATTTAATTAGAATCTTATGATCGACTTCAAACCCTCCATCAACTTTTGGCATGATTTTAAAAGCAACCAAACTGCGGGGATGTGGTTGTTTCTAGGTTCACGACGCTCTTTGCAAATTGTCCATCCTTCGATTATGCAGCTCATCTTCTGGGGGATTTTAGGTGGTTCAGCCAATACTTTATTTAGCTGGTTGAGCGCAGGAGAGATCGGTGACTTTAACCCACAAGGTTTGGTCAGTTATGCACTTTGGCCTTTTATTGCCTTGATTGTCGGGATTTTTCTGTCTCAACGGGTGAATAATCCGCGTTTGATGTTGGTACCAGCACTCCTTTGGTTGGTATTGGATACGCATATCGCGTTATTACAAAGTTTTATTCAATATTTGGGCATGATTGATGTCCTGCCGTATTTCTTCTACGACTACCTGCCAAATGTGTTCATGGTACTGTTTGTTTGGCAGAGTTTGGCGGTGGTTTGGGTGTTTTCACGTGAACTGAAATGGCCTTGGTGGGAGCGTGCTCTGATTGTCTTGGCTACGCTGTTTACCCTTGTGGTTTGGCAAATGTCAGTGACCAGTCAGCCGATTTGGAAGGTAGAAGAAACGCCACCAACCTTTGCAGAAGATGCCTTCTATGCACAAAGTCGCTTACTGAATAAAGCACTAGACTCTGTGCAATATGGCGAATTTGCCCAGTCACATTGGTACTTCCTTGGTGTGGCAGGAGCGAGTTATCAAGATGTATTCCGTTCGGAAGTCGAGCGAATAAAAGAACAGTTCGACACGCGTTTTGGTACGTTGGGCCGTTCGATGATGTTGGTGAATAACCCTGCTACACGAACAGAAATTCCGATTGCCTCTAAACACAGTATTGAAATGGCGCTGCGTCGTATGGGACAGCAGATGAACCGTGAAAGCGATGTGTTATTTTTATATATGACTTCGCATGGTTTACCGAACCAGCTCGAAATGGAAAATGCACCTTTAGACTTAACTCAGGTCGACCCGAAATGGTTACGCGAAACCTTAGATGCATCGGGCATTCGCTGGCGTGTGATTGTGATTTCATCGTGTTTCTCTGGGAGTTTTGTGCCTGCCCTGCAAAATGATAATACCTTGATCATTACTGCTTCAGCGGCAGACCGTCAGTCTTTTGGGTGTACCAATGAAGCCGATTATACTTATTTTGGTCGGGCGTTTTTCGATCAAGCAATGCGTGAACAAAACAGTATAGAAACTGCTTTTAGCCAAGCACAAAAAACCGTGAGCCAATGGGAAACAGCACAAGGTTTTGAACCGTCTGAACCACAGTGGTCGATGGGTAAAAATATGGAGCTGATGCTCCCACAACTTGAACAGCGCTTGTTTCCACCTAAAGCTGTTACAAGCCCTTAGTTTGGATCTAAAAAGGAACCCTGATGGAATTAGTACAATCTAACCGTAGTTTTGATGGTGAACAGCGTATTTATCGATTTAATTCCATCAGCCTTCAAGGCGAGAGCAGGTTTGGTATTTATTTACCCGCTCAAGCGTTAGCAGGGCAAGCGTGTCCAACATTATTTTATTTGGCAGGTTTAACCTGTACCGAAGAAACCTTTGCCATTAAAGCGCACGCACAGCGTTTAGCAGCACAGCTAGGTCTGATTTTGGTAACACCTGATACTTCACCTCGTGGTGAACAGGTTGCGCAAGGTGATCATTGGGATATTGGGCAAGGTGCAGGTTTTTATATTAATGCCATCCAAGCGCCGTGGGCTGAGCATTTCCAGATGGAAAGCTATGTCGCTGAAGAGTTGTATGATTTAGTGATTCAGCAATTTGCTGTAAAAGCAGAGCGTATTGGTATTTTCGGGCACAGCATGGGCGGGCATGGTGCTTTAACCTTGGCCTTGAAATATCCTGAGAAATTTAAGTCTGTGTCTGCATTTGCTCCGATTTGCGCACCAAGCCAATGTCCTTGGGGCGAAAAAGCGTTTTCAAACTATTTAGGTTCAGATCAAGCTGAGTGGTTGAAACACGATGCAACCGCTTTGGTGCAAACAAAAACAGCTCATTTTGCCGATATTTTAATTGATCAGGGTTTGAGTGATCAGTTTTATAGCCAGCTCAATCCTGCATTATTTCAGCAAGCCTGTCAGGCTGCGGGCCAGCCACTGACGCTGCGCGAACATGCAGGCTATGACCATGGTTATTACTTTATTCAAAGTTTTATTGATGATCACCTGCAGTTTCATGCCGTACAGCTCGAATCTTAAATCTTGATTTCTCATATTTATTCTTAATTTTTGACTAGAAATCATCCAGCACTGGCATTAACATGGTTGTGTGTTTGATTTTTTGTTCTTAAAAAATAAAACAGTAAAATAATAGATAGGGTATACATGCAAAATTCAGAGGCATCTTTGCCACCTGTAGAGGCTTCTTTTGAAGCAAGTTGGCCACCTCCGCCAGTCGTCCCCACGGATGAGCCAAATGCCTATTTGGGACAGACCTTTCGTTTCCAATTCCGTGGTAATGCCCGAGAGTACTTTGGCATTTGGATTGTGAATATCTTATTGACCATTGTTACCTTCAGTTTATATGCACCTTGGGCGAAGGTTAGACGCTTACGCTATTTTTATGGCAACACGGTGTTTTATCGCCGCAAGTTTGATTTTACGGGTGTACCTACACGTATCCTGATTGGTCGAATTATTGCTTTGGGCGTGTACTTTGGCGCTTCAGCTTTGGCTCAAGTATCTTGGCAAGCTTCTTTAATTGGTTTCCTCATCATCTTTTTATTGGTTCCGTGGTTGGTACGGTCTACTATTCGCTTTCGTGCCAGAAATAGTAAATTTGGTAATAGCCGCTTTTATTTTACAGGCACGACCAAAGAAGCCTATATCTTGGCGCTGAAAGGCATTTTGGTTTACATCTTTACCCTTGGGATTTTTTTCCCAGTGCTGTTTTGGTATTTTAAAAAATACACGCTGGATAATTTACAACTCGGGCAGTTACGTTTTGAGCTACATGCCGATTGGCCTGACTATATGCGTGCCATGTACGTCCCTGTGTTTTTGTTTATTGGAATCGTCTTTGTTTTAGGATTATTTGTTGCCTTCACTCTTCAAGTGGGGAGCAGTTCTCCAACCCAGTTTGGGATCATCGTGGCGGTGATTTATATGATTGCTGCTTTTATGATTTGGCCCCTGATGATGGCGCGTATTTTTATTACCACATGGAATAAAGCCACGTTGGGGCGTAGCCCTTTCCAAACGGACTGTGGTCAGATGCATTATGCATGGATCGTGATGACCAACTGGATTTTAAAAATCCTTTCGCTCGGTTTGTTATCGGCATGGGCTGCAGTACGTTTATATCAGTATCAAATTGAGTCATTAACTTTAACCCTAAAAAATGATCCAGATCGTATGTACAATTTGGCTCAAGATGACCCAAATGCGATAGCTGAAGAGCTGAGTGATATTTTTGACATCGATATTTCGCTGTAACGAGGCTTAAATGCAGGAACAAAACATCACCTTTTATGATGGGCAGGTTTCTAAGCCTTATCCAGCCACGATTGCACCGATAGACCGAGAAACGGTGTTGATCTGTTATAACCAGCAGCAGCGTCGTTATTACTATGCAGATATGCAGTTGATTGGGGCATTGGGGCAGATTCAACCTGTGATTGAGTTGAAAGATGATGCACGGATTGAATTTCCACAAGCATTGCCTGACTGGTTTGAGTTGAACAAAAAGCATGTACAGCATTCGATTTGGAAATTAGAACGCTCACCAAGTCTCATCTTATTTAGTGTGGTGTTTGTTGCCGCTTTTATCTTTGCCATTTTAAGATGGGGCATTCCAAGCACAGCACATTATGTCGCGATGCAACTGCCTGCCGATACCATCTATAAACTTGGCGATGAAGCGCAAGAACAAGTGTTTAAGCTGACGGCACCTTCGACTGTTCCTCTTGCACGTCAAAAACAAATCATACAAAGCTATCAAGACCTTGTTGCCAATGGACAACCTGCTAAAGTACTGTTTCGTGCAGGCGGACAAATTGGAACGAATGCTTTAGCGCTGCCAAACAACACCATTATTCTGACCGATGAACTGGTTAATTTAGCCAAAGATGATCATGAAATTATTGGCGTTTTAGCACATGAGCAAGGGCACTTGGTCGAGCGACATAGTTTACAGCAAGCCTTATCCAGTTTAGGTTTTAGTGTACTATTGATTGCGGTGACGGGGGACAGTTCGACCTTATTTACAACTTTGCCCGTGGCTTTGGTTGGTGCCAGTTATTCACGCAATTTTGAAAGTGATGCAGACTTGTATGCCATGCAAGTGCTCGATAAAAATCAGATTTCAAGCTTACATTTGGCAAACTTTTTAGCGCGTATGGAAGATGATGCACGTGCCGAAGAGGAAGAAAAGCAACCCCAAGGGAAGTCCGAAGAAGAGGAGGACGGTGGCATTGGTTCATTCTTCCAAAGTCACCCTGCGACTCAAGAGCGTATTGCGGCTATTCGCCAATTTAACCAACAGCAACGCTTATCAAACTAATTCATTCAGCCGCTGACTTAAACTTGTGTCCATGTTGCTGTGAGTGGCGTTTGTCCCATACGGATCAGGTGGTCTAAGATTATGTGCTCTAAGTGACTCAGTTTCTCTTCACTCGCCTCAATGCTGACATGTAAATGTTCTGCTTGAGGGCCTAACTGGACGCGGGCTTCAGGCATGATAATGGTAAAACTACTGGTTTCTTGTTCGATTTCAAACTTATGTTTCCAGTGATTTACCAGTCGTTTTGCAATTCGAGCCGCATCTGTCGTGACAATATCCGCAGTACTTTTCATATTTACCTCGTCGATTGATCTCTTACCATAACAGTTTAAAGTCAAATGAAAAGTTGAATGTTGCAACGCTACATTGCAAATTTAGAAAGCTTAACGCTTTCTTTTTTCACAAGTCCCAGTTCAAAAGCTGAATTTGCTATAATGCTTTTATTCCCTTTTGTATAAGCCAGGTACACGCATGTCCAAGCCTTATTTAATTGCACCATCTATTCTCTCTGCTGACTTTGCCCGTTTAGGTGAAGACGTTAAACATGTACTTGCAGCAGGTGCAGACGTGGTTCATTTCGATGTGATGGATAACCACTATGTGCCAAACCTGACTTTTGGTGCGGGTATTTGTAAGGCACTCAAGAACTACGGCATCAAAGCCCCAATTGATGTGCATTTGATGGTCAAACCTGTCGATCGCATGATTGGTGACTTCCTAGAAGCAGGTGCGGACATTATTACCTTTCATCCAGAAGCCTCTGACCATATCGACCGTTCTTTACAGTTGATTAAATCAGGCGGTGCAAAAGCAGGTTTGGTCTTTAACCCAGCAACGCCGCTCCATTATTTAGACTATGTGCTCGATAAAGTCGATCAAATCTTGTTGATGAGTGTGAACCCAGGTTTTGGCGGTCAAAAATTTATTCCGATGACTTTAGACAAACTGCGTGAAGCACGCAAAATTATTGATGCTTCAGGGCGTGATATTCGTTTAGAAGTGGATGGCGGCGTGTCGCCTGCAAATATTCGAGAGATTGCGGAAGCGGGTGCAGATATGTTTGTTGCTGGTTCAGCTATTTTTGGAAAACCAGATTATAAAGCTGTGATTGATGATATGCGTGCAGAGCTTGCAAAAGTAGGGGCGGTAAAGGTTTAAGCTCATAGGTATAAATGCTATACAGGTTGTGGATAACTTTATGGATAAACTGGTGGATATCTATGTTGATAACGATATGGATAACTTGATTAATATTTAAACGTTTATACAGCAATGGTTTAGTATTTAGACGTTAAATGTATAAAAAGGACTCATTTGAGTCCTTTTTTATGTTGTGAAAGCCTGATTGTTACTGGTGCTTTATTCATCTGTACTTAAAAATAGTACTGTTTAAAAAATAACTTTATTGTTTAAGTGTGCGTAGTGGCTAAACCGTCGCAGTAATTGAATTTAAATTTATAAACTTGTGTATAAAGCATTGTTTGCTTATCCTGTGAATTGGGATCAGCAACAAAAGGTCAGGCATTTACATGCAAAGAGCGTTTTGTTGCGTTGAAATATCATTCTTCACTGACTAAATAGGATTGATTGTGCGTTCATTGCTCAAGACACATTCTTGGTTTGTCTTACTCATTACCTTGGTAATGGGGTGGAGTGGTATTGCCCAAGCTTCGGCAGCGCCGATGCATCAAATGATGCAACTCAGTATGCAGACTGCAACCAGTGAGCAAAGTTCAGCGCATGCAACAGGTATGCAAAGCATGCCCGACTGTCATCAAACGAAGTCATCGAGTCCAGTCTCTGGACATCAAATGCATATGGCTCAGACCGACATAACAGCGAAGAGCAACTGTCATGCTTCGGATATGCTGCAAAATAAGCAAGTTCAGTGTCAGGAGTGTGCACAGTATCACTGCCAAACAACGCTGACACTTTTAGAGGCTGAACTGCTTGCAGTGGTTCAGCTTGAATCCGCTTTAGTACAATCATCCCCCCATTTTCGTTATCAAGCTCAACATTTAGTGGGCTATTGGCAAGAAATTCTACGTCCTCCTAAAGCCTAATCCTGATTTTTAAAACTTTATTTTTAAAATTATTAGGATTTAGTCATGTCTATTCAATTTAAACAAAGCCTCATCCTTGGGGTGTGTCTGATGTCATCATCTTGGAGCTTTGCCGCAGTCAAAGAGTACCAATTGGTGATTGATGAAAGTCCCGTCAATTTAACCGGCAAGTCGCTCAAGCGGATTAGTGTTAATGGGCAGTTTCCAGCGCCTTTGCTTGAGTTTGAGGAGGGTGATGATGCAGTCATTCGCGTCAAAAATAACCTAAAAAATCAAGACTCATCAATCCATTGGCATGGTTTGCTTTTGCCTGGGTTGATGGATGGTGTTCCGGGTTTTAATGGGTTTAACGGCATTCAGCCGAAAAGTGAATTTGTCTATAAGTTCAAAGTTCGCCAGAGTGGAACTTATTGGTACCACGCACACTCGAAGGGACAAGAACAGGACGGGTTGTATGGCGCATTGGTTATTTATCCCAAAGACAAAAAGCCTTTAGCTCAGCATGAAAAAGCCGAGCGCGATTATGTGGTGATGCTATCAGACTTCCATGAACAGAGCAGTGAACAAATCCAGAAGAATCTGAAAATTTCTGCCGAGTATTATCAGAATCAACGGGAAACCTTAGGTGATACTTGGAAGCAAGTGCAACGTGATGGTTTAAAAGCTGCATGGAAAGACCGTTCGATGTGGAACCAAATGCGCATGCTAAAAACGGATCTGTCCGATGTCACGGGTTATACCTTCCTCATTAATGGTAAAACCCCTGAACAGAACTGGACAGGTATGTTTAAGCCAAATGAAAAAGTTCGTTTACGGTTTATCAATGCCTCAGCCATGTCTTTTTTTGATATCCGTATTCCTCATTTAAAAATGACCGTGGTCAGTGCAGATGGTCAACCCGTCAAACCCGTTCCAGTGGATGAGTTTCGGATTGGAACTGCTGAAACTTATGATGTGATTGTGGAACCGAAAGCAGGGCATTATCAAATTGAAGCAGAGTCGATTGACCGTTCAGGCTACGCAATTGGAACTTTACACAATGAGTTGACTCCAATGGCACAGAGTATACATATGCCTGCGTCACGTCCACGCTCATTGTTGACCATGGAAGACATGGGCCATGGCTCAGAACATTCAGGTATGGATCATTCACAGATGGACCATGAAACAATGCCTGAAATGGATCACTCAAAGATGAATCATGAAGCGATGCCTGAAATGGATCATTCAAAGATGAATCATGAGACCATGTCTGAGATGGATCATACACAGATGGGTCATGCGCAACAGAATACGACAGCAAGTTCGGTACAGAAAACTGTTACACCAGTGTATGGTTGGGCGAATGCCTCTACCCCTAAAGGCGACAAGGCATTGCAATATAGCGATCTGAAATCCTTAGAGCCTCAAAAAGATACCCGTGAGGCGACGAGCGAGTTAGTGATTCGTTTGGGTGGAACTATGGAGCGCTATTTGTGGACTATCAACGGGAAAAAATTTAGCGACGCTGAACCGTTAAAAGTGAAGTACGGCGAGCGTATTCGGATCAAATTTATCAATGACAGCATGATGGCGCACCCGATGCATTTGCACGGTATGTTTATGCAACTGGAAAATGGACAAGCCGCCGTTGATATGCCGAATAAGCACACTTTGATTGTGCCACCGGGCAAAACAGTGACTGCTTTACTGACCGCAGATGAGTTAGGTGAATGGGCCATTCACTGTCATCTGCTTTACCACATGAGCTCAGGCATGATGAATAAACTGATTGTGGCTAATGTGAGTGATAGTCAAGTGTCTACCATACCAATTCAAGAGCAAAAAACAGCAGCTCAAATTGAACCAAAAGGAGATGAACATGCGCATCACTAATCTTTTTTCAGGTTTTACTTTAGCTGTTAGTGTATTAGTGAGTTCGTTAGCTATGGCTGCCGAATCTCATGCAGAGCATGAAACACAAAAAGCCATATCTACAAGCCAAGTTCAGTCCAAAGATATGGCACATGAGCATCATCAGCATAGTGCCGATGAGCATACTCAGCTGCTGAAACAGAAAAATGCAGTGGGTCTGCCTACATCGGAGAATCAAGCTCAGAATCAACCAAGCAAGCAGCCAAATGTGCAGAAAGGAGATCATCATGCGCACCATTAATCTTTTTTCTAAAAGCATAGTGAGCAGTTCTTTGGTGTTGATGAGTGCTACGGCTATGGCGCATGAAGTGCATCATATGCCTGCTGAAGCAAATGCAAATATGTCCATGACAACTGAGTCTGTGATGTCACAATATGCACAGCAGATGAATCATGATTCAAAAGCACATACGCATGATCATCGCAAAGAGCACGGTGCGCAAATTTATGCGGTCACTACTGTCGATAACAAATGGTTGCTGAATGAAGACGGCGATGGTGATTTAAAGTCTGAGTTTGAAACCCGTATCGGGACAGATGAAAATAAGTTGTTTATCAAAGTACATGCGGATAAGCAGGAAGCGCATAAGGCTGAGTATGATGCCAAAGTGCTGTATAGCCGTATGATTTCAGACTTTTGGGATGTACAGGCGGGTGCACGTTACCGAGCTGAAAGAGTGGAGCATGAACAGCAGGGATGGGATACGGAAGAAAAAGTGGATGGGGTGCTTGGCTTACATGGTTTAGCGCCGTATTTCTTTGAAACTGATGCTTACGTATATGCTGGTGCAGACAACTATGCTGCGTTTAGTTTAGAAACTGAGCGGGACTTGTTACTGACCCAAAAGCTGATTTTCAAGCCTTATTTAGATATGAATATTATTTTCAGTGATGACTCTAAATATGCCAAAAAATCGGGTCTCAGTAGTGCAGCCGTTGGTCTTGAGACGCGTTATGAAATCAGCAAAAAAGTCATGCCTTATGTGGATATTGCCTATGAATATAGCAAAGGCAATGAAGCGACGGCTTGGCAGACTGAAAGTGACGAAGAGAAAGGTTGGCAGTATGGAATGGGTCTTCGCTTTAAATTTTAACCCAGACGTTTAGGTTTAAAGAGAATATCTAAGATTGCACCGGATTTGTGGTGAAAGAGTGATCTGCTGGTTCGGGTCACTCTTTTTTGTGCTTTAATGATTTCCAAGTGTGAAAATCATTCATTTTGGTGCACTCTTTGCTATAATTTGATGCATATTTAGGAGGAACGACCTCCCTCATATTGAGAAAATTCGTCAGGACGGCCTGACTCTAGTAAAGAGGAGTCAGTGGCATGGCTTGGGTTTTTCTGATCTTTGCGGGTCTGTTTGAAATCGTTTGGGCATATTCAATGAAGCTGTCTGAAGGGTTTAGCAAACTTACGCCCAGCATCATCACCATTGTGTTCATGATTTTAAGTTTTGGTTTACTAGCCTATGCAATGCGAACATTGCCGCTAGGGACTGCGTATACCATTTGGACTGGAATTGGTGCGATAGGGTCTTTCTTGGTGGGGATTTTTATTTTAGGTGAGCCCGCGACAGCTATGCGGATGTTTGCTGCGGTGTTGATTGTATCAGGCCTGATTTTGATGAAACTCTCATCAAGCTAAATTCATTCAAATATGTAGAGCTTCAAGCGATCCTTCGTTTGAAGCTTTGTTGTTTCTGCTCTATGTAAAACGTGTGTTTTATATGGCGTGGGTGATTTTAATTGTCGCAGGTTTGCTCGAAGTGGTTTGGGCTTATGCGATGAAAGTATCGGATGGCTTTACCAAGCTGACGCCGAGTATTTTAACCCTCGTATTTATGGTAGCCAGTTTTGCGCTGCTGTCTTATGCCATGAAGACCTTACCTTTGGGCACTACCTATACGGTTTGGACAGGGATTGGCGTGATTGGTTCATTTTTGGTGGGTATTTTGATTTTGGGCGAACCAGCAAATGCCATGCGGATGCTCGCAGCGGTTTTAATCATTTCTGGACTTGTACTGATGAAACTTTCATCGTCATAATGTTGCATACATAGACAATTTTTGTGGTGAAGCATGCGCTTATTTTTTAAATATATGCCATCTCCTGTCGGGATATTGAGACTGGTGGCACATGATCAAGCCTTGGTTGCCGTATTGTGGGAAAATGAAAACCCAAAACGGGTACGTTTAGCTGAGCTGATCGAACACAATCAGCATCCGATTTTGCTGGAAACAGAGAAACAGTTGAGCGAGTATTTTGCGGCAAAGCGTCAAAATTTTGATTTGCCTTTGGATTTTGCGGGGACATATTTCCAGAAGCAAGTTTGGCAGGCTTTATTGCAAATTCCGTTTGGTGAAACTCGAAGCTATAAAGATATTGCGTTAGAGATTGGCAATGTAAAAGCCGTTCGTGCTGTGGGCGCAGCCAATGGTAAAAATCCGATTTCAATTATTGCGCCGTGCCATCGGGTTGTGGGGGCGAATGGAAAATTGGTCGGCTTTGCAGGCGGTCTGGACAATAAAGATATTTTACTCAAGCTTGAGAAAATTGCGGATTAAGCTCGTTTTCGGAGTTTTTAAGCTTGTTTTTTTATTTTAATAATTTAAAAATCAGAATCTTATGTTTTAATCTATCTTCTTTTGAAGAATCGTGTATCTAACTCAAATAACGATGAATAATATGATAAGTCAAATTGTGGGGAATGTGTTTTCAGAACTGTGGTGGATGCTACTGATCTTGTTCGGGATTGGCCTTTTAAAAGCGTTTAAGCCTTATCTGAAAGGAAAATTCGGCGAGTTCGCAGTTCAAGCGCATGTGAAATTATATTTGGATGAGCGTTATATTCTAATTAACGATGTGACTTTGCCTGATGAGCAGGGCGGAACGACTCAAATAGACCATATTCTATTGAGCCCTTTTGGCGTTTTTGTGATTGAAACCAAAAACTATAAGGGCTGGATTTTTGGTGGTGAACGTCAAAAGATGTGGACGCAGAAAATTTATAAAAAGAGTTTTAAATTTCAAAATCCGCTGCATCAAAATTATAAACATGTCAAAGTGCTGCAAAGTGTGTTGCAAGATATTGTTGATGTAGATTATATCCATTCTGCTGTGGTGTTCATGCCTGAATGTGAGTTTAAAACTCCGATGCCCAGTACTGTATTTAAAGGTAAAGCATGGGTCGATTATATTAAGACCTTTGACACAGAAGTGATTCCAGCGATGAAACTGAAAAGGATTCAGCTTCGGATTGAAAAAGAAGTGTTAGAAAAGTCATGGAAAACCAACCGTGAGCATGTTGCACATTTAAAGCAACGCCATCAAGATGGTTAAATACTCCATTTCAAAGCTGACTGATTCATTTTGTGCCGAAAATAAAATCTAGAATAAAAAAAAAGCCAGTCTATTTCTTCATGGACTGGCTTTTATCTTTGCAGTTTTTTTCTAACTTAAAAACGCTTTGGAATTTTTTGACCGCCTTCAACAGGTGTTTCTGCCTGTTTTAATACACCAAAGAGCCAAGTTTCGGCATGATGTACTGCGACTTTAACACTGTCACCTTGCGCCAAACGGCCTGCAATAAAACTTGCCAACGAACAACCTGAACCGTGATATTCACCTGCTAAACGCGGGCAGCGAGTTTCAGAAATGAGCTCGCCATTCACAAACAGGGCATTACGAATATAGTCTGGTGTGTCTTCATGACCACCTTTGACCAGTACCGCTTTGGCACCCATTTCAAACAGTTTTTGTGTTGCGGTAGCTAAGTCATCGAGACCTGTTAACGCTCGTAGTTCAACTGTATTTGGGGTAATAATGTCTGCCAATGGGATCAGCTCAACAAAAGCTTTGACTAAGGTGGCTTGATCACCCAGTGAACCGCCACTGTTCGCCACTAAAACAGGGTCGAGTACATATTTGTACTCAGGATGTTCACGTAGAAACTCAGCCAGTGCTGCAATATTATCAGTGGTGCCTAACATGCCAGATTTGACGGCTTTAATCGGTAAATCACCGACAACAGCGTTCGCCTGAGCTAACAGCAATTCTTTTGACGTTGCTTCAAAGCCAAACACTTGTTGCGAGTTTTGAACAGTGAGTGCTGTACACGCAATGGCTGCATGCGCACCACTTTGACCAATCGCTTCGATATCGGCCTGTAAACCAGCACCACCTGAAGGGTCTAAACCAGAAAAGCAAAGTACGGTTGCGCGCACAGAAATATCCTTGTTGCGAAAATTTGCGATAGTATAGGCAACTTTGGCAGAACTCTCGATAGTATTTTATTTAAAGCCCAAGAAGGATCAGCTGTGATTAAACATATTTTGCTAGATTTAGATGGAACATTAACAGATCCGAAAGTTGGCATTACCACAAGTGCGCGTTATGGTTTAAAAAAAGTCGGACATCCCATTGCTGAAGATCTAAATATTGACTGGATTATTGGGCCACCACTAAAAGCGTCTTTGGCAAAACTCTTAAATGTTACAGTGGACGATGTTTTGGCAGAGCAAGCTTTATTGGGCTATCGTGAGCGTTTTGCGGTGAAAGGTTTATATGAAAACCATTTATTTGCCGATGTTGAACCGACCTTAAAAAAACTGACTGAGCAGGGCTATCATTTGTATTTGGCGACAGCAAAGCCTGAAATTTATGCCCGTCAAATCTTAGAACATTTCAATTTACTGCAATACTTCGTGCATCCTTATGGCAGTGAGCTGAACGGTGAGCGCACCAATAAGGGAGAGTTGATTGCTTATATTTTAGAAAAAGAGCAGTTAAAAGCAGAAGAATGTCTGATGGTTGGGGATCGTGAGCATGACATTTTGGGAGCACGTTACAACGGCATTGAAACCATTGCGGTGGAATACGGTTATGGTTCTGATCAAGAGTTGACGGAAGCCGCACCTAAAGCGCGAATTAAAACCTTTGCCGATATCTTGGACTTGATTTAACTCAGACAGAATTTAATTCGGACAGGGTTTAAATAACGCCTTTTTCGATTGCGCACGACTTTTCTACATTTAAATAGTCGTGCGCAGTGATTAAAAATTAAAGTCCCAACATGCGTCTAATTTCATTCACTAACAGTGCCGGATTGGCCTGCTGATGGGGAATGGTAAGGCTGTTGAAGCCATCACCACGAAATTTACGATCCACTTCTAAAAGCACATGGGTTTGATGTTGCTCTGCCACAAAGGACACTTCAACTTCATTGATAGTGTTGAACAATTGCGTAGGTTTAAATTCAAGTTCTTGATAACAACCAATGCTCGAGTGGAAACCATTGCCACGTAGTTGACCTTTTTCAACATCGACGGTCATCAACTGAAAACCGCATTGCTGCATGGCTTGAATAAACGCCTGCATAGCCGGTGTCGGTAAAATCTGTAAGTAGTCTTTATCAGTTGCATCGAGCCCCCAGTCCACATCGAGATGCGTATGTAACCACACTCGGGTTTTATTGATGCGGCAAGGCACATCTGTAACTGGTGTTTCAAAGGGCAGTTGAATCGAAAAAGGAAATGCATGTGACTGATGAGCTTGTAACTCAAAAGCCCCGCTAATGTGCCATTCGGCAATACTTAACGCACTATTGTATTCAGCATCGTCTTACTCAACTTCAGCTGTGGTCATGAGCTTTAAATAAATACCGTTGATAATTTTATTAGACGCGGCACCTTTAAAAATAACCTCACCCTGAATGGCTTGACCCGCTTGTGGCGCGGTGGTGTGTAGACGAGTATCCACTTGAATGCCTTGTAAGCCAAGACTAGACATGAGTTTGTTAAACATGGTGCAGAACTTCCAATAGGGAATCGATAGATTTTAAACATTTAAAGTGAATGCATTTTTAAAATGTGTATTTTTAATAAGCTGTTAGCGAATGTCCAAATAAAAACTTTCTTTGACTTCTTCCATCACAATATAACTGTGCGATGACGCTGAAGAGGGCAGTTTTTTCAGTAAATCACCCAATAGGCGTCGGTAAGCACTCATTTCTTTTAAACGGGCTTTGACCAAATAGTCGAATTCACCTGAAATCAGATGGCATTCTAAAACCTCGGGAATTTCGACCAAGTCACGTGCCACTTGATCAAACACATCGCCAGATTTGGCTGACAGCTTAATCTCTAAAAACACCAATAAGTTTCGATCGACCAGTTGTGGATTGAGGCGTGCGTAGTAACCCATGATAATACCGTCGCGCTCTAAGCGTTTGACACGTTCTGAACAGGGGGTGGTTGAGAGGTTAACGCGAGAGGCCAATTCACTAATCGCAATTCGTCCATCGCGCTGCAAAATGTCTAAAATCTGCTGATCAATCCGATCTAATTTACGCATTATAAATTTCCTATGTTTAGAGTTTTAGCGCGACAAAAATGGCGATTTACCTAGATTATAATGTTAAAAACAGTGAAAAAAACTATTAACCTAAAAATATACTAGTGAAATAAACTAGTGTGTGTAAGGGATCAGTCATGCGTGTAATTGTCTTAGGTAGTGGTGTCATCGGTGTTGCAAGTGCGTATTACCTTGCACAACAAGGCGCAAGCGTTACGGTTTTAGACCGTCAAGCTGGCCCTGCTGAAGAAACTAGCTTTGGTAACGCAGGGCAAATCTCTCCAGGTTATTCTACACCGTGGGCTGCACCTGGTATTCCGTTTAAAGCTGTAAAGTGGATGTTCCAACACCATGCACCGTTAGCGATTAACATTGATGGTAGCATGTGGCAGTTGAACTGGATGGCGCAAATGTTGAAAAACTGCAATCCACAAAGCTATGCCATTAACAAAGAGCGTATGACGCGTGTTGCTGAATACAGTCGTGACTGCTTACGTGAACTGCGTAAAGAAACAGGCATTCACTATGAAAACCGCGCGAAAGGAACTTTGCAGGTTTTCCGTAATGAAGCACAGCTTGATGCAGTACAACGTGACATCCAAGTATTAAAAGAATGTGGCGTCGACTACGAATTATTATTAAAAGATGACTTAGCGAAAGTTGAGCCAGCTTTAGAATATGCTAAAGATAAACTGGTTGGTGGTTTACATTTGCCAAATGATGAAACAGGTGACTGTTACCTATTTACCAATGCTTTGGCAAATCTTGCAAAAGACATGGGTGTAGAATTTAAATTTAACCAAAATGTTGAAAAACTAGTGGTTGAAGGGGATGAAATCAAAGGTGTAGTGGTTGATGGTCAAGTGCTTACAGCAGACCGTTATGTGCTTGCTTTTGGTAGTTATTCACGTGATTTCTTAAAACCATTGAATTTGAATTTGCCTGTGTATCCTGTCAAAGGCTATTCATTGACGATCCCAATTGTTGATCCTGCATTTGCACCGCAGTCTACGGTTCTTGATGAAACTTATAAAATTGCCATTACGCGTTTTGACCAACGTATCCGTGTGGGTGGTATGGCTGAACTGAGTGGTTTCAACCACGGTTTAAACCAAGACCGTCGTGCGACCTTGGAAATGGTGACTCAAGACTTATTCCCAGGTGGAAATTTAGCTGAAGCAAGTTTCTGGACGGGTTTACGTCCAATGACACCAGATTCTACGCCGATTATTGGTGCAACTCGTTTTAAAAACTTATTCTTGAATACAGGACATGGCACATTGGGTTGGACCATGGCATGTGGTTCAGGCAAGCTTATTAGTGACTTGGTGATGAATCATCAACCAGACATCAGTACCGAAGGTCTATCGATTCAACGTTACCCTTCAGCAGCCTAATTCATTTTAGGCCATATTGATTCAAGGAAGAAGAAAATGCCACGTCCAATTACTGCAGTGATTCATAGTCAATCACTGCAGCATAATTTAAATGTTGCTCGCACTAAAATGCCGAATAGCCAAGTCTATGCGGTGGTCAAAGCCAATGCCTATGGTCATGGTATTGAACGCGTCTATCAAGCGTTCAAATCTGCCGATGGTTTTGCGTTGCTCGATTTGGCAGAGGCGAAACGTATCCGTGCTTTGGGCTGGACAGGTCCAGTTCTGTTACTCGAAGGTATTTTCTCAGAGCAAGACCTATTTGACTGCCATGAGTTGGGCCTAAGCTTCAGTATTCATAGTGAATATCAACTCGAATGGTTAGCGCGTTTTCCTTTAGAGGCTCAGTTCGATGTTTATTTGAAAATGAACAGCGGCATGAACCGTTTAGGTTTCCGTCCAGAACAGTACCGTCAAGTGTGGCAGCAGCTTTCCAGCTTGTCTCAAGTTCAACGTTTGACTCATATGATGCATTTTTCGGATGCCGATGGTGAGCGTTTCGGACGTGAAGGCATTGCGCATCAGTGCCAATTATTTGATGCTATTACCCATGATCTACCGGGTGCACGTTCAGTCAGTAACAGTGCAGCCATCTTACGTCATGAACAGTTGCAGTCGGATGTGATCCGTAGCGGCATTATGCTTTATGGCAGTTCTCCAGATTATCCAAGCCACTCCATTGAAGACTGGGATTTGCAACCTGCCATGAGTTTGCGTAGCGAGTTGATTGCCATTCAACAATTAAAATCAGGCGATAGCGTCGGTTATGGCTCAAAGTTCATTGCTGAAAGCGACATGCGTGTGGGTATTGTGGCTTGTGGTTATGCCGATGGTTATCAGCGGATTACCGCAACAGGCACACCTGTTTTAGTCGATGGACAACGCAGTAGCTTGGTCGGACGGGTCAGCATGGACATGTTAGCAGTCGATTTATCTCACCTTCCAAATGCCCAAGTCGGCAGTGAAGTGGTGCTGTGGGGTACATCGAAACAGGGGGCTGTACTCAGCATTGATGAAGTCGCAGAAGGTTCAGGCACGATTGGCTATGAGCTGATGTGTGCTGTCACTGCACGTGTCAATTTTATCCAAGATTAAATTTTATTTTTATACAGTTTCATACAAGGAAAGACCTATGTCACATTCAGACATTCAAAAATTCAACACCAACGAAGTCATGAGTGCAGTCACTGTGTTTAATCAAGTGGTGTATTTGTCAGGGCAAGTGCCAAAAAATACCGACAATGATGTCGCAGGTCAGACCCGTGAAATTTTAGCAACAATTGATGAGCTTTTAGCTTTGGCAAATACAGATAAATCACGTTTGTTATCTGCTCAGCTTTACATCAAAAATCTCTCTGATTTTTCAACAGTCAATGCAATTTGGATTGACTGGATGAACGGTTGTGTGGCGCCTTCACGTGCAACGATTCAAGCTGATTTGGTCAATCCAAACTGGTTGATAGAAATTGCAGTAACGGCTGCACAAAACTAATTTTTTAAACTCTCCCCCGTGTGTATCAGCCCTTTGGCTCAGGCTGAATGGCTGATCAGCGTATAAATACCGCCCGTTAGGAAAACGAGCATTGTATGAACATGGTTTATACGCAAAAAGGACATTAACAGGATGTTAAATTATGACGACCACACCACAAGCTGACGGTGCAAATGCATCATCGCATGAATTACAACGGAAATTATCCAACCGCCACCTGCAATTGATTGCCATTGGTGGCGCGATTGGTACGGGCCTGTTCATGGGTTCGGGCAAAACTATCTCTCTTGCTGGTCCTTCTATCCTAATCATTTATATGATTATCGGGACCATGTTCTTCTTCCTAATGCGTGCATTGGGCGAAATTTTATTGTCAAATTTGCACTATAAGTCGTTTATCGACATGGCTCATGATCTGATTGGGCCGGGTGCGGGTTACTATATCGGTTGGTCCTATTGGCTCGGTTGGGTCTTGGTCGGTATTGCGGACTTGGCAGCCATTATTAACTATCTCGGTTTTTGGCTCCCGCCAGACATGGCCTTTACTCCGATGGGGCAGGCTTTAATCAGTGTCGGCTGTGTGCTGTTTGTCCTTGGGCTAAATTTGCTGACAGTAAAACTCTTTGGTGAAATTGAATTTTGGTTTGCATTAATCAAAATTTTAGCCATTTTAGGGCTGATCGTGATAGGTGGCTTTATGGTATTCAGCCATTTTCACTCACCGGATGGCACGGCTTCCAGCTTTACCAATGTATGGTCGCATGGCGGCATGTTTCCTAAAGGTGCCGATGGCTTCTTGGCCGGTTTTCAAATTGCGCTGTTTGCCTTTGTCGGTGTAGAGCTAATTGGAACCATGGCTGCTGAAACCAAAGATCCTGAAAAGAACTTACCGAAAGCAGTGAATGCGATTCCAACCCGTATCATTTTGTTCTATGTCTTGTCATTATTTGTGGTGATGTCGGTGACGCCGTGGAATCAAATCCCTGCGGATCAAAGCCCGTTCGTTTCACTATTTTTACATGCGGGTATTCCAACTTCAGCCATCATTATGAACTTGGTGGTGCTTTCTTCAGTGATGTCTTCAATGAATAGTGGTGTGTTCTCTACATCACGTATGCTGTTTGGTTTGGCAAGAGAAGGACAAGCACCACAGAGCCTAGCGCGTCTATCAAAACGTTCGGTACCAGCGAAAGGCTTATTCTTCTCATGTGCTTTTATCATGGCAGGTGCGGCGCTACAGTACTTTGTACCAAACACGGTTGAAGCCTTTACATTAGCCAGCTCATTGTGTGTGATTCTGTTCATTAGTATCTGGAGCATTATTATGGTGTGCTATATCCGCTACCGTAAATTGCGTCCTGAGCTCCATGCAAAATCGACCTTTAAAATGCCAGGCGGTGTTTGGATGTCTTATGTGGTCTTAATCTTCTTGTTCTTTACGTTGATTATTTTGAGTTTAGAGGCGGATACGCTTCGCGCATTGATGATCAGTCCACTCTGGGTGATTATTTTAGCCGTGACGTATCAACTGCTGTACAAGCCGCGTATGAAAAAACGTCTGTTAGGGCAGCAACTGGACAACTAAGCAACATTTATTCTGTACTCGTGATATTTGAAAGAAAGCCCTGCAAAAGTAGGGCTTTCTTTTTGCTTGAGCTGAATCAATGGGTTCTAATTAAGTGCTAGATCATTGGATGATTTATGCGTAATTATAAAATTGACATCCTGCGTGGCGTGTCCATCCTTTTGGTGTTGATTCACCATTTTAATATTCCGTATAAATTACATGATACCTTTCTCGGCATCCTAATCGGAGGCGAGAGCTTAAGTACCTTGATTGCACGAAACAGCAACTATGGTGTGACCATGTTTTTTGTCATTTCAGGTTTTTTGATTACCCAACATACCTTACAGCGTAGTGGGTCTTTGGCGCAGATTAAGCTGAAAGATTTTATATCCGTTGTATTGCTCGAATCATGCCGTGTCTAGTCTTATTGGTCACGATGGTCAGTGTGCTCGGAAGTTTAGGATTGCAAGCCTTTATCAATCAGTCGCCCAATGGCGTAGAGGTGTCCTATGCTGTGACTGTTCTTTCAGCTTTGAGCTTCTGGATGAATCTACTGATTATTGAATACGGTTGGGTGAACTATGCCCTTGGCGTATTGTGATCTTTATCGGTTGAAGAGGTCTTCTATTTAGCATTTCCTGTCCTGTGTTTAGCACTGGGTCGAGGCAAAGGCTTTATTATTTTTCTGCTCGCTGTCATCGCTTATGCACCGTATTTTCGCGCCCTCCATTTTGGTGAGGAAAGTGGTGCTTATCTGTATCATTATTTTTCTAGTTTCGATGGAATTGCCATTGGCTGCCTCACCGCAGTATATGCGCAACATTTTAAAGGTGCAATTGACAATCAAAAAATGATTGTTGCAGTAACAGCGTTTCTGATGACCGCTTTATATTTTTATGCACCCATCAAAGAGGTGAGTACTTGGGGCATCAGCGTATTTGCTTTACTTACAGCGTTACTCATATTTTGTTTTACCCAAGACCTGAAAGTTAAATCTATCTCATACATTGCACGGAGTTTGGTCTGGATTGGAGAGCGTAGCTATGAAATGTATCTGTTTCATTTGATTGTTCTCGGCTTAATGAAAGTGGTGTATTTCCCAAAAGAAACTTTAGCGGCTGAAAAGTTGATGTTATTGCCTGTTTATTTTATTGCGGTGTTTATTTTGAGTTGGGCGATTGAGAAATATTATTCAACCCCACTCAATTTAAAAATTCATCAATCTTGGATACGCTCGTAGCGTGGATATTGAGTTGTACTGTTGATTTTTTACAGACATTAAAAAGCCCCGAATCAATCGGGGCTTTTTAAGTGTGGGATTTTAAAATGTCGGTTTAACCACGACTAAAATCACCACAGCAAATAAAATGAGGGTCGGCATTTCATTAAAGAAGCGCCAGAACTTGTGTGACTTGTAATGCGCATGACCAATCAATTTCTTACGGTAATAACCGCAAACAAAGTGGTAAATCACCAACAGTCCAACCAAACCGACTTTGAGGTAGAACCACAGGGCTTCATGGTAGTGGCGCGTTGCATCACCCCAATCGACCAAGAAATGTGCCGTGATCAGTGTTGCAATCATCGACGGCCACATAATGCCACGGTACAACTTACGTTCCATGAGCTCAAAACGTTGATGACTGACGGTATCATCACTCATGGCATGGTAAACATAGAGCCGTGGTAAGTAGAACAATGCAGCGAACCAACACACCACGGCAATAATATGTAATGCTTTTACCCACAAGAAAGCATCAGAAGGAGCATCCATCAAGTCACCCTAAAATGAGCGGCTTAGCCTTCCCACTTTTTGAAAATGAGACATGCATTTACGCCGCCAAAACCGAAACTGTTACTCATCACAGTATTCAATTTTGCGTCACGTTTTTCAAGCACGATATCAAATGGTTTTGCGCCTTCATCCAGTTCAGTCACGTTGATGTTGGGTGCAATAAAGTCATTTTGCATCATTAGAATAGAGTAGATTGCTTCTTGTACGCCAGCAGCACCTAAGCTATGACCTGTCATTGATTTTGTTGAGCTCAGTGGAGGAACTTGACCTTCGCCAAATGCACGTTCCATTGCTTTCAATTCAGTGATATCACCAGCAGGCGTCGACGTACCATGCGTATTCACATAGTCAATTTTGTCTACACCGTGTTGTTTTGCTTCTTCAAGTGCCATCAGTACACAACGTGTCGCACCTTCACCCGATGGCGCAACCATGTCTGCACCGTCAGAGTTTGCCGCATAGCCCACCACTTCAGCCAAAATGTTGGCACCACGTGCTTGTGCATGCTCTAAAGACTCAAGCACTACGAAACCGCCACCGCCAGCAATCACGAAACCGTCACGGTCAGCAGAGTATGGACGAGATGCTGTTTCTGGCGTGTCGTTGTATTTTGAGCACAGTGCACCCATCGCATCAAATAACAAGCTTTGAGACCAGTGATCTTCTTCACCGCCACCTGCAAGCATTAAGTCTTGCTTGCCCAATTGAATCAGGTTGTAGGCATAACCAATTGCATCAGCAGACGTTGCGCATGCGCTGGTAATGGTGTGTGCAACACCTTGCATTTTAAAAGCAACACCAACGTTTGCCGTAATCGTATTCGACATATTACGTGGTACGAAGAACGGACCAACTTTACGTGCGCCTTTGGTATCTAACAATTCTTTCATTTCAACTACAGATGCAGTTGAACCACCACCTGAACCGCCCGCGATACCATAGCGTGGATTGCCACCAATTTGCTCTGCTGTTAAGCCTGCATTTTCAACCGCAGCAACCGCAGCATTGTATGCATACATGGCACAAACACCCATAAAGCGTTTTAGCTTACGGTCGATACCATCAAAGTCTTGTTCAGCAGCAGCACTGATATGGCTTTTAAAATTGAGTTCAGCATAGGTTGGGTTAAAACGTGTCCCAGAAATCCCGTTTTGTAATGCATGAGTAACTTCTTCCAAAGTATTACCGATACATGAGTTGATACCCATGCCAGTGATTACTACACGTTTCATTTAAAGATCCCTTATATGGTGGTTTTGCAGAGTTACGCTTAAAGCTGAATCAACAATTTATTTCTAAGCCAATTGCAACTCTTATGTTTTCAATGCAGATCATAATAGCAGAAAGAATTTTTAATTCTTATGGCAAATCCTATGCCAATTTGACTTGTCTTAAAATCGGGGGGAGGGCATTTCAACTTTACTAAAAGATACATATTGTTATTGAGATAAATGCGTACTACACCTAGTATTTAGCTAGAAATCAAAGATTATAAAATACGGAGTACGGAATGGCCGATTCAAACAATAAACAGCGCAGTGGTTTCTTTTCAAATGCCTTCGGAGTGGCTAAAAAGCTCAGTCATACAGGTTTAAACATATTAAACCAAGTAAGCCCAGATACGGTCTCAGCACTGACCAAAGCTACAACTGGTGATAGTGCGAGTACAAAAACAAAATCGAAAAATAAGCGTTATGAACAGCCCCAGCAAGTCTTAAGAGACCATCTGCCGACAGTATCACGTCATTTATTAGGGCGTCATTATGTCAACGCAAATCGAGTCGTGCATTTTGTGTCGCCACAACTTTCCGATAAAGCCGCAGATTATTTTTTTAGCCAGATTAATCAATTTAGCTCGAGTATGAGCTCGGTCGATGCCGTTTTAGATGAAGCGGGCGTGCGTGATTTAGAAATGTTGACCCAAGATGTCGACCGTTCAAAACGGATTAGTCAGGCACTGTCCGAACAAAATAAAATTATTGCTATCTTGCAAGGTGCACTGACTGGAGCAACGGGCTTTGTGGGCTCAACCGTAGATGTCCCTGCTTCCTTGGTGATGTCGTTACGTATGATTTACCAAGTGGGACGTTCTTATGGTTTTGACTTAAGTAAAGAATCCGATCAAGACATCGTCCAGTTTATTTTTAAACAGATTGATCTTGGGCTGATTGCAGAAAAACAAACTTTGTTGATGGCGATAAAAGCCATTTCAAGTACCTTGCAAACGCACGATGTCTCTCAGTTACAACAGCTTTTAGGTTCAAGTAATGAGATTGAAGACTTAAAGAAATGGTTGACCAATGCCGATGGTCAGCTGAAATGGGGACAGTCGATTGCTAACCTCTCGCTACTGAATAAGTTAGCCAAACTTACACCAATTGCCAGTGCAGGGGTAAGTGCAGTTTATAGTTTGCGCCTTGTTGATGATGTACACCAAAAAGCACAACTGGTTTTTTCACAAGCCCGCCAGTATATCATCCAACAAAAAGATACCAGTCTGAGTGCTTTAACAGCATATGAACGCTCACTTGAGCTTTTGGTGAAAGCCTCACCACGACTGCTGTCACAGCGCAGTACATCAGATACCGATAGCTCAGATTTGAAGCTTGGGGCTGAAGTGGAGTTAAATGGTCATCAAAGTATTGCTAAGGTTAAAATCCAGAAAAAGTCCGACAAAGTCACAGCGCCTGTCGCAACCGAAGAGCGTGTTCAACAAGGGCTAGAACAGCTCGCAGATCAAATGGTTGAACCCCATGATGCTGTCACACCGCAGCAACCAGCCCTACAAATAGAAGAAGATCTTGCAGACTTATATGCAATGGATGAGGTTGAAGACACCACACACAACAATCGTGAGTCTTTTACGGAAAATGAACCTGACATAGCTTCAAAAGTTGCAGCGCAACCTGCTGTAGAGCTGACTGAAAAAAAGGTTACAAAAAGACGAAATGCTTCAAGTAAAAAATAAACCCTTTAAAATAGATAGAAATTTGTAAAAGCCCTGATTTGGTCAACATTACATGTAGTTTGAAATGTTGACCATTTTTACGTCTTAGCATACAATTGCATGCCCTCAAAAAGTCGTCTTTTTTTGGGTTTTTTATTAACGGGAGAATTGCCAAATGGCAACAACAAATCAGTTGATCCGTAAGGGTCGTACGACTTTAGTTGAAAAATCTAAAGTTCCTGCGTTGAAGGCTTGTCCACAACGTCGTGGTGTTTGTACACGTGTTTACACAACTACACCTAAAAAACCTAACTCAGCAATGCGTAAAGTTTGCCGTGTGCGTTTAACTTCTGGCTTTGAAGTTTCTAGCTACATCGGTGGTGAAGGTCACAACCTACAAGAGCACAGTGTTGTTCTTATCCGTGGTGGTCGTGTTAAAGACTTACCAGGTGTACGTTACCATACCGTTCGTGGTTCTTTAGACTGTGCTGGTGTGAAAGATCGTAACCAGTCTCGTTCTAAATACGGTACTAAACGTCCTAAGAAATAATCTTTCGAGATTAACTTCTTAGTTCGCTAGAACTGCAATCCTTTATCGTCTCGCTTGTCTGATTTCTGCATTAATTTTGTGAAATTCAAGCGACGTGTAGTAAGGCCAGCGAAAGCACATGACACTTTGTGCTACGGCTGGATTAACCTGAAGTGTCATATATATAGGTAGTTTAAAATGCCAAGACGTCGCGTAGTTGCTGCTCGTGAAATCCTTCCGGATCCTAAGTTCAGCAGCCAAACAATCGCTAAATTCATGAACCACGTAATGCAAGATGGTAAAAAATCTATTGCTGAAAGTATCGTTTACGGTGCTTTAGACCGCGTTCAAGAAAAAAACAAAGTAGACCCAGTTGAATTTTTCGAGACTACTCTTGAAAAAGTTCGTCCTATGGTTGAAGTAAAAGCACGCCGTGTTGGTGGTGCTACTTATCAAGTACCTATGGAAGTGCGCCCATCCCGTCGTACTGCTTTAGCTATGCGTTGGTTAGTAGATGCTGCTGCTAAGCGTTCTGAAAAAACTATGGCTTTACGTCTTGCTGGTGAGTTGCTTGATGCAGCTGAAGGTAAAGGCGCAGCGGTTAAAAAACGTGATGACGTGCATCGTATGGCTGAAGCTAACAAAGCATTCTCTCACTACCGCTTCTAAGCGACTAAAACAGCCCCTATTCAGGAGGGTGATAGCTTGGTTTACGCCAAACTGTCATCGAATCGCTTTAAGCTGTTCGTCAGCTTAAAGCGCCTGTTTTAAACAACAAAATTTAGGAATGCAAGAAATCATGGCTCGTCAAACCCCAATTTCTCGTTATCGTAACATTGGTATTTCTGCGCACATTGATGCGGGTAAAACCACAACTACAGAACGTATTTTGTTCTACACAGGTGTATCTCACAAAATTGGTGAAGTACACGATGGTGCAGCAACAATGGACTGGATGGAGCAAGAGCAAGAACGTGGTATTACCATTACTTCTGCTGCTACGACTACATTCTGGTCAGGTATGTCTAAACAGTTCCCTGAACACCGTATCAACGTAATTGATACACCGGGACACGTTGACTTCACCATCGAAGTTGAACGTTCTATGCGTGTTCTTGATGGTGCGTGTATGGTTTACTGTGCTGTAGGTGGTGTACAACCTCAGTCTGAAACTGTATGGCGTCAAGCGAACAAATACCAAGTGCCTCGTTTAGCATTCGTGAACAAGATGGACCGTACTGGTGCCAACTTCTTCCGTGTTGTTGAACAAATGAAAACACGTTTAGGTGCATCTCCAGTACCTGTAGTAATCCCTGTTGGCGCTGAAGAAAACTTCCAAGGCGTAATCGACTTGATCGAAATGAAAGCGATCATTTGGGACGAAGCTTCACAAGGTATGAAGTTTGAATACGGTGAAATCCCGGCTGAACTTCAAGAAACTGCTGAAGAATGGCGTACAAACATGGTTGAAGCTGCTGCTGAAGCTTCTGAAGAGTTAATGGATGAATACCTGAACAATGGCGATTTGACTAAAGAACAAATCGTTGCTGGTCTACGTGTTCAAACTTTGGCTTGTCAAATTCAACCAATGCTTTGTGGTACAGCATTCAAAAACAAAGGTGTTCAACGTATGTTGGATGCAGTAATTGAATTCTTACCGTCGCCTACAGAAGTTAAAGCGATTGAAGGTGTTCTTGACGATAAGGCTGAAACTAAAGCGATTCGTGAAGCATCTGACGAAGCTCCGTTCTCTGCACTTGCGTTCAAAATCATGAACGACAAATTCGTAGGTAACTTAACTTTCGTACGTGTTTACTCTGGTGTTCTTAAACAAGGTGATACTGTTTATAACCCAGTTAAATCTAAACGTGAACGTATCGGCCGTATCGTGCAAATGCACGCGAACGATCGTCAAGACGTTGAAGAAATTCGTGCGGGTGATATCGCTGCGTGTGTAGGTCTTAAAGACGTAACTACAGGTGATACACTTTGTGATGAGAAAAATGTCATCACACTTGAGCGTATGGAATTCCCAGAGCCAGTAATTGCATTGGCTGTTGAACCAAAAACTAAAGCTGACCAAGAAAAAATGTCAATTGCTTTAGGTCGTTTGGCTAAGGAAGATCCATCATTCCGCGTTCGTACTGATGAAGAGTCAGGTCAAACAATCATCGCTGGTATGGGTGAACTTCACCTTGACATTATTGTTGACCGTATGAAGCGTGAATTCGGTGTTGAAGCAAACATTGGTAAACCAATGGTTTCTTACCGTGAAACGATCAGAAAGTCAGTTGAACAAGAAGGTAAATTCGTTCGTCAAACTGGTGGTAAAGGTAAATTTGGTCACGTATACGTACGTTTAGAGCCAATGGATGCTGATGCTGGTAAAGACTACGAGTTCGCTGAAGAAGTTGTTGGTGGTGTAGTTCCTAAAGAATTCTTCGGTGCTGTGGATAAAGGTATCCAAGAGCGTATGAAGAATGGTGTCCTTGCTGGTTACCCAGTTGTAGGCATCAAAGCTACATTGTTTGACGGTTCTTACCACGATGTCGATTCGGACGAATTATCGTTCAAGATGGCTGGTTCTTATGCCTTCCGTGACGGTTTCATGAAAGCAGATCCTGTTCTTCTTGAACCTATCATGAAAGTTGAAGTAGAAACTCCAGAAGACTACATGGGCGATATCATGGGGGACTTAAACCGTCGTCGTGGTATGGTTCAGGGTATGGATGACTTGCCTGGCGGTACTAAAGCAATTAAAGCTGAAGTTCCACTTGCTGAGATGTTTGGTTACGCGACTCAAATGCGTTCTATGTCTCAAGGCCGTGCAACATACTCTATGGAATTTGCTAAATATGCTGAAACTCCACGTAACGTGGCTGAAGGCATCATTTCTAAATTCCAGTCTGGCGGTAAAAAAGGTGACGACGAGTAATCTTTCGATTACTATAAGCCCAAACTAATTCATAGTTAAAAACCAAGTGCTCATGCAGTGATCCTGCATGAGTAGTTTAAAAAGGAAGATCTCATGGCTAAGGCTAAGTTTGAACGTAATAAGCCACACGTTAACGTGGGCACAATCGGTCACGTTGACCATGGTAAAACAACTTTAACAGCTGCAATT
>NZ_JBIMCF010000017.1:0-55065 GCF_048551975.1 Acinetobacter johnsonii | reverse complement strand
CAACTATGAAAGACCACACCAAGCAAACAAAGGAAGGCCACCTCTAATGGCTGCTTAACCTCTACTTTTAACTTCGGTTATTTATGGGAGGATTACCCAATAATCATTTCGATATTGATAGAGTACACAGCATAGGATTTGAACTTGCTGAGTATTAAAATTTAAAATGTATGATGCTGATTGACCATTTAGAAAATGATCAATCCAATACTTACACTGAATAAAATATTGAATGGATTCAGCGTAGTGAAGCTGTGCTGAATAGAAGTGTTGAAAGGCTTCATATAATGTACTGAGTGAATGTTTGAATTGTTGTTCACCCACCTGTTCGAAACAGACATCATAAACAAAATCTTCAATTGCAATGCAAAGATTAGATTCATTCCAGATCACTGTAGTCAAATTCATGTCGTGATACTCATCATGTTAGGATTCATATCACAGCCATGTCTGTAATCTTTTAATTGTTTACCCATATATATGAGTAAAGAATCATTCAAAAATTAAGCAAGATATTGATAAATATATAATTAACAATATATTTAATAATTTTAATAACCTACTAAGGCCAATCTACGGCTTAACAACAAATTGGTTAGACCTACTGAGCATAGAACACATGAATTAACCGAGCAAAGAGAAGCTAAAGTTAATTTTTTGGGTTACTACTATTATCATTTGTTGTCTTAGAACCTTTGATCAGTACCTTTGGCACATCTTTTTGGCTATCGAGCTGAAATAAATCACGATAGACAATAAATTTGATGAGAGTTTCCAAAATGAAGTGATGAGCATTTTTTTCTTTAGCCCGAATCAATAAAAAACTTTCAGTATATTCAGATTTGGAACGATAAATGGGCAACAACTCAATTGATGTATGTCGGATACATGTATGCGGCACACCCAAAAAAGTCGTGCATTTTTCTATAATAAAATGATTCCAATATTCTGATAGCAATTGTTCAATATGACTCACCTGTTTCTCACAGCCTTTTTCAAGAAACATGTATATATCCACGTAAGGATTATTATGAGCATCTGATTGCCACAAACCTAAGTAACCTAACAACCATTTGAGCGGTTTGGCACGCTTTCCCGTTCTTAAAAAACTGGTAAATGCTTTTGATAAATTGTCTTGGCTCAATACACCGCTGCTCAATTCACAACTTAACTTGACATGCAGCAGATAAACATCTTCTGTTAATAGCAGCTTAACATATCGTTGTGAACTCGCTAAACGTTTATCACAGACCTTTCGCTTATGATCAAGAGGCTTTGTTGCACAAACCTATCTGTAAAGGCTTTTTCAGCGATATAATTTTCAAATGAAGAAGCCTACACACAAAATCTACCGCACAACCAATTGGCCCGCATATAACCGAGCACTCATGAGTCGCGGAAATATTGCCATTTGGTTTGATCCTGCTACGCAATGGTATGCGCCATCAAAAGGTAAACAAGGGCGAAATCAAACCTACTCCGACGCAGCCATCCAATGCTGCTTAATGATTAAATCCTTATTCCGTCTATCTTTACGTATAGTCACTGGCTTTGTGCAAAGTCTGATTAAACTTTGCGGATTAAATTGGACCGCACCAGATTACAGTACGCTTTGTAGAAGACAAAAGCATATTGATATTGCAATCAGCTACCAAAAAAGTAGCGATGGGCTGCATCTACTCGTAGACTCTACAGGCATGAAGTTTCTAGGTGAGGGCGAATGGAAACGCAAGAAACATGGAGCTGAATATCGTCGCCAATGGCGTAAACTACATATTGGTATAGATGCCAAAACCCTACAAATACGCGCTATTCAGCTCACAACCAATAATGTCAGTGATTCACAGGTGCTTGGTGATTTACTTAATCAGATTCCACAAGATGAGCAGATTGACTCTGTTTATACCGATGGAGCTTATGACACCAAGCAATGCCGTCAGGTCATTGCAGATCGGCAAGCGCATGCGGTGATTCCACCTAGAAAAAATGCGAAATCATGGAAAGATACAAAGAGTAGCTCGCTAGAGCGAAATGAATTACTTCGAACAATTAAACGTTTAGGCAGGACACTATGGAAAAAATGGTCAGGCTATCATCGGCGAAGTTTGGTTGAAACTAAGATGCATTGCATCAAATTATTAGGAGATAAACTCAGTGCAAGGAGTTTTGATAGCCAAGTGAATGAGATCCATGCACGTGTAGCAGTCCTTAACAGATTTACGGAATTAGGTCGACCACTTACCCAAGTTACGCCTTAAATTTGGCTCAATTAGGGGCGCTTTGCATTTCAAATCTTTGTGCAACAAAGCCTGATCAAGATATAAACTTAATGTGTCAGAATTACTCTCAAGATACATTTTAAAATCAGCATTATTTTCAGATGTTAAAAAAATACTATTCATTGACTTATGCTGGAGTTCATACCAAAAGGATGCAAATTCATTAACATATTTGGCACTATGAAAATTTATTGATTCCTCAAGGATTAGTGTACTTGTGGAAAAGTTTAAATTTTCAAACATTGATAGTGCATTCAAACCGACATTTCGTTTTTTATCGTCCAGCGACAATTGGTTCAGTAAGCTACTTCGCTTCAACAGCGACAATAGCCGCTTACCAGTCAGACTCAAACATTTCCGAAGCTCTTTGTCAGTTAATGGCTGATCTGATGGCCGTATAGGGATTAAAAAGGGTTGCTCAATATTTTGCTGCAACATTACAGCCATAATTTCAAAATCAAGTAAATATTGTTTTAAACATTGATTATCAGCGAATCGTTCACTGTAATACAACTCGGCCAGATCTATGTATATTTTCATTTTCTTTGACAATTGGCGAGTCGACCAAATTTTCTTTTCATCTGTTTGAGTAACTAATTGTTGCAATTTGAGCACTGGCTTAGGATTAACTATAACAACATCCATAACTTGAGGTATAGCAGGAGTCAACGCGAAGCAAGTAAAATTGATTTCGTAAGGTTGTTCATTCAGCTCATTGATACATTCCAACTTAATATAGTCATCAACTAAAGAAAAATAACTTAAAATCCAATACTTGAATTGCTCGATCTTTCCGCGATTTGCTTTACCTATATGGCCAACTGCTTTATTTGAAAAGTTTTTACGGACAACTTCATTCCAATTTCGTATCTTTATATAAAATTGATTCCTAAAGTTTAAATCAAACAAATATTGCAAATGTTCAACTAAATTCTTTTCATCAAATTTCGGAGAATGCTTAAGAATAAGAATACAATGCAAATTCACACCTAAATGAAAATCATGCTCAAATTTTATGTTTGCACGAACAAAGTTGGGTAAGTTTTGTAAAATATTACCTACCAATTCGTATTTTTGGTAAATGAGATTGAAAAAATTATCGAAGTTATTGGCATAGTGGTTTTGATAATGATTGATAAATCGGATATCAACACAAAGAACATATAAACTTCCCAGTTGTTCAAACAATTGATCAAAAGATACATACAATCTGTCTAAATGATCCCGTCTTTCTATTCTTTTTTCCCCTCTAGAGATGTAATCACACTCGTCTTGCTCTTGAATTTTAGATATACCATCAAAGCACTTTTCTTTAGGAAAACTGTCTACATTCCAATTTTTATCGATTTCAATATTAATATCATCAATTTGAAAAAATGGCTGGTTAAGTAAGTGCAACTCTTTCAGATCAGTGACTTCTTCCATCCGAAGTCGTTGCGATAATTTTATTATTCGCTCTGGATTTATGTAGATTTTTTTAAAAATATTGAAATTATCACTAAATTATACGTTTGATAATTTCATCATATTACGATGAAAACGCAATGCACTGAAAGTTGCATGTACTTTATCAACCCGCTTTTGGTCATTATTTATGATCGCATTTTCATAATTATTTAGGCTGGTATTCACCCTATCCAAAGCATCATCCACGAAAAATTCGATGTTTTTCAGAGTATGTATTGATTCATTAAAAAATAAATCGCTTTCAAAATTTTCAGATTTTCGCGTTCTAACGGATCGCTGAACACGCTGGTCTAAAATTTTAAAAATGTCATTTTTTTTAATTTCTATTCTTTTCATTTTTCAATTAAATATCAGTTAAAGTAAGCATTATAGCAGACAAATTAATTCCATATTTACACTATTAATCACATTTATATAAACTATTAATTCATAATCAAAATACACATAACTTTTTAGAATTCAGATGAAAATGATTATTATTACTATTTGGTGAGGGTGAAATTTATCCATGACTTATTCTTTTTCTGAAAAATATAATTTTACGAATAATGGAAAAAATAAATTAGATTAAGAAGTTTGAAGAAATAAGAATCGAACTTAGATCAGCAGTTTCAGATATCAAATATAAGTAAGGCACAATTAAGTTTATCTTAATAATAATTTTAATACATACACTATGCCCAATAACATAGCGTTTCAATAAATTAGACGTTCAATCATTTCATAACCTGCTCCCCATACCACTGCATAATTTTTACCCGTTCGTCCCAATACTGTGCTCGGTTATATGCCGACCGGATTCGGTTCTGTAGTCGATGGGTAAGCCCTAAACCTGCAGTACTTCAATCATCATGCTCGTCAACGATATACGATGCGGAAGATGGTTTTTCATACGTGACAGCTAATGTCGTTGAATAAATCCATAAATAATTTAATTAGCATTTAAGAATATCAAGCCCATTAAAATGGGCTTGATATTCTTAAAAATTAGGTAAATTTCACTCAACTATTCATCTCTGATTTCAATAGATGCAAACTCTTGTTCAGGCGTGCCTTCCACCAGATGATGTCTGCTATACAGCAGATAATACAGAATGAATAAACCATAAATTAGCGCTGCCAAACACCATACTTTTGGATTAACCATTAAACCAGCCACCACTGCAGCACAGGCCAAAACCAATGCAATACTTGAAGTGACGATGCCGCCGGGTGTTTTATATGGTCGTGCTAAATCTGGACGGGAAAAACGCAATTTAATATGCGACATCATCATCAACACATAAGAAATGGTGGCACCAAACACCGCAATCAAAATCAGCAAATCTCCTTCACCCGTTAATGACAATACAAAGCCAATTACCCCAGGAATCACAATCGCCCATTTCGGCGCTTGTTTATTATTGGTGAGCGATAATATTTTCGGTAAATAACCCGCACGCGATAGGGCAAACACTTGACGCGAATAAGCATAAATAATCGAGAAGAAGCTTGCTACTAAACCTGCTAATCCCACAAAATTCACAAAACTGGCAATCCATGAATGCTGTCCATAGACTGCAATTAATGCATCAACCAATGGTGCTCCTGAGTTTTTCACTTGCTCTGCACCCATCGCACCAGCACTTAAAAACAAAATCAGCAGGGCAAATGCAGCCAGAATCAACATTGAACCAATTAAACCACGTGGTAAAGATTTGACTGGATCTTTGGCTTCTTCAGCAGCCAAAGGCACGCCTTCAACTGCAAGGAAAAACCAGATTGCAAACGGGACAGCAGCCCAAATGCCCATGTAACCGAGAGGCAAAAATGAACTCGCCCCCGCAGTATTTGGCATTACTGCAATATTAAATAAATTGGCAGCATTAAAGTGTGGAACCATTGTCACTATAAACACCAACAGCGCCACACAAGCAATTGCGGTAATGCCAAACATTATTTTCAGAGCCTCACCTGCACCTTTTAAATGAATTGCCATGAAAAACACATAGCAAAACAGATAAATCGGCCAGCCACCTATGCCAAATAAAGCTTCACAATAATTGCCAATAAAAACTGCAATTGCGGCAGGTGCGACTGCATATTCAATCAGAATTGCAGTCCCTGTAAGATAACCACCAAATTGCCCAAACGCCACTCGCGCAAAACTATAGCCCCCGCCTGCTGTTGGCAGCATGGTCGACATTTCTGACATCGACAAGCTCATGCATAGATACATAAATGCCACTACAATCGTAGCAACAAATAATCCGCCCCAACCACCTTGCGCAATACCAAAATTCCAACCTGCGAAGTCACCCGAAATCACATAAGACACCCCTAACCCCACCAACAGTAACCAACCGACGGCACCCTTTTTCAGTTGGCGTTGGGCAAAATATTCGGTGTTATCTGCGACACTCTCCGTCATTATCATTTCATTTTTCATGATGCTCGATCACCTTTTCACCAAATTCGACCACTTTAATATCGGTGAAATATCGGCTTTAAACTTGACAATAAATCATGAGCATAGTCGCTTGAAGTCAAGTTGCTCTTTTTTTTCTTTTATAAGATCAGCTCAAAGTCTGGGACTCCGCACCCAAGATCAGCATGAAAAGGAGTACAACATGAGCGTCCAACAAAATGAATATTTAAGCATTCAACAACTCTACGAATTGGCAAAAAAAGCCATGCAAACCTATCCAGCATGCTATCAAGGCGAGATCAAATTACTCTGCCAATCTGAAAATGCCACCTTTGTTGTGAAAACCGCTCAACAACAATATGCACTACGCATTCATCGTCCCAATTATCATTCAAAACAACAAATCAAAAGTGAACTAGCATGGTTAGATGCGTTAAATGCGCATGGCATCGCGGTGCCGATTGCCATTGCCGACTGTCATGGAGATAAAGTCCAAACATTGGCACTCAGTCCAGATATTTCAAGGCATGCAGTGCTGTTTCATTGGGTAAAAGGTGTGATGCCTACAGCAGATAATGTCGATCCATGTGATTTTAAGCAGTTGGGTGAAATCACAGCACAACTGCACCTGCACAGTAAAACATGGGAGATGCCCGCCGACTTCCAACGTATTGTTTGGGATCATGAAAGTATGGTTTTTGCCGATGGACATTGGGGTGACTGGCGTCATGCCCCACAGTTAAAATCGGTAGATCATGCCGTGATTGATGAGGCAATTTGCCGTGTTGCCTCCGAGCTAAATCAATTTGGGAAGTCCAAAGATCGCTATGGGCTGATCCATGCTGATCTCAGACTGACCAATCTGTTGTTGAATGAAAAAAAGGTTGGTGTGATTGATTTTGACGACTGCGGCATGGGCTGGTTTATGCATGACTTAGCTGCAGCAATTAGTTTTAATGAACACTATACTGCTGCACCCAAGTGGGTCGAACAATGGTTGAATGGTTATGAAAAAATTGGGCATGTGAGTGCAGAAGAGTATGCGTTGGTTCCCACCTTTATTATGCAACGTAGAATCCAATTGATGGCTTGGTTCGGTTCACATGCCTATACCGACATGGCCAAAAGTTTGGGAGCGCAATGGTCGGATGAAACTGTGCGACTTTGCAAAAAATATCTTAACAACCGGATTCCAGCAGGTATATAAAAAAATACCTGTAGGCAGTATCAAACCGTAAAAACATTGAATGGCATAGCTCTTGCTTAATTTAGAACAATATCGGTTCTGTATTAAAAGAGGCTATGCATGATTCAATTTAATCCTCTCTCCATCAACGCTCAAGACATCAGCAATCAAGGCATTTTATCAGCTGCCGCGACAGGCCTGAGTAACTTTATTCTGCATAAAGGTGCCGATGTCGATCGCATTTTTGGGATCAGTGGTATTAATCCTGAATTATTGCTCAGCCCCACCCTCAGTTTGCAACTCACCAATTATTGCGAAGTCTTGGAACAATCCGCAAAACTATCACATTGCGATAATTTCGGACTGCATTATGGACAGCAATTTCATCCCAAAGCCTTAGGACTGATTGGTTATATTGGTTTATGTTCAACATCACTGGAAGATGCATTAAAGAACATGACCTCGCATTTTAATCTGCATCAAAAAGATACTTTATGCCGTATGGTTGAAGTCAATGATGCCTATCGTTTCGACTACCAAGTCCAGCATGGTGCAATTTTATCGCGACGACAAGATGCCGAACTTACAGTGGGCATGTTTATGAATGTAATTCGTGAAGTCTTGGGCACACACTATTCACCACGCGAAATTCATTTTGAACACCCACGTCCCGAGTTTTGGCAAGAACACAGCAAACTGTTTAATGCATCAGTGTTTTTTGATCAACCATTCAATTCAATTTTGATTGCCAAATCAGACCTTAAAACCGCAATGCCACAGTCAGACCCGTTGCTGCTCACCATGATGCTCGACACTTTAAAAATTCTGAATACGCAATCGCAGTCACAAAGTTTAACCAATCAAGTCCGTGCGCACATTCAGCAAGATTTGATTCATGGTGAACCTAATTTGGAAAAAGTTGCACTAGATTTACATATGAGTCCATGTACCTTATCACGGCGCTTAAAATCACACGACATCACCTTTACTCAACTAATTGATCAAGTTCGTTATGAACTGGCCAAACTCTATATTCAACAGAAGAATTTACCGATTTCTGAAGTAGCATTTTTATTAGGCTATTCCGAAGTCAGTGCCTTTTCCCGTGCATTCAAGCGTTGGTTTGGCTGTACGCCGCGCCAATTACGACATTAAGAGGTAAGAGATCAATAAAAAAGAAACCCCGCTCAATGAGCGGGGTTAAATATGTATGACATTTAAGTTTATTTTTGCAGTTTACTTAAGGCTTGATCCAACGCCCCAACTAACCAATCAATATCCTTTTCTTGGAACACCAATGGTGGACGTAACTTCAAGACATTGCCATATGGTCCTGCAACAGAGGTCAGCACACGATGCGTATTACGCAATTCTTCAATCAAATCCAATGCCAGAGCTTTATCAGGCATTTTGGTGAAACGATCTTGTACCAATTCGAAACCAATAAATAAACCAGCACCACGCACATCACCAACACAGTCATACTTTTCCATCAGCTTACGCAATTCTGTCAAAAGTAGACCACCAAGGCGCTGACTATGGGCTTGTAACTCTTCTTCTTGAATAGATTTCAGCACGGCCTGCGCCGCTGCCATCGCCACAGGATTCCCCCCAAAGGTATTGAAATAAGGGATTTTTTGACTAAAGGCAGACAACACATGATCTTTCGCGAGTAAACCTGATACTGGAATACCATTGCCCATCGGCTTGCCTGTGGTAATGATGTCTGGCACTACGCCATGACGCCCAAAGCCCCAAAAAGAATCACCTGTACGAGCAAAACCAGGCTGCACTTCATCGGCAATGAAAATACCATCATTGGCATGTACCACATCCACGGCTTTTTTCAAAAAACCAACAGGATTTGGCATCACCCCATCTGAGGAAAAAATGGAATCGGCTAAGAAGCCCGCAAACTTGATGCCATTGGCATTCATATCATCAATTTGTGCTTGAATTTGCGCGGCGAACCAGTCACCTAAATCTTCACCCTCAAAACGATATTGATCAGGTGCTGACACCAAACGAGTTGTAGCAGCTAAGGTCTGTCCTGTACCAAGCGCAGGCGAACAGCCCGAAGTAAGATCACTAGTACCATGATAGGCTTCTTGAGACACAATAATGCCCGTACCACCACTGTATTCACGGGCAATACGAATAGCCAAATCATTCGCCTCAGAACCCGTACACATATACATGGCTTTGTTAATTTCAGTCGGTGTGGTCGCTAAAAGCTCGTCGGTATAATCTAAAATGCGCTCATGTAAATAACGAGTATGTGTATTCAACATTTGCATTTGTTCATTGACAGCATTGATGACCGCAGGATGGCAATGTCCTATACTAGCGACATTGTTATAAGCATCCAAGTATTGATTGCCTGCAGCATCCCAAAGGTATTGTCCTTGCCCTTTTACAAGATGCACTGGGTTTCGATAAAACAAGCGGTAAGATTCACCTAAATTTTGGCTACGTCGATCGGTCAGTTTTCGGGTTTCAGAATCTAGTGCACTCGCATGCTCGGCACGGAAGCTATTGGTATCCATAATGGTAGATCGTGTATTCATCTACTATTCCTCTCTCACAAACTGTTTTTTAGTGCATTTGAATGATTTTTATATTGCACAGTGCTCATTTTAAAGACTTGACTTTAGAGCGCGATATGTAATTTTTGAAGTCAAATCTTATAAGATAATTTCTTCACAATACGAGCGATAGGATATCTATCTGAGCACTTTTACTATGAAAAGTGAATAAATAGCCTTTAAATGAATTCGCTAAAGAAGCCTGACAAAAAATAAAGTTGAATTCCATCATCCCTAATAAATGATAAAACTACTGAAATTTATTTACAGGCTCTATATTAGTAATATGCATTTATCAACATACAAACTGAACTTTGAGCTATTTAGCAATACTCATCCAATTTTTTACTTGCTCCCCGTACCATTCCATCAACCTTACCCGCTCATCCCAGTACTGTGCACGGTTATAGGCTGAGCGAATTCTGTTTTGAGGAACATGAGCAAGCTGGCGTTCAATGGCATCGGAATTAAATAGGTTTGACTCATTAAGGACCGTACTGAATAACGATCTAAAACCATGTGTTGTCATTCGACCTGCATAGCCTGACCGCTTAATCACAGCTAAGATCGATTCACTACGCATAGATTCTTTATTATTTAAACGATGTGGAAATAGCAGTTCCTGATTGTGAGTAAGTCTTAATGCATGAAGCTCTGCAATCATTCTGTCCGTCAATGGTACACGATGCGGAAGACGATTCTTCATACGTTCTTCAGGAATATCCCACTTACGCCCTTCCAAATCAAATTCATCCCAACGTGCTTGTAGTAACTCACTGACTCGAACACCAGTCAGCATAATTAAAATGATGGCATGATGTGTCTGAGCATCACTTGGATAAGCTCTAACTTTTCTTAGAAATTCAGGCATATCTGAAGCAGATAATGATGCTAAATTTTTCACACGCTTATTTTTTAGTGCATAGACCAAATCACCTGCAGGATTATCGTAGCGATAGCCGTGTGCAATAGCGTACTTCATGACCATGCCACAGCGAGATAAAGTACGTTTGGCTACTTCAAGTGAGCCTCTTGCCTCAATCTTTTTTATGATCTGTAAAATTTCAGGTGCTTGAATCTGATTAATACGCTTATTTTCTAATGAAAGATACAATTCATCTAGGGATGCTCTGACATTGCTAATGTGCTTCGGGGACCACGTTTCTTTCTGATTCTCAAACCAATCTTCAGCTACTTCTTTAAAGAAAGGCTTTATGTCCTCATGAAGTACTGATTTTGAATGTTTATACTTAAGTTCATAAGCCATTTCTCTAGCTTTTTTCAAACTAAGTTCTGGGTATGGTCCTAGTGACTCAGATTGACGCTGCCCATGAACGGTATAGCGGACATTCCAATACTTCTGACCTTTAGTCGTAATAATCAGCGATAAACCATGTGAATCTGATAGACGATATTGCTTATCTTTCGGTTGAGCTTTTCTACATTCTGCATCTGTAAGTGACATATCTTTAACCAGAATTTGTTGTGATAATTTCTGGGTAAATTTTGCCAATTTTTACCCACACAAAGCAAAAATAGGGTCAAATCGCTTAGTACAGTATCGGACAATACAGACAATAAAAAAGCCCTTAAACATTGAGTTTAAAGGCTTTTTTATATTCCGATGGACTACTTCGGAAAGAATTTTGGTGGAGGTGGCGGGAGTTGAACCCGCGTCCGCCAGCACTACGCTCAAGAATACTACATGCTTAGATATCGTCTACTGTTTTAACTTTTTGTGACCCGACGAACAGGGTACAAATCGCGATCCTCTTAATTTAGTACAAAACCCCGAGGATTGGTTTTATACGGACTTGTGTGCGTGCGCTTCAGTCGGACTCTCTAACCACAAGTATTCAGAGAGGCGGACAAGCTGCCCTTAGGCAGCTAGAGCGTATGATTCGTCGTTTGCGACTAAAAAATGCAAATTTGATTTACGAGAGAAAATGCGCTCTCGACATGCATCTATGAGTTTCATCACCAGCGTCGAAGCCAGAAACACCCCCAAAGTAGCGACAATCATAGCATAGTTGCTAGAAAATACGATCTATTTTCTAAACAAACACACATATTGATGCGCTTAATTACATAATTGCGCTAATATTTTGGTTTTCAAGTCCAACAATAAAATAATTTATGAGCTACTTACTTGCACTCGACCAAGGAACCACTTCGAGTCGTGCCATTATTTTCAATGAACAAGGTCAAGTTCAGGCAACGGCGCAACGCGAAACACGTATACATACCCCCCAATCTGGCTGGGTAGAACAAGATGCCCAAGAGATTTGGAGCTCACAAATTGCAGTTGTACAGCAGGCTCTGGCCTCTGCTCGTATTTTGGCCAAAGACATTAAAGCCATTGGTCTTACTAACCAAAGAGAAACGACTGTCGTATGGGATAAGCGTACAGGACAGCCGCTTGCACCAGCCATTATCTGGCAAGATCGTCGCGCATTTGAATGGTGCAATCAGCTCCTACAGCAAAACTTAAAAGATAGGATTCAATCCAAAACTGGACTCCGAATCGATCCTTATTTTAGTGCAGGAAAATTGGTCTGGTTACTTGAGCATGTCAATGGTCTACGCAGACTGGCTGAACAGGGGCATGTGGCCTTTGGCACGATTGATAGTTGGCTGATTTGGAATCTCACCCAAGGCGCTCAACATGTCATCGAAGTCAGCAATGCCTCTCGCACCATGCTCATGAACTTAAGTACCCAGCAGTGGGATGAAGAGCTCTTAGATCTATTTAATATTCCACCTACATTACTGCCAAGAATCATCAACTCAGATACCTACGTCGCAGATACCGCGGCAGGATTGCTCGGTGCCAATATTCCGATCACAGGCATATTAGGTGACCAGCAGTCTGCACTGTTTGGACAGTCCTGTTTTGACATTGGGACTGCAAAAAATACCTATGGCACAGGTTGTTTTATGCTGTTCAATACAGGCGAGACCGTTCAATACAGTAAAAACAAACTGCTTTCGACACTGGGTTGGAAAACGCAACATCAAACCACTTATGCCCTAGAAGGCAGTGTATTTATGGCAGGTGCGATTGTTCAGTGGCTACGGGATAATTTAGGCATTATTCAAAAAAGTAGCGATGTTGAAAAATTAGCTTGTACAGTTCAAGATACCGATGGCGTCATGTTGGTTCCTGCCTTTACTGGACTCGGTGCGCCACACTGGGACAGTGAAGCGCGTGCCCTATTATGTGGAATGTCACGCGGTACCAATAAGGCCCATATTGCTCGTGCGGCTTTAGAGTCCATTGCCTTTCAAGTTTCGGATGTACTGGCCGCCATGCAAGCCGACATTCAGCAGCCATTGAAAGAACTCCGTGTCGATGGTGGTGCCAGTCAAAATGACATGCTTATGCAGTTTCAAGCCGATATTTTAAATGTGCCTGTACTACGCCCTAAGATGCAGGAGTCGACCGCATGGGGCGCGGCGGCCATGGCGGGTTTAAGGTGTGGCGTATTTTCAAGTTTGGATGAAATTGCACAGTCTTGGCAGCTTGAACGTGCTTTTGAACCGAAAATGAGTCCAGATCAACGTGAATTTCACTTACAACAATGGCAATCTGCCTTGAAACGCGCAAAGTCAGAACTTTGATTATTTAACGCTATTGTTTTGATATCTCAAAATATCATAAAACGGCATAACATACATAGTAAAAACCGCTTCTAAAAGCGGTTTTTACTACCCTAATGCGCATGTCCGCCACCGCCTGCCCCTATTTTAGGTTTAGGACAGAGCCAAATAATGGATGCTGCAAATAGAAACACCAAAGCTAGGATTAGGAAAATATAGTTTGCCGACAAGGTCAATGCTTCTTTATCCACTAAACTAGAAATATAGCCTAATGCACCTTCCGCGCTCATTCCCTGCTGCATCAACACCGACTGGGTTTGATCTGTATGCAAACTGCCGACCATTTCGCTACGTGCAACTTTGGTATGGTCGTCCCAAATAGTGACAGCAATAGAGGCGCCTATCGCCCCTGCCATAGTTCTTAAGAAGTTCATTAAACCTGCGGCTGATGCCATTTCATGTGGCAATACCGATGACAGCGCCATATTTGATAATGGGATAAAGAAAAATGGTACAGCAAAGCCCTGCAAGATTTGTGGCAATGCCAATGCAAAAAAGTCTGCGTCTGTAGTCCAGAACGAGCGCATCAAGGTTACCCCGCCCAAGATACTCAAGCCAAAACTGGCCAGGGCACGTTGGTCATATTTGGTTGCTAATTTCGCCACAATAGGTGACATAGTTAAACTACCAAAACCCATGGTTGCGGTTAAATAACCAGCCCAAGTTGCGGTATAGCCCAAATTGATCTGTAACCACTGCGGAATCAGTACAATACTGCCGAAAAATGCGCCAAAGCCAAAGGCCAGTGCCAAGACAGAAATCGTGAAGCTACGGTATCTAAAGATTTGAATATTCACCACTGGATGCCGTTCGGTCAGCTCCCAAATGGTAAAAATCACCAAGCCAATCACAGCCGTTAAAGCCAGTATCACGATCGCAGGGCTATTAAACCAGTCGCGTTCATGCCCCAAATCGAGCATGAGCTGTAATGCCCCAATCCATAAAATCAGGAGGATCAATCCACCGCGATCAATTTTGAGTTTGGCCGTTGCGGTTTCCGCAGGTTTAAGCAGACGCATCGCTGCAAAAGCACATGCGATCCCAACAGGAATATTAATAAAGAAAATCCAATGCCAAGACATGTTGTCACTGATGGTTCCGCCTAAAATTGGACCAAGAATCGGGCCAACCACTGTCGTCATTGCCCACATGCCCATCGCTTGGGATTGCTTTTCTGGAGGGAAAATCCGCATCAGTAACATCTGACTGAGCGGCATGATCGGGCCACCAAATAAACCTTGACCAATTCGGCAGAAAACTAGCATTTCCAAACTGGTCGATAAACCACACAGTACCGAAAATATGGTGAAGCCAATCAAACTTAAGGTAAAAACCCTCACGCCACCAAAACGACCTGCGAGCCAGCCTGTTAAAGGGACACAAATCGCTTCAGCCACGGCATAAGAGGTAATCACCCATGTCCCTTGCGAACTCGATACTGCAAGGCTTCCCGTAATATGAGGCACAGAAACATTGGCAATGGTCATGTCTAGCACGACCATAAAGTTGGCCAAAGCAAGGACGAAAGCCGCCAGCATCAGGCGACCACCCTTTAAGTCACCATAGGGAACGTAGCTATTCATGCACAACTACTTCGATTTCAAATCGATTTGAGCTTCCATCGACAAGCCAACACGTAAAGGATGTTCAGCCAACTCTTTCGGGTCGAGTTGAATACGTACAGGCAAACGCTGTACCACTTTAATCCAGTTACCGGTGGCATTTTGTGCAGGAATCAGCGCGAAGGCAGAACCTGTTCCACCAGAGAAGCCCAAGACCGTGCCATGGAACTCAACTGAGTCGCCATACAAATCTGAGGTTAAAACTGCTTTTTGCCCTGGGCGTACATTTTCAAGCTGGCTTTCTTTAAAGTTCGCGTCGACATATAACTGTGAAATTGGCACCACCACCATGAGCACCGAACCCGGTGCGACACGCTGTCCAACTTGAATTTTTCGGCTCGTCACCACCCCATCAAATGGTGCTTTAATTTCAGTACGCTCTAAATCAAGTAAAGCTTGTTTTAGTTTTGCTTGAGCAACCAAAACATCGGGGGTCGAATTTTCATTGCTGCCTTGAATTAAGGCTTCATTTGCAGCCAAATTGCTTTGTGCAGCTTTCTGACTGGATTTAGCCTGCGCCAAACCCGCTTGCGCCAAGTTATAGCCTGCTTGCGCATTATTTAAAGCAGCTTGTGCCGTGCTTAATTCTTCTTTAGAAATCGCGCCTGTCGCACTCAACTGCTGACGACGATTCAAGTCATCTTGCGCTTTATCCAACTCTGCTTTGGCTTTAGCCACTTGTGCTTCAGCACTGTGAATGACGTCATCACTCACAAAGACTTGCGAGTTTAGAGAGCTGCTGTTAGCCGCGCTTTGTTTATACTGGCGCTGTGCTTTAAGTAGTTCGGCTTGAGCTTGGGCTACAGCAATTTCGGCATCACGATGATCGACCAAAACCAACACATCGCCTTGCTTTACAGTTTGCGTGTCACTGACCAACACTTTTTCAACTTGGCCTGTCACCATAGAGGTAATCGAGGCCGTTTCTGCGCCCACATAAGCATTATCCGTTGAAACCGAATGGTTAAAAAAAAGTTTCCAAATCAAAAATAAAATGGCAGCAATGATCAGAATCACAGCTACGAAACCTAAGCTTTTCTTACGTTTAGCTTTCAGTGCTTGATCATTGATTTGATCGGCTGGATCAGTATCTGGCAGTGTATTTGGGGCATCTGTCATTGATTTTTCCTAAATCTAACAGACTTGGTCAGCCGGCATCATCCCTACGAAAGGGACAGCAGACAAGTATTGTCTGCATTGGTGTCGATGAGAAAGTCACAATAAAATTTGATGCATTCTAAGAGCAAATAATCACATTTTGAGAAAATAAATTGTAACTGCTCAGTCTATTTTAGTTTTCAGCATCCAACTTCCTATTAGATGCTATAAATTTCACTTGAATATTAAATACTTAATTAATTTAAAACTAATAAGCATAAGAAGCAATCGCTGTTGCAATCGATTTGCCTTCATCATTGACCATGGTCATGCGCATCGTGCAGCCTTTACGCCCCAATCTTAAAGTTTCAGCACGGGCAATAAAATATTTTCCACGTCCCGGCGCGAGATAATCGACCCGCATATCGACTGTAGCTAAACGGGATACTTTTTTAATGGTGTCCGTAATCGTGTCAGGTTCCGCTTTTTTATACAGTTCTCCCATCGCTACAATGCCACCAATACTGTCTAAAACTGTTGCAGCCACGCCCCCATGTAAAATTTGAAACGCGACATTGCCAATTAAGTAATCTTGCATATCGATATAGGCTTCAATTTGCCCATCAACGACTCGCATAGTCATGGTGTTGTGCTTAAAAAATGGCGACGCATTAAAAGCCTTAACCAACTGCTCAAAAACTACATCAATATCCACTTTTGCTCCTAAGTGTATGCTGCCCGTCCAGCTTTTTTCACCACTACTCATAACAATCTGCTTCACTCTTAAAACAATAAAAACCCGTCAATATGTGCCCAAAGCCATAAGATAGGTCTACAATACTGACCTAGTTTAATACCGATTATCGAGATTTGTATGACCTATACGTTCAATCGTCCCGCCTTCCCCGCTACTCGCATGCGCCGTATTCGTAAAAATGAACATCTGCGCTCTATGGTTCGCGAGACCCATTTAACGACAGATCATCTTATCTATCCAGTATTTGTCCTGCCGGGACAGAACCAGACGCAAGACATCCCCAGTATGCCGAAGGTGCAACGCCTATCTGCGGACTTACTCTTAAAAAAAGCAGAACGTTTACTTGAACTTGGCGTATCGAAACTGGCGTTATTTCCAGTTACTCCTCAAGAAGATAAAAGCTTAAGTGCCGAAGCAGCATGGCGTGAAGATGGTGTGGTTCAAAACACGCTACGTCTGCTCAAAAAAGAATTACCTGAAATGGTGCTGATTACCGATGGCGCACTTGACCCGTATACTACGCATGGTCAAGACGGCATCATTAATGAAACAGGTTATGTACTCAATGACGAAACCGTTGAGGCCCTGATCAAACAAGGGTTAAGCCACGCTGAAGCTGGAGCAGATGTCTTTGCGCCAAGTGACATGATGGATGGTCGTATCGGGGCGATTCGTCAAGCCTTTGAAGCCAATGGTCATATCTACACCTCAATCATGGCCTATTCAGCAAAATACGCGTCGAGCTTCTATGGCCCTTTCCGTGACGCGGTCGGTTCATCCAGCAACCTTAAAGGTGGCAACAAATACAACTATCAAATGGATGTCGGCAACCGCGCAGAAGCATTACATGAAATTGCCCTTGATATTCAAGAAGGGGCTGACATGGTGATTGTGAAACCGGGTATGCCGTATTTGGACATTGTCCGTGAAGTCAAAGACAACTTCGGTGTACCGACTTTCGTTTACCAAGTCAGTGGCGAATATGCCATGCTCGCAGCGGCCATCCAAAACGACTGGTTATCGGACAGCGTGATTATTGAATCACTGATGAGCTGCCGCCGCGCGGGTGCGGATGGTATCTGGACCTATTTTGCAGAAGAAGCTGCACTGAAACTAAAAGACATGAAGTAACAGCCTGTTTAGAAGGATTGAATTTCAATGCATATTGCCATCATTGGCGCAGGAATCAGTGGTTTACTGACAGCGCTTGAGCTGATTGAACACGGTTGTTCGGTTGAGATTTTTGACCAACAGCAAGCGGGACAAGCGGCTTCATGGGCAGGTGGAGGGATTCTCTCCCCGATGTACCCATGGCGCTATCCACAAAGTGTCAATGACCTCGCCAAATATGGCAAAAGCATGTATCAAGCATGGAATGAAAAAGTTAGTCCTGTTTCGGGGATAGATTTTGAAATCCACGAAACAGGTATGCTGATTTTTGATGAAGCTGATTTTGACATTGGCCTAAATTATAAAGACCAACATCAAGAACCGATGCAGCATTGTGAACTTTTGCAACGCGAACAACTGGAACAGGTCAATCCGCGCATTTCTTCGCGCTTTCAAAAAGCTATCCATTTTCCACAGTTAGCCAATGTCCGTAATCCTCGACTGCTCAAGTCGATTGTGGAATACCTCAAACGGCAGCCACAAGTCACCTTTCATGAGCAAGCGTGGGTACATACCTTTGACATGCTCAATCAGAAAGTTCAAGGGATAAAAACTGCCGATGGACAAAGCTACCACGCAGATCATGTAGTGGTTGCAACAGGCGCATGGTCACAGCATTGGTCCGAACAACTCCAGTGCAGCATTCCAGTGAACCCCGTACAAGGGCAAATGTTACTGTTTAAAACCCCGGAAAACTGGCTACCAACCATGTGTATGAATCAGGTTATGTATCTAATTCCACGTTTAGACGGTCATATCGTTTGTGGTTCAAGCATGGCGGATGTCGGTTTTGACCAACGTCCTTCTCTACAGATCCAGCAAAATATTTATAAAGCCTGTTTGGACATGGTGCCTGAACTGACCGATTTTCCCATTGTGAAGCATTGGGCGGGTCTACGCCCAAGTTCGCCAACGGGCGTCCCTTATATCGGAGCATTTCCTGAAATAGCCAATCTCTGGGCAAACTTCGGTCACTATAGAAATGGTCTATGTATGGGGCCTGCATCTGCACGACTGCTACGAGAATTGATGTTAGGCCAAAACTTAACGGTTGATGCGACTGCCTATACTCCAGAACGTTTAGCACATTTTGCGTGATGATGCTTCGCCACAATCAGGCTTTGGGCTGAATGAGATGAAGCAATGCTTCTTTTAAAGTCGGATACTTAAACTCAAATCCCTGTGCTTTCAATGCTTCGGGGCGAACAAATTGACCATTCAACACCAGTTGAGACTGCTCGCCTAAAAGTAATTTCAACACAAAAGCGGGTAAAGAAAGTACAGGTCTACGTTTTAGAATTTGCGCTGCAGTTTGTGCAAATGCTGACTGAGTGACTTTTTCTGGACTGACGATATTAAAGACTTGTGCAGTGGTTTCATGCAACATTAGAAACTCAATCGCTCGCAGTACATCTTGAATATGCACCCAGACCACAGGTTGCCACCCCGAACCAATACGACCACATAAGTTCATTTTGATCGGAAACAACATTTGCGGCAAAATGCCAGCCCCACGTCCAAAGACCACACCTAAACGAATAATTTTGGTATTTTGCGATGTGTCTTGCCGTGCAGATTGTTCCCATTTTTGACACAACTCTGACATAAAAATAGACTGCGGCGCTGACTGCTCATTACAACACTCTGTCCATTGTTCAGTCGGATCGATACCATAATAGCCCACTGCTGAACCTGAAATAATACATTTCGGTTTAATCTTTCTTTTAGCGAGATATTGATAGAGCATCGTCGTGGTTTCAACACGACTGGCGATCAGCTTTTGTTTGCGGGCATCTGTCCAACGCCCCTGAGCAATACTTTCCCCAGCCAAATTCACCACATAATCAATGCGATGATGCTTGAGTTCTTCTAAAGCTCGAATCCAAGTCAAATGCGGGTGAATTTTAGGCAGGTTTTTCTGTCGACTTAAGCCGATCACTTCATAATCTTTTTCTAATAAATAATCGAGCAAGTTTGAACCAATAAAACCACTTGCTCCTGTCACCAATACACGTTCTTTTTGCATAGCGTGATCTCAAATGATGCTTTTGATCAACTATAGCATTTAGAAGAAAGCTTTACGATTAATCGATTATTTTTGCTGCCATACGCTCTGCTTGTTTGCCATAAAACCAGTACGTCAGCACATACAGCGGAATCGCGATCAATAAAATCAGAATCACCACCATACTGATAAATTGCGGTTGTTGGACGTAGAGCATAAAGTTTTGCCAAACTTCAGCATCTCCCTGCGCAAAGATAAATAAACCTAACATAAGAAAGGCAAAGTTATAGCTCCAAAAAATCAGACTAAAACCTAAAGTGAATTTTTTCCTTTCTACTTGGGTTGGCGCACGGCGTTGTTGCTTAATAAATTTAAGTAAAACCCAAATCATGGCCACCAAATAAGGTACAGCCGTTAATACCGTTCCCATCCCTGTCGGAAGTAGTGCAGCGAGCACACCACAGACACAACTAAAGACAAAACATATGAAAAAAAACCAGAGAAAATATCGTGTTAGCGAAATCATAGCGCTACTTTAAACCCAGCCAAAAAATCATTATAAAAAAAATTCGGTTTTTTTTCATTTTCATGTCAACCAATCGAAGTTGATGTGCGTTAAATAGGGTACAAGGTCGCAGCAACCGTCAACATTGTACCGGCATCCACAATACGTACGGTGACCTTTCCTATAGCAATAAGATTGGCTCCAAATTTAAATGTTGTCAGCAGCCGACATTTAAGCATGAAGCAGTTTTCTTTGACCGACGATTTCATCATCACTCGAATCGTCGGTCTTTATTTTTTTTAGGACTGATTTTTCAGTGCTCCCCCACCTCAATAGATCAAGAAGCCCTTAAAAGTTAATATGAGTTTAAGTGCTGGACGTCTTCTGCATCCTGAATGACATAACCATTACGTCCCCGCTCTTTGGCCAAATAGAGATTCTGATCGACCTCTTTTAAAAAGGCCATTTTGTCATTTTTTTGCGTTGGGATAATGGTCTTCACCCCTAAACTGACCGATAAACGCTGATCCAATGGTGATGTACTATGGCAAATATCAGCGGTACGGATACTCTGTAAAATACGCTCCACCACTTCAATTGCAGACGCTTGTGTTGTATCAGGCAATATCAAAATAAACTCTTCCCCGCCAAAACGTGCGACCAAATCACGTGGTCGTGAGACACTTTTTTTCAGTATTTGTGCAATTTGTTTCAGACAAGCATCACCGAGAAGATGACCATTATGATCGTTGTATTGTTTAAAATAATCGATATCCAATAAGATGAGGGTCAAAGGTTGCTGTTCACGCTGGGCATTGAGCCACTCACGTTGGTAACTATCTTCAAAGAAGCGACGGTTGGCAATCTCCGTCAGACCGTCTTGATACGAATATTCTTCCAGTTGTTTTTTCAGTATTTCTAACTCTTGTTCCTGTTTTTTACGCTCCGAAATATCGAACATAAATCCAACCAAACTATCGACTTCCCCATTGGGTTTGCGTACTACATGCACCACATCGCGAATCCAAATATATTCTCCATTTATGGTCAGTGCACGATAATCCGCCTCATGATCAACCCCAGAAATCGACTGCGCAACACAAAAATCAACCACCCATGCACGATCATTTTCATGCATTCGCATCGCCCAATCTTCGACTGTTCTCCACGAGTCTTGCTTCCAACCCAGCACTTTTTCAATTTGTGGGCCAATATAACTAAACTTTTTGGTACCCCAATCAATACTCCAAGGAATAGCAAGTGTTGATTCAATCAGCGTCTTATACACCAGATCATTGACAATACGGGGCGAACTGAAAATAGAATCAGACATAGTTATGTTCTCCTTATACCTTGTCCTATTCAAGGCATAACTTATTTTTTAGACATTCTGCATAAATCATTCTTATAAAGTCTCAAAATTGAATCCGTGATCGATGTTCACATTTCATTTACGACTTCGACACGATATACAATTTCACAGAATTACATAATACCCCATTAAAAGAACATTTTTTAATCAAAATTTATCTTTTTACTATCGTGTTAATCAAATAAACCCATCACATTCTTTTTCACATAATCGCTCAATAGTTTTTCTGATCAATTCAACTTAAAAATAGGCACTCAACTATCAGGTCAAAGATTGTCGTCGTAGCGACAATTATCCATCGCATAATTTTGATTTATGTTAGCTTATAGCTCTATTGCACTTTGAGCTTGGGGTATCTATGGCTGTTCGTTTTTTTCATACATCTGATTGGCATTTGGGACAGTTTTTTTATAACCATTCCCGTCAGTATGAACATGAACAGTTTTTAGCATGGTTACTGGAACAAATCAGTGCAAGACAGCCAAATGCGCTTTTGATTGCAGGAGACATTTTCGATGTCATCAACCCTGCATCGTCCGCACAAAAGCAACTCTATCAGTTCTTAGCAGATGCGCATGCACGTGCACCGCATATGCAAACCCTGATGATTGCAGGCAACCACGACTCAGGCTACCGCATTGAACAAGTTGAACCGTTATTGGCCAAATACAATGCCAAAGCGGTGGGAGTGATTCATAAAAATAGTCAACAGCAGATCGATCTTGAGCACTTATTGGTACCAATTTTAGATGAGCAACAAAATACTGTGGCATGGTGTCTGAGCCTGCCCTTTTTACGTCCTGCTGAAATTACAGGCTTTAATGAACACACCACCAATAGCCAAAACGCGATTGCCTATTTGCATCAACAATTGATCGCCGAGGCTAAAGCTCGAAAAACAACGGATCAAGCCCTGATTTTAATGTCTCATGCACATATGCAAGGCGGCGAAACCTCTGACTCTGAGCGTCCTATTGTAATTGGGAATGAAGAAGCACTCTCCACGACATTATTTGATGAAATCATTGACTATGTGGCACTCGGGCATTTGCATAAACCGCAAAAAGTCGGTGAAGAGCATGTTCGCTATAGTGGCTCCCCAATTCCACTATCTTTTAGTGAAATTAACTATAAGCATCAAGTTGTTGAAGTGACACTTGATCCCACACAAAACGATTCCTCCCGTTTTCAGTTGAATGTTTTAGCGATACCACGAAGCATTCAACTGCATAAAATACGCGGTGAACTCAATGAAGTACTGGAAAAGCTGCAAGCATTGCCTCAAGGCATCATCCCAGAGATTGATCAACGTGAATATGTCGATATTGAATACCATACTGCTGTTCCACCGCAGCCCAATTTAAGACAACAATTCGAAGAGGCTCTACCCAAAGACCGTTATCGTTTAGTCCGTATTTCACGTCAATATTTAGCGACTGAGCAAGACCCTAATGCACCTGCTAAAGTAAGTTTAGTGCCGCCCACACCAGAAAAACTGTTTCAGCAAATTTGGGAAAAACAGGGTTATCACAATGATGCAGAAGTGTTAAACGATTTCATGAGCTTAATGCGTGAAGCAGAACAATCCCTTGCAGATGAACACGAGGCTTAAAGGTTTAGTATGAATATTTTATCAATTCGAATTAAGAACCTTGCTTCACTTTCTGGGGAACATCTGATTGATTTTGAAAGTGATCCCTTAGCCAGTGCAGGTCTGATTGCCATTGTAGGGAAAACAGGCGCAGGTAAATCCACCATTTTAGATGCCATGTGTTTGGCCCTATTTAACCGTATTCCACGGTTAAAAGACAGTGATGGGAAACTTCAAGATGTCGATGGCTCAGAGTTGCTCACCAACTCCCCATTGACCGTTCTGCGTCGTGGCACTGCACATGGTTATGCAGACCTTTGCTTTATTGCACAAGACCAAAAGCGCTATATCGCGCGTTGGGAATTAAAACGTTCGCGTGAAAAAGCCGATGGCAAACTACAAAGTGTGCAACGTTCTTTAAAATGTGTCACCGATGGTGTTGTGGTTGCGGATAAAAGAAGTAGTGTCGATCAAGAAATTAAAAGAATTACTCAGCTCAGTTTTGAACAATTTACTCGTGCCGTTTTATTGGCTCAATCTGAGGTCACTGTTTTTTTAAAAGCACGGGACAATGAACGTGGCGAATTGCTGGAATATCTAACCAATTCCGCTATTTTTGGGAAAATTGGTCAACTGGCTTATGATAAAACCAAATCCGTCGCCACGCAGCGCAAAGAACTGGAAAATGTGCTGGGTCATATTGAACTGTTAACCGATGAACAAGTCACTGCATTATCGACAGAGTTTCAGCAGTGCGATAGAGATTATAAACTGCTTGAAACTCAAAAATCGCAACTGGAAAAACAACAACAATGGTTTGAGCGCAAACATAAACTCGACAGTGAAATCATTAGCAAACAACAACTCTTCGATACACAAAGCAAGTTACAACAAGATTTAACTCCTGAGCGCGAACACTTGGCTCGTTTGGAGATCTTTTCAGAAATTCGTGCTGTGGTATTCCAACAACAACAGTTACAGCAAACTGTGCAGCAAATGACGCCCCGTATTCAACAACAGCAACAACTGTTCGATCATTTACAACTTAAATTTGAAAGTGAAAAAGTCCAATTTACGCAAGCTGAAATGGCAGTCAATAAACTACAACAGTTTGAAAGTACCCATCATGCTGCATTAAATGAGGTGCGTAAATGTATTCAAGAACGTGATTTTATTGGGGCTGAGTTTAAGAAAGTTCAGGAAAAATTGCAGGCTTTAGAGCAGTCTAAGCTGCCCCTAACTCAGCAACAACAAAAACTTGAACAGCAGATTCAACACATTGAGCGACAGCAAACCGAGTGTAAGCAGCAACTGGAAAGCTCACAACAGTTTGTAAACCTAGACAAAGGTCTCAGCGCCCATACTCAACAGCTAGAACAGTTCATTCATCAATATCAAAAAATTGAACATCAACTCGGGCCACGTACTCAGGCTGAACATCGGCTAGCATCAGAAAAACAACAATTACAGCAGTCTATTCAACAGTTCGGGACGATCGAACAGCTTGAAATCAAAGTTGAGCAGACACAACAGCAACGCGAGTTGAAAATCAATCAACTCAGCCAATTCGAGCTGATTCAGCAAAAAATTCAGCAGTTTTTTGACTTACAGGCTGAGTCTACAGAACAGCAAGTACTGCTCGACAACGCCAAAACACAGCTTCAAGCCGTGCAGCACAATAGCCGACAAGCTGAACAGGCCTTTCAGGCTGCCAAAAGTGAACGCATTCAGCTACAACTGGTTTTGCAACAGCAGCGACTTTTACATGCTGAAAATATCGAAGATTTACGCTCGGCCCTCCAAGACGGCGAACCCTGTTTAGTCTGTGGAAGTACCTCACATCCTTATAAGCTGGAAGATACTGCGCTCTCCAAGGCCCTGTTTGAGCTTCAACAACAGCAGGAACAACAGGCAACGCTAAAAGAACAGAATTGCTTTGATGGCTGGCAACAAGCGCAGCAACAGCTGACTAAATTGAATACTGAAATAGAACAACGACAAACTCTAATTCAGCAACTTTCTGAAAAAATCAGTGCTTTGCAACACGTGTTAATCGAGCACAGTCAAACGGCAAATATTACACTCGACTTCACCCTAACGGCATCGGAGTTGAAGACTCAGTTCATGCAAATGGCTGAGCAATATCACTCGGATTTGCAACAACTCAAACAACAGTCTGAGCAGTTCCAACACAATATTAAAACCCAGCAACAATGCATCCAAAACATTCAACAGATTGAACATTTACTACAAACAGCAAACGGTTTGCACAACCAAGTTCAGCATATCGTGCAGTGTTTATCTGAGGCTGAAAAAATAACTTGGCAACAGCAGACCCCCCAAACCGCTAAGCAAATTTTGGTACGCCTAAATACCCGTTCGCAACAACTGGAACAGCTGGAACAATGGCGTCAGCAAAGCGAACAAACCACGCAACAGTTCAAGACCAATCAACTGAATATCGAAAATACCAGTAGACACATCACTGAAACCAACGAGCAGCTCAATGAGATCAAACGAAAAGGACAGCAAAATACAGAAAAAGCCAATCAATTGATCCAAAAAATGACAGGCTTAACTGACATCAAAGCCAATGAGTGGCTCATCCAGCACGATCAACATCGCCAACAGACGCAAAGCCATTATCAACAACTGAAACAGCATTTTGAGCAATTGCGCCATCAATTCGAACAGGAAAAAAATCAGCTAGAACAGCTCAAAGCCCAGTTGCAGCAGAATCAGACCAGTGCCAGCCAAGTAGAAAATACCCTTCAGCACTGGCTCAATGCGCACCCTGATTTCCATAAGCCTGATTTAGATGCGCTGGCTCAAATTAGCTCGGCTCAGGAACAACAGATCCGTCAGAAATTACAGCATGCAGAACGCCTAGTAAATGAAGCACATGCTGCATTGAAAACTATGCAAGAGCAGTTGAGTGAACATCTGGGCCATCAACCTAAAATTGACCCAACACAGTTACAACAGCAAATGCAGGAGCATCAAGTCGCACTGCAAACACAACTTGAACTACGCGATCAACTCAAACTCAAACTTGAGTTGCATCAGCAAAATGTCGCCAAACAAAAGCAATTTGCAGATCAGATTCAAGCCATACAACAGGAAGAACACCGTTGGGGGAAAATTTCAGGTCTGATGGGAGATGCTACAGGCAAAAAATTCCGTGATTATGCGCAGCAATATAATCTCGATATTTTACTGGAACATGCCAACCAACAGCTCAACCAACTCTCACAGCGCTATACCTTAAAGCGTTTGGATCATTCGCTGAGTCTGGCTATTATTGATCATGACATGGATGGAGAAACCCGCTCCGTTGCATCACTTTCTGGGGGGGAGTCGTTCCTGACTGCCCTTGCCCTATCTCTTGCCATTGCCAATATGGCCTCAGGGTCAATGAAAATCGAATCTCTATTTATTGATGAAGGCTTTGGGACTTTAGATGCATCGTGCCTGCACATGGTCATGAATGCTCTCGACCAATTGCAGAATCAAGGACGTAAGGTGGTGCTGATTTCACACATCCAAGAAATGCATGAACGTATTCCCGTCCAAATCCAAGTTAAAGCTTTGGGTGCAGGTGCCAGTACCATTGAGGTAGTGGGATAATTTCAGATTTTTGAAAGTCAAAGTTTGATCTGTTTTAAGACACCATCTCACGGTTAAAAATAAAGGGAGCATCCTACTTAATGTAAGTGCTCCCTGTGAAATCCAAACGAATGCTTTAATCTGCTGGGAATGCTTTTGGTGGAGGTGCATATTTAGATGCATCTGCTGCTTTGTCCGTAGCCGCCATAGACTGTAGCGGATAGATCACTGTACCAATCACACCTGTATTTTGGATGGAACCATGATCTGAGTTTGCAGCATAGGCGTCTTCAGGTCGACTAAAGGTAAAGGAAGCCACTGCAGAGTCACTCTTACGGAAACCTTCAATAATCAACTCCCCCTGTGGACGAAGCACATAACCTGAATTGCTGCGTGATGCTGCACGTCCATCAATAACATCTAAACCATCCACACTGGCAACCACTTCAAATGCGCTATTGCTATGGTTTTGGTATTTGAGTTGATAACTTTGTCCATCTTTACCAGATAAATAATACTGCTGACCATCTCGAAATAAAGGCAGTGGACGCTGTGTATCATCTACAATCGAAAAACTGATTTTTCCAGCGACCAATGACAGGCTGTTCACGGCTTTCCCCACGTATTTTTTGCTGGCATAGCGAACTTGTGATTCAGCAATTGGACTACTGGATAAACGTTTTAAATTGACTTCCGTGACGTTTGAACTGATCTCATCGCCCCACTTGGTGCCTAATTTTTCACTTTTAGCGACCTGAGCATTCTGAACCGTAGATTCCGCACTCATCTCACTCATTTTGGTATTTGTGCTACTACAAGCTGCTACAAATAAACTCAAAAGCAGGGAGATAAATAAATAGAGTTTTTTCATTTTGGCTTCATCCTAAATGCAATTTTTATCGTTGTCAGGCAATCATTTTTCATGGTTCATCTGTCTAATCTATAGATGATTCAATGCATGAGTTTAAATTAAGCCTATTTTTTCAGCAGCCTATTAGTTTTATATAATTGTAAGTTAAACCCTTATCACTGCCTTTAAACTCAAGAAGCCCTATTTAGACTTAATGCTGTGAATAATCTCTCACTCCGAACAAGGCGGTTCCAACGCGAACCATAGTCGACCCAGCTGCAATCGCATCGACCATATCGCCTGACATACCCATGCTTAAGGTATCCCAGTCTTCAGGATGTACATGCAGCTCTTTCACTTGGTCAAATAACACTTTCGCGGCCTTAAAGGCTTGGGTATTGTTCGGCGCCGGAATCACCATCAACCCACGCAGTTTGATGTTAGGCAACTGACTGATACTTTTTACCAACTCAACAACCTCATCAGGTTGGCAGCCATCTTTGCTGTCTTGAGCATCGATATTGACCTGTAGACAAAGATTTAATGGTGGTTGTGTTATCAGACGCTGCGCCGATAAACGCTCTGCAATAATTAAACGATCAACTCCATGCACCCATGCAAACTTTTCAGCCAAATGTTTGGTTTTATTGCGTTGTACATGCCCAATAAAATGCCATTCAATGTCTAAATTCTGTAGCGCCTCTATCTTCTGCAAAGCCTCTTGTAGGTAGTTCTCACCAAAGGCGCGTTGACCACAAGCATACATGTCTTGTAACACTTCGCTTGGATGTGTTTTAGAAACCGCCAAAAGCTCTACAGACTCCACGTCACGACCTGAAATTTCGCAGGCCTGTTGAATTTGGGATAACACGTGTTGACGTGAATTTTGCAAGATATTCATTGACGAGGGTCTCATTTCGGTCATCTTTTTTGCTTTGCCTTTCAACAAACTGTTGGTTAAGTTGATTGAAAGCCTTATTATTCTATCAAAATAATTAGCATTTAAATGAACTCGGGGAAATAATGGATATCACAGAATTACTAGCCTTTTCGGCTAAGAACGGGGCATCAGATTTACACTTATCTGCAGGTATGCCACCGATGATTCGTGTCGATGGCGAAGTTCGTCGTATCAATTTACCAGCTTTAGAACACAAAGAAGTGCATAAACTGGTCTATGACATCATGAATGACAAACAACGTCGTGATTTCGAAGAAAAACTAGAAACAGACTTTTCCTTTGAAGTTCCAAGTATTGCTCGTTTTCGTGTGAACGCATTCAACCAAAACCGTGGTGCAGGTGCAGTATTCCGTACCATTCCGTCTAAAGTCCTGACCATGGAAGACTTAGGTTTAGGACAAACCTTTAAAGAGTTGTGTGAATTGCCACGTGGTTTAGTTTTAGTGACGGGGCCTACTGGTTCTGGTAAATCTACCACGTTGGCTGCAATGATCGATTATATTAACGATAACCGCTATGACCACATCTTAACGGTTGAAGACCCAATCGAATTTGTACACCAGTCAAAAAAATGCTTGATCAACCAACGTGAAGTACACCGCGATACGCACGGTTTTAACGAAGCGCTGCGTTCTGCACTACGTGAAGACCCCGATATTATTCTCGTGGGTGAGATGCGTGACCTTGAAACCATTCGTTTGGCACTCACTGCCGCTGAAACGGGTCACTTGGTCTTCGGTACACTCCACACCACCTCTGCGGCAAAAACCATTGACCGTGTAATTGACGTATTCCCTGCTGAAGAAAAAGACATGGTTCGTGCCATGTTATCTGAATCGCTACAAGCCGTGATTTCTCAAACCTTACTCAAGAAAAATGGCGGTGGCCGTGTTGCTGCGCATGAAATCATGATTGGTATTCCTGCCATTCGTAACTTAATTCGTGAGAACAAAGTGGCACAGATGTATTCTGCTATTCAGACTGGTGCAAACTACGGTATGACCACACTGGATCAAAGTTTGAAAAACTTGGTCACCAAAGGGGTGATCAGTCCACAGACTGCCCGTACAGCTGCCAAGCAACCTGAAACCTTCTTATAAGAAAACAATGGATTTGGGGTATAGATATGGATTTTAACGACTTACTCAATTATATGATTCAACAAAAAGCGTCAGATTTATTTATCACCGCTGATGTTGAACCTTCAATGAAAATTAACGGTCAAATTGTGCCTGTAGCTAAAGGCAAACTGACAGGTGATGTCGCAGGACAACTGCTGAACTCCATCATGAGCGAGAAGCAGCGTAAAGAATTTGCGGATACACGTGAGTGTAACTTCGCGATTATGAATCGTGATAAAACGGCACGTTTTCGTGTCAGTGCCTTTCAACAACGTGATATGCCTGGTATGGTTTTGCGTCGGATTGAGACGCAAATTCCAACCATGGATGAGTTAAAACTCCCGCCTGTGCTTAAAGAGTTGGCCATGACTAAACGTGGCATCATCATCTTTGTGGGTGCAACAGGTACAGGTAAATCGACCTCTTTGGCATCGATCATTGGTTATCGTAATCAAAACTCGAAAGGTCATATCATTACCATTGAAGACCCAATTGAATTTATTCATGAGCATGCAGGCTGTATCATTACACAGCGTGAAGTGGGCATTGATACGGACTCTTTTGAAATCGCGCTGAAAAACACCTTACGTCAGGCACCCGATGTAATCCTGATTGGTGAGATTCGTTCCCGTGAAACTATGGATTATGCGATTGCCTTTGCTGAAACAGGTCACTTGGTATTTGCAACGCTGCACGCCAACAACGCCAACCAAGCCATCGACCGCATTATTCACTTCTTTGAAGCAGACCGTCATAGCCAATTGTTTATGGACTTGTCTTTAAACCTTAAAGCGATGGTTGCTCAGCAGTTGATTCCAACACTAGACGGTAATTCTCGTCGCGCCGCAATTGAGATTTTGATTAACTCACCGTTAATTTCCGATTTGATCCGTAAAGGTGAAATCCACGAAATTAAAGACCTGATGAAGCGTTCTCGTGAACTTGGTATGCAAACTTTTGACCAAGCCTTATTCGATTTGTACAAAGCTAAGCAGATTAGCTATAAAGATGCGCTGAAACACGCCGATTCCCCGAATGACTTACGTTTACAAATCAAGTTGTCCGAAGAAGGCGGTGATCGTCTATTGCATGCCAGTGCAAACATCACGTTTGACGGACAAGCTTAAGCATTTCTTTAAGCAATAAAAAAGGGCTTCTCAGGAAGCCCTTTTTTGGGTCTAAGTTATTACTTTTTACGCAGTGCTTCTTGGCACTCCGCAGCATCACAGTAACCATATAGGTTGAGTGAGTGACCTGTTAAAGTAAAGCCATGCTTTTCAGCGACTTCGTGCTGCTCATGCTCAATCACTTCGTTGCTAAACTCAACCACTTTGTTGCAGTTTTGACAAACGATATGATCATGGTGATCGTCTTGCATGATTTCGAAAACAGAGTGGTTATTTTCAAAGTGATGGCGCTGAATAATGCCCGCTGCTTCAAATTGCGTTAACACGCGGTAAACAGTTGCTAAACCGACATCTTCACCTTGTTCAAGTAAAGTCTTATAAATATCTTCCGCACTTAAATGGTGTTGCTTTGAATTTTCTAGTAGTTCTAATATTTTAATTCGTGGAAGTGTAACTTTAAGTCCAGCTTTGCGTAGATCTTGATTTGAAATTGGCATGTAAAAAGGTCTCTCAACAAATTTAAAGTTAGAATATGCAACAAAGTGTAGATGCAGTATGATCTATCCGTGGCTCAATTGCATCATAATTAATTTGGGATAGTGTAGCAAAATGCAAAAAATCATGTTGGCGTTATTCGTCACTTCACTGCTCGCAGGCTGTTCGACCTTGGGCGTTTATAAAGTTGATATTCCTCAAGGTACTCCATTAACTCAAGCACAAGCGTCAAAAATACAAGTAGGCATGAGCCATCAACAAGTTCGCTTTTTGCTTGGCAGCCCGACAGTTTCAGATCCAATGAATCCGCTACGTTGGGACTATATTTACAATTATACCCCAGGAACGTATGCTAAAAAAGCCAAGATTCCTGCTGCACAAGGCCAACATCTGAAAGTCTATTTCGACTCAAATGGTATTGTGCAAAAAATTGAAGGCTTAGAAACCATTCCTGCATCTCAGCCGGGCTTACCAGCATCGAAAGAAGCGATTCTAAACGCGCCCCCACTATAAAGCCTTATTCTAAAAAAGAAACCCCTCAACTGAGGGGTTTTTCATATCATTTCGATTGTTTTAAGCGATTGCCTTTTGCAAAGCGACCCACAGGATTATTTTGTGCACGTATCCTTCGAATATCTTTAGGATTAATGCTCAAAGGACGATAAATTTCAACACGATCCCCTACCTGCAAAATCTGTTGAGGGTCTTTCAAGCGGACACCAAAGATGCCCAATTGTAAAGGCTCAGGCAATTCAACCTGCGAGCCTATACCACTCAGTTGAATCGCATCTTGTGCCGTCATTCCCTCAGAAAACGGCACACTAATATGAAACTGCTGGTCTGCTGTTGCATAAGCAACCCAGACTTGTTGAAGCATGCTCATTAAATCAGTTTTCCAAGCACGGCTACAATTGCCAATACGATAGAAACAGGTAATACCACACGCACGGCAATGCGCCAAATATTATAAAAAACTTCATTACTAAAGTTCATCGACTTACGTAAATGGCTAATTTTCATAATCCAACCAGCAAAAATGGCATAAATCAAACAAATCACTAAGCCCCACAGCATCAATAAGATGTTAAAAATCGGGCCAGTGGCTGGAATTAACCACACCAACGTTGCAGCTAGCAATACGAGCCACTGAATCACAATATTTAACTGGCGCTGTGCCAACTGCTCACGTGCCATCTGTAACAGCACGGCTGCCGCTGCAATCGCAGTTAAGGCAATCGCATACGCAGGTAATGCCGCTTGGACTGCAAAAAATGCAAAAGCAACCACAGCTAAAATTTGTGCAATCCAAATCGGTAAAACAGTCTTGGTTGCAGCATCTTGCTGTTGAACTTGTGCCAAACTGTTCTGCCAGTACAGACCGAGTCCTAAACCGCTTGCCACCAAAGCCAATACCGTTGCACTGCCCCATTCTGAAAATTCAACCGGCGTCACTTGCCACTCAGCGGTTCCTGTACCAGAGAGGTTTGCAAACACTAAGGAAATCAGCACACCGACCGCCGTTAACGCTAAGGCCAACAGACGTGGGGCAAAAGACAACGCAATGGCAACCACAGCCAAAGCAATAAAGATCACGGACGATGTCATATCCTCAAGTGCGTATTGATTTAATAATTGCGCAGCATTAGACAACATGCCGCCCGCTAAAAAAGGAATAAAGACGACAGCAAGCCATCCAACAAGACGCCACGTCTGAGAAGCATCGGCATCACGCGTCAAACTCGATAAAGCATTCAATGCGGTGGTTTTTGAGCGCTTGGCTAAGGCAATTTCTAAGTAACACACAGGCAAAGCCAAGATCACCATGGTCACTAACCAAAGTAACCAAAAGTCGAGCTGACGTTCAACCTGAATTCCCACCAAGGGTGCAAGTGTGGCAATAATAATAAATGATAAACAAAATGCCATCAGCGGCGATAACCATCGTGACAGAGCATTGTCTTGCATGATGCGTTCCTTCAATAAGTCTTGCGCTATTTTGCCTTGCTCTCTTATGAAAATCAAAAACAAAAAGCAAACCATCAAAACTGATGATTTGCTGCGCTAAATATAATTAAAATTTATTGTTTTTATCCCTCGTTTAGCTCACTTATGAAAAGAACCGAGCAAACCAATTTTTCCCTTTTTTCTTTTCTTTTTCTTTGATAATGCCCATCATATTTTCTTTTACGGCACCAACATAATCTGCATCATCATGCTGGATATGATTAATCAGCCATTTCGACAACACTTCATGGAGTTCAGCTTCGATTGAATGCCCCATCTCAAAACGGTCCCGATAAGATTCAATTTTTTTAATAAATAAATCATGTACACGTTTGTGGGGTACACGATATTTATAACCCGCTTCTTCTTGGAGAGACTCTTCAAAAGTAAAGTGAGACTGTGTGTAATCAATAATATTTTCTAAAATCTGTTTAACGCGTTCACGGCCAGTATTGAAATCGATCGCATCAATTTCATTGATATAATCGAGAATACGGCGGTGTTGATCGTCAATCACATCGATACCAGTATTATATTCTGGAACCCACTTCATTATCATTCCGACCACCCAATAAAAATTAATAGATTAATTACATGAATTAATCATATCGATTAGAATTAAAAATAAAAGTGAATCAAATTAGTTGGTTTTATACTATTTCCACAAAATCAAACTTAAGTATATATTTTAAATAGGTAAATAAATTTAAATCCGACCAAAAGAATCAGTTATTATTTAATCTATTTTATTATTTGACAAGTAAAAATCAAAATAAGAGCACGTTTTATATTATTATCAACATGCCTTTATATTCTAATCATTTTGAAATAAATTAATATTGATCTGCTTTAGTGACGCGTTTTAAAGACGGATCTTTGGCTTCTCGGATTAAACGTTCCACATGGGTCATTTGGTGGCGGATCGCTTTGCCATATTGAAATAAAATCATTTCACCGGGTGCAAAGACTGTCCACGCTTCATTTTGAGTCAACGGTTCGGTAGTAATCACGGCCACACGATCTTCTGCTGTAGTGACTTGGCTAAAATCAACCTCAACATCAATATCAATCAGTTGCGCAGGTTTAAATGGGTACTCACGCACCAACCAATGCAGTTTGGTAATGGCATAACTAAACAGGGCTTGTCCATTAGATAAACAAAAATTGAAAGTGCCATGCTCCGCAATCCGTGGAGAAACATCAGTTAATAAATCAAAAACTTGATCTAGACTTGGCTCGGTATAGCCAAATTTATTCACCAGTTGGTCCAGTAAATAGCAAAATGCACGTTCACTGTCGGTATTGCCCACTGGGGTAAAGCGTCCTGAAAGTACAGGATCAAAGTCATGCAAATCGCCATTATGCGCAAAAATCCACTGTCGACCCCATAGCTCACGGCTAAATGGATGTGAGTTTTCTAAGTTAATTTTTCCCTGTGTCGCTTTGCGGATATGTGCAATCACATTGCGTGATTTGATCGGATAATTACGAATTAATTCAGCAATCGGCGATTCAACTGCAGATTGATTGTCAACAAATAAACGGCAGGCTTTATCCTCAAAAAAAGCAATCCCGAAACCGTCACAATGGTCTGAAGTAATCCCCGCGCGCTGTGAAAAGCCTCGAAATGAAAAGGTAATATCAGTCGGTGTTGCACAGTTCATTCCGAGCAGTTGGCACATAATCTTGATCTTATTTAAACATATTTATTGATGATGGTTTTATTGTGCATGAGTCCTGACTGGCTTGCAATTCACAATGCTTCATAACCCGAACACATTCAGGCATAAAACCATTTTTATAAAACGTATAGGCCTAAAAAAAGCCTCCGAGGAGGCTTTCAAAATACTTAGTGTTTACTGCGATTGGTAATCAATGTACCCACGCCATGATCGGTGAAAATCTCCAACAGTGTTGCATGTGGCACACGACCATCCACAATATGCGCGCTTACCACACCACCTTTCACCGCATCTAGAGCACAACCCACTTTCGGAATCATCCCGCCATAAATCACACCCGTTTCAATGAGACGGTCAACTTCTTGGGTGGTTAGACCAGTGAGCAGGTTTTTATTTTCATCTAAAACACCTGAAATATTGGTCAACAAAATCAGCTTTTCAGCACCGAGGGCTTCAGCCACTTTTCCAGCCACCAAATCAGCGTTAATGTTATAGGTATTGCCCTCTTCATCCACACCTAAGGGTGCAATCACAGGAATAAAATCACCACTGCTAAACATTTCCAATACATCGGTTTTAACACTGGTCACTTCACCCACTAGACCAAGATCAATTTTTTGTACTGTGCCATCTTCCGCAGTTTTTTCCATCAGTAACTTTTGTGCACGCAGTAAGTTACCATCTTTACCCGTTAAACCAATGGCACGACCGCCATGTTGGTTAATCAAGTTCACGATAGATTTATTCACACTACCACCCAGCACCATTTCGACCACTTCCATGGTCGCTGGATCGGTCACACGCATGCCATCAATACGGTCAGACTCACGCCCCAATTGCTTTAAAAACGAGTCTACTTGTGGGCCACCACCATGAACTACAATTGGGTTCAATCCAACGGTTTTTAACAAAACGATGTCACGTGCAAACGAGCTCTCAAGCTCAGGATCAGTCATTGCATTGCCACCATATTTCACTACTAGCGTTTTTCCAGAAAAACGTTGAATATACGGCAAAGCTTCAGTCAGGACTTGTGCTTTGTCGAGGCCAGTATGTTGATGTGGCATGTGCCTCTCCTTAATGGGCGTCTAATAGGTCTTGTGCAATCTGCGGATAATCTGCCGTCAGCATGTGCACAAAGTTATGGCGAATTTGATGGAGCCGCTGATCACTGTCCGCGTCGAAACGTACGGTAAAATACTCACCCGTATTCGATGCTCGAATAATGCCAAATCCATCCTCAAAATCAAGTCTTACGCCATCAATTTTACTCATTTCCGCTTGAAAGTGCTGACATTGTTTTTCCACATTCGCTAAAACCAGCGCGGGTGAAATCTGATGGGTGCTAATATAAATATCCTCTGTACTGGCACGTTCTGGGTAGTCTGCCAGTGCTTCCGACAAAGTACATTGCTTCAAGCTTAAGTATTCCAACACACGTAGTGCGGCATATAAACCATCGTCATAACCAAAGCCACGACCATCATTAAATACATAATGCCCTGCATATTCACCGCCAAAAACCGCATGCCCTTTAGATTGCGCCAAATATTTACGCAAAAAAGAGCTGCCTGTTCGAATCATTTTTGGAATACCCTGATGGGCCAATACCGTATTTCGAACCATGGTGGAACATTTCACATCAAAAACCACTTCATGTGCTGGATGATCAGCCAAACACATGTGCGCAAACAAGGACAATAAACGGTCTGCTGAAATGATTACGCCCATTTCATCAATCAATACAACACGATCACCATCACCATCAAAGGCAATACCGATATCAGCATGCTGCTGTTGCACGGCGTTTCGTAGCAGATATAGATGTTTGGCTTGAGAGGGATCGGGGGCATGTTCAGGAAATTCACCATTGGCCTCACAGCGTAAAGCATGTACCTCACAGCCGAGTTCCTTTAAGACCAAGACGGCGCAGCGTCCCGCCGAACCATATAAACCATCCACCACAACTTTATAGGGTCGCGGTTGAGGCATGAGCTGTATATCATTGAGCAATGCCGCCTGATAAGCCAGACAATATTCAGGCACGATCTGATGTGGCAACTTTTGCCATTTCATCACTGCATGGCTGTCAAAATATTCATTTGCATCGCGTGCCACCTGCTGGATTGCCTCAGGTAAAGGGGGCTCACCCTGCATAATCCATTTGATCCCATTATCCGACTTCGGATTGTGGCTGGCTGTCACCATAATGCCATTGCCATCAAACTGACGTGCCGTGTAATACAACACAGGGCTAGCACAACATCCGATGATTTGCGCATCTAAGCCCTGTTTAAGACATTCTTTGTAAATAATTTCTGCAAAAGCAGGACTGCTTTGTCTAGCATCATAACCAATGGCTAAACGTGTCTGCCCAGTCTTTAAATATTGAGTTGCAAGCGCTTGTGCAATAGCAAGAATCAGCTCAGCACTCATGACATCCAATTTGCCACGAATGTCATAGGCACGAAAAATATGTGCAGGAAATTTTGGCTGAAAATCCATAGGTCTAACTTCTAATTTATTCAGATCAACAGCTCTTTCAGCTGTCCTTGTTGTTATGCTTAACGCTGGGTTTAATTTTACTAAGGATTCAAAAAAGAGTTGTAACTTTTTATGAACTAAAAATGATCATTCAGCATTAAAACAACAAAGCCTCTTTCATAGAGAGGCTTTGTTGTTTTACTTTATCACTGAGAGATTAGTTTTGACCAGTATGTCCGAAACCACCTGCACCACGTTCTGTCGCTTCAAATTCATTCACAATATCGAACTGGGCTTGAATCACAGGCACAAGTACATACTGTGCAAGACGTTCACCCGGTTCTAAACTGAAAGCTGTTTGGCTACGGTTCCAAACTGAAACCATCAATTCACCTTGATAGTCCGAATCAATTAATCCCACCAAGTTACCCAAAACAATGCCGTGCTTATGACCTAGGCCTGAACGCGGTAAAATTAAACCTGCAAAGTGTGGGTCTTCAATATAAATAGATAAACCCGTTTTGACCAAAACAGTTTGTCCTGGTTCAATGACGGTCGTAGCATCGACACATGCACGAAGGTCTAAGCCTGCTGAACCCGTTGTCGCATAGGTTGGCATTGGCCATTCATTGCCTAAACGTGAATCCAACACTTTAACCTGAACTTTCATTCTCTTTTTCCTAGTACAATAAATTTCTAAAACAAAAAAATATTTAGCGCTTAATCAAAGCACGTAAATTGTCCAAATAGTGTTGTGCTTGTAATTTCGGATCGACATTGCCCGCCAGTTTCTTTTTACGCCCCAGCCATTCCAACTCATCTTGCGGCAACTCATCCAAGAAGCGACTTGGTGTCATTTGCTTCATTTGACCACCCGCCTTACGTTGTTCTGCAAGCGTGATGGTTAAACCCTGACGCGCACGGGTGATGCCCACGTACATCAAGCGACGCTCTTCCTCAACCGTATCTGCGGCAATCGAGTTTTTATGCGGCAGTAACTCTTCCTCAAGACCAATCAGATAGACATATGGAAACTCTAGACCTTTAGATGCATGTAACGTGAGCAGGTTTACTTTGTCAGTGTCTTCTTCTTCTTGCTGCTGCTCTAACATATCCAGCAACACCATTTTACGAATTACACTTTCAATGTTTTTCTCATCAACATCTTCAGCACGGTTAATCAAACTTTGAATACTGCTATACAGCACTTCAATATTATCCAGCTTAGTTTTTTCTTGCGCAGGCGTTGCCGCAGACTCTTTGACATAGTCGATATAACCCGCTTCAACCATCATCTTTCGAATAATCGGTACAGGTTCATCATCCTCAAGCAACTCACGGGTAAAGGTGGTAATGAAGTCTGCAAACTCCGCCAACTGCGTGGTGGCTTTTTTAGGAATCACCATGGTGAGACGCTGATCACCTGCGGCAGAGAGCAAAGACAAATGATTTTCTTGTGCAAACAGACCCAGCTTTTCTAAAGTCACAGGCCCAATGGCGCGTTTAGGTGTATTGATGATCCGCAAAAATGCACTGTCATCTTCAGGATTAATAATGACGCGCAAATAGCTCATCACGTCTTTGATTTCAGCGCGTCCGAAGAACGACTGACCACCCGATAATTTATACGGAATCTGCATTTGACGCAGTTGTGTTTCCAGCGCACGTGCTTGAAAGTTCCCCCGATACAAAATGGCGTAATCTTTCCAATTTTTACCATTCATCAGTTTATGCGTAATTAAGTCTTTCACCACGCGTTCTGACTCATCGTCATCATTGCGGCAGGTTATCACTCGAATGACTTCACCATGACCTTTGTCTGACCACAGTTTTTTATCAAAAATATGTGGATTGTTACCAATCACGGTATTGGCCGCTTTTAAAATACGACTGGTCGAACGATAGTTCTGTTCGAGTTTAATCACTTTTAAATTGTGAAAATCTTCATTGAGCAAAGCCATATTTTCAGGCTTGGCACCACGCCATGCGTAGATCGATTGATCATCATCACCCACCGCAGTGAACTGTCCCATCACCCCCACTAGCAATTTCACCAAAATATACTGCGCGGTGTTGGTGTCTTGATACTCATCGACCAATAAATAGCGAATGCGATTTTGCCAGCGCTCACGAACTTCTGCGTTTTCTTGTAAAAGACGCGTCGGCATCACAATTAGGTCATCAAAATCAACCGCATTATAGGCACGTAAATTACGTTCATACAGTTGATACAAGTGCGCAAACTGAATATCTTCTGCGGTTTCACAGGTGGTGTGTGCTTGCTCAGGTGGAATCAGATCGTTTTTCCAATCTGAAATCATCTTCATGGCTTTGGCAATCAGTTCTTTACTTTCCGCACCGGATAAATTGTCACGGTGCATCAAGTCCATCAAAATACGCTTACAGTCGTCCGCATCTAAAATAGAAAAATTATTTTTTAATGGCGTGTGTTTCAGTTCTAAACGCAGCATGTTTAGACCGAAGGTATGGAAAGTTGAAACTGAAAGCCCTTTTGCCTCTTCACGTGACAGCAGCTTGGTGACACGTTCTTTCATTTCACGTGCTGCTTTGTTGGTAAACGTCATCGCGGTAATACGATAAGCAGGAATGCCGCAGTGTTTCACCAAGTAGGCAATCTTACGGGTAATCACCGAAGTTTTTCCTGAACCAGCCCCTGCAAGTACTAACAAGGGTCCTTGAGTGTATTTCATGGCTTCAAGTTGCTTGTCGTTTAATTGACTTGCCAGTGACATAGTCTTTCCTCTATTTCATTCCGAGCTCGATTATAGTCATCTCCGCTACAGATGCATAATGCAAATTCATATTTTAACAGTCATAAAAAAACCACCCGAAGGTGGTTTTTCAGTCTTCAATAAAAATTATTGAATTGCGTAGATGCTGATTTCTACACGACGGTTTTGCTCACGGCCTTCAGCAGTCGCGTTAGACGCGATTGGGTTTGCTGAACCTTGACCTTGCGCATTAATACGTGTTGTAGAAACACCTTGAGATGCCAAGTAACTTGCTACAGATTGCGCACGCGCTTGAGACAGAGGAATGTTAATTGAATCATTACCTGTACTATCTGTATAACCTGTTACAAGAATACCGCTCTTGTTATCTTCAGTTAAGGTTTGCGCAACTTTGTTTAAAGTTGAATAGAAGTTCGGCTTGATGTTTGATTTGTTGGTATCAAAAGTAATGTTACCCGGCATGATTAAGCCTACAGAGCCATCTGGATTACGGTTAACTTCTACACCAGTCCCCGCCATTTGTTGACGAAGTTTCTTCTCTTTGTTGTCAAGGTAAACACCAGTTGCGCCACCAAGTACAGCACCAATCGCTGCAGCACGGTTATTCTGACGACTCGTGTTTGCGTTTCCTTTAGAAACACCATAACCTGCAGCAGCACCAATTAAGGTCCCTAAAGCAGCTTTATCGTATTCTACACCGCCAATGTTATTACCAGTGCTTTGACAACCTGTAAGAACCATTGCCCCAACGACTGCGGAAATTGCTAGTGCACGCATCGCATGCCTCCTTCTTTGTGTGTTTTGTTTATAGACCGAATATTGTCGTAAAACGATGATCTAGACCATTGATTTTTTGTTAACAATAAAGCCTTTATTTACAATATGTAATAAAAAATTTCCTTTTCAAGGCGTTCTTCGTCACAATTTCTACACAGTTAATGCTTGGTGCTTTTCTATTTGATCATCCCGTACTATATTGAGCTTTAGAAATAGAACGAGTTGCGAAACGCATTATATTTTAGGGTTTATTTTTATGTCATCACCAAACCAAAAACAACCTTTATTAAAAAAAATCACACGTGGTTTAACTGTTGGTTCAGTCATTACAGGCAGTACTTTTTTTCATGGCCCTCCAGTGCTTGCGCTTGGCCTAACCAAACTGTTTAAAAAATCTAAAAAGGTGGATGAGACGAATATTCAAATCACCAACAGTTGGCTGGCTGTGAACAATTATTTAATCGATCATGTCTTGCCCAGCACGAAATGGGATATTTCTGTCGATGATGGTCTTGAGCTAAGTATGCAAGGTCGTTATCTCATGACCTGTAACCACCAAAGTTGGGTCGACACCACGGTTAACCAATATTTTGGTTTAACCCGTATGCCCCTTACCCGCTTCTTTACCAAGTGGGAACTTATTTTTATTCCATTTGTCGGCCAAGCCTTTAAAATTCTAGGTTTTCCAATGATGAAAAGGCATAGTAAAGAACAAATTGCAAAAAATCCTGCGTTGAAAACACGCGATATGGAAGAGGCACGTAAGTCGTGTGAACAACTGCTTAGCCAACCATTCACCCTGTTAAACTATTTGGAAGGCACACGTTTTACTCCAGAAAAACATGCACAGCAGCAATCGCCTTACCAAAATTTACTTAAACCAAAAGCGGGTGGCTTGGCCCTAGCCTTAAATATTTTAGGTAATGACATTGATGCCTTAGTGGATATGACCATTGTCTATCCCGACGGCGCACCTGGCTATAGCGAATTTTGGCTCGGGGAAGTCCCACGAATTGCGGTCAATTTGCGTAAAATTGATATTCCAGCATGGGTACTCGCTGGAAACTATGAAGACGATGCAGACTTTCGAGAAAAATTCCAACAGTGGGTCGATCAACTTTGGACTGAAAAAGACCAGTTGATTGAAAAAATGAAAGCCAAATACTCAAAGTCGAATTTAACCCAGTAAGGGTCTATACATGATGCAGAATAACCAAGTCAAAAAGTCTAAATATCATCAGGTTGATCCTCAAAGTTTGTATTTCAAACTGTTTTTGATCTATGACATTTTTATGGTGTTTCTCATCATTTTTAACTTGTTTTGTTTGTGTGCTAATTTTTTTATCATGAGCAATATCGGTGGATGGTTTTTCCATGCCATTCACCTAGAAAGTGTCTTAAGCTTCTATCGTGAGCATTTGCATCCGTGGGTTATCACCACTGAAGCTTGGTTTATTCTGTTCTTAATTACTGAATTATTGGTGCGTTGGTGCATTGCCATCGTGTATCGACACCATCGTCGCTGGTTTTTCTTTCCCTTTATTCATTGGTACGAAATTTTAGCGATTATTCCTCATTTACGTTTTTTAAGATTATTTCGTGCAGGAGTGATTGCTTTTCGACTGCATGAATTAGGCTATAACGTAATTCCTAAGTCGTTACAAATCAAGGCCAAATTTTACTACCGTGTGGTGATGGAAGAACTCTCTGACCGAGTCGTCATTACTGTATTAGATGGGGTGAAGCACGAATTAAATACCAGTTCGACCCATAAAAAAATTATCCATGATCTGGTCGATCATCATCGGGCTTTATTTGCACAAGCATTGGCTGAAATTTTACAAGAGTCTTTGGCCACTGAATTGAAACAGCGACAGTATTTCATTGCCCAAAATGTCGGTCTGATTGTCAATCGTGCGATTGAAGATACCCCTGAACTGACCCAATTACTGCGTTTGATTCCAATTGTGGGTGGAAGAATTGAGCAACAAATTCAAAGTATCGGACAACGACTCGGTGAAAACATCACACAAGGTTTACTGGAACCAATGGTGACTGGGAATCCTACACAGCCCAATGCTACCTATCGCTTGATAGCCGAAAAAGTCAGTGATTTAAAAATTGATAATCAGTCTTTGGAACAGTTGGTTGAGTCTGTGGTCTATGAAAGTTTGGATGCTATTCGCAAGCAAGTTAAGGTGAAACAGTGGTTAGAAGAGCTCGAAAAAGATGATCAAGCCAAAGAATAAGCATTAAGATAAAAATATTACAAACGCAGCTAGTGCAATCCTTCATTTTGTTCTAGGATTTGCTCTATTTACAACATCACTTCTTTAGTAAAAAATAAATCTGAGAAGTCTTAAGGAAAAATTATGGCTGATATACGGATAACTGGCAGAATGGTCAATGCGATTCGCATTACCCTTGACACCAATGATCATGATGCAATCCGACAGCAATTAAGTAAAACATTACAAAATTCATCGACTGCTGGAGCATTAGTTGTTCTAGAAAGTAGCGTTGAGCAAGAATTAATTTCCTTGATTCAATTATTGCTGGATCTGGATGTACAGCCAATGGCAGTACAAGAAGGAATTTTGGCGGAACAAGCCCGTGCCATTCAATTCCCCGTGATTCCTGCGCAAGGTCATGGTATTAGCTCTCAACTTCAAGAAGTCAAAGCAACCAAAGAGCAAGTGGTTGAAGCCCCAGCTCCGGCTGCGACAGCTTCTACCAATGCACCAGTTGCGGCAGCACCTGTTATTCGTCATGCAACTTCATACCATGACGAAATTTTACGTACAGGTCAGTGCTTGGTGCAAAATCAAGGCGATATCATTATTACCGCAGGCATTAACAGCGGCTCGGAAGTGATTGCTTCAGGAAATATACATATTTATGGTAGTGCTCGTGGTAGAGTCATTGCCGGCGCGGACGGAAACAGCGCTGCACGTATCTTCTGTCATGCTCTAGAAGCTGAATTGGTTTCAATTGCAGGGACCTATTGTGTTGCAGATGATATTCCAGCGCAGCATTTAAAACGCTCAACACATATTTACTTAAATGATCAACAAGAGCTTGTATTTGAAGCGCTTGAATTTTAATGTATAAATAAACACCAAAAGCCCCAAATGATAAATAAGGGGATTTAAACCATAACAGGAGTGGATTCGGTGGCGAAAATTGTTGTCGTAACATCAGGCAAAGGTGGCGTAGGCAAAACTACGACGAGCGCATCTTTTGCAACAGGTTTAGCCCTACGTGGTCACAAAACTGTTGTGATCGATTTTGACGTAGGTTTACGTAACCTTGATTTGATCATGGGTTGTGAACGCCGCGTTGTGTATGATTTTGTCAATGTATTAAATAATGAAGCTCGATTACAACAAGCGCTTATCCGCGATAAAGATATCGAGAATTTATATATTTTACCTGCATCGCAAACCCGTGATAAAGATGCCTTAACTGATGAAGGTGTAGCTCGTGTCATGGATGAGTTGTCACAAGAGTTTGACTACATTATTTGTGACTCACCTGCGGGTATCGAACGCGGTGCAATTTTAGCAATGTACCATGCCGATGAAGCGATTATTGTAACCAACCCTGAAATTTCATCTGTACGTGACTCTGACCGTATTATTGGTATGCTCGACAGCAAAACCAAAAAAGTTGAAATGAATGAAGGTCGTATTCGTAAACACTTGTGTATCACACGCTTCAACCCTGAACGTGCCGATAAACAAGAAATGTTAACCATTGACGACATTTCTAAAGATATTTTACGTGTGCCAACTTTGGGAGTGATTCCTGAGTGTAAGAGTGTTTTACAAGCATCTAACGAAGGTAAACCAGTGATTCTCTTTACTGAAGAAGCAGCAGGCCAAGCCTATGATGACCTTGTGGCACGTTTTTTAGGTGAAGAACGTCCTTACCGTCATATTACGGTGAAGCCTAAAGGCTGGTTAGCACGACTATTTGGAGCGTAGACATGGCAGGATTTTGGAGTAAGCTTTTTAGTAATGATGAAAAACCGTCTAGTGCTCAAACCGCAAAAGATCGTTTGAAAGTCATCGTAGCGTCTGAAAGCGGTTTAGGTAAACGTCTTAGCCAAGACAAAATCGACCAAATGAAGAAAGAAATCATGCAAGTGGTGAATCGCTATGTTCGCGGTGTAGATGAACAGCACATTCAAATGGCTGTCCGTTCTGAAGCGAATATTGAAATGCTTGAAATGAATATCAATTTGCCTGAAGAACGTTAATCTGATTTCTGATTAGTCAAGTAAATTGAATCAAGGCAGAATATGCGCAGACACAAGAAAGTATTTTCTTTGTCTCCCATATTTTGCCTTTTTTAATGATTAAACCAGCAAGGAGATTGCTATGGCATTATCTCAGCCAGCAACGTTCAATGAAGAATGGTCAGATGAGCGTGTATTTGCCTACTTAACTCAGCTTCCTCCTGAAGGTGTGAATGGCGACTTTCATGTGTTGTACCATGCCTTTAAACACATGCGCCCAAGTGATTATGAGCGTCTACTCACCCAATTTAAAACGGATGGTCGCGATATTAACGCAACTAATCCAGAAGGTCAGCGCATTCATGACGTCATTGCCGCTTACCCACGTCAGGCAGCACCGTTTTTAGAAGTCTTGGCTAAATTTGCCTAACTCTTCAAAAACAGCAATTTTAAAATGCCAGCTCAGTACGGTGAACTGGCATTTTTTATGTCTGTAAAAACCACATCCAAAGTGGAAAAGTCAAACCGAAACACAAAGTTTGCAAACTAATGATTGCCGCCATGAGTTGACTATCCCCTTGAAAATATTTGGTTAGGACATAGGCTGCTGAGGCTGTTGGGAGCGAGAAGAATACCACCACAATCATGGTTTCAAATGCTGCTAAACCAAATAAAAGACAGCCTACATAGGCTAAAATAGGCACGAAGATTAAACGCCCAAAGGTATTTAGAATTAGCGCTCGGCCAGCATATTTTAACGCATTAAACTGGAGTGCTGCGCCCACACACAAGAGCCCAAGCGGAAGGCTCATCCCTGCTACTAGCTTTAAAGATTGGCTCATGCTCTCGAGCAAATGCATACCTGAAAAATTAAAAATAATCCCGACCAGACAAGCCAAAATCAGCGGATTTTTCGCAACTGACCACGCAATATTTTTATAAGACAGTCCCTGCCCTTGAGAAAAACCAAGTACGGACAGTACATTCACTAAAGGAATAACAAAGGCAATAATCATGGCAAAGACTTGCATCCCTGCAGCGCCAAAAATCAAAGCCATACTGGTCAAACCAATATAAGTATTAAAGCGAATATGACTCTGTAAATAAACGCCAAATTGCGACACAGGCGTACCATACAGCGCTTTTAATACCCATAGCACCACACTCATCAGCAAGGTCACACTAAAGACCACAGCAAGCGCTGGCAAGACTTGCCCGACATTAAAATGAACGGTGGCTAGACTACTGAACAGCAAAACAGGAAACAAAATCCAATAATTCAGTCTTTCAGCACCTTGCCAAAATTCTACCGTTAAAAAGCGATACCGCTTTAATACATACCCCATGGCAATGAGTACCACCAATGGAATTAATGCATCAATAATTTGCATGACTGGATGCCTAAACTGAATGATTAAGAAAAAGCCTGCAATCCGCAGGCTTTCTTTTTAAACTAAAATTTCTCGCTTACCGTTCGCACCTTGCGCACTCACGATCCCGTTTTCTTCCATTTGGTCGACAATCCGCGCGGCACGGTTATAGCCTAAACTAAACTTACGTTGTAGCGAGGACACGGAAACCTTGCGTGTTTCCAATACAAAGGATACGCACTGGTCATAAAGTGCATCACGGTTTGGATCGCCATCACCATCTTCAAAGCCGCGAGAACTAGGCTCTTCATCAAATGGCGTTAAGATTTCATCAACATAATTTGGCGAGCCGCGTTCACGCCAAGCATCACAGATGCGGTTCACTTCATCATCGGCAATAAAGGCACCATGTACACGTTCAGGTTCAATTTTACCCGGGCCTAAGAACAACATATCACCATGACCCAGTAGGTCTTCCGCCCCACCAGCATCCAAAATCGTGCGTGAGTCAATTTTAGAGTTCACACGTAAAGCCACACGTGTTGGAATGTTAGCTTTAATCAGACCCGTAATTACATCGACCGATGGACGCTGCGTTGCAAGTAACAAATGAATGCCTGCGGCACGTGACTTTTGTGCCAAACGCGTAATCATTTCTTCAGCTTTCTTACCGACCTGCATAATCATATCGGCAAATTCATCTGCCACAATCACAATCGATGGTAATGGAGTCAAACGTGGTGCACGCTCACCTGCAACCGAATCACTGGCTTTCCAAGTCGGATCAATCAGCTCTTCACCATTGGCAATCGCTTCTTCCACTTTTCGGTTATAGTCGGCAAGCTTACGAATTTTTAGGAAAGACATCAGCTTATAACGGCGTTCCATTTCATTCACACACCAGTTCAAGGCACTGACTGCATCCTTCATGTCCGTGACCACAGGGGTAAGCAAATGTGGAATATCGTTATAGTTAGCAAGTTCTAACTGTTTCGGGTCAATCAAAATTAAACGCAACTCATTCGGCGTATATTTCAACAACATCGATAAAATCATCGAGTTCACTGCCACCGATTTACCTGAACCTGTGGTGCCTGCAACCAGCATATGCGGGGCTTTACCTAAGTCAGCAATGACAGGATTCCCAGAAATATCTTTGCCCATTGCCATCGAAAGAATGCTATTCGGATCGGTAAAAGCAGGAATGGTCAACAACTCGATTAAACGCACCATTTCCCGTGTGCTATTCGGCACTTCAATCCCGATATACGGTTTACCCGGAATGACTTCAACCACACGTACAGATGCCATCGACATTGAACGCGCAAGGTCACGGGAAATATTGGTCACTTTAGAGGCTTTCACGCCCGGTGCTAAATCCAACTCAAAACGAGTTACTACGGGCCCTGGCTGCGCTTCGACCACTTTGGCTTTGACATTGAACTCTTGTAGTTTAATTTCAAGTAATTCAGATAAACGCGCTAACTGTTCAGCAGTGAAATTGACTTTTTTATTGAGGTCAACTTCATCCAGTAAGTCTAATCCTGGCAGCGGTGATAAATCACGACGACGTTCTGCTACTTGCATGGACAACGACATTGGACGGCCTGATGCATCCGTCAGTGGCGCATCAAAATCGAAGTCTTCTTCTTGCGGTTTTCCAGCAGTGTCCTGCCATGCTTCAATAAACGCTTCTTTGGACAAAACTTCTTTGGCTACAGCCACTGTAGCAATTGTGCTTACGGTATTGTGATGCTGAATAGGTGCTTGTACAAAAGCAGATGACTGCGCATAACTACTGCTGGTGCGTACATCTGAAGTAGCTACTTTCTGCTCCGACCAATCTTCAGCAAGGAATTCGTCTAAATCATCCAACTCATCGAGCTGTGCTTTTGCAATTCCACTCGGCGCTGGTTGTAATGCAACGGGACTTGCAGCAACACTTGAGTTTACAACCTCGGCTACCGCAATTGGATCTTCAACCACATGTAAATGAGACACAGGTTCAGGCGTATTGAATGGACTGTGGACATCTGTTGCTGTTTTGCCATTGGGTACGGCAGCAAGCAGCTCGTCAAAGATTTCATCATCATCCCAATCGACATTTTTCTTCTGTGCAGGGGCATCGTCTTGGAAATAATGAGGATCAGCAATTGGCGCTGTATGATCTTGCACCACTGCTTGAAAATGTCGTTCTGGGCTAAATGGGCGATCTTCTTCGGCAGCACGAAGTAAAGCATCAATATCATTTTTATGACGTTGATCTTCACCTGAGTTTAATGCACGCCACACTTCTCCTGTCGCTACCACGCGCTGACTGTCTTGTTCTAATTGGTGCGCTTTTTCTATAGTCCGCTCAAGTTCTGCTTCATCATCCACATCCACCTGTTGTTCTTGAACACGTTGCTCTTTGGCCACCATGTCATTAAACAAATGCTCTGCTGAATAGTCGCGCTGAGGTGCTTTAACTGATGCCTCTTGCACGGCTGGTGCCTCGACCAATTCGGTCTCTTCAACACTCTTTTTCGGTGCCGTTGCAATCACTTCTTTTTTCACACTTGGCGTCGTGCGATCAAAGGCAGACTCGCTTTCAGGCACATTACGGTAAAATAAATCTTGTAAATATGCAGGAGTTGCTTTGATCGTCGCGAAAGTACGGTTCCATTTGATACCGAAAGCCAAGGTCAATAAGACCACGGTAAACACGACCAAAAATAAGGTTGCACCATAAATAGTTAAAATCTGCGACAAACTTTGTCCCAGTTCATAACCAATAATACCGCCAGAGGCATTGTCTAAAGTGTCCGCTGGAACTTTCCAAAACAAGAACAGTAAGCTGGCGGTTGCAAGCAAAATAAAGAATTGTGCAGCATAACGAAATGGACGGTTTAAAAAACTATGCGGCCACCAGACTTGAATAGCTTCAATGAACAAAAACACAGGAATAAGTAGACTTGCCCAACCTAAAAAACCGAACAGTAAGTCAGCAATCCACGCCCCTGCAACGCCACTGGCATTCGAGACTTGCAAAGTATCACTTGATATATGCATCCAGCCCGGATCAAATGGGGTATAGGTCACGGTAGCAAGGAACAAATAAATGCCAAACGAGACTAAAAATAATGTCATTAATAAGCGCTGTGCATAAGCACCCGACACCTCAGTCATATACTGTCCTGTAACAAATTCTTCATTAATGTTTTTGTTCGAAACCTAAAGCAAAAGTTTCACAATAAACGTCATATTATGCACCTCTTCTTTATAAAAAGATGCACTATTCTTAAATGCTTTATGTATAGCGAGTAGATGATTTATCCTCTTTTACCCGCTCTACACCGCATATTTCTTCTATATAGCTCAAAACGATTTATATGATCAATAATATCGACATTGAACTCACACAACTGTTATAGAGTTTCACGTATAATTCCACAAATTTCTAAATAAAAAAAGGATTCTACGTATGAGCGCTCGTCACTCACGTTTGATTATTCTCGGTTCAGGCCCTGCGGGTTACAGCGCTGCGGTATATGCTGCGCGTGCCAACTTAAAGCCTACATTGATTGCAGGTATCCAACTCGGTGGTCAGCTCACCACAACGACTGAAGTGGATAACTGGCCGGGTGACCCTGAAGGCTTAACAGGCCCTGCACTCATGGAACGTATGCAAGCCCATGCAGAACGTTTTGGTACTGAAATCATCTACGATCATATCAATGAAGTCGATCTTTCTGTACGTCCATTCGTCCTTAAAGGTGATATGGATGAGTTCACTTGTGATGCACTGATTATTGCCACAGGTGCGACCGCTCAGTACTTAGGTCTTGAATCTGAAGCTGCTTTTATGGGTCAAGGCGTAAGCGCATGTGCAACTTGTGATGGTTTCTTCTACAAAAACCAAAAAGTGATGGTTGTGGGTGGAGGCAATACTGCCGTTGAAGAGGCGCTGTATTTGTCTAAAATTGCATCGCATGTGACTTTGGTTCACCGTCGTGATTCATTACGTTCTGAAAAGATTCTTCAAGATCATTTATTTGAGAAAGAAAAAGAAGGCAAAATCAGCATCATTTGGAACCATCAAGTAGATGAAGTTTTAGGTGACAACACAGGTGTAACCGCAGTTCGCTTAAAATCAACTCAAGACGAATCTACACAAGAAATTGATGTTCAAGGTTTGTTTGTTGCCATTGGCCATAAACCAAACAGTGTAATGTTTGATGGTCAATTGAACTTACGTGATGGCTATATCCAAGTCCAAAGCGGTACATCTGGTAACGCGACTGCCACTTCTGTCGCAGGTGTATTCGCAGCAGGTGATATTGCTGATAGCGTTTATCGTCAAGCGATAACTTCAGCAGGTTCTGGCTGTATGGCTGCGCTAGATGCAGAAAAATATTTGGATGCTTTAGGTGAATAATCTGAGCCTTGAAAAAGACCGCCTTCCATAGGCGGTTTTTTTATGTATGATCTTAAAGTCATTTTTTTCATATATACACACCACTATGCAGCAGTTACCACCTTCTGAGTATATCTTTCCCGATCCGCTTGAAGTTGACCCCGAGGGTGAAGGCTTAATTTGTATCGGTGCAGACCTCTCCCCTTCTACCCTGTTTGAAGCCTACAGCCATGGTTTGTTTCCATGGTTCTCTACAGGCGAACCCATCTGCTGGTGGTGCCCCGAGCCACGTTGCATCATCCGTCCGCAGGATTATCAGCCCAGTAAAACTCTCATTCGGAGTATGAAAAAGCAAGATTATCGCATCACCATCAATCAGGCTTTTGAACGGGTGATCCGTGCCTGCTCACTACCTCGCAGCTATGCCGATGACACGTGGATCAGTGAAGACATTATTGATGGCTACTGTGCAATGTTTGATGCGGGTTATGGCTATAGCGTTGAAGTTTGGAATCAAACACGCTTGGTTGGTGGACTATACGGCGTCAGCATTGGACACGGCTGTTTTGGGGAGTCCATGTTCAGTACCGAAACGGATGTCTCAAAAATGGCATTTTATACGCTGATGTTGATTGGACGTGAAAATAAGCTGCCTTGGATCGACTGCCAATTGGTCAATGATCATCTTTTAAGCCTTGGTGCTTGTACACTTTCTCGGCAAACCTACTTAAAATCGTTACAAGATGTTGTAAATCAACCCGCTATCGATTGGAAAATGTATCAGGACGGTGTATTTTCAAGTAAAACAATAGCGCAAAATGCGCGACTGACTGAATAAAGAATAATAGAGGGATTTATCATGAATTCGTATCACCCGAAGTCCCTACTGAATGATTTACAGTATTACATCACGCCACCGCATGACTGTAGCTATCTAGAAAAAAAGTCAGCTCGGATGGTATTTCTCGATCCAGCACATCGTATTGATGTCGTCACGCTGTCTGAACTTTCTCGGGTGGGTTTTCGCCGGAGTGGTGATTTTGTCTACCGCCCAGAGTGTCATCTGTGTCGACAGTGCCTATCTAGCCGCGTACCTGTGCGCGAATTTAAAATGAACAGCAGTCAAAAAAAAGCATGGAAACGCAATCAAGATCTGACTTTAAAAATTACCCGCACTGCGGATGCCACCAAAAAACATTATGACTTATATGAGCGTTATATCTTTAAACGCCATGCCGATGGAGACATGTTCCCGCCTAGCCGCGATCAGTTTGATAAATTCCTCGTGCATAGCTGTACCGAGAGCTTTTTCTTAGAGCTGTGGAAAGAAGACCAGCTCATCTGTGTTTCGACCTGCGATCCTTTAGATGATGGTTTATCTGCGGTTTATACGTTTTTTGATCCCGATGAAAACAAACGCTCACTAGGGACTTTCGCCATTTTAAAACAAATCGAGCTCGCCAAAGCACGCGCTTTACAGTTTGTGTATTTAGGCTATTGGGTGCCGCACTCAGAAAAAATGAACTATAAATCGCAGTATTTACCGCTAGAATTGTTAATTGATGGTCAGTGGCGCAGACTCAATCATAGTCTGAGCAGCGAGGAAGTGCAGCAACTGGGAAACTCCTTAATGACCACCCTACCTTCGGGGTGGAATAACGCCATTATTAAATAATGACGTTATACAAAAGCTGAACTGTTCTCTTATTTAAACAACTCGGAAAAGTCATCACTACACGATTTCACCATAATAATGGCATGCTCACGGCCACCATCTGGTTTAGGATAATAGTTTTTACGCAAATCAATTTGATGAAAACCGGACTTTTCATACAAGGCAATCGCTGCCTGATTGCTCTCACGGACTTCTAAGAACACTTGTATCGGGTTGTTTTTGAGTTGTGCCAGTGATGTATCTAATAGCTGGTAACCCAACCCTTTGCCTTGCTGGCTTGGATGAATGGCCATCAACAATAAATTAGCTTCATCAAGAACAGGCTGGAGGATACAAAAGCCTACGACCTGCCCCGCCTGTTCAATCACGGTACTATGATAAGACTGTATAGACTCTTGGAACTGTTGTAGGCTCCAAGGGTGCGTTTGAACTAAATTTTCAATCTGCGCAACTCGGCCTAAGTCCGCAGCTTGCATTAAACGAATCATCTTCGTTTATCTTTCTAAAATGTGGAGGTTACAGTATAAAAAATTTGTGCTAAAAACCGAACAAAAAAAAGAGCGATTTACATCGCTCAAAGAGCCAAAACTGCTTAAAACCCTAATTTTAGCTTCCACTTCTCAAGTAACGCATCGGTGTCGTAATGATTAGGATGAAAACCCGGTTTAAAGTACATGATCATTTCACGTGCCATCCCTGTAATAATTCCTTTCGATGGACTATATGCATAGGTATAAATATCCTTCAACGCTGCCCTGTTCAGTTGTTTATCTTGCTGTAATAAACGAAATACAAAATACGACTGAACGCAGAATAAAATGCTCATGGCTGCAACCAACGATCCCGTTCGTAGTAGATAGGATTTAATTCCCTTTCCAAAAACACCTTCAAACACATCATAAGCCACAGCTTTGTGCTCATTTTCTTCAATGGCATGCCATAACCACATGGTTTTCATGGTTTCATCGCTCATCAGCTCTTGAATGTGGTTATTGACTAACAACTGAGAGGCAATAGTTGCAGTGAAATGTTCCAGCGCGGTGGTTGCCGTTAAATCCACCATCTCTTGAGTAATACCCACAGGCTTGCCGAGAAAAGCAAAAACCTTACGCGTGGTTTGAATTGCGCGATTGGTATAGCGGTCAAGTGTTGCAACATCATGTCCATACTTTTGCGCAGAGGCATTAAAACCTTCATGTTCTTGCGTATGCATCGCTTCTTGACCAATAAAGGCTGAAATCTCTTTTTGTAATTCGACATTGTCTTTGATCGAAGGATGCTGTCTGACCGCACGAACACTATCGATAAAAAACATTTCACCTGCTGGAAAGAGTGCTGACAGTGCGGTCATAAAATGGGTCAGTCCAGCTGAACCATTCATCCAATATTCAGGTACGCTTTCAAACTCAAAGTTCATCCGGCGTACAGGGAAACTCGCGCCCGCACGGTTGGTGATTTTTACCTTCGCATTCATCTTTTTTCTCCTATGAACATCCTGAAGACATCCACTGCTTATAGTTGTTTTCGTCTTTTAATCTTACGTGATTGGGCTCCGCCCATAAGTGCAGTTAGGGTCAGCAAAATATCAGTTTAGGACAGTTTTCAGGGTGGATTGTTAGACAATTTAGTGTGCGTAAAGTTCTACGGTACTTTTAGGATGAACACTAAAGCATGCTGTATCTTGCCCTAAAATAATCACTTAATTGCTAAGATTGTCTTGTCGTGAAATAGATTGACAGTATTCCACTTCAAACCGAGTTAAGCAATTAGCTCGGTTTTAGTTTGCTCATACATCTGATTCGGGGTGTTCATATTTAAAC
>NZ_JBIMCF010000016.1:0-67823 GCF_048551975.1 Acinetobacter johnsonii | reverse complement strand
TGAACAAAGAAATTTAAATCCTGTGCTTGACTCTTATGGTTAAAAACAGGACATTTTAAATGGTTTATCGCATAGACATTTTAATTGGTGAATAACAATATTTTCATTTTTATTCGTAGGCTTACAGCATAGGCGCCTACATTTTGTAGATACCTATGCATTTAAGAAAAAATTACTTTTTCTTACGTTTCGAACGCTTCTTCGCTTGTTCAGCAGCCACTTTGTCTAGCGTGTCTTTCAACTCTTCATCGCTGAAAGTGGTGATGTGTTGCAACATTTGTAGCGTGACATCATCTAGTACCAAGTTGGCATATTGCGCAACGTTTTGAAAGTTCTCATCAAACACAATCGCGTTATCTGAGTTGGTGCTGATATAACCCTGTTGCGTGAGCACTTTAATAAAGCTCTGGAACAAGGCTTTATCAAAGAATTCAGGTGAATTGAACTCATACAGTACTGAAAGACGCTGACCGACCAAATGACTCAGTTCTTCCACCTGACGCGCTGAAATGTTCCCAGAACCACGTTGTGTAATCAGCGCAAGTGTCATGTAGTACCGCTCAAGACTCTGCATGACTGGTGCTGCCAATACCACCAACTGGTTATGATTTTCGCTGTTTGGAGCAGGAGAAATCAAGTGGCCTTCGGCATCTTCAGAAATCAGTTTAGCTTGAATCAAACCATCTACATAGGCACAGATTTGATCTTTGAGTTCAGCATCTTCCCATTTTAAAAACAATTCTGCTTTTAAGAATGGATATAGCGTGCGAATTACATTGATTAAATCACCACGGCCAATGGTTCCATTGTGTTCAACCAAAGCGGCAACGAGTGATGGCAAGACAAAGGCATGCAAAATGTTATTACGGAAGTAGGTCAGCAGTACGGCTTGATTGTCCGCAATCGCAATAATGTCACCAAGAACGTGATTGATACGCTTGATCAGTTTTAGCTTTAAACCATAAGCAATGATTTCTTTACCTGATAATGGCGTGACCAAGAGGCGCTCATCATAAGGAAGTGTAGTCAACAACTTACGATAGGTATCAAGCTGTTTGATGCAGATTTCTTCATCCAGCGTATGCTTCTCAGTGGCCAACAGAACCAAAGACAAGAGTGAAACAGGATTCACCACAGCTGCACGGTTAATATTTTCTAAAATTGCATGTGCTGAACTGTTGACTGCATCAGAGACTTCTTGCGGAATGGGATCATCATTTTTAGCAATTTGCACATTCTCAGCGCCATGCTTTTTCAGCATGTCATCGAGGAAAACAGGCTCGCCAAAGTTGAGATGGACTTTTCCGAAAATACGTTCAATTTTGCGTAAGGTTTGCAGAATCCCAAAGACAGACTCGGCTTCTTTTGGTTTACCGTTCATCTCGCCGACGTAGGTTGCACCTTCCATCAATCGTTCATAGCCAATATAGGTCGGAACAAAGACAATCGGTTTGGCACGCCCACGCAAGTGACTGTGCACCGTCATGGCTAACATACCTGTCTTTGGTGGTAGCAGACGACCTGTACGTGAACGACCACCTTCGATGAAGTATTCCAAAGGCGTGTTGCGCGACAAAATGCTGTATAGGTATTCTTTAAAGACCGAAGTGTAGAGCGCGTTACCGCGGAAAGTACGGCGAATAAAGAATGCACCGCCACCACGTAAAATTTGCCCAACAAATGGCATATTCAGGTTATCGCCCGCAGCAATATAAGGCACCATCAAACCACGGTTATACACCACATAAGACAGCAGTAAATAGTCGATATGGCTGCGGTGACATGGGGTATACACAATTTCGTAGTCTTTAGCCAACTCACGAACCGTATTGAAATTATGAACTTCAACCCCGTCATAGAGCTGCGTCCATAATCGTGCTAGCGCCATTTCCGCAAAACGGATGGTCGAATGTGAGTAATCCGATACGATTTCATTGATATAACCAATGGCACGACGTTCTGCGTCCAACATGCTAATTTTGCCGCGGATACTTTCACGGCGAATGGCTTCTTGTACGTCATTCGATTTAATCAATGAATGCATCACGTTGCGACGGTCTGAAAGGTCAGGGCCGAGTACCGCTTCACGGTGTGCATCGAGCTGATTATTTAAGGTGTTTAGAATATAAGTCGCAGGTGATAAATTCGGATAGGTGGTTTTTGCAAAGTCGACCAATGCACGTAGAGACTGACTTTCATGAAACTCTAAAAATGACTGACGACCATGTAAACCAATATTCATCAGCTGCTTCACCGTACTTGGAGTTGCCCAAGTGTCGGTAAATAGTAATTTAAACCAAGAGTCTTCTTTATCTGGTGAACGTCCCCACAGTACCGTCACAGGTACCAGCTCCACGTCTAAATCGGGTTGTTGTTCTAAAGCTTCAACTAGACGTAATAGGCGCGGTGGAAAGGTGTGTGGTGAAGGGTTAAGTAAATTATTTTCATCGTTATGTTGTAAAAACACGATCGATGCTTTTTCTTGATGTGTCCCCACGACCAAAGGATCGAGTGCAGGAGCAAGTTTTAAACGACGCGTTTCACCATCCACCAATAGCGCATTACTGCGTGAGTGGTTTTGAAGCACATAACAGACAATTTTTTTGGGATGGCCTGAAGCTGTTGGGTCAGCATCTGTTGCTGTCGGTTCTGTTGGAACCTCACCCAATACATGTGGGGTTACTATGAGGTCAAGAAGCTTACTTGAAAGCTTTCTATACATTTGACCAAAGCCACTTTTGGACATATACACTCCTGCTTAAATGACCAATCCCGCAGTTTGTCTGAAGGGGTATTTATTTTGCGTAATTGTAAACATAAACCGTATGTCATTTCCTGACAAATTTGTTTTATATGGTGAATTTTATCGTTAAAAATCGTATTTTTAGTCGGACATAACGAAAAAAACTTATGACAACTCAGTCAAGTAATCTATAGGGTTTTAGTCTGAATTTATGGCAAAATAGATTTTAATATCGATATCATACCTCATCACTTTATAGAAAAATCTGGTCTCTCACCATTAAGTAGGTTGCTTATGAATGCCTTAACCCAAGAGTTGGTTGAATTACTGAGCCTCGAAAAAATTGAGGAAAATATCTTTCGTGGAAAAAGCCGTAATTTGGTTGGGAAGCGTGTTTTTGGCGGACAAGTCTTAGGTCAGGCCCTACGTGCGGCATCATATACGACGGATCGTCCAGCTCATTCTTTACATGCATACTTTTTATTTGGTGGCGATGTGAACGCGCCGATTATCTATGAAGTTGATCGAATTCGTGATGGTCGTAGTTTTGTCAGTCGCCAAGTGCGTGCTATTCAGCATGGTAAAACCATCTTTATGTGTATGGTGTCTTTTGCTGACAATGAAGAAGGCTTGAATTATCAAATCGGTGAGCCTGAGTATCCAGCACCAGAGTCTTTAAAGTCTGAGGCTGAACTGAAAAAAATGATGGTGGAATTTGTGCCTGAAAATGTGCGTGCAAGTTTTATGCGGGATCGTCATGTGGAAATTCGTCCTATCAATCCACAGAACCCGTACCAACCGCAGCCTGAAGCACCTGTGTATGCGCACTATATTCGCACGCATGACCGTATAGTAGCAGAGGTGGATGAGATTTCATTGCATCAGGCAATTGCGGCATTCTATTCAGATTTCACTTTAATGACCACGGCACTGCGCCCACATGGTTTAAGTTATCTTTCGCCAAGTTTACAGTGTGCGAGTATCGATCATGCCATGTATTTCCATAAACCCTTTCGCGTGGATGACTGGATGCTGTATGACATGGACGCCACAGTCAGTGCCAGTTCACGTGGTTTAAACTTTGGACGAATGTGGCAAAACGGTGAGTTGGTGTGTAGTACCACGCAAGAAGGTTTGATTCGTCTCCGTGAAATCGAAGCCCAATAAAGCCTGATCATAAAAAAGCTGAGTGATATGACTCAGCTTTTTTTATGGCTGATTTTATGACTGAAAGGTGGTCAGGGCAGAGCTAGAAGTTGAGCTTCAATTGTAATGGTTTCACCTTTTGGAGAGAGGTATATGGGGAAATGTGCAGTACTTGTGACAAAAAAATGCTCGATTCTAGTCCATTCACATGGCATAGTTTCCCAAAGAAATCTTTGAAAAGCATGAAGCTATGAGCTTAAACACGCAAATTCTAATTGCCGCGATCTTCGGGGTCATCTTCGGATTTATTTTAAATCTTTTCCCTGAGACCGCTTTTTTAGAGATGAGTTTGTATGGCATCGGGGTGGTCAGCAGTATTTTTATTGGTCTGCTAAAAATGCTTCTGATTCCTCTCATTTTTAGCTCAATTGTGGTGGGGGTATCCAACTTACAAGCGGGCGGTCAGCTCTCCCTTGTTTGGAAAATTACGCTGGCATGTTGTGTCACCACCACGACTTTGGCCTTGATATTGGGTTTAAGCTGCGCGCATTTATTTGAAGTCGGCAAAGGTGTCGATATCGCCATGTTCCAAGATGCCATGGTCTCTCATCAAACGCCAGATACGCTTACGCCATCTTCGTTCTTCACCAACTTTATTCAAAATACGCTGATTAACCCGTTCAAAGCTTTTGCCGAAGGCAATGTTTTAGCGGTGGTGGTTTTTGCATTATTCATAGGTGTGGCACTGGTTAAAGGCGGCGAAAAATTCCGTACGGTACGTAAGCTAAGTCAACAGTTCTTTGACATCATGATGTTGATGATTGGTTGGGTGATGAAGCTAGCCCCGCTAGGAATTTTTGCTTTACTTGCTAAGTTGATTGCAACCGAAGACATTTCGGTATTGAGTCGTTTGGCAGAGTTTGCGGCTGTGGTAACGGGCACAACCATTTTTCATGGTCTGGTGGTTTTGCCGCTATTGCTATGGATTTTTGGCAAGATGAATCCGATGACCTTTTTTAAAGGTACACGTGTGGCGTTAATTACGGCTTTTGCTACCAGTTCAAGCTCGGCGACCATGCCTTTATCACTCAAGTGTGCACAAGAAAATCTTGGTGTACGTCCGCAAACGGCAGGCTTTGTGATTCCGTTAGGGACGCAGCTGAATATGGATGGTACTGCGCTGTATGAGGCGGCGGCAGCTTTGTTTATTGCCAACTTGATGGGACTAGATTTGACCTTGAGTCAGCAGCTGGTGGTGTGTCTGACGGCGATGATTGCTTCTTTAGGTGCTCCGGGAATTCCGAGTGCAGGCATGGTCACCATGATTATGGTATTGCAGTCTGTCGGGCTTCCTGCTGAAGCGATTGCGATTTTATTGCCGATTGATCGCTTGTTGGATACCGTGCGAACTGTGGTAAATGTACAAGGGGACATGATGATTAGTGTGGTAGTGGATCGACATACCAAGGATTTGGATGCACCTTTGCCCAACTTATCGAACTCTTCTTAAGCCTTGCTCTAAAATAAAAAAAGCAGCTGATTGAGCTGCTTTTTTTTATTTTTGGATTTAAACGACTTTGAGCATGGCACGTTTTGCTGCAGGGGATTGGTCTAAGTAGGTAATCGCATCTTCTGTTTTGGCTTCGTGTACAGGGTCATACCACGGCACCAAATAGCCAAACTGTTGTGACACTAACCAGAGCGGGCTTGGTAGTACTTGATGATTCCGCTTGGAAATAGACAGCCACTCACGCCAAATCCAAGGTTTAAACAGACTGGGTTGAATCGACTTAAAGCGGTCATCTTGTTTCATAATATAAGATGCACCATCAACCCATAAACCAAGCACGGCAGCAATCACCACCAGACTCAAATAATAGCGCGCAATATAGCCTCCACCTAAATGTCGGTACAAATCAAATGCGACGGTACGGTGTTCAATTTCTTCTGCGCCGTACCATTTGATTAAGTCTAACATCGCAGGGTTAGCGCCCATTTTTTTCCATTCGGTGTTATACAGTGCATATTTGCCAAGCACGCAGGTCATGTGTTCCAGCGTGGCAATAATACCGAGTCGAAAAAGATCCCACTGGTGTTCAAGTGCTTTGGGTACCGTCAAATCAAGCGGCTTATCGGCCAGTAATTTCCCAAATAAGAAATCCATCAATGCTAGATTACGGGAGACATCAATATTTCTTTGGCTGAGTTGTGTACCTTCGCATGCATGGCTTCTTGGCGAATAAAGGCTTGTACATCTTGCTTCAGCTTTTCATCGCTAATTTGCGGTAAAACTTTGTTATAGAGGCGGCAGAACCAGAACTCACCTGCGGGTAGGATCATATTAATTTCATTGATGAAATAGCTGGCAAAAGGTTGGTTGGGAATCCAATCAATCGGGCTGTCTTGCCATTCAAATTTAACTTTGCGGGGCTTAATGGTGTAGGCAATCGAAGAGCGAATTTTGTTTTTTTTCAATCGAGACCATAATTTCATATGCTGACCTATTTTTATATGTGTTGAACTTTTTCACGAGCTGAATAAAGTCAGTATAGTCAAGCTACTTTATTATCCATACATTATTCGAAAAAAATCTAAATAATTCATCGACTTATTTTTATTGGTTTTATAATGATTTGACTATATAAAAAAAAGTCCCCGATTGCGATTAGCAACAGGGGACACAGATACAGCAAATATGATGCTTTTATAGATTGGCGTTTAAAACTTAAGCCTCAGACTGTGGTTTGGTTTCCACATCGTCTTCAGCATCAAGATCCATAGCGGGTTCAGGATCTTCATCGAATTCGTCTGCATCTAGCTCATCGGCTGTCGCATCTGGAATGCTGCTTAAGTCAAAGTGTTGGGCTTGATCTAAAGTAAAATTCAATCGTCCGCCCATCACACTTGCCAGTTCTTCTAGGCCTTGTTTATTGAGAGAAGAGAACAATTGAATTGAGAAATCCAGTTTCATTTTTTTCAATTGGGCTTTAACTTCTTGCAATGCTTTAGAAGCAGGGCCACGGTTGAGTTTATCGGACTTGGTTAGCAGTACATGCACAAACAATTTACGTGAATACGCCCATTCCAACATCATCACGTCAAAGTGCTGTAGCGGATGACGAATATCCATCAACAACACTAAACCTTGTAAGCTTTTACGCTGAATCAGGTAATTTTCTAACTCTTTTTGCCACACGATTTTCATCGCTTCAGGCACGGCTGCATAACCATAACCGGGTAAGTCGACGAGACGTTGGTCAGGATTACCCAGACTGAAAAAGTTAATCATCTGCGTACGACCCGGTTTTTTCGAGGCACGAGCCAATTGCTTTTGGTTGGTTAAGGCATTGATAGCACTGGACTTGCCTGCATTTGAACGACCCGCAAAGGCAATTTCATAGCCTGTATCTTCTACACACAGGTTGAGCTTCGGGGCACTCATTAAAAACTCTGCTTTACGCAGCCAGTTGAGAGCGCGCACAGCATATTCAGTAACTGCAGAATCTACCTTTTTTTCATAGCTAATTTTTTGCTTTGGGGCAGCAGCAATTTTACTGTTTTTGGATTTTCCTCGGCTGTGGTGCATAACTCAACTTCAATTTATGATCTACAATCAGCCATTATAATGGAAGTCGAGCAGGCAATCGACCTTTGCAGTGTAAAGTCCGTAATCTTGTCTGTAAAAGACCTTAATCGGCAAGATTGATCAGGTTAATCGGCGAGTGGGTTGTGAACTTATTCTGAGGCTCAGTGCCCAGTACATCAGATAAGGTGTACTGGTCTAGGCTATGATAGAACTGGTCTAGCGCTTGATCTAAGATCCCTTTCAGTCCGCAATTTGAACGGAGTACGCAAGGTGGGGTATTGCATTCCACAATATTCTGATCTGCTTGTAAGATCCGTACAATCTCGCCTAGTCTTAAATGTAGGGTTTCTGGATTGAGTCGAATCCCACCGCCACGACCGCGTGCAGTAATAATCCACTGCTGTTTCGCCATAAAGTGTACGATTTTCATCAAGTGATTTTCAGACACTTGTAGTGCTTGCGCCAGTTCTGCGATGGTATGCGGCAGCGCTTTCGGCTGTGAAACATACATCAGAATTCGCAAAGCATAATCGGTAAATTTATTGAGCTGCATGAGGGTACTGATCGTTGATAAGCAAAAAACAAAGGGCTAGTCTAGCATAACTGACTAACCCTCTCTATTTTATGCCGATGGCATGGGTTAGTGGTGAACACCACCTGTGCCAAAAGCTTCACTGTGAATATTTTCTGCAGGAACACCACGGGCAATCAGAGCTTTTTGTTGCTCAGCCATAAATGGCATTGGGCCGCATAAATAATAATCTGCTTGCGTTGGTAGAATCGCACTATCAATGGTACTCAAATCAAGACGACCTTTCGCATCAAAGTCTTGACCTAAAATATCACTTTGATGTGGAAACTCGTAAGCAGTAAAGGTACTTAGGCGAGGGTACTTCGCTTTTAAGTCATGAATGTGCTGTTTCATGGCATGCACTTGTTTACTACGACATGCATGAATGAAGGTTACAGGCTCAGGCATATCTAAAGTCACCAATTGATTCAGCATTGCCACCATTGGGGTGAGACCCACACCACCACTAATAAAGACATTACGTTTGTTTGGATCAATCAGGTAGAAGTTACCTGTTGGTGCAGACACTTCAATTTCGGCACCAACGTCCAGACCATGTAGAGTATTTGAAACCCAGCCTGCAACCAAGTCGCCTTTTTCATCTTCACGTTTAACTGAGATGCGTAAATAATCTGCTTGAGGACTCGTTGAAAGGGTGTATTGGCGAGGTTGTTTTAGACCAAGTTCCTCAACAAATACACGTACTGAAATGTACTGACCTGCTTCATATTTTGGTAAATCACCACCGTCCACAGGGGCAAGATAGAAAGAAGTAATTTCATCGCTTTCAACCACTTTTTTCGCAATTTTAAAGTTGCGCCAGCCTAACCAGCTCCCTTTGGTTTGTTGATGTTGCTCATAAATCGCTTTTTCAGTGCTAATGAATAAATCAGCCAATTGACCATACGCTGCAGCCCAAGCATCAATCAATGGATCTTCCATTGAAATACTCAAAACTTCACTAATCGAATGGAGGAGGTTTTCCCCAACAATGTTGTAGTCAGGTGCTTGAATATTCAAGCTGACATGTTTGTGGGCAATCAGCTCAACCACAGGGAGTAATACTGAAGGATCTTCAATGTTTTCTGCATAGGCCAACACAGCACCCGCCAAAGCTTGGGCTTGAGCACCACTGCGTTGATGCCCCATATTAAAGGTTTCTTTTAAATTAGGATTATTGCCTAACATACGGTTATAAAAATAACCCGTGAGTGCGACACCATTTTCACGAAGGACAGGAACAGTTGCTTTTACAAGGTCAATTTGCTGCGGAGTCATGTTTGATCTCTCTTGGCTATCATTTATAAGATGTATTTAAAATATACCTTTGAAGATGCAATGTAAATACATCTTTAAATAAAAGCTTAATTTTTATATGGGATATATGAATATCCCATAAATTTTGATTTTTAGATTTAAAAAGTAGATCACTTACGCCCAAACAAAGAGCCGAGTAAACCACGGACGATTTTTTGTCCCGTACTGCCGCCGAGGCTGCGGGCGGCGCTTTTGGCAAAAGTTCCTACTGTGTCTTGAATTAGCTTCTCACGCTGTTTCGCTTCACGTTCAGCTTCTTTCTGCTGTTCTTTCGAAATCCGCGCTTGCTCACGTGCTTGTTGCTTCGCTAGTGTTTCAGCTTCTTTGGCTTGCTGTTTTGCGAGTGCCTCTTGTTCTTTGGCTTGTTGTTTCTCTTGCTCTATCTGTACTGCTTGTTGTTGGCGTTCAACCACTTTATTTTGTAGAAGTTCAAAAGCACTTTCACGGTCTAGACTTTTTTCATAAATACCTGCCACGATACTTTGTGAAATTAAGGTTTGACGTTGCTCTGGGCTAATGGGACTGAAAGACGAGTAGGGTGGCATCACCCATGCACGCTCTACAATTTGCGGTGTGCCTTGTTCATCTAAGCAACTAATCAAAGCTTCACCCACAGCTAGCTCGGTGATGGCTTGCTCAACCTTAAATTCAGGGTTGGCACGGAAGGTGTCTGCAGCTGTTTTTACCGCTTTTTGATCTTTCGGAGTAAAGGCACGTAAGGCATGTTGTACACGATTTCCGAGCTGCCCTAACACGCTTTCAGGCAAATCCAGTGGGTTTTGCGTGACAAAGTAAATACCCACCCCCTTGGAACGGATTAGGCGCACCACTTGTTCAATTTTTTCTTGCAGTGCTGCACTGGCATTATCAAACAGCAAATGCGCTTCATCAAAGAAGAACACTAGCTTGGGCTTGTCCATATCGCCAACCTCAGGCAGCTGTTCAAACAGTTCAGAGAGCATCCAGAGTAGAAAAGTGGCATAGAGCTTTGGAGTATTCATGAGCTTGTCTGCGGCTAGAATATTGATATAGCCATGACCATTACTGTCGGTCTGAATAAAGTCGAGAATATTTAAGCTGGGCTCCCCGAAGAATTGATCACCACCTTGATCGGCCAGTGCCAATAAATTCCGTTGAATCGCGCCAAGGCTGGCAGGAGATAGGTTGCCATATTCGGCTTTAAACTCTGCGGCATGTTCACTGACATAACCAATCATGGCTTTTAAGTCTTTAAAGTCGATCAGTAACATGCCTTGATCATCTGCAATACGAAACACCGCAGAAAGCCCCCCTTCTTGGGTATCATTTAAATTCAGCATTCGCGCCAGCAACAGCGGGCCAATTTCGGTAATCGTGGTACGAATAGGATGACCTTGTTCAGCAAATAAATCCCAAAACACCACGGGGGATGCAGCAAAGGGAATGCTGTCGATGCCTAAACTTTTAATGCGTTCATCAAATTTGGGATTGGATGCACCTGCCTGCGCTAAGCTGGAAACATCACCTTTGGCATCGGCTAAAAATACGGGCACTCCGAGTCTGGAAAAACTTTCAGCCAACACCTTCAGGGTTACGGTTTTACCTGTCCCTGTTGCACCTGCAATTAAGCCATGACGGTTGGCAAACTTCGAGTGTAGAACAACATCTTGTTGGGTATTCGTGGTTTTCTTAGCAATGATGATCGGGGTGCTCATACTTCTTCCTATTCAATTTTTTTGTGATGGTTATTCAGTTGTTTTAGTGCATTTTCTATATCTTGAATTAAATCTGCAGGATGTTCTAGTCCTATACAAAAGCGAACCAATAAACCTTGTTGTAAATGTGTATGCGCAAGTGCACGCATGTCTTTGAGGTCATACAACATCACCAAACTGATAGGACCGCCCCAGCTAAAGCCGAGTTTAAAGAGTGAAAGGGCATCACAAAATTGACGAATATCCTGTAGATCAAATTCAGGCTTGAAAATGACACTGACCAAACCTGCACTGTGTTGATCGACACAAATGTCTTTCCAATATGAATGACCCGCAGCATTCGGATTGGCAGGGTGTAAGACCTGCACAAATTCAGGTTGTTGTTCTAGCCATGCCAGGAGTTGTAGCGCACTTTCAGACTGTGCGGCATAACGAATGCGCATTGATGCTAGACTACGTTGGACTTGAGCAACATCATCCCCAGAGACGCTAATGCCTTGAATGGCATGCGTGCGAAAGAGTTGATGATGTAAAGCTCGCTCGCGTGTCACGACTGAGCCCATTAAAATGTCTCCACCGCCACTTGGGTACTTGGTTAAAGCATGTACCGTCACATCTACACTTAAGTGCGCATCACTAAAATCAAAAGCATTAAAGGCAAGGCCTGCGCCCCACGTATTGTCTAGAACAGTGAGCACATGATGTGTTTGTGCCTTTTTCACCAGTCCGACCAAATCTGGAAACTCCAGTGTGACCGAGCCTGCGGCTTCTAGCCAAATCAGTTTTGCTTTTTCTGTCGGTTGGAAAGACGACACATCAATAGGGTTATAAACACGAACATCAATGCCATAGCGTTTTTCTAGATTACGAAGATGCTCCATGTTTGGCCCGTAGATATTATCCGCTACCCAAACTTCATCACCATGACTTAAAAAACATGAGTTCACTAGGTTGATGGCAGATAAACCACTTGGTGCCAATAAGCAGTAGGTTCCACCCTCAATTTGTGCAATGTTATCGCCTAACGTAAATGTGGTGGGGGTGCCATGGGTGCCATAACTATAGTCATACTCATCGGTCCAATGGCGATTAAACAGTGCATCTGTATCTTTAAAAATAATCGTCGATGCACGATACAGGGGAGGTTGGACTGTTGAGATGTACTGAGGTGCTTGTCTTGGTGCATGAACTAATGCGGTTTGCGGGTTTTTTTTCACGAATCGACTCATCATAAAGCGATAAATTGTTTTTAGCTTAAGAGAAAGTTTCTAAATAGGCGAGAAAATTGAACAAATGTGAATAAAGGTAAACAAAATAAAAAGTTGGCTTCAATTTTGCTAAATCATCTGCAAGGATAGTAAAAAGAAGGCATAAGCGCATGACGTCGCATTTAAAAGTACATTATTTTCAGCATATTGCTGGTGAAGGGTTCGGCAGTTGCTATACATATTTAAAACAACAAGGTGCAGTGATTAGTGCAACAGAGTTTTTTGCTTTACCTATAGATCAAGCCTTAGAGATAGAAGCTTTACCGAGCATTGAGGATGTCGACTTACTCATCATTATGGGTGGGACCATGAGTGTGAATGATGAAGCGAATTTTCCATGGTTAAAGATTGAGAAGCGTTGGTTAAGGCGTTACTTGGCCGCAGGAAAACCCGCGATTGGCTTATGCTTGGGAGGGCAATTGATTGCGAATGCTCTCGGTGCCGCGGTCAGTCGCAATGAACAACAGGAGTTGGGTTGGGCGACAGTACGCAAAATCCAGCACGTCCCAACAGGATGCTTTGAGTTACCTGAACAGTTTAATGTGATGCAATGGCATAGTGAGACTTTTGAAATTCCAAAAGGTGCTGTACATTTGGCTGAAAATACAGTCTGTCGCAATCAAATGTACCAAATTGGAAAGAATGTATTGGGTTTTCAATTTCACCCAGAGATCGTGCCAGAAACCTTGGCACTCTTTTTAGAAAATGATGACGAACTGAATAAGTTTTCGGGTCAATACGTGGCAACTGAAACCGAATTGAAAAAATCGCCAAAATTAAATTTTATTGAGGGAAATCAAATCCTTAATAGTGCAATTGATTATGTGTTGCGGCAAACAGTCTATTGGTGATTTTTTAAGCTACTGATAATTCAAACAAATTGAATATATTGTAAAAAACCAAAAATGGATTTGCTTATGCATTAAACAATGGCTATAATGAGCGACCCTTTGATGAAAGGGGGTTAACTGCGAATAAAGTAGTTAACATCGTGACAGTCATGGCATCGATCATGACCTTAGTGATATTTCACTGCTCTTGACACTTACCTTTTAGTGGGGTGAGATGCGTCAGGAGTGATTCTTTATATATTTGGCTTGGAGTTTACTGGTATGTCTAACCAGAGAATTCGTATCCGTTTGAAGTCTTTTGATCACCGTTTAATTGATCAATCAGCTCAAGAAATCGTAGAAACAGCAAAACGTACAGGCGCACAAGTTTGTGGTCCAATTCCAATGCCTACACGCATTGAACGTTTTAACGTTTTAACATCACCACACGTTAACAAAGATGCGCGTGACCAATACGAGATCCGCACTTATAAACGTTTGATCGACATCGTTCAACCTACAGACAAAACTGTAGATGCATTGATGAAGTTAGATCTTGCAGCTGGTGTTGATGTTCAGATCGCATTGGGTTAAGGCTTTCGGGTTAATTAACGCTCTAAGTTAATTAGGCCGCTTTTTTAGAGGTTTATGCACATGGCTATTGGTTTAGTCGGTCGCAAGTGCGGTATGACACGTATCTTTACAGATGCTGGTGTTTCTGTGCCTGTTACAGTGATTGAGGTTGATCCTAACCGCATCACTCAAATCAAAACGCTTGAAACTGATGGTTATCAAGCGATTCAAATCACTACTGGTGAACGTCGCGAATCTCGCGTAACTAACGCTCAGAAAGGTCACTTCGCAAAAGCGGGTGTTGCTGCTGGTCGTCTAGTTCAAGAATTCCGTGCAACAGAAGCTGATCTTGAAGGTCGTGAAGTTGGTGGAACTATCGGTGTAGACATGTTCACAGTTGGTCAAGTAGTTGACGTAACTGGTCAGTCGAAAGGTAAAGGTTTCCAAGGTGGTGTTAAGCGTTGGAACTTCCGTACGCAAGATGCGACTCACGGTAACTCAGTTTCTCACCGTGTTCTAGGTTCTACAGGTCAAAACCAGACTCCTGGTCGCGTGTTCAAAGGCAAAAAAATGGCTGGCCATTTAGGTGCTGAACGCGTAACTGTACAGGGTCTAGAAATTGTATCTATCGACACAGAACGTTCAGTTTTAGTAGTGAAGGGTGCAATTCCTGGTGCTACTGGTGGTGACGTAACTGTTCGTCCTACGATCAAGGCCTGAGGGGAAATAACGTGAATTTAAATACTGTTTCCGGCTCTGCTGTTGAATTATCAGAAGTTGCGTTCGGTCGTGAATTCAATGAAGCTCTTGTACATCAGGTTGTTACAGCTTATTTAGCTGGTGGCCGTCAAGGTTCAAAAGCTCAGAAATCACGTGCAGACGTTTCTGGCGGTGGCAAAAAGCCATTCCGTCAAAAAGGTACTGGTCGCGCTCGTGCTGGTTCTATTCGTAGCCCAATCTGGGTAGGTGGTGGTAAAACTTTTGCTGCTCGCCCACAAGATTGGTCTCAAAAAGTTAACCGCAAAATGTATCGCGGTGCAATGCAATGTATCTTAGCTGAACTTGTTCGCCAAGATCGTCTTGTATTGGTTGAAGAGTTTGCTGTTGCTGCTCCAAAAACTAAAGAGTTGCTTGCAAAACTTAACGACTTGAATGCTACTCGTGCATTGATCGTTACAGAATCTGTAGATGAGAATCTATACCTTGCAGCCCGCAACATTCCACACGTTGATGTGGTTGATGCTGCTGCTATCGATCCTGTTAGCTTGATTGCGTTCGATAAAGTTGTTATGTCTGTAGCTGCTGCTAAGAAAATTGAGGTAGAACTCGGATGAACAACGAACGTATCTATCAAGTCCTACAAGGACCTGTATTCTCAGAAAAAGCACAAGTTTTAGGCGAAACTGCTGGTGTTCAAGTTTTCAAAGTTGCACTTGATGCAAACAAGCTTGAAATCAAAAAAGCTGTTGAGCAATTGTTTGGTGTTCAAGTTGTTAAAGTTAACACAACGATCACTAAAGGTAAGACTAAACGCTTTGGTAAAACATTAGGACGTCGTTCTGATGTTAAAAAAGCATACGTCACCCTGAAAGCTGGCCAAGATGTTGAAATGGCTGACTTGGGCGATACCGCTGAAAGCGCAGCGGAATAAGGACGAAATTTATGCCGATTCAAAAATGTAAGCCAACGTCTCCTGGACGTCGCTTTGTAGAGAAAGTCGTTCACGACCATCTTCACAAAGGTGCGCCTTATGCTCCGTTGGTTGAAGCTAAAAAACGTACTGGTGGTCGTAATAACAACGGTCACATCACGACTCGTCACGTTGGTGGCGGTCACAAGCAGCACTACCGTCTAGTTGACTTTAAACGTAACAAAGATGGTATTCCTGCAACTGTAGAGCGTATTGAATACGATCCTAACCGTACAGCACACATTGCACTAGTATTGTATGCTGATGGTGAGCGTCGCTACATCATCGCGCCTAAAGGCCTTCGTGCTGGCGATAAAGTTCAATCTGGTAACGATGCTCCAATTCGTCCAGGCAACTGTTTACCGCTTCGCAACATGCCTATCGGTTCTACTCTTCACAACATCGAACTTAAAATCGGTAAAGGTGCTCAATTAGCGCGTTCTGCTGGTACTTCGGTTCAATTGTTGGGTCGTGACGGTTCTTACGCTATCGTTCGTTTACGTTCTGGTGAAATGCGTAAAATTCACGTTGAGTGCCGTGCAGTTCTTGGTGAAGTTTCTAACCAAGAAAGCAACCTTCGTTCACTTGGTAAAGCAGGTGCAGCACGCTGGCGTGGCGTTCGTCCTACCGTTCGTGGTATGGCGATGAACCCAGTAGATCACCCGCACGGTGGTGGTGAAGGTCGTAGCAAAGGTATTCAACCTGTAAGCCCATGGGGTCAAAAAGCTAAAGGGTACAAGACACGTACCAATAAGCGTACGACTAAGATGATTATTCGCGACCGTCGCGTTAAGTAACAAGTAAAGGAATCTGACAATGCCTCGTTCTCTGAAAAAAGGCCCATTCGTCGATGCGCACTTGTTCGCTAAGGTTGAAGCGGCTATCGCGGCTAATAACCGTAAGCCGATCAAAACTTGGTCGCGTCGTTCGATGATCCTCCCAGATTTTGTTGGTTTAACAATTTCTGTACATAATGGCCGTAACCATGTTCCAGTGATCGTATCTGAACATATGGTTGGTCACAAGCTTGGTGAATTCGCGCCAACTCGTACCTATCGTGGTCACGGTGTTGACAAGAAATCTAAACGTTAAGGTGCTATGATGGAAGTTACTGCTAAATTACGCGGTGCCGCTATCTCGGCACAAAAAACTCGTTTGGTTGCAGACCTAATCCGTGGCAAATCTGTTGCTCACGCGCTTAATATTCTTAACTTCAGCAACAAAAAAGCTGCAGTTTTGGTTAAAAAAGCATTGGAATCTGCAATTGCAAACGCTGAACACAATAACAGTTTAGATGTAGACGACCTTAAGGTTACTACGATTTACGTTGATGAAGGCACTAGCCTTAAGCGTATTATGCCACGTGCTAAAGGCCGTGCAGATCGTATTACTAAGCGTACTTGTCACATTACCGTTAAGGTAGGGGTTTGATATGGGTCAGAAGGTTCATCCAATCGGTATCCGCCTTGGTGTTGTAAAACGTCATAACGCCAACTGGTATGCGAGTCCGAAACAATACGCTGAATACTTGCTTAAAGATCTTCAAGTTCGTGAGTTTTTAACTAAAAAACTTAAGAATGCAATGATCAGCAATATTCTTATCGAACGTCCTACGGGCGCTGCTAAAGTAACGATTAGCACTGCACGTCCTGGTATCGTTATCGGTAAAAAAGGCGAAGACATTGAGAAATTACAGCGTGAACTTACTCAAATTATGGGTATTCCAGCGCAAGTAAGCATCAATGAAATCGATCGCCCAGACTTAGACGCTCGTTTAGTTGCTGAAGCTATCGCTTCTCAATTAGAAAAACGTGTAATGTTCCGTCGTGCTATGAAGCGTGCGGTTCAAAACACAATGCGTGCTGGTGCTAAAGGTATCAAAGTTGAAGTATCAGGCCGTTTAGGTGGTGCTGAGATTGCACGTACTGAGTGGTATCGTGAAGGTCGCGTACCTTTGCATACACTTCGTGCAGACATCGATTATTCAACTATGCGTGCTGAAACGACTTACGGTACGATTGGTGTTAAAGTTTGGATCTTCCGTGGTGAGATCTTGGGTGGCATGAAACAAGTCATGAACCCGGCTCCAGCTGAAGAACGTCCAGCTAAACGCGGTCGTGGTCGTGGTGAAGGTCAAGAGCGTCGTGGTCGTCGCAATGATCGTTCTGCTGAAAAAGGAGAATAATCCATGTTACAACCTAAACGTACTAAATTCCGTAAAGTGCAGAAAGGCCGTAACACTGGTCTAGCTCACCGCGGTAGCTCGGTATCTTTTGGTACAATCGCACTTAAATCTGTTGAGCGTGGTCAAATGACTGCTCGTCAAATTGAAGCAGCGCGTCGTACAATCAGCCGTCGTATTAAACGTGGTGGTAAGATCTTTATCCGTGTTTTCCCAGACAAGCCAATTACTTCTAAGCCTCTTGAAGTGCGTATGGGTAAAGGTAAAGGTTCTGTGGAATATTGGGTTTGTCAAATCAAACCAGGTAAAGTCTTGTACGAAATTGATGGTGTTAACGAAGAATTGGCTCGCGAAGCGTTTACGCTTGCAGCTGCTAAACTTCCGTTTAAAACCACTATCGTGACTCGGACGGTAATGTAATGAAAACTAAAGATCTACGTGAAAAGTCGGTAGAAGAGTTGACAGCTTTGCTTGATGAGCAACAGCTTAACCAATTCCGTCTTCGTATGGCAAAAGCAACTGGTCAATTGGGTAAATCGCACGAAGTTGCGCTTACTCGTAAAACAATTGCTCGTATTAAGACACTCCTTACCGAAAAACAGGGGAACGGACAATGAGTGAACAAACAGTTCGCACGTTAACCGGCAAAGTAGTAAGCGACAAAATGGACAAGTCTATTGTTGTACTTATCGAACGCCGCGTTCAACACCCGTTGTATGGCAAATCAATCCGCCGTTCAACTAAATTACATGCTCACGATGAGAACAACACAGCTAAAACTGGCGACGTTGTGACTATCAAAGAAAGCCGCCCAATTTCTAAAACTAAGTCTTGGACTCTAGTTGAAGTTGTTGAGGCTGCTGCTGAGTAATTAGACGTATCTGTTGCATCATCGGTTAATTTCGAGTACTCTTTGAGCCTTTCGAAATTGTGACCGGTGATGCTCGGTTTTGGAGTAGGGCAATGATTCAAACCGAAAGTATGCTAGACGTAGCAGACAATAGTGGTGCTCGCCGCGTACAATGTATTAAAGTACTTGGTGGTTCACACCGTCGTTATGCTTCTGTTGGCGACATTATTAAAGTTACTGTAAAAGAAGCTATTCCACGCGCACGTGTTAAAAAAGGTGACGTGATGAATGCTGTTGTAGTTCGTACAAAATTCGGTATCCGTCGTCCAGACGGTTCAGTGATTCGTTTCGACGATAACGCTGCTGTTATTTTGAACAACAACAAAGCGCCGATTGCAACTCGTATTTTCGGACCAGTGACTCGTGAACTTCGTACTGAACAGTTCATGAAAATTATTTCACTGGCTCCTGAAGTTCTATAAGAGGCAATCATGGCTAAGATTAAAAAAGGCGATCAAGTTATTGTGATCGCAGGTAAAGAAAAAGGCAAACAGGGTACTGTTCTGTCTGTTTCAAATGACCGTGTTATGGTTGAAGGCCTTAACTTGGTTAAGAAGCATCAAAAGCCGAACCGTGCAACAGGTGCTGAAGGCGCTGTAGTTACACAAGAAGCTTCGCTTCATATCTCTAACGTGGCAATTTTTAATGCTACAACCCAAAAGGCTGACCGTGTTGGTTACCAAGTGACTGAAGGCGTGAAAACTCGCGTTTACAAGTCAAATGGTGAATCAGTGGCGGTAGCGAAGTAATAGGTTGAAAAGGCAATGGCCAGACTTAAAACGCGTTACAACGACGAACTTAAGGCTCAATTACAAGAGACTTTAGCCGTTAAAAATGTGATGGATATTCCTCGCATTACTAAAATCACGATCAACATGGGTGTTGGCGCAGCTGCTGCTGACAAAAAACTCCTTGATGGTGCTCTTGCTGATATGCAAGCTATCGCTGGTCAAAAACCAGTTCTTACGTTAGCTCGCAAATCAATCGCTGGTTTCAAAATCCGTGATGGTTGGCCGATTGGTTGTAAAGTTACTTTACGCGGCGAACGTATGTACGAATTCTTAGACCGTCTAATCTCGATTGCGATCCCTCGTATCCGTGACTTCCGTGGTTTCTCTGCGAAATCATTTGACGGTCGTGGTAACTACTCAATGGGTCTTAAGGAACAAATCATGTTCCCTGAAATCGATTTTGATAAGATTGATCGTATTCGTGGTATGGATATTACCATCACTACGACTGCTCGCACCGATGACGAAGGCCGTGCGCTTATGCGTGCATTCGGCTTCCCGTTCAAATAAGAGGTCGATATGGCTAAGAAAAGTATGATTAATCGCGAATTGAAACGCGAAGCTACTGTTGCTAAATACGCTGCAAAACGTGCTGAATTAAAAGCTGTTATTGCAAACGTAAATGCTAGCGACGAAGAGCGTTTCGAAGCGATGATGAAATTCCAAGCATTACCACGTAATGCGTCTCCAGTACGTTTACGTAACCGTTGTGGTTTAACTGGTCGTCCTCATGGTTACTTCCGTAAGTTCGGTTTAAGCCGTAACAAATTACGCGATACAGTAATGCAAGGTGATGTACCGGGCGTTGTTAAGGCAAGCTGGTAAGGAGCGTTATAGATGAGTATGCAAGATACCGTTGCCGACATGTTAACTCGTGTTCGTAACGCGCAAATGGCAAAGAAACAAACCGTTTCTATGCCTAACTCTAAGTTGAAGGTTGCTATTGCAAACGTTCTTCAACAAGAAGGTTATATTTCAAACGTAGAAGTTGCAGATGCTGAAGGCAAAGCAACTCTTACTTTGACTTTAAAGTATTTCGAAGGCAAACCAGTTATCGAAACTGTGAAACGCGTAAGCCGTCCAGGTCTACGTCAGTATCGTGGTAAAGATGCACTTCCGAGCGTTAAGCAAGGTTTAGGTATTGCAATTGTTTCTACAAGCAAAGGCATCATGACTGATCGCGCTGCACGTGCTGCAGGTATCGGTGGTGAAGTTATTGCTTTTGTTTCTTAATAGGTGATTCCTCATGTCTCGTGTGGCTAAAGCCCCAGTAACTGTACCTAACGGTGTAACAGTTACTCAGAACGGCCGGCAGGTCGAAGTGAAAGGTAGCAAAGGTACTTTGTCTTTCACCCTGCATGCGCTGGTCGAGCTTAAACAGGAAGACGGTATTTTAGCGATTGCTCCAAAAGCTGAGTCGAAAGACGCTTGGATGCAAGCTGGTACTGCTCGCGCTGTGCTTAACAACCTTGTAAAAGGTGTGAGCGAAGGCTTTGAACGTAAGTTACAACTTATCGGTGTTGGTTATAAAGCTGCGGTTAAAGGTAACATTGTTAACCTTAACCTTGGTTTTTCTCACCCTATCGACTATACGCTTCCTGAAGGTGTAACTGCTGAAACTCCTACAGCAACTGAAATTGTTCTTAAATCTGCTGATAAAGCACGTTTAGGTCAGGTTGCTGCAGATATCCGTGGTTACCGTCCACCAGAGCCTTATAAAGGTAAAGGTGTTCGTTATTCTGACGAAGTTGTACTTCGTAAAGAAGCTAAGAAGAAATAAGGCGCGAGGTTCTTATGAACGAAAAGAAACAATCCCGTTTGCGTCGTGCGAAAAGCACACGCTTGCACATCCGTGCGTTGGGTGCGACTCGTTTGTGTGTAAACCGCACTCCGCGTCACATCTACGCTCAAGTTATTTCAGCAGATGGTGGCAAAGTTTTAGCGCAAGCTTCAACTTTAGATGCTACTTTACGTGCTGGTACAACTGGTAACGTTGAAGCAGCTACTAAAGTAGGTGCTTTAATCGCAGAACGCGCTAAAGCAGCTGGTATTACTAAAGTTGCATTTGACCGTTCTGGTTTCAAATATCATGGTCGTATCAAAGCCTTGGCTGATGCTGCTCGTGAAAACGGCTTGGAGTTCTAATCATGGCTAAAGTTGAACAAAACGAAGGTCTTGTTGAAAAGCTGGTTGCCGTTGATCGTGTAGCCAAAGTTGTTAAGGGTGGTCGTATCTTCTCTTTCACAGCATTGACTGTGGTTGGTGATGGTAATGGTCGTGTAGGTTTTGGTCGTGGTAAAGCACGTGAAGTTCCAGCTGCTATTTCTAAAGCACTTGAAGCTGCTCGTCGTAACATGATTACTGTTGACCTTGTTAACGGTACTGTACAGCACCCTATTAACGCGCGTCACGGTGCAAGCCGTGTTTACATGCAGCCTGCTTCTGAAGGTACTGGTGTAATCGCTGGTGGTGCTATGCGTGCAGTTCTAGAAGCTGTAGGCGTACGTAACGTATTAACAAAATGTTATGGTTCTACTAACGCTGCAAACGTAGTAAACGCGACTTTTAACGGTCTGCGTGATATGACTTCTCCTGAGAAGGTTGCTGCGAAACGTGGTCTTACAGTAGAACAAATTCAAGGGTAATCAATCATGAAAACGATTAAAGTTACCCAGACTAAATCTTCTGCGCATCGCTTGAAAAATCACAAGCTTAGCCTACAAGGTTTAGGTCTGCGTCGTATTGGTCATACTGTAGAAGTGCAAGATACGCCTTCTAACCGTGGTATGATCAACCAAGTCTACTATATGGTTAGTGTAGAGGAATAAGCCATGACTCTGCGTTTAAATGAGCTTGCACCTGCTGAAGGTGCAAAACGTGAAAATCGTCGTTTAGGCCGTGGTATCGGTTCTGGCGTTGGTAAGACTGGTGGCCGTGGTGTCAAAGGTCAGAATTCACGTAAGAGCGGTGGTACTCGTCCAGGCTTTGAAGGCGGTCAAACTGCGATATATCGTCGTTTACCTAAATTCGGTTTCACTAGCCAAATCGCTTTAAAAACTGCTGAAGTACGTTTATCTGAGCTTACTAAAGTGGAAGGCGACATCGTTAGCCTAGAAACTTTAAAAGCTGCAAACGTTGTACGTAAAGATATGTTACGTGCTCGTATCGTACTTTCTGGTGAAATTACTCGTGCATTCACTGTTCAAGGTGTTGCTGTGACTAAAGGCGCTAAAGCTGCTGTTGAAGCTGCTGGCGGTAAAGTCGAGGAGTAATCGCTAGTGTCTATGTCTCCTAGTTCTTCAGGTCATGTCAATATGATGAAAGGCCAGCCATTTCATGTGAAATACCGTGAAATTATTCGCCGCATGATGTTTCTCATCGGTGCATTATTGGTTTTTCGACTAGGAGCACATATTCCAGTACCAGGCATTAATAATGCCGCACTTGAAAATCTTTTTAATGCAAACCAAGGTACGATCCTTGGTTTGTTTAACATGTTTTCTGGTGGTGCATTAGAGCGTATGTCCATTCTTGCTCTTGGGATTATGCCGTACATTTCTGCATCGATTATCGTGCAGTTAATGTCTACAGTTATTCCTTCGTTGGAAGCTTTAAAGAAAGAAGGCGAACAAGGCAAGCGTAAGATTAATCAATATACGCGACAGGGTACATTGTTCCTTGCACTCGTGCAGGCAATTGGGATGTGTGCTGGTCTGATCAGTCAAGGGATTACCTTAACTGCAGGTCTGGCTTTCTACGTACCAGCTGTAACCTCTTTGGTTGCAGGTACAATGTTCTTGATGTGGTTAGGAGAGCAAATTACCGAACGTGGGGTGGGCAATGGTATTTCCATGATCATCTTCGCCGGTATTGTTGCAGGTTTGCCGAATTTAATTCTGCAATCAATATCATCAGTAGATAATGGTCAAACCAGTCTAATCGGCTTGGTTATTTTTGGCGTGTTGTCTCTGGCTGTATTAGCTGCAATTGTATTTATTGAGAAGGCGCAACGTCGTATTCCAGTAAACTATGCTCAAAAACAACAAGGACGTCGTGTATTTACTGCACAACAGTCGCATTTGCCATTAAAAATTAATATGGCCGGTGTGATCCCAGCGATTTTCGCAAGTTCATTGCTTTTGTTCCCTGCGAGTTTAGGGCAATGGGTGGGTAGTGCAGATCCGAATGCGGGTATTATCAAACGTAGTTTGCAAGATTTGGCATTGGTGCTTTCGCCTGGTCAGCCGTTGTATTTGGTGCTCTTTGGTGCGTTAATTATCTTTTTCTGTTACTTTTATACAGCGCTTGTATTTAGCCCGAAAGAAGTATCGGAAAACTTGAAACGCAGCGGGGCTTATGTACCTGGTATTCGTCCAGGTGAGCAAACTGCTCGTTACTTAGATCATATTCTTAACCGTTTGACATTTATTGGCGCGATTTATATCACCATCATTTGTTTAATGCCGATGATTTTACAAAGCTCATTTGGTATTCCATTCTCTTTAGGTGGAACATCTTTGCTTATTGTTGTGGTGGTAGTGATGGACTTTATGGCTCAGCTGCAAGCACATCTCACCTCGCATCAATATGATAATCAAACGTTAATGAGAAAAACGACTGCTCATCCTAAGGGATAAGCGCACTTGAGGTTTCATCATGAAAGTACAAGCTTCTGTAAAGAAAATTTGTGGTAGCTGTAAAGTTATCCGTCGTAATGGGGTTATTCGCGTAATTTGTAGCGCAGAACCTCGTCATAAGCAGCGTCAAGGTTAATCTGATCAAGACCTGTTGATTTCAGTAGGCTAATTAGGTTATTATCCGCCCCTCAAGATTTTTGTGGGGCGGTTGATTGTCTTAACTGCCTTTTTGGAGAAAATTGAATGGCTCGTATTGCCGGTGTAAACATTCCGGATAACAAGCATGCTGTTATCTCTCTAACGTACATCTTTGGTGTAGGTCGCCACACTGCTAAGAATATCTTGGCTGCTGTTGGTATCGCGCCGACTACAAAGATCCGTGAATTAGATGACGCTCAGCTTGATGCGATTCGTGCAGAAGTTGCTAAGGTTCCGACCGAAGGTGATTTACGTCGCGAAATTTCCATGAACATTAAACGTTTAATGGATTTAGGCTGCTACCGCGGTCTTCGTCATCGTCGCAGCTTGCCTGTCCGTGGACAACGCACCAAAACTAACGCACGTACCCGTAAAGGTCCGCGCAAACCTATTAAGAAATAAGATTTCTGGAAGCTAAAAGATGGCTAAAGATACTCGCACACGCAAGAAGGTCACTCGTACCGTCTCTGAAGGTGTTGCACACATTCACGCTTCTTTTAATAACACCATTGTGACTATTACCGATCGTCAAGGTAATGCACTGGCTTGGGCTACCTCTGGTGGACAAGGCTTCCGTGGATCACGTAAATCAACTCCGTTTGCTGCTCAGGTAGCTGCTGAAGTTGCTGGTAAAGCTGCTTTAGACTACGGTTTGAAAAACTTGGACGTCCTTGTAAAAGGTCCTGGTCCTGGTCGTGAATCTGCGGTTCGTGCTTTAGGTGCAGTGGGTTATAAAATTAACAGCATTACCGATGTGACGCCAATCCCGCACAACGGTTGCCGTCCACCTAAAAAACGTCGCGTGTAAGGAGAAACATTCATGGCTCGTTATATTGGTCCAAAATGCAAACTCTCTCGCCGCGAAGGGACAGACCTGCAATTAAAATCTGGCGTTAAACCATTTGACGTCAAAACTAAAAAAGCTGCTAAAGCTCCTGGCCAACATGGCGGAGCGCGTGGTGGCAAACAATCTGAGTACTCACTACAATTACGTGAAAAACAAAAAGTACGTCGTATGTACGGTGTTTTAGAGCGTCAATTTAGTAATTACTATAAAGAAGCTGCTCGTGTGAAAGGCGCAACTGGTGAAAACTTGTTGAAACTGCTTGAAAGCCGTCTTGATAACGTCGTTTATCGCATGGGTTTTGGTTCTACACGTGCAGAAGCTCGTCAGCTTGTATCTCACCGCTCGATCACTTTGAATGGCCGTCGTGTTAACATCGCGTCTATCCAAGTTAAAGCTGGTGATGTAATTGCTGTGCATGAAGGTGCTAAACAACAATTGCGTATCAAAAACGCAGTTGAATTAGCTGCACAACGTGGTATTCCTTCTTGGATGGAAATCGACCATTCTAAGTTGGAAGGTACGTTTAAAGCTGCACCAGATCGTTCAGATTTACCTGCTGAAATCAACGAAAGCTTGATTGTAGAATTGTATTCTAAATAATCCTTGAGGTAGCAATATGACGCGTACTGCAAATGAGTTTCTAACTCCGCAAGCGATCAAGGTCGAAGCGGTTAGCGGGACCTCGGCAAAAGTTATTCTAGAACCCTTAGAGCGTGGCTTTGGTCATACTCTGGGCAATGCTTTACGTCGCATCCTTCTTTCTTCTTTACCTGGCGCTGCTGTGGTTGAAGTTGAGATTGAAGGTGTCGAGCACGAGTACAGTACTTTGGAAGGCTTGCAGCAGGACATCGTCGAGCTCTTGCTGAACCTAAAAGGATTGTCTATTAAGCTGTTCGATCAAAATGAAGCTTATTTGACATTAGAGAAACAAGGTCCTGGCGATGTAACTGCTGCTGACCTTCGTTTACCTCATAATGTTGAAGTGGTTAACCCTGAACATTTGATCGGTACTTTAAGTGCTTCAGGCTCATTAAAAATGCGCTTGAAAGTTTCTCAAGGTCGTGGTTATGAAACTTCTGACTCGCGTTTCCCAGAAGGCGAAACTCGCCCTGTAGGTCGCTTACAGTTAGATGCTTCTTATAGCCCAATCAAACGTGTGTCTTACACAGTGGAAAACGCTCGTGTAGAACAACGTACAGACCTTGATAAATTGGTCATTGATCTTGAGACCAACGGTACAGTTGATCCAGAAGAAGCAATCCGCAAAGCGGCAACAATCTTGCAACAACAAATTGCAATTTTTGTTGACCTTCAGAAAGATCAAGCTCCTGTTGCTCAAGAACCTCGTGAAGAAGTTGATCCAATTTTGCTTCGTCCAGTAGATGATCTAGAGCTTACTGTTCGTTCTGCTAACTGTTTGAAAGCAGAAAATATTTACTACATTGGTGATCTTGTACAGCGCACTGAGGTTGAGTTACTCAAAACTCCTAACCTTGGTAAAAAATCGCTTACTGAGATCAAAGATGTTCTGGCTTCAAAAGGCTTACAACTCGGCATGCGTTTAGAGAACTGGCCACCAGCTAGTCTCCGTATGGACGATCGTTTCGCCTATCGTAGCCGTTAATTAAGTAGGACTATCACCATGCGTCATCGTAATAGTGGTGTGAAATTAGGCCGTACAAGCAGCCATCGTAAAGCGATGTTTCAAAACATGGCTAACTCTTTGTTTGAGCACGAGTTGATCAAAACAACTGTGCCTAAAGCAAAAGAGTTACGTCGTGTAGCTGAGCCTTTAATCACTTTAGCTAAAAACGATACTGTTGCAAACCGTCGCTTAGCGTTTGCTCGTACTCGTTCAGCAGCAACTGTTGGTAAATTATTTACCGTTCTTGGCCCTCGTTACAAAGAACGTAACGGCGGTTATCTACGTGTTCTTAAAGCGGGCTTCCGTGCAGGTGATGCTGCGCCGATGGCTTACGTTGAACTAGTAGATCGCGAAGTTAAATAATTTCGTAGAGCTATTCAGTTGTTCTTAGAAAAAGACCAGTGTTTCACTGGTCTTTTTTTATGGGTTTTTGTTCGACAATCTATGCATTTTGGCCTTTAGTGACATATTTTACGACAGATCTACTTAAACTTGACATTGTGTATTGTCAGTTTTATGGTTTAATAAGAACAGAATATAAGACAGGATAAAAACAATATGGATAAGCACGTCGATCTGCTCATTGTAGGTGCTGGTATTTCAGGCATTGGCCTTGCGGCACATTTAACCAAGCATTGCCCACAACGTTCGTTTGAAATTATTGAACGTCGTGACAGCTTTGGTGGAACATGGGATTTGTTTAAATACCCAGGTATTCGTTCTGATTCAGATATGTCGACCTTTGGTTTTAATTTTAAACCGTGGCAACAAGCCAGCGTTTTGGCAGATGGTTTTTCGATTAAGGGCTATTTGGCGGAAGTCATTGATGAACAGAAACTCAAAGAAAAAATTCATTTTAAGCATCGCGTACTCAGCGCTAATTATGATTCTACTGAGAAAAAGTGGCAGATCGTGATTGAGAATGCAAAAGGCAAAAAACAAAACTGGATTGCAAATTTTGTGTTTGGCTGTACCGGCTATTATAACTACGACCAAGGCTACCAACCTGATTTTCCAAATAAAGAAGTATTTAAAGGCGAGTTTGTAAATCCACAGTTTTGGCCTGAAAAATTAGATTATACAGGTAAAAAAGTCGTCATTATTGGAAGTGGTGCGACAGCGATTACACTGGTGCCTGCGATGGCCAAAGGTGGGGCGGCACATGTCACTATGCTACAACGCTCTCCAACTTATATTGCTTCGGTGCCATCAATCGATTTTGTGTATGACAAAATGCGTAAAGTATTACCTCAAGATGTAGCTTATAAATTGACTCGTGCACGTAATATTGGAATGCAACGCGGAATTTATGCGTTCGCGCAGAAGCAACCGAAATTACTCCGCCGACTGCTGCTCCAGTCGATTAAGATGCAGCTCAAAGGTAAAGTGGATATGAAACACTTCACCCCAGAATATAATCCTTGGGATCAACGATTATGTGTAGTGCCAGACGGTGATTTATTTAAAATTCTTCGTTCAGGCCAAGCCAGTGTTGAAACAGATCAGATTGAACGCTTTACTGAAACGGGCCTTCAATTAAAGTCTGGCATGCATTTAGAGGCCGATATCATCGTCTCAGCCACTGGTCTAGAAATTCAAATCTTGGGAGGTATACAAGCAACGATTGATGGCAAACCTTTAGATACCTCTAAACATATGCTGTATCAGGGCGTGATGGTCAGTGATGTACCGAATATGGCGATGATTATTGGCTATATTAATGCGTCATGGACCTTAAAAGTGGATATTGCAGCTGAATATATTTGCCGCTTACTCAACTATATGGATCAAAAGCAGTGGGCTGAAGTGATCCCGCAAGGGGATGCGACAGAGCTGATGGAAGATACGGTTATGGGCAGTTTAAGCTCGGGTTATATTGCCCGTGCTGCTAATGTAATGCCAAAACAGGGTAGACATGCACCATGGAAAGTCAGCAATAATTATCTTGCGGATCGGAAGACATTGAAAAGCGCTTCTTTTGAGGATGGTGTACTGAAATTTGCTAAACGTGATGCAGCATTGAACCAGAAGCCTAAATTGGTGTCTTAGGTTGAGTAGTTGATTTAAAAGGAGCATAACGCTCCTTTTTTTATGGAAATGACTTTAGGGTGTTCTGTTTTTAGTTTCTTAAACTGTAGGACTTTTGGATGATTTTAAAAACTTAAAAGATAAAGAATAGGGAATATTTTGAATATCTTAGAACAAAGTTACCAAGTCCCATTTGTATCAAATATGATTCATGCCAAAAAATGGCACACTGATGCAACATATCATACTTTAGCCCCGATTATTCTAATGCACCATTCATTAGGTTGTGTGGCTTTGTGGCGGGATTTTCCTGCCCGACTGGCACAAGCGACTGCACGCGTGGTCTATGCCTATGATCGATTGGGTTTTGGTTTGTCTGATGCGAGTACACAGCCCTTGGCACATAGTTTTGTCATCACTAAAGCAGAACACGCCTTTAAAGCTGTTTGGATTATTTTTCGATCCAGAATTTTGTCATTCTAGGGCATAGCGTGGGTGGGGGGATGTCTGTTGCGATTGCTTCGGCTTATCAAGTGCGTTGCCAAGGATTAATTTCAATCTCGGCACAGTATGCGGTTGAAGCACTGACACTGAAGGGGATAAGTGAAGCAAAAGTTAGCTTTCAACAAGTGGGACAAATGGAACTTTTAGAGAAATATCACTCTGAAAAGGCGCAATGGGTACTTGATGCATGGATTGAAACATGGCTATCACCCATTTTCCAAGATTGGAATTTGGCCAGTGTGATTGATGGTGTGCTTTGTCCAACGTTGGTTATTCATGTTGAACTGGATGAATACTGTAGTACGGCACAACCTCAGCAGATTTTTGAAGGGGTGTCAGGGCAGGCTGAACTGCACATTTTAGAAGGTTTACATCATATGCCACATAAAGAGCAACCTGAGTTGGTGGTTGCTTTGATTGCGGAGTTTCATCAAACACATTGTTAAAAGTAAAAGCCCATCGAAAGAGGGGCATTTTGATCTTAGAGTGAACGGGAAATGAGCTCTTTCATAATTTCATTGGTTCCGGCATAAATGCGATTGGCACGATTATCTAGATAAGCTCGTGCAATCGGATATTCCAGCATATAACCATAGCCGCCATGCAGTTGTAGACATTCATCGACAACTTTAGAAAACATCTCGGAAATTTTATATTTGGCTGCTGCTGCGGCATCAATGCCGAGACTCTCTTCCAGTTGCAATTGCATACAACGGTCGAGGTAAGCACGGCAAAAATCGATTTCTGTACGTAACTCTGCCAGTTTAAAACGAGTATTTTGAAAGCTTGAAACTGTTTTTCCAAAAGCTTTACGTTCTTTGGTGTACTGAACGGTATGTGCCAGTGCTGCTTCTGCCCCCGCTTGGCAGATAATGGCCACCAACATGCGCTCCCAAGCCAGTTCTTTCATCAGCATCATAAAGCCCATACCTTCCATACCAAGCAAGTTTTCTTTAGGCACACGCACATGATCAAAAAACAATTCGCAGGTGTCTTGTCCTTTCATGCCAATTTTATTGAGGGGTTTGCCTTTACTGAACCCCGTACGATCAGCTTCAACGATGATTAATGAGAGATTGGCTGAACCTTTTTCGTTATTGCCGGTCTTACAAACCACAATCGCCATATCGCAGAGGTAGCCGTTGGTAATGAAGATTTTGGAGCCATTGATAATGTAGTCATCACCGTCTAAAACAGCCGTTGTTCGTACCGCTTGCAAGTCTGAGCCTGTACCAGGTTCAGTCATGGCAATGGCGGTGACGGTTTCACCCGAAGCCATTCGCGTTAACCAATAGTGTTTTTGTGCTTCATTGCCAAAGTTATTGATATAGTTCGCGACAATGTCCGAGTGTAGTGAAAACCCAGTTGAGGAATCCATGGCATAGGCTTGCTCCTCAATCAAAATCATACTGTACAAACGGTCTACACCTGAGCCACCATAAGCTTCAGGCATGGTGGCACACAGTAGCCCCATGGCACCTGCTTTATTCCATAGCTCACGATCAACATGTTGTTGTTGTTCATATTTTTCAATATTCGGAACAACTTCTTTGGCATAAAACTTTCGCACAGTTTCTCGAAATGCCTCATGTTCAGCATTAAATAAATTACGCGGCAGCATATTAGTTAACGGGCGAATTGCGCCTGATTGCATGGAAGCTCATCCTGATGTTGTTATTTTGCTAGAAGATTAGTGAAAAGCAGGACATGCGACAATGGACTGAATGCTCAAATCTATTTGATTTTTTGATGAGTTTTGCCAGTTGTTAAAATTGCGACATTTAACTAGTGGCGAGGGCGGTGTGATCGGTTAAACTAAGCCGTTTCAATTAATTTGGGGAATGTAATGACTGAAGAAATGAGCTTGGAAGAACGTAAAGTAATCTACCGAGCACGTCGTGGTTTAAAAGAAATTGATGTGTACTTTGACCCTTATGTGAAAAATTATTATCTTCAGGCAGATCCTGCGGAAAAGGCCATGTTTGCGGCCTTGGTTGAACAAGAAGATCCAGATTTGCTGGATTGGTTTATGGAAGTGTCTGAACCACCGCACCCTGAGATGAAAACCTTGATTCAAAAATTAAAGCATTATGTACACGGATAAGTGCAATGGAACATCGTCATTTTCAACTTAAACCCAGCCGTTTGGCTTATGTGTTTCAGTTGTCGATTTATGCCGTTCTGATGCTGGTCTTGTATCAGCTACTTCCTTTTGGACTGTGGCTGATCGCTTTGGTTGCAGGCTTTGTGCTGTATTTGTTTTTTCTACGTGGGCCGCAACATTTTCAGCTTCAGCATTTAGATGGCCGTGATTGGTCTTTGTCACTTCAGAAACAAACTAATGTGCAACGAGTGCAAATCAGCCATATTGTGGATCATCGTGCTTATATTGTGATTTATTTTCAACACTTTAGAGCAAAACCGATGTTGGTTTGGTGTGATCAGTTACCCATCACGCAATGGAAAGCCCTAAAAACACTCACTAAAATGCAATAATTGTTGGACAATTTTAATTTGCAATACTCACCTAAGCTATTGAAAAATAATAAATATAATCATATTTCATTTTCTATTGTCTGACATATCTGAAGAAACTGATGTGCTTTTTGGGATTGTCAGACAACTTTCCTACAGTTTTTTGATCTTAAAATGTACATTCAAATCACCAACAGCAAACAAGGATAATCTTATGATGATCCCAACTTGGATGTTTCTAGTGGTAGCAATTGTGTTAGCGATTGTTATAGGACGATTAGGAACTGTGCTGAAGGAACGATTTACACCAAACAAAGCCTAGCTAGGCTTCCCAGTTGATAAGTAGCATGTGCTGAACCGTCGCTATGCTACTTTTTTTTTGCCTAAAAAAAAGTTGAGGCGTCATTTTAGTCAATTTTCCGCTTTTTATTTCATGGCAGAGTAGTGGTCTCATTTAGAGTAAATACTCTTTTCTTCGAAAAATGCTTCTGCTATGTTTGTCAGCATGGACACATACAATTATACAAATAGAGGACAGGAAAATGTCGCAAGTCCAAAAAATAGGCCAAGGTGTGGCTGTTGTAGCGCTTACAAGTTTATTATTTTCGGGTTGTTCACAAGTGGTTAAAACAGGTGCCAATGTTGCGCTTGGGTTTAGTGAAAAACATATCGTACCGCCTATTTTAGCCATGGAAGACGCTGAGATGGTGTGTAACTCAGGCAATGCTTTGACTCCTGCGATTATGTCGACCAAAGACATGGGGGCAGATCCAACGCGTGTGGCAGTTCTGCTTTATTCAGCATCAGGTATTTGTGCGGAGAATCAGGCACTTGAGGCTGAGTTACGTTATTTGCGTGCCTCGAAAGCAGGCAATCTCTCTGAAGCACAGGATGCTCGAATTGAACAAAAGCGTTGGGCGGCGACTGCAGCACAACGGCAATATACTGGTTATCAACTTTTTCAAAACCGCTGGGAAAAGAAATATAAGAAACCATTGGGCGAAGGCTGTCCAAAAATGAACAGCGATTTGGATCAAACTGTATATATGCTGGGGATGTTGAGTGGGTTACAAGCCATGACCAATGATATTAACTCAGGTAGTGCAGTCAATGTTCCTAAAGACATTGCGGCTATTGTTGAACGTGGGATGGTGTGTCTAGACAATGAAAAGTTTTGGGGTGCGCCGAATGCAACGCGTGCGGTGATTTGGACCTTATTGCCAGGTGCGGGTGAAGGCAAACCTGATCCATATCAGACCTTGAAACAATCGATGCAAATTGGGGAGCAAAAAGGGGTTCGCTTATCTCATGCAATGTATGCTATAGCAGCTCAAGCCAGTGGGGACGATGCCAAGATTCGTGATGCATTAAAAAGTTATGCGTCTTCCTATAGCGATGAAAAACAGAGCAATCCACAATTTAAACTGATTGATAGTATGGCCTCGAGTATAGTTCAGGGGATTTCAGATCGTTATTGGACTGAACACACCGGGACACGAACTGGGGATGGTGGTATGGCGCATTTCTGGGATGAAAAAGAAGACCGCTCTGAGCTAGATGAGTTGTTTAGTGAAAGTTAACCAATTTTAAACTGAGCCGCAGCGCAGAAAAAACAACAATAAATAAATGAGCAACGCGATAAGGACATGTGATGCATGATCAATTTCTGAATCGAAAAATCATTTTGATTGCTTTTGTCGTGTCGATCTCGGCATGCCTACAGATTTTTAAAGATCAATTTATTTATTGGCGAGTGGATATTTTTCCTGAAATTTGGCGCTTGTGGACAGCGCACTGGGTGCATGTGGGATGGATTCATTTTGCACTCAATATGCTGGCTTTTATATGTTTGCCTTTTATTTTTCCACGGGCCCGTGTCTGGCATTTTGTGGCGTTATTGCTGATTTTACCGCCGCTGATTAGTCTCAGTTTTTATTATTTTCTAGCGGATATTGAAGCTTATGCAGGGCTGTCTGGTGTGCTGCATGGAATATTCACTGCCATAGCCATTGTCCATTTGCTATACCGTAAGGAACGGATGTTTGCGAGTTTGGTGTTGTTTCTTATTTTAGGCAAATTGATTTGGGAAAACACCTTTGGTGAGAGTGCTACGGCTGAACTGATCGGGAGTCCAGTTTTGGTCGAAGCACATTTGTTGGGCGTGATCTGGGGAATTGTGATTGTAGCTTTGTATTTAATCGGGGTAAATCTATTTGATGAATAGAGGATTGACCTAAATTCTAAAAAGAAAATCTAGATTGTCATATTCAAAAATATAAATTTGATGCAAAGATAAACAAAACAAAAATCTAAAGGCAGAGAGAAAGGATAAGCTCGAGCCGACTAAAACGACAGGTTCTACGGTGTATTACGCTGGATACAACGGTAATAAAAATAGGAAACAACATGCAGAATCATGGACAGCACAGATCAGGATTCGATCTGCTGAAGTATATATGGACCGAGTGGATTTCTACTTTTGTCATTCTGATTTTACTGTTACTTACGCTGTTAATTGGTACAGGTGAAATGATTCATGGCCAATTACTACGTATGGGTGAGCGCTTATATGGTGATCCAACCACGGGTATGCAGTACTCTTTTTTAAGGGCAGAGCCTGCCAAACCAGAGTGTAATCGTCAGCCTAATGTGGATGCTTTGGTCAAAACCCAAATGCAAGCCAACGCCGCAGATGAGTTCGCCGACTTCTTTGGTACTGCTTCGGAAGCGGATGTGCGTGCGTCCATTTTGGCAGGTGTACAGCAGTGTGAAGAAAAGTATCAGTTTTATGATAAAGCCATGCAACATATGGATGCACACCCAAGTATTCGTGCCTATCGTAATTTTGAAACCACCTTTTTCGGTATTTTTAAATTCGGAACAGAAAATCGCGCCATTCTGTTAATTTTTATGGTGGTTTTAGCTGCGATTAGCGCCACTTTAAAAATCCATCATATTGGTTTGCGTGGCCCTGCAACCAAGCTGGATTATCGAGTTTATAGCCTACTGATGACACTGGGTAATGGTTTATTAACCTACTCAAGCATTAGCCAATTTAACTCAGTCAAAGACTCGGGTGTACCGATGAATGGCGAAACCCAGCTGATTTATTGGCTGTGGATGATTCTGTTTTCGGTACTTACCTTGATAAGTGTGTGGCAGCTGTTTAGCCCACCGAAAGAGGCCAAAGCTGGCGGGCGTCTAGGCTTTGCTTTCCTGAGTGTGCCTCTGTATGCCTACATGGCGGTGATTACAGGTGTGGCATTTATCTTCTTCATGGACTACCCCATGGGGCAAGGGATTTACTTGGGACAGTTGGTTGAATTCTCCAGTATTTTCCTGAATTTAGCCCTATTTATTTGGGCGGGTATGTTGTTGAAACAAACCCGTGTCGTGGATCTGTTCTTAAATATTTTGCGTCCATGGAATTTGGCTCCTGAAACTTTAACTTGGTTGATTTTAATCGCTGCGGCTTTACCGACCGCATATACGGGTGCATCAGGGATCTTTGTGATTGCAGCAGGGGCGATTATTTATAAAGAAGTCTGGAATGCAGGTGGACGTCGTCAGTTTGCTTTGGCTGCAACGGCAATGTCGGGTTCGCTGGGTGTAGTTTTGCGTCCATGCTTATTGATTGTGGTGGTGGCATCCTTAAACAAAGAAGTCACGACGGACTTACTTTATCAATATGGTGTTTACACGTTCTTACTGACCTCAACACTGTTTTTAGTGGTTTCACTCTTCTTTGCAGAGAGTAAATTCCGCATCGCGGCACCGAGTTTGGCCGCACCGAAATCAGGGCGTGCTTTCTTAGCAGTTGTGCCTTATATCGTGATTTTTGTCCTCACGTGGATGTTCTATAAATTCTTATTAGACACTGACCTAAATGAATTTACTGCACCCGTGATGATGCCTGTGATTTTATTGATGATCGTGTTGTTTGATAAATTACGTCATCAGCCTGCGCCTTTGCCTGCTGTGGGGCATTGGGATGAGACACTCAGCGCAAATTATAACTCGGGTGGTGAACCTGCATTGGCTGGGGCTCAAGTTGCCCATGCAGAATACCGTGAAGGGCTACATGGTAATGCCGCAGATGATGGACAAGTGGTGAATCATGGGGTGGTTCAATCTAGTTCCATGGACGTGTTACGCCAAGTCGGTTTTTGGAAATCGATGCATATCTCGACCAGTGAAACCGTTGGACACATTGGTGCTTTGGTCATTTTAATGGCACTGTCGGTGAGCGTGGGCGGATTGCTTGAACGTACGGAGGTAATGAGTTTCTTCCCAACTGATATTAGCAGTACGTTCTTGGTCATTACTCTGATTTTGGGGTTGATGGTCTTTGTTGGGATGATTATGGATCCGTTTGGCGCCGTGATCTTGATTTCTGCGACGGTTGCACCTGTGGCCTATCAATATGGTATTCATCCTGTCCATTTTTGGATGATCACCTTGATTGGCTTTGAGTTGGGTTATGTGACACCACCTGTGGCCCTTAATCATCTTTTAGCAAGACAATCCATTGGTGATGCCGAGGTGAATGAGGCCGATGAGGAAGTGCGTCATTTGTCTTTCTATTATCGTTATGAACGTTGGATTTTGCCTTTGATCGTGTTGTTCCCAGCGATGCTGATCATTGCTTATGTTCCATACTTCTTTAAGTTATTTGGCTGGTATCACTAAGTTGTGAACTTGAGTTAGAACATAAAAAGCATCTTCGGATGCTTTTTTTAATGCTTTAGCTTTATTGATGATGCTGGTCAGTAAACTGATTTCTTTGCAGAGACTATAGTCAAATCATCATAAAACTTATATAGCTAACTCTATGAATTATTTTGAGTTTTTTGGAGTAATGTGTGGATAATAAAGTAGTTTGACTATACCAATCAAATCAAATCAAATCAAATCAAATCAAAGTACAAGGATATTGCTAAGCGTCCCATCTTAAAAAATCAACCCTTACTTAAGCTCAATGATAAGAGCTAATCGACAAATAAACTCCTTCTAAAAGATATCCTTGGTATGAGCTAGGGGTTGTTATGTATAACGACTAGAGACTTTATCACTAGAGGTAGTTCAAAAGAGATGATGAGTTATGTAATGGCTTAGTGCTGATTGAAAAGATATAATCAAATCATTATAAAACCAATACAAATCATTCGATGAATTATTTCGAGTTTTTTTCGAATCCTGTATGGATAATAAAGTAGTTTGACTATAGGTGAAGCAGCAGGGCAAAAAAATACGTTAGCGTATCAGTCGATAGGCTAACGTCTTTAAAAATAACAACTGCATTTTACTGTGCAGCCAATTGTGCTTCTAACAGTTTAATTTGTTCTTCTTTGAGCTTTACCAGTTCATCGGCATCTTTATGCTGTGCTTGCAAACTCTTTTCCTGTTCCTTTAACTGACTTTGAATATCGTCCAGTTTTGCCACTTCTTCTTTGGCAAGTGAGGCATTTTCAGGTACAGGTGCTTTTAAAATCTCTTCTTCAACCAGTTTAATAGTGTTGTCTGCCATGGCGGTCGAAGCTGCTTTTTCAGCTTCTGGAAGGGTCTTCACGGTCGGCTGAATCAACTCCGCTTGGTGCACCGGTGTTGCTGTAGACTCTTGTGCAGCAAACAACCACTGATAAAGTGCGAAAATCGCAATGATTGCCACTAAACCTGCTGTAATACCCCAGAGTAATTTAGGGTTGTTGTGTTGTACGGATGACATTCGATTCAACCTTTATTCTTTGGATTGACGTGGTTTAAATTGAATGACCCCAACCTCGTCAGGGATAGCGGGGATCTGAGGCTCGTCTACATGAGTTGGACGATTCTCAGAATAACCACAGTCGATACATTCAATCCATTCATCGTCATTCGAGGTAAGCATAACAACTCGATCCATCGCCTGACATTTAGGACATTTTGCACCTGCAATGAAACGACGTTTAATAGTCATTAGACTTACCTTCTGAACAATTTAGGCGCCTAGTTTACTCACTTTTTTAGCGGTTCGTCCAACCTTGATGACGAAGTAAAGCATCTATTTTTGGCTCGCGTCCACGGAAATTGATAAATGCATCAAGCGCTGTATCTTTTCCGCCAACTGCTAGAATAAACTGGCGAAATTCTTTTCCAGTGGCAGTATTAAAAATCCCTTCATTTTCGAAGCGATCGAAGGCATCACTGGCCAAAACTTCCGCCCATTTATAAGAATAATAACCTGCTGCATAGCCCCCTGCGAAAATATGGCTGAAGCTATGTTGGAATCGGTTATCAGGCGTGGTCTCTAAAACAGCGTATTTTGCACGGATCTCATTTAAGGTGGCTTGGATTTGATCCGCTTTCAAAGCAGGGGTTGCTTTATGAATGCTGAGGTCAAACAGGGCAAACTCAATTTGACGTAGGCTTTGCATGCCAGACTGGAAGAAACGCGCATCCAGCAAGGCTTTCAGTAGACTTTGTGGTAAGGTTTCTTGGGTGTCAATATGTGCACTGAGCAGGTCTAAGCTTTCAGTATCCCATGCCCAAAACTCCATGAATTGGCTTGGTAACTCTACCGCATCCCATGCCACACCGTGTGTCCCCGCAACCGCAATATTATCAACTTCTGTCAACATATGATGTAAACCATGTCCAAATTCATGGAACAAGGTAATCACTTCATCATGGGTCAGCAGCGCTGCTTGATCCCCCACAGGTGGTGTAAAGTTACACACCATATAGCAAATCGGTTTTTGTAGGCCGTGCGTTGTTTGGGTGCGAGAGCGGAAACCACTCATCCATGCGCCGCCACGCTTGCCCTGACGTGCATAGAGGTCAAAGTAGAATCCACCGACCACTTCGCCTTGATCTTCTAGTTCAAAATAACGTGCATCTGAGTGCCAAACAGGGGCTTCACGCTCCACAATTTGAATCCCATAAAGGCGATTCACAATGCTAAATAAGCCCTGCAAAATCTTGGGTGCAGGGAAGTAGGGCTTGAGTGCTTCTTGAGATAAATTGAACTGTTGGACTTTCAGTTTTTCCGAATAATACGTGCTGTCCCACGGTTTTAAATCCTCAATGCCATCTTCAGCAGCAATAGCTTTCAGCTCCGCCACTTCTTTGAGCGCAGGGGCACGTGAATGTTCAGCTAAATCACGTAAGAATTGATCCACTGTTGCTACATTTGGCGCCATTTTGCTGGCCAATGAAAGCTCGGCGTAGTTGTTGAAACCTAACAGTGCAGCCATTTCCTGACGCAGGCTTAAAATTTCTTCCATCGCCGCGGTGTTATCAAATTCAGCGTGTTCAGACTGATCAGATGCACGTGTGGTATATGCACGATACAGTTCTTCGCGTAAAGGACGGTTTTCCGCGTAGGTCATAATCGCCAAGTACGATGGAAAGTCTAAAGTGGCAACGGGTTGATCCAGTTCGCGCTGCTGACCATATTGTTTTAACAGCTCAACACTGCTTTGGGGTAAGCCTGCCAGTTCGTGTTCCGCTAAAGGTTTGAAATAGGCTTGGGTTGCATCCAGGACATGGTTGGAAAACTCAGACGATAGTTGTGATAAGCGTGCGGAGATTTCTGCATAACGTTTTTTGGCTTCACCTTCTAAAGCCACACCCGATAGTTTGAAGTCGCGCAGTGCAAGTTTAATCGCACTTTGTTGGGCTTCAGGGAGGTGATCAAACTGCGCAGCATCATGAATGTGTTGATAGGTTTGATACAGCGCTGTGTGTTGACCTAACTCGGTATAGTATTCACTTAAGCTTGGTAATAGTGACTGGTACACCTCACGAGTTTCAGCATTGTTCATCACGGCATTGAGGTGGGACAGCACGCCCCATGCTTCACTCATATTATTTTCTAAATGATCAACTTGTTCTAAGACCGCAAGCTGTGCCTGAATCGATTTAGGGACTTCGCTCAGGTCTTTTAAAAAACTTTGACCCTGTTGAATGGCTTGTTCGATCTGCTGTTGGAGTTGTACTAAGGTGATTTGATCAAACTGTGGAACAGGCAAGGTTGCTTTTTCTAATGTCATGCGTTTAAGCCAAATTAAATGTTCAGTTATCACTAGATGTAAGGGTGATACTGTGGGAAATCAAGTTTTAATTGGTTTTGATATTTTGCGCTGCTTGAAATTCAGCCCATGATGGGTAGTGCTGGTCAATGTGTGAGGGCTGATAAAGCACTTTGGCAAAGTTACGGGTCATACATTCAGTTGCTAAGATTTCACCGCTTTTATATTTTTCTTTACGGTGTCGCCAAATTTCATTTTGTCGGTAGTAATCCGTCCCGATTTTAAGGAAGATATGCTGTTGTTCAAATACATGATAGACATAGCCTAAATCGACTGAGCAACGCAGTTCACCTTCTAGGCATTTCTCACTAAACCAAAGCTGAATTTGAAAGCTATGTGGAGTGGGGTTGTAAAATTGATAATCAATATAGTTATAAAAAATTGCAGCGCCACTACCAAATGGAAGTACACGACCATGATCTGGAAAAGGGTCAAAGGAATGCTGTGAACGTTGTACCACTTGCAATGGACTATGTAAGACAAGCCAGTGAATGAGATTGGCAATTTGGCATATACCACCACCAATACCACCGCGTGCTTGACCAAAGCTGAGTTCCATTCCCTCTACATAGCCTTTTTGAGTTGTTGGTTGTCCCACCAACTGACAAAAAGAAAAAGTCTGTTGTGGGTGGATTAAAATCCCGGAAATACACGGACTGGCAATTTTGAGATTGATGACTTTATTGTGTTGCCAGTGTTGATCGCTGTCGCCTAATTTACGAATCAGAACGGACTGATGCTTTTTGACGCGAAAAGCCAAAGGGACGTCAGAAAATGAATGGGCATAGTCTTTCCCATCTGTTTTCCACTGCCAATAGCGCATCATACGTCGGCTACGCGTGGCCATGAAATAAAGCAGGGGATGGTATTGGCTGATAGGTTTGCTTAAAAATAAACGCAAAAAGTTCATGTTGGTCCTATGAAAAAAGGTGCTAGAACATTAAGCCCTAGCACCTTTTACATCATTTACTCAGTTTTCGCTTTTGCATTTGATTTTTTCTTTTTAGGTTTCGACTTTTTCTTCACTTTATCTTTAACCTTTGTTTCAGACTTTGATGAAGATTTTTTACCAGGCTTTTTGCTGTAGGAGCTAGGTTGGGATTTATCTTTTTTGCGTCGTATGGGCTGGTCTCCGCTGTTACTGGGAGAGGCGTTTGTCGACTCGCTAAAGACTTCTTCTTTACTTTCGCTTCGTGCTGTTTTGGCTTTGCCAACACGGGGCGCTCGACTACGTATAGGCCGACCACCATGTGAGAGTTGTTGCAATAATTCAAAATCAATTTTACGGTCTTCTAAATTAACTGCTGCAACTTTGATTTTTACTTCATCGCCCAAGCTAAAGCTTTGACCGCGTGTCTGTCCAATCAAGCTCTGACTTGGTTGGTCATAGACAAAGTAGTCATCGCCCAGTTGGCTGACATGGATCATACCGTCAACATATAAGTCTTTAAGTGTCACAAACAGGCCAAATTCTGCCACTGCAGAAATGATGCCGACAAACTCTTCACCTAAATGCTGCTGCATGTAATGGCACTTCAACCATGTAGTGACAGAACGAGAAGCTTCATCTGCACGGCGCTCGGTCGCAGAGAAGTGTTCACCTGCATCATCCAGCGAAGCACCAGAAATTGGGTAAGGCTTTTTCTTCAATTGTGCTTTGATGGCACGGTGAAGTAACAAGTCTGGGTAGCGACGAATTGGAGAGGTGAAGTGCGTATAAGCTTCATATGCCAAACCAAAGTGACCCGCGTTATTCGCACCATAGTAGGCTTGCATCATCGAACGTAACAGCACGGCATGGATACTTGGAGCATCAATACGGTCTTTGGTTGCATCAATCACGGCTTGGTAGTCTTTCTGAGTCGGCTGTTCTGGGAACGGTAGACCGAGCAGTTTGACAAAGTCGCGTACTTTTTGAATACGTGAAAATTCAGGTGGTTCATGAATACGGTATAACATTGGCACATCATGTTGTAGCGCATATTCAGCCGCTGCCACGTTTGCCAACAACATACATTCTTCAATCAGTTTGTGCGCATCATTACGCGTACGCGGTAAAATTTCCTTAATGCCGCCCAACTCATCAAATGTCATGTAAGTTTCAACAGTTTCAAATTCCATGGCATGACGTTCAGCACGTAAACCTTTGAGGACTTGATAGAGTTGGAACAGGGTATTTAAGGATTTGCGTACATCACGGTCTTCTGGGATGGCACTGCTGTCACCTTCAAAGTATTGAGAAACGTTGGTATAGGTTAAACGTGCCTTTGAATGCATGACTGATGGATAGAACTCAAACTTGGTGACGCGACCGGCACGTGACAGGTTTAAATCACAGACCATACATAGGCGGTCCACATGCGGATTGAGTGAACATAAGCCATTCGAAAGAGCTTCAGGCAACATCGGTAAAACAAAGTGCGGAAAATACACCGATGTACCACGTTCTTGAGCTTCATCATCCAGTGGTTTGCCTGAACGGACATAGTGACTCACATCTGCAATGGCTACCACAACACGATAACCACCACCCGGACGTTTTTCCGCATATACCGCGTCATCGAAGTCGCGTGCATCTTCACCATCAATAGTGACTAAGGCTAAATCACGTAGGTCAATACGACCTTCACGGTCTTGCGCTGAAGGCTCTTTAAAGTTTTCTGCTTCTTTAATGACTTCTTCTGGAAACTCATACGGCAAACCAAACTCTAAAATGGTTTGCGGAATAATAATTTCAGTGTCGGCCTTGTCTGCCATCGATTGCACAATATGACCTGTCGCGAACTCATCTTTGGTTGGGTAGTCATCAATTGCGACACGAACCGAATCGCCCACTTTGACTTGTGCGTGTTCGATTAACTCTTTTTCTAAAGTAATCGGTTGGTGCGCATTCGGATTTGCTGGCTGAATAAAGTATTCACCATCATGTATTGATACTTTACCAATGATTTGCTTCACACGGTGTTGCACTACCTCGGTAATAAAGCCCCAAGCTTTACCTTTGCGGTCCACTGAGGTTTGACGCACTTTAACACGGTCACCATTAAAGACTTGGCGTAGTTCACGTTCAGGCAAAAGTAAGTCTTCATGACCTGCAATATTCGCCGTGCCAAAGCCTTTACTGTTGATGTAAACCGTTGCTTCATGTTCAGGTTGCTCTTCGGCAATTTGAAACTTGAAGCCATCTTTCATCAGTTGGCCATCACGAACCATGGCAATTAAGCGATGGCTGAGCGCTTCAATGCTTTTTTGATCTGCAATGTTAAAAATTTCGACCAAGTCCGCATGCGATAAAGCCGTCTTTTTTTCTTCGATGGTTTCTAAAATGAGCGTGCGGCTCGGAATAGGGTTGTCATAACGTTCAGCTTCAGCTTTTGCTTCAGGATCGACCCAATTTTTCATAATATCTTTGGCTGTATGTCAGTAGATAGGATTAGCATAAGTCATGCGAAGACAGACTGCACGCAAATGATTGCAATATTGTGTTTTATGTCGGCAATTTAGAATATTTGCTGTTTTAGTCAATATGCAGATGTAGAGAAAAGAATAAATTCGGCTGAATCCGCTCTAAATTGTTTAAAAAGTATTTAATTGAACAGAAATATGCAAAAAATTGAGTGTCTGTGCTTGCAGTGCTAGCATGAAGTTTGTATTATGGCCGCACGTTACGGTGAGATGGGTGAGTGGCTGAAACCACATCCCTGCTAAGGATGCGTACGGGTAACTGTACCGAGGGTTCGAATCCCTCTCTCACCGCCAACTTTACTTATGTCGCGCTCATAGCTCAGCTGGATAGAGCACTTGGCTACGAACTAAGGGGTCGGGAGTTCGAATCTCTCTGAGCGCACCAATAAGTAAACTGCATGTAACGTATCGCCTAAATTGGCACACAAGTAATGCGCTCATAGCTCAGCTGGATAGAGCACTTGGCTACGAACTAAGGGGTCGGGAGTTCGAATCTCTCTGAGCGCACCAACTTGAACAATCAACCGCACATGTTGCGGTTTTTTTGTGTCTGTAAAAAATGAAGTGCTTCGCTTGAGAAAGTGATTCCTCAAGAAAGATTCGATATAAATAAAGCGCTACTCTTGCGTGATTCCCCAGCGATGTTCGTATGGAGTGCTCAATCTGTTGGTTTATGCAGCGTTTTATACCCACTATGCTTAATAACTGGGCAGTTGATCGGCTTTTATGAAAATAAGACTTAACAAAAAATAAGATTCACGTATAATTCACCCCATCAAGACGTCGCGCTCATAGCTCAGCTGGATAGAGCACTTGGCTACGAACTAAGGGGTCGGGAGTTCGAATCTCTCTGAGCGCACCAACTTGAACAATCAACCGCACATGTTGCGGTTTTTTTGTGCCTGCACGTTTTGTTCGGTAGAAATCCATAGCATGGATGGATTTTATGCCGTAGTTATTCAGTTGTTTATTGCATCTCAGTTTTATCATGCGGTTCTGATATCAGTATGGCCTCGGCTTAAGTGGATCGCCGCTAATCAACATCGATCTGCTAAAGTCCTAAAAAAATGACCGATTGTGTTGTAGTATTGAGCACAATATTTTTAGCTATTTGATATGACCCTATGTCAGAGAACAAGCCTGCATTATCGACACGTTATTTCCTCACTTTAGAAGAGTCCCAAGATGGTTTTGCCTTAGCAACCTTTGGTAAAAAGCAAATGACGCGTTTTATCACGCCGTTGATTAGTGTCGGGATTATTGTGTGGGGCTTTATGCTCGGCTTTTCAGGCGTCGGTCGCTACTATGTGGCATTGGGTGTATTCTTCTTGGTTTTACAAATTCTCATGCGTTATTGGTTTCTGCCGATGATGTTTAAGCGCCAATTTGTGAAATATCAGTTTGGTAAAAGTGAGCAAGGCATCGACTTATACCAAGATTATGCGGAAATTTATGCCAATGGTCGTAAGCAAGTGGTCCATTATAATGAAGTGCAAAAGTTTGCCAGTGGCAAGCTGACCTATATGCTTGAGCTGAAAAACCGTACTGTGGTGATTGTGCCTAAGCGTGCTTTGGCCGATAGTGCGGATCAAGCAAAATTTGAAAATACTTTCAAAAAATAAGCATTTTGCTCCATAACACCATCAAAAAATCAGAGGAAGATCATGAGTACACGTCCATCTAAAATTGTCTGTGTTGGTCGTAGTTATGCAGACCATGCCAAAGAATTAGGCAATGCGATTCCTGATCGTCCGGTTTTATTTATTAAACCACCGAGCAGTTTGCTTAGTTTAGATGCGGGCATCTCTTGGAATCCTGCATGGGGCAGCTGCCATTATGAATGTGAACTGGTTTTACGCATTGACCATCGCCTAAGCAAAGCAACCGAGCCAGCTCAAGCCCTGCAAGCAGTAGGGGCTGTGACTTTAGGTTTGGACTTAACCTTACGTGACTTACAAGATGACTTGAAAACCAAAGGCCAGCCTTGGGAACGTGCCAAAGCCTTTGATGGTTCGTGTGTACTGGCAGACTGGGTTGCTGTTTCCGATGTGGTACAAGACTGGGATGATGTGCACTACAGTTTTCATGTTAATGATGAGCTCCGCCAAGCGGGCAACACTGCACACTTAATTTTTGATATTGGCACCTTACTGGCTGACATTAGCCAAGTCTTTACTTTGGAAGCAGGCGATGTGGTCATGACAGGCACACCTGCTGGGGTGGCTGCACTACAGGCGGGTGAGCAGTTGAAAATGACTCTAAAAGGTAAAAACCAAGACTATTCTTGGAATACTTTTGTTCAAGCTTAATTTACAGGCTTTCAAACCCCATCATTCATAAGGTCACTTCGGTGATCTTTTTTTAGCGCTGTTGATGACTATGGTACAGTTTGCGGAATTGATCGGGGGTATATACCATCCAGCGTTTAAACATATTAATAAAGGCCGATGCATTGGCATAGCCCAAATCCAGCGCGATACTTTCGACCTTTTTTCCCTCTGTCAGCATGCTCATGGCTTTCATGACTTTTAAGCGCTGTCGCCATTCATTCAAAGACATGCCAAGTTCTTTTTGACTATAACGTGCCAGTGTGCGTTCAGTCATATTGTGCTGTACTGCCAGTTGTTGCAAAGAACTGTTGTCCGCAGGATATAGATGTAAAAAATCTAAAATGCTTTTTAGGGTCGGGTGTTCAGAGTGCGGTAAATAGCTGCTAACCAATTCTGCATGATGTAGTTGGTCAAGCAAGACATAGAGTAAGCGCATGTGTTCAGGTGCATCATCGGGCAGGCTGTGTTGTCTCAAATGCTTAAAGAGTGCCGAGACCAAAGGTGAGCTGAGCATAATACCTGCCTGTTGAGGCAGATGAGTGCATAAGCTTTCATGGATATACAAGGTGCCATGCGAAACATCGGTACGATTTAAGCTGCTATGGGCTACATTGGGTGGAAGCCAAATGCCATAAGGTGGCGGGGTAAGGTAGTCAATCTGGTTAATATTCACTTCCATCACGCCATTAAAGGCATATACAAATTCGCCCCATGCATGTCCATGCACAGGATAAACCGATTGCGCGGGGTCTTCGCGAAAGCTGATCCACAATAATTTATCAATATCATCATTGGTCGGTAATTGTTTGAGTGGCGCGCTCTTTTTTTGTTGTCGTTGGGGTATGGCTGAAATTGCCTGAATAAGAAGATCTCTTGTCTGTTTTAAATTATATGTTTTATTTCAGACAAATCTATAGTGAGCTTTGATCTTTTTCAGTGGAGCAGGTCGTGAGTAGTCGTCAAGCGCTAGACAGTAAGGCCTCAGGGATTATGTTTGGGCTGTGTATTTTGTGGGGATTACAACAAGTGGTGTTAAAGCTTGCTGCCCCCGATATTTCTGCAGTGATGCAAATTGCACTTCGCTCAGGTTTATCTGCGTTGATGGTTTACCCCATGATCAAGCGGGCAAAGGGCACATCTTTATGGGGGCGAGACTACTTACCCGCAGGAGTTTTAGTCGGGCTTTTATTTGCAGCTGAATTTTTTCTGGTCGCGCAAGCTTTACGTTTTACCTCCGCGGCGCATACCGTAGTTTTGCTGTATACCGCACCTATTTTTGTCGCATTGGGTCTGCAATGGAAATTACCCTCTGAACGTTTATCGCTTATCCAGTGGTTGGGCATTGCATGTGCATTTTTCGGGATTGTGATTGCATTTTTATTTCGTCCTGCAGCTTCACAAGTGGCTGCGAGTTCGGCACTTTGGGGCGATGCTTTAGCACTTTTGGCAGGGGTATTATGGGCAGCCACAACTATTGCAGTGCGGCTGACGAAACTAGCAGAAGCACCTGCCACCCAAACTTTGTTTTATCAGCTCTTTATCGCATTTTTAGTGTTATTGCCTGTGGCTTTTTTTATGGGACAGGCGACGATTCACTGGTCTGTATTATCCCTTACAAGTTTACTTTTCCATACCGTTGTCGTGTCATTTGCCAGTTATCTGATTTGGTTTTGGCTGTTGAAAAAATATTTGGCATCCCAGTTGGGAGTCTTTTCTTTTTTAACTCCTATCTTCGACATGTGTTTTGGTGTGGTATTACTCAATGAGCAGCTGGAACTCAACTTTTTGGTGGGAACATGCTTTGTGTTGATGGGTGTGATGGTGGTAAGTTTGCATCACAAAATTAAGCAGTATATACAGGCCTTTAAAATGGCTTTGCAGTAAATACTGAGTCGGCTTGAATCTGTCTTAAATTCAAGGTGAAGGTTGAACTTAGATTGTTTTGATTCAACATATAAAAAACGTGTCTTGGACACGTTTTTTATATGAAGTCTTAAGATTTATCATCAAAAATTGTAGACAGCGGAATGGCGAGTTTGGCCGCCAAGTAATCATCCGACTCAACTAACGCTGGGCCAATTTTCTGTATCCAGACATCATCAGGATGCACATTACCCAAATCTTTACGCTTTGGTAAAGGGTAAGGAAGTCTGCTGTAAAAACTCCAAAAATCGACTTGAGATAAATTACGTACTAGTACAAATTGGTTGTCATCAGTACGTTTGACTAAGTTTTGCTGTTCAAGCATAAACACGTAACTCGGCCAACGGCCCAATTCATCTCTTCCTAAAACATCCAAAGCTTCATCATCAGAGACACTGAGTCCTTGCTGTTGCTTTTTATAAAACAGCTCCAGCAAATCTAGTAGCATAATGACAGGGTGCCGTTTTTGCTCTTTCTGGGAAGTAAATGCGGTGAGCGCGTAGCTGATTTCAACGCCAATCAGGACAATATTCCACGACAAAAAAATCCATAATAAGAAAATAGGAATCGCAGCAAAGGCACCATAAACGACTTCATAACTGGTGAAGTTTGACATGATAAAGCCGAACAAATTTTTCAGGAGTTCAAACACTACAGCACTAAATAAGCCTGCAATCAAAGCAGATTTAATTGGGACACTTCGGTTTGGAATAGTCCAATTCAGGATAAAAAATCCTAAAACCGTTAGACAGAAAGAAATCAACCACAGGACAAATGCGCCATTGAGTTCATAGCCTGCAAAATTATTGCTCAAAACATTGAGGGAAGCCATCGTCGACGAAATAACAAAGGCACTACCGAGTAGAATAGGGCCCAAAGAAATAATGGTCCAATAGCGCATAAAGCCAATAATGCCGCCGCGAGTTTCGCGGACTCGCCAAATACGGTTAAAGACTTTTTCAATGCTGGTTAGCATCATGACGGTAGTGACGAATAAAAATAAGATCCCAATAATGGTTAAATTACTGGATTTATCGGTAAACGCATTTAAGGCCTTATCAAAAGCGATCGTGGTTTTCGGTAAAAAATTACTATAGATCAGTTGTTGTAATTGCTGCCGTGCAGGCTCAAGCGCTTTGATTGAGGAAATGATCACCAAAAAAACGGTCAGCATCGGAACGACGGCAAACAGGGTCGTATAGGTTAGTGAACCGGCTTGTTCACGACATCGATCGGCCTCAAAGCGGCGCAGTACAAATAAAATGAACTGAAACCAAGTTTTCTCATAGAAAGGAAGTTTTCTTAAGTACTGTTCTAACATAGGCAAAGTATCTCTCTTGTTTTCTTCATCTTTTCTACATTTTTCACCATAAGCTTAACCAAAAAGTAGGAAAAATACCGTATAGTTTTATTTTTTCTGTCACCGAACTCTATTCATGCAAACCTATGTTTTAGTTTTATATTACAGCAAATACGGCAGTACCCGTGAAATGGCGCATCTGATTGCAAATGGAATTGAAGCCAGTGGTGTTGCAGTTAAAATTCGAACGGTGCCAAATATTGCGGCTGTGGTGAAGGAAGCAGAGTCGAGTATTCCTGCAGAAGGCGATATTTATTGTAGTTTAGAGGACTTGGCAAACTGTGCTGGTTTGGCGCTAGGTTCACCAACCCGCTTTGGCAACATGGCTTCTGAAATGAAATATTTTCTTGATCAAACCACCAGTCTTTGGCTCAATGGAGCTTTGCATGGCAAGCCGGCTTGTGTGTTTACCTCGTCAGGTTCGATGCATGGCGGTCAAGAAAGTACACTATTGACCATGCTGCCACCATTGTTTCATCATGGCATGATGATTTTAGGGTTGAACAATGCCAGTCCCGCATTGTCACATACGAAGACAGGTGGAACACCGTATGGTGCGAGCCATGTCAGCGGGCCTCGACATGATCAGAGCTTAAGCCAAGATGAAAAAGTGCTGTGCGAAGCTCAAGGTAAGCGTCTTGGGGAAGTTGTGAAGAAATTACAGGCCTAGTCATTGAGACATGAAAAAAGCCCATCCATGATGGGCTTTTTATTATTGGGCTGGCGTCAGATGCTGTTCTTTGAACTTTGTACCACACTTAAGACATTTATAGTCAAGAAATACATTTTTATCGACAATGACACCCGCTTTTTTACCAAAACGATGTCCTAAAAAACCACCTGTCACACCAATACTGACCGCACCCACAAAGGTGCCAATGGTGCCACCCATAATCACCCCAAGAGGTCCAGCCACTGCACCGATCGCTGCGCCAATAGAGGCTCCAGATGCTGCACCACCGACAGTACCAGCAGTTGCACCTGCAGAACTGAGCAATACGCCCCCAATTTTAGTCAGTTGTTGCTCGTGATTGCGTTTTTCAACCTCACTAGAGCCACATTTTGGGCAGAGAATTGTATTTTCCATAGTTTATTGGCCTATTCGGGTGACCAGTGATTGAAGCTGGCAGCCGTTTTACGGTGTGGATGATACGTTGCGCAGAACAACCGAGTTTTGCGCTTGAATTTGACAGATCTAAACAACTGAATCTAGAGTAAATCTTAGTTGAACTTGCAGCAATAATATTTATTAAACTTGTAATTTTCTTGAGTACTTTATGCTGAGTTTTTAAATATGGTTTAGTTGGCAAAGTGAATTGGGTTTCTTATAGCTTGTTTGGCACAGTACAATGCTTTATCTGCGCGTTTAAAGACATCTTCTGCATCTGCATCATGTTTGCCGATTTCAGCAACCCCTATACTGACCGTGAAACACAGCACTTCTTGCTCATAATGCACTTCCATGGCTTCAATCGTTGAACAAATGGGTTTAAAGACCCGCATCGCTTCATCACCCAAGCAGGCGGGTAAAATTATCGCAAATTCCTCCCCACCAATACGGGATAAAAAGTCTTGGTCACGCAGTACGCTGCGGATTTTTTTAGTCATCTTTTTCAGCACATGGTCACCTGCGGTATGCCCATAACAGTCATTCAGCTGTTTAAAGTGATCAATATCTAAGATACCTATCGTAAATGGCACGCGAGTATGGATGAAGTGCTGCATGGTTTGATTACTTTCTTGCAGAAATACTCGACGATTAAAGGTTGCTGTGAGTTCATCTGTAGATGTTAAGACCGCCATTCCTTGCGCTTGTAAATGCAGTTTAATATTTAAAGCTAACCATGTAGCGAGGCTCTATAAAAGAATCACTTGTTGTAGGGTGTAGTGATGTTTACGCTGATCTGCCACATTTAAGGTGCCAATACACACGCCATTGTGAATCATAGGCGCATCCATACAGGTGCCCATGCCATGCTCGGAAAGCATTTTACAATCCAGCTCATCCGACTGAGCGAGGTCATCGCAAATGATCAGTTGAGACTGAGCAAAGACTCGTCCGACAAAAGTCTGCTCAATCGGAATTGCATGATTGCCTGAGATCGAATACAGCTTGAGATATTCTTCAGTATCTTGCAGGGTAATACTGGCCCGATCCGCATCAAACATGTGAGAAATCCAGTAAGCAATGGTATCTAAAACAGCTTGCAAGGAGGCTGCTTTACTCAAGTCGTGAATGAAGTCTACAGGGAGTTGGATGGAGTGCGCGCCATCAAAGCCAGATAATTGGCTTGTGGTAAATGATCGTTGAGTTAATTGATTCTTGTTTATCATTCAAATCGGTATCTCTATAAAATAGTATCCAATCTAGTCTTTGTTTGTTTTGCTCTTAGAAAGTGGACATTACCTTTTAGATTTGATCATGCTATATAAATCGCATTTCTCCAACTTGAATGTGTAATTAAATTAAAAATAACCTACTGTGACATTTACATGTGGATGATCCGCGGGTTATCTGAGTGACAAAAAAAGAGCACCTGAAGTGCTCTTTTTTGAAGTTAAACGCCGTGATTAGTCACGAACAAATTCAACAGTGCCATTTGCTAATGATTTTACGCGTGCCAAAGATTCAACGCGGTAGCCTTTTTCAAGCAAAATGTCACGACCGGGTTGGAATGATTTTTCAATCACAATACCGACACCTACAACTTCTGCTTTCGCTTGGTGAATTAAGTCAATCAGACCCAATGCCGCTTGACCATTGGCCAAGAAGTCATCAATCACGAGGGCTTTGTCTGCTGAGCTGATGTGCTTATTTGAAATCGCAATCGTGCTTTCCGTTTGTTTGGTAAACGAAAAGACTTTTGAGCGGTAAAGGTCATCTTTTAAGGTTAAAGATTGGTACTTACGCGCAAAAATAACGGGCACGCCCAGTTCTAAACCTGCCATGATTGCAGGTGCGATACCTGATGCTTCAATCGTGATGATTTTAGTGATGCCTGCATCTTTAAAACGAGCAGCAAATTCTTTACCGATTAATTGCATCATAACCGGATCAATTTGGTGGTTTAAGAAAGCATCAACTTTCAGAACTTCATCAGATAGAACGATACCTTCGCTTAAGATTTTCTGTTCTAGTGCGTACACGGGAGAATCCTCTAGGGGCAGGTGCTTTTTCAAGCAAAAGCGTATTTTAGGAAGCACCTGAAAAAATGCAAGTAAAATTCGTCAAAATGACTAATTGCTTGCACCTTTATAACCCGTTAATAGCAATCCATAGGATGTTTTCTTATCCACATGGCTGACTTTGACTGGAAGGTAGTCTAATTTAGGTGCTAACCAGAAAATGGTTTCACGGCCAGGTTTGTCATGTTTCATGACCACTTTAATGGTGTCAAAGGTGCCGTAATCGGTTTTAATTGACTCAGAACCTTGCTTCACAAATTTACGTGCTTCCACTTCTTTGGCATCGGCCAAATAATAAGTCGATTTTAAACCGCCGTTTTTGATGTCTTCACGAAGTTGTAATTCAGCATTCAGTTCATCCAGTACGCCTGCTTTCCAAGCGAAAGAACGCGCTTCTTTGTCTTTCTTGGTATTAATAGTTTTTGCTGCTGGATTGAAGTTAATACTCATGGTGTTGTTATGCACCAAAATTTTACTACTACGACTAAAACTGCTGGACTGAATTTGCTTACCATTGAAACTAAAGCGACTGCTTTCGGTCGCAGAGGCGATACCACCCGCTTTGGCTGCAAAGACATAGTTCCAGTTATTGCCCGATTTCGATAACGTACGTGTCGCTGAGCCCATGTTTTTGCCATTATAGTTAAACTGATAACTGGCTTGGAATGGACTCATGGCAAAGGTTTGATTTGAGAAACCGACAAAGAGCAAGGTGCTGACACCTGTTGCCATTGCGACTGTTTTCAACATTGATTTAGCCATAAGAAAAAGTTTCCTATTCAGTTGTAGCCACAAATTTTTTGCATAGAAATATTATGCACGTTGATTATGAAGAAAAAATTCGAAACATAGGGCAAACTGTAGTTTTATGTTTCTTTTACCCACCTTAAGTCACATTTTAGTCGCAGCATCCCGAGTTATTTTTGTCGAATTGGCGAGACTGTGCTTTCGTCTAGATTAGGTTCAATCAAGTCATCGATCGAGGTTTGCGAAAACTTATTGAACAATGCCGTTAAGTTGACATTACCGATCACCACCAATTCTGCTTCACGCAATACGGCATGATTGACGTGGACTTTACCTAAGGTATCGATAATAGAACGATTTTTTCCTAACCAGCGATTCAGATCCAAATGTAACAAATCATCTTTGACTTTAATCACATTCAGTTTTTCTAAAATCATGCCTAAGGGGTCTTGATTCAGGACTTTTTGATAAAAGAATAGAGCACAGCGCACCCCCATTTTATGAAATACCGTTGGGTATTCAGCATCCAGCACACTGGTGTCACTGATTTGCTCAAATACGATCAACTGCGTTTTTTTATTTAACTCCATTTGTGCCAGTTTCAAATCTACCGAAAGCGTGAGTTTGAGTCCGTTATAGTCGAGCGTGGCGTATAAACGTAACCAATCATCATGTAAGTCGGCATGCAAGTCTTTCAACATTCTCACGTTGTCGGTCACAAAACGTTGAAAAGTGGCATTTAAAAAGACTTGAGACATTGGAAACTCGCGCTCATCCTCAATAAATCCTTCCGCCTTTTGATAAACTTGGCGTAAACGATTTGAAATGTTGGAAATAAGCGTTTGCATAAGAGGCGTCCTAGCGAATCAACGTGTTTAAGCGATCAGATCTCTGGTCGAAGTGTTTGAAAAATACTGCTCATGAACCTTGCAGTTTAGCAAAATTCATTGCACCATTTTCATGATTTTATGAAACAGTGAATCTAAATGGCACAAGGTCTCATTCTACGCAATAAAATGAAGACTGTGTCTATTTTATACTGCGCGCCTGCGCTTTGGGGAACAAGACAAATTGTCGGTTTGGTGTGATGCTTAGAAAAATAAATGTAATGCCTTTGGCTCATGATTGGTGGAAAGACCCAATTTTTACAGCGACTGTTGTGTTGGCGGTGTTTTTGCATCTCGTGATTTTGACTTTGCAATTTGCGATGCCTCAAGAAAATGATACGGCTGTGAAAGAAATTGCGGTTACTTTGCGTCCTTCTGATCAAAAAATTGAAAATGCAGATTTTTTAGCACAAGCCGATCAACAAGGTTCAGGGACCTTTCGTGAGTCACATCGCATGTCGAGTGACATGCCCGCACCGATGCTTGAGCAAAGTACAGGTGAACAGCAGCGTGAAACTTTAGAACAAATCCAACAAAAACGTGAGCTGAACTTTGAAGAAAAACTGTTGATGACGACTTTAAGTTGGCAAAAACAAGCTGAGGATAACCAGCGCAAAAAAGCCATGGAAGAAATGAACAGTCAGTTTCAAGCCAAAGCAGCAATGGTGGCCAGCCTTGAAGCGCAATATTTGCAACGTCAACAAAACTTTAGCCGTCAGCAAAAAATTAAAACAGTCGATGGTATTCAAGCCAAGCAAGATATTTCGGCCGCCTATCTTGAAAAGTTCCGTCAGAAAGTGGAATTTTATGGCAACCGTTACTATCCAGAAGCGGCTAAACAACAACGACTGGCGGGTGAAGTACGTTTAATGGTGATTCTAAATGCATCAGGAGGTATCCGCGCCATTCGTCTGATTGATAGCTCAGGCCATGAGATGCTCGATGAGGCTGCAAAAGCCTCAGTACGTAAGGCTGCACCATTCGGTGGATTTGATGTCAAAATGAAGGATATTTCTGAGTTACGCATTGTGCGTACATGGCGTTTTGACCCAGCAGAGGCAGAGTTTGAAGTGCACTGAGCCGTGCATTTTTAAGTGTACTTTGATGATTTTGCTTACTTTGGATTATTGAGTTGCGCGTACATAGGCACCGTCTTGACGTCCACCGATCCAAGTCACAGTTAAATGAGACTCTTCCACATCTATGCGGGTAGGAAAAATTTCTAAGTGCTTGCTATATTTCGGTAATGCTTTTAAACCAATGCAATTGCCGTTTTTCCACCATGTTCCTTCGGCATATTGGTCTAAAGAGCCGACAGCTAAGTACCATTTAAATTTACCGTTGGGCTCTAGTAAAAGCTCTGAACCGACCTCCATAACGCCGTTTAAATAATAATGTCCAGCCCACGCCTGATCTGCGTCTTGAAACTTCACTTCCTGACAGGATGTTTGATTTTCAGTATTGCTATTGGCATAAAGTGGCATGGTGCAGGATAGGGCGATAATGCAGAGTAGTTTTGAAATCAATGTATGCATTTTTATAATCTCTTCATCTATTTTTCATCTTGTATTATTTTTAGCATAAATAAACCCGACACATCGAGATGAATCGGGTGAGCTGTTTCAAATCTAATAATTATTGTTCTAAATAAGGGTTTTCAAAACCGAGTTTAGCCAAAATTTCAATTTCGATACCTTCCATTTCTTCAGCATCTGCTTCTGACGTTTCATGGTCATAGCCCATGAGGTGCAAAGTGCCATGTACCAACATATGAGTGAAATGCGTCAGTGGCGTTTTGTTTTGTTCTTTCGCTTCCAACAGTACTACAGGAATGCAAATGACCAAATCGCCAATGGGAAATGAGTCAAGGATTTGCGCCATTTCATCGGGTAAGTCACTAGGGAAAGACAACACATTGGTTGATTTATCTTTGCCGCGATATTCCAAATTCAATTTATGACTTTCGTCATGGTGGACACAAGCAATACCAATTTCACAGTTACTTTGTGTGCCAATATGACGTAAAACAGTTTCTACAACTTTTTTGATATAGCCACGTTTCAAGACCAACTCAGGTGCTTGAAAGTCCTGTTGTAGAGAAAGACTCAGTTTCAAAATAGATCCTTAAATAATGATATCTGCGGGCATTTTAAAATGCCCGCAGACTTTAACTTAATGCTGAGCATCGGCAGCGGCATCATTTTCAGCCACTAAGGCCTCTTGACGCGCTTTGCGTTCAGCACGCGCTTCAGCCGTTAAGCGATGTTGTTCTGCATCCCATCCCTCATAAGCTTCAACAATTTTTTGTACTAATTGGTGACGTACCACATCACGAGAGTGGAAACGAGTAATATGAATTTCTTTGATCTTGTCGATGATGCGTAAAGCATGTGCCAGACCAGATTGCTGACCACGCGGTAAGTCGACCTGTGTGATATCGCCTGTAATCACTGCGCGCGAACCAAAGCCTAAGCGTGTGAGGAACATTTTCATTTGTTCAGGCGTGGTATTTTGCGCTTCATCTAAAATCACGAAAGAGTGGTTTAAAGTTCGACCACGCATATAAGCCAGTGGTGCGACTTCAATCACTTGACGTTCAATCAGTTTGGCCACTTTTTCAAAACCAAGCATTTCATACAAGGCATCGTAGAGTGGGCGCAAATAAGGGTCGATTTTTTGGCTTAAATCACCCGGCAGAAAACCAAGTTTTTCACCTGCTTCAACGGCAGGGCGAACCAATAAAATTCGTTGAATTTCATTACGTTCTAGCATGTCAACTGCGGCTGCAACTGCGAGATAGGTTTTACCTGTACCCGCAGGTCCAATACCAAAAGAAATATCGCTTTGTAGAATACGCTGCACATAACGCTTTTGGTTGGCACCACGTGGATTGATACGACCTTTACGGGTTTGGAGCCACACTTCATCTAAACCAGTGTGCTCTTGCCCATCGAGGTCTTCTTGCAATTCACGGTCAGTCTGACTGCCTTGAATCATGAGGTGTAAGGTATCGGCACTGATTTGTGCCGTATTTTCTGCTTCTTCATGCAGGCGATGGAGCAGGCCTTCGGCTCTCTCAACTGCATCCATTTCACCATCGACATAAAATGCATCACCTCGATGGGAAATAGTGACATCTAAACGCTGTTCGATTTGTTTCAAATGACCGTTATAAGCACCGAGCATGCTCTTTAAACGTTCTATTGAAACCCCAGGAAAAGTTACTGTACGTCGAATCGCTGCAGTCAAGAGAATTCCTTTAAGTAGTCAGAATCTATTCCCTTACATTACGCCACGTCAGGCTCAAGATTCAAGAGTTCGCCATAAACAAAATTCAAAGTTTTAATCTCTGTCACTTCGATTTCAGCGAAACGTCCAACCCATGTTGCATCACCAATAAAGCTCACGTAACGGGTGTTATCTGCCGTACCAATCAATAAGTTTGGATCTTTATCTGAAACTTTTTCGATCAAAACCCGTTGAATGGTGCCGAGCATGGCATCGGTCTTTTCAATACTAGATTGTTTAATCCACTTTTGAACCTTGGCTAAGCGCTCTTTTTTCACCTCTTCAGGTGTCGTATCTTCAAGGTCAGATGCAGGTGTACCTGGGCGTTTTGAATACACGAAACTATAAGAATGGTCGAAGTCCATGTCTTTGATAAATTGATAAGTTTCTTCAAAGTGAGCATCAGTTTCGCCTGGGAAGCCGATAATGAAGTCACTTGATAAATGCATATCAGGACGCACTTTACGTAACTTAGCAATTTTGTCGATATAGACATCAATGGTGTGGTTTCGTTTCATCGCTTGCAGTACATCGTTTGAACCACTTTGTACAGGCAAATGCAGATGCGATACCATTTGTGGTAAGTCACGGTAGCATTGAATCAAATCATCGTTAAACTCAAGCGGATGTGAGGTGGTATAACGCAAACGACCAATCCCCGGAATTTCTGCAACAAGACGTAACAAGTCGGCAAAAGTACAGATATTACCTTCGAAAGTTTCACCGCGGTAACCATTTACATTTTGACCGAGCAAAGAAATTTCTCGTACGTCTTTTTCGGCTAAAGTGGCAATTTCTGCTAAAACATCATCCAGTGGACGTGAAACTTCTTCACCACGGGTGTAAGGCACCACACAGAATGAACAATATTTTGAACAACCTTCCATAATTGAAACAAAAGCCTTGTAACCTTCTACACGCGGTTCAGGTAAAAAGTCGAATTTTTCAATGTCAGGGAAAGAAATATCCACCAGTTTGATTTTTTCTTTCTTGGGTTTTTCGATTTGTTCGAAATGCTGATCGAGCATTTGTGGCAAACGGTGCAAAGTTTGTGGACCAAAAATCATGTCGACATAATTGGCACGTTTTTGAATATTGTCGCCTTCTTGAGAAGCAACACAACCACCGACACCAATGATCAGGTCAGGATTTTTATCTTTCAGCTTGCGCCAGCGCCCCAACTCGGAAAACACTTTTTCTTGTGCTTTTTCACGAATAGAGCAGGTATTCATCAATAGAATATCCGCTTCTTTCGGGTCTTGAGTCAGTACATAGCCGTGTGAGTCGCCAAGTAAGTCTGCCATACGGTGACTGTCATACTCATTCATCTGACACCCTTGCGTTTCGATATACAGTTTTTTAACTGATCCATCGATGGCTGGGGTGTGCTGTGGCTGGGTAACAGTGTTTTCTGAGGCAGCTTGGGCACCATTTGGAATGAAGGTTTGAACCGTCATGTAGGCTCCTAAGGGGGATAAATCTAGGTTTTTGTTTCTGATCGGTATCTGTGGCGGCGAAAGCAGAGCTTGGCTGGCCACAAAAAAGGATGATCAAACACCATGTGAAATCTACGAAAGGCGCATATTTTAGCAGGAAATCTGAATAAACTTATAGCTTTAAATCTGAAGCTAAAAAGATTGATTTGTGAAGTGAAAATGCAGGAAAATTAATATTGTCTAATCATAAGGTTACATAAGAGAACAATAGAGTCTGTTATGAGTTATTAAACTAATGAAAATGATGAGACGAGACTAGGCAATCCAAAGATGACTGAAGGCAAACCCATGTTAAAACGATTACAGAATAAATATTATCAAGTGTTTGCGTTGGGTGTGGCTGCCTTAGGTCTATCGGCAGTGACACATGCCGCAGATGAACAGTTTAATGATGCCTTGCGTGCAGCAAATGCAGGCAATGTTGGTTTATTACAACAATATCAAAGCAGTATGCAGGGTGATGTACTGGGCTATTATCCTGAATACTGGGTGCTTAACAGTAATTTGGCATTGCAACCTGCGGCGAATATTGTCGGATTTGCACAGCGCTATCCGCAATCTGCTATGGCTGAGAAGTTAGCAGCAGATTACATCGAAGAAAAAGTCAAAATGGCCGACTTTACTTCTGCGCAGCCGGTATTGGCCTATGTGTCCAATGCAGATCGCGCAGAAAGTTGTGCTATAGCACAAGTCCGTGCCAAGTCTGGTGACCCTTTGGTTTTTGCTGAATATAAAGATGTTTGGCTCACGACCAATTCACAGCCTGAGTCTTGTACGGGGCTAGGGCGCATGATGTTGTCTAGTCCACTGATGACGGAACAAGACAAACAACAACGTTTATGGGCGCAGCTACGTGCAGGGCAGTCAGGTCAAGCGATTGCAACCGCACAGACCATTGGCATGAATCTGTCTTTGGCCCAGCTGAATAGCATTCAAGCCGATCCGCTGAACTATCTCTGGTCCGCACCGAAAGCATCGGCGGCAGATCAAGCATATTTAATTTATGCCATTGGCCGTTTAGCCGACAGTGATCTAAATACTGCACTGGCGTCGGTCAAGCGTGCTGCAGAGGGGACACCTGAGTTGGTACAAAAAGCGTTGTACCGTGCCGTGGGGTATATCGGTGGCACAACCGTTATGAAAAACAATTTTAATGTGGAAGTGTTGCAAGCCTTCGATCGGAGTTATGGTTTAGCACTGAGTGAAGAAGAAGCTGAAATTTATGCACGCCAAGCTATTCGTTTCGGCGCATGGGAGAGTGTGATTCGTGCCATTGATGGCATGAGTGTGACGCAGAAACAAGAAGACCGCTGGCAGTATTGGTTAGCCCGTGCTTCAGAACAACGTGGTGATGCAAAGTCAAAAGCACTGGCGCGCGAGATCTTCAAAAAATTGTCAGTAGGTGACGATTATCATAACTTATTGGCAAAAGATCGTATTGGTCAGCGTTATCAAACGATTCCAGCCAATACCCAACCCAGCAATGCGGATGCGCAGCGTTTGAGCCAAGATATTCACTTTAGTCGCGCTTTTGCACTACGCAACGTCAATGCGCCAGACAATTATGTCAACCGTGAATGGAATTGGGCTGTTCGACAAGCTTATTTAAAACAAGATGATGGCTTAATTTTGGCTGCGGCCAAACGTGCAACAGAAATGGGATGGTATGACCGCGCGATCTATGCAGCCGATCGAACCGTCAAGCAACATAACTACAGTTATCGTTATGCCATGCCGCATCAAAGCTATGTGGTCAGCCATAGTCGCAATGCAGGCATAGATCCTGCATGGGCGTATGGGTTAATGCGCCAAGAAAGTCGATTTGTTACCCATGCTCGCTCGCATGTTGGGGCAGGTGGTTTGATGCAAATCATGCCAGATACGGCAAAACTAGTCGCTAGACAAATGGGTGAAACCTATAATCCTGCTGCACTGAGTGATATGAATACCAATGTTCGTTATGGCACATTCTACTTGTCCATGATTCAAAGCCAATTAAGTAACAGTCCTGTACTTGCCACAGCAGGTTATAACGCAGGGCCAAATCGTGCGCGCCGTTGGCAGCCTGAAAATCAGCCGATTGCGGCGGATCAATACACAGAAAGTATTCCTTTGACTGAAACTCGCGATTACGTCAAGCATGTCATGAGTAATGCGACCCATTATGGTGTTCTGCTTGGACAGGGGCCACAGTCGATCACCCAGCGCATGCAAAATATCCCTTTTAGAAGTCAATAATAAAGGCCTAGACATTTTATGGTTTTGATGTCATCCCAATCAGTCTTAACGCAAAAGCTTCTGCTGTTGATCAGCAGCGGCATAGCTATGGGATTTTTTGCGACATCAGCCCATGCGACACCGACCGTGTTTGGCTATGTGATGGAAGTTCAAATGACACCTGCCGTGTGTTTGTTTGATAGCCAAGGCTCAAAGAAACGGAAATGTTTGGAAGGTTATTCACTCAATATTACTGGCTTGTACCCTGAAACTACAACACGAGAGTGTCAGACCAAATCTTCAGGTGTATTGTCTCCACTTCAAACTAAAGTGGTGGCTAGGGTGATGCCCGATGAGCATGCACGTCGCCAGTTGTGGGCAGAAATTGGGGGATGTGTGCCGATGAGTGCCAGTCAATATTTTCGTAATGTGATTAATTATGCGGAACGTTTAAAAATTCCCGCAGATTTGACTTCATCTGAAAATAAAACTGCGCAACTTAATACCTTGCGAGGGCAGTTTCAGCGTTTGAACCCCGGGCTGCCTGCAAGCGGGTTACGTTTTAGCTGCCGTACTCACCGCCAAACCAATATTTTGACCGAAGTCAAGGTCTGTTATAAACCTAATGGTCAGTACAAAGCTTGTGCAGAGAATATACAAGAAAACTGCCCAAATTCTTTTGCGATCAAGGGTTCTTACTAATCTCTTTCCCTAAATTAATTTATATTTCCTATCATACTTTTGTTGGAATTCATTCTCTTTTACATGCATCTACCAAAGTATTGGAGTACAATCTTTGCCGTTTATGATTATTAAGATTAGATAGAACAGCTATTTAATCATATAACGTTCCTCAAATGGAGATAAGTACATGAAGCAACCTGTTCGCGTTGCCGTTACTGGCGCTGCTGGTCAAATCGGTTATAGCCTATTATTCCGTATCGCTAGTGGCGAAATGTTAGGTAAAGACCAACCAGTTATTCTGCAATTGTTAGAAGTTCCTTTTGAGAAAGCTCAAGCTGCGCTTAAAGGCGTAATGATGGAATTAGACGACTGTGCTTTCCCATTATTGGCTGGCATGATCGGTACTGATGATCCAAAAGTTGCATTTAAAGATGCTGACTACGCGTTATTGGTTGGTTCTCGTCCACGTGGTCCTGGTATGGAACGTGCTGACCTTCTTAAAGTAAACGGTGAAATCTTTATTGGTCAAGGTCAAGCACTTAACGAAGTTGCGAGCCGTGATGTTAAAGTTCTTGTTGTGGGTAACCCAGCGAACACGAATGCTTATATCGCAATGAAATCTGCTCCAGATCTTCCAGCGAAAAACTTCACAGCAATGTTACGTCTTGACCACAACCGTGCGTTAACTCAACTTGCTCAAAAAGCTGGCGTTGCTGTTTCTGACATCAAAACAATGACAGTTTGGGGTAACCACTCTCCAACGATGTATGCTGACTACCGTTTTGCAACTGCAAATGGCGAAAGCTTAAAAGACAAAATCAACGATGATGCATGGAACAAAGACGTATTCCTTCCTACAGTTGGTAAGCGTGGCGCTGCGATCATCGAAGCACGTGGTTTATCTTCTGCTGCATCTGCTGCAAACGCTGCAATTGACCACATGCGTGATTGGGCGCTTGGCACAAACGGCGAATGGGTAACGATGGGTATTCCTTCTGACGGTTCTTACGGTATCCCTGAAGGCGTAATGTTCGGTTTCCCTGTAACTTGTGAAAATGGCGAATACAAAATCGTTCAAGGTCTTGAAATCGACGAGTTCAGCCGTGAGCGTATCAACTTCACGTTAAACGAACTTGAAGAAGAACGTGCAGCAATTGCTGACATGCTTAAATAATTAAAAACTGATCAGTTTAAGATCTGTTTTGAAAAAGCACTCCATTTGGGGTGCTTTTTTATATTGAGGGTGTGTTGAACAAAAAATAACATGCTGTGATGTAGATACAACTGAGCGTAGAAGGGGAACGGTTTATTCTAAAAGGGCATGATCAGGGCTTGAGGAGAACAATGATGTTTGACCAACAACCAACTTTAGAACTTTTATTTGAACAATTGGGGCTTGATGCGAGTGCAGAAGCAATTGATCAGTTTATTGAAACACACCAACTTACTTCAGATGTTCCATTGCATAAAGCACCCTTTTGGTCAAAAGCACAGCATGATTTCATTATCAGTAATTGGAAAAAAGATGATGAATGGGCAATGGTGGTCGATCTGCTAAATGAACAATTGCATACAGAACATACGCTTTCAGGTTCGTGTCATTTATAATCACAAATTGAAACAACAAACCTAGTTTTATGACTAGGTTTTTTTAGAAAATACATATAAGTTAATTAAATAATAATTGACAATAGTATTGATAAGGAGGCCGAGATGCTTAGTCAACATAAACCATCCTTAGAGCTTTTATTTTCGCAACTGGGACTCGCCAATAGTGCGGCTGCCATCGAGTTATATATTCGTACGCATCAACTTCCTGCTCATCAATCTTTACACGAAGCACCATTTTGGAATTCTGCACAACGTGCGCTATTAATTAGTCATTTGGTTCAAGATGATGATTGGGCGATTATGGTTGATGAGCTCAATCAACAGTTACACCTCGATGCTTATAAACTTCAAACTGCCTAAATTAATTTTATGTCGCCGCCATTTGAATAGTAGAATTGACTCATAAAAAAACGCCTGATTTCAGGCGTTTTTTATTTGTACATTTAGTGCAATTTACTTTGCATCAACTTGATAAACCAATCTTCTTGATGAAAGTCAACAAAAGCGGCATGTTCACGCAGTAAAACGAAATCAAACTCGGTACTTTTCGCATATTTACCAAGCCAGTGTCGTGCCAATGCTGACTCTTTTCTACTGACCGAGGCATAGGCCAAAAATAGGTAAATATCGCCCTGACCATAGTTGGTCAGTGGTTTTAAAATTTGCTGTGTAATCAACGCAAAGCGATCTTCTTTGGTGATTTCAAAGTACAGCATATAAGCCTTAGCAAGGTGCAAAGACAAATTAAGGTACAAAGATAGAGGCATTTCCTCAAACTCAATTCGACCTTGCTCAAGTAATACTACTGCTTCTTGTAAAAAGTGCACTTGCTCTTGGCGCAGTTGGCTCAGTGTGACCAACTGTAAGCGCAAATCAGCACGCTCAAGGGCTAATTCAGGGCTATTGCCTTGTAGGTAGAGTTGATCTGTTTCACCAATACGCTGAATAATTTGTTGACTGCTGGCACGCATCGGTTACATCCTCATCAATTGATGTTCAGTATATGAGGATACTTCTTACAATTTAAAGTCTTTTTGCTTGAATCACAGAATTGTACTGTCACTCCGTAACCATCCAGTAATCGATAAACGTTGATGTTTAGCTTCTAAGACCTCATGCAGTAAGTCACTTTGAAACAGCGCAATACGATTCGGTTTGGGTTGTAGCACATGCCAAATGTCATTTTTATCTTGCAGATGAAGTTCACCGCCCCAATCGTCTTGCCAGTCTTCGTGTAAATAATAAACCGTAGAAATCATGCGGCCATTTTTGCCTTGAGGATTATCACGGTGTAGGGCATAAAACTCGCCAGCGTTATAGCAAGCAAAATGAGCTTCGACGTCTCGAATACCAAGATAAAAGGCACGATTTAGTTCCTGACCCAAACTATAAAGAGTTTGAACATGTTGATTGGAAATAACGAGCTCGGGATTGAGCCATAAAATGTGATCACTACGGATCTTGCTGATGACACCGTTTTGAATAGCGGCTTCACGAAAGCGGTTTAAGTTCGAAGTACATTCTTCAATGAGTTGATGTACATAGTCATTAGAATAGGCGTCATCAATGATGGCAAAACCATGTTGATCTAAATCATCTAGGATTTGATCAACATTCCAAGACTTTGGGAGAAGAGCTGCTTCCATTACATTAACCTAAAAAAGACAAAGAAAAGCCACGGTTATTCTAGTGTATGAAAGCAATCTGAACGAAACTATTTTTCATGCTAAAATACTCATTGATTTTAGGAATGATAGAAACATGAATTACCGTCACCACTTCCATGCAGGTAACTTTGCAGATGTCATGAAGCATGTCCTTTTGCTTCAGATTTTGGCTCGCCTCAATCAAAAAGATAAACCGTATCGTTATATTGATACGCATGGCGGTGCTGGTAAATATGATTTATCGACTTCAGAAGCACAAAAGTCGGGTGAGTTCTTAAATGGTATTCACCGTTTAGTAAAACTTGATGACTCGATTAAGCGTAATGCGCCTGAAGGTGTTCAGCAGTATTTAAAAATTGTTGAAAAAATGCGTGAAGGTTCAGGCAAAGGTGCTTATCCAGGTTCGCCGTGGTTTGCATTGGAAGGCATGCGCGAAATCGATAAAGCCACTATTTTTGAAATGCAGCGTGATGTATTCCAACAGTTGTATTACAACGTTCGTGACAAACGCGCTGGCTTACATGAGCGCGATGCTTATGAAGGGTTATTTGGCGTTATTCCACCCAAAGAAAAACGCGGTTTGGTGATGATTGATCCGCCTTACGAAGTGGAGCGTAAAGATTTCCCTCAATTGGTTGATCTCATAGCGACTGCATATAAAAAATGGCCAACGGGTGTTTTTGCAATTTGGTATCCAATCAAAGACCGCGCCATGATTGAACGTTTTGAAAAGAAAATGATTAAAACCGGTATTCGCCGTCAGTTGATCTGTGAAGTGTGTGTTTGGCCAGATGATACGCCAGTGGGCTTAAATGGCTGTGGTCTGTTAGTGATTAACCCACCTTGGAAGTTCTCCGAAGATGCAGATGAAGCGCTACAATGGTTATTCCCGCATTTGCGTATGAGTGAAAATGGTGGTCATGCTGCTGTTCGTTGGTTAGTTGGCGAATAAAGATAGACTATAAGAGAAAAGGCTACATTAGGATCGACAGAGAATGACAAATATAAATAAACCTGAAAGTGAATCTTCACCCCGCAGTACGCCTACTTTTGATGGGATTACTTTCGAGGTGGAAGAAGAAGAGCATACACAGGAAGGTCAAAAAGTAAAACGTCGAGGTATTTATTTGTGGCCGAACCTGATTACAACGGCAGCGTTGTTGTCAGGCTTCTATTCCATCATTGCCAGTATGAATGGCAACTTCCAGCAAGCGATTTATGCCATTTTCTTGGCAGCGTTGTTGGATGGTTTGGACGGTCGAGTTGCACGAGCCATTGGTGCGCAGAGTGCTTTTGGTGAACAGTATGATTCTTTATCTGATCTATTGGCGTTCGGTGTTGCACCCGCTATTTTGATGTATAGCTGGAGTTTGGATTCGCTCGGTCGCATAGGTTTAGCGTGTTGCTTTGTCTACACTGCCTGTGCTGCGTTCCGTCTAGCTCGTTTTAATGTGCAAATTGGTGTGGTGGATAAGCGTTACTTTATTGGTGTAGCTAGTCCACTTGCTGCCATTATTATTATTTCATTGGTTTGGGTCGGACTCGATTTCCCAGAAATTTTTAATATTCGTGAGCGGGGTATTCAAGCGATTAGTGCAGCAGTGATTGTGTCTGTCGGACTCCTTATGATTTCGAATATTAAATATTATTCATTTAAAACGGTAGATCGTAAGCGTGTTCCATTTTTTGTCCTTCCTATCGCGGTCTTTATTTTTGCTGCAATAACTTACAATATTCCTGTCGGTATTTTGGTCATCTCCTTGATTTATGCACTATCTGGCTTTGTTACTACGTTTTTAGCAGGACGTCAGCACAGCCCATCATGAGTTAATGATATGTAGAAGGAGTATGCTATGTGGTTGTTTCAAGATTTTCTCGATCAGTCTAAACAACTTAATCAGGCTCCTTCACGGTCACTCCCTGCTTATCATCCACCCAATAAAAAATATAAAATTATTCATCAAGCTTTAACTATTCCCAATCTTCCTGCCCCATTACATTATTTAAATTTTTTGAGCATGATTGGGCAGCCTAATACACCCATGTTTCGGAATAACAGTGCAATCAGAACTACACCCTTAGATACTGCTACGGTATTGGCCAGTAGTAGTCCACATATGGCAGGGCAACTGAACCGCTATTCAATTTCTGCGGAATGTTCATTTCAAGAAAAAACATTTAAATTTGCCAATAAAGAACAGCTCATGGGAACGTTCCCAAAATTTCAAATTCAAAGAAAAGACACAGAATTGAGTTTTAAGATTGAAATAACAACAACACCACTGATTTCACATTTCACCAAATTGCGTTTTGGTCTTGCTGAGCATTGGTCTGTATTGTGTCGATGTCAGGGCGAAGTTAAATATAAAGAACAGCGCTATGACATTGACCAGTTAGGGGCTTTTGAATACGCGCACAGTATAGACTTTAGCTATTTACCCTTAGCCTTTTTCACATATCAAGTCATTAATCTGCTGGATCAGCGTCAGCTATTATTACAACAAATTCGAGATTCATTTAATCGAATTGTACAGTCACGTATCTATATACGTGACTTGCAGAAACAACAAACCCATATGTTTGATCGGATGGTGCGCTTTCAAGTTCATCGTGTTTATCCTGCTGTGAAAACCCCCAATGGGCAAAAAATGTATTTGCCGCGAGAATTTGAATGGCATTATCAAGACGAGCAGGGACATCACATCCATCTTTGCGCGCAAAGTCGTGGTGATTTTAAATTTGGTTTAGCTGCAGGTTATGTGGGGAGCTTTAAATATCAACTCAAAATGGGTAATTATGAGGAACAGGGCGAAAGTGGTTATTGTGAATATGTGGATTGTCGTGCATTAAAGTGGCAAGAAAAAAATTCTCAGGAAAAAATACACAATGAAATTGGAGAAATTATTCCCTTTTCACTCAAAAAATAAGAAAAAAGCATCATTTTGCTGAATAAATAAACAACTGGGGTTTTTTTTATAAATAATTGAGAAAAGGGGGTTGTGTTGGGTGTGAAATGCTGTAGAATGCACATCCATCGGCGGTGATGTTGATTAAAACTTGTTGAGAAACAAGGATTTAGCCAAAGCGGTAGAATCTGAGAGTCTTGAGTAAGTTTAAAAATAATTAATAAAACCAGTTGACTCTTTCGAAATAAAGAGTAATATAGCCGACCTAGCTTGCTGATGACGAATCAGCAAGAAGATCATTAAGAGATTATGAAGAACAACTTGTGTGGATTTTTACTGATTGATCGATCGA
>NZ_JBIMCF010000015.1:0-69132 GCF_048551975.1 Acinetobacter johnsonii | reverse complement strand
AAGCTATAATCACGTTGTGTACGTTTAACTCGTTGTTCTCGTGCATGTTCCATAAAATAAGTCTCTTAAGGTGTAAACTTATTTCAGGACGGGACAATCTACGCATAAAAAAAGCCAGTCTACTGACTGGCTTTTTTTATGCAAACTGAAGAATGACAGTATGAAGAGTGCATATTGGTATTTTTCTAAATAATGAAGATTCATGTGAATAGTGTGAAACTAATCGCATTTTATGGGTATAATGTTATGGCATAACAGATGATTAGCTCAATATTCTGTATTTTTTTCGGCTTCTGTATACAGGCTATTGGGCAGACAAACATGTAGAGTGTAAACAGATATGTTAGTTAAAATTGAAGATGGCTTTTATTTAAATACCATTCATATTATTGCTATTCGTATTGCGAAAAGTGCTGAACTGGGAACATTTCAAGTCAATGTTGAATATAGTCCGCATAACCATCAGGCTTCGGGTTTATTTCAAAAAACTTTTATGCAACAGTCGGCAGCAGAGAATTATTTGCAAAATTTGCATCAGCAGATTAGTAAAAGCTAATGAAGTTAACGAGTTCCGCCAAACAAAAAAGACTGCTTCGGCAGTCTTTTTATTTAAAACAATACTTAAACTTTTACGATCAGCACAGGTATCGGAGATTGTGTAAGAACATTCTGCGCCACACTACCTAACATCATCTTTTTAAAACCTGTACGGCCATGTGAGCCCATCAAAATCAGGTCTGCACCGACTTCATCGGCCACATGAATAATACCTTCAGAAGGAGAGATGCCGCGAATCACTTTGGTATCCACCTTAATTTCATCACGGTCAAATGAGAGCTTTACTTCGGCTAAACGGTCTTGAGCGACTTTTTCAGCATGTAGGAAATAGTCGGTGATGGCTGGTGCAACTTTATAGAAGTCGACACCGACAAATGGATCGACGGCAATCACACTCATGAGCGTTACACGGCTATTTAAATCTTTGGCCAACTCAAGTGCTTGTTCAACAGCAGCATAAGACATGGGTGATTCATCGACGGCAACCAAAATGTGTTTGTAGCTCATTATCTTCTCCTTAATGGGGCACCTTTATGCGGATTATTTTGCAGTACATGCGAAATCAATTCACATAAAGACGCGTTATAGTTGATTAAGCTTTAACAATGAGAACTGGGAGCTCAGTAGACTTGAGAATATCTTGAGCAAAGCTGCCTAATAGGAATTTTTGAAAGCCTTTACGGCCATGTGAACCCATTACAATCAGGTCATTTTTTAGTGAAGCGGCTGCTTCGACCACAGCATCTTCAGAGACTTCACCTTTGATGATTTTAGACTGTGCTGTTACACCTTGTTCTTGTGCAATTTGAACAGCATCCTGAAGGGCTTTCTCAGCATTGTTGTAGGCTTGTATGAAATAGTCTTTCATGATTGGAGAAGTATAGTAAAAATCAGCATCTTTGAGAGGGTCTTCAGCAACTAAGCTAATCAATGTGAGTTGACTGCCAAAAACTTTGGCAATTTCAGCCGCTTGCTTAACCGCAGAAAAAGAAATTTGTGAACCATCAACAGGGACTAAAATATGTTGGTAAGCCATCAAAGGGACTCCTTTTTGTATAAGATTTAGTTCTTAATTTATTGATAACACACTGCCATTAAATGTTCAATTTTGATCGGGCTAAAAATTGAAAATTCATGAAATTTAAAGAAAATAATTCAAAAAAAAGCCGATTTACCTGTCCAAAATCTTGAGTGAAAAACTCAAGTTTCAGATTTAAAGCGATATTCTTTAAAAAATACTTTTGGATTTTAAATGAGACTGAAATGAGATCTTTTTAATCATGCGGTGTGATAGAGATTGTATTAGAATCATTTGAAAAAAGGGTGGGGCTGAACAGTATGATTTTTCAATCAATAATAAAAGTACTGGGTACTGTTTTCATGGTTGTGCTATTGAGCGCGTGTCAAAGTGTAGAAAAGAACACCAAACTGATTGCGGGAACATTCAATACAGCAACCAATATTCAAATGAAAATGCTAGATCGCTTTGCGCCTCCCGATGTCATTGTACATAATAATATTCCATATCAAGCTATCCCTGAGCTGAATGTTGATATCTATCAACCCCAAAATATTGAACAATTAAACGCAATGCCCACGGTGGTTTGGATTCATGGCGGCGGATGGGTTTCGGGGTCAAAAGAGCATGCGCGAGGTTATTTTAAGCTTTTAGCTAATCAAGGCTTTAACGTGGTCTCGGTACAGTATCAGTTTGCGCCTGAGGCTATTTATCCCACTCAGTTACAGCAAGTCGATCATGCACTGAATTTCTTACAATTGAATGCTGCTCAGTATCATATTAACCCGAACCAACTGTATTTAGCAGGAGACTCTGCTGGAGCCAATATAGCCAGTCATTATGCTGCGCTTTTGACCAATCCAACATTTGCTCAAGCATCCAATTTTAAGCCGAGCATTCAGCCGAAACAGCTTAAAGGGCTAATTTTGCATTGTGGTATTTATGACTTATATCGCTTTGTAAACACCGCTCCTGAGGAACGTAGACTTATTGAATGGGGCGTTTATAACCTGGTTCAAGCTTATACTGGGAAGCGTAAAGAGGATGCAGCTTTTCTAAAGTCGATTTCAACCAGTGAACATATTACGTCACAGTATCCATCTGTATTTATTAGTGGAGGAAATAAAGACTTTTTATCCAAGAGCCAGTCTTTACCTTTTGTTGCGGTGCTAAAGCAGCATCAGGTTGCAGTCACGGAGGCTTTCTATCCAGACTCTAAGGAGTTTTTGGTGCATGAATATCAGTTCATGATGAGCAAAAAAGCGAGTCAGATCACCTTTGATCGAACCATTGATTTTATAAAGCAAACCTCTAGGCCGACTGAAACAAAATAAAAAAGTATGCAGAAAGCCTTGTTTAGTTTTTGCTATCTTAATAACATACCGACCGATCGGTATGTTTGTTGTTGAGTTTCTGATGAATCCTATATTAATGGCTTATGCTTTGCTGGCGATGGCAATTATTTCTGAAGTGATTGGTTCGACTTTTTTGGTAAAGTCGGAAGGTTTTACCAAGCTATTGCCTTCTTTGGCCGTGGTAATTCTATTTTCGTTGGCATTTTATTTATTGTCTCAAGTGATTAAAGTAATTCCATTGGGTATCGCTTATGCGATTTGGGCGGGTGTTGGTATTGTTTTAACCGCTCTGATTGGTTACTTTGTTTTCCGACAAAGTCTAGATTTCGCAGCAATGATCGGTATTGCACTGATTGTTTCTGGTGTGGTCGTGATTAACTTATTTTCAAACTCAACAGGGCATTAAGTTCGATGCAACAAGCAAGTCCACGTAAAAAGGCCCCAGAACAGGTTCGCCAAAGTATCCTACAGCATGCGATCTGTTTGGCTGCTGAAAAAGGTGTGACTGGGGTTTCCATACAAGCGGTGGCCGATTTGGTTGGTGTGAGTAAGGGTGGTGTTTTTCATCATTTTTCAAACAAACAAAAACTACTAGAAGCGATGGTTGTGGAACAGCTTGAACAATTAGATCGTGTTGTTGATGAGTTGATTAGCCAAGACCGAGATCGTTATGGTTGCTTTACCCGAGCATATATTGAAATTACTTTGGAAAAGCAGGTGTTAGGTTTAGAGCATTCTTGGTCAGCTATTTCGATGATTATGCTGACGGATCGTACCTTTAATGAGTATTGGATTGAGTGGCTAGAAAAACGTTTAGCGCGACATCAGGATACAGACAATGATTTGGAGCTTAAAATTCTACGCTATGCTGCAGATGGCATTTGGCTCACAGCATTTACCGAGGTGGAAAATCTGTATGAGACCATGCAGCTTAAGCAAGAATTGATTCAACGAAGTTATCAGCATTAATTTTTCAAGTTAGCAATATTTGAAAATAAAAAAGCACCCATCGAGGGTGCTTTTTTATATGAGGGCTTAAACTTTTTTGGCTTTAAACTTAAATATAAGCATAACTGCAAAACCAAAGAGTAGTCCCCAAAAGGCAGAACCAATACCAAAGAATTGTACTCCAGATGCGCTAAATAAGAAGGTCATGAGAGCTGCCTCACGGTCTGATACTGCTTCAAATGCAATCGCGATGTTATGACTAATCGTGCCAAACAAAGCAATACCAGCTAAGGCTGTAATAAAAATTGCAGGGAAAGACAGCAAAAGGCTGGTCAGGGTGGCTGCGAATAGTCCCATTAAGATGTAGAAGAAACCGCAGCTCATCCCAGCAATATAGCGTTTTGATGGGTCAGTGTGAACTTGTTCATCTAAACTGACGGCTGCACTAATTGCTGCAGTATTGACACTATAACAGCCAAAGGGTGCGAGTAAGGCTTGAGCGGTGCCCGTCCAACCAATCAGTTGATTGACGTGGGGGTTATAGCCATAGCTTTTAATCATGGCAATACCTGGTAAGTACTGCGATGCCATATTGATCACAAACAACGGCAGCGCTAAACCTAAAATAGCAGACATGCTGAACTCAGGTGCCATCCAAACAGGTTGCGCTAGGCTCCATGTGATTTGAGGTGTATGGAAGTCTAAGAATAACGGGCAGAGTAATAAGCCTGCAATCACTGTAATGACAATGCAATAACGTGGAGTAAGTCGCTTAGAAACAATATAGGCCGCTAGCATAGATAAAATAAAACCCCAATGATCTTGCATACTGGCGAACAATGAAATACCAAACTTCAATAACACACCTGCTAGCATGGCACTGGTTAGGCTTTGAGGGATATACGTCAGTACTTTTTCAAAGATACCGAAAAAGCCCAAAATTGCAGTAACCAAACCACAGACCAAAAATGCGCCAATCGCTTCATGCAAACTATAACCACTGCCTGTCGCAATAATTAAGGCCAGTGCTGCCGTAGACCATGATGTCGATACAGGATATTTAAGTTTCCAAGATAAAAGCAGGCCACTCAAACCAATAGCCAGACCTAAAGCCCAGAACCATGAGTTGATTTGCGTGGCATTTGCACCTAAGACTTGGGCGGATTGAATGACCAAGACTGAAGACACACTAATGCCAATGAGGAAGGTAATAAAACCTGCGAATACAGCTGGAACTGAGAAATCTTGAAATAATTTTTGCATGAAGATCAAAATATAATCTGAATGAGTGAAAATTACTATTGTTCGAGGATCATACGCTGGTTCTTGAAAAATAAAACAGCGCACTATGGATTTTTTATCGAAAATAATGAGATTATTCACGAAAATTACAGTGTAGAAAGTGCCAGTTTAAAGCCGAAGCCACAAAACAGCAGACCGACGGTCGCCACCGCAACGGCTGCAACTTTAAATTGACGATTGAAATAGCTCGCCAGCTTAATACCTGAAAAAATCAGGATACTAAGATAGGCCATACTGATGATTTGTAGAATAATGGAAAGTAAGGCAAAGCTCAGTGCTGGGTAAGCATAATTTGGGTCGACAAACTGAACAAAAAAAGACAGATAAAACAAAATAGCTTTTGGGTTTAAAAGGCTAATGGTCAGCGCTGAACGAAAAGGATGTAATGTTTGCAACGTACTCTGAACTGTACTTGCTGCAAGCTGTTGTGGGCTAGAGTTCCAGGTTTTGGCTCCTGCAATCAAGAGCTTTATACCTAAATATGACAGATAAAGTGCGCCTACAATTTTTAATAAAATAAACGGCCAAGGAAAAGCATGTAAAAGAGATGCTGCACCCAGCACGGTACATAGAATGAGGATCAAATCGCCTGTGAAAACACCTAATGCACCCCAGTAACCTGTCTTAATACCAAATCGTGAGGCAATGGACATCACATAAAGAGAATTTGGGCCTGGCAAAATCACAATTAGAGTTGTACCGATGATATAAGTACCGATATCGATAATACCAAACACAACGTATTCTCAATAAAAAAGCCGATGTTGCATGATAACAAAATCGGCTTTTAAAAGAAGAAAAATCAAGTTAAGCTGAAATTTCTTCATCTAAACCAAAAGACTGACGTAACAGTGTGTTCAGTTGTTGACGAGCTTTAATAAATCCATCAATCCCCCCTTGTAGCAGTTGCGTTGCCATGAGGTCATGTTCAATTTGATCTCTAAACTTAGTTTCACCGAGTGGGTCAAGTGGTGCTGTCGCAGGCATAACATCACTTGCAGACAGTTGTGCTTTGACTTCACGCGTATCTTGCTCAAGTGCAGCCAATAAATTAGGTGCAACAGTGAGTAGGTCGCAGCCAGCTAGTCCCAACACTTGGTCAATGCTCCGGAAGCTTGCGCCCATAATTTCTGTTTTAACCCCATGTGCTTTATAGAACTGGTAAATTTGCTTCACAGAAAGTACGCCAGGGTCTTTTTCAACGGGATAGCTTTCCACGCCTTCGGCCTTTTTGTACCAATCTAAAATACGTCCAACAAAAGGTGAGATTAAAGTGACATTCGCTTCCGCACAAGCATGTGCTTGATGCACACCAAACAAAAGCGTTAAGTTGGTATGGATGCCTTCAGTTTCCAGCACTTTCGCTGCTTGAATGCCTGCCCATGTCGAAGCAATTTTAATTAAAATACGATCTTGATCTACGCCGTAGTTTTTATATAGCGCCAGCAGCTCTTTGGCTTTTTTGATGGTGGCATTGGTATCATAAGACAGCGCTGCATCCACTTCTGTGGAAACACGACCTTCAATCAACTTGAGAATTTCAACACCAAATTTGACGGTAAGAATGTCGATTGTGCGTTCAATCAGTAAGTCATCTTCTAAGCCTTCAGCTTTGGCTTGAGCGAAAGCATCTTCAATTAATTCCTTATTTTCAGGTTGACTTGCAGCGGCTGTAATTAGAGATGGATTGGTGGTTGCATCGAGCGGACGAAATTGGTTAATCGCCGCTAAATCGCTACTGTCGGCAACAATGGTGGTTAAGCTTTTTAATTGGTTTAATGCGGTTTGTGTCATTGATCGTTCGTTCTTAAAGTTATTACCCGTAAATTATTTATAACACAAACTGCTTTTAACCCAAGTGGATTCGGACGTTTTAACAGCAGTTATTATACTTTTTTACGCTGATTTCTAATGTATTGGATTAAAAAACGTGCAGCTGCACCCAATTCACTTTCACGACTCCAGACCAAGTCTACAAAATATTCAAACTTCGGTGTGAAATCCAGCAAATCTAATATTTTGAGCTGCTTTTTGAGCTGAGGATTTTCATTCAACATTTCTAAGGGTAAAACACCCCAGCCAAAATTTTGCATGATTAAGGCGCAAGCCGAGTGATGGTTGTCTGTCCGCCAATACTGTTTGGAATAGAGCAATTCTGGTTTAATGCTTTTATCGCGACTAGCAACCACAATTTGACGACTGTGTTGGATTTGTTCAAAGCTGACTTGTGGAAATTGCGCCAGAATAAAATCTTTATTGGCGACGGGAACTAAAGTCTCGAGTTTTAATTCTACAAACTGTTCGCTACTTTCAAGTTGTTCACGTTCAAACATCAGTGCCAGTTGTGCTGTGCCGCTGAGTAACATTTTCTGCGCATCTTCTTGAGGTGCAGAAAAAATATTAATTTGTAGACTGGGAAATTCGGCTTCTAATATTGCGATGTAGTCGATCCATTGTATATGTAGCAGTTCAGATACCACTACAATGTTGAGCGAGGACTCCAAACAGTGGCTTAGGGCATGGGCATGCTGTTTCCATTGGTTCATTTCGGTCAGTAGTTGCTCGGTCTTTTCATACAAGGTTAGGGCTTGCGCTGTTGCTGTGGGCTCACGTCCTTCACGTAAGAAAAGTTGTAGGTTTAAGTCTATTTCCAAGTTGGCAATTGACATACTCACGGCCGATGGCACTTTGCCCAATTTTCGTGCGGCAGCTGAAAATGAGCCTGACTCAATCACGGTTTTAAAAATGATCAGTTGCTCTTGATTGATATTCATAATTTTCTATCTTTCAATTTTATTGAAAGAATCTAACTCGATTAATCAATATTATAAAAATAAACTAGCCAACATCCAATTATGAAAGAGTAATTAGAAATGTTGATTTCCAAAAGAAGGATTATTCATGCGCTCAGCTATGAAATCATCCTATTGGTGATCATTGCTGTAGCTTTAAGTTTCATATTCCATATGCCTTTAGAAGTCACAGGTGTACTTGGTATTGCCATGGCTGTCACTTCGGTCATATGGAATATGGTGTTTAACCATTTTTTTGAAAAGTTTGAAGCGAAAAGAAAGCTAAAAAGAACCATCGGCGTGCGTGCCCTTCACGCGATTGGTTTTGAAGGTGGTTTGATGCTTGCAACCATCCCAATGGTCGCATATGCAATGCAAATGAGTATTTGGCAAGCCATCGTGCTCGACTTTAGTTTAACCATGTGTATTTTGGTTTATACCTTTATTTTCCAATGGTGTTATGACATGGTGGAGGCCAAATTGGGTATTCAATCTGAAGCGCAATATTCAAATTAAAAATTAAGCCACGCAATGTCGTGGCTTTTTTAATGTGATGCGATTCTTATTTGAATTTTCTGACATTTAAAATATAAGGGATCATCAAAGCAAAAGAACCGTGAGGGCATAGTGTAAGCTACTCACTACAGCGCTAATATATGGATGTGCAAAGCCTTTTAGATAGACCATGGTTGCGCTTTTCTTTGTACTGGAATCTGTGTATGGGATTTCATCACTGATCAAAAACCAGCTTAAGCAGAAAAAGAACAACATAAAAATAAAAAACACTAAGCCTAGCGGGCTAAACATTGAACGTTGATGTGTATTCAGTCCTGCGTAGTTTTGTTTAATGTGCTGGATTTGTTGTCTGTTGAGCTGTACGCGAAAATAATTGATAAAAATAACGACAATACAGATGAAGGTACATATATAGTCAAACTACTTTATTATCCATGTGGTATTCGAAAAAAATCGAAATAATTCATCGACTTATTTGTATTAGTTTTATAATGATTTGACTATGCCAAAAAAGTCATTGAGAACTTTATGAGGGGTCGATAACTTGATGCGATGCTGGTTGGAAATATTCCTTGAAAGTTAATATCAAAATTGACCACAAGGAGTGCTAGTCCTAAGGGAATGAGGTAAAAATAATAATAGCGAATGATTGAGATAAGCCAATAATGGGGATGAATTTCGCATAGCTTTGTATTTGTTTATTTTATGATTTTATTTATAGATTGAACTGATTATTTTGACCAGTAAAAAAGCACCTCAAAAGAGGTGCTTTTTAACGGTGAAAGCGAGATTATTTTTCAATAATCGCTGTTACACCTTGGCCACCAGCAGCACAAATTGAAACCAGTACGCGACCTGAACCTTTTTGGTTGATCAGCTTCGCAGCAGTGGCAATGATACGGCCACCCGTTGCAGCAAATGGGTGACCTGCTGCAAGTGAAGAACCTTTTACGTTGAGTTTAGTGCGGTCAATTGAACCGAGTGGAGCATCTAAACCTAAACGGTCTTTACAGAATTTTGGATCTTCCCAAGCCTTCAAAGTAGACAGAACTTGCGATGCAAATGCTTCATGAATTTCGTAGTAGTCGAAGTCTTGAAGTTTAATGCCAGCACGCTCAAGCATACGTGGAACTGCATAAGCTGGTGCCATCAATAAGCCTTCTTTTTTCTCAACGAAATCAACAGCAGCCGTTTCTTGGAAGGTTAAGTAAGCAAGCACTTCGTGACCGTTTGCTTTTGCCCATTCTTCAGATGCTAAAAGTACACAAGACGCACCATCTGTAAGTGGGGTTGAGTTACCCGCAGTCATGGTACGCGCATCGCCTTTACCAAAAGCTGGTTTGAGCTTAGCAAGTTTTTCAACCGTAGAGTCAGCACGTAAGTTGTTGTCACGCTCTAAACCTAAGAATGGTGTGATGAGGTCATCGAAGAAACCTTCTTCGTAAGCCGCAGCCATTTTTTGGTGTGAAGATGCAGCAAGTTCGTCTTGTGCTTCACGTGCAATACCCCATTCAAGCGCAGTAATAGCTTGGTGATCACCCATAGATAAACCTGTGCGTGGCTCACCATTTTTTGGCGCATCCATTAAGTCTTTTAGATTGATTTTAGTTAAAGCTTTTAAACGGTCTTTACCCGTTTTTGCAATGTTGAGTTCAAGAAATGCTTTACGTAAACCATCACCAAATGCAATTGGTGCATCAGAAGTCGTGTCTACACCACCAGCAACACCGACTTCAATTTGGCCCAGTGCGATTTTGTTGGCAACTAAAAAAGCTGCTTGTAAGCCAGTGCCACATGCTTGCTGAATATCGTAAGCAGGTGTTTCTGGTGCAAGTGCAGTGTTTAGTACACATTCACGGGTCATATTAAAGTCACGGCTGTGCTTAAGCACCGCACCAGCAACAACTTCACCAAGGCGCTGACCTTGAAGATTAAAACGTTCAACAAGACCGTTTAGCGCTGCTGTGAACATATCTGTATTCGAAGCGGTGAAATATGCGCCATTTGAGCGAGCGAAAGGAATACGGTTACCACCGATAATAGCCACGCGGCGAACAGTGTTTTGACTCATGGTTTGATCCTGTTGAACAGCAGTTTGAGTTTTTAGTTTTGAAGCATTTGTAGAAGAAGCGGAGCTTTTACTACGAGTTGACGCAGCACGAGTGCGAGTCGGCTTAGTCGTGTTATTTACTGATTGGGTTGTTGTGCCAGTACTTTTAGTTCTACGCGGTGTACTTTTTGATGTATTTGACCCAGTTTCCGTAGCAGAATTTTCCACTGCTGGATTTTCTTGAGTTGTTTTGCTCATAAGGCTTTTCCAAGCATGTTAATCTATTCTTAGGGTGTACATTAGCATATTATAAAAAGGGCTGAATTGACTAGAATGACATTGCAACAGGCTTTCAGGTCAAGACATATCATCTATAACTCAAGTATGATTCTATAGAAACCGATGGAAATATTGAAATATAAGACTCTAGACATCACTTTGAAGTTAAAAGGATATCTTTGAATCCATCAACAATTCATTTGTATGAGAGATAAAAAACATGACTGATCAATACCAAACATTCGCAAAATCTCCGATTGGTAAATTTGTCATTAAAAATTTGGGTTTACCTGCACCAACTTTTTTAGACCGTTTTGAGTCAGCAACGCCTGTGATTAAAGGTGCTGTTTTACTGGGTGCAGCAACAAACAGTTCATTGTCTAGTGCAATTGCGCAAGTGTTGGCAAATGTTCACGCCAATAGCTATGCAGGTAACAATGCACAGTTACAGCAAGCTGCGGCTCAAGTGGGCTTAAACTTAAGTGCATTTAATGCAGGCGACAAAGAGTCTAAATTCAAAGTTGTTATTTTTGATGCATCTGGCATTGAGTCATCAGAGCAACTTAATGAGTTATATAACTTCTTTAACCCGATTGCACGTCAAGTGGCTGCTTCTGGTCGTGTGATTGTGGTAGGCACGACCCCTGAAACTGCGGGTAGCGTTAAAAAAGCGATTGCACAACGCGCGCTTGAAGGCTTCGTGAAGTCAGTCGGTAAAGAATTTAAAAAGGGGATTGCAGCACATTTGATTTATGTGGATGCAGATGCGGAAGCAAATCTTGAGTCAACTTTACGTTTTGCAGCATCTCCACGTTCTGCTTATGTCTCTGGTCAAGTGATCCGCGTATCTAAAGCTGATGTTGTAGATGTGGACTGGGCTAAACCATTGGCTGGTAAAACTGCTGTAGTGACAGGTGCGAGCCGTGGTATTGGTGAAGCGATTGCACATGTCTTGGCACGCGATGGCGCGCATGTGATTTGTTTAGACGTACCACAGCAGCAAGCAGATCTTGACCGTGTTGCAGGTGAGATTGGTGGTTCAACACTGGCAATTGATATCACAGCAAACGATGCTGGTGAGAAAATCAAAGCTGCGGCAGCTGCTCAAGGTGGTTTAGACATTATTGTGCATAACGCAGGTATTACCCGTGACAAAACTTTGGCAAATATGAAGCCTGAGCTTTGGGATTTGGTGATTAACATTAACCTGTCAGCGATTGAGCGTGTAAATGATTATTTACTTGCGAACGACGGTTTAAATGCCAATGGTCGTATTGTTTGTGTATCATCAATTTCAGGTATTGCAGGTAACCTCGGTCAAACCAACTATGCGGTATCAAAAGCGGGTGTCATTGGTGTGGTTAAATTTACTGCTCCAACGTTGACGAATGGCATTACCATCAATGCGGTTGCACCAGGTTTCATTGAAACGCAAATGACCGCTGCGATTCCATTTGCAATCCGCGAAGCGGGTCGTCGTATGAACTCGATGAGCCAAGGTGGTTTACCGGTAGATGTTGCTGAAACGATTGCTTTATTTGCAGCGACAGCATCGACTGGTTTAAACGGCAACGTGGTACGCGTTTGTGGTCAAAGCTTGTTGGGTGCTTAATTTAAAAACTTGAATTTATCTCTCCTTTAGAGGGGAGATGAATTCTTTATATTATAAATGGGATGGCATTTTTCCCTCATCCCAACCTTTTCCCTGAGGGAGAAGGAACTTTCAAAATATTGAAATAAAAACTTCTCAAAGGTTCAGTATGAAGACTCGCCATTTTAGTCAACTTCCAAAACCATACATGGCTTATCCGAAAGTCATTCAAGGTTTGATTTTTAAAAAACCAAAAGGTGAAAAAGTCTTACCGCAGGTTGAGTATGTGGTAGATTCTTTTAATGTCGATGAAAAGCATTTGAAAGCCTATAACGAAGTATGTGGCTTTAAGAATAATGGTTATATTCCTGCGATTTATTTGGCTGTATTATCGCAAAGCTTACAAATGCACATGATGGGGCAAGAGCCGTTTCCATTTCCAGTGTTAGGTTTGGTGCATATTCGCAATCAAGTCAAACAAATGCGTAAAGTTGGCGTCAATGAAACCCTCACTTTATCATGTAAATATGGCGCGCTTGAGCCACATGATAAAGGTGTTCAGTTTGATTTTATTACCACGGTGAAAGTTGGTAATGAAGTCGTGGTTGAAGCTTTAACCACGTATTTAGCACGTCAAAAGACCGATGGTAAAACAGCACCAAAATTAGTCGAAGCAACGACTCCAGATTATCAGCCGAATGTAGTCTGGGAAGTCTCTGAAAATACAGGTCGTCGTTATGCAATGACTTCGGGCGACTTTAACCTGATCCACATTCATGCGGTGACAGCAAAAGCCTTTGGTTTTAAACAGGCCATTGCGCACGGCATGTGGAGTAAGGCACGAGCGTTGGCTTCGATCACATTGCCTGATGCTTATGAAGCAGATGTTTGGTTTAAACTGCCGATGTATTTGCCGTCAACAGTCGATTTTATGACTGTGACAAAAGGGGCAAATACTGCTTTCTTAATTCGAAATAGTAAGAATCAAAAACCGCATGTGACGGGACAGATCAAAGCACTATAATTTTAAAAAGCCCAGTTTAGATTACACTGGGCTTTTTTATGTCAGCTTTAAAATACATGGATGTGTAAATGAAAATTTTAAAACAATATTTACAAGCGAATCCGAACCATTACCAAGGCTACGTTGACCCACGTTTTCAAAGTGTTGCCCATCTCTTTAGCCGCTTACAAGATGCTCGTTCAGCATATGGCGGTGCGGCCTGTGTTCTATATTTTCAGGGTGAAAAAGTTGTCGATATCTATACAGGTTTGGCAGCGGTAGATTCTCCTTGGCAGGCCAATACGATGTCGGTGTGTTATTCGACAGGCAAAGGCGTGCTCGCAACCTTGGCGCATATTTTAGTCAGTCGAGGTGAGCTGAGCTACGATCAACCCATTGCGGATTATTGGCCTGAATTTGCCCAAAATGGTAAAGGAAAGATGACACTAAGACATGTACTGAGTCATCAAAGCGGATTATTTGATATTCGTAATAACATTGCCGATGCGACAGAAATGTTGAACTGGGCATATATGTTAGACGTATTTGAAAAGGCGCAACCACGCTTTGCAATTGGTGAAGATGCTGCCTATCAACCTTTATCCTTCGGTTGGCTAGTCGGTGGTGCTTTGGAAAAAGCAACGGGGAAAAGTTTAACTGAGCTTTTTCAAACCTATTTAGTTGAGCCGCTAGAGCTAGATGGAGCCTACTTTGGCGCACCCAGTGCTGAATTAAAACGTATCGCACGACCTATTACTCGTCCTGTACCTATCCAAGCAAATCAAACAAGTCCCACGAAGGTGCGTAAAGTTTCAGTGCTTGATAAAGCGATACAGTGGTCAGGGCAAGATCCACAAGACTTTCAGGATGGCATGATTCCCAAAGGCATGAAAAAGGTCAGCTTTTATCATGATGATGCGATTCAGGCGATCATTCCGGCGGCAAATGGTGTCTTTACCGCCAATAGTTTAGCCAAAGTGTATGCGATGCTATCTCAAAAAGGGATTTGGATAGGTCAGCAGTTGATTCGTCCCGATGTGTTTTCTGAATTGAGTCGAGTGCAATATAGCTATCGAGATCGCGTGATGCCGATACCGATGCATTGGCGCTTGGGATATCACCGTATATTAACCCTAGGCAAAACCGCAGAGCAGGGTTTTGGTCATATGGGCTTTAATGGTTCAGGAGCTTGGGGCGATAGTGAGCGAGGTTTAAGTTTTGCTTATACACATAACTTTGCTACAGCTTCTTTAACTGGGGATTATCGACTTTGGGCTTTGAGCCAAGAAAGTTTACGTTGTGCGGACGCAGTCTTAAAAGGTAAAAAAGGCTGGTTTTGACAGGTCTGAGATTTAGTCATCGTCTAAAATATGTTATGTTCGTCGCGGTTTAGGTTTTGAAGATTTGTGACATGAAGGCTCCTATTCTTATTCCTCTGATGGCTACAGGACTATTGTTGGGTTGTTCCGAGGCGAATCAAACGCAACATGATAAGTCTAAACTCCAAGTGGCAGAACAAAAGCAGATTATTCCTGCGTGGGTTGGGGGTTATCACGGGACAACGCCGTGTATGGGATGTTTGTCCCGTTGTGAAGACTGTCCGGGTATGGCAGTTGCACTTGAGCTGCATGAAAACATGACCTACACCCTAAAACGAGAAAGTTTGAGTGGCCATAACGAAGTCGAAACTTTGACTGGACTACTTCGTTTTAATGCTCAAGATCAGCACAAGATAGAGTTGGTGAACGTGACAACGCGAAACTTACTTTATGTCGATTTAGAGGATCGTGTTTTAGAAATACGTGAAGATGTGACCGGTAAAAAATACCAAATGCAGAGTGATTTTATTCTGGTGAAGTCGGCTTAATTTTCTAAATAGCTGTATTTTACGAATTCATTTTAATATTTACCTCTTTTTTACTTTTGCAAAGCTCTCATTTTATTTCAAATCCATAATCTAAATGTATAAATAGCTTGAGATAGAGAGTGGGATAAAAATGGAGCGAATGGTTTTTGGATTATTGATCTAAATCAGGTTTATAGCTTAGAAAAGTGAGAACGGGGTGAAGTAATTCATTCACTCTTTGGCAAAAAAACAGTATGCTTAGGCCTATAAAAAGGAGCATACATGTATCAAGTACTTGCACGGAAATATCGTCCTCGCAATTTTAATGAGCTAGTGGGTCAAAACCACGTTTCTCGGGCACTAACCAGTGCTTTAGAGCGCGGACGTTTGCACCATGCTTATTTATTTACAGGAACGCGTGGGGTCGGAAAAACCACCATTGCCCGTATTTTGGCAAAGTGCTTGAACTGTGAAACAGGTGTGACTTCAACACCATGCGAAGTTTGCCCAACCTGTACTGCCGTGAATGAAGGCCGTTTTATTGATTTGATTGAAATTGATGCGGCGTCACGGACTAAAGTTGAAGATACGCGTGAGCTTTTAGACAATGTTCCTTATGCACCGACGCAAGGTCGTTTTAAGGTGTATTTGATTGATGAAGTACATATGCTCTCTACGCATTCTTTTAATGCTTTACTCAAAACATTGGAAGAACCGCCTGAACATGTGAAATTCCTTTTTGCAACGACAGATCCACAAAAGCTCCCAATTACCGTGATTTCACGTTGTTTGCAATTTACTCTACGCCCGTTGGCTGTAGATGAAATTACCGAGCATCTGGGGAATATTTTAAATAAAGAGAGCATTCCCGCCGAGCAGGATGCGATTTGGCAAATTGCAGAGTCTGCCCAAGGCTCATTACGTGATGCACTTTCTTTGACAGATCAAGCGATTGCCTATGGTCAGGGCTCTATCCAGCACCAAGATGTCAAAGAGATGTTAGGTTTAATCGACCGTACTATTATTTATGATCTGATCCTTGCGATACATCAAAACCAGAAACAACGGGTGAGTGAGTTGCTGATACAATTCCGCCAGCAAGCACTGGATGTATCTTTAGTTTTGGATCAGTTGATTTCGACTTTACATGAATTGGCATTATTACAATATTTACCAGAACTAAGCCTCAAATATAGCGCTGAAATTAATAAAAAAATCATGCAATTGTCTCAGCAGATTGCTGCGCAAGACCTACAGCTTTATTACCAAATTGCATGTAAAGGACGTGCTGAATTACAGTTAGCAGTCACGCAAGAGCAAGGCTTTGAAATGACGGTGCTACGCATGTTGGCGTTCCGTCCATTACAACCGAATGAAGTACTGGTGACTCAGGCCAATAGCGCTATAGCTGAATCTGTACAACAAACGGTAATACCGACTTCTGCTCCAGCAACGGCTTTGCAACAAGATGCTCAAAGCTTAGATATTGACGCGACATTTGAAGATGCTGCGATAAATGAGGATGCAGAGACTGACTTTAATTCTGAACTTGATGATGTGAATCTTTCAGAAAGCGCCAAAGAGAATAAACCATCAGTTGAAGTATCTCAGCAATCCGATCAAATCGTTTTCGATCCTTCCAGTGATGAAGTTTTATTTGATTTGGATGAAGCAGATGAATTTAATGCACAAACTCATGACGATGAGCCAAATAGTGATGATTTCTTATTTGATGAAATTGTACCGCTAGAGACAGAAACTCAAAATGAAGCATCCGTTGAACCTGCTGTGCAAGCTGAGTCGTTTGATTTAGTAAATGAAGTGCTGTCTGCTGATATCGTACAAGACACTCAAGTTGTAGAAAATGAAAGCCTACAAACTGTTACTGCCCTTGTAGAGCTTGCTCAACCTGAACAGGTCTCATCTCCAACCGATTTAATGCCACAAGATATTTTGCAACTACAAGCACAGCAGTTAGTCGGTGAATGGACAGTGGAGAAGTGGGAGTATTGGTTTAGAAACAGCGATTTATCACCCGCGGTACAAGAGTTGGCACAGCAAGGCTTAATGACGGGACAGATTGATGCAGAATCGGTGTTTATGATACCGCAACGCTATGAGCAACTCCTCACCCAATTACGTCATGTTTTGGAAGATGCACTCAAATCTGAATGGCCTCAGACGCGTTTTGATGTGAAATATGCAGAAGTTGAAACCATTACGCCATATACGATGCAAGCGCAACGTAAGGAAAAGGCATTCCAACGTGCACATGAATTACTACAAAACGAAGACACAGTGAAAAGTCTAATGCAAACTTTTGATGGTGAATTACACAATATTCAGCTTAAGTAATGTCATGGCTTAAATAGTGGCGCAAAGCACTCCGCATTTCAGATGGAATCGGGGTGCTTTTTCGCGTTTCACGGTCTACAAAAACGTGAACAAAATGTCCTTGAGCCGAAGCTGTTTCTTGACCAAATTTAAAAATGGCGAGCTCGTAAGTAAGTGAGGAGTTTCCTATTTTGGAAATAGTCACACCCACGTCAATAATCTCAGGGTAAGATAACTCATGTAAGAAACTACATGCTGAGTCGACCACTAAGCCAATAATAGGGGATTGGTGAATATCAAAATTTGCTTTTTCAATCAGTAAGGCATTTGCGGCAGTATCAAAATAGCTATAGTAAGTGACGTTGTTGACATGGCCATAGAGGTCATTGTCCGACCAACGTGTCTGAATCGGTAAAAAATAATGAAATTGATCACGTGTCTTTGCGGCTTGTCTCATCGATATTATCCTTAAAATCGTATTATAAATAGCCTAAGTTAATTATATGGCTTAGCTGTAAATGGCTTGATAAATTTCGCGTGCCTGTTGCCACTCTAGTTCTCTTGGGTTGTTTTGTAGTAGGCGTGTTTGCAACATGGCATCGGTTGCAAGCTGGTCTAGATTATGTTCAGAAACATTCAATGCCTTGAGTTTTAAGGTTAAACCACTACGGTCCAAATGGTTTTGCATATGATCGACGAAAAGATCAGAAAGACCATCGGTACAGCCTGTACTTTTTGGGTCGAGCCAGCAGATCAGTTCCGCATAATATTGCTTAGCTTGGGGGAGGTTAAACTTTAAAACCTCTGTCAGCACTAAGGCATTACTGTGTCCATGAGAAATGTGAAAATGTCCACCTAAGGGATAAGCAAGCGCATGAACAGCACCTACAGGGGCATTGGCAAAGGCTTGTCCTGCCAACATTGAACCGACTAACATATTTTGTCGTGCTTCTAAATTTCGACCATCTTCTAGCACCAAGTTGAGGTTTCGATTCAGCAGTTTTAAAGCCTGTTTCGCCAACATGTCAGTATAGGGGTTTTTCTTGATTTTAGAGGTATAGGCTTCAATCGCATGTACCATCGCATCAATGCCTGTGGCAGCACTAATATGACGCGGCAGATTTTCAGTAAATGTCGCATCCAAAATCGCTACATCGGCGAAAAGAACGGGTGCTACAATTCCAGCCTTTGTCGTTTCACCTGTGGTGACAATCGAAATCGGTGTGACCTCAGAACCTGTCCCTGCAGTGGTTGGCACTAAAATTAAGGGTAGGCGAGGGGCTTGGGCATTATTTATCCCATAAAGATCTGATAACTTTTGCTGCTGTACAGGATGGCTGAGGATGGCAATAATTTTTGCAACATCCATAGAGCTGCCGCCACCAAAACCTAAAACGATATCTACCTTTTGCTGTTTGGCATAATCAACCGCGTTTAAAACAATTTGCTCACTTGGATCTGCTTCAACCTCACTGTAAATACTATAAGTGAGCGAGATATCTTCTAAAATTTCTAAGATGGGAAGGTGAAGCTGATGCTTTAACATGCCAGCATCTGTAACCAATAACAGATGTTGATAAGGACGTGCTGTTAAAATGTCTCTGAGTTGCTGAATGCTGCCTAAGCCTGAAATAATATTCGGCACAGTTTGAAATTGAAATTGGTTCATATCAGCATCCTTTTTTATATCTTATCCAACAATATTGTTTTGTACTTCTATAGGATTCATCCTCTAAATAACTTAACATAAGACACTTGAAAATAAAGCTGTTTCGAGGTGGTTATGTCATTCACAGCGCCCTATAAGGTGTTATGTGTCTGTTTAGGAAATATTTGTCGTTCTCCCACGGCAGAAGTGGTTCTCAGACATTTTTGTGATGCACATCAGCTCAATATCGAAATCGATTCGGCGGGAACCAGTAATTACCATCCCAACAAAGCACCTGACTTGCGTAGTCAAGAACATGCTTTAAAACGGGGCTATGATTTATCTAGCTTACGTGCACGACAGTTACAGACCCGTGACTTTGTCCATTTCGATTTAATTTTGGCGATGGATCATCGTAATTTTGATGATATTCAAGCGTTGTATCAAACTGCGCAGACTGAATTTGGTGCTCAATCTCTCCGCGCTAAAGTTGCACTGATGTCTGAACACGACGCGAAGTATCCGCAGCAAGCATTACCTGATCCTTACTATGGTGACTTTGATGGTTTTGAACGTGTTCTTGACCAATGTGAGTCGAGCAGCCAAGCGTGGGTCAGTATTTTTAAACAACAATTTGAACAGTAATTAAGGTTCGTGCATGCAAATCGAAACACAAAAACAGCTTAAACCTTTTAATACGTTAAGCTTAAATGCGATAGCCTCTCATTATGTTCAAATTCACAGTCCAGATGAGCTTGTAGACGCATTGGATTATGCACAGCAACACGCTTTGAATGTCATGATTCTATCTGGTGGAAGTAATATGCTGCTTCCCGCACAAATTAATGCTTTGGTTGTGCATATGAACATTCTAGGCGTAGAAAACCTGTCTGAAGATGAAACTACCACAACTATACGGGTTGGTGCGGGTCAAGTTTGGCATGACTTTGTGCTTTGGACGACAGAACACCATCTATTTGGCTTACAAAATTTGGCATTGATTCCAGGCCTCGTGGGTGCATCTCCTGTACAAAATATTGGGGCTTATGGTGTAGAGGTCGGTGAGTTCATCGAAAGCGTGCAAGTCTATGACCGACAGTTGAAAACATTTAGCGATATTCAAGCTAAAGACTGTGCATTTAGTTATCGTCATAGTATTTTTAAAGATGATCCAAATCGCTATGTGATTACACATGTGACCTTCAAGTTGTTGAAAAAAGAAGATTTGAAAATTAGCTATGGTGACTTAAAACAAGCCGTAGGTGATGAGCTAACAGCTTTTAATTTACAACAACAAGTGATTCAGATTCGTCAAAGTAAACTGCCTGATCCGAAAGAATTTCCAAATGTAGGTAGTTTTTTTAAAAATCCAATTATTAGTCAGCAAACTTATGACCTTTTAGCCGAACAATTTGAAAAATTGCCACATTATCCGCAGCCGAATGGTGATGTTAAAATTGCAGCAGGTTGGTTGATTGATCAATCAGGCTGGAAAGGTAAGCAGCTTGGTGTGGTTGGGATGTTTGCCAAACAAGCCTTGGTTTTAGTGAATTATGCCAATGCAGATTTGAACGATGTACAGAGCACATATCGTGCAGTACAGCAGGATGTGTATAATAAATTTAAAGTTTTGTTGGAACCTGAGCCTGTGCTATTTAATTCGGCGGGTCTCATTCAATCTCATCAGGATCGTTAAAAGTATGAGTAAAACCCATAAAATGGTACGTTTAATGCAAATCACTTCGGTGCTGTTTGCATTTTTCGGCTGTTTAATGATTTTTATTTATACGCCTTTTTATTCTAAGCTGATTGTGGCGACATTGAATACCTTTGTCCCTGTAGACGTCAATGAAGTTGCAGCACAAAGTCAAAAAATGGCGGCACTCAGTGAGCAAGAAAGCTTAGAACCGGGCTCTGATTTGTGGATTGCCCGTCAAGCGTACTTACAGTTGATGGAAGAACAAATCAAAGAACATAATTCGCAAAACCTAACCACGATTCAGGCACGTTATAAAGCACTACAACAGTTAATTATTTCTGAACAGCTTGAAGAGCAAGAAAAAGAGCAAAAGCCTCAAATTCCTTTGGTGATTGAGACAGCAAGTTCTGAGGTTGACCCGACTGAAAATGTCAAAGAACTGCTAGAGCTAAATAGCAAAGAAAATAAAGCCTTGATGGAAAATTATCTCGACTTTTTAAAAACGCATAAAGTAGAGACTGTAGAGGAAGAGCCGATAGATGAACAAATCTATCAGGACATCGCACAAATACATGCACAAAATGAAGAGAGAAAAGCGATATTAAACATGCCGAATGCCATAGTCGTTTTGGGTGGTGGATTAACTTTAGATAAAAACCGTAAAGATATTGTGGTGAATGAATATACGCGACTACGTCTTGAAACCACATTGCAGGTCGAAAAACAGTTCAAGCTGCCCATTGTGCTTAGCGGTGTCGAAGCCCCGTATATGCAAAAATGGTTAAAGGCACGTGGAGTCGATGCGAAACTATTGGAAGATCGTAGTATGAATACCTGCGAAAACTCGCGCTTTAGCTCTTTGCTGTTGCAGAAAAAAGGTGGTGCGCCTAGAGTGATTTTAATTACAGATCAATATCATATGCCACGTACACGCCGTTTATTTGCTTTAAATGGTATCGAAACACAGCCGATTGAGGCGCCTATGCCGACTCAATTAACCCAATGGCGTCCAAGTGAACAAAATTATGATCATAGTCGCCGTGCCAATTATGAAATGCTCGCAACGATACGCGATGTACTGTTGGGTTCGAGTGACTGTCGGGAGATTCCATAATGCCTGAACTTCCTTTTTTAAATCCCTCGGTACTCAAACAGCTTGAACTTCCTGTCCCTAGCCGTGAGACAACACCTCAGCTTTTAATGCCTTTGAATCTAAACCAGCCGTATGAAGCATCGGTGGAGATGGTGTCTTATCGTCGTTTATATGGTTTAGATGCGTTGGACTGTGATCACTGGCAAGGTTATGTTCAAATGCCTTTGTTTAAGCTGCATGTCCAAGTTTTTGCACCAAAAATTGAAAAAATCAAAGGTTCAGTCTGTCTGTTGCATGGTTATTTAGAGCATAGCGGAATTTATCAACCCATTATTAAAGAGTTGCTTGAACAAGGCTTTAGTGTACTGACCTATGATCTTCCGGGGCATGGACTCAGTGATGGATCACCTGCGAATATCCAAAATTTTGATCATTACCAAGATGTGTTACATGCTGTGGTGCGCTATGTCAAACGTGCTGAGCAGTTGCCACAACCGTGGCTAGGCATAGGGCAAAGCACGGGTGGTGCAATTTTGATGCATCATTTGCTTGAATTTGCCGAACGCCGTGAAAACCCTTATGTACAACGTGTTTTGTTGTTGTCGCCACTTATTCGACCTGCAAAATCTGCTTGGTGGCATAACTCTGTTGGATTAGGCATTATTCGACGGATTAAACGTCAAGTGCCGCGTCATTTTAGGCGGAATAATCACAATCCAGAGTTCTTACGCTTTGTTCGTTTAAAAGATCCGCTACAACCTCGTATGATGGGTATGGATTGGATTTTGGCTATGTCCAAATGGATGTTGGAAATGGAGCAGCGCCCAGCCTGTCGCATTCCAGTTTGGTTAGCTCAAGGTGCACTGGATCAGACGGTAGACTGGCGTTATAACATTGAGTTTATTCGTGAAAAGTTCCGCTTACAAACTTTATTGATGTTGGAAGAGGGTTCGCATCAATTGATCAATGAGCGTTCGGATATTCGTGCGGCATTAACAGGTCTAATTCCAGCCTTTTTACATGCGCAAGGTTCATCGAGTGGATATTACTAACATTCTGTGAGTCTCTTATCGAAAATAAAAAAGGAGGCTGATACAACCTCCTTTTTATTTAGAAATGTTCTAATTTGGACATATTCCACATACGGAAATAGAAGTTCTCTTCATCTTTATTTTCACAAGACAGCAGTTCACCATCTTTTAACCAAAAATGTAGCTGCGCATAGTTTCGAATTTCTCGGTCATTAATGCGCTGTGCTAAATGGCGTGCTTTAATTTCTGCTGGATGTTTTAAGCCCGCTGAAGCAATCATTTCCGAAAGTGCTTTTAATGTGTTTTCATGAAAATGCAACACGCGTTCGGCTTTGGTTGGCACATGTAGTGCTTTTTGACGCTCTTTGTCTTGCGTTGCAACACCAACAGGGCATTGGTTGGTATGACAACTTTGCGCTTGAATGCAGCCCACCGCAAACATAAACCCTCGCGCAGAATTGACCCAATCTGCACCAATTGCCATGGTACTAGCAATATCAAAGGCACTCACCAATTTGCCACTGGCACCAATTTTGATCTGATCACGTAAACCCGCACCGACCAGTGTATTGTGTACAAAAAGTAAGCCTTCACGTAGTGGTACGCCCATATTATCTATCAGCTCGATAGGCGCTGCACCAGTCCCGCCTTCGGAGCCATCTACGACAATAAAATCAGGAATAATTTGGGTATGCAGCATGGCTTTGACAATACTCATAAATTGCCAAGGCTGGCCAATACACAGCTTAAATCCGATTGGTTTACCTTCAGATAACTCACGCAGTTTTTGAATAAAATGCATCATCTGAATTGGGGTTTTGAAGGCAGAGTGACTTGAAGGAGAAATACAGTCATGATCACGACTGACACCCCGTATTTCAGCAATCTCTTCAGAAATTTTATCTTTCGGCAGAATTCCGCCATGACCAGGTTTTGCTCCCTGAGAGAGCTTGATTTCGATCATTTTGACTTGAGGTCGTTTGGCTTGAACGGCAAATTTTTCAGGGTCAAATTGACCATCTAGAGTACGGCAGCCAAAATAACCACTGCCTAACTCCCAAACAATATCGCCTCCATACTCAAGATGGTACGGGCTTAAACTGCCTTCGCCAGTATCATGGTAAAAACCACCCATTTGCGCTCCTTTGTTTAAAGCGCGAATCGCATTGGCGCTCAAGCTGCCAAAACTCATGGCTGAAATATTGAAAATAGAAGCACTATAAGGTTGTGAACATTGCGAATTACCCACCAAAATACGGAAGGTTTTAGGGTCAGCAGGTATGCATGGGCTCAGTGAATGAGTCATGAAGCGGTAATTGTCTGCATAGACATCGATAATGGAGCCGAAGGGTTTATCTGCATTTTGGTTTTTTGCACGTTGATAGACCAAACTACGTTGCATTCGTGAAAATGGCAGTGCATCTTGATCGGCCTCAATAAAATACTGGCGAATTTCGGGGCGGAAATCTTCAAAAATAAAACGGAAATGCCCCATAATCGGGTAATTCTTTAAGATCGAATGTTTATTTTGTAAAACATCATGCAAGCCAACAAGACTCAGTAAACCTGTAATCAGCCAAATACTGTTCAGTAAAGTGTCTGAAATAAAATAATTAATATAGATAGGTGTGCGGCTATAATGAAAAAAAGAAATGCTCAAAAAAATAAAAATACACAGTAGCCAAATGGAGTGCCGTGAAAAAAAAGTATTGAGTAATTTATGACGTATGGATTGAGCAGGGCTAGACATATGGCTGGGCATCCTTCCTGGTTGTTTAAACCTAATGTGCCAAGTCTCTGTTTCATCTACAAGTAATAAATTGTTGTTACGCCCCTTATTATTTACAGGAGGAATCCAATATTAAAATCATGGATAAATTTTATATAGATTGATATCTTTAAGAATTTAAAGTATATAAAATGAATATGAACAAGCGCTTATTGTTCAAAAGAAAAAATTATAAATTACTTACTTCTAGGGATAGGTTAGGCCAAGCTTGCATCGGTATAGTGTGGTTCAAGAATGATAAGAAAAAGGGGAAGTTTCAGTGAAAAATAAGGAAACTGTTTTGCCTGCACCTGTTTTAATCGTGGAAGATGAAGCCATGATTCGCTCACGTCTAGATCTAATTCTGTCAGAACTGGGCTATAGTCAAGATATGCTGATTTTTGCTAAAAATTTAGCTGAAGCCATGCAAATCATTGCCTCACAACCGATTTCTTTAGCCTTAGTCGATTTAGGGTTACCTGATGGAAATGGCATCACTTTAATTGAAAAACTCAGAGGCATAGATGAAAGCGCATTAATTCTAGTGATTTCGGCATGGAGTACACAGCAAAGCTTATTTGCCTCGATTAAAGCGGGAGCGAATGGTTATGTATTGAAAGAACGTGATGATGCCGAAGTGCTGATGTCGATACGGAGTATTTTGCGCGGTGGTGCACCGATTGACCCCTTTATTGCACGTGAAATATTAAATCAAATCTCAACATCAAATACCCCCCAAACTGAGCGTGTAGAGCAGTTAGATGGTCAGGACTATGACCAACTCACTAATCGAGAAACTGAAATTCTAAACTTGGTGGCACAAGGCCTGAGTAACCGCGAAATTGCTGAGCAATTATTTGTTTCGCGCTATACCGTTGAAAGCCATATTAAGCATATTTACCGCAAGCTTTCTGTTTCAAAAAGAACCAAAGCAGTCAGCACTGCGCGTTCTTTAGGTATTTTATGAGAAATGGTTGGCTGAGCATTTTTGTCACACTGTGTTTGTGTGTGCTTAGTTTTGCCAGTTCCGCACAAACAAACTTTGTTGTTAGTCCAACTTGTAAAGTGAATGTCGATAAAATTTCTGCGGTGAAAACAAGTTCTATCGATGTTGTTCCGAAGACGGGATGGGTAGAGGTCAAAAATCCTGACGTATGGACAGAACGCTGGCCACATTACGATGGCGGCGTTTGGTACCATTTTAATTGGCATTGGAGTTGTAACGACAGTAATGAAATGAAGCAGCCTTTAGCATTTTCTGTAGAGGGCATGAGTAGCGCAGGCGCTGTTTTTTTTAATCGAAATTTACTTTGGAAAGATAAGCATTTAGTTGAGCCTCTATCCAAAAGTTGGAACACCCCGCGTTTTTGGATCCTTCCTGTCGAAAGCTTAAAACAAAAAAACAATGACATTTGGGTCTATGTCGTTGGCAATAGCTATGAGAGTCCGGGTTTAGGTAATCTAGAATTTTCTGATATCACAACAGCATATGATAAACAACAAAAACGAATTTGGAACAAGAGAGCACTGTTTCAAGTTAACTTAGTTATTTCTACTACCTTAGGGTTGGTGTGTTTTGTTATCTGGTTTTTTAGACGCAATGAAACGACATTTTTTTGGTTTTCTGTTAGCTGTTTGTTTTGGGTATTGTTTATTTGGAATGTCATCAATCGCGAAGTGTTTCCTTATCCAAACTCTTTGTGGGTCATGAAAACTAATCTGACTTTTTTTGTTTTATACAATGTTTGCTTTTGCATTTACCTGCTGCGTTTTGTAAGAACAAAGTTTGCTGAATTAGAAAAAACCTTATTTTTAGTTGCTGCGGTGTGTATTGTTACCATCTTATTTATCCCTAGTTTGATGGTTAATATCGTAACTGCGGTGATTTTTTTATTGTGTATTGTGCTTTTTATCGCATCATTCTGTTTTGTGATTTATCGTGCTTATAAAACGAAGCGCCCTGATTATACTTTATTGGCTGTTTGTTTAGGCGTGATTCTTATTGTTATGCTTTATGATCTTTCACTACTTTTTGATGGTCATATTAATGACCATCAGCCTTTGTCACCGTATACCTCACCGGTGATCACTTTTTTTATTGTGATTATTCTCGCAACACGGTTAGATAAAAATATTAAAAAGATTCAAAGATTTAATAGTGAGCTTGAGCAACGAGTGAGCTTTGTGACCAGTAACCTTTCCTCTAGTTTATATGCTCGACATCAATTAGAGCTTGAAAATGTCCGCTTACAAGAGCGTATTCATTTAGCACATGATTTGCACGATGGTCTGGGTGCATCTTTGGTTCGTTCCATGATTTTGGTGGATCAGAGCTCTAGTACCATGTCGAATCAACAATTTTTATCTATCCTCAAATTGCTTCGAGATGATTTAAGACAAATTATTGACAGCGGTTCTTTAACCAATAACAAAACGCCAGATAATCCGGTGTTATGGATTGCTCCTGTTCGGCATCGGTTTAGTCAGATCATGGATGAGCTAGATATTGAGGCGACTTGGAGCATTCCGGAGGCATGGGAAATACAACCGACAGCACTACAATGTTTGACTTTAATTCGTGTGCTTGAAGAAAGTCTGACCAATATTATGAAGCACAGCCAAGCACGGCATATTGATGTAAAAATGTATTATCCAAGTACAACTCACTTAGTCATGATTATTCAGGATGATGGCGTAGGTTTTAATGCGGAGTGTGTGCTTAACCACGGGATGGGCATTGGTATGCGTAGTATGAAAATGCGTTTACAAAAAATTGGTGCTGAGCTAAATATCGAATCTGAAAAAGGCTGTACCAAAATTATTGCCAGTTTAAGGTTTGGTGAGGGAGAAAGTGCTGAGTAGATGAGATTCCTCAGCACTTGGTTTGCTTAAGCTTCGTCAGGTGGGAGTAGCATTAAGACGGATTCGTTCATCAGCATTGCAATGTCTTCTAGAATATCGGCATCATATAAGCTTTCATCAAGTAACAGTGCTTCACCATCTGCTAAGTTCTTAAGTAATGGTGCAAATTGCTCTGAAATGCATAGCCCTTCACCATTGGCCCAAAATAAGAATTCATCTTCATCGTGTGTATAAAGTAGGCGAGAAGCGGGTTCTAAAATCAGCTGATAGCCTTGGTCTAAAATACCTTCTAGATCTCCTGTGCCAATTTCTTCAGCTTCAGGAATATTTTCAGGGTACTTTGGCTCTGACATCAAGGTCATAATGGCATCTTCAAGCAACGTTGAGTTTTGCAGCTGCGCCAAAATTTCTGCCTTTAAATAATCCAATTCGTTTTGTGTTAATTGACCGATTGGACTTTGTTGGTCACGGACAATATCGAGCAAAGGATTACGCAGCAGAGCGTTATCAGACAGTTTGTCGCCTACACGGTCTACCATGTCGGTGACGTTTGGCATACGGAAGCCAAAAGAGAAGGTCAGACAGTCATCTTCAGCTACACCAAAATGTGATAAACCTGGTGGTACATAAAGTAAATCACCTGGTGCTAATACTTCGTCAAAATGTACGTCAATTTCTGGCAGTAATTTTAAAGGTTGGCCTGCAACAATCTCAGATTCAGCATCGCACATTTGACCCAACTGCCAACGACGATGACCATAACCTTGAACTAAAAAGACATCGTAAAAGTCAAAATGCTTTCCGACAGAGCCACCTTTAGGTGCATAGGACACCATGATGTCATCACGGCGCCACTGCGGAATAAAAGGAAATTTTTTCCACAGTGCTGCTAAGTCAAAAGAGTAGTGGTCTACGGCTTGAACCAATAAAGTCCAGAGTTTTGGCATCTTTTGAAAATCAGCTTTTAACAGCGGTGAAGACTTGACCGACCACTGATTTGGGTCACGGTCTTTTTGTTTGATGAGACGAGCTGTGACATTTTCATCTAAAGCCAGTTCCATAACATCGCTAGGTTCTAAAATATTGATAATTTCAGGCAGCGCGTTGCGGACCAATAATGGCTTTTTTTGCCAATATTCGGCAAGGAATTGTTCAGCTGTAATACCGCCAAGAACATCAAGAGATTGGGACATGAAAATAGCCTAAGCAAATTTAAAACAATATTGTGACTATTGTCTTATGATCGAATGTCTATGTGCAAGTATCGTTAGATTTATTTAAATAAATTGAGTTTGTCTCAGTCGTTATGATTGTAGGCAGCAAAATTTTTACAGCATAATAGGTCTAAAATATAGTGAAGAAAAATAATGTTAAGTAAAGAAGATGCCTAGAAAATGGCGAATGAGGTATTGCAAAAAGAAAGAGAGAAAAGTCAGTCCAAATTAGCTAAAAAATCATCCTCAATCGATAGTATATATAAAACAAAAAATTTGGCTAAGGTACCGCAATATCAGCATATTTTACTTTTTAGACAAGCCAAAAGTCTCGCTGAAGATCATCCGCTATATAATAAAATGTGGTATGGTTATTTGGTATTGGCATTGTTATTTGTCAAATATCTCTTTAGACAGAGCGAAAGTGTGAGTAGCTTTGAGCCTAATAATATTAGTCTATTTTGCTTTCTTATTCTTTTTATGCTGATTACGTTATCCCGTAGTCTATTCATTCGAATGTACTTTAAACGATTCATTCAAGCTTATCCTTCAGCAAATTCGTCTAAAAAGCTTGAGCGATTGGCTATATATTATTCTTGCTGTTGTTACATTTAATGCTCAAAATTGAACAGCAACATTTGATGCTGTTCAATTTATTGGGGAAGCATCTAAAAATACTGCTACAGAATTAAGGCACAAGCACTTTTAATTCACGTAGAATATGACACAACTGAATCATAGGCATACCCATCAACGTGGTTTGATCTTGTCCTATCATTTGTTCAAATAAGCTGATACCAAGGCTTTCACACTTGAAGCTTCCTGCACACATCAGTGGCTGTTCAATTTCAACATAACGCTGAATTTCAGGCAGTCCCAGTTTACGGAACTTAACTTTATAGTGCTCAACCAGACTACGTTCAAAACCTGTTGAGTGTTGCTGTACGCTGAGTGCGGTACTGAAGTAGACAATTTTGTCCGAATTGGCTTGTAGCTGTTTAATGGCTTTTTCAGTACTCAATGGCTTACCAATAAAAATATCGGGTGCACCTTCACGCCATGCCACCTGATCTGAGCCAATCACGATTGCTTCAGGGTTTTGTGACGCAATGACATGCGCTTTTTCAAAAGCCAGTCGCTTAGCTAAATCATCGGCATGGCTTTCACCACGAGGCGATTCGTCTATATCAGGCACAACGCAGCGGTAGTCTAGACGTAAACGGTTCATGAGGTCTTTACGAGTTTGACTGCTGGATGCCAAAATAATTTCAGAAGTATTCATTCGACTGCATATTCCATAAGCACATTCAGTGGGACATAGGAGAGTACAGCTTGATGGCAAGCTTGAACTTTAACAGGAGGCGCAAAACCGGCCTGATAAGCTTCTACCCAACGGGTCACACAGATACACCAAAAATCACCAGGTTGTAGACCTGGAAAGTCAACTTCAGGCACAGGGGTAATGAGATCATTACCCACTCGCTGAGAAAAATTTAAAAACTCAGAGGTCATTTCGACACAGATCGTGTGTTGTCCCAAATCGGAAGGTGCTGTATGACAAAAACCATTACGGAAATACCCCGTGATCGGGGAATAACAACAGCTGGCTAAAGGTTCACCCAAAACGTTTAAACGGTTTAGATTTGGATCAGGATGAATAGACATAAATGCTAAATCTAGTGAGACTTTTCACTATGATAGCAAAACTTTGCCTTTCGTTTGCTTTTCTGCAAAAGAAGCTAACCTTTTTCTGCATAATCATTTAAAATCGACGCGATTTTTATATATAGAAAGAGAGCTCTACATGAATTTTCAGCGTATGACTGACCTCGATTTAACGGGTAAACGTGTTCTTATTCGCGAAGATTTAAACGTTCCTGTTAAAAATGGTGTGATTACAAGCGATGCACGTTTACGCGCCGCTTTACCAACAATTAAAGCAGCGTTAGCACAAGGCGCAGCCCTAATGGTTTATTCTCACCTTGGTCGTCCAGTTGAAGGTGAGCCAAAACCAGAACAATCACTAGCACCTGTTGCTGCGTATTTGACTGAAGCATTGGGTCAAGACGTTCAATTAGTGACGGATTACCTTGATGGTGTTGAAGTGGCAGCAGGTCAAGTGGTACTCCTTGAAAACTGCCGTTTTAACGTGGGTGAAAAGAAAAACAACCCAGAACTTGCTGCAAAATATGCAGCACTTTGTGATGTATTTGTGATGGATGCATTCGGTACAGCACACCGCGCAGAAGCATCAACTGAAGGCGTGGCACGTTTAGCAAAAGTTGCAGCGGCTGGTCCTTTATTGGCGGCTGAGTTAGATGCACTTGGCCGTGCATTACAAACACCTGAAAAACCAATGGTTGCTATTGTTGCGGGTTCTAAAGTATCGACTAAGTTAGATGTGTTGACATCACTTTCTGACATTTGTGATCAATTGATCGTGGGTGGTGGTATTGCCAATACCTTCTTGGCGGCAGCAGGCTTCAATGTCGGTAAATCATTGTGTGAAAATGATTTGATCGATACAGCAAAGGCAATTGCTGCAAAAGTTTCTGTGCCGCTTCCAACGGATGTTGTAGTAGCTGATGCTTCTGAAATCGATTTTGCAGACTTCTTGGGTTCATTGGCTGCTGCTAAAGCAGTCGTGAAAAAAGTTGAAAATGTGACTGACAATGACATGATTTTGGATGTAGGTCCAGAAACGGCAAAAGCATTTGCAGACATTCTAAAAATGTCGAAAACGATTCTATGGAATGGTCCAGTAGGTGTGTTTGAAGTCGATCAGTTCGGCGAAGGCACAAAAACTTTATCTTTAGCGATTGCTGAATCTGCTGGCTTCTCTATTGCAGGTGGTGGTGACACTTTAGCTGCGATTGATAAATACGAAGTTGCAGACAAAATTGGTTATATCTCAACCGGTGGTGGTGCTTTCCTTGAGTTTGTCGAAGGTAAAACACTTCCAGCAGTTGCAGCGCTGATAGAGCGTGCACAATAATTATTGTGTGCTCATGCTGTTGTAAAAAGGTTGACTTCGGTCAACTTTTTTTATGAGCTTAACAAATCTATTCATCATTCAGTCATGAAAATGAAATAATGCTGAAATAAACTACAGGGCATTAAATCATCTGTTCTAGGAAAACATTATGAATTTAAAAATGACCCTTGCTGCACTTTTGTTAGCACCATTGGCACTGACTGCTTGTAAGAAAAATGAAGCACCAGAGCAAACCGCTGCCGCATCTGAAACAGCAGCAGTTGAAGAAGCTGTAACGGCGGAACAACAAGCGGCAATTGATGCGATTGATCAGCCAGAATTGGATGAAAAGAACAAAGACATTCCTGCTGAAGTTGCAAATGCACCTGCAGATGCGGCAACTGCCGATCCTGCGGTAGAGGCTTCGGCTGCTACAGCACACTAAATACACGCGAATTTCGTAAAAAGTCCCTGCAATTGCGGGGATTTTTTTTAAATAGTGTTATTTGTTGCTGAATTGAAACCTTTGAGCATGTAGAATATGTCCCATCAACTGGGAGGACATTATGGCTCTTATTTCATTGCGCCAGCTCTTGGATCACGCCGGCGAACATGCTTACGGCGTACCAGCATTCAACGTAAACAACTTAGAACAAATGCGCGCAATCATGCTTGCAGCAGATGAAACAAATTCACCTGTTATCGTACAAGCATCAGCGGGTGCGCGTAAATATGCAGGTGCTCCATTCTTACGTCATCTTATTTTGGCTGCAATTGAAGAATGGCCACACATTCCAGTGGTAATGCATCAAGACCATGGTACAGATCCAGACGTTTGCCAACGTTCAATTCAATTGGGCTTCTCATCTGTGATGATGGATGGTTCATTGGGTGCAGACGGTAAAACACCAACTACTTATGAATATAACGTTGATGTAACACGTCGTACAGTACAAATGGCGCATGCATGCGGTGTTTCAGTTGAAGGTGAAATCGGTTGTTTAGGTAGCCTTGAAACGGGTATGGCGGGTGAAGAAGATGGCGTAGGCGCTGAAGGTGTTCTTGATCATTCTCAACTTTTAACTTCAGTTGAAGAAGCACGTCAGTTTGTTGCAGATACCAATGTAGATGCGCTTGCAATTGCAGTAGGTACTTCACACGGTGCATACAAGTTCACGCGTCCACCTACAGGCGATATTTTGGCAATTGACCGCATTAAAGAAATTCATGCGGCGCTTCCAAATACTCACCTTGTGATGCACGGTTCAAGCTCTGTACCACAAGAATGGTTAGCGATCATTAACCAGTACGGCGGCGACATCAAAGAAACTTATGGTGTTCCTGTTGAGCAATTGGTTGAAGCAATCAAGCACGGTGTTCGTAAAATTAACATCGATACAGACTTGCGTTTAGCATCGACTGGTGCAATGCGTCGTATGATGGCTGAACAACCAAGCGAATTTGACCCTCGTAAATTCTTCGCGAAAACTGTAGACGCAATGAAACAAATTTGTGTTGACCGTTATGAAGCATTTGGTACTGCGGGCAATGCCGACAAGATTCGTCCAATTTCTTTAGAGAAAATGGTTGATCGTTATAAATAATTATTTTTGAATAATTTATATTGGAAAAGCCCACCCTGATGTGGGCTTTTCTATGTGTGTTTATATTTGAGGCGACAATAATAAGAGTGTGCTATGGAACTGATATTTGCTGCGGCATGTTGTAGTGTGGTGGTCTCCATTCTTTTAAAATGGAGCAAAAACAAAGGATTTGATCCGATCCAGATGATCAGCTGGAACTATGCTTCAGCCAGTTTACTGTGTTACTTCTGGTTTAAACCTGATCTAAGCCACGTTTCTATTACAAATACCCCTTGGTGGCTGATTGTCGCGCTTGGTGTTTTGTTGCCGAGTGTATTTTTATTTTTAGCTAAATCTTTACAATATGCAGGCATTATCAAAACAGAAATCGCACAGCGTTTGTCGGTGATTTTATCTTTATTGGCGGCTTATTTTATTTTTCAAGAACAGTTTAATCAGCTCAAAATTGTCGGGGTAGTCTTGGGGCTTGCCGCCGTGATGTGCATTTTATTTACCAATGCCTCTGGTGATGAAGAAGGTCAAAAACAGGCTGTGTGGTATTTAGCACTAGTCTGGTTCGGTTATGCGCTGATTGATGTCTTGCTTAAATATACAACAGGGTTGGGTGTACAGTTTTCCGTTGCGTTAAACCTGATGTTTATTTGCGCGTTTTTATTGTCAGTCGGTTATGTTGCTGTGACCACGAAAAATATCGGCTTAACCAAGAACGTCGTGGCAGGTTTATGTCTTGGCGTGTTGAACTTTGCCAATATCGCACTTTATGTCAAAGCTCATCTGCTACTCAAGGATAGCCCAACAGTGGTCTTTGCGGGCATGCATATTATGGTGGTGCTGTTAGGCGTGTTCAGCGGACTACTGTTCTTTAAAGAGAAGCTCAAACTCCCAACAGCCATCGGATTGGTGTTGGGTATCACAAGCGTGGCTTGTTTAGCTTATGCAATGTCTGTTTAAAATAGTTCTGCACAAAGGAAAAAGGGTGTTTGAGTAGATCTTCAATTACTGCGATTCCCAATAACAGTCCTGGTTGCTCACAATTGGGGCAATCGGGATAGTGAGGGCGCATGATATGTTGATACTGACCTAAATAGATTTTATTACAGTGTGCACATTCAAATTTCATCGGTATATTGGGCTTAACAGACATCAGCAACCTCACTTTTTGTTTTTGACATTGAACATGATGAAGCAATTTTCAGGCCCAAAATATAAAAAGGACTGAAGTCCCTTTTATAAACAAATAGCATTACAGCTGCGTGAAAATATCTTCTTTGCTTAAACGAGACTTTGGCAATTTTGCATTGAAGTCAGCATCACTACGATAGCCTAGTGTGAGCAATACAGAAGGGATTAGACCTTGTTCGGCTAAACCTAGCTCTTCACTAATGATGGATTCATCAAAACCACCAATTGGCGTCGCATCAATTTTTTCAATTCCTGCAGCCAATAGAATTTGACCTAAAGCAATAAAGGTTTGGTTTTCCGCCCAGCGCTGTATGTCACCTTTCTCATTGCGGTAATAGTTGACATAACCTGAACGACTGTCTTTTTGGCCTTGCTTAGCGGCATCATCTTTAAAACGACCGTGTAAGTCATCTTGATGTAATAAATTTTCCAAATGTTGCTCAGAAATATCGGCTTTGGTACAAAATAAAATGGTATGCGAAGCATCTAAAACTTTAGGTGCGTTATAGGCGTACTTTCCTATTAAAGCTTTAGCAATACGTTGTTTGGCTTCAGGGTGATCTGCAATAAAAAAATGCCACGGTTGAATATTTATGGAAGATGGTGCTAAACGCAGAATTTCTAGTAAACGCTCAAATTGTGCGGTAGGAATAGTGCGACTCGCATCATAGGCTTTGGTCGTATAACGAGTTTGTGCAACGTTAAGCAAATCCATAAATCATCTCCATTTAAAGGCTATATTTGGGGCAGGTGTGCGCTAAAAGCTTAACATGCCTTGCTATGCTAGCGAAATGAACCCATGTGCTTATGCAGTTAAGACGAGATGCCCGCCAGGCAAAGCAGCGGAAATTTTATCGCCCCAGCACGAAGTGATGCAAAAGTATTTGGATTTAGGCACAGTATTTGTCGCAGTTGGGTAAATATCAGTATGTTGATGACTTTGTTACGCGAGTTTTTGACTAAATATAAAGCAGATGCCGGAGTCATTCAGTCTGAAGGCGTGTACTAAAATATAAAAGCCCAATATTTATTGGGCATTTCTTCAATATAAACTATTTGGATTTTGTAGAAGATGTTTTGATAGAGTGGGTTCTATTCTAAAAATTTTTTTATTTCCTTCTATTTTACCTGTATTAAAAATAAATTTAATTGTTTCTAGCCAAACTACTGCTTGATCATTAGGATTTAATGCTTTTTCTTGAACTTTGTCATTCATAAATAAAGATAAGATGTTTTTCTCTTCATAAGAAAGCTTTGAAATTTTATTGATTAATTCTTTATTTTTATTTGAAAAAGAAAACACCTGATCCTTCTTAGCTTTGATCTTTAATAATAAATCATATAGCATGAGTGAGATACTAAATAAGAAAATGATCAATAGAAAAGTGAAATTTTTTTGAACAAAAGACGACAAGTGTTCATCTAAATTAATAGCGGCTACAAAAAATATTAAAAGCATAAAAATGGAAAAAACAGCATTTATTTTTTGAACGTTGAATTTCATATTATAAATTTTAAAACTAAGTTATTGAAATATTAATATATTAAAAACGGTTTTAGCAAGTCTTAGAAGTTAATGTTGTCAACTTTTATCCTAGTAACTCCATATCTTTAATTTTAATTCCACATTGTTTTGTTGTGGATTAATTTCTAAAATTTGCGCAGCATCCGTGCGCCAATCGCCTAATACAATTCTTGGCTTACCGTGTTCATTGTGAATATTTGGACGATGCGTATGCCCATGAATTAACACATCGGAACGTTGCAAGGCTTGTGCAACTGCATCTGCATTCACGTCCATGACGTCATAACTTTTAACTTGATTTGCTTGTTGGCTTTTTTTTCGGAAACCTTGTGCAATTTTTTGTCGAAAAGCCAATGGTGTTTTCTTTAAGATGGCTAAAATGATGGGGTTTCGAATGATTTTACGGAATTTCTGATAAGACACATCATCGGTACACAGGGCATCGCCATGTTCTAAACGTACTCGTTGCGAGCCAATTTGCAGGGAGTACACATCGGGTAGGAGTTGCCCTGAAAACTGATCTAGAAATTTCTGACCTAAAGCAAAATCTCGATTGCCGACAATAAAGTAAATATGATTACCAGCAGCTTGGCTAAACTGCTTTAAATGTGCAACAACTTCATCGAGCCATGGCGCTGTGTAATCATCGCCAATCCATGCATTAAACCAGTCGCCTAAAATATACAGTTGGGTGTGTTTATTTTGATAAGCGTCTAGCAAATCTAAAAACCCCCGTACAAGTCGAGGGTGATTGGGTGACAAGTGTAAATCTGCGATAAACAGATAGGTCACGGATTATTCTCTTGAATCTCCCTAAATCCCTCTTTAAAAAGAGGGATTTCTCCTCCCTGAATGAATTTTAAAGCACTGCTTTAAAATGATGTGTGTAAGGGAGGTCGGGTGGGATTCTTATTCAGAAATGATCTTAGCAGATTCAATCACAACGTTTTCTAGTGGAACGTCAGCGTGGTAGCCACGGTTGCCAGTACGAACGCCTTTAATTTCGTTTACTACGTCTAGACCTTCAGTTACTTTACCGAAAACTGCATAACCCCAACCTTGTGCATTTTTGCCAGAGTGGTTAAGGAAAGAGTTGTTACCCACGTTAATAAAGAACTGAGCAGATGCAGAGTGAGGTGCTTGTGTGCGCGCCATTGCAATTGTACCAAGGTCATTGGTTAAGCCGTTATCAGCTTCGTTTTCAATTGCATCACGTGTTGCTTTTTCTTTGAAGTTTTCATCCATACCACCACCTTGGATCATGAAACCATCAATCACGCGGTGGAAAATTACGCCGTCATAGAAACCGTCACGTACGTATTCTAAGAAGTTAGCAACAGTAATTGGTGCTTTTTCGTTGTTAAGTTCAAGAACAATACGACCTTTATTGGTGTTTAATTCGACTTGAGGAAAACTCATTGTGTAATCTCCTAATCATGGACATCAAAGCCATGGGTTTTTTGGTTGTGAGAAGCATAAGCAAACTGTAAACTACAAGGCAAGTAAAAACGTTATTTTCTTTGTAAAATAGATCAAATATCGTTTAAGGGACTGTAAAATATTCATAAATCGACTGATAGATCAGTTAGAATTATGCTCGTATAGCAGGACCCTATTTTTCCTTAATTTTTTTCATCAAAGTGATTTTTAAACTATGAAGCCGAATGATGTTGTTTCAACACTGCCAAATAACCCGACACCAAGTAACAATGCCTCTGTCGCAGCGCAGCAAGAACAACAGCCAGGCTTAGATTTTATTCGCCAAGTGATTACCGAAGATTTGGCTGAAGGTCGTACGCAAAAAGTAGTCACGCGTTTCCCGCCAGAGCCGAATGGTTATTTACACATTGGTCACGTGAAAGCGATTTGCTTAAACTTTGGTATTGCCAACGAGTTTGATGGTTTTTGCAATCTACGTTTTGATGACACCAACCCAGATGCAGAAGAACAAGAATATGTAGATGGGATCGCCAACGACGTTAAATGGTTGGGTTTTGAGTGGAATGGCGAACCACGCTATGCGTCAAGCTATTTCGATCAACTCCATGCATGGGCGATTCAACTGATTAAACAGGGTGATGCTTATGTTGATTTGCAGTCACCTGAAGAAATTCGTTTGAACCGTGGTAACTTTATTGAGCCAGGTAAAAACTCGCCTTACCGCGATACTTCAGTTGAAGAAAACCTTGCACGTTTTGAAAAAATGAACAATGGCGAGTTTGCAGAAGGTGAAGCTGTTCTGCGTGCCAAGATCGATATGGCATCTCCAAATGTGCATATGCGTGATCCTATTTTGTACCGTGTACTCCATTCAGAGCATCACCAAACAGGTGATAAATGGAAAATGTACCCAATGTACGACTATGCGCATCCATTATCCGATGCGATTGAAGGCATTACTCACTCATTATGTACTTTGGAATTCCAAGACCACCGTCCGTTTTATGACTGGGTGGTTGAGAAAGTTCACTCGGAAGCAGTACCACGTCAGTATGAGTCTAGTCGTTTAAATATCGACTACACCATTACCTCTAAGCGTAAATTACGTAAATTGGTTGAAGGTGGTTATGTCAATGGATGGGATGACCCACGTATGCCAACCGTTGTAGGTATGCGTCGTCGTGGTTTTACCCCAGAAGGCCTACGTGACTTCTGTAAGCGTGTTGGTGTGTCGAAGTCAGATGGTATTGTTGATGTTGCAATGCTTGAATATTGTATCCGTCAGTCTCTAGAAAATGTTGCGGCACGTGGCATGGCGGTGTTGAACCCACTTAAAGTTACGCTCACCAACTTGCCTAACGATATGGATTTAACCCATTCACGTCATCCAAATGTAGACATGGGTGAGCGTGTAATTCCGTTAACCTCTGAAATTTACATTGACCGTAAAGACTTTGAAGAAGAACCACCAAAAGGCTTCAAGCGTTTAATTCCGGGTGGTGAAGTTCGTTTGCGCCATGCTTATGTCATTAAGTGTGATGAAGTAATTAAAGATGAAAACGGTAAAGTGGTTGAGTTGAAATGTTCAATCGACCCTGAAACTTTGGGCAAAAATCCAGAAGGTCGTAAAATTAAAGGGGTGATTCACTGGGTATCTGCGACTAAAGGCATTCCTGCTGAAGTGCGTATTTATGATCGCCTCTTTACAGAGTCGGACCCTGAAGTGGGAGATGATTTCTTAGCGAACTTAAACCCTGATTCGTTGAAAATTGTACACGCGGTGATTGAGCCTGCATTGGCGCAAGCACAGCCTGAAGACCGTTTCCAATTTGAACGTGAAGGTTATTTTGTTGCAGATCAATACGACCATACAGCAGAAAAACCTGTGTTTAACCGTATTTTAGATTTAAAAGACAGCTTTAAGCCTAAATAAGCGCTGTTTGCTTGATGTGGATATAGATTAAGGCTCAACTTCGGTTGAGCCTTTTCGTAGCAAACCAATAGGAATACACTGTGATTGTTCGAGATAAAACCAATAGCTTTGCATTACTCTTTGCTTGGCGTGGCACTATTTTACCGAAAGTGTTTCCGGCACTGATGGTCGGTGTTTTAATTTCAACACTGTTGGTTTATCTAGCGACTCAACATTACGTGACTGCTCCTGCAGTGCCTGTGATTGGTTTTACTGTATTTGGTGTGATTCTTTCTATTTTCTTAAGCTTTCGAAATACAGCGTGTTATGACCGTTGGTGGGAAGGGCGTAAGCTATGGGGCGCAATGATTGCCAACGCACGGCATATGATTCGTGATAGTTATGTCTTAAATGATGCAGAGCGTACAGTTTTGATGTATCGCGTGATGTTATTTAGTCATTTGCTTCGAGATCGTTTACGGCAGCAAAGTCATACCTATGACCACTATCAAGCCAAAGTTCAACTGACAGCAGAGCAGTGGCAGGTATTGGCTACGCATATTAATCCACCGCAATATCTATTAGAGCTTACGCAGAAAGATCTGGCGGCGTTGTATAAGCGTGGTGAGATTAGCGATATTATTTACAGTATGTTGACTAAACATACAGTGGCAATGGGAGATATTCACGCTGGTTGTGATCGTATTTCATCTACACCTCTGCCATTTTCTTATTCGGTTTTGTTACACCGTGCCGTGTACTCTTTCTGTCTCATTTTACCTTTTAGTTTAAGTTCCAGTCTCGGTTTTTGGTCACCGGTGATCGTGGCCTTAATTGCCTATCTCTTATTGGGTTTAGATGCGCTAAGTGCAGAGTTAGAAGAACCTTTTGGACTTCAAGAAAATGACTTGCCTTTAGATGCTATTGTGCGGGGCATAGAGCGTGAAATGCTCAGTTCTTTAAATGAGTCCTTGCCAGAACCAGTAAGTGCGCATAGAGCCAATTTAAGTTAAAGCCGTGAACAAATCCATAACAGAAAATGAGTGTATTGCCTGAGCCATAACAAATTTTCGATATGATTGGTTTATTGAGATGTGCTATCACTAAGTTTAAAAGTGATAGGGATATAACAATGACTACCGTGATCGAAACTCAGATGCTGATTCGACGTTCTGTTAATATTGTGTTTAACGCTTTTGTTGATCCACTCATAACTACCAAGTTTTGGTTTAGTCAGTCTTCGGGCTATTTAGAAAAAGGCGCAATGGTCGATTGGACATGGGATAAATACCAAATTACGCACTCGACTCATGTCCTACAAGTCGTTGAAAATGAGCTGATCTGCATCGAATGGGGCACGCCTAAAACAAAAGTTGATTTTGTATTTGAAAAAATCGACAGCATGAATACCTATGTGATCATTCGAAATTATGACATTGAGTTACAAGGTAATGAGCTGATTCATTATGTGATGGATGCAACAGGTGGCTTTACTACAGTGCTAGATGGTGCCAAGGCATGGCTTGAATACGATATCCAGCTCAACTTGGTGGAAGATAAATTCCCGCCTTTTCAGTTACGTTCACATCAGTGATCTTTTTTAGAGTGTTCTTCTTTAAACTCAAAATAGTTGCCGAGCTGCTGTTTGGCCTTATCACGTAATTTCTTTTTGATATAGAGCACTAAGGCAAAACAGGTGGTGGTTAAGGTTAACATGAGACTGTTCATGAAACTCATCATAGAGCTCACATAGCCAATCGTAGTGAGTCGATTCATCATCTTGATGACTTGTGGGCTGCTTTCAACGCCTGTAATGGCCCACGTGCACAAGTGTTCACAGTTATTGATAATAAGATGGTAGTTGTTTTCATGCATGCGTGAGCGCATACGGCGAACAACTTTACGACCTTTATATTTGGGGTTTTGGTACTGATTGACTGTAATTTTACGTCCATGGCTAAAGTTCTCGATGGAAGTTATTTCAATCGGATGCTTTTTAAAAAGATGTGCAAAACCTGAATAATGGATCACACGTCCACGCCCAACATATATGCCGTGATGCGTATAGCCAAAATGTTTGACTATAAGATGAGCCCCCAAGGGGTAGTGGACTTTTTGTTGTTGCATGCCTAATACGTGCTAATTCATTACAGTTGTCTTTTATCTCTATTTTAAAGCTTCTGCTGGGAATTAGCGACTGTTTAGTGGGTTTCGGTTATTTGAGTTTACGATGATAGAAATAAAAGAGACCTATTGGGAAGGAGTATCTAGCTTACGTCTTTACATTAAAAAAGGATGCAAGCATCCCTTTTAAAGATAAGGCGATGTTTATTGATCCACTAGACCTAAAAGTGAATTTTGGGTGCTGCACATGCGTGTTGCTTCTTCGGTGTTCATGGCTTTCACATCTTCTTCAAATTTCTTTTTTTGTTCTTTGATTTGTTCTTCAGGTAAACCCATCTGCTCGGAAAGTTTTTCCATTTTTTCCCAAGACTCAACACAAGCTTTCGGCATCTTGCTACATGCTGCTAAAGATAAAAGGGTAATACATGTGCTGACCATAAGTAATTTTTTCATTGCTTAAACCTTTAATTTTAAAAAATTATTGATTTTATATTGAGCCTGTAAGGTAACAAAAAATTCAGGCTTTGTATAATATTTAAACGTGCAAAGTGTGCTGTGCTTCATATATCTTGGTTTTTTATAAGGCGAATGATTTACAGACATTAAAAAAGGCACTTAGATTGATCTAAGTGCCTTTTTGATGAATATTCAGTGACTCTACTACTGTAGAGGTCGATGCTGAAGTTCATTTAACTCCTTACGGCCATAGCCACGAGAAGCTAATACTTTTTTAATCCCAACAATCACGTCTTCATCGGTCGCTGTTTTAAGCTTTTCGATGAGCTGTTCATTGGTTTTACAAGAGCAGTCATTTTCAACACAAGCAATTTGATTTTTATGCTCGTTTTGCTGTTCATTCGAAAACAGCTTTTGCCAAAAACTCATATAGACTTCATTTACAACCTAACATAGGGTGAAATATAGCCAATCTGTAAAATAATGCAAGTCAGCGTGAGAGATAAAAGCAACGATCGATGTCGAAAAATTCCGATTATAGCGCCAGGTATTAACGTTATTATGACAGTTGAAATACTTGCATTTTATATAAGCTTATATTTTTTTCATGAAAATTAAAAAAGAAGCTCATTCGAGCTTCTTTTTTATACGGTTTAAGTTGCAACAAATTGTTTAAATTTTTTCCAGCAAAACCCCAGACTCGACATGGTGGGTATAAGGGAATTGGTCAAACAGCGCAAACTGTGAAATTTTATGGGTTTGGCTGAGTGTTTTTAAGTTGTCATGCAAGGTGTCCGGATTACAAGAAATATAGATGATCCGTTCAAAACGCTGAATCAATTTCAAGGTTTCATCATCAATACCTGCACGCGGTGGGTCAACAAACACCGTATCGAACTCATAGCTGCTCATATCGATATTTGCTTCTTGTATGCGACGGAATTCGCGCTCGCCGTTATAGGCTTGTGTGAAGTCTTCTGCCGATAAACGCGCGACTTGAATATTATCGATGTGGTTTTGTTCGATGTTCCACTGTGCTGCATACACCGAGGACTTAGCTAGCTCAGTGGCTAAAACACGGTTGAAACGGGTGGAAAGCGGTAGGGTAAAGTTACCATTACCACAGTAAAGTTCTAACAAATCTTTGTTGGACTGTTGTGCAACATTGCAGGCCCATTCGAGCATTTTTTGGCAGACTTGCGCATTGGGCTGCGTAAAGCTACTTTCAATTTGTTTGTACTGATACTTACGCTCAAATACTTGTAGTTCTTCCACTACAAACTCATCGCTGAGTACCACTTTTTGACCACGGCTACGGCCAATCAACTTTATATTTAATTTTTCTGAAAGTTGTTTGGCTAAAACCTGCCATTGTTCATCGAGTGGGCAGCGATAAATCAGCGAAACCAGCATTTCACCTTTCAAGGTTGCTAAGAAATGCACTTCAAATAAGCGTTTTGACAGGAGATCATTACTTTTTAATTCTGCCAATAAAACAGGCATGAGCTGATTAATACTGGCATCAGCGATTGGGAAGTCATCAATACGAATGACTTTTTTCTGATTGTCTTCATCGCGTTCAAACATGGCATAAAACATATCATCTTCGGTATGCCAAATACGGAATTCTGCACGCATACGAAAGTGTTTTTCAGGAGATTGAAAAACTTCAAGCGAAGGTGGAGTGAATTCAGCAAATTGAGCTGTAATTCGTTCAATTTTGGCGTCAAGTTGTTGTTGATAAGAAGAAGTCATATGCAGTAAAAATCGCAAACATATTGAAAAAAGAGATGGTAACAAAGTTTGCCGAATTAGCCTAAAGATATTCAGCAAAAGCGTGGGCTTTATTTATGCTACAGATGGCTTGATGCTGTGCCATATCGGAAATTTTCGAGCAGATTAGGCCAAACCGAGTCGCATAAAAAATGCCAAGTAAACAGACCAGGAGATGTTGACTTGGCAATAGAGGAAACACAATAATAAACCTGCAGTCCCGATGAGGGCTACAGGTTTAAATTCGGCTTAGTTCAAAGTCATGAGACTTGCATTACCACCAGCAGCTGCGGTGTTAACACTAATAGCGCGTTCAATCACAAAACGTTCTAAAGGAATGGCAGTTTGTGATGGGCTAAGGTGAGTAATACCGACAATCGCACCTTGACGCTCAGCAATCTGCTGTTGCAGAGCTAAAAGTTGCGCTGTCGTACCATGGTGTAGTACTGCATCAAAAGCATCAGTTTTGATGTCTTTGATGACATGGAATGCTTGAGCCAATGCTTTAGGCATGCTTGGCATGTGTTTTAGCACAAAGCTGTTATCTGCAAGCACTGCTGGACGGCTACCCACTGCAAAAATCGCATTCAACTGTTGTAGCTGATCCGCTTCTTGTTCAGCTAATGACAACACTGCATGACGTGGAATCACCATGTATTGGTTGCTTTCACCTGTTGGACCTTGCAGCTCGTAATGATGACCTGAACAGAAGTTCTCAATTTTTGCCAATTTCACTGCTGGGAAGGTTTTAGCTGCCCACTCAAGGAACAATGCAGAGTTGCTGAACTCGACCTGAGGGTTCAAATCAGCACCTGTTGCAAAAGGTTTGTTTAACTTTTTCGCAGAGCAGTTTTGCATTAGGCGATATAGATAAATTGGACCACCTGCTTTAGGGCCTGTACCTGATAAACCTTCGCCACCAAAAGGTTGTACGCCGACAACTGCACCCACGATGTTACGGTTGATGTAGAGATTACCTACTTCAGCATGGGTCATTACAGTTTGAATGGTTTCATCAATACGAGTATGTAGACCCATCGTTAGGCCATAGCCTTTGCTGTTGATATGCTCAAGTAACTGTTTGAGTGAACCTTGGTTAAAGCGAATCACATGCAGCACAGGACCAAACACTTCGCGCTCTAAATCATTGAGATTTGGTAACTCAATTAATGTTGGTGTAATAAACGTACCTGCCTCTAGTTCAGCGTCTTGAGCATCATTACGCATCAACTGATGTACGCGATGACCTTTTTGGCGCATCTTGTCGATGTGCTTTTGAATATTTTCTTGCGCTTCAGCATCAATCACAGGACCAATATCTGTTTTAAGTAGATATGGGTTGCCCACTTGAAGCTGCTGCATTGCCCCTTTAAGCATTTGAATCACAGCATCGGCATTATCTTCTTGTACACATAGTACGCGAAGGGCAGAACAACGTTGACCTGCGCTGTCATAAGCTGAACTTACAACGTCGAGTACAACTTGCTCGGTTAGTGCTGATGAGTCAACGATCATGGCATTTTGACCGCCTGTTTCAGCAATCAGTGGAATGCTTTCACCAGTTTTGCTCAAACGTTTCGCCACAGTTTTTTGCAAAATCTTAGCAACTTCAGTAGAACCTGTGAACATGATGCCTTGAACTTGCTCGGCTGCACTGAGTTGTGCACCCACAGTTTCACCACGACCCGGCATCAGCTGTACAGCCGCTTGAGGCACACCCGCTTGCCATAAGATTTGAATTGCTTGCGCTGCAATCAATGGTGTTTGTTCAGCTGGTTTAGCAATCACGGTATTACCCGCAACCAATGCAGCAGCGACTTGACCTGTGAAGATAGCCAAAGGGAAGTTCCATGGGCTAATACATAGCATCGTGCCTAAAGGCTTAACTTCTGCGTTTGCATCTAGATCAATCATTTGCGTTGCGTAATAGCGTAAGAAATCTACAGCTTCACGAACTTCTGCAATTGCATTAGCATATGTTTTACCGCTTTCACGACAAAGTAAAACCATCAGTTCTTCTAAGCGAGCTTCCATTAAGTCAGCAGCGCGAAGTAGGTAACTTGCACGGGTGTCTTTAGCCGTACGTGCCCAAATCTCTTGAACAGCCTGCGCATTATTTAATGCTTGCTCAACTTGTTCAGTTGTTGCTTCTTGTACATAACCTACAACATCTGAGTGACGTGCTGGGTTAATAATGGTTTGTGGAGCAACGGCGTCATTGGTCTGGATGTGCTCACCCATTGGTGCAGCAGACCATTGGTGTTTAGCAAACTGTTGAGCTGTTTGGTTCAGCTGAGCTAATGCAGAGTCATTTGCAAGGTCTAAACCTTTAGAATTCGCGCGTAGTTGGCCATAAAGCTCAGCAGGAAGTGGAATCGAAAGGTGCTTTTGACCCACGATATTTTCACGTTTTGCACTGCTTAAAATGGTTTGAGTTGGGTTTTCAATCAAATCATCAATTGCAAGTGACTTGTCTGCAATACGGTTGACAAAAGAAGTGTTTGCACCATTTTCAAGTAAACGGCGTACAAGATAAGCTAATAGTGTTTCATGGTTACCGACAGGCGCATAAATACGGCATGGTACACCTAGTTTTTTATCTTGCTTTTCACCGACTACTTGTTCATACAGTGGCTCGCCCATGCCATGTAAGCATTGGAACTCATACTGACCCACGTAGTATTTCTCTGGGTTGGCCATTTCATAAATGGTTGCCAAGGTTTGTGCATTATGTGTTGCAAACTGAGGGTAGATTTGTTCTGGTGCAGCCAATAATTTTTTCGCACATGCGATATACGACAAGTCTGTATGTACTTTACGGGTAAATACAGGATAGTCGGTCATCCCTTCAATTTGCGCTTTCTTGATTTCGCTGTCCCAGTACGCGCCTTTCACTAAGCGGATCATTAAGCGTTTTTCACTACGTTTAGCCAAGTCTACGATGTAGTCAACCACGTAGAAACAACGTTTTTGATACGCTTGGATAACGAAACCAATGCCTTTCCAGTCTTTGAGTTCTGGTTCAAAGCATAAGCGTTCGAGCATTTCTAAAGAAATTTCTAAACGCTCAGATTCTTCTGCGTCGATATTTAGACCGATGTTATAACCGCGTGCCAATTTAGCAAGAACAAAGACTTTGCCATAAAGTTCGTCATGTACACGTGCAATTTGGGCACGTTGGTAACGCGGGTGTAGAGCAGATAATTTAATTGAAATACCCGGGCCGTCATAGACATCTTTGTCTTTTGAGGCTTGCCCAATGGCATGAATGGCATCGGTATAGTCTTTCATATAACGATCAGCATCGTGATCGGTCAGTGCCGCTTCACCCAGCATGTCGTATGAATAGCGAAAACCTTTTTCTTCAAGACGTTCAGCATGTTGCAATGCTTCACCAATGGTTTCGCCAGTGACAAACTGTTCGCCCATCATGCGCATTGCCACATCAACTGCTTTACGGATGATGCCACGACCACTACGTGCCAATAAGCCTGTTAAAGTGCCTGATAAGCTATTTTGCTTTGGGGTTTCCATCAACTTGCCAGTCAACATGAGACCCCATGCTGCTGCATTGACAAACATTAAGTTACTTTGACCAACGTGCTCTTTCCAGTTGCCTTGGTTGATTTTGTCCTTAATCAACAAGTCACGTGTCGCCATGTCAGGAATACGAAGCAATGCTTCAGCTAAACACATCAGCGCGATGCCTTCTTGAGAAGACAGTGCAAATTCTTGTAAGAGACCCTGTACAATACCTGCTTTACCGCTGCCGCTTTTACGTTCACGTAAAGTATGAGCCAAATCAAATGCAAGTTCATGAATGCGTTGATTCATCTCGTCAGAGATTTTGCTGTGGTCTAATAAGTTTTGAACACAGTCAGTTTCGGCACGTCGCCAAGCGGTATTGATCTCAACTTCAAGCTCACTTTTTTCTTTGAATTCGGTAATATATTCAAATTGAGTTTGAGCGTCGTTGAAATGCGTATTGCTTTCCATCATATTCATGCCTACATCCTGTGCATACAATAATGTGTTGAGAGATCTATAGTAATTAATTTATGATTACAGAAAGAATGCCGAATAACTCACTATAATTTGTATGCTATTTAGAGATTAATTCAGATGACGAGCCCAATTTTTAACTTGGACCGAACAGATATAAAAATATTGGATATTCTTCAAAGAGATGGAAAAATATCGAATATTAAACTTGCCGAAGAAGTAAACTTATCAGCGACAGCTGCTTTGGCTCGGGTGCAAAAATTAACCAAGGAAGGCTTTATTCTGAGTTATGAAGCACGCTTAAATCCAAACATGCTGAATGCCAGTTTTGTGGTTTTTGTTGAGATACTTTTGGATAAAACTACCCCACATGTCTTGGAAGATTTTCGCCATGCAGTACTACAACATGATGAAATTGTGGAATGTCATATGACCAGTGGGGGCTTTGATTTTGTGGTGAAGATTCGCTGTGCCAGTATGGATGAGTTCCGAAAAATCTCAGGTCAAGTCTTGTGGCAACTGCCGGGCGTTAAAGAAACACGCAGTTATCCCGTGATGGAAGTCATCAAAGAAAGCTCGCGTATTCAACTTAAGTACAAACCGTTGTCGAAATAATTGAGTGCATGAGATGTAAAAAAAGGGGCTTAAAAGCCCCTTTTTTGTTGGTCTACACGTTAAATTAACGTTGTGTAGATTCTTCTTTCATTTCAGCCATGGCTTGTTTGTACATGCTGTCTGCTTGTTCAAAGCGTTGTATCACTTCAGCTTCAGGGGCTTTACCCATTAAGCTTACAACTACAATGCTGACCCAAGAGAAGATGAAGCCTGGAATAATTTCATATAGACCTAAGTGTCCTAATGCATTTTTCCATACAATCACGGTTACCGCACCAACAATAATACCTGCAATAGCACCATTCAAAGTCATGCGCTTCCAGAACAAAGACAAGATAATCAGTGGACCAAATGCCGCACCAAAACCTGCCCATGCATAAGCTACAAGGCCTAGAACTTTACTGTCAGGGTTGCTTGCTAAGCAAATTGCAAGAACAGCAACTGCAAGAACCATGAAACGCCCCACCCAGACCAATTCTTTTTGAGAAGCTGTTTTACGGATGAATGCTTTGTACATATCTTCTGTCAATGTTGTAGAACAAACCAGTAACTGACAGCTTAATGTACTCATCACCGCAGCTAAAATTGCAGCTAAAACAATGCCTGCAATCCACGGGTTGAATAATATTTTAGTCAGTTCCATGAACACAGTTTCAGGGTTTTGAGAAACCACAGCCGCCAGTTCAGGGTGTTGTTGGAAGTAAGCAATCGCAATGAAACCTGCACCTACCGCACCACCTAGACATAAAATCATCCATGTCATACCAATGCGACGCGCAGCAGGAATTGTTTTCACAGAGTCTGCAGCCATGAAGCGCACTAAAATGTGTGGCTGACCAAAATAGCCTAAGCCCCATGCCAATGATGACAAGATGGCAACAGTGCTGAGTTCAGAGACAATGTGCATGGCTTGTGGGCGAGCAGTTTCAAGCAGGACTGTGAACTGTGCAGCATTACCATCAATTGCAAGATAAGTCATGATTGGGGTAAGCAGCAGAGCAAAAATCATTAAGCCTGCTTGGAAGGTGTCTGTCCAGCTAATAGCAAGGAAGCCACCGATACATACATAACTGATGGTTGCAATTGCGCTAATCCAAAGAGCAGTGGTGTAGTCCCAGCCAAAAATGCTTTCAAATAAACGTGAGCCAGCGACCATGCCTGAAGCACAGTAAATCGCGAAGAATACTAAAATGACGATCGCTGAGATCATACGCAAGATACGTTTACGATCTGCGAAACGACCTGTGAAATAATCAGGCAGGGTGAGGGCATTGTTTTGGACTTCAGTATGTACACGTAAACGTCCTGCAACCAATAACCAGTTGAGCCATGCACCAATGATCAGACCTACAGCAATCCACGCTTCAGACAAACCAGACAAATAAATTGCGCCCGGTAAGCCCATCAGTAACCAGCCACTCATGTCTGATGCACCTGCAGAAAGTGCAGTAACCACACTTCCTAAACTACGACCACCTAAGATGTAATCATCAAAGTTGTTTGTGGACTTGTATGCATACAAACCGATGCCAATCATGGCAATGATATAAACTAAAAATGTGACGAGGGTGGGGTTAATTTGACTCATAGGCATTCCTTGGCAAAATCCGACTTGGGAGATTTTTTAATCGCTTTGTTTGAGACGGCGATTCAAGCATAAAAATAAAATTACACTCTGTAACAGTTGTGAGGTGTTTTTGTTTATTTTATGTAATTATTAATTGTTTTTTAAAATTAAACAATAAGTTGTTGAAAATATGTTATTTATTGGTCAATTATTATTCTTTTTTATGGGGTGAATGAAATTCTAAGCATTTATTTCGTAAAATCAGCAGGCTAGTTATAATTTATGATTTTTTATTGCTTACGAAAAATTACATTACCTGCAAAACAGGTGTATTTACACATAAATTGTTTCATTTATGAAGTGTATCTACAGTCGTGAAATAGATAGATAAGACGAATATTTCACCATTGAACTAATTTTGTTAAGGCGTTCATACTTTGAATGCATTGGAAAACTTTCAAATTTCTAATTAGAAAATAGGAATTCAATGGCATTTTCTGTTTGCTTTGGAACAAGTGAAAATAGAGTCGTTATAAATTACCTACAAATTTGACAAAATTTCTCCTGAAATTGTGCAGGCTATTGCGGGGGCATGTGACCAATTGAGCCAAACGTCTTAAAGTTGGTTACACGCTTTTCCCTTGCATCTAACCATAGATGCCTATAAAGGTGGAGTGGACACTTCAATTAAATGGATAGCAACGAAGTACTGACCAATATTGCATTGGAGCATCTATCTCTTACTAAAGGTAAATATGATTTTATTTTCAAAAACGATCATATCAATAAATATCAATCGACCAATACTTTCTACAGTGGCGTTATGTTTAGCAATTAATTATTGTTGGTATTCTCACTTTTTAATCGAATTTTAGGTCGTGAAATGTGATGAAATGGGTAAACAGTGTGTTGCGGAAAAACAAAACAATTCAGCAAGTGGTATTGGGGAAAGGGTTGTTGACTCAATACCCCTTAGGTCACATTTTCTTATTTGAAACTTTGTTGTTGAGGTGACGCCTACGGTTGTGCCTTTAGCATAAGTTCGCTAGGACATTTATAACTATATAGGTATAAAAGTAGTCAATGCGCTGCTTTTATACTTTTAAGCCAATACACGCTAACAAAAGGTAGCAGTTAGAACTACAATAAGCTTGAGTGAAGAACCAGGATTAGATGTCTATGCTGAGTAAATTAGGCCAATTATTTAAATTCAAGAAAGATGCGCCAGAACAACTTTTTTTGCAGCAGCATGAGATTGAATATGATGATGAAAAAGGCTTTATCATTGAAGGTATTGTGCTAAATGCCATACATGCTGAACGTTTGGTCTATTTTTCAAATCGTAGAATTAGTCAGTTTGATGACCTTAATGCACTTTTTTATAGTGCTATGCTAATCAATGAGAAAATCGACTTAGAAATTGCCAATGAACGATTTGTCGCACGTTTAGGTAATAATTTAGAAAACTTAACTGAGCTAAAGCGAATGATTAAGCTACTTAATGACTATTATTACCAGTTTATACGTGACAAAAAATAAGTCTTTTAAAAGCCATAAATTTGAGTTGTAAAAAGAACTTAGCGCTAGATTGATGATGTTGTTGTCGTGAAAAATAACATGCAGCGAGAGGACATCATGCTAGTATATGACGCATGTTTTTAAATGCTAAAGCCATGTCCATGTTCCAAGAAGAAATCTCCCAACTGAATGTGCAACAACTAAAAGCAGGCGAAAAACGTTGGCTGGGAAATTTGCTCGGCTCTTCAACTGCATTATTCATTCAAACGTTAAGCACACAAAATAACCAGCTCTTTGTGGTTGTTGCAAAAAACAATCAACACTTAGCACAACTCGAAAGTGAATTTGAATTTTACGGTATTCGACCGACCATTTTCCCAGACTGGGAAATTCTGCCTTATGACCGTTTATCTCCTCATCAAGATATTGTATCTGAGCGCCTCGCAATTTTATCCAATATGCCGCAAACAGGCGTCTTACTGATTTCGGCTTCGACCTTGGCACAGCGTGTAGCGCCGACGTCGTGGGTGTTGGGAGAACACTTTGATATTCACGTTGGTCAAAAGTTTGAATTGGAACAGCAAAAGAAGCGTTTGATTCAAGCAGGCTATCATTTGGTCGACACAGTATATGACCATGGTGAATTTGCGGTTCGGGGTAGCATTATGGATATATATGCCTCAGGTCAAGCTGCACCAATTCGCATAGATTTGTTTGATGATGAAATTGAAACCCTCAAATTTTTTGATCCTGAAACACAGCGCACTACGCAAAACTTAAAACAGTTTTCCGTATTACCAGCTAAAGAGTTTCCGCTGAAAGAGGCACGCAGCATATTTCGTGATCGCTATGCAGAAATGTTTCCGACGGCAAATCCAAAGAAAAATCCAATTTATCAGGATGTGTTAGAAGGGATTGCATCACCAGGGATTGAATTCTATTTCCCACTCTTTTTCAGTGCAGCGCAGATGGAAACCCAAAGTACACTGCTTTCGTATTTACCAAGCCATTCCATTGTCATTACAGATAAGCAAGTTGATGATGGTTTAGATAGTTTTTGGAAAGAAATCCACCGCCGTTATGAAGACCGTCGCCATAATGTTGACCAGCCAATTTTAGCGCCTAACCATCTTTTTATTTCGACCAATCAAGTTTTAGAGCAGCTCAATAGCTTTCCCCGCATTATCGCTTCAGTCGAGGCTTTTGATCTAAAAGCAGGTGTGATCAATTTAAACACCGTGCTTCCACCACGTTTAGCAGTCGATCCTAAGTATGAAAAGCCCTTTCATGCGGTTAAACAGTATATTGATGCTGCTAACCATCCAGTATTACTGGTTGCTGAAAGCGCTGGGCGTCGAGAAACTTTAAAAGATGCCTTGCGTGCGGCATTGGGAGAGATTCCTAATGTTGAGAATTTTGCTGAATTTCAAAAATCCTTACATGCCATTGCAATTACCAGTGCGCCATTAGAGCGTGGCTTGGTATTAAAAGACAGCATTAGCATCATTTCTGAAAATCAGTTGTATGAGCATCGCGTTGTACAGCGCCGTCGTAAACGTCAGCAAGAGGTTTCGGAAGAGTTTCTCATCCGTAGTTTGACTGAATTGAGTATGGGTGCGCCGGTGGTGCATATCGACTATGGTGTGGGACGTTATGCGGGCTTAGTCACTTTAAGCATTGATGATCAAGACTATGAATTCTTGCAGCTCGATTACGCCGATGCTGCCAAAGTCTATGTTCCTGTCACCAATTTACATTTGATCAGCCGTTATAGCGGCGGTGACCCAGACCTAGCACCCTTGCATAAGCTGGGTACTGATGCTTGGAGTAAAGCAAAGCGTAAAGCATTGGAGCAAATCCATGATGTAGCAGCGGAGTTATTGCATATCCAAGCCCGTCGTCAAGCCAAACTAGGTTTTGGTTTTGAGTTGGATCAAGGTCAATATATGCAGTTTGTCAGTGGCTTTGCCTATGAAGAAACACTCGATCAAGCCAATGCCATTGAAGCGACTTTGTATGATATGCAATTGGCTAAGCCGATGGATCGCTTGGTCTGTGGTGATGTGGGCTTTGGTAAAACCGAAGTTGCGATGCGCGCAGCATTCTTAGCTGTGCAGAACAACAAACAAGTGGCTGTTTTGGTGCCGACGACGTTGCTGGCCCAACAGCATTATGAGTCTTTTAAAGACCGTTTTGCAGACTGGCCTATTCGTATCGAAGTTTTATCGCGTTTTGGCAGCAGTAAATCACATACCAAAACGATCGAAGACTTAGCTGAGGGCAAAGTCGACATCGTGATTGGTACGCATAAAATTCTACAAGAAAGTGTCCAGTTTAAAGACTTAGGCTTAATGATTGTGGATGAAGAACACCGCTTCGGTGTACGTGATAAAGAGCGGATTAAAGCAATGCGTGCAGATGTGGATATGTTGACTCTGACTGCAACTCCAATTCCACGGACTTTAAATATGGCCTTTAGTGGCATGCGTGATCTATCCATTATTGCCACACCACCTTCACGACGTTTAGCGGTAAAAACGTTTGTGCAAGAACATACGGGTGATTCAGTTAAAGAAGCCATCTTGCGTGAGTTACTGCGTGGTGGCCAAGTTTATTTCTTGCATAATGAGGTCGAAACCATTGAGCGTGCAGCGGAGAGTCTTCGAGAGTTGGTCCCTGAGGCACGTGTGGCTGTTGCACATGGTCAAATGCGTGAACGCGAGTTAGAGCAAGTCATGCAGCAGTTCTACCATAAAGAATATAACGTGCTGGTCTGCTCAACCATTATTGAAACAGGGATTGATGTTCCGAATGCCAATACCATTTTAATTGAACGGGCAGATAAGCTGGGTTTGGCGCAGTTGCATCAACTGCGTGGACGTGTAGGGCGCTCGCATCACCAAGCTTATGCCTATCTGTTGGTGCCATCCATCAAAGGGTTGAAAGGCGATGCTGAAAAACGTCTGGATGCGATTCAGCGGGCATCGACATTAGGTGCGGGCTTTATGTTAGCGACGGAAGACTTAGAAATTCGCGGAGCGGGTGAGCTACTTGGCGAGCAACAAAGTGGTTCAATGCAAGCCATTGGCTATAGCTTATATATGGAGATGCTCGAAAAGGCGACCAAAGCCATTCAAAAGGGCAAAACCCCAAATTTCGATGCGCCACTCTCACTGACCGCAGAAATCAATTTACATATGCCGGCCTTGATTCCAGATGAATATCTAGGAGATGTCCATCAGCGTTTATTGTTCTATAAGCGCATTAGTAATACGGACAGTCAGGAAAAACTCGATAACATTCGTATGGAGTTGATTGACCGTTTTGGGATACCACCACAACCTGTAAAGCAGCTTTTTGCTGTACATCAGATGCGTTTGAAAGCAGAAACACTGGGCATTACCAAAGTGGATATTTCTGCCAATGGTGGTACGATTGAATTCTCACCTGATACTCCTGTTCAGGCGATTAGTATTATTCAGATGATGCAAAAACACCCGACCTTTTTTAGGATGGAAGGTGGTCAGCGCTTAAAGGTTATGGTTATGCTAGAGGAATATGAAAAACGGATTCAATTTATCAATGACTTATTGGAAAGTTTGTTGAAAGAGTTGCATTAAAATTTAGCTTTAATTTGCTGTGATTTCATACAGATATCAGGTTTTTCTTGCGGACTTGCGCTATAAAAAGAAAGACTTGATTTTTTGACGAAATTTATTAGAGTAATAAATGTGATGTGGTTCAAAGTAAAACGTAGTTTATTTGTGTTGAAACACATTGCTTACAATATTCACCTCTGATTGGATGTGATAGTATTAGCCATTATTCTAATTTGCATCATTTATAAAGATATGTTTAGTTTGCATTCACAACTTGCTCAAGATACGTTTTTTGTAGGCGACTTTCCACTTTCAACATGTCGCTTAATGAATGATATGCAATTCCCGTGGTTAATTTTAATTCCACGCGTGCCAGGCATCACTGAGTTATATGAGCTTAGTCAAGCCGACCAAGAACAGTTTTTACGTGAGTCAAGCTGGTTATCAAGCCAATTGGCTCGTGTATTCCGTGCTGACAAAATGAATGTTGCTGCTTTAGGTAATATGGTTCCGCAGCTCCATTTTCACCATGTTGTACGTTATCAAAACGATGTCGCATGGCCAAAACCAGTTTGGGGTACTCCCGCTGTTCCTTATAGCAATGAAGTGCTTGCGCATATGCGTCAAACTTTAATGCTTGCACTACGTGGCCAAGGTGATATGCCATTCGATTGGCGTATGGACTAATACACGTGAGAAATCAAATCAGGGATGATTTGATCGTGTGCATAATGGGGAACGAGCAGTGCCATTAGATCATTGGTTATCTAAAGAGCCCAAACAATTTGTGTATTTCCATCGTGCGATGGGATATAGCATGCTGTCTTTAATAACCATCGTCTATCATTATACGATGGCAGATACTCAATATCAGATTTACGTGCCGCTGCTGTTGCTCATTGTATTATTGATCACCCCCCCATTTTCAAGGTGGTTAGGTTATCGCTTCAATAATACGATGCGACGCGGTGTAATGTTTGTTATTGATATTGTCATTACTGCGATCATTTTAGCCGCTGTACATCTCAGTATCGTACTCACATTTTTAACCATTTTTGCTATGCTTTACACGGCTATTAGCAATAAAATTTCTTTTTTGATGGTGTCTTTGGCCAGCCTGATTGGGGTGGTTGTCTTTTATCTCTCAATTATCTTTGTCTTCGGTTTTGGTGAGTATTTCGAGGCTACCAGTACCGAACTGATCATATTGGGTTTTTTGTGCCTCACCACTTATTTTGGCGTGGGTAGCTATTATCAGCGCAACCAAATGCAAGACATATACCGCCGCAAAAATCACTATTTCGATCAGATGAACCGTTATATGGAGTTTGCCAATCAGCTGAGTCGCTATGCACCAGTTCAGTTGTGGCAATCGATTATGAAGGGTGAGTCTGAAGCGAAAATTGAATACAAGCGTAAGAAACTGACAGTTTTCTTTTCAGATATTCAGGGTTTTACAGAGCTTTCTGAAAGCCTAATTCCGGATGATTTAGCATTCCTACTCAATGATTATTTAAAACACATGACCGAGATTGCGAAGCAATATGAAGGTACTGTTGATAAATTCATGGGGGATGCAATTTTAGTGTTCTTTGGTGACCCTAATTCTGAAGGTGTAGAGCGTGATGCTCAAAACTGTTTGGAAATGGCTATGGCAATGCGTCAGCAAATGAAAATCCTGCGCGAGCGTTGGGTGAAAATGGGTTATCCGCCATTGCATATTCGTATGGGGATTTCTACAGGGTATTGCCACGTAGGGAACTATGGCGCATCGCACCGTATGGCTTATACGATTGTTGGTCGTGATGCAAACCTTGCTGCACGTTTACAAAGTGCAGCACAAGTGGATGAAATCTTAATTTCGGACGATACGCATAATTTAGTAAAAAATGATTATCTTTGTGCACCGAAAGCGCCAATTTTCCTTAAGGGGATTAAAGGTGCTGTGAAGACGTGGCAAGTCGTTGAAAAATATACCTCGCAAAAATCAGATTATCAACGCTGGTTTGATTATGAATATAAAGGGTTTCATTTACTGCTGAACTTAGATGAAGTGCAGAATTTTGAATATCCGCAGTTAATTCAAGTCTTAGAAAAAATGATTCAACGCATTCAAACCCAACAGAAGATGACCAACTCGCAAGGTATCGTCAAACTCAATCTTGAAGATGAAGTAATAGAACCTGTTCAAAAAAATGAATATCATTAAATTGATGGCGTGAGATACAAAACTAAGAGTCGTAAAAAAGCCACTACAATGAGTGGCTTTTTTTATGCTTTTAAAAATTAGTGATTTTCAGACGCGTGGTTAATTGTGTATTTAGGAATTTCAACTTCTAAGTCTTCATCCACTAACTTCACTTGGCAAGACAAACGAGAGTCAGGTTCTAAGCCCCAAGCACGATCTAGGAGGTCTGCTTCAACATCATTCATTTCTTCTAAGCTGTCGAAGCCTTTACGTACCACAACGTGACAGGTGGTACATGCAGCTGACATATCGCACGCATGTTCAATCTTGATTCCATTTTTCAGTAAGCTTTCACAAAGATTCGCATTCTGTTCAACTTCAAACTCAGCACCTTCTGGGCAGATTTGCGCATGTGGGAGAACTTTAATACGTGGCATAGTCTTTACCTATAAATTAGTTTGAGTTTGACCAATCGTCGAGTTTTGTGCCTTTCAGCGCTGCATCGATATGCTGATTCATACGTGCTGCTGCAAAAGCATCACTGTGTATTTTAAGTTGTTCAACAGCAGATTCAATTGCTTTGATTTCTGTTGTTTCAAGTGTTGCTTCTAATGAAGTTTTGGCCGCATTTAATGCAACTTGTTGTTCATTCGTGAGCAGGTGAGAATCCACTTTTAGGGCTTGCTCTAAAGCTTCGAGTTCGCGTTTTGCTTCAACTTTTGTTTCTTGTAAGTGACGAAGATTTTTATCTTCTTCAGCAAACTTATAACCATCAAGTAGTAAGCGTTCCATGTCGCTATCAGCTAAACCATATGATGGTTTGATGTCAATTTGAGCATGTACGCCAGAGGTTGTTTCTTTAGCTGAAACCGTCAGTAGACCATCGGCATCTACTTGGAAGGTCACTTCAATGCGTGCTTGACCCGCAGTCATTGGTGGAATACCGCGAAGGACAAAACGACCTAAGCTACGGCAATGCTCAACCAAATCGCGCTCACCTTGAACCACATGAATCAACATCGCTGTTTGGCCATCTTGGTAGGTGGTGAACTCTTGGCGACGTGCAACTGGGATTGCGGTATTACGTGAAATAAGACGCTCAACCAAGCCGCCCATGGTTTCTAGACCGAGAGAAAGAGGAGTTACATCAAGCAGTAATGCGCCATCGGCTGTATTTCCAATCAACTGATTGGCTGTAATCGATGCGCCAATAGCAACAACTTCGTCTGGGTTGATGGTACACAATGGCTCTTGAGCAAATACATCGCGTACCGCGTTTTGTACAGCATAAGAGCGAGTTGAGCCACCGACCAAAACCACGTTTTGAATGTCGCTGAGTTCAAGCTTGGCATCGCGGAGCACGCGTTTACACACACTAATTGTTTTATCTAAAGCAACTTTGATAATGCCTTCAAATGTCGCACGATCAAGCGTTAAGCTGTGCTCTAGGACTTGTAAATGAACGCTTTCTGCATCGGTTAAAGCTTCTTTAGCTTTACGTGCAGCAACTAAAACGTGTGCATATTCAGTGTCATCGAACTGCTCAATGTTGAGTTCTTTTTTCGCCCATTTTACGATTAAGCGGTCAAGATCATCACCGCCTAATGCGGTATGGCCACCCGTTGCTAACACTTCAAACACGCCTTGTGAAAAGCGTAAAATTGAAACGTCAAAGGTACCGCCACCCAAGTCATAAATCACATAGTTGTGATCATGCGCAAGATTGGTTTCTTGGTCCAGACCATAGGCAACTGCAGCAGCAGTAGGCTCATTTAAAAGTCGTAGTACATTTAAACCCGCAAGTTGTGCGGCATCGCGTGTTGCTTGACGTTGAGCCTCATCGAAGTATGCGGGAACGGTAATCACTGCACCATTGACTTCATTTTTTAAGCTCGCTTCAGCACGATCTTTTAGTTGCTTTAAAATTTCAGCGGATACTTCAACAGGAGTTTTGCGGCCCTGAGCAGTCTCAAAAGCAGGCATTTGATTATCTTCACCCACTAAAGTGAAGGGGTGTTGAAATTTAATGTCGGCTTTAGAGCGTCCCATAAAACGTTTGACTGAAACGATGGTGTTTTTAGGATCGGCAGTCAAAAATGGTTTCGCTTCGTCGCCATATTGGGTTTGGTTTACACCATAATGCGCGATCGATGGGAGTAAGACACGACCTTGTTCATCATGCAAAACCTTTGCTTTGCCTGAAAGTACAGTTGCAACTAGAGAGTGTGTTGTACCTAAGTCGATACCAATGGCAATACGGTGTTCATGTGGCGCACTTGATTGTCCAGGTTCTGCAATTTGCAAGAGAGCCATGTGTTACATCCTTTGAGCGTCAAAAATTAAAAATAAGTTAAAATTCATCATCTAAATCAAAGCTATCGTTATCTTCAAAACGATCTTCAGCTTTATCTATGTCATGCATGACTTTTACAAAGAAGCGAAGTTTGCGGACATCATCACGTGCCTCAGCCCAATCTTCCTCTTCAAAATCAATTTTGAATTCGCGGACTAAACCATCAATCCATTGTTGAACGTCTAATTTGAGTGATTGTAATTCATTTGCTGAACGTGCTTCATCAAGTTGTTCACGGATTTCTAAGGCAGACTGGAGAAATTCAAAATCATTGATGGATTGATCAAGATGATAATCTTGTTTTTTTAATCCTAATAAATATCCTGCACGGCTATCGACCTGAGATAAAACTTTAAATGCTTGATTGATCTCACTTGATTTTATGAGGGCTTGATCTTTATGGAGAGCTTTATCTGGGTGATATTGTTGCTGCAACTTTAAAAATTCTGATTTTAAGGTTGCTAAATCAATATCGAGTGCTACTGGGAGGTTAAACAACTCAAAATGATTCATAGGAGAGGGATTCCGCGCTAAATTGGGGGTTATTGCGAAAGCAAAAACACTCTATGTAAATGCAATTAAAACAGTGTGATACACACTGTTTTAATGTTGAAAAACAAATTAATGAACTGTTATACGGTGAAAGATTCACCACAGCCACATTCGCCTTTTTTGTTTGGGTTGTTAAACTCAAAGCCTTCGTTTAAACCATTTTTCACGTAGTCCATCTCCATACCATCGAGATAAACCAAGCTTTTTGGGTCTACAAATACTTTCACCCCAAACTGCTCAAAGGTGGTGTCATGTGCATCAATTGAATCGACAAATTCAAGCACATAAGCCAAACCAGAACAGCCTGAAGTTTTCACGCCAACGCGAATACCTTCACCCTTACCGCGATTTTTTAAATAATTACTGATATGAGTTGCAGCATTTTCAGTTAAGTTGATCATGAAAACTCCCTAATCTTTCTTTAAAATGCGAAGCAATTAAGCTTTAGATTTTTTGCTGCGGTAGTCTTCAACAGCAGCTTTAATAGCATCTTCAGCCAGTACAGAACAGTGTACTTTTACTGGAGGAAGAGCAAGTTCAGTTGCGATATCAATGTTTTTGATCGCTTGAGCTTGATCTAAAGTTTTGCCTTTTAGCCATTCAGTCACTAAAGAGCTTGATGCAATAGCAGAACCACAACCATAAGTTTTGAAACGTGCTTCTTCAATCACACCGTTGTCATCTACTTGGATTTGTAAACGCATAACGTCGCCACATGCAGGTGCTCCGACCATACCTGTACCTACGTTTTCAGCATTTTTGTCTAATACACCTACATTACGAGGGTTTTCGTAATGGTCAATTACTTTTTCGCTATAAGCCATGATGCGTCTCCAAACCTCGGGGTCAGCGTTAATATTAAATATGGGGTCAAAACTTGATTTTTCAATGAAGCCATCCAGTATGTGGATGACTTCAATGGGAAAAATTAGTGTTCAGCCCACTCAACTGTAGAAAGGTCGATACCGTCTTTGTACATGTCCCAAAGTGGAGAAAGTTCACGAAGTTTCTCGACCGCAGAACGCGTCACTGTAAGTACATGGTCAATGTCTGCTTCAGTGGTGTATTTACCAAAACTGAAACGAATTGAACTGTGCGCAAGTTCGTCAGACAAACCTAGTGCACGTAATACATAAGAAGGTTCTAATGTTGCTGAAGTACAAGCTGAACCCGAAGATACAGCAGCGTCTTTCAACGACATCATTAACGATTCACCTTCAACAAAGTTGAAACTTATGTTTAAGTAGTTCGCAACGTTTTGTGTTGGGTGACCGTTTAAGAAAATTTGTTCTAAGTCTTGTAAGCCATTCCAAAGCTTGTCACGAAGTACGCGAATGCGTGTTTGTTCAGAAGCTAAGTTTTTACCTGCAAGTTCAAATGCTTCACCCATACCAACGATTTGGTGTGTTGCAAGTGTACCAGAACGCATACCGCGTTCATGACCACCACCATGCATTTGCGCTTTTAAACGAACACGTGGAGTACGACGTACATAGAGTGCGCCAATACCTTTAGGGCCATAAATTTTATGAGCAGAGAAGCTCATGAGGTCAACTTTCATAGTTGAAAGGTCAATTTCAACTTTACCTGCAGCTTGCGCCGCATCGACATGGAAGAAGATCTTGTGTGCACGAGTAATTTCACCAATTGCGGCAACATCAGTCACAGTGCCAATTTCGTTGTTCACCATCATTAGGGAAACAAGAATAGTGTCTGGACGAATAGCTGCTTCAACCATTTCAGGGGTAATTAAACCCGTGTTTGGAAGTGGCTCAAGGTAAGTGATTTCAAAACCTTCAGACTCAAGCTCACGGCAAGTGTCTAAAATAGCTTTGTGTTCAATTTTACTTGTAATAATGTGCTTGCCTTTAGATGCATAGAATTGTGCTACGCCTTTAAGAGCTAAGTTATCTGATTCAGTTGCACCAGAAGTCCAAACGATTTCGCGTGGATCTGCTTTGATCAAGTTCGCAACTTGTTCACGTGCATATTCTACTTTTTCTTCTGCCTGCCAACCGTAAGCATGAGAACGAGACGCTGGGTTGCCAAATGTGCCGTCAAATGTCAGACATTCCATCATGCGTTCAGCGACTTGAGGGTCTACAGGAGTTGTTGCTGCATAATCAAGATAAATTGGACGTTTCATGTCAAATACCTGTTACCGATAAAAGGGCTGAATCTGAAGGTGCTGTGTTTTGGCGAATGGCAACTTTTTGAACGTTGTCACGTGCTACAAGGTCAGCAAGAGTGATTTTCGCGAGATAGTCGGCAATGTGATGGGAGAGTTCTTGCCATAAATCGTGAGTTAAGCACATTGCGCCATTTTGGCAGTTGCCTTTATGGTCACAGCGAGTGGCATCAACTGTTTCGTTTACAGCTTCAATAACTGCTAATACAGTAATTTCATCAGCGCGACGAGCTAAATGGTAACCACCGTTGGCACCACGAATACTAGAAACTAAGCCGTGGCGCTTTAATTTCGCAAATAACTGTTCAAGATAAGCAACAGAGATAGTTTGACGAGCTGCAATTTCTGCAAGCGTGATCGTTTGTTCAGTTGGCTGCAAAGCTAAATCAAGTAGAGCAGTCACTGCGTAGCGTCCGCGAGTTGTTAAGCGCATGATTCGATACACATGATTAGACTAGATGTGGAGATTTTAAGAATCCTGACTAAAATAGTCAAGTTTTTTTAATAGGGATTGTGCGTATTTAATTTGCTTGAAATATTATGTAGTTATGCAAGCCAAATATTATATACCAATAAGCTAATCAAAAGTATAGAAAACACAAAAAATGTGACATTTATACGTTTTTGACGTTGCTCGATACGGCGGATACGATTTTTGTATTGTTTCACTTCAACCTGTAGAGTGTTGATTTTAGAACGTTGTTCTTCAATTTTCTCTAAAAGAGGTGCAATACGCTTTTTAGATGCAACTACATTTTGCGGATCAGTTGGTTCAGTTAACCAGTTTTTCCAATCGGCAAGAACTTTAGGTGCACTAAAATGTAAAATTAAATCTCGGAACTCATCTTTTAAGGTGATGTCACCATCAATACGCATAGTTTTAATACTACGACGGTTTCCAAAGACGAAAATTTTAATTAAATCCATCAATGTGGTGCGTACATCTAGGTCGACCGGTTTTTCAGGTGCTTTGGCATCAAATAAAACACCTTGAGCGGTAAAGGTGATATAGAAGTCAAAATAAGGTAGGTAGCTATTTATTTTAATCGCAATATTTTGCTCAACAAACTTTTTAGAGTGAAGTGCAACCACGCGGTCGTGTTTTAAAATAAGCGAAAAGATCGTCTCAAGAACAATCATCACCATAGTGAGTAGCATATGTGTTTGATTGTGTTCTTTTTGAGAATCATTCATAAGTAGTAACCTAAATCCTGACCTGAAATGAGCATCCTGCTCGCAAAAACTTCAGACTTAAAAATAAAAATGTAATAAAGATGCTTTGTAGAACAGTTTTACAAATCGATCAAGTCTAATATTTGCTAGTATAGTGCAATCTATAAGATTTTTTGGATGTTTTTGCACATAAATCATGCAGGAGATGGTGCTAATGGAAAAAGCAGATATAGAGTTAGATGATATTTCGCAAGAAGATGAAACACTAAAAAAAACAAAAACTAAGCATCATTTTCACCGTAAAAATAGTTTAGATTTTAGAAAGTATACCAAGCAAATCTGGTTGGCGGGTTTGGGTGCTTTTTCACGTGCAGAGGAAGAGGGGAATAAATTATTTGACTCCTTGGTCCAAGTCGGTGAAGAGTTAGAATCTAAAACCACTGAAATTGCTGACCAAACGGTTGAAAAGGTATCTGAGAAAGCACGTGAATCGGTGACAGATACTAAAGACAAGGTTGAGAAGATTGTGGATCGCGGGGTAAATCACTCCTTGAACCGGATTGGATTGGTCACGGTGAAAGACATTCAGTACTTAGAGAACCTGATTCTTCAACTGAATGAGAAAATCGATGTTTTGATTGAAGAAAATAAGAAGTTAAACGAAAAAGTGAATAAAAAGTGATCTGGTTGTGCTTTTGTACCTTTTTCAACGTTTTTTTGTGATTTATTTTCCAAAAAAGCATATACAGAGTATTGCGTTTTCACCTAAAGCATTGCTATAAAGGCGTTACGGTAATTTATACTAAATTTTTGGACCTTAAATAAACGATATTAAGAGGACGCGATCCACATGAATAAATCAGAATTAATTGATGCAATTGCAGAGAAAGGGGGATTGTCTAAGACTGATGCTGGTAAGGCCTTAGACGCTACAATTGCTTCAATCACTGAAGCGCTTAAATCTGGTGATACAGTTACACTTGTTGGTTTTGGTACCTTCAACGTGAAAGAACGTGCTGCACGTACTGGTCGTAACCCACAAACTGGTGCTGCTTTAGAAATTAAAGCAAGCAAAGTACCAAGCTTTAAAGCTGGTAAGGGTTTAAAAGATTCTGTTGCTTAATCTTTTAAATAAATACTAAACGCGCCTTTTAGGCGCGTTTTTTATTAAACATTAGAAAATGTGTCGATAACACATTCATTCATTGCCGCTTTTCAGTTAAAATCTCGGGCAAATAAAATATTGGAATACTTATGGAATCTTTTCGTAAAGTTATTAAGGGTTGGTTGGGCAAGGCTTTGCTCATTTTGTTTTTGACCCCTTTAGCACTTGTAGGTATTGAAGGATATTTTAGTAGCGGATCAAAAGACGCTGTAAAATCAGTCAATGGCCAAGATATTTCTGAAAAGGAATTAGAGACCTTAACCGCTTCCTTTAAAGAACAATTCTTAGCTTATGCCAATGGTGATGAAACTTTACTCAACCAAAGCTTTATTAAAGATAAAGCGATGGATCAACTGATCGCGAATACTTTGTTATTGCAACAGGCTGAAAAGCTGGGCATTTCACTCAGTGATACTCAAATTGAACAGATGATTGCTCAACAGCCAAGTTTTCAAGAAAATGGAAAATTTTCAGAAACACGTTATTCAAGCTATTTGCAGTCTGTGGGCATGAGTAGTGATGCGCTCGTTGCAAACTTACGTCAAGACCATGCATTAAAAATGATGCGTTCGACTTTTGTTGATTATGCATTGGTGAGTAAATTAGATATTCAACAAATTGCTAACTTACAAACAGAACAGCGTACCGTGCAGTTTGCCAATATAAATCTTGATGAATATAAAAAGAACGTCAAGGTTTCAGCACAAGAGATTGAAAACTATTACAAGCAACACCCAACCATGTTTAAACAGGTGGCTAGTGTAGATGTTGACTATGTGTTGTTAACACCGGCCAATGTTCCTGCTACTGCTTCACCTGTAACTGATGCTGAGTTGCAGCAAGCCTATACACAGTTTGTTGAAGCACAAAAAGATACTGTTGCACCTTTGGTTAAACATATTCTGATTACGACCGATGCACGGACAGATGCTGAAGCGAAAAAACGTGCAGAAGAAGTTGTGGCAAAAATTAAAGCAGGCACAAGCTTTGCTACAGCTGCGGCTCAATACTCTGACGATACTGCATCTAAAGCGAATGGTGGTGCTTTAGCAGTTTATAACAAAGGCACTTTTGGTGATGCTTTTGACCAAGCTGTAGCATCACTTAAATCAGGTCAAGTGTCAGCGCCTGTAAAAACTGAATTTGGTTACCATGTCATTCAAACTGATGCGCCAGCTGTAAAGTTACCATCTTTTGAAAATGAAAAAGTACGTTTGACTGCGGAAATTCAAAAGAATAAAACAGCCAATGCATTCTCTGATACTGTAAACAGTTTAAATGAACTGGTTGTAGACTCAGATGCTTTAGACGTAGTGTCTCAAGAAGTTAAAGGTGTACAAGTTCAAACTGTGAAAGGGATGACGTTATCTACACAGCACCCTGTATTAAGTAATGCTGCGGTGAAAGTGAAACTGTTTAACGATGACGTGAAAAACGGTGATCGTAACGCGACCAGCAGCATTCAACTTCCAAATGGAGATGTAGTTTGGGCAAAAGTACGTGATTATCATGCGGCAGGTGTCCAAACGCTTCAAGAAGCAACACCACGTGTGAAAGCAAAATTGGTTGAACAAAAAGCTTATGATGCTGCTAAAGCTAAAATTGCTCAAAGCTTAAAAGACTTTAAAACTCAACCAGCGGCATCAGTTGTTGCTAAGAGTGGCTTAACCTTTACTGCACCGCAAATGTTTATTCGTTCACAAGGTTTACCTCGTGCAGTTGAGCGTGCGGCGTTTAGCCAAGCGGCACCAAAAGCAGGACAGTGGTCTGTAACAACAGCATTATTGCCAACAGAAATGGTGGTGGTCGCGGTATCAAACGTAAACAAGACGACGTCTAGTGCATTGACGGATGATCAATTGGCTGAGCTTTCGAAGTTATATCAACAACTTCGTGGTCAACAAGAAGCTGAAGATTATGTGCAATACTTAAAAGCACATGCGAAAATTAAATAATCGCACGCTATAAAAAAACCTGCATTCGTGCAGGTTTTTTTATGTATAGAGATAGTCAAATTCTACTTTAGGGTAAATAGCTTTAGGCACGGATTTTGAGTTCATAACCTGAATATTTACGAATATTAATCACACCCGTATCTAAAATCAGGTACTGACCTTTAATCCCTTGTAACTTACCGCGAATAACTGGGTTTTTATCCAGATTGTGGGATTTAATTTTCTCAGGATATTGCTCAACTGGATAAACAAACTCGCGTGGAAGTTCAGTTTCCAAAAGTTCAACCGTTTCATTGAATTCAAGATTTTGACTAAATTCCTCACGAATGGTTTGGATTTTAGGTGCAAACTCTTCGATGAGTTGTTCGCGAACTTCAATCAAGTCGAGTGGTTCTGCTTCGCCTTTGAGTAATTTGCGCCAATCGGTTTTGTCTGCCACTTGTGTGCCAAACATAATTTCGAGCTGGCCTGAAAGACGGCGCGAACCGACTTTCATAATTGGAAGGGCTTGGGTTGCACCTTGATCGAGCCAACGGGTTGGCATTTGGCTAATCCGTGTAATCCCAACTTTTAGGGCACTTGAGTTGGCTAAATAAACAATATGAGGCTGAAAGCAAACTTCATGCGCGAAGCTGTCTTCTCGGCAGGTGCCTAGGTGATAGTGACAGGTTTCAGGTTTCATAATACACATGTCACAAGAGGCTTTGGTTTTAAAGCACTTAAAGCAATGGCCTTGTGAAAATGATTTAGAAGTCTTCGTACCACATGAAACACAGAAGATTTTACCAGTCCATTCAATCTCGATTTCTTGACCCACATTAAAGGGAAGGTCAACTTCTGAACGATCTAGGATAAATTTATATTCAACATTTGCCTTGTGTGTATGTTGATCAGTTACACTAAGGTCCTTAAGACCTGCATGCATTTTATGGCAAATGCCTTGAAGTTCCATACAGAATTACTCACTCAATATTAAGGATGCGGTTATGGCTGAACTGAACGTCATTACTTCTATGCTAGACGATTTATCTCAAGAACAGCATATTTCAACTGCATTGTGCATTGGGCAGGATCTCAGCCCAAATCATCATCAATCTATTCAATGGCAATATTTTAGCGTATCTGACTTTTTAAGTCTGCCTTTTACCCAGCGCTATGATTTAGGTTTTGTGCTTTTTGATACGACAGAAATGCAAAATATAAGCTCACAACAAAAATCACAACTATTGGTGCGTTTAAGAGATTTGATGGCAAAGCGTATTCTGGTGGTGAGTCAATTGCAGGATGAACAACTACTTCGTGCTTTAGGTTTTACTCAACTGATCGATAAAAAGACGCATGGTAAAGACTTTGCCTTATGGCAATTTAATATTTTGACCTATAAGCATGTGCCTGACTGGTTTAATTCAAAGTTTTGGGCTAATCCTGAAAACTGGAATAAATTCCGTTGGTGATTTGACTGTAACTGTATTTTTCCATTCATAGCAAAAATTAACAATTTATCTCTATAGGGTTTTTTTAAACATCGTAAGCTATTTAAAAACCTAGAAAGGATAAAGTGATGACGAACCTGAATAATATTATAGAAATTTTGGCAAAGCAGGCCATGGGCGGTCAGCAACAGTCAAACCAACAAAGCGGTTTGGGTGGAATTTTGGGTTCGGTGCTTGGACAACCTGGAGCGGGTGGTACAGGCCAAACACGACAGGGTGGTTTGGGTGATATTTTAGGCTCGGTGTTGGGTGGTTTGATTGGTGGGCAGTCGCAGCAGGCGCCAAACTCGAAGAACTCAGCATTCGCAGGCGATGGAAAAAGTTTATTGATTGCGGTATTGCCTTTAATTTTGGCATGGATTCAACAGCAAGGTGGCTTGCAGGCAGCTTTAGATAAACTCAAAGGGCAAGGTTTAAGCAGTCAGGTTGAGGACTGGGTTTCTACAGGACCAGGAGAGAACGCCAGTGTAAATCCAGAGCAAGTGCAAAACTTATTTGATGATGCCGCGGTGGAGCAAGTTGCAGAGCAAGCGAATGCGCCTAAACAAGATGTATATAGTGCTATTTCACAAGTGTTACCGCAAATTATTGACTCACTCACCCCACAAGCAGGACAAACCAACCCTCAAGAAGCCAACGCGGATATTCAACAGGTATTAAACTTGGTTTCAGGTTTCTTAAAGCGCTAAATCCGAAATAAAAAGCCATTCTAGAATGGCTTTTTATTACTTAAAATGTCCCGTCCTGAAATAAGTTTACACCTTAAGAGACTTATTTTATGGAACATGAACGAGAACAACGAGTTAAACGTACACAACGTGATTATAGCTTGGCCTTTAAAATGATGGTGGTACATGAAGTAGAAAA
>NZ_JBIMCF010000014.1:0-76822 GCF_048551975.1 Acinetobacter johnsonii | reverse complement strand
TGCCAGAATTACATCCTAGATAGCTCAGAGCATGGTCACCAATAAACTGACGTTTGCAGTCTTTGCATTGGTAGTTTTGTTTCCCATCTACTTTGATGCCATTTTTCTTTATACTGTCACTGAGGCAGGTTGGACATTTGTTTTCTAGAGTTATTTGCATTTCTCTATTTTATCAAAATTCAACCTGCTTTTTTTAGCATACTTTTTGATACACCACCAAAATAAATATAACAAACGATATAATTATTTTTTTAAATTTATGCCGCTTTTTTATGTCATTGCTTTTCACGATTTGCGCATTGCATTTTGTTGCGCAGCTAAGTCCCGGTCCTGATGTCTTGCTGATTGCCAAAAGTTCAGCTTCGACCACACAAAAAAACACTTTAAAAACTATTTTAGGTATTTCCGTTGGCATCGTCGTTTGGGTGGTTTTAACCTTGTTAGGTTTTACCGTACTCATCGAAAAAATGCCATGGATTCAACAGGTATTGATGGTGATTGGTGGGGTATTCCTTGCACGTATGGGTTGGCTGATGTTGAAAGCAGGCCTCAGCACAATATAGCAAGAAGCCTTGCTAGATGATGGTAAAAAACTGCCTCCACCAAAGGCAAACCATTATTTCATGTCAGGTTTGCTGACTAACTTGTCCAACCCGAAAACGCTAATTTATTTTAGTAGTGTGTTTTCATTGGCACTAAGTTCTAGCGCAAGTCCCTATTTAAAAATGCAACTTGCGGTCATTATTCCCATTCAAACTTTTATGACTTTTGCACTGCTGATGATACTTTTGTCATTACCTAAAATTAAGGCGGCATATCAGCGTTCAGGGAGTTATATCGACATTTTTTCTGGCGGGTTGTTCCTGATTTTTGCTTTATGGCTTTGGTACGATGCTCTCGCAATCTACATCTAAGTCATTTTTAAGCTCTTGAGATGATTGAGCCTGTTCCAAGCTAGACACTTCGTCTTTTTTACTTTGCGCATAACGGTTGGGCTGCAATGTCGCTTCGGTATTTTCTGAGCCCTTATAGCTACGACTGCGGTTGGCACGTTCGCGTAAACCGCCTTTTTTAATCAACTGAACCATTCTTTCTTCCTCATCGTTGCATCTTATTTTAATAAACAATCGCGAGAAAACTAAAGGGTTTTCAGCAAATACTTTGGAATACGTCAAAAACTATTATTTTACAAAATGAAATTGTCATGATTCGGTGTTATAAAGAGGAATATGCGTTAAATCAATTGATTAATCTTTTAGTGTAAGCCGTTGCTGACATCACTTCAGGTGAATTGCGCTTGAGTCTCAACAAATACTCACATAAGATAAATGAATCTAACATTCTGTGAGGCAGGGTGATGGACAATAAAAACAAGAAAGGACAAAAACAAGGGGGTAAAGCCATGCTCTATCAATACCACTGCGCATGTTGTGAAACAGTTGTCGCGTCAACAGATAAAGACTGTCCAAACTGTGGATCACATAATATTCAAAGTCCTTTTGGATTTTGGATTTTCTGTATTGTTGCATGTCTTGCAGCAGCGATTATAGTTAAATCTGTACAAGTCTATTTGGCCGACCGAAACAGTGAACCCGCTGCGGTAACATCATTGTTTGATGTGTTGAATCATGAAAACAAGCCTAAGTAGTGGAGTTCAATGACTTCACGACTGAACAACTGATGCAATATTTTTCCATCAGTGAAAATAAAGAAACCCGCATTAAGCGGGTTTTTTTTGGATCAAACTTATAGACCAGCTGAAGCTTTAAGTGCTTCCACTTTGTCTGTTTTTTCCCACGTAAATGCTGTATCTGAACCTTCACGACCGAAGTGACCATAAGCAGCTGTTTGCTTATACATTGGTTGAATCAGGTCGAGCATACGAGTGATCCCGTATGGACGTAAGTCGAAGTGTTCACGGACTAATGCAATGATCAACTCTTCAGATACTTTTGCTGTATTGAAGGTATTGATCGAAATAGACGTTGGCTCAGCCACACCAATGGCATAAGACACTTGAATTTCACATTTGTCTGCAAGACCCGCAGCTACGATGTTTTTCGCAACATAACGACCTGCATATGCAGCAGAACGGTCAACCTTAGATGGATCTTTACCAGAGAACGCACCACCACCGTGACGTGCCATACCACCGTAAGTGTCTACAATGATTTTACGACCTGTTAAACCACAGTCACCCACTGGACCACCAATCACAAACATCCCTGTTGGGTTGATGTGGAATTTGGTGTCTGCATGGAACATTTCAGCAGGGATCACTTTTTTCACGATTTCTTCAATCACAGCCTCTTTTAAGTTGCTTTGAGAAATTTCAGGATCGTGCTGGGTAGATAATACGACTGCGTCTAAACGAACAGGCATGCCATTTTCATAAGCAAAAGTCACTTGGCTTTTTGCATCTGGGCGTAACCATGGCAAAGCGCCACTACGACGTAGCTCAGCTTGCTTTTCCATTAAACGGTGTGCATATGAGATTGGAGCAGGCATAAGCACGTCAGTTTCACGGCTTGCATAACCAAACATTAAACCTTGGTCACCTGCACCTTGATCTTCAGGCTTTTGACGGTCTACACCTTGAGCAATTTCCGGTGATTGTTTACCAATCATGTTGATCACAGCACATGTTGAACCATCAAAACCAAGGTCAGAATGGTGGTAACCAATGCCATTTACGGTTTGACGAACAATCGCTTCAAAGTCCACATTTGCAGTTGTTGTGATTTCACCTGCAAGTACTACCGCACCCGTTTTTACAAGCGTTTCACAAGCAACCCGCGCATATGGGTCTTCTTTTAAGATCGCATCCAAGATAGCATCACTGATTTGGTCAGCCATTTTATCTGGATGGCCTTCGCTTACAGATTCCGAGGTAAATACAGCGTACTCGCGCATAAGTCCTATCACAGTTAATTTAAAAGACGCAATATGGTACATCGACTTAGACATTTGAGCCAGTTCTAGACGACCAAAATGACTGAATTTATTTCAATTCAACGACTTTTTATCTGATATAAGCATCTAAAAAATTGATATAGCGTTTATTTTTAGTTCGAAATGACAAAGTAAAGGCTTTTGGTTCAAAGTCTATAGGTCCGTATCATGAGATTTTTTGCTTTGATTATATCTAAATGTAAAACAATAACTTGCTTAAGTTTGTGTTGGCTTGGGTGTTAGGTTGGTAAAGAAAAAATGCTCAAAATATGCATCATAAAAGAATCTATAATTTGTACTAATTCATGAATAATTTAAAAAAGTGAATAAAATTCACCGTGAATGTTTAATTGTATGTAAAAAATACAAATGTATCTTGTGATGTGTTTGATACTCAAGGATAACGGTTTGTTCTGATTAGTGAATAGTGTGGCCGAACTATATTTTTAAAATTGATGATTCTATTGTGTAGAATTTGAACCGGAGAAAATCTAGAGAGGCATTTCTGAGTGAAATTGTTGTGATTTTAGGCAATGCCCGCATTTATTAGACATGGATGATGAATAAATAGCGAAATATTGTCCATTAGGCTTTACCCATTCCTATTTTTTTAAGACAATACACCTATCTTTGAATTCTATTCATCTTACTCTTTAAATCATTTGTTTGGACTCTGACCTATGACAACCCCGCTTAACGAACGTCGTATTGCAAACGCAATTCGTGTATTGGCAATGGATGCTGTGCAAAAAGCAAACTCTGGACATCCAGGTGCGCCAATGGGGATGGCTGATATCGCTGATGTGGTATGGCGTGAGTTTTTCAACCATAACCCGACTAACCCTCAATGGGCGAACCGTGACCGTTTTGTACTATCAAATGGTCATGGCTCTATGCTGCAATATGCGTTATTGCACCTTACGGGCTATGATTTATCAATTGAAGATTTAAAAGCATTCCGTCAACTGCACTCTAAAACGCCGGGTCACCCAGAATTAGGTTATGCACCAGGTATTGAAACGACAACTGGCCCGCTTGGTCAGGGGATTGCAAACGCAGTTGGTTTTGCTCTAGCTGAAAAAACCTTAGCAGCGCAGTTCAACAAAGATGAGATGAGCGTTGTTGATCATTTCACTTACTGTTTCTTAGGTGATGGCTGTTTAATGGAAGGTGTTTCTCACGAAGCATGTTCACTTGCAGGCACACTAGGTCTAGGTAAACTGATTGCTTACTATGACGACAACGGTATTTCGATTGATGGTGAAGTAGAAGGTTGGTTCTCTGACGATACAGAGCAACGTTTCTTGGCTTATGGTTGGCAAGTACTTAAAGCTGATGGTCATGATGCAGATGCATTACGTGCTGCGACTTTGCAAGCAAAAGCTGAAACGAAAAAACCAACGATCATCATCTGTAAAACGATTATTGGTCTAGGTTCACCAAATAAGCAAGGTAAAGAAGACTGTCACGGTGCGCCGTTAGGTAATGACGAAATCGCATTAACACGTGAAGCATTGGGCTGGACTGAAGGTCCATTTGAAATTACTGCTGACGTTTATGCAGCATGGGATGCAAAAGAAAAAGGGATGGCTTCTGAAGCAGCTTGGAATGAATTATTTGCGCAATATGCAGCAAAATATCCAACTGAAGCAGCAGAATTGAAACGTCGCCTTTCAGGTGAATTACCTGCTGAATTCCTTGCTCAAGCAGATGCATTTATCGCCGAAACTAATGCAAAAGCTGAAACGATTGCTACGCGTAAAGCAAGCCAAAACACATTACAAGCATTTGGTCCATTATTGCCTGAACTATTAGGCGGCTCTGCGGACTTGGCGGGTTCTAACTTAACACTTTGGAAAGGTTGCCAAGGCGTTCAGGACAATCCTGCGGGTAACTACGTACACTATGGCGTACGTGAGTTTGGTATGACTGCTATTGCAAACGGTGTTGCGCTTCACGGTGGTTTTATTCCTTATGTTGCAACATTCCTTATGTTTATGGAATATGCACGTAATGCAGTGCGTATGTCTGCGTTGATGAAACAACGTGTAATCCATGTATATACACATGACTCAATTGGTTTGGGTGAAGATGGTCCAACGCACCAACCTGTAGAGCAAATTGCGTCTTTACGTGGTACACCAAACTTAAATACTTGGCGTCCATGTGACACGGTTGAAGCTGCTGTGTCTTGGAAGTCTGCACTTGTACGCTCAGAAGGTCCAACTGCGTTGATCTTCTCTCGTCAAAACCTACCATTCCAAACACGTACAGATGCACAAATTGCAAATGTAGCGAAAGGTGGTTATGTATTGGCTGAAGAAAAGGGCGAATTAAAAGCGATTATTATTGCGACGGGTTCTGAAGTATCTTTAGCAATGGAAGCACATGCACAACTTGAAGGTGTGCGTGTCGTGTCTATGCCATGTGCTGAAGAATTTGTGAAGCAAGATGCAGCATACCGTGAAGCGGTTCTTCCATCAAAGATTCGTGCACGTGTTGCTGTTGAAGCAGCACATGTAGACTACTGGTGGAAGTTTGTAGGTTTAGACGGTCGTGTAATTGGTATGACGACTTATGGTGAATCTGCACCTGCGAAAGACTTATACCAATACTTCGGTATTACCACTGAAGCAGTTGTTGCTGCGGTAAAAGAATTGACAGCTTAATTTTTAAAATTAACTGTTTGAAGGACGCTCCAGTTTAGGGGCGTCTTTTATTTTGAATGGTGTATATAATATGCAAGCTGCTGCTGAACTAGCTGCATAAATTTTAGGTGATGATATGAGCTTGTACGATCAAATTCATGATGAAGTTGTATTGATGGATGCGGGCGAACAGAAGTGGATTGGACCAGATCTACCTTTGGAAGCGATGGTTGCTGTTGAACTGTTATTGCAAGATTTAGCAGAAGATAAGCAAATTAAGATCCGTCGTAAAAACCATGAAAAGCAGACAGGTATGAAGTTGATTGATAGGATTCTGATTGAAAAACTATGATGGTTGTCACGTCTAAAAGAAGCCTTATTGAAGCGATTCAATAAGGCTTTTTCTTTGTGGTTATTTTAGCTTAAATATAAGCCTTACAAAAATAAATAGTACTTTGAGAGCCAAATGGAAGTACGAAATATTCAAATTGTGCCACTGACAGAAATCGATCAGTCGATCTGGGTTACACTATGGCAAGCTTATCAGGTATTTTATCAGGTTGATTTATTGGAGCAGATATCTGAAAACACGTGGCATAAACTGACTGATTCTAAGCGTGAATATATGTATGGTTTGCTGCACTTATATAGCAGGTCGGCTTGTAGGCATTGTGGATGTGATAGAGCATGATAGTACGCATACTTACAAGATGTGTTTACCCATGAGGACTATCATGGGCTAGGAGTTGCAAGGGCTTTAATCGGACACGTCAAAATGCATACCGAAAAGCGAGCCTGTGATCGGGTTTATTGGCTCACCCATCAGAACAATTTGGTCGCACAACAACTTTATAATAAAGTCATGAGGCAGACAGGTTTTATTCAATATCGGGCGTAGCTAAGTCGCTACATTTAAAAACAATTATATCGTTCTAAAGTTGCAACATATCGTTTTATCTTTATAGCTGTATTCGTTGTAGAACTCTATAGACTAAGCAGTATTCCAATGTGAGATAAAAACATGAACTTTAAAGCTTTAACAATCGGTTTGGCTGTTGCAACTGCGACTACATTTGCTATGGCGAAACCTGTGGCCTATCAAATTGACCCTACACATACAGCAACAGTTTTCACATGGAGCCACTTTGGTTTTTCAACTCCATCTGCTAACTTCAGCGACATTCAGGGTGTAATTAATGTTGATAATGCAAAACCTGCAAATTCATCGGTGAATGTAACGATTCCTTTATCTAGCTTAAACACCAACGTAAAAGCTTTAGATGAACACTTACAAGCGGCTGATTTCTTTGATGCAGCAAAATATCCAAAGATCACTTTCAAGAGTACAAAAGTACAAGCGGTTGGTGCAAACAAATACAAAATCACAGGTGATTTAACCATTAAAAATGTGACAAAGCCTGTCGTTTTAGATGCCGTGTTGAATAAGCAAGGTGAGCACCCAATGACCAAAGCACAGTCAATTGGTTTCAATGCAACCACTTCATTTGACCGTTCTGCTTTTGGTGTAGGCGCATATGTGCCAAACGTGGGTGATAAAATCACTGTGAATATCACCACTGAAGCATCAGTTCCACAGCCTAAAGCTGCTGCAAAATAAGCGATATCTACCAAAAAAGCACCTCATAGAGGTGCTTTTTTGTGGCTGCTGTGAACTTAAAATTTAGAGCAAAATACGCATTGAGCGGATTATGGCTGAATTATTAAATTAGTGCTTTTAAATACGCTCTCAAAACTTGTCCAGAGACATGTTCTAGTTGAGCTACACAGCGTTGATTGTCTGCACGCAGTGCTGGAATGTTGATGTTTGCTTGACGAAGTTCAGCAGTATGCCCAATTAGCCATTTTTCTAAACCATCCGCTGCGACTTCAGGATGGAACTGTAAGGCTAGAATATTTTTGCCTACACGAAAAGCTTGGTTGGGATAAGCTTCTGAGCTGGCCAACAGTTCAGCTTGAGCAGGAAGTTCAAAGGTGTCGCCATGCCAATGTAGCACTTCAGTTCCTACCAGTGCTTGTAGTGGGTTCTGTTCAACGGTATTGAGCTGTAACTGATTCCAGCCAATTTCTTTGCTATGACCTACATATACTTTTGCACCGAGTGCATGTGCAATTAATTGTGCACCTAAGCAAATGCCTAAAGTGGGTAAATTCTTTTCTAAACGAACTTTGAGTAAGTCTATTTCTTTTTGTAAGAAAGGGTAGTCTTCAGTTTCATATACTCCAATCGGTCCACCTAAAATGACGGTTAGACCTGTGTAGTTTAACGCTTTAGCTAAGTCATCTTTGCCTGCTTCGAAATATCGTACCCGATAACCCAATTGATATAACACATCTTCCCATGCACCCAAATCTTCAAAAGCAAGATGCTGAATCGCGTATATGGTATCGGGTAGTGTCGTCATAGCAGGCTCGTTCACAGGGGGGTAAAGGAGTGTAAAAATGTACAGGGAAATGCGCAGAAGTTGAAGGCAAAAAATCAGAAAATATTTAGAAAAAAACTATAAATTCAATCCAAGATTTTACTTGAGCTATAGCATATTTTTAATCATCCATTTGCTTGAGCTTAAAATTTCTCGTTGTAGATGTTCATCCGCCATGCTGCGCTCCATGACGATTGCACCGTGTTTAGTCCCGGCATTTGATGGATCGGATCAATCTTAAAAAGTTCAGATTCATCTGTCCCCTGTTTGCAGATGAATTCGTAGGGAGTCAGGCCCCTGAGTGTTTTGAGTCTGCGGCCGAAGTTGTATGCAGCAATAAAATCAGCGAGGTGAATGCATAGCTGAGTGTGATCGTCGTAATGGAACCGTTTGACAGTAGCTTCTTTAACCGTTCGGTTCATCCGCTCGACCTGTCCATTGGTCCATGGATGCTTCACCTTGGTAAGACGATGTTCAATGCCACATTCAGTACAAACCCGATCAAAGATGTGCTCAGAGGCGTAGCGATCACAGGTGCGGTTCGTGAACTGGATGCCGTTATCTGTTAGCACTGTACGGATTCTATAGGGCACAGCCTTAACCAGATTGCGCATGAACTCCGTGGCTGCCATCTTACTGGCTTTAGTATGCAATTCAGTGAACGCAAACTTGAAAGTGCGATCAATGGCAACGAAGAGATAAAGCTTACCCTGTGCTGTTTACATCTCAGCGATGTCGATATGAAAGTAACCAATGGGGTAGCTCTTGAAGCGCTTCCTGACAGGGCGATCACCTTGTACCTCAGGCAGTCTTGAAATACGATGCCGCTGCAAGCAGCGGTGTAACGACGAGCGTGTCAGATAAGGAATACTGGGCTGCAATGCATAAAGGCAATCGTCTAGCGGCAACAAAGTGCGTTTTCGAAAAGCAACAATTGCCGCCTCATCTTCAGGCGATAACACGCTTGAGCGAGGATTCTTTGGGCCGGTTGTAAAATCATCTACTGAAGTACGTTTCTTCCATTTTGCGACGGTCTTTTGATTGATGCCGTAACGCTTAGCTAGCGTTCTTAAGCTCTCTTGACTATTTTGTATTGCTCGACGCACTGCCTGTGTCGTTGTGGCGCTGCTGTGTAGAACTTGCCCCATAGTGCTTCCTTCCATTTATCTGAGAATCTTGCACCATTAAAATCTGGGACTAAACACCTAGCTAAAAACCTAAGTTAACAGAACGCGCTATTTAGGATCAGCCGTAAAATCACGGCTGATCTGCTCCAAATTAAAATAATCGTTTAGGCGTACGTTCTGTGTCTAGACTTACCATTTCATGTTCATCTTTTAAGTCGACACCTGAGTAGCCGAGTTTCTTAGAACCACGCATGAGAGACATTAGTCGTTGTACTGCAACAGGAATGCTTAAGCCCGCAGGTCGAACATTTGAAATACAGTTCCGTTTAGCGTCCAACGTACCTGAGGTTGCTTTCCATGTATAGTAAATGCCCATACTATCAGGTGAGCTTAGGCCAGGCCTTTCACCAATCAGCATCACGAGCATAGTCCCGTGTAGGCACTCTGCAACTGGATCACCCAAAGCGACTCGGCTTCCAGTAGCAATCACCATCGGTGCAATGCTCCAGTGTTCCGCTTGCAATTGCGGGATAAGGTGCTGAATAAAAGGCACTGCATTTTCTTCAATCGCCCGTGCAGAGAGTCCATCACCAATCACAATGCAGACATCATAGTTTTGCGGGTTACTGGCTTTAAAGACCTCTAAGCCATGTTGTGAAGCTGGACTTAACAGGCGACCTAAGTCAGGACGTTTTAAGTATTCTTGCTTATTTTCAGCTTGACTGTGTACCGTCAGACTATCCAAACCTAGTGTATTAAAACTTGCAACTAAGTGTTCGACATCTAAAGCTTGATGTACCGCATCTTGCGCTTCCGCATGCGCCAGTTGAAATTTCAGCAGTTCATGGGTCGGGATGCTACAACCAGCGCGACCAATGGCGATACGAGCATCAGTAAATTTCTTTAAGTTTTCCCAAACATCCTGATGCTGTTCAGATTGATATTTTTCTAGAGGAACAAGTGACATAAGTTGCTCCTTATATATGTAAAAGTTTTTCAAATTGTGGTGGAATATGCTCCGGCCAGAGAATGTGCTGATGCTGTTGTTTAAAGATGCCTTGTTCTGCCAACCACAGATCAAACTCAGGTGCGGCTTTTAAGCCTAAAAGTTGCCTTAAATACAGCGCATCATGAAATGACGTGGTTTGATAGTTCAGCATGACGTCATCCGAACCTGGAATGCCCATAATAAAGTTCAAACCTGCTGCACCGAAAAGGGTGAGTAGTACATCCATGTCATTTTGGTCGGCATCGGCATGGTTGGTATAGCAAATGTCGCAGCCCATAGGTAAGCCTAGGAGCTTGCCACAAAAATGGTCTTCCAAGCCTGCACGGATAATTTGTTTGCCATTGTATAAATACTCTGGGCCAATAAACCCAACCACAGTATTTACCAGTAGTGGGTTAAATTTACGAGCTACTGCATAGGCACGGACTTCTAAGGTTTGCTGATCTACGCCGTGATGTGCATTACTAGATAAAGCACTGCCTTGACCTGTTTCAAAATACATCACATTTTGTCCCACAGTCCCACGCTTGAGAGCCAGTGTCGCTTCATAGCCTTCACGCAGTAATTCAAGGTTAATGCCGAAACCTTCATTAGCGCGCTGTGTACCTGCAATCGATTGAAACATTAAATCAATCGGCACGTTTTTCTCAGCCAGTTGAATCCCCGAACTGATATGCGTCAGTACACAAGACTGGGTTGGAATTTGATGCTCTTGAATAATATGATCAAGGAGTTTTAAGAGCTCAGATAAATTTTGTAGGTTATCGGTTGCAGGATTAATCCCAATGACGGCATCACCATTGCCATACATCAAGCCATCCAAAATACTAGCAGATATACCCAAGAGATCATCGGTCGGATGATTCGGTTGTAAACGGGTCGAGAGATGACCTTTTAAACCAATGGTGTTGCGAAATTGGGTGATGACTTCACATTTACTCGCAACCAAGATAAGGTCTTGATTGCGCATAATCTTACTCACCGCAGCAACCATTTCAGGGGTTAAACCGAGTGCAAGTTGTTGTAATTTCTGCGTAGTCGCATCTTCACTAAGTAGCCAGTTACGAAAGTCTCCTACGGTAAAATGTGAAATCGGCGCAAATAAATCACTACGGTGCTCATCGATAATCAGGCGGGTTATTTCATCCTGTTCATAGTCGATCAACACTTCAGTTAAAAACTGCTTCAATGGAACATCGGCCAATGCCATTTGTGCGGCAACACGTTCCGTGGCATTTTCCGCCGCAACACCTGCAAGTTGATCACCTGAGCGCAGCGGGGTTGCTTTCGCCATTAAAGTTTTTAAATCATTAAACACATAGTGCTGATGTCCAATCAACTTTTTATAAGCCATGTCATAGGTCCTTCTATAAGTCTTGTTCGGCCTTACGAATACTTTCAAACTCTTCTTCAGGTGTACCTTGAACGAGTCGATGGCGACTATGGAAAATAAAGTAGGCAATAAAGACCGCATAAATAGCGGCAGCTATAAACCAAACTTTAGGATCCACCACAAAACCAGCTATCACCGCAATACTGGCTAAAACCAAAGCAATTGATGAGGTGATAATCCCACCTGGGGTTTTATAGGGACGATGTAATTCTGGACGGCTGATACGCAGTTTAATGTGAGAAAGCATCATCAAGACATAAGAAATGGTCGCACCAAATACTGCCATCAGGATGAGCAGATCACCTTCACCTGTTAGGGACAATAAAAAACCAATGATGCCGGGAATAATAATCGCTAAATAGGGCGCTTTGTTTTTATTGGTCAGTGATAACGAGGTCGGTAAATAACCCGCACGGGATAAGGCGAAAATTTGACGTGAATAGGCATAAATGATGGAGAAGAAACTCGCAATTAAACCTGCGAGACCGACAAAGTTAACAAAACTGCCTAACCAGCTGTTTTGACCATAGACGGCTACCAGTGCATCAACTAAGGGTGCGCCTGATTCTTTAAGTTGTTCTGCACCAGCAGCACCAGCACCTAAGAACAGAATAAGTAGGGCAAAAGCGGCCAAAATCAGCATCGAACCAATCAAACCACGCGGTAGTGATTTAGATGGATCTTTAGCTTCTTCTGCTGCCAGTGGAACACCTTCCACAGCTAAAAAGAACCAAATCGCATAGGGTACCGCCGCCCAAATACCGATATAACCCATCGGTAGGAAGTTACTTGCTCCGATATTTTCAGTCGGTGTAATGTTAAATAAGTTGGCGCTGTTAAAATGTGGTGCCATTGCGATGATAAAGACAAAAAGAGCTACGGCTGCAATGGCGGTAATGACAAACATGATCTTGAGGGCTTCACCTGCACCTTTAAGATGAATGCCCATAAAAACCAGATAGCAGATGAGATAAATGATCCATCCACCGACACCAAATAAGGACTCGCAGTAGGCACCAATAAAGCATGCGATAGCCGCAGGGGCGATGGAATATTCAATTAAAATCGCCGTGCCAGTGAGATAGCCGCCAAATGGACCAAATGCGGTACGCGCAAAGCTATAGCCACCGCCCGCAGTGGGCAGCATGGTGGCCATTTCAGACATCGACAGGCACATGCATAAATACATGATGGCTACGACAACCGTTGCGATAAACATACCGCCCCAGCCACCTTGAGCAAGACCGAAGTTCCAGCCAGCAAAGTCGCCTGAAATGACATACGCTACGCCTAAACCGACTAATAATAGCCAGCCTACAGCACCTTGTTTCAGTTGCCTTTTTTCAAAATAGTCGTCAGATGTGCTTACTGTTGAAGTAGAGAGCCGAGTCGTTGAGCTGTTAATGGGAGAGTCGGTCATGTGAAGCTCCATATCTTGAGTTTTATAGATGGCTTGATGGATGCAATATTTATGCAATTTCAGTACCAAGCGACTAGACGTCCTGTCTAATATTTATATGACACAGTTTTGAATTATTGTTTTGATGTTTGATGTTTGATGTTTGATGTTTGATGTTTGATGTTTGATGTTTGATGTTTGATGTTTGATGTTTGATGGAGAAATGTTTAGGGTAACGAATCACCCTAAACACATAGAGAACTGTATACGAATAAGCTAAGTGCTTAGAAGAAGCCCATAGGCTTGGTTGCATAGCTCACAAGTAAGTTTTTAGTTTGTTGATAATGTTCTAACATCATCTTGTGGTTTTCACGACCAATCCCTGACTTTTTATAACCACCGAAAGCGGCATGTGCAGGGTAAATGTGGTAACAGTTGGTCCAAACGCGACCCGATTGAATTGCACGACCTGCGCGGTAAGAGGTATGTGCTGAACGTGACCATACACCAGCGCCTAAACCATAAATCGTGTCGTTGGCAATTTTAATTGCATCGTCAAAGTCTTTGAATGTTGCCACTGAAAGTACAGGGCCAAAAATTTCTTCTTGGAAAATTTTCATGTCATTGGTGCCTTTGAAAATGGTTGGTTCAATATAGAAACCAGAACCCACTTCATTACGCTCACTACCACCTGTTAGTACTTGTGCACCTTCACCGCGACCTGTTGCGATACAACCCAAGATTTTCTCTTGTTGTTCCAGTGAAGCTTGCGCACCAATCATCGTTTCTGTATCGAGCGGGTGACCTGTTTTAATGCGTTTCACACGTTCAACTGCCATTTCAAGGAATTTATCTGCGATACTTTCTTGAACTAAAGCGCGCGATGGGCACGTACAGATTTCACCTTGGTTAAGCGCAAACATAGCAAAGCCTTCGAGTGCTTTGTCTAGGTAGTCGTCATCTTGCGCCATAACATCTTCAAAGAAAATATTTGGAGATTTACCACCAAGCTCCAAAGTCACTGGAATGATGTTTTCAGTGGCGTATTGCATGATCAATTGACCGACTTGAGTCGAACCTGTGAATGCAATTTTGGCAATACGTGGATTGGTTGCCAATGGGCGACCAACTTCTACGCCGTAACCATTGACTACGTTTAGTACGCCTGCAGGCAATAAATCTTGAATGAGTTCAATTAAAACCAAAATGCTCGCAGGGGTTTGTTCTGCAGGTTTAAGTACAATACAGTTACCCGCAGCCAAAGCAGGAGCAATTTTCCATGTTGCCATCAAAATTGGGAAGTTCCATGGAATGATTTGTCCTACCACGCCTAATGGTTCGTGGAAGTGATAGGCAATGGTATCTTCATCAATTTCAGAAATGCCACCTTCTTGCGCACGGATACAACCTGCGAAATAGCGGAAATGGTCAATGGCTAAAGGAATGTCCGCTGCAAGTGTTTCACGAATCGGTTTACCGTTATCCCATGTTTCAGCCACAGCCAATTTTTCTAGATTTTGTTCTAGACGATCTGCAATTTTAAGGAGTAAATTTGAACGTGTAGTAGGAGAAGATTTGTTCCATTGTTCTTTGGCTTTATGCGCAGCATCCAGTGCAAGCTCGATGTCTTCTACAGATGAGCGAGGGACTTTTGTAAAAACTTTACCGTCGACAGGAGAGATATTTTCAAAGTATTCACCTTTTACTGGAGCAACCCACTCGCCACCAATAAAGTTGTCATACTGTGCTTTAAATTCTACTTTAGAACCAGATTGGTTAGGGTCTACATAGCGCATATTGAAGTTCCTTTGCTTATTGATTTTTTAAAAGCATCTACAGCTTTGGTATAAGGTACATCTGTACAATATTTAAGTAGCATAACTAATATAAGGTTGGAAAAAGGTTGGAAGGAAGGAGGTTTACAAGCCTTTGACAAATGTTTACAACCAAGTAATACAGTGGACGTATATCAGGAATTGTTTTGAGAATAAGGAATGATGGCAATGCAACATTTAATACAGAAAAGACAAGAAATAGAAAAGCTTAGGACTAGCAGCAGTATTTCGACGTTACAAGCTGAACAATTGGGAAAAAGTATTGCAAGTTCATGGCAGCGCTCTAACTCCGCAGAAATTCCCAAAGATCGCTTTGCTGCGCCCATTTCTGAAGGTTCTATGTCACAAGGTTCAGCGCTGCAACATGCTTTGAGTTACTGCGCAGATGAACTGAGACACATTGCACAGCAGTCTTCGATGGTGGTCGCTGTAGGCGATATTGGTAGTACCATTATTTGGAGTGCATCCAGCAGACAAATGCGTAATGCGGCAGAAAGTGTACATTTTGTTGAAGGCGGGCAATGGCGAGAGGAATTGGTGGGGACCAATGCATTAGCCTTGTCCTTAAAAACGCAACAGTCCAGTTGTGTTTTTTCAAATGAACACTACATGAGCTCCATCCATGATTGGGTCTGTTATGCTGCGCCGATCATCGACCCTTGCTCAAAACACGTCCTAGGGGTAATTGATTTATCTACCACATGGAAAAATCATAATAGCCTTGGTCTACTCGCAGCAGAGCGCTGTGCATCCATCATTCAAACGGCACTGTTGGAATACCAGCGTCAACAGTTGTATATCCGTGCTTTTGGTGTTCCACAAGTACATTTCAATGGCAAAGTGATGGTCCTCACACCGCGACAAATTGAAATTTTGACCATCTTGGCGTTGTGCCCACAGGGTATGACTTTAGATACTTTGCATCAGGCCTTATATGGTGAGCGCAAGGTGAGTGTAGGAACACTTAAGGCCGAAATGTCACAACTGCGTGACTTGCTTGGTGGAATGTTGGGATCTCGTCCCTATCGAATTTTGGCGCATATTGAAGCTGATTTTTTACAAGCTGAGCAGGCCTTAGATGCGGCCTATATTGAGACCGCGTTAAAACTTTGTTCAGGCGTTTTATTACCTAAAACGGAAAGTCCATTTCTATGTGCATGGCGCGATTGTTTGGAGTCACGTTTAAGCAGTGCGATTTTTAAAGCCAATGAAACCGATATGCTGTTTAAACATGTCGCACGTTACCCAGAGGCGATTGATGCCGTTGAGCGACTCATTGAGCTGACACCGGATGGACATCCTGCACATCAGCTACTTGAGAAATATAAAATTTAAAAATTATGAATTGTGTTGGAAAGGTGTAGTTACACTATTTTTTGCTCGAGCCACTGGAACAACTCAGCATAGACTTCGGCACGAACTTCAGGTGCGGAGAGGACTAAGTCGTGTAAACCATTTTGAATGGTCACGACACTGACGTCACCTTGTAAATTTTTGGCCTGCATTTCAATGTCTTTAACATCTAAAATCACATCACTGGTTTGTGCGGCTGCGCCCCATTTCTTTGGGTTGAGCGTTTGATGTGAATGCATAATGAGTGCAGGAACAGAGAGCTTTAAACCACCGCGATGAATTTCTTTCTGTGCTTCATGGATTGCACGTACAAAGCTGATCCGAACCATAGAATAGCTTGGTTGTTTCCACTTCAAATCAAAGTTCCATTCACCATGCTCGTTTTGATGTAGGCTCGGTACATACCATTTATTCAGTTCACTTGGAAACTTGAGGTCAGGAAAATGCTTTGCGAGTCGACTGAGCTGCGGCACGCCAAGTTTGCGCTTAATGGGATGCATATTAAAATCATAAAAAGGGCTATTGGCCCAAAGTGCTTTGATCAGTGGATGCTTAGGATTGTGCGCAGCGTATAAAGTCGTGATTAAACCACCCGTAGAGTGTCCTGCAAGTAGCACCGCAGTATGGCCTTCATTGCCAATGATCTCTAAGGCTTGGGTAATCTCAGCATCATATTCGTTGAGATCACGGACGTTGTAATATTTTTGATGGCTCAAGTGAGAACGACCATATTTTCTTAAATCGAGCGCATAAAAATCATAACCATGCTGATTAAATTGTTCAGCCATTTCGGTTTGGAAAAAGTAGTCAATAAAGCCGTGGATATACAACACCGCTTTTTGAGTATTTTGCGAGGCTTTTTTGCGCACGAGGGTTGCACATACAGCACCTTCATAATCGTCTGGAAAACTGAGTTTTAATTGTTCATAGCCTTCGCCGAGGACATCAGGTTGATAAGCAGGATGAGTCTGAGTTGCTGACATAATTTGCTCTGGTTGTTATTGTCATGAGTTTTCTTATCCTTGATGAAGTGCAAAACTTTGTCAACCACAAATAAAAAAAGACAATTTAAGTGCACAGGTAAGCAAGGATTAGGCTTACCTGAATGAAACAGTATGGACGTCTGTTTCATTCCACTTAAATTGTCAAAGCAAACAAAAAGTTAAGAAGAGAACTTAGACCGCTGCTTTAAAATCGACCACTGAAGCACTAGATTTGAGTGCAGCTTTGAAGATGTCGACCACTTGAGCATGGTTTGCTTTACGTGGGTTCGTCAGCATGCAGGCATCTTTTTGCGCATTTTCAGACATAACACCCAAATCTTGCTCTTTCACACCCAGTTCAGACAAGCTCGATGGAATACCAATCGATGCAGATAGTTCACGAATTGCGTCAATTGCAGCATATCCAGCTTCTGTCACAGTTAAACCTGTGGTGTTAACTCCCATCAGTTCAGCAATTCGTGCATATCTGTCAGGGCAGGCAATTAAGTTGAATTCACAGACGTGTGGAAGTAAGACTGCATTACATACGCCGTGAGGTAGGTTATAGAAGCCACCGAGTTGGTGAGCCATCGCATGGACATAACCTAGAGATGCATTGTTAAATGCCATACCTGCTAAATATTGTGCATAACTCATGGCATCACGTGCTTCTAGGTTTTCACCGTTCGCAACGGCTGGACGTAACCATTCGCTAATCATTGAAATAGCTTTTTCAGCACAGGCATCAGTGATTGGGTTTGCGGCTGTTGAAACATAAGCTTCTACCGCATGGGTTAATGCATCCATACCTGTTGCTGCCGTTAAGCTTGCAGGTTTTGCAATCATCAGTTTAGGGTCATCAATTGCAATTAGTGGAGTGCAGCGCCAGTCTACAATTGCCATTTTTACATGGGTATCTGTATTGGTAATAATACAGAAGCGTGTCATTTCTGACGCTGTACCTGCCGTGGTGTTGATGGCAATAAGAGGGGTCATTGGAACCGTACTTTTATCGATCCCTTCGTAGTCACGAATATGACCGCCGCCCGCAGTCACAAGTCCAATACCTTTAGCGCAGTCATGCGAAGAACCACCACCTAAGGACACAATAAAGTCACAACCTTGTTCGTTATAAGCAGTCACGCCGTTGTGGACATTGATGTCAGTTGGGTTCGGTTCTGCACCTGGGAAGATGTGGCTATCAACACCTGCATCTTTGAGATATCCTGCAATGGTGTCGGCTACGCCAAATTTAAATAAACCTGCGTCAGTCACAATTAGTGCTTTCTTTGCACCGAGGTTTTGTGCTTTACCACCAATTTCTTTGGCACAGCCTGGGCCAAAAAGTGAAACACAAGGGATATAAAAACCGTTCGTTTGATCTGCAATATTTTTAAAAGCCATGGTGCGATTCCTTCTACCATTATTTATGTTGTTATCGGTGCTCATTACCGTTTTTAGAGTATTGAATGATTCCAAACACTTGTGTACCTACCAAATACCTACCATGAGTAAGGGAATGAGGAAAAATGGCTTCAATGAACAAAATGGCTATCGATAAAAGGCATAGCCTGTGGTTCGGGATTTGTTTATATTGGTTTTGAAGTTGTGGTGAAAATAGCCAAATTCAAAGAGGAAAAGTCGTGGAGCACAATGATAAGCTTAAGCAATATCAAAGTCTTGCTATACAGTTAAGACAAGTTGTTCCGAGTATTCAGCAGCTTTATCACGATCAGTCAGCATTTCTCTCTACACTCAATGTGCAAAACGTTTTAAGTGTCGACGTAAAACAACAACGGATTCAAATTTTAAATCATTGTTTTCATATTCAGTTTTATGCACCAGCTGAACAGGCGGAGTTGTGTGTTCCACAGTTTATCTATCAAGGGCACTATGCAGAAGCACTCGAAGAGTTTTGTTTACACGACATTGTATTTTTAGTGGGTGATCAATCTCCACAACATTCTTTGTATTTGCGCAATAAAGTTAAACAGTTGCGTCAGCTGATTCTTCAACAAGTGTTTGTTTTGTTCGATGGACCGAGTCGCGTGCAAACAATTTTGACTGAAATACGGCAAACGCAATCAGAACTCTTTCAACAGCTGTGCCAGCAAGTTGAATTCAATACAGATGATTCAACCTCTGAGCGAAGTTTGCTGGCCGAGTTGCAGCGCTTATGCTGCATAGATGCAGATCAGGCGGAAGATATTTTACCCTTACAGTCTTTGATGAATAGTTATGATGAGCTGTGTTGCAGTGCCAATCAATTCTTAGAACCACATGTTTATCGCATTATACAAACGGCATTTCCTGAACGGTTTTCTTTACAAGAGTTGATAGATCATACGCACGACATTCACTTGTTATATCCGCATGCTAAAGAGCAGTCCCATATGCTCGGCTTTGTGCGGCTTATGCATCGGGATCTTTGGTCATCGCGTGATTTGTTGTCAAAGCAGCATTTTTTAAAAACTGAAACCAAGCTATGGCAACAGAAGGTCGCCAAACTCCCGATTTTTGATGAAAGCCGTACCGTAAATTGGTTATTCAAACAAAAAGCAGTGGTGACAGACTGGGTGAGTCAAAATATTCAGCACAGTAGTATACGCGTTGCCGTAACGGCTTTAAGTTATCTCGATATGCAGTCTTATCATCCTGAAATTATTGTCACGACTTTAAAGTACTTCCAACATGTCGCGGCGCGTTTATTTATACAAAGTTGCTATGAACATGCCTTACAACAGCATTGGTTTGAGCTGGAGGCCAACCAGCATGTGGTCTTAAAAAATAGACGCCAAGATATGGATGATCAGCGTATAGCGATCAGCCCGTCTATTTTGTATTTAGATGAATGGCTCGAACTGCTACGCCGTGTGGTAGCACAGCAGCCCGAATGGGGGAAACGAGTCTACACAAAATTGAGTCGTGTAATGCAGGCCTATATTCAGCATCTAGATAAAATTGCGCAGAAACTCCCAGAAGACTTAGTGATTTATTTTAGCGAAGATAAGCAACAACACCGTGATTTTTATCTTCAGTTAAAGCAACATAAACTGCATGTTGAAAGCTTTCGACAGTTGTTTTATTTAAATCGGCCACCTTTACGAGTTTCGGTGTTTGATCCTTATGTGCGCGATTATTTGCCTGAACATTTTGAGACGCAAAAGGACGTTTTAAAAAATGTCACATGGAAGAGCCTATTTCATCAGGCTGTGCAGTGGCATGATCAATTGCATAGCCAAGAGTTACTCGCTGAACTGAAACGAAAGCTTGGTTATGTCTCATGGCAACCGATCAGTCATGAAGCTTATTATTTTATTGAGAGTTGGGTGCTTGAGGAGCTCAAAGATATTGATCGCATCATTGCTGAATCACGTCGCTTTCAACATTGCTTAGCAGCCAGTTTTGCTGAGCGAATTATTGTGCGTGAATATGCTGCATTTCATATGAGTCATACCGACGCACAGCGGCACTTGACGCTCGGTTGTCACTATATTGCAGGACAACTGTTATTTGATCAGCTTGAATATCCAAATAACCAAAAAGCGTTACCTGATGATGTTGTGGTCGCTGAACAATTCATTGCCATGCTGAACCAAACCCAATAATCAAGCTCTTAAAATTTAAACAACAATTGACCTAATTTGTCGCACATCATTTACTGTGAGACGAGATCTGCTTAACTTTTTAGCAAAAACTCGGTAGGCTATAGCCGTTCATCAATGGTATAGGTCTTATGAAGCAAGAAACTGCACTCAAACTCTTAAAAGCGGGCGAAAATGTCTTTTTAACCGGTTCCGCTGGTGCAGGAAAAACCTATACGCTGAACCAATATATTAACTATTTAAAAGCCCGCAAAGTGCCTGTGGCGATTACAGCTTCTACAGGTATTGCTGCAACGCATATGAATGGCATGACCATTCATACTTGGGCTGGCATTGGAATTAAAGATGCGTTGGGGGAAGATGAACTCAAACGCATGAAAGAACGTAAATACTTAAAAGAGCATTTAGAAAATGCTCAAGTTTTAATCATCGATGAAATTTCGATGCTACATGCCAAGCAACTCAATTTGGTCAATAAAGTCCTTAAGTTTTTTAAGGAAAGTGAAGAGCCATTTGGCGGAATTCAAGTGATTGTTGCAGGTGATTTCTTCCAGTTACCGCCAGTCGGTAAAAATGAAGAGCGCAATCGCGATAAATTCTGTTTTATGTCTGATGCTTGGGTCGAAGCCAAGTTTCGTGTGTGCTATTTGACCGAGCAGCACCGTCAGGGCAATGATTATCTCAATGATATTCTAAATGCTATTCGCAGTCAGAGTATTAAATCTGAGCACTTACAGGCTTTACAAGCCACACGTCAGCAAGATATTGGGGAAATCTTTACACGTTTATATACGCATAATATGGACGTGGACACTATCAACTTCAAACATTTGAATGAAATTGAAAATGAAGGTCGCCAGTTTGAGGCGGTGTGTGATGGCAATGAAAAGCTTATTGAAACCTTAAAGTCTTCTGTGCGAGCACCTGAAAACCTAACCCTCAAAAAAAATGCCAAAGTGATGTTTGTAAAGAACAACTTCGATGTGGGCTATATCAACGGTAGCTTAGGCGAAGTGGTGGGCTTTGAAGAAGATGATGACTTTGGGATCTTGCCGAAGGTCAAACTGACTGATGGTACGGTACTGGTGGTTGAGCCTGAAACCTGGTCAGTGGACAATGATGCAGGCAAAACCATTGCCAGTTTTCAGCAAATTCCATTGCGTTTGGCATGGGCCATTACTATTCACAAGTCACAAGGGATGACTTTAGCTGCAGCAGAAATTAACCTGAGTCATACTTTTGAAAAAGGGCAGGGTTATGTGGCTTTGTCGCGCTTAAAGACTTTGGAAGGTTTAAGATTGTTAGGTTTTAATGAACAAGCGTTGGAGTTAGATAGTCTTGCCATTAAGGCAGACCGCCGCTTCCAAGAACTTTCCAATGAAGCCGAAACACACTTTGAGGTCATTGATCTAGAGCCACAACACAAGGCCTTTATTCGTCACTGTGGCGGAACGCTCAATGAAGTTGAGATTGAACGTAATGAAAAGAAAATTGCCCGTAATGCAGGTAAAGCCAACTATGCTTCTGCAACACTCGATGAAACACGTGAATTGTTTGAAGGTGGTTATGAAATTGCAGATATCGCACAAGAGCGCGGGTTGACAGCTGCAACCATTATCAACCATTTGGCAAAGTTGCATAAAGAGCAGGGCTTGGATATTTCCGTGGCGCATCCTGGAGAAGAAGTGGTAGAGCAAGTGCGGAAAATTTATAAACGTCTCATGAAACGTCAGCAAGCTGAACACTTTAGTGAAGATGGCGCAATTAAACTACGTCCGATTGTAGAGTTAACCAATCCGCGTATGTGCTATGACCAAGTGCGCTTGGCCTTACTCTATATTGAATAATGCTACCGCAGTTGTACGATTCGTACCGAAATTTCTTACTTACTTTGCTGTTAAGTTCGGTTAAACTGAATTTTAAGGGATAAGAATAACGTAAAATCGTAATGAAATTGACAGCTTGGTACATGTTACGCAAATTTGTTTATAACAATTTACATAATGAAGACTATGAGACACCCTTAAGCCGAGGGCTGAACTATTTCCTCATTGTACTGATTATGAGTAATGCTGCTGCTGTGCTGTTGGAGTCGGTACAGAAGTACTATGTGTTGTATCAAGACTTTTTTTATTATTTTGAAATCTTCTCGATCATCGTTTTTACGATTGAATATCTCTTACGTTTTTGGTCAGTTGCTGAAGCTAATAGTTTTGAGTCGGATTGGAAAAACCGCCTAAATTGGGTCAAAAGTGGTGGAGCGATTATCGACCTCTTGGCTATTTTACCTGCGTATTTAAACTTCTTTGTTCAGTTCGACTTACGATTCTTAAGAATTGTTCGTTTGCTTCGACTTCTCAAGCTCACCCGCTACTTTGTGTCTCTACAAATTTTATTACGTGTCATTGAGCGCGAAAAAGGCTCATTTCAAGCGGTTATTTTCATCTTAATGATTATGATCATTATGGCGGCTGCAGGGGTGTATTTGATTGAAAGTCAGGCACAACCAGAAGTTTTCAGCTCCATTCCTGCTTCAATGTGGTGGGCCGTGGTTACACTGACCACCGTCGGTTATGGTGATGTGACACCTATTACGGTGTTGGGACGCTTTCTTGGAGCGATTATTACCATCTTAGGTGTAGGTTTAGCTGCACTACCTGCGGGTATTTTGGCGAATGGTTTGGCCAATGAACTTGAGCAACGTAAAGAAAAACTTGAACTTCGATTTCGAGAATTAATCCAAAATAGCGATATTGATTTTGTCTTAGAGACAGAAAAAATTGAAGAAGTTCGTAAAGAAGTTGGGCTGACCAAAGAGCAAACACACGATATTATTTTACAGCTCATTCGTGAACAAAAAGAAGAATCGTTAAGGCAAGAGCGTGAGCAATATGCCTATTGTCCACACTGCGGGAAGAAACTACCTGAATGATTATGCCAGTCAGTTAAGGAGTTTCGTATTTAACTTCTTAATGCGGATGACGTTATCGCGTATCGAATAAAACCTAGAGTTTAAAAAATGCCGGTAAGATTCTTAACGGCCTGATATTAATCTGAATGATGGATTGTAAAAGCGTGCATAACAATACGATTGAATTTTTATGCACGCTGATTGTTTCTAGATAAAAGCCATTGATAGGGGGTTAACAAGTCTGATTTGCATCATTTTTACATGCGGATATAGACTTTTTCTCATGCTGAAAAGCGAACAATAAAATAATCAGCCCACCTAAACTTAGTAAAACTCCGACCCAGATTGGAGCTAGCCAACCTAAACTTTGGCTAATTAACCAGCCGCCCAGAAAAGCACCAAAAGCATTGGCAATATTAAAGGCAGAATGATTGAGTGAAGCAGCTAGACCTTGGGCATTGCCAGCAACATCCATTAAGCGGATTTGGAGTAAAGGTCCCAAGCCTGCAATACTGAAGCTGACCAAGAAGAGTGCAATAAAAGCAGTGGCAAGGTGATCCATAGACAGGGCACAAAGTACATAAGAGCAGGCATTGGAAACTAAGACCCAAATAATCGCCTTGTTTAAGTTTTTATCAGCAAAGTGTCCTGCGACAACACCACCAATGACCAACCCGAGCCCAATACATGCCAGCGCAAATGGAATGACTTGAATGCTTGCATGGGTATATTCAGTCAAAATAGGCGATACATAACTATAGACAGAAAACAGCCCACCAAATCCAATTGCACCGACAGCAAGCGTTAACCACATTTGTGTATTTTTAAGTCCGCGCAGTTCATTTTGAATGCTGGCTGTGTGATCCAGTTGCATTTTGGGTAGGCCAAAACAAATCGCGACTACGGTCAAAAATGCGATAGATGCAGAAAACTCAAAACCTGCACGCCAACCATACAGCTGACCTAGCCATGTCGCAAAAGGCACACCAATCACGGTCGCGACATTCAGCCCCATCATGAGCATGGCGACTGCCGAAGCACGTTTTTGTTTTCCAGCAAACTCTGCAACCACCAAAGCGGCAATACCAAAGTAAGCGCCGTGAGGGAAACCTGCAATAAAACGTGAGACCAACATAGACTCATAGCTGTTTGCGAGAGCTGTACTTGCATTGGCGATACCATAAAATAGCATGAGACCAATTAAGAGCGTTTTACGTGGCACTTTTGCAGCCAAAATGGCAATGACAGGCGCGCCAATTGTGACACCTAAAGCATAGGCACTAATAAAATGCCCTGTGACAGGTATACTTAGCTTGAAACTTTGTGAGATCTCTTGGATGAGTCCCATCGCAACGAACTCAGTAGTCCCAATACAAAAACCACCGAGGGCCAATGCCAAAATAATGACAGATAAGTGGTGGGTTGGCGGGATGCTATTTTCTTGAGAGGACATAAATAGAGGAGTAAATGAAAAGTATTATACGTTCTTTATCACACGAAAATTTGGTTGTTCAAAAAAGTTATAAGTGAACTAAGCAATCGTAATATTCATATGAACTCTGAAGATTCTACACGATGAATATTTATTCATAGCGCTATATTGAGTGGACATTCTATAAAAGAAGTCAAATTTAAAGGCAGCAAATACAGATTAATCCGACCTAGTTTGAGAATTTGGATTTGTTTTACATTCGTTAGGCTAGGGCTGTCCTGTACCAATGATTAGGGTAAGTAAACCAGCCGCAATGAGTGGGCCGACTGGAACGCCACGCAGTAAAGCCACTCCTGCAACGGTTCCAACTAGTAAACCTGCAACAACATCGGGTTGGTTTGACATCAGTTTCACACCACGGCCACCTAGCCATGCAACCAAAATGCCAATCGCGATAGCAATTAATGATTTGACACTTAAAAAAGATTTAAAAATACTTTCACCGCTAATTCTACCACTTGCAATAGGCACTAAAACTGCAATGGTTAAAATGATGATCCCGATATTTAATCCATGTTGTTGGATAAGCGGGAAGTATTCACTTAGTGGCGTCATCCGTAAAATAATGAGGACTGCAGCAGCAATGGTTACCGCAGAGTTGTGACTAAAAATACCACAAGCCAGCAGGATCAAGAGGACGATCAGATTTAAATCTAAGTTCGGCATAGAGGGAGACTGGTCAAAAAAACATGTGCATTGTAACGTTTTTTAGTCGCTCTGCCGAATGATCCGAGTCCTTTGATTGATGTTCTTGTATTTCAGTATAAAATGAGCCTTTATTTAAAAATTTGGTGTGCTGATGCTGTTGGAAAAAATGTTGCAGTCGCAAGGATTTGGTTCGCGAAAGCATTGCCAACAGTTGATTAAAAATGCAGCCATTGAAATTGATGGGCAGATCATTACTGATCCTAAATATAAACTCAAATTGGATGCGCTGCACTACAAGGTACATGGCAAGAGCTTTGAATACCGTGAAAAAGTCTATATCGCCTTAAACAAACCTCAAGGCTATGAATGTTCACATCAGGCGACACATCATTTTAGTGTTTTTGATTTGTTTGACGATGTGCTCTTGAATCGTGGTATTCAGTGTGTAGGTCGTCTAGATCAAGACACCACAGGTTTATTGTTACTCACCGATGATGGTCAGTTTTTACAAGCGCTGACACACCCTAAAAAGCATGTGGCAAAAGTGTATCGGATGAAAACGGCCGACCCTGTTACAGATGAACAAGTCCAACAGCTGGAGCAAGGGGTGGAGCTGCGAAATGAAAAAGGGAGTTTTGCTGCAACAGATGTAAAACGCTTAACTGAATGTGAACTGCAAATGGCCGTGCATCAAGGGGTATATCATCAAGTGAAACGTATGCTTGCGGCAGTGGGAAATAAAGTTGAGAGCTTGCATCGTCAGCAAATTGGAGCGCTCGACTTAACGGGGATACCAGATTTAGTCGAGGGACATTGGATCTATTTAAATGCCGAACAAGTGGCTTTAGCCAAGACACGTAATGATCTTGAGAGTAAAGGTAGTCTTTAGACGCTGAATACTATAGAAAGCAATGATAGGTCTTAAACTCATTATCCGCTACAAAGCCCATGGCTTCATATAAGCTGTGGGATTGATAATTATTCTTTTGAGTTTCAAGCGTAATACGAATGGCTTTTTCATGTCGTGCAAACAAAATCGCGGTATCAATGAGTTGTTTTGCAGAGCCATGACGACGATGTGGCGGTGAAACATAGACATCATCTAAAATATAATACGTTGCACAAGCCACGGAAGAAAAGCCTAAGTATAATAAGACAAAACCAGTAATCACATCGTCTTTGACATGAATAAAAATCACGCTTTGTTCATTTTCAAGACGAAGTTTGAGGAACTTTTGGGAAAGCGCTAAGTTGGAAGATGCACCATAAAATTGGCGATATTCATCAAATAATACAGCAAGTTTTTCTAAGTCTTCTAAAGTGGCACGTCTGACGATCATGTATTACTCCATGCTGTATTTATAATGTTTACATGAAGCATACCTAAGTTTTGAAAGGGATATTTCTAAAATTTGTTTAAAAATGCAACACTGTTAAGTTTTGTCACTTTCTCCCAAGATTGCAGCTAATTCCTCAAAAAGATCAATATGTTCATCATCTGCAAATAAATCATTGGTTGCAGTTGAGTCTGCGCTGGTGATGTGTTCAACCGCTTTTTGTTCTTGCTTGAGTTTACGTAGTTTAATCAGTTGTTCAAGATTGATGTTCTGGTTTTCAATTGAGAAAGGGATGGATTTGGTTAAAACAACTTGTTTGAAGAACAAACGAACGGCTTGTGCAGGCGTAATTCCCAGTTGTTTAAAAACCGCAAAAGCTTGTTTCTTTTCTTGGGAATCGAGTCGAATTTGATAGACTTCTGTTTTTCTCATGATTTTTTAAATAATTTTAAAGACTTAAGGGTAGAAGTTATTTTAATCAATTCCATTGTAATTTCAATATTCATACAATGGAATTTTAAATTATTTTGTAATGACAAGAAGATTACAATGTCAATTCAAAATTGGAGCTAAACTGCATAACCTGTTGAGTTACTGGATCTTTAAATGAAAGATGCTTAGCTAAGAGCTGTAAAGGCTGACTAAAATCATCGTCGGCTTTATGTACAATTTTAGGATAGAACGGATCATTTTTAATCGGAAGACCTAAGAAGTTGAGGTGTACACGGAGTTGATGTTGCTTGCCTGTCTCGGGTTTAAGCTCATATTTTGCCCATGTTGCATCATGCTCTAAAAGCAAGATCTCGGTTTTACTGTTCGGTGCTTTGTCTAGGACTTGCATGGTGTAGAACGGGTCACCTTTTTGCAGGTGTAGTTTTACAGTATGTGGAAAGTTGAGTTCGCGGTTAAACGGTGCAATTGCATGGTAGGTTTTTTGAACCTGTCGATCTGCAAACATTTGCTGATACAGCCCTCGACTGTGACTACATTTGGAAAACATCACTAAGCCAGCGGTTTCACGGTCAAGGCGATGGATGGGCGTTAAATGCTCAATGCCTGTTTGTTTTTTCAGGCGCACCAATAGGGTTTGTTGAACGTATTGCCCTGTTGGACTGATGGTCAGAAAGTGCGGCTTATCCACTACTAAGAAATGATCGTTTTCAAATAAAATATCATGCTGAAATGGCACTTCAATTTCGTGCGCTAAAAAGCGGTAATAAAACACATGCTGATTTTCAAGATATGCCGAATTTGTATGGAGTACATTACCTACAGCGTCATAGACCAAGCCATCATGAAAACGTTGCTTCCACTCAGCTGCTTCAATATGCGGAAATTGGTCAGATAAATACGCCAATACGGTGTGTGGTGCGGGCGTCATTTTAGGCAGGAACACTTTACTTGCACTCACGCCATTGAGCATGGGAGGGCAAAATTCAGCAGGTTGTATGTTGAGCATGATGTGCAGACAATATCTAATCGGTTGGTGCTGTTAAATACAAGATTTCAAGCTTGTGGCTTGGGCATTTTGTGAGTCCAGTGCTATCATAATTGTTCTTTTGTCACTTGTCGTGAGTATTATGCAGTATTCATTTAATTTAACGCTCAATAATGAACAAGATACCCAAAATTTAGCGCAAATTTTGGCACAGCATTTTACGACGGGTGTAGTGTATTTAATTGGCGATTTGGGGGCAGGTAAAACTACCTTAACGCGTCATTATTTACAGCATTTAGGCCATCGAGGTTCCGTGAAAAGCCCAACCTATACCTTAGTTGAGCCTTATCAAATTCAAGGGCGAGATATTTTCCATTTTGACTTGTATCGTTTAAACGATCCGTATGAGTTGGAGTTAATGGGCATTCGTGATTATTTAGAAACGCCCAATGCACTGTTTTTGTTTGAATGGCCGTCTAAAGGGGGCGATGAAATCCCTCAGGCAGACTTAATTATTGATATTCAAAAATCTGAAGATGAATTGACACGGTCTGCTACTTTAAGTTTCCATTCAGTAGCATTATTACAAGCTTTAGAGAGCCAATTAAACAATGCGTGATGATTTAAAGATACGTCGTATTCATACTTTGAATCCTGCTCTAGCCAACCAAATTGCAGCAGGTGAAGTCATTGAGCGTCCAGCGTCTGTGGTTAAAGAGTTACTTGAAAACTCGATTGACGCAGGTGCGACAGAGCTGATTATTCGGGTAGAGCAAGGCGGCAGTACTTTAATTGAAATCATGGACAATGGTCGAGGGATTCACGCTGAAGATCTCCCTTTGGCGGTGATGCGACATGCGACCAGTAAAATCCAAACCGCTGAAGATTTACATGCAATTGTCAGTTTAGGCTTTCGCGGAGAGGCTTTGGCTTCTATTGCAGCGGTGTCGCGTTTAACCTTGACCAGTAGTCAAGAGGATGATGGAATTGGCTATCAAGTTGAAGTCAATGGAACTGCATTTGACCGTCAAGAGATTCAGGCTGTAGCTGCACCGAAAGGTACGCATATTCGGGTACAAGATTTATTTTTCAATGTGCCCGCACGTCGAAAATTTCTCAAAAAGCCTGGCACAGAGTTTGGTCATATTGAAGAAATTGTTCGGCGTTTAGCGCTAACGCATTTCGATATTCGTTTTGTGCTTGAACATAATCAAAGCATCAAACTGAACTTGCCGATTGCAGATAGTGGTGAGCTACGTTTTCAGCGCGTACAACAGTTGCTAGGGCGCGCATTTACTGAAAATGCTTATTGGGTGGATGTAGATAGCATCAATATGCGTTTAACAGGTTGGTTGGGACATCCTTCCGATGCACGGGCTCAGGCTGACTTGCAGTATGTTTATGTGAATGGTCGAATTGTTAAAGATAAAACCATCTCTCATGCGCTGCGTATGGCTTATGATGGTATTTTGCATGGCCATCAGCATGCGGGTTATTTGCTTTTTTTGGAAGTAGACCCTGAAAATATTGATGTCAATGTACATCCGACTAAACATGAAATTCGCTTTTTAAATCAACGTGAAGTACATGAATTTGTACGTCATTATGCCAAAGAGACTTTATCGCAGTTTCAAACGGCAACCGCAGATTTATCTGATGCCATGAAGGTTGCAGAGAATCAAGCTTTGATGTCTGTGCAGCCTCGCTATCAAGAGCCTTTGCAGTTGCATCGTCGTGTTGAGCCTGAACAAGCCGTTGAGCAAGCCCCATCGGATGTGCTCACTGACTTTAGTTCAAGTCAACCACAAGGTGTCCATTATTCGGCGCAATCTTCACGCTATCAGGGCTCACAACAGCTCAATAATGCCTTGCAAAGCTATTTAGCACCACTGCGTGATACGTCATCTGCTGTTGATCAAGCTCAGTCTTTGGCTGATTTTACAGTGCAAAGCCCAAAAGTCGATGAACATCCGTTGGGAATTGCAATTGCACAATTGCATGGTATTTATGTGCTGGCTCAAAATACAGAAGGGCTGATTATTGTTGATATGCATGCAGCGCATGAGCGTATTTTGCTACAGCAAATGAAGTCAGCGTGGGATAAACCAGAGTTTTGGACTTCTCAGCAGTTACTTATTCCCAAAGTGATTAATATCACGCGAATGCAAGCGACACGAGTGGAAGAGCTCAAAGATCAATTGGCGCGTTTAGGTCTTGAAATTGATCAATATGGCGATGAGCAGGTCATTGTTCGTGGTGTGCCTGCGATTTTACATAAAGCCAATTTTGAGGCGCTGGTACCTGAATTACTGAACGATTTGGATCCAAATGATGAAGCGCAGGGCTTACTGCAAAAGCGTGATCAAATTCTAGCGGGTATGGCCTGTCATGGTGCTGTTCGCGCGCATCGCATTTTGGGTCTTTCTGAAATGAATGCTTTGCTTCGTCAAATGGAACAAACTGAATTTGCTAGCCAATGTAACCATGGTCGCCCAACTTGGCGTGCGTTTCCATTAGCTCAACTAGATAAGCTTTTTGCTCGAGGAGAGTAATTGTACATGTCAACTCAATTGCCGGTCATCAATTTAATGGGGCCAACTGCAAGTGGTAAAACTGCTTTGGCATGTCAGCTCTATGAGCAAGGAAATTTTGAACTGATATCTGTAGATTCAGCATTGGTCTTTAAGGATATGGATATTGGTACAGCAAAGCCGACCAAAGAGGAGTTGCTACAATATCCACATCACCTTATCGATATTATTAGCCCATTAGAAGTCTATTCGGCTGCAAACTTTGTTGAAGATGCATGTGGTTTAATTGATGACATGCATGCACGAGGTAAAACCCCTATTTTGGTGGGTGGAACCATGCTCTATTTCAAGGCACTTTTAGAAGGTCTTTCAAGCAATTTACCGAGCGCAGATTATGCTGTTCGTGCTGAAATAGAAGCCAAAGGTGAAAGTGAGGGTTGGTCTGCGGTCTATGCGGAATTATATAGTGTGGATCCATTGGCGGGCGAAAAATTTAAAGTGAGTGATAAACAACGTATTATTCGGGCTTTAGAAGTTTACAAGTTGACAGGGCAGCCCATTACTAAACTTCAAGCTGAACAGCCTAAAAATATGCCTTATCGTTATAATTTTCATAATTATGCTTTGATGCCAGACCGTGCAGAATTGCACCAAAGAATTGCACAACGATTGAAAATTATGTGGGATATCGGATTTTTGAATGAAGTGGAAACACTTATGAAAAAATACGATTTAGATGAAAATTTACCCTCTATGCGCTCAGTTGGGTATCGACAAGCACTCGAATTTTTACAGAAAGGAGATAAAACTGTCGAAAAACAACGTGAAATGGAGGATAAATCACTTTTTGCGACACGACAACTTGCCAAACGTCAATACACTTGGTTAAGATCTTTGCAAGAGGCACATAAATTTACAACGTATTCTACTATCACGCAGGCACAAGAAGACTTGCGAAACTGCTACGGATAAAGCAAAATTTAGCTACTATCTTTTTTATAATTTTTAATTGAAAAATAAAGATAGTTTTTTGCGCTGATTTTTAAATTTTTTTGGAGTTATAACATGTCTAAAGGTCAAACTTTGCAAGATCCGTTCTTAAATTCTCTCCGTAAAGAACGTATTCCTGTCTCTATCTTCCTTGTAAACGGTATTAAGTTACAAGGTCATATTGAATCTTTCGACCAATATGTTGTTTTATTAAAAAATACTGTAAGCCAAATGGTTTACAAGCATGCAATTTCTACAGTTGTTCCTGCACGTAACCCACGTCCTGCTGGTGCACCTGCCGGTGCTGGTCAACAAGGCGGCTTTGGCGGTCAACAAGGCGGCTTTGGCGGTCAACAAGGCGGCTTTGGCGGGCAACAAGGTGGCTTCGGTGGTCAACAAGGCGGCTTCGGTGGTCAAGGTGGCTTCGGTGGTCAAGGCGGCTTCGGTGGTCAAGGCGGCTTCGGTGGTCAAGGCGGCTTTGGGAGTCAAGGTGGCTTCGGTGGTCAAGGTGGCTTCGGTGGTCAATCGACTGGTTTTGATGGCGAATCAAAATTTGAAGACACTCAAGATGACGAAAATAATCGTTAATTGATTGTTTAAAAAAGCCTCTCATATGAGAGGCTTTTTTTATGCCAAATTTTTAGTTTTCATCCAAGTGGAAAATAAAAGACCAGCATAAATGCTGGTCTTTTATGTGTTCAAACTTATAACTTATTATTCTTACGGTCTAAGTTTGGATCTTTGATTTCGACAAAAGCTCTGTTGCGTGTTTCACGTAACCAGCTATCAAGCTCTGCATCAAATTGACGCTCACCTAAAATTTGACGTGCCATACGTTCTTGATATTCAGCAGTCATGTCTTGTTGACGTGTTTCAGTCACTTGAAGAATATGCCAGCCAAATTGGGTTTGGAAAGGTTTACTGGTTTGACCTACCGGTGTATTTTTCATGGTTTCTTCAAACTGAGGGACCATTACACCTGGGCTGACCCAACCCAAACTCCCGCCATCACGTGCTGAACCTGTGTCATTAGAGTAGGTGGAAGCTAAGACAGCAAAGTCTTCACCTTTTTGAACGCGGTTATACAGGCTTTCGATCATTTGTTTAGCATTTTCAGGGCTAACCACTTCAGACGGTTGGATCAAAATATGGCGTGCTTTGTATTGAGGCACAATCGCTTTTTGCTCAGCACCTTTGCGTTCAACTAACTTTAAAAGATGCACACCATCTCGTACTGTAATTAAATCTGTGGTTTGTCCCACTTGGAGTGGACTCACACGTGCTGCAAGCTCGCTAGGGATGTCAGAAAGTGCTCTAAAGCCCATATCTGCACCTTCAACTTTGGTGCCAGCAGTACTGAACTTTTTAGCGATTGCAGCGACATCGTTGTCGTTTGCTAGTACCGTTTTAACTTGCTTAGCCACAGCGTCAGCATTGTCACCTGAAACACGCACATGTAGCACATGCACTTGGTTACCGAGTGCTGCTTGACCTTGTGGGGTATTTAAGAAGTTTTTAACGTCTTGGTCTGAAATTTGGATACGAGAGGTAACGATTTGCTGGCGCAAACGATTGATTGCTAAATCTTCAGCAACGCGACTACGCAAAGAAGCATAGGTTCCTGGTGCCATTTTATCGAGCTTTTGTTGGAATGCTTCTAGACTTGTGCTACCAGATTGTTTTGCAACATTTAAAACCGCTTCATTCAAGCTTTTTTCATCAGGTTGAATGTTGTAACGCTTCACTTGTTCAAGCTGAGTCTGACGAATAATCAGTTGCTCTAATGCTTGTTGTGCCAAATATTGCTCTGGTGGGACTTGTTTCTTTTGGCTCTCAAGTTGGTGCTTGAGCTCAGCCATGCTTGCTTCTAAGTCACTCTTTAAAATGACACTGTTATCGACTACAGCAACAACTTCATCCGACGCATGTACGAAAGTTGGAATAGCGGTTGCGAGAGCTAAAGCCAAAGCACTCGCTTTAAAAAATTGTTTGAACTGTTTTGTCTTCATTAACGGTCTGTCCAAGTCTGATTAATATTGTTAAAGCCTAGAATACGATTTTCTAGTAATGATGAAAGTTTACTGTTTAGTCCGCCTAAACCTTTAAGTGTAATTTCGGCCATAATTGCACGTTTAGGCTCTACACCTGCAGCATTGACGTCATCCAAGTCGTTATAGTACTCACGACCATAAACGGAGATCCCCCAACAGCAAGACTCGTAATTAACACCAAGGAGATATTCACGAGCGACATTGTTGTCTAAGTCATATTGAGCATGACCCATAATACGCCAGTTGTTATGGATAGGTTGTACAAAAGATGCAACCACTTGGTCGTAATGTTCTTGACGGTCTGCAATTTCTTTACGGTAGAAATAGCCAACGTTATAGAGGTTGCCTTTATCACCTGTAAAGTAAAGTTGTAAATCACGTTGCGCATTATCGCCATTTGCCATCCATGCTGAGTTTGCACCGAGGGTAAAGTTTTGTGAGAGTTGGCTAGATACGCTGACAATAGGACCAGAGTGATTTTCTCTGTCAAAGACATCTGCTGTTTGGTCAAGCGTTACGCGGCGGTCTTCGAAATAATAGCTTTGGCCTACACTGGCTTTTAAGCGCTCTAGACCCACAGTATCAAATAAGCTATAGCTTAATCCCAGTGACAAGAAGTTATTGTCTTCTAGACGGTCATGGCCATAGAAGCGATTTGCACTAAATAACTGATCATAGTTGATCGATGCTGTTGCAGAGTCAAAGTTTGGTGCGCCATCTTGATTTTTATAGGGTGCGTAGGCATAGAACATGCGTGGACTTAAGGTCTGTAAGAAAGTGCCTTCTTTTTCAAAAGTTAAACCTGCATCAAAAGTCACCTGTGGCACGACATAAGATTTGTCGTTCGATGAGCGGTTGGTGTTGTCAAACTCATTGACGGTGTCTTGATCGTAGAATGTGTTCACATTACGAATAGATACTTCAGGAATAGCGAAAGCCCACGGTGTACGGTAGTTGTAGCGTACAGAAAAGTCATTATAGACACGGGTGCCGCTTGGTTCAACGCTATCGTTGGTATCGCCGTCGATAGTCCCAAAGTCCTTTTTAAAGTAAGCCGTGTCATTATTGAATTCGTATTCTAAGCCCAGTGCATTACCCGCTTTATAGTTGAGTAAGAACTGTGGTAAACGCGCATATGGACGGTCAAGGTAGGGTGTGGTTTCGTCTAGTGTTTGGAAGTCTTCAACTTTCAGTTGGGCTTTTAGGCCAGGAATTCCATTTTTATAGTTTAACTCCCAAGCACGACGCAGGTTTAAGTCTGTCTTGGTGTTTGGGTTATTGCTTAAGTCAGTAAAGTAGTCTTTGTCTGAAGCATAGTTATATTCAAGGCTGGTTGAGAACTGTTCATTGATTTGCCAGTTATGTAAAAAGTGCAAATCTTTACGGTCTTCATCGTCATATTTTCGGTCAGAAGCTAAGTATCCCCCCCAAATTTGACCTGAACCAAAGTTTTCGGTCAAATAGCGAAACTCACCCTCAAACATTGGACCGCGGTCGCTGATATAGCGTGGCGTAACGGTCGCATCGTAGTTAGGTGCTAAGTTGAGATAAACAGGCACTGCAAGCTCGACACCACCATCATTGGTGAAGCCAAAACTTGGTGTCAAAATACCGGTAGTACGACGGTCATCAATTGGGAAGTTGAAATAAGGAACTGCGAGAACGGGTACATCTTTAACATAAAGTTTTGTGCCGCGTGTTTCACCACGGCCAGTTTCTTGATTTAACTTAATTTCATCTGCTTGGATTTTCCACGTTGGCGATTGCTCTGGTGGGCAGGTGCTATAAGTTGCATTTTTTAGCGTGGTGGTCGTTTGTGACTCACGTAGGATTTGTTCAGCCCGCCCATGCGCATGTTGTTCTTCTGAAATATAGAAACTGTTTTTCAGATCGCCTTGTTGAGTTTTTAGGTTGTAATTGATTTGGTCGCTTTGCGCTAATAAACCACTTTGCGCCATTTGCACGCGTCCTTCAGCATTGGCAAAAGTCTGAGTTTGGTCAATGGTGATTTTATCGGCACGGATTTGACGACCTTCTTGATTAATCAGAACATTACCTTCAAGAACAGAGTCACCTTGTGGGTTGTAGTGACCATAGTCCGCTGTAATCGTGGATGTCGCATTGGCTGCGTCAGCAGCTTTGGTTTCAGGGCTTACAGGGGTTAACCAGGTGCCTTGGCAATACGCGGAGCTTAAGTAACGACCTTGGCGCTGTTGAGCTTCGGGAGATGACTTATCGACATAGTATTGTTCGAAAAACTTTTGCCCAGGATAACTCTCTTGTAATGCTTGTTTTAGCGATTGTTGTTCGTCTGAAATAGACGTGGTTGGTGTTGCAGCATAGCTTGTGATTGAGCTACCACAAAGAAGGGTAAATATCGCAGTCGCTAAAGGATTAAATTTAAACTGATGCTTCATGTGTCTCATTTACCAAGTATGCTTAAAACGCAATTAATTATTGTCGCATCATAGAGAAAAAGTTGATAAGTGGCTACACTTAGCACTTTAAAAACTCAGCCTGTATTAGAATTTATCGCAAATGAATACACAACGTGAACAATTGATACAAACATGGATTTCATCTGTACTTGGTTCAGATCAATTTGAAATTAACTTTTTAGCAGGCGATGCAAGTTTCCGTCGTTATGCACGAATCAAGTTGAATAATAAAACATTTATGCTGATGGATGCACCACCAGAAAAAGAAGATTGTGTGCCTTTTGTGACGATTGATGAATTTTTTGATGCGAATGGTGTTCGTGTACCACATATTGTGGCGAAAGATTTGGACCAAGGCTTCTTATTACTTGAAGATTTTGGTGATGTGCTACTGTCAACACAGCTCGATGACAAGACTGTTGATGCACATTATGAGCAAAGTTTTAAGCAGTTGATTCAATTGCAGTCTATTGATGGCGTAGGTCATTTCCCAGCTTATTCTTATGAAAAGTTAATCACTGAAATGTCGCTATTGACAGATTGGTTGTTGCCAAGTTTACAGATTCAACCCACTGATGATGAGTCTGCGCTGATTAAGCGTACATTTGCAATTTTAGCCAATGCTGCTTTGGCTCAGCCTCAAGTGATTGTACATCGTGATTTCCATAGTCGTAATCTCATGCTTTTGGCAGATGAGCAAGAGCAGGGGGTGATTGACTTTCAGGATGCTGTGATTGGTGCAGATACTTATGATCTGATCTCAATTACACGTGATGCGTATGTGCAATGGAATCCTGAGCGCGTTTATCGTTGGTTTAAAGTTTTTTATGACTTGTTACCTGCATCGGCAAAAGAAGGTCGTGACTTTGAACAATTTAAACAAGATGCTGACTTGATGGCGATTCAACGTCATATCAAGATTTTGGGTATTTTTGTGCGTTTATTTGAACGTGACGGAAAATCAGGTTATCTGAAAGATTTACCACGTGTGATGTGGTATTTACTTGAAGAAAGCAAACCTTATGCAGAACTACAACCTTTCATGCAATTTATTTGCGATAAAGTGATGCCGAATTTTGAAGCAAAATATGGCAAATACGAGGTTGTTGCAGCATGAAAGCAATGATTTTGGCAGCGGGGCTTGGCAACCGCATGCGTCCTTTAACACTCTATAAACCTAAACCTCTGCTTGAAGTGGGTGGCAAACCACTGATCGTTTGGCATATTGAAAAACTCAAGCAAATTGGGGTCACAGAAATTGTGATTAATTCTGCATGGTTGGCCGATGTATTGATTGGCGCGCTTGGCGATGGTTCGCAGTTTGGAGTGACTATTCGTTGGACGCGTGAAGAAGAGGGGCTTGAAACAGCAGGTGGTATTATTAATGCTCTACCCCTTTTGGGGACGGAACCGTTTATTTTAGTGAATGGCGATGTGTGGACCACTTTTGATTTTGCATCATTGCTCAATGTCGATTTGGGAGAAGATTTTGCGCATCTGATATTTGTAACCAACCCGACACAACATCCCAAAGGCGACTTTATCTTAAATCAAGGGCGTGCTTATACCTTTGAACAAGAGCAGTCAGGTGAAGCACTGACTTATAGTGGTGTTGCGGTTATTCACCCACAGATGTTTAAGGGTTTAGAAGCAGGTAAGCGTCCACTGGCTCCATTGCTAAAAGAAGCGATGTCTGCTGGAAAAGTTTCTGCCGGGAAAATGCAAGCTGCATGGGTGGATGTTGGCACACCTGAGCGATTAAGTGATCTAGATCTACAGATTCGTCAAGGTATGTACGTTTAAGTGCATAATCACTAAGCGTTAGCTACTGTTCCACGGCTGAGAAATCGGTATACTTCAGTTTAATTTTATTGAGATGTCTTCTTTATGCATCCATTTTTTCAAGACTTAAAGCAAGGTAGTCAAAAGCTTGGCTTAGATTTGAGTGAAGAAGCATTAAATTTATTGCTGAAGTATCAAGACGCACTTGTGCTGTGGAACAAAGCTTACAATTTAACAGCGATTCGCGATCCTAAAGAAATGCTGGTGAAGCATTTATTAGATAGTTTAAGTATTTTAAAAGATTTGCCGAAAGGTCGTTTGCTAGATATTGGTACAGGCGGTGGTATGCCGGGCATGATTATTGCTCTATGCCAACCTGAGCGCCAATGTGTTTTGCTCGATTCCAATGGTAAAAAAATTCGTTTTTTAAAACAGTTTATCGCAGACTTAAAATTAACCAATGTAATTGCAGTTCAAACGCGTGTTGAGAATGAAGATAGCATCCATGATTTAGGTCAGTTTGATGTGATTACCAGTCGTGCATTTGCTTCGTTAACCGATTTTATCAATGCATCGAAGCCTTATATGCACCAAGACAGCATTATTGCGTCGATGAAAGGCTTGGTTCCGCATGACGAAGTTCAAGCGTTCAAAAACGAATTTAGTTGTGAAATTATTGCGTTAAAGGTTCCACGTTTGGACGAACAACGCCACTTACTTTTATTAAAACGTATCTAAAAAATTCAAAGGATTGGGCGGGTCATGGCACAAATTATTGCGATTGCGAACCAAAAAGGTGGTGTAGGTAAAACCACAACCGCAGTAAATTTGGCTGCATCTTTAGCAGTACTTAAAAAGCGTGTTTTATTGGTTGATATGGACTCGCAAGGTAATGCGACCATGGGTTCAGGCATTCAAAAAAATGACCTACTGTATTCAGTGACCGATGTTTTACTGGGTGAAGTGCCTATAGAAACTGCAATTACCAAGGCGGAAGTGGGTTATAAGGTCTTGGGTGCAAACCGTGATTTGGCAGGCGTTGAACTTGCGATTGCTGAGCAAGAAGGGCGTGAATTTATTCTGCGTGACGCATTGCAAGAAATTGAACAAGCATATGACTACATCATCGTGGACTGTGCGCCCAGCTTAAGCTTGATCACAGTTAATGCACTGGCAGCGGTGGATGGCGTGATGATTCCAATGCAGTGTGAATACTATGCTTTGGAAGGCTTGGCAGATTTAACACAGACCATTGATCGCATTCAACAAGCATTGAATCCTGAGTTAAAAATTATTGGTGTTCTACGCACCATGTATGATGCACGTAATGCACTGACACGTGATGTGTCTGAAGAATTAGAACAATACTTTGGCAAAAAACTCTATGACACCGTCATTCCACGTAATGTGCGTCTAGCTGAAGCACCTGCGCATGGTTTGCCTGTGATTTATTTTGAAAAAAGCTCGAAGGGCGCAGTTGCTTATTTACATTTAGCAGCTGAAATGATTAAGAAAAGTAAAGTGAAAAAAGGAAGTAACGCATGACCGTTAAAAAACGTGGACTGGCAAAAGGTCGTGGTTTAGATGCCTTACTCGGTTCCATTCAAAAAGAGAAATTACAACTTGAAGCACAAGCTCTTGATCACGGTCAGCTAAAACAAATCGATGTGCATCTATTACAACGTGGTGAATATCAACCACGTCGTTTTATTAATGAGCAAGACTTACAAGAGTTAGCGGCATCGATTGAAAAACATGGTGTGATGCAGCCGATTGTGATTCGTCCAATTGATAATGAAAAGCATCCCTATGAAATTATTGCGGGTGAGCGTCGCTGGCGTGCGGCTCAACTTGCTGGCTTAACGCAAGTCCCAGCCATTGTTCGTGATTTAACAGACCAAGTTGCAATTGCACTGGCGTTGATTGAGAACATCCAACGTCAAGACCTTAATCCGATTGATCAAGCGATGGCATTACAACGTTTTCATGAAGAGTTTGGTTTAAGTCATCAAGAAATTGCGGATACGGTAGGTAAAGCGCGTACCACAGTAAGTAATTTGCTGCGTTTATTAAGTCTAGCTGAGCAAGTTAAAGACTTTATGCAGCAGGGTTTATTGGATATGGGACATGCTCGTGCCATTTTGACGTTGAAAGGGAAAGATCAACTGAAAGTCGCAGAATTGGTGATAGAGAAAAGTTTATCTGTTCGCCAAACTGAACAATATGTTCGTGATCTCAATGCGCCGAAAAAAGAAAAATCGAAAACGGAAATTGCACCAGATCTTCAACAACTGACACAGCGCTTAACAGATCGTTTTAGTGCAAATGTCAAAATTGATCATAATAAACAAGGGAAAGGCAAGCTCACGATTCATTATCATTCACTTGATGAGTTGGATGGTATTTTGAATATTTGCTTAGCTGAATAATTTTATTTTCTATTTCTAAATACTTGGGGAAGTGTTATGTGGGAATTAGTAAAAGCAGGTGGGTGGCTTATGCTACCCCTTGTGCTCTGTTCGATCTTTACTGTTGCGATTAGTTTAGAGCGTTTTATTCGCTTGAAGAAATCCACTATTTTACCGAAAGATTTGCTATTAGGCCCAATGCAAAGCGTACAAATGGTTTTGCCTAAACTTAAACAAAATCAGGATTTACAGGCAACGACATTAGGTCGTATTTTGGAAGTTGGTTACCAAAGTAAAGCACAAGGTGAACAGTTTGCACGTGCGCAGATGGAAGCAACAGCTTCTCAAGAAATTGGTTATCTTGAAAAAAACATCAATTTTTTGGGAACATTGAGCGCTGTCGCGCCTCTTTTGGGATTGTTGGGAACGGTACTGGGGATTATTGAGTCATTCTTAATGATTGATATTGGTAATAGTAGTAATCCAACACTGATGATTCCGGGAATTTCTAAAGCGCTGATTACAACTGCGGCAGGAATGTTCATTGCGATTCCCGCATTATTTGCTTATCGTTATTTTCAGCGTTTGGTTCAAGAGTATGTTGCTGAATTAGAACAACAATCAACTTTATTTCATGCGGCTTTATTTTATAAGCAAACAGAAACTGTGCTTGAAAACCATGATGATGTTGTTGTGAAACAAGCGAGCTAAGGTGAAGTATGAAATTCAAACGCTCGCAAGTTGAAGATGTTCATATTAACCTTACACCAATGATTGATTGCTTATTATTTATTTTGGTGTTTTTATTGCTGACCACCACATTCAATCAATTTAGTCGTATGAATTTAACCTTGCCTGATGCGCAAGGAGTGCCACCGAAAACATTTGATCATAAAATCGAAGTGGTGGTAGATTCCACAGGGCATTATTCAATTAATGGTCAGTCTATTGCATCGAAAGATGTCTCAGAATTAAATACCGCAATTAAACAGATTTCCAATGACCGTCGTGATCTAATGTTTGTGATTGCTGCGGATGCCAAAGCAACCCATCAGGATGTGATTCGTGTGATGGATGTAGCCGGTCAGTTGGGATTTGTAAATATCAATATTAGTACCAAAGTGCCTTCTCGAGGTTATTAGTGAAACACGATTTTAAAGTTTATCTACGTCTACTGAGCTATTTAAAACCGTATTGGGGCGTAGCAATTCTTGTGGTGGTCGGTTTTGCTATAAATGCCGCGACAGAAGTTTCTGTTGCTAAATTACTTGAAAAAATTATTGAAGCGATTCAACACCGTGATCAAGGCTTTACCACCTTGTTCCCAATTTTAGTTGTTGTTGTGATGTTTTTCCGTGGGCTGGGTTTGTTCATGGGAGGTTATTTTACTGCGGTTATTTCAAGAAATTTGGTTTTTAACATTCGCCAAGAAGTCTTTGCTAAATTACTACGTCTTCCTTCGCAGTATTATCTGGACAATAACAGTGGTCATATCACTGCGAAGATTATGTTTAATGTGGAGCAGCTTACCGCTGCATCTTCAGAATCATTAAAAACTATTGTTCAACAAGGCCTAATCACCATTGCATTGCTGGGTTACCTGATTTATAGCAACTGGCGTTTGACTTTATGTATTTTGATTTTTGCGCCGTTGATTGGCTTACTTATCCGTAAAGCAGCAAAGCGTATGCGTAAGCTTTCTATTCAAGTCCAAGATACCATGGGGGATGTCAACCACGTGGTACAAGAGACGGTCAATGGTCACTTGGTGGTAAAAGGCTTCGGTGGACAGGATTATGAGCAACAACGTTTTAGAGATACCTCTTTAGAAAATTTACGTCGCGGCCTGAAGATGGTGGTTGTACAACAGCTAAACAGCCCAATTGTACAGTTGATCATGTCCATTGCCTTGAGCATCGTCATGTGGATCGCACTACGTCCAGAAATTATGCAAGATACGAGTGCAGGTCAATTTGTGGCGTACATTACCGCAGCCGGCATGTTGAGTAAGCCCATTAAGGCGCTGACTGATGTGAATGAGAAAATTCAACGGGGTATGGCAGCAGCACATTCAGTTTTTGAAATTTTAGATTTACCTGAAGAAAAAAATACTGGGGATTTAACTCCTGTACTGAAAGGTAATATTGACTTTAAACATGTGAACTTGGTTTATGTGGATGGTTATCAAGCGCTGCATGATTTTAATCTAAGTGTCAAAGAAGGTGAGACGATTGCTTTAGTAGGGCGTTCTGGTGCTGGTAAAACATCTTTAGTAAATTTATTGGTGCGCTTTCAAGATACGACCTCAGGCCAAATTCTTTTTGATGGGATTGATATTCAGGATATTGAAATCAATAGTCTGCGTACCCAAGTGGCAATGGTCAATCAGCAAGTGGTTTTATTTAACCGGACTATACGTGACAATATTGCTTATGGGCAGCTTGAAAATGCTTCTGATGTAGAAGTAATTGCAGCCGCAAAAGCGGCTTATGCGCATGACTTCATTATGGCTTTACCACAAGGCTACAATACCAAGTTAGGTGCACAAGGCCTTAATTTATCGGGCGGTCAACGTCAACGTATAGCCATTGCTCGCGCGATTTTGAAAAATGCGCCTGTATTGATATTAGATGAAGCCACCAGCGCGCTTGATAATGAATCAGAGTACTTTATTCAGCGTGCATTCGATGCTGCAATGCGAGATCGGACCACGATCGTCATTGCACATCGTCTATCTACCATTGAGAATGCGGATCGTATTGTGGTGATGGACAGAGGGCGTATAGTAGAGCAAGGTACACATGCTGAACTTATTGCAAAGCAAGGTGCTTACTATCAGTTACATCAACGTAATTTTGAGGAAAACTAAGTCATGTCAGGTGCACAGTTTATTCAGGATGCTTGGAACTCACAGGCAAAGTGGTTAATTGTGCTTCGTCCGTTGTCTTGGTTATATAGAGGTGGTTTTCTTTTAAACCGTAAGTTGTATCGGTGCAATATTAAAAAAGCCTATACGGCTCCTGTACCTGTCATGGTAATTGGTAATATTACCGTGGGTGGGAGTGGTAAAACCCCTTTGCTCATTCATTTGGTGAGTTATCTGCGAAGTAAGAATATTCGAGTGGGTGTGATCAGTCGTGGTTATGGTGCCAAAGGCCCATTTCCGACTATGGTAGATCTCAACTCATTGCCTGAAAATGTAGGTGATGAACCGACACTCATCGTGCAATCTACTGGTGTACCGATGGCAGTGGGTCCAAATCGCCAAGAAAGTATTGAACTGCTTTTATCTCACTATCCCATTGATTTGATCATTAGTGATGATGGACTGCAACATTGGGCATTGAATCGCCAAATTGAATGGATTGTCCTAGATAATAATCGTGGACTAGGCAATGAAAAGTTATTGCCCGAAGGTTATTTACGAGAGCCAAAGTCTAGACTAGATCAAGGCATAGTAATCGAACATGCAGATCGTCCTACACGTGCTATGCACATGCACTTAGAAGTTGCAGAGCCTTACCTGTTAAACAGTACTGAAGCTAAAGCATTCAATCCGCAAGATGATTTTTATGCGGTCGTGGGGATAGGTTTTCCGCAGCGTTTTTATCGTACTTTAGAGTGTATGGGAGTGCAGAAGTTCCAGTGTCATGAGTTTGCTGATCATTATGAATATGAGTTAGAGGATTTGGTCTTTGATGATGCCAATCCCATCATTACCACTGAAAAAGATGCAGTGAAAATTTTAGCGCTGCTCAAACAAAACCCGAGTTTTGCCCGCGATATTTGGGTTGTTCCTGTCGATGCGGTGTTATCGACAGCGTGTTATGACACCTTACATCAACAGCTCGCCGCTGTAGGTATTGAAATTTCTTAAGGTCTATTATGAAGCATATTGTTATTCCTGCGCGTTTTGCGAGCACACGTTTATCTGGAAAACCACTTCTTAAAATTCATGGTCGTGAAATGATTTTACGGGTCGTTGATCAGGCGAAGAAAGTGGAAGGTTTTGATGATCTCTGCGTCGCAACGGATGATCAGCGAATTTATGATCTTTGCATGGCAGAAGGCGTGGATGTGGTGTTGACGTCAGCAGATCATCCTTCGGGAACAGACCGCCTAAGTGAGGTGGCGAAAATTAAGGGCTGGGCCAGCGAAGATATCATTGTGAATGTTCAAGGTGATGAGCCGTTATTGCCAGCGGCTTTAGTCAAGCAAGTCGCGCAACTTTTAGAGTCACAAGCCGATTGTTCAATGTCTACCTTGTGTGAACCAATTCAGAATTTAGATGAATTTAAACGTGACAGTATTGTTAAAGTGGTGATGTCGAAGTACAAACAAGCACTTTACTTTAGTCGTGCCACTATTCCATATGACCGAGATGCTGCAAAGCAAGTGCAACAAACGTTGCATAAACAAGCCTTCCGTCATTTGGGCTTGTATGCTTACCGCGTGAAATTGCTCCAAGAATATGTGACATGGGATATGGGTACACTTGAAACGCTCGAAAGCTTAGAGCAACTGCGCGTTTTGGAAAATGGACATCGTATTGCCATTGATATCGCAGAAGCGAACTTACCACCGGGTGTGGATACACAAGAGGATTTAGATCGTTTAAATGCCATGGATGTGGCTCATTTTGCATAATAGAACTTAGGTCGTATACATGAAACAAACGCTGCCTGAGCAGATTTATCCGTGGCATCAAAATATTTGGGAAACTTTAACCACACGTTTTCCCAATATTGGTCATGGCTTATTGTTTTATGGCAAAAAAGGTTGTGGTAAAGAGACTTTAGCTGAGCAGTTTCTTGCTTGGGTCTTATGTGCTAAGCGGCAGCCAAAGCATTTGGCCTGTGGGGAGTGTGGGAGTTGTCAGTGGTTAAAGGCGGATACGCACCCCAATTATGTGCACATCACTACCGATGAAGACAATAAGAAACAAAATGCTAAGATCAAAATTGAGAAAATTCGTGATCTGCTGCCTTTTGTGCAGCAAACGGTAGACGGTTGGCGCGTCATCATTATTGAACCAGCCGAAGCTTTAAATACAGCTTCAGCCAATGCTTTATTGAAAACGCTTGAAGAACCCGGGGATCGTGTTGTTATCATTTTATTGGCAGATCATTATTTAAAACTGCCTGCAACCATTCGCAGTCGTTTGCAACATTTTGCTTTGGATCGCATAAATGAACAGCAAGCAGAGCAATTTTTAAATCAGCATTTGCCCCATAAGGATTTGGCACAACAACATTTGTTGATGAATTTGTCCAATCATATGCCGTTGCAGGCAATTACATTGTCCGAGAGTGAATGGATTCCTCAACGTGCTGAATTTTTAAAAGATTGGCAAAAGTTGGTGATAGATAAAAATATGCCGATGGCAATTGCGACCAAGTGGAATAAAGCGCTGGCATTTAGTGATTTTAGTCAAATGTTTGAGTACTTGTTGTCTGATTTGATTTGTGTCAAGCTAAATCAGCAATTAAAAAACACTGATTTGGATTTTAGTGTGTTGGCAGAACGGTATTCACTTGAAACTTTGTTTTCAATTTATGCTGAGTTGCAACAGTCAAAACAATATATTGAACAAAACGTACAAACTAATTTAGTGCTCGACCAATTTTGTATTCGGTTGATGGATGTTTAAAACAGGGGAATTTTATGCAACCACGTATGGGCGGAATTATTCAAGCCAATATTCCAGATAAAGCAACATTATATGCAAGCTATATGCCTTTTGTGGTTGGGGGTGGTTTATTTATTCCATCCAAACAACCTGTAAAGATGGGAGAGGAGGTTTTTGTTTTGGCAACATTGCCAGAACAAGCACAGAAAATTCCTCTCACAGGTAAAGTAATTTGGATTTCACAAAAGCAAAATGGAATCAAACTCCAAGGATTTGGTATTCAACTTTCTGGGGAGAAAGGGGTTTATTACAAATCAGAAGCGGAAAAGTTGCTTGCAGGTCTTAAGTCTGAAGGGCGAACTAGTTACACTATGTAATTAAGTACATGAAGTAGGAAACGCCTGTGTTTGTAGATACGCATTGCCATTTAACCATGCTGGATTTAACCCCTTATGATGGGGATTTGGATTTAGCATTACAGCAAGCACGTACAGTGGGCGTTCACCGCTTTATGAGCATCTCTGTTGATCTTGATGATCATATTGAGCTGGCAAAAATTGCGGCAAGGCATGACGATGTGGGTTATAGTGTCGGGGTGCATCCTTGTGAAGATCCTGAAACCATGGCTCGCGCAACTACAGACTATTTAATTGAGTTGGCGCAGTCTGAAAAAGTTTGGGCAATTGGTGAGACTGGGCTCGATTATTTTCATAGTACAGATTTCATCGCTGAGCAAAAAGACTGTTTTGCACGACATATTCATGCTTCACAAGCCGTAAAAAAACCAGTTGTTGTGCATACCCGTTCTGCCAAGCACGATACTGTCGATATTATTCGTGCTGAAAAATCGACCCATGGAATTTTGCATTGCTTTACAGAAGACTGGGAAACGGCCAAAGCTGTCTTAGACTGCGGTTATTATGTGTCATTTTCAGGGATTGTCTCTTTTAAAAATGCGCAAGACCTGCGTGATGTGGCGAAGCAAGTTCCTTTAGATCGCTTATTAATTGAGACAGATAGTCCTTATTTGGCACCGATGCCATATAGAGGAAAGTCTAATGAGCCAAAGTACGTTCCTTATGTAGCCAAAGCCTTAGCAGATGTATATGATAAGTCCTTGGAAGAGATGGCTTTCATCACAACACAGAACTTTGAAAACCTTCTCAACATGAAGTAAATAAATTGAAACGATAAAAGCGTATAAGAGAGTACTAGGGTGAAAATGGATCGTCAGGCTCAGTTTCGAGCAAGAGAAGCGTTAATTTTCCAAGTGGCTGAACAGTTGCTTTTAGAAAATGGCGAAGCAGGGATGACCCTTGATGCATTGGCGGCGGAATTAGATCTAGCAAAAGGTACGCTTTATAAACATTTTCAAAGTAAAGATGAACTCTATATGTTGCTCATTATTCGTAATGAGCAAATGTTGCTTGAAATGATTAAAGATACGGATAAGCAGTTCCCTGAACATCTAGCTTTTTTTATGTTACATCATTTGCATCATCCTGAACGCACGGTGTTGTTTCATCAAATAGAAGAGAGACTATCCACCACAGGTGTTGGGATCTATCATTTATTTACTGAGCTTTATCAAATTCGAAAGCAACGTCTACGTTTAATTATTCGTATGACTGAGCGGTATTTGGAGTCGATAGAGAGTCAAATGACAGTTCGTGATTATTTGGCATCGATTTGGTCTTTGACGCATGGTGCCGCAGCGATTTTGAACTCTAGTTTTTATCAACGGTATTTGGGTTCGCGTGATACTTTGCGCGTGGCCTATATTGACCAAGCTCTGGCGATGCCTAAACAAACGGGCGCAGCAGGATATCTTGCTTAGCGGATAGGATGTATGAAACAGAAACCACCTTCAAGGATTCAGGGATTTACATTAGTTGAATTGATGGTGGTTATTGTTATTATGGCCATTATGGCGTCATTGGTGATGTTGAATATCAATGGGGTCGACCAACGTAAAGCAGCGCAAGCTCGTGATTTTTTTATCATGGATGTACAGAAAATTGCACGTGAGGCAAATGATCAAGCACGTGTTTTGGCACTAGATGTTCATCCTGCCACCGATGTGGCTGATTTTTCTTATGCTGTTGTTGAATATAAAAATCCTCAATTTACCATACCCACAGAACAACAAAATAATGCAATGCTGAATCAACAAAAATGGCAAAAATATAATGAGTTTCCGCAGCAAGTGTTAGCCAAAAATGTTTCTTTTGCTGTGCAATCCTTAGACTATGATGTTTCCCAAGTCCGAAATGATGATTTAACCCAAGAGAATGCACCTAAACTGATTTGGTTGGGGAATGGCGAAGCAAAACCTGTTCGTATTCAATTTTATTATGCCAATGAGCCCGTGGGTGCCGAAATTGAAATTGATCATTTGGGTAAAATAAATGCGAGCTAAAGATTTAAAGAATAGTTTGCCGTCTTGTGCTCGAATGAAATGCTATTTCATTAATCCTCGCTCAGGATTTACGTTGCTGGAAGTGATGGTGGCATTGGCTATTTTTGCCACGGCAGCGGTCGCTTTAACCAAAGTGGGTATGCAATATACTCAGTCTACAGCCCATGCCATCTTGCGTACCAAGGCACAATTTGTTGCCTTGAATGAAATTTCCATGATGGAAATCAATCGTGATTGGCTACAAGGCACGGCCTCTAAACAAATCACCCAACAAGGTGAAACTTGGCAAATTGATAAATCAGCGCAAGCAACGATTAGTACTAATGTGCAACGCGTCAATGTACAGGTGAGCTTGGTGAATCCTGAAACTGGAAAAGTAGATTCGGGTGTTACGAGTTTAGTTTTTTTTAACCATCGTGATGGAAGCCAACCATGACAAAACGCTCAGGCTTTACTTTGGTTGAGTTATTGGTGGCAATCGCGATTTTTGCTGTGCTTTCAGCTTTGGGTTGGAAGGTTTTTGATTATCTGATCAAGATTAAAGAACGTAATACCCAACATGAACAGCGCTTAGGTCAGCTACAAGAAGCATATCAACAAGTGTTACGTGACACGGTGCAAATTGTACCAATTACTGCCAATGTTGCGGGGCAGGTTCAACCCGCAGTCATGTTGCAAAATGGTCAGTTAACCTTTAGTAAAACTGGCGTGACTGATCCTTTGATGCAAGGCATACCGCCTGAAGAGCGAGTTGAATATATTTATAAAGCAGATAAAAAAAAACTGTACCGTTATAAATATAAAAATTTAAATCAAACCGGTAATGATCAACCTGAAACCAGTGTTTTACTTGATTCAGTTGATCAATTTCAAATTATGTTACTCAACCCCAATGAAATGGCACAATGGCCTGAGGTGGCATTGACTGAAAATGATGTAACTCAGGCAAAAATACTACCGCGCGGTTTAAAAATAAACCTCACTGTCAATGAAGTGAGTTATGAATGGGTCTTTAGTTTATTAAATACAGACTTTTTAAAACAAAAAAATTAAGTTGCAGGATATGAAACTCACGGACTCTATGCAAAACTATTTTTCCTTAAATGTCTTCGTTGTAAATAGGTGGATGTTTTGAAGCGCTCTCAGCATGGCATTGCATTGATCACCATTTTGGTGATGGTGGCTTTAGCAACCATCCTTGCGGCTACGATTGCGAAACATCAGCGCAATACCGCCGAGAGTACGGCTTATTTAATGCGACAAAATCAAGCTCTGTTATACGCAAAAAGTGCTGAAGCTTTTTTTTCTGAGCTGTTGGTGGATGATGCTCAAAATGCAGCAGAGGTCGATCATCTACAAGAAACGTGGGCGAAGCCCATGCCTGCTTTTCCAGTGGAAGATGGTTTTGTTTCTGGGCGTTTAGAAGATGAGTCAGGAAAATTTAATTTAAATGCTTTAGTTAAGTCGGATAAAAAGCCGAATGAGGCTGCAAAACTTTGGTTTGAAAAGCTATTGGTACGTGTTGGGTTGCCTGCGCAACTTTCAGAAGCAGTGATTGATTGGCAAGATGAAGATGATGAAGTCAGTGGCCCGATGGGTGCTGAATCTGCTTATTATCAAAGTTTAGCTCAGGGTTACTTGGCGCCAAATCGTGCTTTTTATAATGTTGAACAGTTGAAGTTGGTGCGTGGGTTTGAGGGGCGTAACTATCAACTGATTGCACCTTATGTGAGTGCTTTGCCGAGCAATGACTTAAAGGTGAATATCAACACTGCACCTGCATTGGTGTTAGCCAGCATTGATCCTAAGTTGGATGTATCTGCTATTCAAAATTTACAAAAGCAAAGACGGGCCAATTTGGAGCATTTTTCCAATATGAATGAACTGTGGGAAGTTGATCCATTTAAGCAAGTGGACGAGGCTCAGCGGGCTGCTGTTAATGATTTTCTCGGCGTTCAATCGAACTATTTTAAAGCCAGAATTGAAGTGTTGCTGAGTGAGCGTAAGCGTCAGTTTAGTAGTGATTTGGTGCGAAAAGATCAAGAGGTATATGTGGCTTATCGGAGCATGTCACCGTTTTAAAGGGTAAATATAAGACTGATATGATTTACCAATTGGATTGAACAATAAAATAAATGAGCATAGGTTAACTTTTGCTTTATAATTAAAGTCAATTCTCAGAAAGTTTGATTGCATTACGGCATATGTTAATTCGTAAGTTATTTAAGTTTGAAAATGCCCATATTGTACGCAACTGTACATCGGATCGTTGTAAACGCTCCATTCATGGTCATAGTTATAAAGTTGAATTACTCCTCAAAGCATCGAAATTAGATCATGGTCAAATGGTTTATGACTTTGGCTTGCTGAAAGGGGTGATTAAAGACCTTTATGACTCTTTTGATCATGCGATTTGTTTTTGGCAAAACGATGATCCAGAATATATCCAAGCATGTAAAACATTTAGTGCGCGTTGGGTATCTTTACCAGTTTCACCATCCGCTGAGCAATTTTCGCGTATCTTCTTTTACCTTGCCCAACAAGTACTTGCTTCGACTGTAACTCAAAACGGTGAAGGCGATGTGGAAGTGTACTCGGTGATTGTGCATGAGACCGATACGGGCTATGCGCAGAGTTTTATTGAAGATATTGAAAATACACAGATGGGGCTGTTAGATTTAAGCCAGATTGAGTTTTCAGAACAAATCCAAGCGGAATGGGCGGATACTGAAATGTATACTAAATTAAAAGAAGGTATCCAATTTCACAATCCGAATGTAGAATTGCAAGTCAAACTGTGAAATTTGTCACGGAATATACAGTAAGGGAATAAGGCGCAAGTATGTCTTTAACAGAACAACAGCAAACCAAGCTTGATAAAATTCAGCTGGATGCCAGTTGGAAACATGGATTAAGTGACTTTTTGCTTAGTACAAAGATGGATGCGTTAAAGCAGTTTCTTGTTACAGAAATAAAAGCGAATAAAGTGATTTATCCGCCAAATGCGCTGATTTTTAATGCATTTAATACGACGCCTTTGGGGAATGTAAAAGTGGTAATACTTGGACAAGACCCATATCATGGGCCGAATCAAGCACATGGGCTCAGTTTCTCTGTGCAAAAGGGGCTTGCTTTACCACCATCTTTACGTAATATTTTCCATGAGTTAAATAAAGATTTAGGAATTGATATTCCTAAACATGGGGATTTAACTCGTTGGGCGCAGCAAGGTGTTTTGCTGTTGAACAGTGTATTAACCGTTGAAGCTGGTCAACCCACATCACATCAAAAACAAGGTTGGGAAGACTTTACCGATCATGTGATTGATGTTTTAAATGAACAGCGTGAGCATATTGTTTTTATTCTTTGGGGAGCATATGCGCAGCGGAAAGGACAACGGATTGATCAAGAAAAGCATTTGGTGTTAAAGGCGGCACATCCGTCACCTTTGGCAGCAAACCGTGGTGGATTCTTCGGTTGTAAAGTTTTTTCAAAATCCAATAATTATCTTAAACAACATGGCATTGAGCCTATTGATTGGCAGCTGGACGCATGACATATTCTCCCGTTTCTAAAAACTACCATCCAGATCTGATTGTAGAAGAAGCAAAAAATGGTTGGCGCATTGTTCGTCTGAATAGACCAAAATCACTTCACGCTTTAGATGAAACGATTGTTTCAGCTTTATTTGAAGTGTTTCAAGATTTTCATAGCGATGACGCAGTAAAAGCCATTTGGTTGGATTCAACCACACCTAAAGCGTTCTGTGCGGGCGGTGATGTGCGTAAGCTTCGTCAACTGGTGATTAACGATGAAGTTGAAACAGCTAATCAGTTCTTTGAGCAAGAATATGCTTTAGATTTATTACTACACAACTATGCTAAGCCTGTCTTGGTCTGGGGTGAAGGTTATGTCATGGGTGGTGGTTTAGGTCTGTTTATGGCAGCGCCATTCCGTTTGGTGACACCGCATTCACGTTTAGCGATGCCTGAAATTAATATTGGTCTGTATCCAGATGTGGGTGCAACGCGTTTCTTGGCGGATCGTGGAGCAATTGGTTTGTTCACGGGCTTAACGGGTTCAATCATGACGGCTGCGGGTGCATATGGTATTGGTTGGGCAACACACATCTGTGATGCGCAGCGTAATACGGTGCTAGAGAAAGTCATCAATATTGACTGGAGCCATTATCCAGCAGGTGATTTTAGAGCCATTGATGACACCTTGAACAGCATGCACCGTCCTGTAGGACCAGGTCCGTTACAAAACTCTTTGGATGTCATTCATAGTGTGTGTCGTGGTGTGAATTTCGAGCATGATTATGATGCTATTGTTGGTTTAAGTGATGCACGTAGTGATTGGCTTCGTCAAGCCAGTGAAAACTTGCAAAAAGGCTCACCAACAACTGCTGCATTAACATGGTTGTTATGGCAGTGGGGCAAGCAGGTTCATTCTTGGAATGAAGTGTTTGAGCTTGAAACGCAAATTTCGGACTGGAAAATTCGTCATGCAGACTTTGTTGAGGGGGTGCGTGCGCGTTTAGTGGATAAAGACTTGTCACCAGCATGGAAACAAGGGGTCAATAACAGCTTAAAGGGTATTTTCGCTGGTAATCCACCAACAACGAGTATTGAAAGCTGGAATGAACTCCTTAGGCATTACGATGTAATCTAATCTTTATGACTGATGTTTTAAAAATAGATAGTGAATGGATGCAGCTTGCTTTAGAGCAGGCTGCTATTGCAGCGTCAAAAGGTGAAGTCCCAGTCGGGGCGGTCATTGTGAGTCAAAATAAAATTATTGGTTCGGGCTTTAATGCGCCTATTACGCTAAATGACCCTACCGCACATGCTGAGGTTCAAGCTCTGCGCGATGCCTGTCAAAATATACAAAACTATCGTTTGCCTGATGATGCGGTCATGTATGTGACGCTTGAGCCTTGTACCATGTGTGTAGGTGCTTTGGTGCATGCACGCGTTTCAAAAGTGGTATTTGGTGCGACAGAGCCGAAAGCGGGCTCTCTTATAAGTGCACGTAAATTATTTGAAACGGGCTATTATAATCATCAGTTCTTGGTTGAGTCGGGTTGTTTACATGAGCAATGCTCACAGCAGCTCAGTCACTTTTTTAAAATGCGCCGCGAACAAAAGCGACTATCCCGTCTACAAGAAAAGGGATGAATGAATTCGTAAAATAATAATTTCATGTAAAATAAAATGACAATAATTATTGTCAAATAAGGCGTTGGAACCACCATGAATAATATTCAGATTAAAAAAGAATTTAATGCACCCGTAGCGCAGGTATTTGATTTACTTTCTAAACACTCAACCTATAACGTCGCTTTTGCACCAGTTCAAGTGGTGCGTGTGAAAGACTCAGCAGATCCAGAACGTCCGGATGGGGTTGGTTCTGTACGTCGTATGGGTTTTGGTCCAATTAAACCGTTGCAAGAGCAAATTACACTAATGAATGTGAATGAGCGTATTGAATACAAGATTATTAAAAATCCACTCATCAAACATCATTTGGGTATTATTGAGTTTGAGCCGATTGACTCGAATAAAACTTTAGTGACCTATACGATTGAATTACAGGCACGTGCACCTTTTGTAAGTAAATTAATCCTTGCACAGCTTAAATCTGCGATTAAACTAGGTTTTTCGAAACTCGCTAAATCTGTATAACAAACTTTGGGTAAGCAATGACAGTTCAAATAATCACAATTGATGGTCCAAGTGGTTCGGGTAAGGGTACACTGGCGGCAAAAATAGCAGCCCATTATCAATTTCATTTACTTGATTCGGGAGCGTTATATCGCTTGTTGGGCCTGTCATTGCATCAACAGGATTTGTTAGATGCTTTGTCAAGTGAATTGTGTCAATGTGTCGAAATTGCTAAACATTTAGACATACAATTTTTAAGTTCTGCACAAGGCACACAAGTCTTGCTCAATGGTGAGGATGTTAGTCAAACCATTCGAACTGAGAGAGTTGGTGAGTTTGCATCAAAAGTTGCAACAATTCCTGAGCTTAGAGCTGCGCTAGTCGATCGACAACATGCTTTTGCACAAGCACCAGGCTTGGTTGCAGATGGCCGAGACATGGCAACATCCATCTTTCCAGAGGCTCAAGCCAAGATTTATTTAACTGCTTCAGCCCAATCTCGTGCTGAACGCAGAGTAAAGCAGTTGCAGGGTATGGGGCTGGATGCTAAAATAAACGATATTTTAGCTAATATTGAGGCACGTGATAAACGTGACATGGAGCGCGAAGTTGCTCCACTCAGACCATCAGCAGATGCCTACATCATTGATAGTTCTGAATTGAACATTGATGAGGTATTTCAGCTTATGACGGCTTATATCGATAAGCAATTAGCAAACTAACGAATTTTTATATTCAGCAGAAGCATAGCTTGATCAGTTCAAAATGGACTATGTAGACGCTTAACTAAACCGGCCTTGTCTGATCCAAGACCGCTGACTTTATCAGGTATATCATGACCGAATCTTTTGCAGCCCTCTTTGAAGAAAGCGAATTAAACCTCAACGTTGAAAAGGGTGCTGTCATCCAAGGCGTTGTAGTAAACATCGATTCTGATTGGGTAACAGTTGACACTGGCCTTAAATCAGAAGGTATTGTTGACCGCGCTGAATTCTTAAATGAACAACGCGAACTTGAAGTTCAAGTTGGCGACACTGTTGATGTTGTTGTTGAAGCGCTTGACAACGGCATGGGTCAAACAGTTTTATCACGTGAAAAAGCGAAACGTGCTGAAACTTGGACTAAACTTGAAAAAATCTTTGAAGACGGCGAAATCGTTACTGGTGTTATCTCTGGTAAAGTTAAAGGCGGTTTCACTGTTGACATCGGTCCAGTTCGTGCGTTCCTTCCAGGTTCTTTAGTTGATACTCGTCCTATTCGTGATACTACTCACTTAGAAGGTAAAGAGTTAGAATTTAAAGTAATCAAACTTGATGCTAAACGTAACAACGTTGTTGTATCTCGTCGTGCTGTTATGGAAGCTGAATCTTCAGCTGACCGTGAAGCTCTTCTTGCTCAGCTTGAAGAAGGTCAAACAGTTACTGGTACTATCAAAAATCTTACGGACTACGGCGCATTCGTTGACCTTGGCGGTATTGATGGTCTTCTTCACATCACTGACATGGCTTGGAAGCGTATCAAGCACCCATCAGAAGTTGTTGAAGTTGGTCAAGAAGTTACTGTTAAAGTACTTAAGTTTGACAAAGAACGTAACCGCGTATCTTTAGGTCTTAAGCAATTAGGCGAAGATCCATGGTTAGCGATCATGAACCGTTACCCTAAAGGTTCAATCGTTAAAGCTCGCGTAACTAACTTAACTGACTACGGTTGTTTCGCAGAAATCGCTGAAGGCGTTGAAGGTTTAGTACACGTTTCTGAAATGGATCACACTAACAAAAACATCCACCCATCTAAAGTTGTTCAGATTGGTGATGAAGTTGATGTTATGGTTCTTGAAGTTGACGAAGAGCGTCGTCGTATTTCTCTTGGTATCAAACAAACTCGTGCTAACCCATGGGAAGAGTTTGCTAAGAACCACGACAAAGGTGAAAAAGTTTCAGGTACTATCAAGTCAATCACTGACTTCGGTATCTTCATCGGTTTACCAGGCGGTATCGATGGTCTAGTTCACTTGTCCGATATTTCTTGGAACGAACAAGGCGAAGAAGCTATCCGTCGTTACAAGAAAGGTGACACAGTTGAAGCGGTTATCTTGTCTGTAGATGCTGAAGGCAACCGTATCAGCCTTGGCATCAAGCAAATGAACAGCGATCCGTTCAACGATTTCTTAGCTGCTAACGAACGCGGTGCACTTGTAAAAGGTACTGTAACTGCTGTTGACGCTCGTGGCGCAACACTTAAGTTAGCTGACGAAGTTGAAGCGACTCTTAAAGCATCTGAAATCAACCGCGACCGCGTTGAAGATGCAACTAAGTTCCTTGAAGTTGGTCAAGAAGTTGAAGCGAAAATCATCAACGTAGATCGTAAATCTCGCTCTATCAACTTGTCTATCAAAGCGAAAGACGAAGCTGAAGAGAAAGAAGCAGTTGCTAACTTGAAGACAGCAACTACTGGTCAAGACAATGGTCCTAAGACTATTGGTGATTTGATCAAAGCTCAAATGGGCAACTAAGTAGATGTTTGAATTGTATTGTTAATGTAAGTTAACTAATACTTTTTACACAAATACAATAAACGGTAGCGTAGTATTCACTTATTACGCTACCGTTTTGTATTTAAACAGGTTATTATCAATCTATCTACAAGGTAGCTTGATAATTAAAGAGGTCGCAGATGACTACTGAAGCACTTAATAAGTCTGACTTAATAGAGCGTATTTCTCTTAAAAACCCGCATTTAGCAGAGCCATTAGTGGAAGAAGCTGTTAAGATTATGATTGATCAAATGATTGCATCTTTGTCTTCTGATAATCGTATTGAAATTCGTGGTTTTGGTAGTTTTGCACTCCATCACCGTGAGCCTCGTGTTGGGCGTAATCCTAAAACAGGTAAGTCGGTAGAAGTTGCTGCTAAAGCTGTTCCACATTTCAAACCAGGTAAAGCATTACGTGATGCAGTAAACGAGACTGCAAGCGAATAAAATTTATTGGGGTGCTTATGCGTTACGTATTATTCGCATTATTAATTGTACTGTTTGGCTACTGCCTAGCTTTGGTGCTACAAAACGGAACTGAGCTAACCGTTGATCTGTTGTTTATACAGGTTCCAGCAATGCGTTTAGGTCTATTGTTATTGTTGACAATGGCTTTAGGGATTGTGTTGGGTTTGTTAATTGGTGTTCAGGTATTTCGTGTATTCCAGAAAGGTTGGGAAATTAAGCGACTACGTAAAGACATTGATCACCTTCGTAAAGAGCAGATTCAATCTGCTCAGCTGGCTGCTGCTGAAGCTGCAGCGCATACAAGACATGAGAAAACGGTGTTAGACATCAATCCTAATGATCGTCAATCTACACCGCTTTAAGCCACAATACTTGTTAAGATTTTTATCTTAGAAGTATTGAAGCAAGTTTGATTTAAACGCCTTTGGATATATAATCAAAGGCGTTTTTTATTGTGCTTTAATATATTGATAACTATATAAAAAGTATATGAATAAAGAACTTAGTTTGAATTTTAAATGGTTTATAGAAAAATAGTCTTGGTCGTTTTAGGCTTAATCCGTATAATGCCATAATTTTGTGAGTTTGAAGGGTCTCCCCATGAGTATTATTGTTGCCTTAGACGCAAAAAGTCATTATGACGCAATGACGATTGCTGGGCAATTAGACCCTCAATTATGCCGTGTAAAAGTCGGTAAAGAATTATTTACCCATGAAGGCTCATCTATTGTTAAAGCTTTACATGGTGAAGGCTTTGAAGTCTTTCTAGATCTAAAATTTCACGATATTCCAAATACGACTGCGCAAGCGGTATGTGCTGCTGCAGATATGGGTGTTTGGATGGTAAACGTCCATGCTTCAGGTGGCCGTAAAATGATGGAAACCTGCGTTGAGCGCTTAAAGGCTGGCAACTATAACACTCAACTAATTGCAGTAACGGTGTTAACCTCGATGGGACGTGAAGATTTAGCTGATATTGGTTTAGATATTGAACCATTTGAACAAGTCAAACGTTTAGCAAAATTGACTAAAGACAGTGGTTTAGATGGTGTGGTATGTTCAGCACAAGAAGCAAAAATGCTGCGTGAGACTTTGGGTTCAGACTTTGCATTGGTGACACCAGGCATCCGCCCTGAGGGTTCAAGTGCGGATGACCAAAAGCGTATCGTAACGCCAAAACAAGCAATGTTAGACGGTGCAACACATCTAGTGATTGGTCGACCAATTACACAGTCTGCAAACCCGTGTCAGATGCTCAAAGATATTTTAGCGACGCTTTAAGCGACTAGAAATCTAAAAAGCCTTTCATTCGAAAGGCTTTTTTTATGGATTAAATGTTAAAAAAATTGTTGGTGAGCGAAGTGGTAATAGCAAAATAAAAAGGCAGCATTGGATAGTGCGCTATGCTTTACAGAGCCGCCAATATACTGACAACAATAGGTGCCGAAACCGACAGGATGAAACCACTCACCATAGCATGTGGAATAAAGTCATTCCCACAGGCTTGTTTGACCATCGGTAGAGTGACATCCATAGCTGTAGCTCCTGCAGATGAAATCGCAGAGCGGGGGTAACGCCAGCCAATGATATACATAAACACAATCGCAAAGATTTCTCTGAACAAATCATTCATCAGAGCAATACTGCCTAAATGAGCATTCTTTAACTCCGTGACCACAATGCCAGTCATAGAGTAGAAACCATAACCTTGAGACAACATAATCAGGTCTTTTAATTGAATGCTCGGTACAAAATAGGCAGTTACAAACGCCCCAATAATTGAACCCAGAATACAACCAAATGGAACGAGTAGGATTTGCCAGTTCAACCATGAGCGATCGAGTGGGGAATAGGCTAAATCAAGCCCGATCAGGAACATGAAAACCAGTAACAAGTTCCATGTGCTGATATGAAGGGTATAGTCGAAACTTGAAGATAGCTCTGCTAAACCATAACCTAAGGCCAGTGCGATAAATGCATAACTGATATTGATTAATGATTTGCTCACAAGGCTCATGGACACTTTGCCATGACTGGGTTGATAGCCCAACAGTTTAAATAATATGTAACAACAGACAAAAGCGCCAATACTGGTCATAACTGCTAAAAGCGCTGCATGATTGAGTATCTGCCAAGGTTCGGCAATACTATGCAACGTCGTTGAAAACTCAATCGCAATTGCGATTAAGAGAATATAAGTAAAATAGGGCAAGATTTGAAAGGCAAGTCGTTCAAGCCATTTGGGTAAACGACGCGCCAAAACAAAACCAAGTACTAAACAAATAAGAAGCTGAAAAATCAACCAAAACGATTGCATGTCAAATAAAGTGTGAATAAATACTAACTTATTATGACCGCGATCTTAATTTATTGCTTGACTATCTTGCTTAGAATTTAACAAACGATAGTCCGCAGGATTGGCTTTTCGTGTTTTTAGCCAATACTTCCATGTATAGCTGGGCCATAAAGAGAAATTTTTCCCGTCCGCTTGTTGATACCAGCTGACGCAGCCAGATTGCCAAATGGTATCTGTAAATTGACTTTGTAAATGCTGATTAAATTGATCTTGAATATCTGCTTTCACAACGATTGCTTGAGATTGGGCTTTTTCTGCCATTTCGATGAGCTGTAGAATGTAATTAACTTGTGACTCAATCATAAAAATAACCGAGTTATGACCTAAGACTGTATTGGGTCCTAAAAGCTGGAATAAGTTTGGGAAATGTTTGGTGTTAATTCCATAGTAACTTTCGGCCCCATCTTTCCACGCGTCTGTAAGCTCAAGGTGATTCAGCCCTGTGCAGCTAAAGGATTTAAGATAAATACTTGGGTCAGTCACAAAACCTGTGCCATGGATGAGGCAGTCAATTGCACGCTTCTTCCCATCTTTGGTGATGATACTGTCCTCATTTAATTCCAAAATATCATTGGTAACCAACTCCACATTTTTACGGTTAAAGCTTGGATAATATTTGTTGGAGACTAAGATGCGTTTACAACCCATAATATAGTTGGGAATCAACTTATTCGCAGTTGCAGGGTTTTTGACTTGATGGCGAATATACGCTTCTGCTAGTTTTTGTGCATATTTCATGACCTATGGTTTCATAATGGGAAAAACACGAGATTCATTTGTCCAATACAGACGAGCTCGATGAAGTTTTCGAAACCAATCAAATCGATTAAACAGTGCTTTTTCAATGGGTAAATAACGACGTTCATCCCGAGGAATAACCCATGCGGCTGTCCTTTGTAGTACGTAAAGTTGTTTCACTTTTTCTGCAATTTCAGGAATATATTGAATCGCGCTACCGCCTGTACCAAGAGAGGCAACATTTTTATTGCTGAGGTCATAGTCATGATCCCACTGTGATGAATGGAAAACTTTGCCTTTAAATTTCTCAATGCTCGCAATATGCGGAATTTGCGGTACATGCTACGGACCAGATGCTCAAATGACAAATTGAGCGGTCAGAGTTTCATTTTGATTAAGGGTGAGTTGCCATAAACATTGATTGTCTAAGTAATGTGCAGCACTGACTTCGCTGTGAAAGCGGATATAAGACTGTAATTGATGTTCAGCGGTAAGTGTTTGGATATATTGATAAATTTCAGGTGCTTCAGCATAACGTTTAGACCAGTCAGTCTTGGGTGAAAAAAACAAAGAATAGAGATGTGACTGTACATCACAAGCAGCACCCGGATATTGGTTTTCACGCCATGTGCCACCTATTTCACTGGCCTTTTCCAAAATTACAAAATCACGAATATTATTTTGCAAAAGAGGAATAGCCATCGCTAAACCGCCAAAGCCTGCACTAATAATGGCGATTTTTACCTGAGGAGTTGTTGAATTTGCTGCTTGCATTTGTTTTTGCTTTTTGTTTTGCTTTATTGTAGAGCAACTATCCAGAAGGTCTATGATAGCCCTGACAAGAAAATTGATAGATTCGGCAATTGTTGTACGCTAGGTGGCTGTAGTAAAACATAGGGCAATATTTTGCTTTTAATTGATTATGAAACGTTCTGTACTTGGCTTGATGTATTTGATTCAAGGAATGCGTAAAGCAGGAGTCGCAGTCGATCAAAAGTTACAAAGCATTGGCTTACGTGTGGAGTCGCTTGATCCGAATGCGATCATTCATCCTGCTCTAGAGTGGGATATTTTGAAAATCATTGCAGAGGATATTGAGCCTGAGCAAGGCTTGTTTATTGGTCAGCATTATGTTTTGGCAGGATATAGCCCTTTACTGATGTTATTGATGACCAGTCCAACGACACATACCGCGTTAGAACAGGGTATTCGCTATCAGAGTTTGACGCATTTGAGTGGCTTATTGGGTTTAAAAAAACAAAATGATCAAGTCGCACTGTGTTATCTACCGCGAGACTTGCAAACACCTGTGGGACAGTTGCGTGCACATTCTGAAATAGCGGGAACCTACAAGTTTTTACAAGATATTTATAAGATGATTGGGCTAGAAATGCCTGAGATTCGAATTACTTTACCTGTTGCACGACCTGAAGATGCGAAAAAACTGGTGCTCTATCAGCAGGTTTATGGTCAGCAAGTGAGTTTTGGTACGCAGCAAGCTGAATTTTGGTTTGATGAATGGGTTTTAAATGTACCAATTCCTTCAGCAGATTTGATGACATTTAACGTTTATGCAGGCAAATGTCAGGCGGAATTGCAGCGTTTAGAAGAAACGGCAGAGCAACCGAGTCTGATTCAACGTGTACAAGATTATTTGGAGTTGCAACGAGGTTTACTGCCGACCATGGCTGAAACTGCACAAGCGTTGAATTTGCCAGAGCGAACCTTAAGACATCAGTTGCAACAGTTAAATAGCAGTTATAAAAAAATTCGTGAGCAATTAATGAAAGACCGTGCACTACATTTGATGGAATATCAGGAATATTCCATTGAAATGATTGCAGAGTTATTGGGTTACTCGGAGCCTGCAGCCTTTAATCATGCATTTAAACGGTGGTTTGGTTACAGTCCACAACAATATGGGAAATAGCCTAAGCATAATTATGCCAAAGTGTTATATATTAACTTTTCCACTCCGCTATAATTGATATAGCCTAAAAACAGTATTAAATGATATGTCAGATTTTAATTCACCTACCGCATTCAGTCCTTTATCTCCTGCAGAGCGTTATGCTCAAGCCTTAGCATCCGGGCAGTTCATGTCTGATGAGGCACAAGCTCAGGCCGTTCATGAGCTGGATCGCGTTTGGCATGAATTAATTCAACGTTTTAAGGCATCTAAAAAAGCATTCCGTCGTTTCCGCCGTCAAACTTCTCCACGTGGTGTATATATGTGGGGTGGTGTAGGACGTGGTAAAACATGGTTGATGGATCAGTTTTATGATTCAATTCCATTTCGTCGTAAAACACGGATGCACTTTCACCATTTTATGCAACATGTACATCGTGAGCTCAACAAGCTTTCAGGTCAGCGTAACCCTTTAGATGCGGTTGCGGATCAAATTTATAAAGAAGCAGTGGTCATTTGTTTCGATGAGTTCTTCGTCTCGAATGTGACGGATGCCATGATTCTTAGTGATTTGTTCCAAAAGCTTTTTGCACGTGGCATTACCTTGGTGGCAACCTCAAACATTGCACCAGATGGTTTGTATAAAAACGGCATTCACCGTGATCGTTTCATTCCAACCATTGAAATGGTGAAGCAGCAGTGTGTGATTTTAAATGTAGATGCAGGCGTGGACTATCGTTTGCGTGTTTTAAAGCAAGCGCAACTCTTTAAATCACCTTTAACACATGAGCACCAACGTTGGATCGCACAGCGTTTTAGCGCATTGACACAAACTCAAACCATTTCAGATGAGCCGATTATTATTAATAATCGTATCGTAGAAACGGTCGGGCATACTGAAGATGTTTTATGGTGTGAATATTCAGAGCTGTGTTTAAAACCACGTAGTCCTGCTGACTTTATTGAAATTGCAAATATTTATAATACGGTGTTGGTGAGTAATGTTCCGCATTTGACCGACTATCTTTCTGAAGGCACGCGTCGTTTTATTTATCTGGTCGATGAGTTTTATGACCGTGGGGTAAAACTGATTTTAACCTCAGAAGATACAATTATTGATTTGTACTCTGGTGATAAATTAGCCTTTGAAATTGAACGCACGCGTTCACGTTTATTGGAAATGCAATCAGATGATTACTTGAATAAAGCGCATCGACAGATACAAGCTGAAGTAAGTAAACAGCAAGAAGAAATTTAAAAATATAAGCACCCAAAAGGGTGCTTTTTTTATGTGCATTTTCATCGATTAATTTATCGACTTTTTTGAATAATCATGGCTTAATCAGGATTGAAAATAGGGAGAATATTGGTTTTAAGTGTAATAAACATACAAAACTGCACTTAAGTCTAATTTCGGCATTTCAAAAACTTAATAAACTACTAAAGAGCATTTTGTAAATTGATAATGCTTGTGCCTTGAGCAGTATTTTATTTGGTAGTTTGTATACTTTATTAAATAAAAAATGATCACTATTTCGCACGGTGATATTACTATTCAGCCAAGTTTAAATCGGTATACTAGAATCTCTTGTATAAAAAGTAGCAATATCAGGAAAGACAATGACTGCACGTATTCAAAAAGGCAAGTTAGCGATTGCTAAAGAACTTTACGATTTCATCGAAAATGAAGCACTTCCAGGTTCAGGTTTGGACAGTGAAACTTACTGGAAAAACTTTGAACAAGTCGTTGTCGATCTTAGCCCAAAGAACAAAGCACTATTGGCTAAGCGTGACGACATTCAAGCGAAGATCGATGAATGGCACCGCAACAACAAATTTGAACTTGGAGCTTACAAAGCTTTCCTTACTGAAATTGGCTACTTAGTACCAGAAGTAGAAGATTTCCAAATCAGCACAGAAAATGTAGATGAAGAAATCGCATTATTGGCTGGTGCGCAATTGGTGGTACCTGTGCGTAATGCACGTTACTGCTTAAATGCTGCAAACGCGCGTTGGGGCTCTTTATACGACGCACTTTACGGTTTTGACGTGATCCCTGAAGACGGTGGCGCGGAAAAAGGTAAAGGCTATAACCCTGTGCGTGGCGACAAAGTTATTGCATTTGCTAAAAACTTCTTAAATGAAACCTTCCCGTTAGCGAATGGTTCGCATGCTGATGCGACAAAATATGCAGTTGAAGGCAAAAAGCTAGTTGTGACGTTAAAAGACGGTTCGACATCTACTTTGGCTAAAGAAGCACAATTTGTTGGTTTTAATGGCGAAGAATCTGCTCCAACAGAAATTGTACTTTTAAATAACGGCCTACACGTTGTAATTGAAATTGATGCGAACAGCCCAATTGGTAAAACAGATGCCGCTGGAGTAAAAGATTTAGTTCTTGAAGCTGCTGTAACGACTATTCAAGACTTAGAAGATTCGATCGCTGCTGTAGATGCAGAAGAGAAAGTTGAAGGCTACCGTAACTGGTTAGGTTTGATGAAGGGTACGCTTTCAGAGTCTATCGAGAAAAATGGTAAATCCGTTATGCGTACTTTGAATAAAGACCGTACGCACAAAAACTTGATTGGCGGTGAAACGAAACTTCATGGCCGTTCATTGATGCTTCTTCGTAACGTGGGTCATCTCATGACCAACCCTGCGATTCTTGTAGATGGTGCTGAAATCTATGAAGGTATCATGGATGCATTAATCACTCCGCTTTTGTCTTTTGCAGACATTAAAGGTGAAAACGAAAACAAGAACTCTCGTAAAGGTTCAATGTACATCGTTAAGCCAAAAATGCATGGTCCTGAAGAAGTTGCTTTTGCTGTTGAGTTGTTTGAGCGTTCAGAACAAGCGCTAGGCCTGCCTGCAAAAACCTTAAAAATCGGTATCATGGATGAAGAGCGTCGTACTTCTGTAAACTTGAAAAACTGTATTGCTCAAGCAAAAGACCGTACGATCTTCATTAACACGGGTTTCATGGACCGTACAGGCGATGAAATCCATACCTTTATGGAAGCAGGTCCATTCGTTCGCAAGGGCGAAGTAAAATCACAAATTTGGTTCCCAGCATATGAAAACCGTAACGTGATGATCGGTCTTCAAGCAGGCTTACGTGGTAAAGCACAAATTGGTAAAGGCATGTGGCCAAAACCAGATATGCTTTTAGACATGTATAAAACCAAGATTGAACATCCAGAAGCGGGCGCAAGCTGTGCATGGGTTCCATCTCCATCTGGTGCTGTTATTCACGCGATTCACTACCACCAGTGCAACGTGTCTGAGCGTCAAAAAGAATTATTGAATACTCAGCCTTTATCATTAGATGATTTGTTAACACCGCCTTTAGCGACAGATACCAACTGGACTGAAGAAGAGAAAACCAAAGAGCTTGAAAATAATCTTCAAGGGATTTTGGGTTATGTTGTGCGTTGGGTTGACTTGGGTGTAGGTTGTTCGAAAGTTCCAGACATCAATAACGTGGGTTTAATGGAAGACCGTGCAACTTTACGTATTTCATCTCAACACGTTGCAAACTGGTTACGTCATGGCATCGTATCTGCTGCGCAAGTTGAAGAAGTGATGCAGCGTATGGCGAAAATCGTAGATGAGCAAAACGCAAACGATCCACTTTACACCCCTATGGCGCCAAGCTTCGATGGTTATGCATACAAAGCAGCGTATGACCTTGTGTTTAAAGGTGGTGAGCAGCCATCAGGTTATACAGAACCACTTCTACATGCTGCACGCTTGAAGTTAAAAGGTTATACAGGTGACTAATCTGTAAAGCTAAAAAAGCCTCTTCGGAGGCTTTTTTATTGGTTGGAATAAGTCCTACTATGTCTATAGAGGAAAACAATAAGACTGATTTAATTTTGGGTAATAGTGATCTTTAAATTGGGCTTACTCAAGGCTATGAATGGCCTTAAACCTAGGGCTAAATCAGTATTTCAACTAGACGCTGCGGATAAAAGCCTTATACAATTCACTATATAAAGCTCGTCATACTATTGTTAATCATCAAATTGGATGAAAATCCATGTGCGCTAATTTTAAACCTCTAACCCTTGCTCAAGTACAACAGCTTAGTCTACCTGAAATTCCCTTTGATTATGTCGAAGAGGTCTATCCCGGTTATGAGTTGCCTTTATTGTTCAAATCAAATATAGGTTTTGAGTGGCGGAAAGTACATTTTGGTTTGATACCGAAATGGGCAGAAGATAAGAGTATTGCAAGCAAAACCTATAATGCTCGAAGTGAGACACTCTTGCAGAAGGCTAGTTTTATTGAGGCCACTTCCAAATATCAGTTTGGGGTAATCCCAGTTTTTGAATTTTATGAGTCAAAATATATAGAGCAAAAGCCGCAGAGATGGGGTGTCAGACGACAGGATGGGCAGGCTATTTTTGTTGCCGCACTATATGAAATTTGTCGTATAGCAGGCAAGGTAGTACGTTCAGCAACCATGCTTACGATGGATGCAATAGACCATCCAATGATGCGGGAGTTTCATGAGCCAGGTGATGTGAAGCGCTCAGTGATCGTGATTCCACATGAACGCTTAGAGGAGTGGCTCAGCTGGAAATCATCAAATATTCAATCCTTTGTACAAGGCTTTCCTGTTGAAGAGTTTGAATGTTCACATGTGCCAAAAATAAAAGTCGAAAAAGAGAGTCCCCAACTCAACTTTTTCGACTTTTAAACGGTTTAGCGAGCTAAATTTTTAAATACGTGTTTTAAGCTTTCCATCATTTTTTCAATTTGCAAAGGTGTTAAGCCTTCAAATGATTGCTCAAGTACAACACTGGTGAGATCATTAATCTTATTGGTCATTTCAACACCTTTTTCAGTGAGAAGGACGCGGGTGATGCGTGCATCGTCTTCACAAGAATAAGTTTCAACCAATCCTTCATCTTTTAAACGATAGACAATTTTGGTGGTTGTCGACATTTTAGAGACCACCATGTCAGATAAATCAGAAACACTGGCATGTGGCTTTGAGTCTAGAGCCAGTAAAATACGACGACGTGAGTTATCTAAACCATACTTTTTTAAAGCGTGATCGACATTGAGTACATACTGTGCATGTACTTGCGTTACCCAGTAAAATGGAAAACTTTCTAAAGAAAAATCTTCAGAACCTGGTAGGAACTTACTGTACTTTTTGGTCATGTGAGGGATTCCCCGTGAATCGTATTTTTATTTTATAGATCATTTGAACACATTTTATGTGAACGCTCATACACTTATCAATAAAAAATTACTGGATTTATCACCATAAACGAAATTTGTTAATAGATAACCTTGGCCAGTAATCAAGAAAAGTTAAGCGTGGCTGTTTAGATGAGACTGGGTATAGCCGTCTTTATCTTGATGGAAGCTCACAATGCTTTGTGCAAATTGTACAACTTCATCTTCGACTTCAGCATTCTGGTGAGAATCTAAAGAGAGTTTAGCCATGGGAACACCGTCCTGTAGAACGATAGGCAAGTGCATTTCAAACTTTTGGTTATTATGCGAAACCACAACTTTAATTTGATGCTGATCAAATGAGGAGTCTAAATGCAGATATGCGCCTTCATAGCTAGTATTGGCAAGCATTTTTGACGTCTTATTGAAGGTCAATGCTTTTTTATTGTTCATAGCGATGAATCCTGTCTTCGATTACTTTGATCGGATTGTCAATCCGCGCATCCTTGGTTTGGGTAATTGACCACTTTTACAACAATGTTGGTCGTGTTTCATTTTAGTGAAAAAAATGGATTTGTGAACTAGTGTTTTTAACAAAAAGTGTCATTCATGGAAGTCATAAATGTAGTGAATTGATATTTTTTAATTATTATTAAAATAAATAATTAAATAAAACAATAATTTGAGTTTTATTTAAGATGTTTTTTATTAGAGAAACTAAAAAATGACCGTGGCGTCTAATCTTTATGGAATACGACAATTGGCATTAAGTGACAAAATTTCGAACAGTGATTTCGATATTTTTATGTATTTTTTGCATAATAAGTGGTCGAATATTAAAATTTTGTTAAAAACCATAAAAAAATTATTACAAGCCAAACATCTCAGGCATAATTATTTCATCTTTAGTTGAACAGGTCACAAATATGGATCCGTCGCCGTGCAGTTCTATGCTTTTAAAACAGAAACATAATTCTGGGGTAATGAAATAATGGAATTTTTATTAGATCCGGGAATATGGGTAAGTTTACTTACGCTGATTATATTAGAAATTGTTTTAGGTATTGATAACCTAGTCTTTATTGCCATTTTGGCTGAAAAACTTCCTCCTGAGCAACGCAATAAAGCGCGTGTCATTGGTCTTTCGCTTGCACTTTTAATGCGCTTGGGCTTGTTGTTTATCATCACTTGGTTAGTCACGTTGACTCGACCGCTGATTACTGTCTTAGATTGGACATTCTCTGGGCGAGATCTGATTCTTTTATTTGGTGGCTTATTCCTAGTCTATAAAGCCGTTATCGAATTGCATGAAAAAATTGAAGGTAAGCCTGAAGTTAAGCTGACCACCAATGTGGTCTACGCGGGTTTCACCGCAGTTGTGGCACAGATTGTGATCCTTGACGCGGTATTCTCTCTGGATTCAGTGATTACCGCGATTGGTATGGTCGACAACATTAATGTGATGATGGTGGCTATGGTGGTTGCCATGGTGGTCATGTTGTTGGCATCGAAGCCCTTAATGACTTTTGTAAACCGTCATCCGACTGTGGTCATCTTGTGTTTAAGCTTCTTATTGTTGATTGGTATCAGCCTGATTGCAGAAGGTTTCGGCTTCCACATTCCTAAAGGTTATATCTATTCGGGTATTGGTGTTGCCATTGCAATTGAGGCGTTTAACCAGTTTGGTGAGCGCAATGCGGCAAAACATGAAGCGAAAATTCCACTGCGTCACCGTACTGCGGATTCTATTTTGAAACTCATGGGTGGCAAGCTCCAAGCTGAAGATCCTGATCAGCTTAAAGCGCAAGAAACTTTTGCGGATGAAGAGCGTTATATGATTGGCGGTGTACTGACATTGGCTGAACGTTCGGTCGCGTCGATCATGACACCGCGTAGTCAAATTTCATGGGTCAATCTTGATGATTCACCTGAGAAAATTCGTGAACAGGTACTGTCTGTGCCGCACAGTTTATTTCCTGTGTGCCGCGGTAGCTTGGATAAAGTGATCAGTATTGCGCGCGCCAAAGAATTGCTTGATGTCTTAGATGATGAACAGCAATTGAAAGACCTGATCAAGCGTCATCGCCCAATTTACATTTTTGAAAAAATGAAAGTCATTGATGCGATAAATACGCTAAGAACGTCTAAAGGTTCATTGGTTTTGGTGAGCGATGAGTTTGGTAATGTGCAAGGACTCGTTTCACCGCTTGACGTATTTGAAGCGATTGCTGGTGAATTTCCCGATGCCGATGAGCAACTTGATTTAGTGAAGATTGATGATCAGACGTGGAAGGCGACAGGCATGCTGGATTTATATCAGCTTGAACTGGAACTTGGGATGATCGATTTGGTTGAAGAAGATGCGGGCTATATTAGTGTTGCTGGTTTAATCCTAGATAAAACCCACGGTGATGTACAGGTTGGAACTCAACTGGACTACCGTGGTGTTCACTTTGAAGTGCTTGAGTTGGATTCAAATCGAATTAAGACAGTCAATATCACCTATCGTAATGCTTAATCATTGCAAAAATAGATTGTGAGAAAAATGTCAGTTTCGCACTGGCATTTTTTCTGCTTATAAAATAAGCGCTATGCACCTAAATAAAAAGCAGTTATTATATGCCCCCAATTGGGCTGTCGCATTTGGTCCTTGATGTTATCGGTTTGGTGAAGACATTTTTTCTATACCTATGGTCGTCAAAGCATTGCATTTAGACCATGACAGTAAAATAAGTGATCAAAATAAGAATGGAAACACTTCATGCAAATTATGGAAAAGGTCGTTGATTTTAAAAAGCTTTCAATAGAGAAAAAACAAGTTCTATTTGAAGAGCTTGAAACTTTTGATCGACAAATTTTCCCAAATGCAATCCCAGAAGAACTACATCAATTAGTATATAACCCTGATGTAGTGGCATTACCAATTATTCGTTTTTATCATCGCGGAAAAATAGTTGGGCAAAATATTATTGCTATATTGAAGCTTAAGACAGCGCATCAACCCTTATATATTCTTAGCTCGCGTGCCGCTTTTTTACCTGAGTACCGAAATCAAAACAGAACACTCTTATCTGCAATTCGAGTGACCTTAGGTTATCGTTTAAAATATCCTACGCGTCAGTTATGGTTTGTTTCGAGTTTGATGCAGCCAAAAGTATATCGGCTGTTTGCTTCACGTTCAAAACGCTTTTATCCGCGTGCAGAAGTGCCAATGCCTGAGGATTATTTACAGGTTCTTGATCTCATACAAAACCGTCATGTGAATGTGCAACAGCGCAGTGATGATGTGTTTGTGCATCCTTGTGTGCTGCCACAGACCACGCCTGAACAATTGATGCGGCTTCGAAATCGATGCAGTCGTCATATCAACTTTTATATGCAACATACGCCTGATTATTTTATTGGCATGGGCTTAATGTGTATCTGTAAATTAGATGTGCTGACTCTGTTAGAAGCGGCAATGAACGTGTTTTTAGGGCGAGAAGTTGCTTAAGCAGAAAATCTCGCCATACTTTATTTAGGCCGAGATACGGATAAGCTGTATATCCGCATATTCATAAATGGTTTCAGCTTTCATTTGATGAATGTGATCCATAAACGCTACATTAAAACTTCCTGTGCTTTGGCTTCGGGCATAAGCAAGCTGCCCAGCAATGGCAAAGTGGACATGCGCAGACAGCGCTGCAATGACAGGATTGGTGACTGCGCTATAGGCTGCAATTAATGCACCAAGGGCACAACCCGTAGCTGTAATTTTGGGTTGTAAATGCGAACCACCATTGACTTGGATTACAACATTAAGTTGTTTGGAAAGGATATAGTCAGACTCGCCAGAAATGGCAATGACTTCAGCCTGTGCTAAAAGTGTTTTTGCTTGATGGTAGACATCGGCACTGCTTGCCGTACTGTCAACGCCTTTGGTTTCGCTCTGGTTTCCCGCAAGTGTGCTGATTTCAGATGCATTTCCACGAATAACCGTGGGTTGAAAAGCTAACAGCTGATCCACCATTTCAGAGCGCCATTTTAAAAATGGCCCATATCCTACAGGGTCTAATACCCACGGAATGTTTTGCTGCTGCGCGGTTTGTGCCGAGATTTGCGTGGCTTGCATTTGTTCAGAGGTTGGCATACCTAGATTAATACTGAGCGCTGCACTAATGTGGGTGAAACTTTCCGCCTCAAAGGGATTATCAATCATGGCAGGTGAGGCACCCGCAGCCAATAAAACGTTGGCTGCATAATTGGCAGCAACACTGTTGGTGATACATTGCACCAAAGGTTGTTGCGTTTGCAGGGCAGTCCAAGCTTCAGCAACATATGCCACCAAGACATCGGTTTGGTCTTGAATTGATTGTTTTGTGTTAAGCAAGGACAGGTCTAAAAGCTGGGTCATAGTGGATGCCCTTATTTGGTGAAATAGTGGTCTTGATGCATACATTTGCGACAAAATAAAGTCACATATTGGTCAGCATCATAATCTACAGTGAGTTCATTTGAACCGCAGTACATACAGCGTTTTTGTGAGTAGAAGTTCAAACGCGGTTCAATTTTTTGCCATGAACGAGAGACAGGTTGGAAGAAAATGGCTTCGTCATAACCTAAAAAGCGGAAAAATAAGACTTCGCTCATTTTACTGAATGGTAAGTTATGCGGTCGAGGTAACGTTGAAGTTTCCCATTTTTCAGCCACACTGCGTTCACGGTATTGTTGTAAAGTTTTTTTCAATAAGTTGGTGTTGATGAAGTTTTCATTTCTGGGTTGTAAGGCTTTACGTTCATATAAATACTCCAATGCAGTTTGGATTAAATAATAAATTTGTCCCACTGCGAGTACATCGAGTAAACGATAACAAAACACTTGGAAACTGTTATTTCCCGCAATTTGAATGCCCCAAGTACGGCAGTAAAACTGCATAAATTGGATAATTTCCTGATAGAGCAATTGGTACAAGGCATTTTTGACTTCATCCGCGGTCTTAAAAGGCACACCAAGGCTAAGATTTTCATAAAACCAATAACGTAATTGCTGCGTAACACTAAATAGGCTAGGTTCAGAATAGCCGTCCAAACGCACATTAATATAGTACTGATGGGCTTCACTGGCAAAATCTTTGGCAACGAGAATTTGTTCTTTTACCAGTTGTTTGACGAGACTATTTTGAAACAGATAATTGGGGGTGATACTAAAATATTTGATCTGTTCCCAATCAATAAACTCTTGATGTTGTGTATGTTCTTGTGCGTAGTCATCTAACAGGGCCAATAAAAATAATTTATGCATAAAACTGAGTTGACCCAGTTCAAACTCATAAATGTCCTTGGTTTTGGTTTTACGCTGTTCTTGCTGACGAGTTTCTTTCAATATTTTTTTGCGCTGGGCTAAACAACTGTCGCAGTGGCAATTTAGATTTGAATTGCTAAAAACACGATGTTGGCAGTGGCTACATTCATGAAAGTTAATTTCTTTGTCGTATTGTTCAGCATCCACCCAAAACATGGCCGCCTGACAAAGTGGACAAGGCGTGCTTTCATCAAGTTGTTTGTGCAAAATTTGAAGCGACATAAGATGAATTTGAAACTCAGGATTTTCTCAAATTATACACGCTAAAATTTCGGAAAGGCGTTGTAAATTGCAGTGTAATTGAACAAGCAGAGGTGCTTTGTAAACCCTCTACGGGTGAAGCAATGCAGTGGCGAATATAGGACGAAAAAATACGGCATGTGCCGTATTTTTTGTAGAAGTAGAATTTAAACGGGGCAAGGTAGAGATTCATCGTCCATACCTAGTTTTTTAGCTTCAATCATGGCTTGAACTTTTTTGCTCGGCAACTTTTTACTCCCTATTGTGTCGTAGTGATTTAGAATGCTGCTGACATCGTGGGCTTGTAAAGGCATTCCTTCACAGCTCATGAACAGTGCAATGACTTTATGATCAATTTTTGCAGCATGCATTGCTTGCAGCATTTTTATATTTTCGACGCGGACGATATGGTCTTTTAAGTACATCTCACACCTCTTTTATTTTGCTTAAGTTTCATCATGCGCTATGCATATTTGGATACAAGCAAAAACTGTGCACAAAATGTAGCCGATTTGAAAATTAAGTTGGATATTTGAAAAGAGCTGTCTTTATATCTTATCGATGTCTTTAAGTTTCTCAGCGTTTGAATGGTAGAGAGCTAATGGCACTGTGCAAGTCTAAAGGCTGGTGCAAATATTGCTAGACAAGCACGGCACGATGTGAGGAGTTGTCTGTTTCTTATTCACTTGGTGCAGTCATATGCGCGGGATAAGAACAATAGAATTGAAAAGCTTGTTCAAAGTGCCCATATAAATATCATTCAACATACACAGACAGTATGGCAAACTTGTCGTATGATCAAAACATACACAATATAAAGCTGTAGACCAATAGCATTAGGACATGACATGAATATTGCGGCAAATCCAATTATTGAAGCAGATCAAACCGTCTATTTAAAAGACTATCAAAAACCATCTTTTTTAGTAGACAGCATTCACCTCGATATTCAAGTCTATGATGAGCATAGCCAAGTTGATGCTGTACTGGATCTGACGCGCCAAACTGAGGGTGATTTGGTTTTACTTGGGCGTGATTTAGAGCTGAAAAGCTTAGTCCTGAATGGTCAGCAACTTAGCCAAGAGCAATATGTGCTTGATGCAGAGCAGTTGGTGATTCGTAATGCACCAAATCAGATCAAGCTTGAGACATCGGTGATCATTCATCCTGAGTCAAATACACAACTTGAAGGCCTATATCAAGCGGCATCAGATTTGTTTGTTACCCAAAATGAGCCTGAAGGTTTCCGTAAAATTACCTTTTACCCGGACCGTCCTGATGTCCTTTCAGTCTTTACCACACGTGTAGAAGCTGACAAAAAATATCCAGTGCTCCTTGCCAATGGTAACTTGATTGAAGCGGGCGAGGCAGGCGAAGGTCGTCACTATACCATTTGGCAAGATCCAACCAAAAAACCAGCGTATTTGTTTGCTTGTGTGATTGGTGATTTGGCTGTTTTAAAAGACCGTTATGTGACCTCGGAAGGCCGTGATGTGGCTTTAGAAATTTATGCCGAAGAAAAAGATATTCCGAAATGTCATATTGCAATGGAAGCCTTAAAGCATTCAATGCGTTGGGATGAAGAACACTATGGTCGTCCCTATGATTTAGACAACTATATGATTGTGGCTACCAGTGCTTTCAACATGGGGGCGATGGAAAATAAAGGTCTCAACATTTTTAACACATCATGTGTTTTGGCGGATGAAGAATACACGACAGATGCCGCGATTATGCGTGTACAGTCGGTCATTGCCCATGAATACTTCCATAACTGGACAGGTAACCGCATTACTTGCCGTGATTGGTTCCAATTGTGTTTAAAAGAAGGCTTAACGGTTTTCCGTGATCAATCTTTCTCAGAAGATTTGCAGTCTGCTGGGGTTCAACGTATTGATGACGTTGCGGTACTCAAAGCGCATCAGTTCCCAGAAGATTCAGGCCCGTTGTCTCATCCACCGCGTCCAGACCATTTTGTGGAAATCAATAACTTTTATACTGCAACGGTCTACGAAAAAGGTGCGGAAATTAACCGCATGATGGCAACCTTATTAGGCAAAGAAAAATTCCGTAAAGGAACCGATGAATACTTTGAACGCCATGATGGTCAAGCCGTGACAGTTGAAGACTGGGTAGCCGCTTTAACCGCAGGTTCAGGCGTAGATTTGTCCAACTTCTTAACGTGGTATAACCAACCGGGTACACCAAAGTTAGAAGCGGAAGGTCATTATGATGCTGCGGCACAAACCTATACTTTAAACTTTAAGCAAAGTTTAAAAGCACATCCTAAGTATCCGAACCTACAAGCTGTTCCAATTCCTGTCGCTTTAGCACTGTTCGATGCTGCAACAGGTGAGCAATTGGTTTTAAACTCAGACAGTTTATTTGAAAATGCAGTCAAAGATGGTGTGTATCTTTTTGACCAAGACCAAGCCAGCATTGTGTTTAGTGGTTTAAGTACGAAACCTGTCGTGTCATTACTGCGTAATTTTTCTGCGCCCGTCAACTTAGAATTTAACTATACCGATGAAGAGTTGGCGTTCCTGATTCAATACGAAACCAATGGTTTTAACCAATGGCAAGCAACGCAAACACTGCTTGAGCGTATTTTACTCAATGGTCATGATGCGCATATTTATATTCAAGCCATTAAAAACACACTGCCAGATTTTGTTAAACAAGATCCACTCTTGGCATCACGTTTATTTGATGTGCCAAGTGAAGGTTATTTGGGTAGTCGTATCGACACTGACTACGAACCTGCGAAGATCCAAGAACAGCGTAATGCTTTAATTGAAAAACTGGCACGTGAGCTAGGGGCGTTTTGTAAAGAAACGTATTTGGCTTTAGACCCAGATATGCAAAAAGAGTTTTCACAAGCCATGGGAGTCCGTGCGCTGAAAAACATCATGCTCAGTATGATGACACGTCAAGGTGATGAAACCGCTTTTGAACTGGCATATCAGCAATATGAAGCTACAGGCAATATGTCTGAGCGTTTAGGTGCATTACGTGTTTTAGTGTGGAATGATGCACCGCAAGCAGAAGCTGCTTTACGTGATTTTTATCTACGTTTTAAAGATGAGGCTTTGTCACTAGATCAGTGGTTCACACTTCAAGCGGCACATCCTTGTGCTACAACGGAAACCATTCAATACCTCACTTCTCATGTCGATTATGATTTGGGCGTACCGAACCGCATTCGTTCAGTGAGTGGCGGCTTAAATGCAAACCCAGTGAACACATGGAGTTTTGGTGTGGATCACTTCATTGGGCTGGCAAAATATTTAGATGAGAAAAACCCAATAGTTGGGTCTCGTTTACTTCAAGTTTTGTCACGTTGGTACACATTGGCAGAGCCACAGCGTAGCGAAGTAAAAGCAAAGCTTGAGGCTTTAAAACCACAAGTGAAATCTAAAAATGTCAGTGAAACTTTAAGCAGTATGTTAAGTATTTAACTGATCTGTCTTGTCCTGAAATAGATTGACAGTATTCCACTTCAAACCGAGTTAAGCAATTAGCTCGGTTTTAGTTTGCTCATACATCTGATTCGGGGTGTTC